>JAIXHJ010000001.1 GCA_030145845.1 Pseudomonadota bacterium
CCAATTTGAGAACCCATACTGAGGTAGCGCTAACCCAGGCGCGCAGCGTGGAGCAGTACCGGGAAGTGCTGTATTCAAACCTCGAAGAATATGATCGCATGGCCAAGATGGTCGGTGACATGCTTTTTCTGGCTCAGGCTGATAATCAGCTGCTGAAACCGGAACTGGTCGATATCGATCTTCAGGCAGAGCTGAGAAACCTGTTCGATTATTTCAGCGCCTGGGCAGAAGAGCGGGAGGTGCTGTTAGAAAATACCGGAGAGCAAGTTCATGTCCTTGGCGACCGACTAATGATCCGTCGCGCCTTGAGTAACTTGCTGTCCAATGCAGTCCGGCATACGCCAGAGGGGCAGAGCGTAACCACAACCCTTCAAGTGAACTCCGGTAACGTAAGAATCCGCATACAGAACCCAGGGCCACCTATACCTGAAGAGCATTTGAATCATATTTTTGAACGATTCTACAGGCTCGACGCATCCCGCCAACGTAGCAGCGAAGGTGCCGGGCTGGGCTTGGCCATCACGAAATCGATTATCGAAGCCCACGGCGGGAAGATCAGAGCGTTCTCCACAACGGAGGCAACCACGTTTGAGGTTCAATTACCTCTAAAAATGGAGTAGTGACGAGAGCCTGGGCTCGAAGTCATCGTCAATTTTAGTGCGCAGGCGACGGATGGCTACGTCGATCACATTGGTGTCGGAATCAAAATTCATGCCCCATACCTGCGAGGCGATCAGCGAACGTGGCAACACCTCACCCTGACGGCGCACCAGCAGCTCCAGCAGGCAGAATTCCTTGTGGCTGAGATTGATTTTTCGGCCGGCGCGCGTGACCCGGTGCCTCGGCAGATCCAGGGTGAGATCCGCTATTCTGAGCTGGTCCGACAGGGGCGGTGCCGAGCCTCGGCGCAACAGGGTGCGCACTCGTGCCAGCAACTCGGCAAAGGCGAAGGGCTTTACCAGATAATCATCGGCGCCCAGCTCCAATCCTTTGACACGATCATCCACGCTGTCACGAGCGGTAAGAAACAACACCGGCGTCTGGCGTCCTGCCTCGCGCAGCGACTGCACAATGCGCCAGCCATCCACGTCGGGCAGCATGACATCCAGCACAATCAGGTCGAAAGACTCGGTCATCGCCAGATGGTGGCCATCGAGACCGTTGCGAGCCAGGGACACTTGAAAACCGGCTTCGCTCAACCCCTGCCGCAAATAGTCGCCAGTCTTGATTTCATCCTCGACCAACAGTAGTCGCATAAATACCCCGCTTATCACGTTTTTATATCAGTCTAGCGGGTCATTCCCCACAGTAAGATCATACCAAGATGACATTTTTGCAATCTACGGGTCATCTGGCTGACAGGGGAGATTAGTTAATATCGGAACCGTTTTTAACACAACCTAGGAGTCACATTATGAAACGCCAATCACTCAGCTATTTCGTCGCCCTGCCGGCATTATTGCTTGCCCTGTCAGCCCAGGCCCACGATCCCAAGGAGCACATGAAGGAGGCGCAGGCGCCGGACTGTGCGGCCATGAAAGACATGGATCATTCCAAAATGGACATGAAAGATCCGGTTATGCAGGCCATGATGAAAAAATGCATGAAGGCCATGCACAAGGATGAAGAAGGATCGCATGAAGCTCATGGGGACAAAGGCCATACCGATCACGGTAACCATGACGAAAAATCCGATGAAAAAAAGCCGGCCAAACACCAGCACAAAAAATAACGGGTAGCCATTCCTGAGGAGATAACATGACGTCCTTTAAGTTTTTATCCTGCTTTAAATGCCTCGCCGTTGCGGCAGGCGTGGCGGCGGTGACCGGTGTGGGGTTCCTCTATTCGGGTCTCTATCCGATGGGAGCCGATGACCATCACAACGACTTGACTTATTGGGCGCTGGAAACTCTGCGCGAGCGATCCATCGCCCGCGCATCAAACGACATCGAGGTGCCGACCGACCTGAATTCGTCCGAGCGGCTGCTGGCAGGTGGCGCCGACTACAACGACATGTGTGCCGGCTGCCATCTCAAACCGGGCAAGACCGAAAGTGATTTTACCCTGGGGCTGTATCCCGCGCCGCCCAATCTAACACTGACGGGTGATAGGCATGGGCATGAGCATGCCGGTGACACTGATAATGATGACGAGGCCATTAAGCGACAATTCTGGATTATTAAACATGGCATCAAGGCTTCCGGGATGCCGGCCTGGGGGCCGGGTCATGACGATCAGCGCATCTGGAACATGGTGGCGTTCCTGCAGCGCCTACCCGAGTTGTCGCCGCAGCAATACCAGATCCTGACCGCGCGCGACGCCGATGACGCCGGGCACCATTAGCGGCAAATATTCAATTGTCTTCGGAGGCAACTATGTATCGATTTAAATTAACGGGCTTGGTGTTGGGGCTGTTGACGCTGCCCTTGATCGCGGCCTGTAATGATGGGCCTAAAAACCCAAAAACATCTGACCCATCCGCTGGTGCAGTTGAAACGCTTACCGTCTACAAAAGCCCTACCT
The DNA here is from genome assembly GCA_030145845.1 of Pseudomonadota bacterium. Taxonomy (GTDB): domain Bacteria; phylum Pseudomonadota; class Gammaproteobacteria; order Pseudomonadales; family Oceanobacteraceae; genus Venatoribacter. The sequence continues at coordinate 2,524 of JAIXHJ010000001.1, forward strand.
GTGGCTGCTGTAAAAAATGGATAGATCACCTTGAAGCCGAGGGCTTTGAGGCCAGTGTCGAACACCCGGCTAATCTGGACGCCATCAAGGATCGCTATCGAATCGCAAACAACCTGCGTTCCTGCCACACAGCGGTGTCGTCACAAGGCTATGCCTTTGAGGGGCATATCCCGGCCCGCTATATTCATCAGTTTCTGGCTAATCCGCCAGCCGACGGGATTGGGCTGACAGTGCCCGCCATGCCCGTTGGCAGTCCGGGTATGGAGGTGGGTGACAAGTTCATGCCATACCGGGTTCTGCTGATGAAAAAAGACGGCAGCACTGAAGTGTTTGCCAGTGTCGAGAGCGCGGCTCAACAGGTTCAGCCACTCCAACAACCGGAAGCGCAGCCATGAAAATATTCGTCACCATGCTTTTTATCCTGCCGCTCGGTATAGGCAGTGTCATAGCCTTTGCGCAATCCCTTCCCGAGACCCTGACGCTGGACGAGGCGATAACCCTCGCCATAGATACCGATCCCTGGCTCACCGGTAGCCAGTACACTCAGCAGGCCCTTACCGACGAAGCGACTGCCGCGGCGACTTTGCCGGATCCCCGAATGAGCCTGATGGCCGGCAATTTCCCTGTTGATTCTTTTGACATCAATCAGGAAGGCATGACTCAGTTGTCGGTGGGGATCAGCCAAATGTTTCCCCGGGGTGACAGTCTGTCGCTCACCCGCCGACAAAAGCAGCAGCTAGCCGAGCAGCATCCCTTACTAAGGCTGGATCGTCGGGCCAAGGTAGGCGCTACGGTCAGCCAGTTGTGGCTGGAGGTCTTCAAGGCGCAGGAGAGTATCCGGCTGATCGAACAGGATCGCGCACTGTTTGAGCAACTGGTGGATGTCGCCGAGGCCAGTTATTCTTCGGCATTGGGCCGGGCGCGCCAGCAGGACGTGATCCGCGCACAACTAGAACTGACACGACTGTCCGATCGCCTGACGGTGCTCAGGCAGCAACAGCAAGCCGCACAGAAGCGCCTGTCCGAATGGATCGGCGCGCCTGCCGCTGTCCCTCTGGCTCCGGTACTACCGACACTGTCTCTTTCCAGGCCGTTGTCGGCACCGACCATTGAGTACGCCAACGAGCATACGCGCTACGAATGGATCCGTCATCATCCCGCGTTGCGGGCGCTGGATCAGCGTATCGATGCCACGCAAACCGGTGTTGATCTGGCCAAGCAGAAATACAAGCCCGAATGGGGCCTGACCGCCCAATACGGCTATCGCGACAACGATCCCATGGGGCGCGACCGGGCGGATCTGCTCTCCATAGGCGTGAACTTCGACCTGCCCATTTTCACCGGTAACCGGCAGGACAAGGAAGTCAGCGCCGCCGTCAATCGAACCGAGGCCATCAAAACCGAAAAGCACTTGCTTGGTCGTCGGCTGATGGCGGAACTGGAAACCGCGAGCGTGCAACTGGCGCGTCTCGATGAACGCCAGGCGTTATACGCCGATCAGCTGCTGCCGCAAATGGCTGAGCAGGCAGAAGCTTCGCTGACCGCCTACAACAACGACGACGGCGACTTCGCCGAAGCCGTGCGTGCCCGCATTGCCGAATTGAATGCCAAGGTCGACGCGCTCGCCATTGCCGTGGATCGGCAGAAGACCATCGCCCAAATCAATTACCTGCTCGCCGAGGCGTCGTTCGACGATGCACGGACGGCGAAACCGTTTTAAAGGGGTTCAACATGAATACATTCACCAAAACCTTGCTGGGCACGGCCGTCGGCGCGCTGCTCGGCGCATCCGGCGTCTGGCTGCTCGGCAACCCCGATGAGGGGGATATGACAGCAACCGGCAGTGAACGCAAGCCACTTTACTGGGTGGCGCCCATGGATCCCAACTACAAGCGCGACAAGCCTGGCAAATCGCCCATGGGCATGGATCTGATCCCTGTGTACGAGAAATCCGCCGGAGAGGATGAAGCCGGCACCGTCAAGATATCGCCCGAGGTCGTCAACAATCTCGGCGTGCGCACCGCCACGGTTGGGTCCGGGTCTCTGGATCTGGATGTCAAAACCGTCGGTTACGTGCAATACGATGAGAACCGGCTGGTGTATATCAGCCCGCGCGTGGAAGGCTGGATCGAGAAGCTCCATGTCAAGGCCGCCGGGGATCCGGTCAGACAGGGCGACCCCCTGTACGCCCTCTATTCACCCACCCTGGTCAACGCCCAGGAGGAATTGTTGTTGGCGTTGAAACGCGACAATCCGGTGTTGATCGGCGCTGCCGTGGAACGGTTATTGGCATTGCAGGTGCCGCGGGCAGATATCGACCGGCTGCGTAAAACCCGCAAGGTCAGCCAGACCATCACCGTTGCCGCGCCGCAGTCCGGGGTACTGGACAATCTCGCGGTGCGTGAGGGCATGTTCGTCAAGCCTGGCTTGAGTCTGATGAGCATCGGCCAGCTAAAACATATCTGGGTGATCGGTGAGGTGTTCGAACGACAGGCAAGCCTGGTCAAGACCGGCGACCAGGTGCGGATGCGGCTCGATTACCTGCCCGGTCGGGATTGGTTGGGCCAGGTGGACTATGTCTATCCGTCTTTGAATGCCAAGACACGTACCGCGCAAATCCGGGTGCATTTCGACAACCCGGACGACTTCCTCAAGCCGGGCATGTTCGCGCAGATGGTCATTGAGACCCAGGCGGGGGCTGAAGCACTGTTAATCCCGCGGGAAGCGCTGATCCGTACCGGCAGCCAGGCGCGCGTGGTGTTGGCGCTGGGTGATGGCAAATTCAAATCGGTGGCCGTTGAGGTCGGGCGTGTGGGCGAACGGCAGGTGGAAATTCAGTCGGGACTCAAAGAAGGGGAACGCATTGTGACCTCTGCTCAGTTCCTGATCGACTCGGAATCCAGCAAGACGTCGGACTTCAAGCGCATGGCCAAGCGCGATCAGCAAGGCGAATCAATGGATGTAAAGGCAGACGCTGATTCCCGCTCAGTCTGGGTGGCCGCACGTATCGACAGCCTGATGCCGGATCACCGCATGGTGACCCTGGAGCACGAGGCCATCCCGGACTGGCAATGGCCCACCATGACCATGGATTTCACCGTCGCTGAGGCTGTGGACATGGATGCGCTCAAACAGGGAATGCGCCTGCATGTGCAGATCACCAATAACAACAGTGGTGGATACCAGATTACCCAAGTGCATATTCCCAATGAGCAAGGCAATGATGCCATGCCTGCAGGAATGGATAACGGTCAGCACGAGGGTATGGATCACGGTGATATGTCGATGCCGGAGCACAGCGAACACCAGGGCATGAACCACGACGCTCACGATCAAAAGGAGCACAATCATGATTGAATCGATAATCCGTTGGTCCGTCGGTAACCGTTTCTTCGTGCTGCTGGCTACTTTGATGCTGGTGGGGATAGGTCTCTATTCGCTGAAAAACACCCCGGTGGACGCCATTCCCGATCTGTCCGATGTACAGGTCATTATTAAGACCAGTTTTCCTGGGCAGGCACCGCAGGTGGTGGAGGACCAGGTCACGTATCCACTGACTACTGCCATGTTGTCGGTACCCGGTGCGGTTACCGTGCGCGGTTATTCCTTTTTTGGCGATTCCTTTGTGTATGTCATTTTCGACGAGGATACCGATATGTACTGGGCACGTTCCCGGGTGCTGGAGTATCTGTCTCAGGTCGCGCCCACATTACCGCCCAGCGCCCGGCCGCAACTGGGGCCGGACGCTACCGGAGTTGGCTGGGCCTATCTCTACGCCCTGGTGGACCGTACCGGCAAGCATGATCTTAGTCAGTTGCGCAGCCTGCAGGACTGGTTCCTGAAATACGAGCTGCAAACCGTGCCGGGTGTTTCCGAAGTCTCGGCGCTCGGCGGCATGGTTAAGCAGTACCAAGTGAAAGTGAACCCGGAAAAACTGCGTGCTTTCAGTATTCCCCTGTCTCTTATCCAGATGGCTATCCAGCGCGGCAACCAGGAAGTGGGCGCCTCGGTGGTGGAAATGGCCGAAGCCGAGTACATGGTGCGCGCCAGCGGCTACATCCAGGGTATCGATGATCTGGCCAACATTCCGTTAGGGTTGGATGTTAACGGTACGCCGCTGTTGCTCAAGGATGTGGCGGATATCGAGTTGGGGCCGCAAATGCGCCGTGGCATCGCCGAGTTGAACGGCGAAGGTGAAGTGGTGGGCGGTATTGTGGTGATGCGTTTCGGTGAGAACGCCCAGAAAACCATTGATGGGGTCAAGGCCAAGCTGGAAAAACTCAAGGCGGGTTTGCCCGATGGCGTGGAGATCGTAACCGTTTATGATCGTTCAGGGCTGATATCTCGCGCCATTGACAGTTTGTGGAAAAGTCTGGCCGAAGAACTCGCCATTGTGGCGTTGATCTGTGTCATTTTCCTATTTCATGTCAGGTCCTCACTGGTGGCGGTCTTCAGTCTGCCGCTAGGTATACTCACGGCTTTTACCGTGATGTATTGGCAAGGTCTCAATGCCAATATCATGTCATTAGGCGGTATTGCGATTGCGATAGGCGCCATGATTGATGGCGCGATTGTCATGATCGAAAACATGCATAAGCATATGGAACGTACGCCCTTGACGCCAGAGAACCGTTGGAAAATCGTGGCGGCGTCAGCCAGTGAAGTCGGTCCGGCGCTGTTTTTCAGTTTGCTTATTATCACTGTGAGCTTTGTACCTGTGTTTACCCTGGAAGCCCAAGAGGGCCGGATGTTCAGCCCGTTGGCCTTTACCAAAACCTATGCCATGGCAGCCAGTGCGGCGCTTGCTATCACAGTGGTGCCGGTTTTGATGGGATATTTCATCAGAGGCAAGGTGGTAGCGGAAAACAAGAATCCCGTTAATCGATTACTGATTGCCGGGTACATGCCCCTGCTGAAAACCGTATTGCGTTTTCCGAAAATTACACTTGCCATGGCGGTTGTGATTTTCCTCGTTGGGATCTGGCCGGTTAACAAGATTGGTAGTGAATTCATCCCCGATCTGGATGAAGGTGATCTGATGTATATGCCGACCACTTATCCGGGGATCTCGATAGGCAAAGCCAGGGAATTGTTGCAGCAGACCGACAAGCTGATCGCGACAGTGCCTGAGGTAAAAACCGTGTTTGGTAAAATCGGCCGTGCCGAGACAGCCACGGATCCCGCTCCGCTGACCATGATCGAGACCTTTATTCAGCTCAAGCCCAAAGAGGAATGGCGCGAGGGCATGACCACGGAGAAGCTCAAGAAGGAGCTGGATGCGCTAGTGAAATTCCCCGGTCTAACCAACGCTTGGGTGATGCCGATCAAGACTCGCATCGACATGCTGGCCACCGGTATCAAGACGCCGGTAGGCATCAAGGTGGCGGGCGAGGATCTGCGAGAAATTCAGAAGATTGGGCAGCGACTAGAGCAGATCCTCAAGGATGTACCCGGCACAGCCTCGGTGTATTCCGAAAGGGTGGCCGGTGGGCGTTACATCAAGGTGGATATTCAGCGTGCACAGGCGGCGCGCTATGGCCTCAATATTGCTGATGTGCAGCAGGTAATAGCCACGGCCATTGGGGGAATGAATGTGGCGCAGACCATTGAGGGGCTGGAGCGTTATCCGATCAATCTGCGCTACCCGCAGGACTATCGAGACTCGCCAGAACAGCTGGCGCTGCTGCCCATCGTTACGCCCAGCGGCCAACGCATTGCGCTCGCCGATGTGGCCAATGTCTATGTGGAGGACGGCCCGCCAGCGATCAAGAGCGAGAACGCCAGACTGAATGGCTGGACCTTTGTAGATATCGATGGGGTGGACGTGGGCAGCTATGTACAAGCGGCCATGGCAACGGTCGAGCAGCAATTGGATTTACCGGCCGGTTACTCGGTGGCCTGGTCCGGTCAGTACGAATACATGCTGCGCGCCAAAGAGAAACTGACCTATGTGGTTCCTTTGACGCTTGCCATCATTATCATTCTGTTATACATGAATTTTCGTAACTTCACTGAAATAGCCATTATTCTGGGAACACTACCACTGGCGGTAATTGGTTCAATCTGGCTGATGTACCTGCTTGGCTATAATTTTTCTGTCGCGGTTGCGGTTGGTTTTATTGCACTGGCGGGGGTTACGGTGGAAATAGGTATCATCATGTTAACTTATCTTAACCAAGCATATCACCAATTGTTAGATACCTGTCGTGAGCGTGGAGTGCAACCATTAAAAGAAGATTTGCTCGAAGCTGTGACACAGGGCGCGGGACTTCGTGTAAGACCCGTAATGATGACTACGGTCTCCACTATCGCTGGATTGTTGCCCATTATGTTCAGTTCCGGAACAGGTGCGGAAGTTGTTAGCCGGATTGCGGCGCCTATGGTGGGCGGAATGGTGAGTGCTGTGATTTTAACGTTGTTGGTATTACCCGTCGTGTATTACCTATGGCGCACCCGCTCGCTGAAAGCATAAGAGCCTGTAAACCAAATTGTGTAACTGCCCACGACTGAGCAACCTTTTTAAAAGGATGCCATCGTGGGTATGCAATTGGACCAAGAAAAAACTCAAAGCCATGGCCGCCGAGTTGGCCAAAGACATTAAGTCTGAAAAAGATCTCGGAGCTCTTACTCAACAGTTGATCAAAATGACTGTTGAAACCGCCCTCAATGCCGAACTGGACGAGCACCTCGGATACGAGAAACATGCTCCTGAAGGCCGTGGCACTGGCAATAGCCGTAACGGCTATTCAGCCAAGCGCCTGAAAGGGCAGCACGGCGAAGTATCGATATAGGCTCCGCGAGACCGGAACGGTTCCTTCGAACCTCAATTCGTCCGTAAAGGCCAGTCCCGCCTGACCCAGATGGATGACCAAATCCTCGCACTTTACGCCAAGGGTCTGAGCACCCGGGATATCGTGGATGCCTTCAAGGAAATGTATGACGCGGATATATCGGCCACGCTCGTCTCTAAGGTGACAGAGCGAGTTATCGAGCAGATTCACGAGTGGCAGAACCGCCCGCTGGATCCGATCTATCCTATCGTCTATCTGGACTGCATTGTTCTGAAAATTCGACAGGATAAACGCGTCATCAACAAATCCCTGTACCTGGCTCTGGCTATCAACATGGAAGGCCAGAAGGAGCTTCTTGGCCTTTGGCTGGCTGAAACGGAAGGCGCGAAGTTCTGGCTATCGGTACTGACGGAACTGAAAAACCCTGGTCTGGAGGACATCCTTACCGCCTGTGTGGACGGCCTGAAAGGGTTCCCGGATGCGATTGCTGCAGAGTATCCGCAGACCAAGATACAACTGTGTATCGTGCACATGGTTCGCAACTCGCTGCGCTACGTGTCCTGGAAGGACTACAAGGCCGTAACGGCCGATCTGAAGCAGATCTACCAGTCTGCCACCGAACGTGAAGCCCGGCAGGCGCTGGATGCCTTTGGCGAACGCTGGGACAGCCAATACCCGCAGATCTCTCGATCCTGGAACAGCCACTGGGACAATCTGATTACGCTGTTCGAATACCCTCCGGCGATTCGCAAGGTGATCTACACCACTAATGCCATCGAGTCGCTGAACAGTGTCATTCGTAAAGCGACCAAGCGCAGAAAGTTATTCCCTGGCGATGACTCGGCACTGAAGGTGGCTTTTCTGGCGATCCAGCAGGCTTCGAAGAAATGGACCATGCCGATCCGTGATTGGAGGCCGGCATTGAATCGCTTTATTATCGAATTTGGTGACCGCCTGAACGGTCACCTGTAATGGGGTGGGCAGTTACACAGATTTATTTACAGGCTCAGCATTTTTTCTTAAGCAATTACTTACTGCTTGGCGGATTTTTCATGCAACTCAGCCAAGGCATCGTACTCTTCGGCTACAGATTGCTGAAGCTTGATGACACGTTCACAATGTTTTTGTGTGGATTTTCCGGCATCCATACCCTTCATTTGAGCGTGACTATGGCGATATTTGTCTTTCATTTTCTCATGCAGACTGACCTCTTCTCGCGCCTCACCGGCCTTTTTTCGGTAATAGTCGGCAATCGCCTTATGATCTTCTGGCTTGTCAGCCATGCTGTTCAGCAGTTCCATGATAGGTTCTTCGGCAGGTTGAGTTTGCGCCTGAGCCTGAGTCTGGAAAGAAATTACCAGAGCTGTTGCCACAATCAGATTGAAAAACAATTTAGAAAATTTCATATGTTTATCTCCGTTTTGATGAAAAATTACGCTGGATAACCCGGCATGTAAAAAACCTGTTTCTATTGAGTGCAATGACAGTTATGTACCTGCTTTACTTTTGCGCTTGTTGCCTTCGCGCAAATGTCAGCGAAGTGAGCAAGGAGGCTTACATATGGCCACCAGACATACCCATACCACCTTTCATCTGACCCATCATTTGTTCCATCATTTTATGCATCATGTCCATGCGATCACTCATCATGTCCATACGTTTTTCCGCGTTCACTGTGTCTTTTTGAGAATCATTTTTCATATTCTCACTCATCATCTGCATGCCGTGCTCCATGGCTGTCATGTGCTCCTGCATAAGCTTTTCGCGGACTTCAGGATTCTGTTCTGATCGGATGCGCTCCATTAGACCTTTCATTTTTTCCATTTGGGACTGCAGGTCGGGCATTTGAGTGGGCTGCGTCGTCATGCCACCTGCCTGCGTATCGGGCTTACTGGGGGTATGTCCGCTTTAGGAAAAGGCCGGCATGGCGAAAATAGTTGTTAAAGCTAACGCTGTAATGATCTTATTCATTGATGTCTCCAAAATTGCGTTGTAAACCAACCTAATTGATAGCTGTAAATGATCCGCCACAGATTAATCAATTCGAGCCAGGGCCAAGTTGATTTGATACAAGCTTTTCGCCAGTAAAATGCGATTTTGATTTGCAGGCCGCTGGCTCAGTTACAGAATAAGAGGGACTCGCGCCTCTGCGGATGCCACTAACAACCGGGCGATATGCATTATATCTCGTCCGCTATTTTTGAAGCTCTACGATGTCATTTTTTGCAATGTCACCTTCAATAACACGCGCTTTTGCGAAGTGATCATCAATGATATTTACAATTTTCACCTTGCCTACCGGCACTCGGCGAACGTTCGACGCCCCTTCTTCAACAACACCTTCTGCAAATACTATCCGGTACGCACTCAACAGCTGCCCAGGTTCGGCACCGTCGCGTTTACCTACACATACCACCACATCGGACGCCGTAGACTGAACTACCTGGCCTCTCATGATTTGGCCGTGATAGAAGGGGCTATTGGCGCAGCCTGCAAGCCACAGGATGGCTGTTCCAAGCACCAGGACGCGTAAAAAACGGATTTTCATAGCGGACTCCTTTTTGAGTTGTCGCTGATAGGGGGAAGTGCATGGCTAAAAAGTTTTACCCATTTGGTACCTCCGAGGTTAGTCGCTTATGTCTGTCACACACATGACCCCAAGATGACGATGTTGTAATGTTTAAGCCATGTTGATGCGTGCAGTCGACGTGCTTGATGGAGAATGGCATTAACTCCTTTCATAGTGTTCCTTCTTGATATTGGTGTGTCTGCTGTTCCACACGAGCGAATACCTCGGTGCTGCCATCTTGCTTCAATAACAACACCTGATACGGTATGAACTTATCGCCCACTTCCATCCCGGGGCTGCCCACCGGCATGCCGGGCACGCTCAGGCCAATTGCATCGGCAGGAGGATTATCCAGAAACTGTTGGATGTAGCGGGCCGGAATATGGCCTTCAAACACGTAGCCCCCTGGGGAGACGGCCGTGTGGCAGGAACGCAAATTGGTCGCGATGCCGTGCTGATCCTTAAAGCGTTCAAGATTCGCCGGATGACGTGTTTCAGTGGTAAAGCCCGCTCTTTCTATGTGACTGATCCACTCCTTGCAACACCCACAGGTTGGGCTTTTATAGACCGTCAGAAATGTAGTTTCCGTGCTGGCGGTAATCTCCAGACCCCCTCTATCTGGGGAGGAAGGCGCACGCGTCGGATCTGAAGTGTCACAGCCAGTTAGGAATACCAGAAAAAACAGGCCCATGAGTGAGCCAGCTACGCGTAGTAATGACATGATCTTGTCTCCGAATGGATGGGTTCTACCCCGTTTTCATGGACGGTTTGATAAAGCACTAAATCTCTGATCTTATGCTGCCAGTCTACGTCTCATTCAGATATGAAATATCTTATTTCCTATATTCGATGCAAACCCCCACACTCAAAAACGCCACCGCCAGCTCATTGCTGTTGCGCAGACAGTCCTGATCATTCCGGTGGATCATCAGTACCCCATACTGGCTGCGGGTACCGATGCATTCTCCGTCTTCAATAATCTCGAACGGATCCGGTATTAATCGGGTGTTGGCGGATGAAGCTTTATCGATGGGTTTGACCGTGAAGCCTTGCTCGGTCAGTTGCCGGGTTATTTTTTCATTGTCGTTGGCGGCCGCCACGCTGTAGTGCTGCGAATCCACTTCAAACATCCTTAGCACGGCTTTCACCAGCGGATAGTGCTCTGGCGAGGCCATCAACAGTTGCCGTTGGCGGCCGACCAGTGATGGCAGCGCATCCAGGCTGGGGGCGCACTCTATCTCTAACAAAACGTCAGCGGACACGGCAGCCGCTTTATCCAGCATTCGAGTCCAGGCATCGTGGTTGATGTAATGCAGCAACGCATGGGGGTGGTCCTCACCGGTAATGCGTGCATCTTCCCCGCGTTTGTTAAACCACATTTTACGGTTGGAATTAAAAAAAACCGTCTCCGTTGCGGTGACCATCTCTGGATTTAACCCCAATGCCACACCGGCTTGTGTGAACGTTCGTCCAACCGATACCAGACGCAGCATTTTTAACTGGTTCAGCAGCGTCAGCGGCTCAAAGCTCAGGCTATGCGGCGTTTTCAGAACCGGTGGCTGGTATTTTTCATACAGGTCGGTCTGCCATGCGCCGGGTATGTCTCGTGTCCGGGTTGATACAGCCGGAACCAATCGATCAGCCCAATCCAGCAACAAGTGGTTGTAGCTCACCATGCCGGTTGTGACGTGCTGATGCCCCATCAGCCGTGCCAGCGCCATAGAAGAACGGCGGGACAGATCATGCTGATTTCCCAACACGCATCGCTGTATCCCTTCCACATCCAACCCCTCCAGCAGTTTATCTGCCGCCGGTGTGCCAATCCCCAGCATTACACTCGCCATGCGGTTATGAAACGCATGCCGGGCATGGTGCAACACCAGGGTGGGATTGCCGGTTGCTTCTCTGATCACCCGGATCAGGGCTGGAGAAATCAGCTCCATTAAAGGGCTTGGCTGGATTTTTCCCCTTACCAGATCACACAAAATGGGCTGGTTACGATCCTGTCCTGCGATGGCGTCATAGCGCGTCATCACCCGATCCAATATTTCAATTTCTGGCGGGGTAAGTTCAAACAACAGCGGTATTGCCCGGCGGCTGCCGTCATTTTTTAACCGGCGGTAACGATTGTTGCGCACCAGAATCCAGTGTTGTGTTTCGTTCTGGCACCAGTCTTTACGCAATAAAAAGCGGGCTTCATTTTTGCGCAGCCCAAAACGGTAGCAGGCCATCAGCACAAAACTCAGCAGCAACCACTGATCATCATTTGGGTATTGCTGTTTAATCAGCGTCAGGCTGTGCAGATAATCGGTTTCGGTTATTAATCCTGGCCGAACCCGTCGCTGTTCATCGCCCAGTGATAATTCAGCCCAATCGGGATCCGTTACCCCGGCCTTACGGGCGACCCGATGAAAACTGTACAGTCGGTCGCCCAGATAACCGATCTGATTATCCCGGATGCGTTTGAACTCCAGCATGCTGCGGTACAGATCGGTGATCTCGTCCTCATCCAGTGATAACAAGTCGACATCAAATGCCAATTCCAGAAACGGCATATTCAGAGTGCCGAAATACGTGGAAACGCTGGACTTTGCCAGGGGCTGGAATCGCTTACCGCGCCCTTTTCCTCGCCGAATGACAATGCATAGCCAATGGCCCAAAAGCAGCATGGAAGAACTGACCTTGCCCTCGAACGATTTTATAACCCCCTGAATCTCATCGGCTATGCGGCGCGCGTCAGATGTCGTATAGCGACTGATGCAGTCCTGAATGGCTCGTTTGAATTGTTTGGCGTGCTCTTTCAGCGCGTCGCTATCGGCTGTCGCATAGCGCCCGCTCAAAACGAATAATTCCGGATCCGTGGTACCGCTGTCCTCACCGTCATTAGCCTCAGCACGGATGGCCACCGGCTTTTTGCCTTCCAGTCGGATCTGATCCTGCATGGGTAACGCGCAGCTTAAAATTCGCCCGCTCAACACTGCAGCCACCATGCCCGGCAGAGCGATCAGATTGACCTGATTAACGACGGTTGCCACAGCGTTGACGACGGTTGTTATCTCGGTGTCAGCCGGCAATTCCAGCACGGATTTTAATTCGAGCACGGCAGAATGCTGAGCCCCCACAGCTGGATCCGGCTGGCTTTTGCCAGCCTGGCCCCACGCCAGCAAGCTAGCCACCCGATAGCTCACCTCATGACGTTGCACGGGCGCGTGCAGATTGTCCTGTTCCAGCTCTTCAGAATATTCCAGATAATTGCGCCGCTGGTGCTGAACGATTCGGAAATTCAAACCCTGCATCACATCGTTCAAAAGACGCTCATAGCCGATGCGTTTCTGGATCGCCAGCAATAATCCACCCAGTACGGCGGCATCGCTTCGGCCTGTTTTTGTGCTGATGTTGGTGATGCTCTGCGCCCATTCCTGCAGTCGCGGCAATAATCCGAGGCTTTTTATGACACTGGGCTTCAGGGGATTAGGTTCCCGCAATACCGGTACCGGGTAGCGTTTTAATACGAACTGATGATCACCGCCATCTTGCACCAGCAGCTTACGCAGCACATTTAACCGCACCGCCGCAAAATGGTGGCCGATCTGCTGTTTGCCCGACAGCATTTGTCCGATCAGTCGCTGAATCTCATCGGCGCTCAACTCTGACAGAGGCCTTTGTTTGGCCACTGCATCGATTTCAGCGCGCGCTGTTTTAATCGCTTTGTTCAGTGTGATGCGGCGTTGTCGCTTACGCTGTTCTGCACCAAATAGCCGACGCGTCCAGAGCTCAGGAGTATCACCGGATATAGCGTCTGACACCGCTGAATAATCGGGTATCGCCGTGGTTGGCAGTTCGGTTAAAAACGGCAGCGCATTAAATGCCCGCTCAATGGCATCGCGGTACTGTTCAGCATCATCTATCCAGCAGCGGGGTGAACGGTCACCCCAGGTGTGTGCATGCCGCTCCGAATGTCCCATCCAGCCGTCAATTACCTCCGGATGTACCTGTAACTTTTGCAGCTGTTGTGCATAGCGGTGGCGGAACAGGTTGTTGGGTAGCGGCCAGGCAAACAGATCAGCCCCCGGCACCTCGTTTGCATTCATACTATTCCAGCACAGCTCCTCGCTGAGCGTAAAAAACAGCGGCAGTTCCGCCGCCTCGCCGGACAGCATTCCCCGGATGGCGCTGGCCAGACGTGGACGAACATTCGCCAGTCCTGCGGCCAGTTGTTGCAGATGTGCCAGATACTGTTTAACTAATGCAGAGATACCAGTGGGCAGCGGTACTATCCGGCCATCGTGGCTGGCGTCATCGGATTTATCGTTAATAAATACAAGACCCCGCACCGGATCCAGACAGCCCGGTTGTTCGAACGGATCGCTCAGATAACGGCTGCCGGTCGCAGCATACAGCGCAGTGACCACATAGATCGCGATGCGGTTGTGTGCCTGTGCCAGTGAGTCGGCAGGCTGGCGCAACATCCGGTTTGCCCGTTCAATCATGTCGGCCAATAACGGCTCCTGAGCAGCCAGTAAGCTGCCCAGTACATGGGTATCATCGGGCTGTTCTTTCAGAGCATCGGCTGGCGTTAAATCGGTACCGCGTTCAATGGCTTTAATGTCCCAGGCGGAGTAGCCACAGCCTCCCGGTAATCCTGAGCGAGGGTGAGCGCTCATTATCCGGGCCAGATAGTGGTCTCCGGTGCGCTCAAAAACAGTCAGCGCATTGAAACCCAGCAATTTACCGCCCGTCAGACGTTGCAGTGGCTGGGGAAGAGCTTGATTAAACCACGAATCCACAGCTTGCTCGTCCGCTAATGCGACCCAGGCATCCTGCAGGGAATGGTACTGTGCTCGAACTGCCAGGCCTGCGCGTACCAGTGCCTCAGTCACAGGTGGTGGTAGCTCAAACTCCAGCATATCCATAAACGGGGTAACCAGCTCCCGTTGAGCATCGTTCGGACGCCAAGCGTTCTGACGGCGAGTGACCTTTTTATGTAACCGCCGACCATCGGGACTGATGGCCCAGTCATCAGTCGGCTCATCCTGAATGTAAAATCCCAGTGTCAGTCGTAATGAGCGACCGGTATGGCACGCCAGCCAGCAGATGGCGGCCCCCAGTGCATCGACCGTCTGCGTTGAGCTCAGTGTTGTGTTGATCCATTGCTGCAGCTCGTCGCGTTCAGTTGGCAGAGGTGTTTCCCATTCCCATGGCAGGAAATTAGCCGCAGCTGCCGTCTGCAAAAATACACTGTTCGCCGATAACGTTTTACGGGCATGGCTCTCGCGAGGTTCGACCGGAACCAGCAATAACAGATCGGATTCGTCGTCGGGGCTATCCGTATCGGCTGATGGCGGTTCTGCCAGTGGAATCTCTACCGGGGTGTCGTCATTACTGGGAGTCGTCAGCCATTGCAGGATGGGTTGCTGGCGCAACCTGGCCAGAATGCTGGGAGGCGTTGTAGAGATTGAGCCGGGTTTTGCTTCCGGAGGATGCAGTTCGCCGGCAGCCACCGCCAACACCCGATGGAGGAAATCGGCCTCAGCTTTACCGGACGGCTGGATTCTATTGGCTTGCTGGAATTTGGCGGCAGCCTGCAGAGCAAAACTGAACCCACAGAATGACAGCTCGTAACGCTTCTGCTCGATCCGTGTGCGCGCTAGCAGCGAGTCAATAATTGCCCATTTTTCTCCGTCTTCACTACCGAGAACGTATGAGCGAATTAGTGGTACCAGTTTTTGATCGCCGTGATAACCATGATCCACCAGACGAATAGCGTCCTGAATGGTCAGCCATAGCCTGAATTGACGGCGAAGACTCGTGATGTCCGGATCTGTGGAGTGATGTAACGGATTGATCAGCAATAGCAGCGTGTGTTGGGTGGGATATTTGAATTCATCACGATTGCGCTTCGTTGAACCCATATGGCCTACCGCAGGAAATCGCTTTTGGATTGCAGTGTCCCTGCTGACTGCAGTAGCGAATCGCACCAATGAATCCACCACTGGTTCGTTGAGCCAGTTATTCAGTATCAAACGCGACTCCGGATCATTGAACTCATCAGCCAGAGTCGTCATGTTAGTGGAGGCACTTTTCGTACTGTTCAGTCCCAACAGCTGATGGACGAGCAGAGCCTCTGTCAGCAGATTGTGGCGATCGGCCCATTCGAAATAGGGGATCAGATGCTCTCTGATATGCCCAGCGTAGGGGCGGGTTGATGGTCTTTCTGAGCTGCTGCTGGCGAGAGATTCTGTGCCCAATTCCGTACCCCTAGGGTCCTGGATGGTGGCCTGAATCGCGAGTCCCGTGTGCCACCAAAATCGATAAATGACGTTCTGGGATGTAGTTGTACCTGAAAACGGCAGGGCTGGAAAGTGGCTTAAAGCGGCTATTTAGCTAGTTTTGCGCACTTTAAGAATGCATGCGATGATCTCTGGTCGTAATTCTCATAACCAAAATTTAAAAGCCCAGCTTATGCTGGGTTTTTTATTGCCTGTTATCCGTGCCTGTCCGAAGAGCGACCCGGACGGTCGTAGCAGGAGGCCTGCCCGTTCAGATCCTGCTCCCGCAACCAAAATTTAAAAACCCAGCTTATGCTGGGTTTTTTATTGCCTGTTATCCGGGCCTGTCCGAAGAGCGACCTGGACGGTCGTAGCAGGAGGCCTGCCCGTTCAGATCCTGCTCCCGCAACCAAAATTTAAAAGCCCAGCTTATGCTGGGTTTTTTATTGCCTGTTATCCGGGCCTGTCCGAAGAGCGACCTGGACGGTCGTAGCAGGAGGCCTGCCCGTTCAGATCCTGCTCCCGCAACCAAAATTTAAAAGCCCGGCTTATGCTGGGTTTTTTATTGCCTGCTATCCGGGCCTGTCCGAAGAGCGACCTGGACGGTCGTAGCAGGAGGCCTGCCTGTTCAGATCCTGCTGCTCATTGAAAAGCCAGCTTTCATGGCAGGCTTTTTATAAGCAGGTTATTTCCAGAGCGCACTGCAATATCAACGCTGGCGGTTTGATTGTATTTACTGCCTTCTGTGTCACTTTCCGTAGCGGACAATCAGCAGTTTTTGTCACCGTTGACCACGGCATATTTCATTCAGCTTTGCTGCCGGTGATAAAGTCGTAATCACGATAAATTCTTTGGTGAAAGCGATGAATCTGGCAGGAAAAGTCTGTGTGGTGACCGGTGCGACTTCTGGTATTGGTCTGGCCATTGCCCATGAATTACAGCAGCGTGGCGCTGATCTGCTGTTGAGTGGCAGGAATGAAAAGAAAGGGCAGGAAATTGCTGCGGCGTTATCCGGCCCGCATAACCGGGCGGTATTTATTGCCGCTGACCTTGCTGAAGAGGGCGCTGCTGCTGTTATTGCGGAGCAGGCGCTGGCGTTATCCGGCCGCATTGATGTGCTGGTGAATAATGCCGGTATTCTGCTTAAGGGGTCCGTTCTTGATTGTTCGGATGACGACTGGCTGGCAACTATGAATATCAATGTTACGTCGGTGTTCCGTATGACCAGGGCGGTGTTGCCGGTAATGCTGGCTCAGCAGAGCGGTGCCATCGTGAATATTGCGTCAGACTGGGCCCTGATGGGAGCAAAAGGTGCCCTGGCGTACAGTGTGTCAAAAGCAGCGGTGGCGCAGATGACCCGCTCCGCAGCACTGGATTATGCCGCCGATGGCATCCGTATTAATGCCGTATGTCCCGGAGATACGGATACGCCTATGCTGCACGGGGTGCTCGCGGCTGCGGGGGTACCGGAAAAAGAATGGACGAAAGCCACGGATATTCCGCTGGGGCGGGTGGCCAGAGCAGACGAGGTGGCCAGAGTGGTGGCTTTTCTGGCGTCTGAGGATGCCAGTTTTATGACCGGTGCTCTGGTTCCGGTTGATGGCGGGACATCGGCTCAGTAATCTGCAGTTTTTATTCGTGGCGGAGGTCTTGTGGCCAGAATTTTCATTACCGGCGCCGGTCGCCGTCTGGGACGGATACTGGCGGAGCATTATCTGCAGCAGGGCTGGGAAGTCATTGCGCATTACAACAGCCGCTCTGAACTGCAGCCGCACCCGGCGCTGACGCAGTTGCAGGCCGATCTGGCGGATCAGGCATCTGTTTCTGCCCTGTGTGCCCGGCTGGTGCAAGCTGGCCCGCTTGATGCGGTGATTCATAATGCATCCTGCTTTATTCCGGATGCCGTGGCTGAAGATCTGGCTGCGCATTTTGCGCTGCATCAGCAGGTGCATGTCACGTCGCCGGCGCGGATAACTGCAGCCCTGTCAGACAGCTGGGCTGAGGGGGCGGCGATGATCAGCATCAGTGATATATATGCGGATATTCCCAATCAGCGTTTTTCAGCCTATTGCGCTGCCAAGGCGGGCCTGCAGAACTGGTCTCTGAGTATGGCGCAGCGGCTGGCCGGAAGGGTGCGGGTCAATGTGATTCAGCCAGGGCCCATTCAGTTTCTGCCTGAACACAGTGACTCCTACCGCAACATGGTACTGTCACAGTCGCTGATCGGCAGGGAGCTGGGTTACGGCGCTATTGTTCAGGCCTGTGATTATCTGCTGGCGGCGGAGGCTGTCAGTGGCACGGTGATGCGTGTGGATGGCGGGCGCTTTGTTGCTAACCGCTATGATCAGACGTTTTCGTCCTGAGGCCAGTGGCGGGCAGCGGCACTGAAGTAACTCTCTTCCAGTGGCAGGCTGCGGCAGCTGTCGGCATCGCTGGCCTGGCCGAGAATATCAATATCGATAGTGCGGTCTTTGGTTTTGCGTGCCGGGCTTTTGGGTTCCCGGCCAAGCTGTACCTCAATCTGTTGCAGACGCTGCTTTAACCGGCCGGGTAATAAATCCGATTTCAGAACCGCCATCTGATTTCTGAATTCACCGTGAAAGGTATCACCAACCGGTGCCGTGGTGACGCGTTCAGAAACAGAACAGACTTCACCTAACTGTGCAATTTTCTCCAGTGCAGTGCTCATATTGTCATCCGGACGGATATTGCTGCCGAGACCGAGTAAATAAAAAAACATAGTGAAAAAAGTCTGCTGAATTCGGGTAAAAGGATTCCGGGATGCCGGCTTTTAGTCAAGACGGTGTCCGCAAAAAGTCTGAAATTTTTGTCAGTGACTGGGCACAGCTGACGATAATTGTTTGACTGCGCGATGGTGAGGTTCAGGGAGGACGACGCCATGGAATACGTGGTAATTCTGGTTATGCTGCTGGCACTCGCCTGGCCGCATTTTTCACTGGCTGCCGCCAGCCCCGTCGCGCCGCCACTGATGCTGGCGAAAACCTTTGAATCGGGTATTGATGTCAGTGCTTACTTCGTCAGTGAAAAGCTGGATGGTGTCCGCGCTTACTGGAATGGCCGGCAATTACTGACTCGCAGTGGCCGTCAGATCCGCGCACCGGCCTGGTTTCTTGCTTCTTTACCTGACGATACACCTCTTGATGGTGAGTTGTGGGCCGGCCGTGGTGAATTTGCCTTTGTCAGCGGTCTGGTCCGTCGTCATAAGGCGGAAGATGATGACTGGCTGCGGGTAAAATACATGGCATTTGATCTGCCGCAGCTGGCCGCGCCGTACAGCGAGCGCCTGTGGGTCTTGCGGACCCTGATTGCCCAGCAGAAAAGCCCGAGCCTGAAAGCGCTGGAGCAGACCCGTATCAGCGGTGAACAGGAGCTGCAGCAGCACCTGCAACAGATTACTGCCGGCGGTGGGGAAGGGTTGATGCTGCGCCGGGCAGCGTCACTTTATCAGGCGAAGCGCTCGGACGATCTGCTGAAACTGAAACTGGTGCAGGATGACGAAGCGGTGGTGGTCGGACACGTTCCGGGGGAAGGAAAATACCTGGGGGCCATGGGTTCGCTGCTGGTACGCATGGATGATGGCCGGGAATTCCGCATTGGTACCGGCTTCAGCGATGATGAACGGGATCACCCGCCTGCCCGCGGAACCCGGATTACATTTTCCTATAACGGGCTGACCGAACATGGTCTGCCGCGCTTTGCCCGTTTTGTCCGTATCCGCCCGGCGGAATAAGCGCAGCGCTTCGTGTTAGGATACGGCCTTTCTCCTCGTTTTTCTGTCCTGAATATGACCCGAATCTGTCAGCGTTCCCTTCCTTCCTCCTGGTCTCTGCCGGGGGTGCATCCGGTACTGCAGCGAGTGTATGCCGCGCGCGGCATTACCGATAACCGGCAGCTGGAACTGGGGCTGCAGTCTCTGCTGCCCTACCAGACGATGAAAGGCATTGCGCAGGCGGTTGAGCTGTTACTGCCGGTGGTCACGGCCGGGCGCCGTCTGCTGATTGTGGGCGATTTCGATGTCGACGGCGCCAGCAGTACTGCACTGGCAATCCGGGCTCTGCATATGCTGGGAGCCGAAAATATTGATTATCTGGTACCCAATCGCTTCGACTTTGGCTATGGACTGTCGCCGGAGCTGGTGGACGTGGCACTGACCATGACGCCGGATCTGATTATGACGGTGGATAATGGCATTGCTTCCCACGATGGCATTGATAAGGCGGCAGCGGCCGGCATTCCGGTGCTGGTAACGGATCACCATCTGCCGGGGGCCACCCTGCCGGCGGCGGCAGCTATTGTGAACCCCAATCAGCCGGGCTGTGATTTTCCCTCACCGGCGGCCTGCGGCTGCACCGTGGTTTTTTATCTGATGCTGGCCCTGCGGGCTGAAATGAAAGCCAGGGGACTGCTGGCGGAGCCCGCTCCTAACCTTGCACAGTTACTGGATCTGGTGGCGCTGGCGACGGTGGCGGATGTGGTGCCGCTGGATCACAATAACCGCATTCTGGTTGAGCAGGGGCTGCGCCGTATCCGCGCCGGTTACGCGTCTGCCGGCATTCTCGCACTGTTGCAGGTGGCCGGACGGGAATCGTCCCGGGTTGTGGCATCCGATTTCGGTTTTGCGATCGGACCGCGTCTGAATGCGGCGGGGCGGCTGGACGATATGTCACTGGGTATTGAATGCCTGCTGACTGACGATCCGCAGCAGGCGCTGAAGCTGGCGCAGGTTCTGGACGATATGAACCGTGACCGGCGCAGTATTGAACAGGGGATGCAGGAAGAAGCGCAACGCTATCTGAGCCGCTTTGAGGCCGGAGATAATCTGCCGGTTGGCCTGTGTCTGTATCAGCCTGACTGGCATCAGGGTGTGATCGGTATTCTGGCTTCGCGCATCAAAGAGAAGGTACACCGGCCGGTGATTGCGCTGGCTGCCGACAGTGATGGCTGGCTGAAAGGCTCAGCCCGCTCCATTCCGGGCCTGCATATGCGTGACGCGCTGGATGAAGTACACAAACGGGCGCCGCAGCTGATGAAAAAATTCGGTGGTCATGCCATGGCCGCCGGCCTGACGCTGGCGGCCGATGGGCTGGACGAGTTTTCCCGTCTGTTTGATGAGGTCTGCCGCAGCCATCTGAGTCAGGCGCAACTGCAGCAGCAGCTGGACAGTGACGGCAGCCTGTCGGTAGCCGAATACAGTCTTGAGCTGGCGCAGCAGCTGCGCTGGGGCGGCCCTTGGGGGCAGGCGTTCCCGGAACCGCTGTTTGACGGTCATTTCCGCCTGATACAGCAGCGCATTGTCGGCGAACGGCATCTGAAAATGGTGTTACAGCCACGGGGTTCCGATCTGGCACTGGATGCAATCTGGTTCAATGTGGATGTCAGCCGTTGGCCGGATCAGGCGGCTGATCGTGTGCAGTGTGTGTTCCAGCTGGATGTGAATGAATTCCGTGGTCGTCAGTCAGTACAGTTGCTGGTCAAAACTCTGTTCATCGAAGAATAAAAAACCGTAACGATTAACGCAGGGACGCGTTTATGAAAACTCCGTTAATGACTGCAGCATTCTGGCTGCTGGCAACCGTCTGCAGTGGCGGTGAAATATATCGCTGGACCGACGCGCAGGGACACGTACATTTTTCCGACCGGCCGGTTAAAAACGCAGAAAAATACCAGCCACCGGCGGGCAGTGAATATGAGTCTGTACCGCTGAAAGCCTTATACCCGCAACGTGATTACGCAGCAGAGACGCGGGAAGAGAAAGCACGCAGAAAAGCCGCCTGGGAAAAGGAACAGAAAGCCCGTGCGGCTGCACAGCGGCGTGAAGAAAAGTGCCGCCAGGCCCGGCTTGATCTGCGCCAGCATCAGTCAGGCAAATACACCTCAACACGGCTTGCCAGTCTGCAGAAACGGCTGGCAAGGCGTGAGGCTCTGAAAAAGCGGGTCAGACGTTACTGTGACTGATCAGTCCCGGTGACCCAGTACCTGTTCGCGGAAACGTTCGCTGACCGGGTGCTCGCCGATCCAGATTTTCAGCAGTGCATCATTCAGATCTTTGCCGGGTACAGTGCCACGTTCCTGGCCATCAATCACAATGCGTGAATATTGTCTGGCCGGTACCCATTCAATATAACCGACAGTGCCTTCAACAAATTTATGGTCGAACAGGCTGACCAGTTTTTCCACCCGGTCGCTCATGGCGAGCATCTGTTCCTTACTGATATTAATCGACAGGCCATCCTGAATAGCATTGGTAAAACGCCGTGCACTGACCCGGGCTGAGGTGACATAAAACACCATCCGGCGGGCATTATCTGTGCTGACAATCAGATCATCGGTAATGGAGTTATCCTGCAGATACAGGGCACCGACATACACTTTCACAAAGCCATATACCCGGCGTACCGAGGCACCGCGTAACAGCATTTCCGGTGAGCTGGCAGTCGCTGGGGAAATATCGGGCACATCAATATCACTGACCGTGATGGCCTGTGCCGGCAGCCACAGCAGTGATATCAGCGTGAACAGAAGGATACGCATCATAGGTGAGTCCTTATTATTGTTGTTTTAGACATTACTGGCCAAAGGTTAGTGCTGTCAGGCCAGTGAATGCAAGGCTTTATCCGTGCGTATCAGGCCTGTTCTCACTAATTTTCCGCTGGAATAACAATCACGGGGAAAGAAGCGTGCAGGGGAGGGGAAAATAAAACTGCCCGGCGGATGCCGGGCAGTGAAGGGCGGGCGATCAGTCGTGTTTGATGCCGCGCAGTTTCCACGTCAGTTTCATAACCAGAACGTAGAACAGCGGGACAAAGAAAATCGCCAGGAAGGTGGCAGCCAGCATGCCGCCGATCACCCCGGTACCGATGGCCTGACGGCTCATGGCGCCGGCACCGGTACTGAGGGCAAGCGGTGTTACCCCCAGAATAAAGGCCAGCGAGGTCATAATGATCGGACGCAGACGCATACGGGCTGCTTCCATGGTGGCTTCCAGCAGGCCTTTACCCTGTTCGACCAGTGCTTTGGCAAACTCCACGATCAGGATGGCGTTCTTCGCCGACAGACCAATGGTGGTCAGCAGGCCGACCTGGAAGTAAACGTCATTGCTCAGACCGCGTCCGGTGGCAGCAATCAGTGCACCCATAATACCCAGCGGCACTACCAGAATAACGGAGAACGGCACCGACCAGCTTTCATACAGTGCAGCCAGACAGAGGAATACAACCAGCAGCGAAAGAGCATACAGGATTGGCGCCTGAGAGCCGGACTGGCGTTCCTGATACGACAGGCCGGTCCATTCCAGGCCAAAGCCCGGTGGCAGTTTGGCCGCCATTTCTTCCATTGCCAGCATGGCATCACCGGTACTGTAACCCGGTGCGGCGGCCCCCTGGATGTTCACCGCAGGCACACCGTTATACCGTTCCAGCTGTGGTGAACCGTAATCCCAGCGGGTAGAGGCAAAGGCAGTAAAGGGCACCATGTCACCATGGTTGTTACGCACATACCATTTTTCCAGATCTTCCGGCAGCATACGTGCCGCCGCATCCGCCTGAACATACACTTTCTTCACCCGGCCGCGGTCGATAAAGTCGTTCACGTACGAGCCACCCCAGGCAGTGCTCAGGGTATTGTTCACATCGGCGATATTCAGACCCAGCGATTTCACTTTCTCGAAGTCGATATCGATGCGGAAAATTGGCGCATCCGGCATACCGTTCGGACGCACCTGAGTGAGGCGCGGGTCCTGTGAGGCCATACCGAGCATCATATTACGGGCCTGCATCAGCGCTTCATGGCCCTGATTGTTGCGGTCCTGCAGCATCAGGTTGAAGCCGGAAGCCACACCCAGTTCCGGAATCGGAGGGGGGTTGATGGTATAAATCGTTGCTTCCTTAATCTGACCCAGTGCGCCGTAAGCCCGGCCGATGATTGCGCCGACTGATACGTCCGGCGTCTGCCGCTCATCCCAGTGCTTGAGTTTAACGAAGGACAGACCCATGTTCTGACCCATACCGGCAAAGCTGAAACCGGAAGCCGTAAAGATGGATTCCACACCCGGATCGTTGAGGAAGTGTTTCTGCATTTTATGCATCACGTCCTGCGTGCGCTCCATGGTGGCGGTTTCCGGCAGCTGCACCAGTGTAATCAGTACGCCCTGATCTTCTTCCGGCAGGAAGGAGGTCGGCAGGCGCATGTACAGCACGGCCAGTACGGCCAGTACGGCGGCATAAATGAGCACCATACGCACCGGCCGGCTGACCGTACCGCTGACGGAACTGACGTAGCCGTTGGTGGCTTTGTGGAAGAAACGGTTAAACCAGCCGAAGAAACCTTTCTGGCTTTCCAGATCTCCTTTATGAGCCGGTTTCAGGATGGTGGCACACAGGGCCGGGGTAAGAATCAGAGCCACCAGTACCGACAACGCCATGGCCGAGACAATGGTCAGTGAGAACTGACGGTAAATGGCACCGGTAGAACCGGCCATAAAGGCCATGGGGACAAATACCGCGGACAGCACCAGAGCAATACCGACCAGGGCAGAGGTAATCTGCTCCATGGATTTTTTGGTCGCTTCTTTCGGTGGCAGGCCGTCTTCATCCATTACCCGCTCAACGTTTTCCACCACCACGATGGCATCGTCCACGAGCAGACCAATGGCCAGTACCAGACCGAACATAGTCAGAGTGTTGATACTGTAACCAAAGGCTTCCATCACGGCGAAGGTACCCAGCAGTACCACCGGGACGGCAATGGTTGGAATCAGGGTGGCACGGAAGTTACCCAGGAACAGGTACATCACCAGGAATACAAGTACCACGGCTTCGATCAGCGTGTTGACCACTTCTTCAATGGAAATCTGCACGAATGGTGTGGTGTCATAAGGGAAAACCACGCTCAGATCGGTCGGGAAAAACTGTTCCAGTTCGGCAATTTTTGCCCGCACGGCTTTGGCGGTATCCAGAGCGTTAGCGCCACTGGCCAGCTGAATACCGATACCACTGGCCGGTTTGCCGTTGAATTCACCGATCACTGAATAATCTTCTGCGCCCAGCTCAACCCGGGCCACATCTTTAACCCGCACCTGGGAACCGTCGGTGTTCACTTTCAGCAGAATGTTTTCGAATTCTTCCAGGGCTTCAAGACGGCTCTGAGCAATAATCGTGGCGTTAATCGCCTGCCCCTGAATGGCGGGCATACCACCCAGCTGACCGGCCGGGAACTGGTTGTTCTGTACGCTGATAGCGCTGGTAACGTCCACCGGGGTCAGATTGTAAGCATTCAGTTTTTCCGGCTGCAGCCAGATACGCATGGCGTACTGGGAACCGAATATCCGCAGCTCACCGACGCCGGATGTCCGTGACAGAGGGTCCTTGATATAACTGTTGGCGTAGTCCGCGATGTCTGCCCGGGTCATTTTTCCGGTTTTGGAAATCAGACCGACCACCATCAGGAACGAGGTTGATGCCTTGGTCACGCTGACACCCTGCTGGGTCACAGCCTGTGGCAGCAGAGCCTCAGCCAGCTGCAGTTTATTCTGCACCTGTACCTGAGCGATGTCAGGATTGGTACCCGGAGCAAAGGTCAGGGTGATGGTGGCCTGACCGGCACTGCTGCTGGTGGACTGCATGTACAGCAGGTTGTCCAGCCCGGTCATGTTCTGTTCGATCACCTGTGTCACGCTTTCTTCCAGCGTGGCGGCGGACGCACCCGGGTAGGTTGCCACGATGCGCACGGACGGCGGCGCAATCGTCGGATACTGCTGAATCGGAAGATTCAGTACAGACATTACCCCGGCCAGCATGATCAGGATGGCGATCACCCAGGCAAATACGGGCCTGTCGATAAAAAACTTAGCCATGGTTCAGGGCTCTCCTTAACGTGTGGCTTCTTCTGGGTTAACAACCAGAGGGGCGCCCGGCGGCATCATGCGCTGCATCATCTGCAGTTTCTGCAGGCCACTGATAATCGCCCGGTCACCAACCTGCAGACCGGATTGCACCAGCCATTTATCACCGATCGCGCGGGTCACTTTCACGTTGTGAATCTGAACCTGATTATTGTCATCAACCAGATAGACGACGGTTTCACCGGTTGGTTGACGGACAACGGCAGCCTGTGGAGCCAGTACTGCTTCTTCAATCAGGGCGCTGGGTACCTGAGCACGGACAAACATACCCGGTAACAGGGTATTGTCTTTGTTTTCAAACAGAACCCGCACGTTCACACTGCCGGTGCCTTCATCGACACTGGCATCGGCAAACTGCAGCTTGCCGGTTTCACCGAACGGCGTGCCGTCATCCAGTTCGACGGTAACGTCGCGGGACAGGTCCGGGTTTTTCATGCGGATCAGGGAGGCAGCCGGGCGTTTGATATCGACATACACAGGCTGCAGCTGGCGGATAACCGTCAGTGGGTTGGCCTGTTGGGCAGAGACCAGTGCACCTTCAGTAATAGTGGAGCGGCTGATCACACCGGAAATCGGCGCGGTAATTTCGGTATAGCCAAGGTTGACTTCCGCGGTGCGCAGAGCAGCTTCAGCAGCTTTGACCTGAGCATCTGCCTGTTTGGCATTGGCTTCGGAATCATCCACTTCCTGCGCACTGATGGCTGATTTGGTGGCCAGTTCCTTATAACGCTTGGCGGTCAGATTGGCAGCGTAGGCGTTGGCCTTGGCAACAGCCAGCTGGGCTTTTGCACTTTCGACGTTGGCTTTGTACAGCGTCGGATCAATCTGATAAAGCTTGTCACCCTCTTTCACGTAGGCGCCTTCGGCGAAGAAACGTTTGAGGATAATACCGTTTACCTGAGGACGGATTTCTGCTGTACGGTATGCAGAGACCCGGCCGGGGAGGGTATCCGTCAGTTCCAGACGTTCGCTGCTCATTGTGACGACGCCAACGGCCGGCGGCTGAGACTGCGCACCGGGTGCGGCGCCGCCCTGTTGCTCACTGCAGCCAGCCAGTGCCATCAGCACCAGACCGGTGACGGCTGCCAGCCGGAGACGGAAGCTTGTCATATGTGTTCCCATAATGTCCTCATTATTAAAATGGCGGTTACGCAGAGTATCGATAGTCGTTCAGGTGGACTGACCCACCTGATAATCAGGGGGAAAATGAGAGTCATATCCATAAAGACCCAAGGCTAACTTTATAGCCGTTTGAAGGGGGTCTGACTAGTTAAACACGGCGGAATGGATTGTTGATACTGCTGGAATAATAACCCTGTCGTTGTGGTCAGTAAAACAGACAAACTCACCGATTTATCAGCGTTCAGCACTTTACACACCGTAATTTGTGTGGACAGTCTGTCGCAGCTGGATGACGGATCGTTGCATATATGCGACTAATCCGCCGGGCTGAGCGGCCGCCGGAAATGACCCGTGACAGCGGCGGATAACAGGCCGCAGAACACAATACCGTGATACACAGTTCCGATGTCCGGCAGATGACATTCCGGTGACAGAAACAGGGCGGCCGGCTCTTCTGTGGCAGGCTGAGAATGTTTAATCCTGCCACCGATAGTTGTTATAGTGGCGCCATCATTTCATGCCGGGAACGCATTATGTTGAGTATGTTGGCCAAACTGCTGAAAGCGCTGAATTCCGAATCGGCGCCGGGCCAGATTGCACTGGCTTTTTCACTGGCACTGATTGTTGCCCTGACCCCGATGTTCAGTCTGCATAACGCGCTGATTCTGCTGCTGGTGCTGATTCTGCGGATTAATCTGAGTGCCTTTCTGGTTGCTGTGGCCGCTTTTTCGCTGCTGGCCTGGTTTACCGATCCTTATGCCGCCCGGCTGGGAGAAAGCCTGCTGACCAATCCGGGGCTGCAGGATACCTGGACCAGCCTGTACCAGAGTGATTTCTGGCGCATAGCGGCCTTCAATCATTCGCTGGTACTGGGCGGACTGGTGATTGGTCTGCTCGCTTTTGTGCCGCTGTTTATGCTGAGCCGGGTGCTGATCAGGCTGTACCGTGAGCGGGTGCTGAACTGGGTCAGCCGCCTGAAAGTGACACAGGTACTGAAGGCCAGCAAATTCTACAATCTGTATAAATCATTTGCGGAGTAAGACCATGAAGCAATGGATCCGCTGGTCAGGTCTGGCCGCCTTTATTGTTATTGCCGTGTTGCTGACGGTATTTTTTGCCTTCGCTGCCGGCCCACTGGTTAAGTGGTCACTGGAAAGCGCCGGTTCGGAGATTGCCGGGGCACGGGTGGATGTTGGGGATGTCTCCCTGACCTTCAGTCCTTTCGGTTTTACTCTGCAGCAGGTGACCGTCGCCGATGCCCGGAAGCCGATGCAGAATGCGCTGGAATTTTCTTCTGCCACCGCCGCCGTCGATATTGCCCCGCTGTTTCTCGGCAAAGCCATTATCCGCGATCTGAGTGTCGATGGTCTGCAGTTCGGTACCGCACGCCAGACATCCGGCGCACTGGAAAAAAAGGCGAAAACGGACAGCACAGACAGCGCAGCGGAGGAATCATCACTGCAGGACAAAGTCCTCAGTGTGGCGGAACTGCCGTCCGCGGATGAGATTCTTGCCCGGGAAAATCTGCAAACGGAAGCGGCCGGTGCAGCCTTCCAGCAGAGTTACAAAACCAATCGGGCAGCGGTTGATGCGGCGCTGGAAGGGGTGCCGGATAATGATGCGCTGGCCGCTTATCAGGCGGAACTGCAGGCACTGACCGGAGAAAAACTGACCTCGGTTGACGATTTTAAGGAACGCAAAGCAAAACTGGATGCGTTGAAAAAACGCTTTGCTGCTGACAAGGCCGCGGTAGCGGCAGCCAAGCAAGCTATCGCCGATGCACGCACCGATATCGCCGCCCGCCTGACCGATCTCAGATCAGCGCCCGCGGAAGATATGGCTTCCATCCGCAGCAAATATCAGCTGAATGCCGGTGGTGCTGCCAATGTAACGGCGCTGCTGTTCGGTGATCAGGCCGGGGAGTGGGCCCGTCAGGCCCTGTACTGGTATGAAAAGATTCAGCCTTATCTGTCATCTTCCGCCGATGGTGACAGTGCGGCGCTGGCCAGCGAAGAGCGTCTGCGTGACGGCCGTTTTGTGCATTTCCCGTCGGCGGATCCGTGGCCGGAATTCCTGCTGCGCAATGCCCGTATCAGCGCTACGCTGCCGGGCGGCAAGCTGCTGATCACGGCGCAGGATATTACACACCAGCAGGCGGTGCTCGGCCGGCCGGCACATATTCTGGTGAATGGTTCCGGCCTGCAACAGGTTGAAGAGCTGACGGCGGATATTGTGCTCGATCACCGCAGCAGCCCGGGTAATGACAGTCTGACCCTGACGGTTAAAGACTGGCAGGTGCAGGATATGAATCTGGGGCTGGCGGATACCCGCATGACCTCATCATTGGTGCAGGTACAGGGGCTGGCGGTGGTCAGTGGTGGCAAGCTGAATGCCAAAGCGGATGCCCAGTTCGGCGCCGCTGCTTTTGCCAGTAAGAGCAAAACCACACTGGCGCAGGAGCTGGTCGCAGCGCTGGCCAGTATCGACCGCTTTGATGTGAATGCCAGTGCCGGCGGCGATTTCCGCAGTCCGGATGTGCGTTTCGGATCGGATCTCGATCGTCAGCTCAGTGCGGCCTTCAGCCGCCGCCTGAATCAGAAGCAGGCAGAACTGGAAGCGCGGCTGCAGAAACAGCTGCAGGAAAAACTGCAGGCTTATACCGGTGATTATGCCGATGAACTGCAGCAGCTGAATGAGCTGGATGGCTCATTGTCGGATAAAGCGGATGCACTGCAGGAAATGGCGTCCGCGAAGCTGGAAGATTATGAAACCCAGCAGAAACGTGAAGCAGAAGAAAAAGCCAAAGCGAAAGAAGATGCGCTGAAGCAAAAAGCCAAAGATAAATTAAAGAGCCTGTTTTAATGCAAACCAGAAAACTGACCGATGAAGAATTCAAAGCCACCCAATTCGCCCCTCTGCGGGTAGAAAATGGTGCGCCACCGCTGGATTTCTGGCAGTACGTGGAAGCTATCCCGGCGGAAGATTTTGGCGTTGCCGATTGCCGTGACGGTAACGTAACCCATGTTTACCGCATGGGTGATGATTATGAGCACGTGCTGATTAACAGCCAGTATCAGGGCGTTGCCATGGTGATTGTGGTGGACCTGAAAGCCGGCAAAGTATTCGGCCATTATCTGCTGGACCTGAATCCGCCGGGAACGGAAGAACCCGACGCCTGAGGTGACTGCCTGCCGGGCAATTCACGGTTGCAGCGCCTGACCTGTCGGTGCCGGGCGGGCGCTGTGTTAAACTCCGCCTGACAATATTTCAGCAGGCAGCCGGAGCGGGTCTGCAACAGACCAGCGTATGTATTTCCGGCCATTGCCTCCCTCTGCGGAA
Organism: Pseudomonadota bacterium; assembly: GCA_030145845.1. Lineage (GTDB taxonomy): Bacteria > Pseudomonadota > Gammaproteobacteria > Pseudomonadales > Oceanobacteraceae > Venatoribacter. The sequence goes on from JAIXHJ010000001.1 coordinate 32,533, forward strand.
CCGCTATGAATTCAGTTTTGTCCCTGCGTAACCGGCTGGCCGGCTGGCTGCTGGTGGGCGTTATCCTGACCACATTACTGGCCGTTTTTTCGGCGGCAGTGTCTTCCCTGTTACCGGGCGTGCTGATCTGGCTGGTGGGGGGGCTGCTGATCCCGAACCTGCGCCGGGCGCAGTTATGGCAGATCGGTATTTTACTCGGCATCGGCCTGTTGTGTCTGGCGGTCGGCGAATGGCGCGGCAGCAGTCCGCAATTTCTGCGGCGTGCTGTGGAAGGGAATCAGATGATTACCGCTATGCTGCTGGCGGTCAGTTTTCTGCGCCTCATCGCCATGGCCAATGTGGATCCGCAGGCTCCGTTGCCACAGGGGAAGCGTGCACTGCTGCGGACCCTGTTCGGTGTCCATCTGCTGGGCACGGTAATGAATATTTCTTCGGTCATGATCGCCGGCGACCGCTTATCGGCGGCCCGCCCGCTGAGCCGGGTTCAGGCGCTGACGCTGTTGCGCGGCTTCAGTGCCTGCGCTCTCTGGTCACCTTTCTTTGCCTCGATGGGGATTACTCTCAGCGGGGTGCCGGGCGCTCATCTGGGGACGTTGATCATATTCGGCCTGCCGGCGGCACTGGTGGCGCTGCTGGTATCCGCCTGGCAACTGCAGCGTCTGCCGGAAAGTGCTGTGGCTGAAGGGTATCCGGTGACCTTTGCTGCCCTCTGGTTGCCGGTGGTGCTGGCGGTCGCGGTCATCATCGGCCATCTGTTACTGCCGGAAATACCGGTGCTGACACTGGTGACGCTGCTGGCGCTGATCTTCAGTGTGGGCTGGATTCTCAGTCGTGAACAGCGTGCCGGAGCCGCACGACTGCAGCAGCATGTGCAGTCGGCGCTGCCGGGGATGGCCGGCGAGGTGCTGTTATTTCTTGCGGCAGCGGTACTGGCTTCCGGGGCGGCGGCGTTACTGGAGTCGTTTAATATCCGTTTGGTGCCGGAATATTTCGGTGTGCTGGCCGCCTGGACAACGCTGCTGATTCTGATCGGCCTGGCCATTGCCGGTATGCATCCGGTGACCACCGTGGCACTGGCAGCCGGCATTCTTGCGCCGCATGTGGAAAATGCCAATCTGCTCGCGCTGACGCTGTTGTTTGGCTGGGGGCTGGGGGTGTGCCTGTCACCGTTTTCCGGTGTGCAGCTGACGCTGCAGGCGCGTTATCTGGTGCGCATGCGTGATCTGGCGCTGCTGAATCTGCCGGCGGCGCTGCCATTGCTGGCAGTGGCGTTTACAGCGCTGTATATCTGCGCCCGTTTTACCGGGCAGTCAGGCTGAGGCCGGCAGGATCAGAAAAACAGACCGGCTTCCAGCTGCGCTTCTTCGGTCATCATGTCGCGGGACCAGGGGGGATCGAATACCAGTTCAACCTCAACGGCTTCGACGTTCGGTACTTTGGCCACGCGGTATTTCACATCGGAAATCAGCACCGGGCCCATACCACAGGTCGGCGCGGTGAGTGTCATGCGGATTTTTACCCGGCGGCCGTCGATATCGACGCCATAAATCAGGCCCAGGTCGAGCAGATTGATCGGAATTTCCGGATCGAAAATAGTGCGCAGGGCCTGACGTACCTGTTCTTCGCGGACTACACCATCATCATGGGCTGCGAAGGTGATTTCTTCTGCTTCCAGTCCCAGAGCGGCTGCATCGGTACCATCGACGCGTACCATATTGCCATTGACCGTAACGGTGTAGTTGCCGCCCAGCGCCTGATTAATGGTGACAAAACTGCCGGCCGGAATTGTTGTCGGTGTACCGGACGGTACCATCCGCGCCGGGCACTCAGCGTGCGCGACCACCATGCGTTTTTCCATAATGTCACTCTGTCAGTTTGCCCGCCGGGCAGTAAAAACCGCGATTATACGCTGAAAGATTCACCGCAGCCGCAGAGATCCTTCGCATTCGGATTATTAAACTTAATGGTGCTGTTCAGACCTTCCCGGGTGAAGTCGATCTCGGTACCCCGCACATAAGGTGCGGCATCGGCAGCGACATAGAGTTTAACATCATCGGCAACGTCAATAATCTGATCGCCGCTGGCAGGCTGTTCAACAAATTCAATATCGTATTTGAATCCGGAACAGCCGCTTTTTTTCACGCCCAGGCGGATGCCTTTCATCGCCGGGTTTTTCACCAGCTGCTTACGCACGTGCGCAATGGCAGCTTCCGTCATCGACACACTGGGTGCTTCATTCGGATCATAGGCGGTTGCGGCGTTCTTCGGATCAAAGGTCTCAGTTGTCATCCTTCCATCCTCACAGTAAAAACATTCTGGCTTTCTCAAGCCCTTTAAATAATGCGTCCACTTCTTCCAGCGTATTATAGAAAGTAAAGGACGCACGGACCGTACCCGGAACGCCGAACTGAGCCAGCACAGGCATGGCACAGTGGTGACCGGTACGGACAGCGATGCCCTGCTGATCGAGCAGGGTGCCGACGTCAGCCGGATGCGCGCCCTGCAGCAGGAAACTGCAGACGCTGGCTTTGTGGGCAGCCTCACCAATAATGCGCAGGTCACCGAATTCTTCTGCCCGCTGTGCAAATCTTGCCATCAGCGCGTCTTCGTGGGCCGCCAGCAGGACCCGGTCCTGTGCCTTGAGATAATCAATGGCAGCCGCCAGGCCAATGGCGCCGGCAATATTCGGTGTGCCCGCTTCGAAGCGGTAGGGCAGACCATTAAAGGTGGTTTTTTCAAAGCTGACATGTTCAATCATTTCACCGCCGGTCTGGTACGGTGGCAGATCCTGCAGCAGCCCGGCTTTACCGTACAGTACGCCGATACCGGTCGGGCCGAACAGTTTATGACCGGAAAAAGCGAAGAAGTCCGCATCCAGCGCCTGTACATCAATGTCCCAGTGGGCAACCGACTGGGCGCCGTCGATCATGACTCTGGCGCCGTTATCGTGGGCCAGGCGGATAATATCTGCGACCGGGTTAATGGTGCCCAGTGCATTGGAAACATGCACCACGGAGACCAGTTTCACTTCCGGGGTCAGCAGCTCTGCATAGGCAGCCATATCCAGTTCACCGTTTTCCTTCACCGGAATCGGTTGCAGAACAGCGCCGGTCTGCTCGCACAGCACCTGCCACGGCACGATATTGGCGTGGTGTTCCATGCCGGTAACCAGAATGCGGTCACCGGCCTGCAGGTGGGTGCGTCCCCAGCTGGCTGCGATCAGGTTGATGGATTCTGTGGTGCCACGGGTCCAGATAATTTCTTCTGCTCTGGCGGCATTAATAAAACGCTGCACGGTCTGGCGCGCATTTTCAAACTGCTCAGTGGCACGGTCACTCAGGGTGTGGGCACCACGGTGAACATTGGAATTATCATGTTCGTAATAACGCACCAGTGCATCAATCACTGCTCTGGGTTTCTGCGTCGTGGCACCGTTATCCAGATACACCAGCGGCTTGCCGTTCACTTCCTGATGGAGGGCCGGAAAATCGGCGCGGATAGCCTGCAGAGCCGCAGCGCTTAAACCACTCATGCTGGTTCTCCTGCCAGGGTTTCATCCAGCAGGTGACGTGCCAGACTCTGATCACGGCCAAAACGGCGTGCCAGTACCGGGCGCAGCAGCAGGGTGATGGCTTCATCCGGCAGGGCATCCAGCAGCTCGTTAATAAAACCGAAGCTCATCATGACTTCGGCTTCTTTTTTGCTGATGCCGCGGCTCTGCAGATAAAACAGGCCTTTTTCTTCCAGTTGAGCGACGGTTGCACCGTGGGCACATTTTACGTCGTCGGCGTAAATTTCCAGCTCGGGTTTGGTGTTGATTTCCGCCGAGTTGGTCAGCAACAGGTTTTTATTGCTCAGCTCCGCCAGGGTTTTCTGCGCCTGCGGGTGAATATGAATGCGGCCATTAAAAACGGCTTTGGCCTTGTCATTCATAATACCGCGGAACACTTCATCGGAAGTACAGTGCGGCACCTTGTGCTCGATGCAGGTGTGGAAATCAACCAGTTGCTGATTCTGCGGGATATACACACCGTTCAGCTCAGAATGAGAGCCGCCGGTATTGTGGTTAATCACCACATCGTTACGGGTCAGACGTGAGCCCAGCGCCAGATGGAAGGCCCGGTACTGACTGTCACGGGCGAGATCGACATGGGTGCTGCCGATATGCAGGGCTTCTTCCTGCATCAGCTGCAGGCGGTAATGCTGCAGACGGGCATTATCACCGATGACGATTTCTGTCAGGGCGTTGGTAAAGCTGACCTGTGCAGCGTCGTCGGAATCATACTGCTCAACCAGGGTAGCGGCCGCACCGGTTTCCAGTACCAGCAGCAGGCGGCTGTTAACGGCAAAGGCGCTGTCGCCGCTGCTGGTCAGCCAGCTGATCTGCAGTGGCTGTTGCAGCTGCTGATTTTTGCCGACGTGAACCAGTACACCGTCGCGGGTGCAGGCGTTGTTCAGGTCATTGAACAGGTGACTGCTGCCGCTGGCCTGTGCGACCACAGTGCCGAGTTTTTCACTGATCAGGGTTTGTTGTGCCGCATCGGCCTGCGAGAACAGGGTGACCTGTTCCAGTGCCAGGGCATCGGACAGTTCGGTGTTCAGAAAACCATTCACAAAAACCAGTCGTGCGGCATTCAGGCCATCAATGCTGGCCGCCTGCTGCAGTTGTCCGTTGAGTGCGGCCTGTGGGGCAGGCGCATAAGTCGTTGCCGTCAGGTGGGTGAGCGATGTGTATTTCCAGGCTTCTGTTTTCCGGTCCGGAACGGCGGCGGCGCTGAAGGCTGTCAGACCCTGTGCGTTCAGGGCCGACAGCAACGGCAGTGACTGGCTGCTGCTGGCCAGCTCAAGCTGGTTTTCCTTAAAAGACTCCGCCATATCACTCTGCTCCGTTGTCTGAATTTTCCAGCCAGCCGTAGCCTTTTTCTTCCAGTTCCAGTGCCAGTTCTTTGCCACCGGATTTCACGATTTTACCGTTCGCCAGCACGTGTACGTAATCCGGGACGATGTAATCGAGCAGACGCTGGTAGTGGGTAACCACAATAAAGCTGCGTTCCGCTGAGCGCATGGCATTCACACCTTCTGCAACCACCTGCAGGGCGTCGATATCCAGACCTGAGTCGGTTTCATCAAGAATGCACAGTTGTGGTTCCAGCAGCATCATCTGCATCAGTTCGTTGCGTTTTTTCTCACCGCCGGAGAAGCCTTCGTTGACCCCGCGCTTGAGGAAGCTGGCGTCCAGATTGACGGCTTTGCATTTTTCCCGCGCCAGTTTCAGGAACTGAACGGAATCCAGAGCCTCTTTGCCCTGATGTTCACGCACGGCATCAACCGAGGCTTTGAGGAATTCGAGGTTGGATACACCGGGAATTTCCACCGGATACTGGAACGCCAGAAACAGACCTTCGCGCGCACGCTCTTCCGGTTCCAGTGCAAGAATATCCTTACCGTTCAGCGTGGCAGAACCCTGGGTCACTTCATAGCCTTCACGCCCGGCGAGGACGTTGCCCAGAGTACTTTTACCTGCGCCGTTCGGACCCATGATGGCGTGTACTTCGCCTGGTTTGATGTCCAGGTCGAGGCCCTTGAGAATTTCTTTCTCTTCAACGTTGGCATGCAGGTTTTTAATGCTGATCATTTTTGTCAGTACCTTCTGTTTTCCGGTGCCGGCGGTTGGGGCCGGGCACGCGACATAAATTCTTTAATTTCATTGTCCGCACGGTCAGAACAGCTGACCGCCGGCTCAGCCGACTGAGCCTTCCAGTGACACTTCCAGTAACTTGCCGGCTTCGACGGCGAATTCCATCGGCAGTTCTTTGAAAACTTCCTTACAGAAGCCGTTAACGATCATGGACACAGCTTTTTCCGTATCAATGCCGCGCTGGCGGCAGAGGAAAAGCTGATCATCACTCACGGTGGAGGTGGTGGCTTCGTGTTCAATCACCGCCGACGGGTGCTTGCTTTCAATATACGGGAAGGTATGCGCGCCACACTGATCACCGATCAGCAGGGAGTCACACTGGGTGTAGTTACGTGCACCTTCTGCGTTGGGGTTCATACGCACCAGACCGCGGTAGGCATTCTGGCTTTTGCCGGCGGAAATACCCTTGGAAATAATGGTTGAACGGGTGTTTTTACCCAGATGGATCATCTTGGTTCCCGTGTCAGCCTGCTGATAATTATTGGTCAGGGCCACGGAATAAAATTCACCGATGGCATTATCGCCCTTGAGAATACAGCTCGGGTATTTCCAGGTAACGGCTGAACCGGTTTCTACCTGTGTCCAGCTGACTTTGGCATTGGTGTGGGCAACGGCCCGTTTGGTGACGAAGTTATAGATACCGCCTTTGCCTTCTTCATCACCCGGATACCAGTTCTGTACCGTGCTGTATTTGATTTCAGCATTGTCCAGCGCCACCAGTTCCACCACCGCGGCGTGCAGCTGGTTTTCATCGCGCATCGGCGCGGTACAGCCTTCCAGGTAGGAAACGTGCGAGCCTTCGTCGGCGACAATCAGGGTGCGTTCGAACTGGCCGGTTTTGGCTTCGTTAATACGGAAGTAAGTGGACAGTTCCATCGGGCAGCGCACGCCTTTCGGAATATAAACAAATGAGCCGTCGGAGAAGACCGCTGAATTCAGCGCGGCATAAAAGTTATCGCGCTGAGGTACCACAGTGCCGAGGTATTTTTTCACCAGCTCCGGATGTTCATGCACGGCTTCTGAAATCGGCATAAAAATAACGCCGGCTTCGGCCAGTTTTTCACGGAAGGTGGTGGCAACCGAAACCGAGTCAAAGACGGCGTCCACCGCAACGCCGGCCAGTGCCATCTGCTCATGCAGCGGAATACCGAGTTTCTCGTAAGTGGCGAGCAGTTCCGGATCGACTTCGTCCAGACTCTTCGGTTTGTTTTCCATGCTCTTCGGCGCGGAATAATAAGACAGGGCCTGGAAGTCCGGCTGCGGATAAGACACATGGGCCCAGTCCGGCTCCGTCATTTCCTGCCAGGCACGGAATGCTTTCAGACGCCACTCAGTCAGCCACTCAGGTTCACCTTTCTTGGCGGAAATAAAGCGCACCACGTCTTCATTCAGACCCGGAGCGATGGTATCGGATTCGATATTGGTGAAGAAGCCTGCCTGGTACTCTTTACCAATGCGGCGTTCAATTTCGGCGTTGCTGCTCATAGTGAAACTCTCATCTGAAAGCGGGGCGGCGGTCAGTGGCGGGATGTCCTGTCCTCAGCAACTGGCAGCCAGCGCTGCTGGCATTCTTCCGGAGCGGATTGTCCTGAGGCTCCGGTGCTCTGCTATCAACCGGTTGACGCGATTATACCGCATCTGAGATTAATATCAGAGTAAATCAGTCGGGTATATTAATCAATACCGCATTGGTATGCTTTAATAGTGAAGCGATTCTAGCAAAGTGAATGAATTCTGACCAATTGCGACGGGTTCTCATTAACGGGTGCAGGCGGGCATGCTGAAGATAAGTAAGCTGACAGATTACGGAGTGGTGGTGCTGAACGAGCTGGCGCAGGCCGGTGGGGTCAAGCTGTCCACGGACGACATTGCCTGTAAGACTGGTCTGGCCATGCCCACGGTGCGCAAGGTGATGAAAGCGCTGGTGGACAGTGGGCTGGTACTGGCTCAGCGCGGTGCCCGCGGCGGTTACCGGATTGCCCGGGCGCCGGGGCAGATCCGTATGCTGGATGTGGTGCAGGCTTTTGAGGGGCCGGTGGCGGTCACTGAATGTGCCACCGACGATACCCTGTGTGACATCACTGACAGCTGTTCACTGGCCAGCAACTGGGGCGGTATCAATCAGCTGATTACCCAGGTGCTGTCTCGCGTGACGCTGGAAGATATCCGCCAGCCCGAACGTCAGTTGCGGCTGGTGCGTGAAGCCGTTCCCCTGACGTCGCTGATCGAACTGGTCAATCTGCCGTGACTACCTCGTTTGTGCGCAGATAATTCCGGCGCTGTACAGCGCACTGGCGCAGCTGGTGACAAAAATTGTCAACTGGTTATCAAATTTGTCAGTCTGTCGTAAAGGGTCGTTGTCGCCCTTGCCGCTATTTACCAATAATGATGTCAATTGAACGGCAACCTGGCCAGCGGCGCCCGGGAGAGCAGCATGACAAGACATCTGACAGGTTTATGTATTTTCCTGCTGGCCAGCCTGAGCCAGGCGGCAGATCTGCAGGGCGTGGGCATGTTTCAGACGCTGGATAAGCCCTGGTTTCTGGTCGCCCTGTACACGGAGCGGCAGGAGGCTGATGAGCCGCAGGCGCAGGCGGAAAAGCTGGAGCTGAAAGTCGTGGAAGACAAAATCAGTGTGCGTCGTTACCGCCAGCTGTGGAAAGACGTGTTTGCCGTGGCGCAGGACCGCGACGTCTGGCAGACCTACGCCGGTGACCTGAATAACTTTTTTGAACTGATCAAAGGCCCGCTGAAGGCCAATGATCAGCTGGTGATTGAAGCCACCGGTGATGCCACGGTGGTGAGTATCAACTACCGCGAACACGCCCGCCTGTCGCCGGGTTTCCTGCCGCTGGTGGTGGCCACCCTGACGGCCCGTATTGCGCCGATTCCGGAACTGCGGGACGGTCTGCTCGGCACTCTGCCGGAAGACCGCAGCCGCACGCTGCTGCGGCAGATGGACAAAGGCGAGCCGACGCTGGGGCGCATCAGTGAAACAGCCCGTTGGCTGCGCCACTCACGCCAGTTCGCAGACGATGCCCGTATCTCACAGCTCTGATCCCGTCTTTCTCCACCTCTGATATACTCCGGCCCTTTGCCATGACCGGCAGGCATGACTGCCTGTGGGTCTGGCGGGCCTTTTTTTGCGTGCCCGCCGTCAACGACAGAACAGCAACAGAGCGATATCAGAGTGACTCCCGAATATCTTGACCGGTTTGGCGGCATCGGCCGTCTGTATGGTGCGGCAGGCCTGGAGCGGCTGCAGGCTGCACACGTTTGTGTGGTGGGCATTGGCGGCGTCGGTTCCTGGGCGGCGGAAGCGCTGGCCCGTTCAGGCGTGGGGGAGATTACCCTGATTGATATGGACGATATCTGTGTCACCAACACCAACCGTCAGATTCATGCGCTGCAGGGCAATGTCGGTAAGCTCAAGGTAGAGGCCGTGGCCGCGCGTATCCGCCTGATCAATCCGCAGTGTCAGGTGCATGCGCTGATGGAATTTGTCACCCCGGCGAATCAGCAGCAGCTGATTCACACCGGGCTGGATTATGTGATCGACTGTATCGACAGTGTGAAAAGCAAAGCGGCGCTGATTGCGCACTGCAAACGCAATAAAATCCGTATCGTGACCACCGGCGCAGCCGGGGGGCAGACCGATCCGACACAGATTCAGGTCGGCGATCTGAATAAAACCTTCAATGATCCGCTGGCACGTAAAGTGCGCTCGCTGCTGCGCCGTGAATACAATTTTTCCCGCAACCCGTCACGCAACTATTCCATTCCCTGTGTGTTTTCCAGCGAACAGCTGGTGTACCCGCAGCCTGACGGCAGTGTCTGTCAGGCGAAACCCAGCGAAGGGGAAAGTACCCGCCTGGACTGCGCTTCGGGGTTTGGCGCCGCCACCATGGTGACCGGCACCTTCGGCTTTGTCGCCGCCGCCAGAGTGGTGAAGCGGATTGCGGAAGGCGCCGGCAAAAAGGGCTGAGCGGTCATCAGAGTGGGTATGGTTTGTTTGAGGTCAGCAGCGCCAGGCCGCGGATCAGACGGTAAATCACCCAGATCAGCAGCAGCAACAGAATAAAGTAGCCGATCACAAACGGTAGCAGGATCAGACCGATAAGGAAGAAGCCCAGCCCCCACCAGAACACGCTGATGATGTTGTTGTAATGGCCGGCGTAACGGCTGCCTTCGGCATCGGTGCGCTTGACGATGGCCCAGATGCCGCCGATCAGCCAGAACAGGCCGGTGAAGCAGCCGGCGACCAGACACAGGTAGGCCACCAGAGCAGCGGTTTTGATGTCATCATCCGGATGTCTGACCGGTGGTTCTGTCTGCGGATCTGCCGGGGGGCGGGAATCGTTCATCATCTCTCCTCAGCGGACCGGGCAGGCCGGGTCGCGGCACTGATTGACTTCAATGGTCAGGTGGCTGAGCTGCGGAAAATCTTTCAGCAGCGCTTTGTAGTGCGCGGTACTTTGCGGGTTGTGAGTCACCAGTGAAATCATGGCCACATAGTGGCTGCTGCTCACGCGCCAGATATGCATATCGGTCACCTGATTATCGGCATCACTTTCGATGGCGTTCTGCACAGCCAGCCGTTCATGGTCGTCAATGCTGGCATCCAGCAGCAGTGGTGCACTCTGGCCGACCAGCCCCCATGCCCAGCGGGCAATAATCAGCGAGCCGACAATACCCATCATCGGATCAAGCCAGTTGAGGCCGGCGTATTTACCGGCCAGCAGGGCCGCAATGGCCAGGACTGAGGTCAGGGCGTCGGCCAGCACATGCATATAGGCCGCACGCAGATTCATATCATGATCGTGTTCATGATGATGATCGTGAGCATGACTGTGTCCGTGGTGGTCATGATCATGGTGGTGGTGATCCTTCAGTAAGACGGCACTGATGAGGTTAATGCTCAGCCCCAGCAGGGCGACCCAGATCGCCTGATCAAACTGGATGCTCTGCGGTTCAAACAGGCGCACCACGGATTCCACCACCATCACCAGCGCTACAACGGCCAGCGCTACCGCACTGGCAAAACCGCCGAGCACATTGACCTTGCCGGTGCCGAAACTGAAGTCCGGGTTGTTGGCATGGCGGCTGGCGTAACGGTAGGCAAACAGGGTGATCATAAAGGCGGCAACGTGGGTCCCCATGTGCCAGCCATCGGCCAGCAGAGCCATGGAGCCGTACCAGGCACCGGCAATAATTTCCGCCACCATGGTGATGGCGGTCAGAATAAGAACGTACAGAGTACGGCGCTCGCCGTCCGGGTGTCCTGAACTGAATTCATGGCTGTGTTGCCAGTTGGTCAGGGGATGAGAAATCTGTGCCCGTGTCATAATCAATCCACTGTTGAATGTTCCGCTGTCTCTGCCGGCATCATAACAGGCTGTGGCCTGTCTGGCTGCTGGTTAGGACGGCAGATATCCCGTATGGTCGGGACTGAAAAAATAACGGTCACACAAACACATAACAATTAAAACGTGTGCATCCGCTTGATAACGGGGGTAACGGCTGTGAAATATTTTTCCGTCCTGCTGCTGGCGCTGTGTCTGCAGCCGCTGCCGGCATGGGCTGCTGATGATGCTACGCACCTGCGTGAACGGCTGACGCTGGAAATTCTGGCCTATCAGAGCACCACGGCGTTCTGTCTGTTGTTGCTGAATCATGGTGGCAGTAAAACCCAGGCGCGTCTCGAGCAGCTGCTGACCGAGGCTGAACAGCTGAATAATGCCGCGGCGTGGCCGGCCCTGCATTCTGAATGGCAGAAGAGCATCGCGTTTATGCGCACTAACCGCAGTGCGGCCATCAATAATGAACGTGCCGGTCTGGCGACGGAAGTAAAGCTGCGTCAGTTTGCCCTGTATGAAACCCTGGCGGAACAGCGTCCGGATATGTCGGCCTTACCGCGACAGGAACAGGCGCTGCTGCAGATGCTCAGCAGTCTGGAGAAAATGGTGGCGGAATATACTTTGTTTCATGCCAATCTGTTTGGCGGTCATGCCGGTATTGAAATGGATATTACAGCCCAGAGCCGGCGGTTTGAGCAGGCGCTGGCCGCCTTACCGGATAAAGAACTGCAGCGTGCTGTCGACAGTAAATGGCATTTTGTGAAGGGTACGCTGCTGGCGTACAACGAAAAATCGGCGGTGTATATCGTGCAGAGTACGGGCCGTTCCATCGCCCGGCTGCTGCAGGAAAAACTGCAGCCGGAGCAAGTGGCCAGCGAATAGGTCGCTGGCCGGGCGGGTCAGGATTTCAGCTGTTTCAGCAGCGATTCCGGTACTTTGCAGATGCGCAGTTCACCGCTGCTCTGATCAAAAATAATTTCCTGTTTTTCCAGCATACTGGCAGAAAAACTGAGGCTGATGTCTTTGTTTTTACCGCTGTAGCGGATAAAGCCCCTGAGCTTTTTACGGTCCGGGATCAGCTCGGTTTTAATTGCCTCGGCAACCACTTTCTGATCGGCCCCCTGGGCTGCCAGCTGTTCAGGAGTCAGCCCCTGCGGTGCTTTCTGCTGGCGCTCTTTCTGTTTTTCCACAATATAGTGGGAAAAGGCTTTGGCCGGTTCGGCTTTGACCTGGGTGGCCATATAGTCCGCCAGCTCATCGAATACCACAGGCTCACCCCGCATATCCTGCTCCATGCAGTAATCCACCACTTTGGCTTTGTATTCAAAGCTGTCTTCAGGCGGCAGGGTATGGCTGAATTCATCCACGATTTCCAGAAAGGCTTCGGTTTCTTCCGCGGTGTTCAGGGTATCGGTAAAACCGATGCATTCAGCAAACAGGTTCTGCAGTGGCTTGTCGCCACGACCGAAACTGAAGGTCAGATATTTACTGTCATCGTCAGCCTGCCAGTCCGTCAGGTTCAGCATCACACCGAAGCCGGTGTGGGAGAAATCCAGATAGCGGGTTTCGCTGAGGGTCATGTCAGCATTCACCGACACGCTGCTTTTCAGGCGCAGGTGGAAAATATACAGACGATCACTGTCTGCCAGCTGTTCCATAAAAAAGGCGAGGTAACCATCGATGGCCATGTCGGTGTTGTCCAGCGCATTGGCAAACTGTTTGCCGATGCGCCGCGTCAGGGCGATAAAGCTCTGACGGTCGGCCTGCCAGTCCTGAATCTGCGCCCGTACCTGGGTGATTTCCGGGTGGAACACGCCGTAACGCTTGCCGGAGCGTTGCGTCATGACCGCTTTCAGCTGGCTCGCGGTCTGAGTGTAGAAGTGGGCAACCCTATCCTGCTCCAGATCCGCTTCGTGCTCACTCCAGGCCAGGGTGGCACCGGGGTCTTTCGGCTCTTTGCTGATCTGATGGGTAACGAAGTGCTTCAGGCTCATTAATGACCTTCAAATTCGCAGATGGAGTAAACGTCGAAGCCGGCCGCGCGCAATTTGCTGCTGCCGCCCAGGTCGGGCAGGTCGATAATGGCGGCAACTTCCACCACCTCAGCGTCCAGCTGGCGTACCAGTTCACAGGCTGCCAGCATGGTGCCGCCGGTGGCGATCAGGTCGTCGATCACCAGTACCCGGTCGCCGGCGTTAAAGGCGTCGGTGTGCAGCTCAATCTCAGCGCTGCCGTATTCCAGGTCATAGCTCTGGGTCACGGTCTTGAACGGCAGTTTGCCTTTCTTACGCACCGGCATCAGGCTCAGACCCAGTTCATAGGCCAGCGGCGCACCAAGGATAAAGCCACGGGCATCAATGGCAGCTACGGCATCCAGCTGCTGATCCTGATAGCGGTGTACATAACTGTCGATCAGCTTGCGGAAGACATTGCGGTTCTGCAGCAGGGGCATGATATCGCGGAACATAACGCCACTTTCCGGCCAGTCGGGCACGGTGCGGATGGCGTTGCGGATTTCGTCGCGATAAAAACTCATAAATCTCTCCGTCGGGCAGAATAAACAGCTGCGGCATTATAGACGTAAGGCAGGCAAACATCAGCCCACCGGCGGTGGGCTTTTTGTCAGCGCGGGAGTAGAATCGCTGGCCATTTTTTCGCCAGCCCCACCGGAGTCACCGTTATGAGCTACCCCCTGTCCCATAAAAGCCATCTGGCTACCCTGAAACTGACCGACGAACAGCGCTACCATCACTTTATTGAGAAAGTGGCCGCCCACGGTGAAATCTGGAGTCTGGCCAATGACGAAGGCTGGGTGACCGTCGTTTCCGACGGCGACAACTGCCTGCCGGTGTGGCCGCACCCGGATTACGCTGCTGAATGGGCAACCGGCGACTGGGCGGACTGTGAACCACGATCGGTAGCGCTGGATGTGTGGCTGGAACGCTGGACTGCCGGCCTGAGTGGCGATGATACCTGGCTGGTGGTGTTCCCCAACCTGAAAGAGCAGGCGCTGATGGTGGAACCGCAGGATCTGGATGATGCCCTGCGCGACGCGCTGGCGTAATTTGTTGATGAGTCTTCTGTACAGCTTTTGTATAGTTAATCTGTCGTTCTGATTTCACTACCGGAGTACTGTTATGAAGCGTATCCCTGTCGTGCTGGCCGCTCTGCTGCTGAGCCTGTCCTCCGTGTTGCCGGTGGTTGCTGAGCCGGCCTGTCCACCCATCTGGCAACAGCAGATGAAGCAGCTACACAGCAGTAAGGTGCTGGATCTGTGTGACCTTGCCGCCGGTCATCCGGTGATGCTGGTGAACACCGCCAGCCACTGTGGTTTCACCGGTCAGTTTGACGACCTGGAAGCCATCCACGAAAAATATAAGGACCGTGGGCTGGTGGTGATCGGCGTATCGTCAGATTCCTTCAATCAGGAAGCCGACGATGAAGCCGAAGCGGCGGATGTGTGCTTTAAAAACTTCGGTGTGACCTTCACCATGCTGGCGACGGTACCGGTGCGCGGCGACAACGCGCATCCGCTGTTTCAGGAAGTTGCCCGTCAGGATGTGGCGCCGAAATGGAATTTCTATAAATACCTGGTCAACCGCGAAGGGCGCATCGTCAGCTCCAATTCAAGCATGACGATTCCGGATGATGACGCGATTGAGGCGTTGTTAAGCGAATGATGGCGACACTGACCCGATGGCGCCGCCGGTGACGCTGCAGGAACTGCTGGCCGTCGATCCGCTGCAGTGGTCGCATCTGCTCACAGCCCTGGTGTGCGGCACTGTGGTTGGCCTGGAACGGCAGCTGCGCGGCAAGCCGGTGGGTATCCGCACCTCTACGCTGATTGTGCTGGGAACCTATGTGTTTGTTGCTCTGGCGCAGTCGGTGAATAACGAGGTGACCGACAGTTCACGGATTATTGGCCAGGTTGTCACCGGTGTCGGTTTTCTCGGTGCCGGCGTGATGCTGGCCAAAGACGGCATAGTGCTGGGCGTTACCTCGGCGGCGACCATCTGGGCGCTGGCGGCGATTGGCGTGGCGTTGTCGGTGGCTTCGCCGCTGGTGGCGGTTAAATTATCCCTGCTGGTGGTGGTGATTCTGGTCGGCGTTGATCTGCTGGAAAGCTATTCCTCGCTTTTCACCCGGGGTGTCCATGCCCGTTACAGCAACTGGCGCAACCGCCGCTGAGCGTATTTAACTTTCTTCCCCCTGTGATATTCTGCGCGGCTTTTTCCGGTCACAGAGGAAGAGCGTTATGATCTGCGGTTTTGACTACGGCACTTCGAACTGCGCCATCGGCGTGATGCAGGACGGGGCAGTGCGCCTGTTACCCGTGGATGGTGAGCGTTCCTTTATGCCGTCGGCGCTGTACGCGCTGGGACGTGAGCTGATCTGTGAGCAGGTTGGTCTGCATCTGAGCGGTGCTCAGCGCGATGAATTCATTCAGCTGCGCCATGTACCCCTGCAGGCCGCCCGGCGGGTGCGCAATGAGCTGGATCTGGCCGTGGATGAACAGGCTATGTTCGTTGGCCATGAAGCCTTCCGGCATTATTTTGCTGACCCGGAAGAAGGCTATTTCGTTAAATCCCCCAAATCCTTTCTCGGTGCCAGTGGCCTGCGGCCGGAATTTGTCCAGTTCTTTGAAGACATTGTCACGGCCATGATGCAGACGGTGAAGCAACGGGCAGAGGCTGCCGGTGGTGAAACCCTGAATTATACCGTTATCGGCCGACCGGTGAATTTTCAGGGTTCAGCCGCCAGCGACAGCGGCGCCGAACAGGCCAACCAGCAGGCTCTGAATATTCTTATGGCGGCGGCACAGCGTGCGGGTTTTCAGCAGGTGGAATTTCTCTATGAACCCATTGCCGCCGGGCTCAGTTTTGAGCGGACCCTGAACGATAATAAAACCGTGCTGGTGGTGGATATCGGCGGTGGTACCAGTGACTGCGCGGTGGTGCGCATGGGGCCGGATCATATTGGCCGCGCCGACCGTAAAGCGGATTTCCTCGGCCACAGCGGGGAGCGGGTCGGCGGTAATGATCTGGATATCCGCCTCGCCGGCCAGCAGCTGATGCCGCTGTTTGGCATGAACGCGCCACTGAAAAGCGGCAAACCCATGCCGACCAAAACCTTTCTTGATGCGGTCTGTACCAATGATGTTGGTGCTCTGAGCCGTTTCAGCAGTCTGGAAACCGGACTCTATCTGCAGCAGCTGCAGCGTGACTGTGTGCAGCCGGAGCTGATCGGACGCCTGATCCGGCTGCGCGATAACCGCCAAAACCAGCAGCTGGTGCGCAGCGCCGAACAAGCCAAAATTGATCTGTCAGAGCAGTCCGTCACCGCTGTGCCGCTGGATTATGTTGAAACCGGCCTGAGCAGCACCATTGCCCGGCAGCAGCTGGCAGACAGTATTGCCCGCCCGCTGGAACGGATTACGGCATTAATGCGTGAAGCGATCCGCCAGGCCGGAACACAGCCGGATCTGATTTTTGTGACCGGTGGCAGTGCCCGTTCACCGGTTATCCGTCAGGCGGTGGCACAGACACTGGGGGATATTCCGCTGCTGGACGGCGATCATTTCGGCAGTGTGGCCGCCGGCTTAACCGAGTGGGCCGAACGCATTTTCCGCTGAATGACAGACCAATTCCCGGGCCGGAGTGATAGGCTGTTACCGTTAAATACACCGCGGAGTAAAGCTGATGTCAGATCATCAACAGAATCGTGAAGTCACTGTCGTGGATATAAAAATGCCATTTATTTCCATGGTTATTTTTATGGTGAAGTTCGCCATCGCATCCATTCCGGCGCTGATTATTATCAGCCTTCTGTTCAGTGTCGTATCGGCACTGTTCGGCGGTATGTTTCACGGCTTTAATATGGGGATGGAGGGTTTCTGAAAGCGCTGTAAGGCGGGAACATTCCGGCCTGAATGCTTGTCCTGCTGCTCTGCTGCCGGCGGCAGCCGGGTTTGCAACCCTGCTCCGCCATGGTTAGCCTGTGGGTCCCACCCTTGTCTGACCCGATTGCCCTATGATATTGCCCGGTCGCCGTGTAACGCCGTCAACCGATCACGATGCCTTTCTGGCATCGCTGACAGAAAAATCCCCGCTGCTGCTGATTCAGGATCTGGATGGCGTCTGTATGGCACTGGTGCGTGATCCGGCACGGCGGGTGATGGATGCGGCTTATATCCGTGCGGTCAAAGCCATGGCCGGGCAGTTTTATGTCTTAACCAATGGTGAGCATATTGGCAGTCGCGGGGTGAACCGGATTGTTGATGCTGCGTTTGCCGACCGGCCTTCCTGGTCGCCGGGCGAGGAAGGCCTGTATCTGCCCGGTCTGGCAGCGGGTGGCGTACAGTGGCAGGATTGTTATGCCAATCTGACACATCCGGGGGTTTCCCCGGCGGAGATGGCTTTCCTTGCAGCGGTGCCGGCATGGCTGAAAAAACAGCTGCCGGCTCTGCTCTGTTCTGCGCCGTTTCATCTGTCTGCCCCGCAGTGTGCGGCGGCGCTGGATATTATTGTGCTGGATAATCTGGCCTCACCGACCCTGAATATCGGCAGCCTGTATGAACGGCTGGGGGCGGATGCCGGGCTTTTCCGTCAGCTGCAGAGTATGGCGCTGAAGTTAATGCAGGAACTGCAGCAGCAGGCGCTGGCGCAGGGATTGGAGGATGCCTTTTTTATTCATCTGGCCCCTAACCTGGGCAGTGATCAGGGCGGCGAACGGCTGAAGCCGGCGACGGCTGCGGATATGGGCACCACCGATTTTCAGTTTATGTTACGCGGCGCGGTGAAAGAGGCCGGCGTACTGTCATTACTCAACCGTTATTATTTTACCCGTACCGGCGAATACCCTCTGGGCGAGCACTTCAGTGTGCGTACGGCTCCGCGTACAGCGGAAGGTCTGCTGGTGCTGGCCGAGCAGGCCTTTGATGCGGATATTATGCCGCGGCTGGTCGGTGTCGGTGATACGGTGACCTCGTCACCGGCACACCCTGGTAGCGGTTATTCCCGTGGCGGCAGTGACCGTGGTTTTCTGATGCTGGTACAGCGGCTGGGCAATGTGTTCAGGCAGGATAACCGCGTCGTCTGGGTCGACAGCAGTGGTGGTGAACTGAACCGTCCGGGGATCGCCGGTGACTATGCCGGCGGGCAGAACGGGATTCCGCTGCAGGCCCTGCAGGGTATTACCGATGCCGGTGATCCGCTGACCATTGACGTGCTGTTTCCCGGTGGCCACCGGCAGTATGTTCAGTTTTTCTGCCGGCTGGCGGCAGCCCGTGGGGTGAGAGTATAAATCGTCATACCGGCAGTACTGCCCACGTATTTTTACCGACAATGCCATCTGCTGTCAGACCATGCTGCTTCTGCAGCAGAGTGACCGCCAGTTCCGTCGCGGCACCAAAATCACCGTCCACGGCAAGCTGAAATCCCTGTGTTACCAGCAGGGACTGCAGCCTCGCCACTTCTTCACCACGTGACCCCCGGCGCAGCACGCTGGTGTTGCCGCCTTCGTTGAGAGCAATGCGGATGCCTTCCAGATGGGCGAGGGCGGTTCTGGCTTTCTGCAGATAGTGACGGCGGTCATCCAGACCGTTGAGGCCACCATTCACCAGCCGGGTTGCACGGATCAGGTCGTCGTCATCGGCAGCGTCATTGATGGCGCGTGCCTGCCAGTACTCACAGGCAATTTTCAGCGCGTTTTCCGGCTCGGCTGCGAGTTCAGGTTCCTCTTCCAGCGGCAGGCCAAGCACGGTACCGATGTCACGGTAATTCGCCCGGCCGGTGAGCTGAATCAGGCCGCGGCCTTTATAGCGCCTGCCATCGCCGGGCTGCGTATTACCGAGGTCGCTGCGTCCTTCGTAGGCGGCACCGGAGGCAAATTCTTCGGTGGTGCGGAAACCGGCACATTCGTGGGTGACCTGAGCCATAAAATGAGCAATGCGCTGCCGGCTGTTGATCTGATACTGGTCGAGCACTGCGGCAAAACAATGACTGATGGCGCCGACAATACGGGCCTGAGCATCGCCGTTTTTACCGGAAAAACGGGGCGCGACGGCAAGAATAAAATCGCTGTCCAGCGGAATCATGTGTCTTCCTCCCTGACTCTGACACCGGCGTTATGGTTGCACAGAAGGCCGGCAGCGGCGAGTTAAATTTCCGCGCCAGATGGCAGCGCTGGAGGTGAGTAATGAGAGAGCGGGGAAGGGCTGACAGAACAATAACGGCAGGGTAAAAACAACCGGGCACCCTGCGGTGCCCGGTTGTGCGCTGTGCTGCAGGTTTACAGCTGGCGGAAAGATTCGAGCAGTGGCGGCAGGCCCGGGAACATACCGATACCGGCCATGACTGCACACAGAACCGCGAAGGTAATGCCGGGGATAATCCAGCGGCCGGTGTGACCGAGTTCTTTCCCCCGTTCCTTACAGCCGATCAGACCCAGGTTGTCCAGCAGCATGGTCAGTGACCAGCCGAATACCGGGTTCACCAGCGCGGAAGAGAAAATAACAATCGCCGCAGACTGGGTGGTTTTCCCTTCGCGGGTCATCTGCATACCGGCTTCCAGCAGCGGCAGGAAGACACCGACAATCAGGGCAACACTCAGCACGGGAGGCCAGATTGCGAGGTCCATCGGATACCCCCAGACGGCCGCGACCACACACAGCAGACCGGTGAGAATGGCGCCGGCCGGAATCGGACGCAGGGCAATGGCGGCAGGCACAATATAGGTACCCCAGGAGGAAGCCAGGTTACCACCCCCCAGCAGACTGCCAACGGCCTGACGGGCAGAAGCCGATACCATGGTGTCGTCGATGTTCATCAGCACCTTGTCGGTGTTTTTCGGGTAGCTCAGTTCCTGAAAGACCCGGTGGCCCAGAAAATCCGGGGACCACATGGCGACGGCGAGCACCGCAAACGGCGCCACAGCAATAAAGTTTTCCAGTGCCGGCAGGCCTAATTTCCAGCCGCTGTCCTCACCCCACCAGTAGGTCGGGTCGAGATTCGGGATACCCGGGGCGGTGGTGAATTCAAACGGCGCCCCCAGAGCAAAGGCAATGGCCGCTGCCAGAACGGAACCCAGCGGAATCGCCAGCCAGCGTTTCTGGATGTGTTCCAGCCAGGCGTACATCACGATAGTACTGATGATTACCACAAAGGCGATGTAGCTCATATCGAAGCCTTCCGCCCAGGCAAACAGTTTTTTGATCTGGCTGGTGACACCGATAAAGCCCAGATAAATCAGCAGTCCGCCACAGACACCTTTACTGGTCAGTTTGGCGAGCAGGCTGCCGCCGCGGGATATCCCCAGAATAAAGCCGAAGACCCCAATCAGCAGGCCGAGCGCCATGGGGTGACCACCGGAGGCGACAATCAGGGGGATCAGCGGAATCAGCGGGCCGTGGGTACCGGCCAGGTTGGCGGTCGGATTCATAAAGCCGGAAATTAAAATCACGAACAGCACCGCGGCAATCAGCATTTCAAAGCGGGCGTTCTCAATCACAAATTCCGGTGACAGACCCAGTGGGCCGGCGTAAGCACCAACCACGGCAGCAACCATCACGATTTTACCGATGGTGGCGGCCATAGCCGGAACCCAGTCTTCGGTCTCAAAGCGGTAATCCCGGAACGGCAGGTTCGGGCGCCAGCGGCGCGGCGACATGGCTTGCAGTTCGTTGGCAAGATAATCGGTACGCGAGTCAAATTCTGACCTGGGTTTCCGCGACGACAGGTATTCTGATTGGTTGTTATTTATCATGAATAATTCTGACCAGATTAAAAGCGCCGCAATCTAGGGTTTCAGACGGGTGTTCACAATCAGACCTTAGGCATAGGGAGAAACGGGAATATTTTCCGCCGTCTCCGTATGATCCGGCCAGCGCCCTGCCATGTGGGGCCTTGCGCTGATCATGTGGCAAATGCAGGGGAATTAACGGGCTGAATAACATTGTCCGTAATGTTGTGCTGTCAGCAGCGGACGGGCGCGTTAACCACCGCGGGCAGCCAATAAATAAAACACAGCTGAATAATTGAATAAGGTTTTACCGGCCTGAATCCGTGTGTTTATTTATTCTGCTGTATGAAAATTAATCAGATCCGGGTGCGAAAATCGTTGGATGGGGGTATTTTTTATTTCTGAGCGGGAGTGCAGACATAAAAAAGCCCCCGGCAGCAGGCTGCCGGGGAAGTCGTGAAGAGAGAAGAGAGTCATGAAATGTCTCAGTGGAGGTTCAGTAACCTCTTAACCTCTGACCAGCTGACGTACTTAAAGTTCTGTTTTTCATCCGGCAGCATGTTACGGCCGTCCTGTACCACCAGCATACCCTGTGGATATTCCGCACCGAGCGCAGCGGAGGTCACGGCCAGACCATCGGTTTCAGACGCGCCATCGATACCGGCTGCGGCATTGATACCGATACGGAAACGGCCGAGGTAGCGGTAAGGGGCTTCTGCTTCATACAGCACATAGCTGTCGTTCCCCTGACTGGAAACAATCAGATACGCCTCATTGGCCGTGCGGTAAATATCCATGCCTTCAATATCGGCCACCAGTGTCTCTGAGGCCGCGGCGACCTGAGTCAGCCCGGTGCTGTCTCCCGGTTCTGCCCCCAGCGTCCACACCGCTACGTCTTCTTCGCCGATAAACAGGCGCTGGGCGCTGTCGTCAGCGGCACAGCCTTCCGGTTGTGAGCCAACGGCAAATTCACGCACTTTCCGCCCCTGCCAGCCGTGTTGGCTGTCGGTGATGGCGTACTGTTCAAAACGGCCGTCTTCGTCATTAATAAAGACAAAGAATTCACCGGCGTTGTTTCTGTACATACACATACCGTAAACATCATCCAGTGTGGTGGTGATTTCACCGGCAGCGCTGACCTGACCGCTGGCCGGATCAATATGGAACAGGGCAATGGCATGACGGTCGCGCTGGCTGGCGGCGGCAATATCGGCGGCCTGTCCCTGCCAGCTGAAGCCCTGACGGACGTCGACGTTATTGACGCGGCCGGCTTTCAGTTCCTGCAGTTCATTACCCTGCATATCGTAGACATACAGGCCGTATTTTTTATTGGTGCCCAGTACCCGGCTCTGCTCCGGCTGCTGTTTATTCACCCAGATCGCCGGGTCATCGGCGGCGTCACCACTTTTACGTACCGGCGTGGTTTCGGCACTGGCTGCCAGTTGTGGAATACGGGCAGGCTGGGTCTCCCGGGCCGGCAGGGTCAGCGCAGCCTGATACAGGGCCCCGCTTTCATCATCGAGAATGGCCAGTGTGGTGCGGCCATTATGCAGGCTGGCGGTGAGACTGTCGGCGGCAATGGGCTGATCCAGTTGCCAGTGTTCGGCAGCACTGACACCCTGTTGGTTAATCACGTAGCTGCGTACAACGGCAGTGCCGGATTCCGCGATGAGCAGCCGCCCCTGACTGATGGCCAGGGGACCGGCATTGTCACTCAGCTGACCATAAGGCCGGACCAGATCGACCACCGACCGTACCACTTCACTTTCCGCCCGGGCGTTATAAGCCCAGACACCGATATTTTCTTCACTGACAAATAACTGGTCGGTGGCATCGTCGACGACGCAGTATTCGCTGCCCGGCGGTAACGGGAACTGACGGATTTCCTGCTGTTGCAGGCCGGCCTCAGTCAGGGAAATCAGCAGCTGATGTGCCATCTGATTTTCATCCAGCATAAAAACATTCAGTTCGTTATCCGCCGGCTGATACAGGCACAGACCTTCCAGCGGATACGGCAGCACCGGGCCAAAGCGGAGATCACTGATCTGTTCTGCCTGAATCCGGTAGCTGATCAGACGGTTCTGCTGGCTGTCCAGGCTGACATAGAGGACGCCCTGTTCATCTGTGCGCTGGTCAATAAATTCGGCCGGAATATTTTTGCTGTCGCTGATATTACCATTGACGCGCAGCTGCATACCGCTGTCCGGGTGGACTCCTAACCAGCGGTTGGCAGAAACCATAACCGCCTGTTCACCGCTCACGGCCATTACTTTGGCGGCGATGGTGGCATTTTCCGGGGCGGGCGTATTTTTGTCAGCCACGGCGGTGTTATCGGTGGTCTGGCCACAGGCGCTGAGCAGCAGAGTCTGAGCCAGGGTTAAGCTTAAAAGGCGTTTTTTCATAATCATCATTCAGTCAGAAAACAGAAAGGCCGGGCAATAACTGCCCGGCAGGTTGACGTCCGGGGTGTGAATTATCAGAAGCTGGTGAAGGTCAGGCCAAGACGGTAAGTCGGGCCGTAATCTTCAAACTGGGCGTTGTAACGCTCTTTGTTCTGATAGGTGTAGTACGGCTCGTCGGTGATATTGGCAATATCGAAATTCACCTTCAGCTGTTCCGTGATGTCATAGGCTGCACTGAAGTCCAGCTGAGTCTGATCTGACTGGTAAATATCTTCGGCTTTGCTGTCGACATCGCCGATTTCCAGCAGGTATTCCGACTTGTAGTTGGCCGCCAGACGCAGGCTCAGGCCGTTATTTTCATAACCGAATACCAGGTTGCCGGTAATATCGGACTGATTCGGCAGTGCGATTTTACGGCCGCCTTCCAGTTCGGCTTCAGAATCGGTGTAGGTGACGTTGGCAGAAAGCAGCAGGCCATCAAACGGTGCCGGCAGCATTTCCATTTTCTGTGAGGCTGACAGCTCAAGTCCGGTCAGGCTGGCGGCCTTACCGTTGTCGTAGCTTTCCACACCACTGGTGTACAGTTCAAAGCCCGGCTGACCGGCAATATTGGCCTGGTAGATAAAGTCTTCAATATCTTTGTAGAAAATGGCCGCTGACAGCGCGCCTGCTGTGCCGGTGTAGTGCTCAATGCCCAGATCGAGGTTGGTGGCGGTCATGGCATCCAGCTGGGTATTACCGGCTTCTGCTTCGTCACCGTCGGCAGAAACAAAGGGTGCCATCTGTTCGAAGGTCGGACGGACCACTGAGTTGGTCCAGGCCGCACGGATCTGGGTGTCTTCGCTCAGCTTATAACGAGCCTGCAGGTTGGGCAGAACATGGCTGTACTGGTTATCGTCGCTGATATCGGAAAACGTATCGCTGTCTTTAACGTATTCGACACCGTCAAAGTCGTGTCGGGTGCCTTCGTAGCGCAGACCACCGAGCAGCAGCAGGTTATCCATTTCGATATTGGCCATCACATAGGCGGCGGTAATATCTTCCTGAATGCTGTAGTCGGCGATACGCGAATCTTCTTCTTCATAGGCATCGGCTTTATCCATGCCATCGATCAGGCTATAAATCGCTGACGGTGAAATTCCCGGTCCGTAACGGCTCAGGTCGTAATCGACGCTGGTGGTAAAGTCGGACAGGCTTTCACCATTGAAATCGCCGTACACATAAACGTCTTCATCGTTGGTCTTTTCACGGCTCTGATATTTACCACCGAATTTGATCTGGGATGGATAACCGGCAATAAACAGGTCGCGGGTCAGATCAAAACGCAGACTGGATTGCGTATCGTCGGTAAAGGACTCTTCATATTCGACTTCATCGATTTCGTAGGATGCCGCGTCATAGTAACCCGCAGGGGCAATCGCTTGCGGCTCGCGGGTATTGCTGAAGCCCATACCGGTAAAGTCTGCGGTAAAGGCGGCACCGCTCAGGCCACCGGGATTTTCTTCTTCGGATTTGCTGTAACCCAGCGCGTACTCAATGGTCCAGTCATCGACAAAGTGTTCACCGCCGAAGGTGGTGGACATAATGGTCTGGGTTTCTTCGCGGTCTTTCAGTTCCCGTGCTACTTCAGCGTCACCGGTTTCGCCGGAGGCCTGAGCGTCGGCAAATTCGATCACGCTGGCCTGGCGGGTCTCGAAATCCTTAAATTTACTGTACAGATTGCGCAGGAACAGACGGTTGTTGGCATCCAGTTCCAGATCGAAGTTCAGGGCTGCACCGATACGTTTGCGCTCGATGTCGTAATCACGCAGTTCGAATTCTTCCAGCTTGCCGTCTTCGTCCCATTTGCCGCCGGTCTCAACGTTTTCGGAACCGAATTTACGGTCGTCGTAACTGAAAGCACCGGCAATCCCCAGACGCTGACCACCATCCAGCACAAAGGTATTGCCGCCGGACAGGCCGTACGCCGGGCTGCTCTGATCGGTCTGTTCATCGTAGCTGCCGGAGGCGCGCAGGCTGTAAAACGCGCCTTCACGGTCAAGGGCTGACAGGCTTTCCACTTCAATGGAACCACCGATGGCATTGGCGTCCATATCCGGGGTCAGGGTTTTGGTAACCACCAGTGAGCTGATCAGGTCGGCCGGAACCACATCCAGTGCCACGGCACGACGGCCGGCTTCCGGTGCCGGTAACTGGGTGCCGTTCACGGTCACTGAGTTCAGATCCGGGCTGATACCACGGACGCGGACAAAACGGCCTTCGCCCTGATCCCGTTCAATGGAAATACCCGGCACACGCTGCAGGGCTTCAGCGGCGTTGGCGTCCGGCAGCTGGCCGATGGCGTCGGCATTAATCACGCTGATGGTGTTATCGGCATAGCGCTGACGGTCAAGGGCGCGCTGCATCTGCGCGGCCTGACCGATAACCAGTACTTCCTCAACCGGTTCATCGCTGTTGTTCAGGACTATATCGAAAGTGTTGGTCTGATTGTCATCAATATGGATGGTGCGGCGGTCAATTTCTTTACCACCGATGGTGACGGTCAGGGTGTAATCGCCGGCTTTAACCTGTGGCAGACGGAAACGGCCGGCTTTGCCGGTCAGTACTTCACGGTTCAGTTCTTCGATGCGGATCACTGCACCGGTATAGACGGTCTGATTCTGTACATCGGCAACACGTCCTTCAACAATCCCGTCGGCCAGCGCAGAAGGTGCCAGACTGGCGGCAGCCAGGGCAATCACAGCAGCCAGTGGCTTGAGGCGGAAATTCATATCGGTTACTCCGTTAATGGGTGAAATCTGAATTCACGGCGACGGTAGAAACAGAATATGTCGGTTATGTGACAGGCCTTCGGTGGCGGCGCTGAAACGGGGGCTGCAGGCGGGGAAAACGGTGGCTTCTGATCCGCATTAACCCCTGCCGGGGGATGGTGGGCAGGTCAGGGCAGAGTGCCGGCGGCAGACCGGGCTCTGTGAGCGCTGGAAATGAAATAAATTCCGCTGCCGGTATGAGCTGATTTGACCCCTGAAGGCATTTTCAGCGGTTTCCGGTTTTGTCATCTGACTGTCATATTGGCTTGCTATTACCCGCTCAGACATTTTCTGAGGTCAGGTTTTATGCTGCAGACGTTACGCCTTCACCGCCATAAATTACTGCTGATTTTTGGCCTGGCATTTCTTTCGCTGGCGGCCAGTATCTGGATTGGCGATGCCAAAACATGGGCGGAAATCGACTGGCTGGACGTACTGGGCGAAGGCGGCAGTGCGGTTGCCATTGCCGTGTGGATGGTGCTGATTCTGGGCAGCCGTCCGGCCGGGCGGGTGACCGATCTGCTGACTCTGGGGCTGGGCTTTATGTTCATTGCCATGTGGCAGGATAACCTGGATGAATTTATCCGCCTGCCGGCAGAACAGTGGTGGGACCACTGGCTGGAATCGGGCGCTATGCCGTTCGGCATTGCCCTGCTGACGTATGGCCTGTTTCACTGGCATGGCGAACAGCTGTCCATTAACCGCCAGCTGCAGAAGCGTGAAAGTCTGTTCCGTGAACACCGTTATATTGACGGTCTGACCCAGCTTGGCCGGGCCGATTACCTGAAACAGCAGCTGCAGCGTCAGCTGGCCGCGAGCGTGGGTAAACCGCTGACCCTGGTGATGCTGGAAACGGATCACTTTGCCGGGGTTGCGCGCGCTATCGGTCACCGTGAAGCCGATCGCCTGTTACGCGAAATTGCTGAAATTCTGCTGCTGAATATGCGCCCGCAGGACGTGATCTGCCGTTATGCCGGTGAGCGTTTTGCGCTGGTGATGCCGGATACGGATGCTGAACAGGCGTTACAACTGGTGCAGGAACTGCGGTTGGCGGTGCAGCATTTTGCTTTTAAAACCGGTCAGCCGGCGCAGACGTTGTATCAGCGTATTCTGGCCGGTCTGTGTACTGCACGGCCGGGCGAAGAGGCGGCTGAGCTGATTGCACGGGCCAATGACGCCCTGTTGCAGGCCCATGACGGGCGCGGCTGTTATCAGGCGGCGTAAACGGATGACCATGGCCTGGTACGAGTGTGACGAAAAATATTTACCGGCGCATTATCAGCCGGCGCTGCTGCTCGACCTGTTGCTGGCACGCGATATCAGCAGTCACAAAGTGCTGCGCGGTACCGGGCTGTTTTATGAAGATATTCTGGCCGGGCAGCAGAAGCTGTCACAGCTGCAGCTGAAACAGCTGATTGCCAACGGCGATAAGCTGGTGGCGGAAGGCGATCTGAGTTTCCGCTGGGGCGATAATCTGTGGCCCGGGCATTACGGCGCCGGCAGTCAGCTGCTCAGTAATGCGCCGGATCTCGGCTGTGCCCTGCAGGCGCTGGTGCGGTACCGCCGTTTTCTCAGTCCGCTGCTGGCACCGCGCGTGTTTGAGGATGAGCACTACTGTTACGTGCAGTGGCTGGATACCTGTGGCCTGCAGGAGCAGCACCGGTTTATGGTGGAAACGGCGATGATGGCGCTGACCTCCATGTCGCGCTGGCTGGCGCAGCAGAATCTGCCCTGGCGTTATGGTTTCAGCTATCCGCGGCCGGCGGCGGATGAACAGTATCAGGTACATTTCGGCAGCCAGTTACAGTTCGGCCTTGGCGTGGATGTGATGGTGATTGAAAAATCCTGGCTGCAGGCTGCCTGGCCGCGGGGTTCGGTCACCGGGTTTCAGGCGGCCTGGCAGGAAGCCGGGGTGCTGCGGGATGACTATGCCAGCGATGGTTTTACGGAAGCCGTGTATCAGTGGCTGATCGCCCATATCAGTGACGCGGTAACCCTGCCGGATGTGGCGGCGGTGTTCGGCATGAGTCCGGCGACGTTCAAGCGCAAACTGAAAAAACACCAGAGTCATTTTCAGCAGCTGCAGGATCAGGCGCGTATGCACGTCAGCCTGTATCTGCTGCATGTCAGGGATTTCAATAACGAGCAGGTTGCGCACTACCTGCACTTTAACGACACCACCAATTTCCGCCGCGCTTTCAAACGCTGGACCGGACTCACGCCCAGTGATGTTCGCCAGCAGTTCCGCTTTGCCGGCAGCTGATGTGATACCATCGGCTTTTTTATCAGCCGGGAAAACGTCAGTGCCTGATCTGTATATGTTTTACGTCGGCGGCAATGCCGGGCGTTCCAATATTGAAGTACACGATGTGCAGTTCGTGGCCGTGACTGAGCCGGAAGAGGCTTATCCGCTGCTGCGTGACGCCTGGTTCGGCGATGCCGATAAAATTCACCTGGATGGTTATATGCGTATCCGCTGGGCAGACGGCTATGATGTTGAGCTCAGACCACAGCAGGATGACAGCCCACTGAAACTCTGGTTTGTGAATGTCGGCGGCTACCGCGCCGGGCAGCTGGCTGAAGCACACGATTTCGGTTTATTTGTCGCAGCAACGGCGGCAGAAGCGAAAGACAAAGCCAAAGCCCGCCTGCTGGTGGGCCTGGAGAAACAGCACAAAGATAACCTCAAGGATGTCGATGACTGTCTGCTGCTGCAACAGCTGAACGGTTACCATATCCGTCTGCGGGAAAATCCGCACGGCAGCGCGCCGGTGCCGGACTGGCAGGGGTATCAGCCGATTGGTATCAACGCCGGCTGAACCGCGGGCCTGCCATTACGCCGCAAAAAATCAGCGGTTTTCCAGCCGGTTATAATCCAGCAGACCATAATTCAGCGGATCATGCCGGCGGTACCATTCATGAATGTCGTCGCTGTTGCGCCAGAACATGGCGTTGGTGCGGCGCACACCGAAACGGTCCATCAGCTTTTCATAATCGTCGTCGTCTTCCAGCTTTTTTACGCTGCTGACAAAGTCGTCCAGACGGAAGCCGGAGAGGCGGAAAAACGCTGATGGATAAGCGCCGAGCACGCCGGGCACCAGGGTCAGATAATCTTCATCCGCCAGACGGTTGTCTTCTTCGTACAGCAGGCTGGTGAGGTTACTGTGACCACTGTTGCGGATCAGGGTAAACACTTCCGAACCACCGTGCATATTGTCGACCATCAGCAGCGAAAGCTCAGGCATCAGCGTCGCCGGGCGGCCACGGATGGTCTGCAGTGGCAGCAGCGACTGCAGTTGGCCCGGCAGGGTGTGACGGGGGAGACTGTATTTGTCTGCCAGTGACGGACTCAGCCGCTGGCGCAGTTTTTCATACAGCTCCTGCTGTGGCTGCTCTGAGGTATAGTCAATATCCGGATCGGCCAGGACGTGTTCCTCGTAATTAACCAGATGTTTTTTCACCCGCTCACTGGTGTCGCGGTACCAGTAATCCGCGAGGCGGATACGTTCCTGCTGGGGCAGCAGCGTGAGAAAGTTGTATTCACCCTCCATGCGCAGAAAATCCATATACAGCCGCGTCAGCAACTGATGACCGATATTGCCGTAGACATCAAACTCGGCAACCAGCAGATAATGAATACGCTCCAGCAGTGAATAATCAATCAGCCAGGCGGTTTTGGGTGGCTGACCGACCATGCCCTGCACGACGCTGGAGCTGTCAAAATGGCGCAGGATGGTCAGTGCCGCATTGGGATTATGGCCATCGCCATCCCACACCAGATCCAGGTGTGGCGGGCGGCCCTGCGGAAAACTGCTGGCCAGGGCTTTGTTTTTCGCATCCAGATAATCATCGTGCAACCAGGAATATTCGACCCAGTCGGTGACGAAGGTGGCGTTGCTTTCGGCTTCCCCGGGCAGGCGCAGATTTTTACTCTGGCTGCGCAGGAAATGGGCGTACTGGCTGCCGTCCTGCTGTTCCGGCGAGACAAAAAATACCCAGAAATGATCGTCGATCACATTCAGCGCCACCTGACCGCGGCATACCGGCCCTTTGATAAAACCGGTAATGGTGTAGCGGGCTTCCTGCAGCATAAAACGGTAACGGGCATCGACCGGCAGCTGCTCAAAGGCAATAAAGGGGTTGGCGGCGGTGGCGGTGTCGTAACCGGGCAGACGGCTTACCTCATATTCCGGTTCAATAAACAGGGATTTAAGCCATTGCAGGCGTTCATCACTGAGCTCATACGGCATATGGGTTTTGGCCACCACCGAACTGTGGTCGGCAACCAGACGGTAATACACCCGGGCGACGCCGGGGTCATCGTAGGGACGGCGGCTGGCGACCGGCACCACGGCTTTACCGGGGGGCGTTGCTGAGCGGATCAGCTTAAACCAGAACGCCGGCCGCGGACTGTCCGGGGTGCCATAACTGGCGTTGCTGAACAGGGGCGTGTCAGAAAAATACAGGCTGGCCAGAAACAGATGTTCGTAGAGGTAGCGGCTGGTCAGCTGCTGCTTGTTGCCTCTGCCATTGAGAAAACGCTCCCAGACGGTGACCTGTTCCTGCACCGCTGGCGGTAAGTCCGGCGGTGAAGCCATTGGCGCGCCGTCACGCAGCCATGCTGTCAGCAGGCTGAACTCGCTTTCTTTCAGCCCGGGCAGGGCGTAAGGCATTCCCCACAACGGATGATCATCGGCAAAAGCGGCAAATTCTGCCGACGTCGGGCATTGCTGTGTGCGGTTCAGGTCGAGGGTGAAATCATCGTCGTCGAGCAGTGTGGTGGCCGGTAACGGGTTGCGCGCTTTCAGCGCCAGCATGCGGTAGAGCACGCTGTTTTCCAGATTGATGGCGGCATCGTTACGGCGTTCGTTCAGCACCGGGTGAAAATCCAGTTCACGCCAGCCGGCGGTAGTCTGTGCATCAATGCCCAGCCGGGTGGGCTGGCTGGCAAGAATGCGGGTGCCGTCGTAGACCTTTTCTTTATTGGCGCCGCGCATGATGCCGTCAGCGGATGACAGTTTCAGCTGACAGGGAGCGTCGTAACAGCCGTGGCAGACGACACAGCGCTGTTCCAGTAACGGCTGAATCTGCTGCCGATAATGAGTGGCGGCGGAACCGGCGGTTACCCTGTGGTCACGGATGTCGGTTTTCCCGTAGCGGCTGTCGTCGTCCAGGGTCAGGCCGGCCGCGGCGCACCCGGCGAGAATGACGATCAGCAGGGGAAAGAGTTTCAACATGCGTTGCCCGCGACCGCCGGGCGTAAAAAAGCCGGTCATAGAATGCTCCTGAACAGGGTCTGACCGGCTGAGTATATCGCAGCGGGGGCGTGAATTACCCGCGCGGCTGGCTGTGCAGGCGTGACTCGCAGGGAATCAGAAATTGAACTCCTGAATCTGACGGCTCATATCCGCGGCCATGGTTTCCAGCTCTTCACTGGAACGCTGGATATTCTGGCTGGCGCCCTGCACCTGATCGGACAGGGTTTTCACCCGGCTGACGTTATGGTCGATCTCGGTAATCACTTTACTCTGCTGCTCGGCGGCAGTGGCAATGTGCAGGCTCATGTCGCCGACTTCGGCCACCATGGATGACATTTCATCCATATAGCTGGTGGTGGTATTCACATTGTCCATGCTGGCGGTGGTATCAGCCTGAGAGGCTTCCATGGATTGCCGGGCAGCCACCACCTGTGCCTGCAGCGAATGAATTTTTTCGCGGATCTGGTCGGTGCTGGCCGCGGTGCGGCTGGCCAGGGTGCGGACTTCGTCGGCGACGACAGAGAAACCACGGCCCTGTTCACCGGCACGGGCCGCTTCAATGGCCGCATTCAGTGCCAGCAGGTTGGTCTGCTCAGCAATATTCTGAATCACATCCAGCACTTCGCCGATGCTGTCACTTTCCTGATGCAGCAGATCCATATCGCTGAGTGCTGACTGCATTTTTTCCTGCAGGCTGGCGATCCGTTCACGCACGGTATGTGACATCTCGTGGCTGAGTTTTACCTGACGCGCCGTATCCTGCATTTTTTCTGACGTCTGCTGCGCGTACTGTGCCACTTCCTGCACCGACACACTGACTTCGGTGGTGGCGGTGGCAGCTGAGTTGACCTCTTCGTTCTGCTGCGTGATCTGGCTGGTGGAGGTGGTGGCCGAGGCTTTCATCTGTTCGGCGCTGGCCGTCAGGACGGTGACCGTGTTGTTCATATTGGTAAAGCAGACGGCCAGTTTGCTGAACAGCTGGTTGAGTGCTTTACCCAGCTGGGCAAATTCTGAATTACCCTGCTCACTGAAGCTGCTTTCCAGCGTCTGACTGTCGGCCAGATAGCGGATTTTTTCGATAAAGACTTCGGTCGGGCGGCTGATACGGGTACCCAGCCAGAAGCCGACCACCAGAACAATGGCGATCAGCACCACGGAAATAATCACGCCGGTACGGGTCAGCGTCTGGCTCAGGGCATTGACGGCTGCGTAGGCCTCCTGCTGATCAATGGAACTCAGTAACGCCCAGCGGACGCCGAGGAAATCCACGTGGCTGTAGGCGGTGACGGTCTGCTGGCCAAGGTAGTTATCGCTGCGGATCACACCGCTTTCACCATCCAGCGCATGACGGGTGGCTTCATTATTTACCGTGACCTGACCGATGGCCGAAGCGCTGACATCAATGCCTGAGCTGCTCATCTGACGGGCGAATTCTTCCGGGTTTTCAATGCGGGCGCGGCTGTCACTGCGCATGGTGTGATCCTGGCCGACGAGATAGGTCTCACCGGTTTTGCCGAAGCCGGCATCCTGCCACATCTGATCCTGCGTCATGATGGCGTTAATGGCTTCCACCGGCAGCTGCACAATCAGTACCCCCACCAGGCGGCTGTACTGATAAACCGGGGCGGACATAAAGGCGACGTGAGAACCGTAGGCGGGGATATAGGTACTGAAATCGACAAAGGCCGTTTCGTCCTGTGGCAGGTCAACGGCTTTGCGGAAGGCCTCACCGATACCGGAACGGGCGAAAGGGCCGTTCAGCAGTGACGTACCGAAATCAATTTCTTTGGCAACCGAATAAATAATGCTGCCGTTTTTCGGCTCGGCGAGATAAATATCGCGGTAACCGAAACGTTGGCGGTAATCGTACAGGTAGGGGTGCAGCAACTGGTGTTCATCGTCGTAACTGGTGCCGCTGAAGGTCGAAAACAGTTCCGCTTTGCTGCCGATCGGACTGGGGTTGGAGGCGATGTAGTCGTTCTGCAGAATGCGTGCGTTCTTATCCGTGGCAGAGAACAGTGCATCGACATCAATGTTGCCCGCCGGATTTTTCTGGCGGAAAGCGCCGGCAAACTCTTCGTAATAAGCCTTAACGTTATTGTCGTCGCGTTCGCCGATCATTTCTTCCTGATAATCAGCAAAAGCTTTGGCCATTTTACGCGAGGCCTGCTGAATCGCCGGGTTGGCGGCCAGGTTGCTGAGCTGGTTCTGGATAAACAGCAGGTGGCGTTCAATCGCTTTCTGGCTGAGGTTACGGCTGGCGATCAGGCGCTCACTGACCTGATGTTCGGCATTTTCCGTGGTCATACGGTCAGCCGTAACGGCAAAAATAATACTGGTGGAGAGGATCGCCAGAACAGCAATCAGGACAACACTCAGAATGACCTGATACTTGGTTTTCATGGTCAGGGGTCTTCCGCTTAATTTACGATGACTTAAGCGTAGAAGAGGCGGGCTGAGGCGGCGGGGCGGCCTTCTGAGGTAATTATCAAAACTAATCAGCTGGTCAGGAAACAGCGGAAAAGGCTGCAGGCCAGAGAATACGGGGGCTGACGGTCAGGGCTGCATGGCTGCCTGCAACACAGGACAGCCTGCGGATGGAAATACCAGAGTTGTACGCCGGGGAATTGTTATCATTTTGTAGTCATGAGTAACTTGTCAGTGACAACAAAAGAAAACGCGGCTGAACAATCCCGACACTGTTGAGCGCTTTTTTAACCATCATAAAAATTTTTAATCGAATAGCCCGGGATTGCATCGCGGGCTTAACCAGCGGCAGCGTTTCAGGCGTAATCGTACGGGCCGCCCTTGTGCAGGGCCGTCTGATAACCCGGCATGGCATGCACTTTTTTCACGAAGGCGGCGATGTGGGGAAAATCCGCTTCGTCGATGCCGCGGTTAAGTGCTGCTTCCAGCGGGAAAATCATCTGAATATCGGCACCACTCATCTGCTCGCCGGCAAACCAGCTGTGCCTGCTCAGGTGCTGTTCGATGTAGGCCATGTTGTTTGCCAGATTGGGCGCGCTGTAACTGCGGCTGATTTTATCGGCGATGGCACGGGCCAGCGGGCGGATAAAAAAGGGCATGGGTGCCTCGCGGACTTTATTCAGGATCAGCGTCATCACCAGCAGGGGCATCAGGGTACCTTCGGCGTAATGCAGCCAGTACAGATACTGCCAGTATTCCGGACTGTCATCGGCGGGCAACAGGCGGCCCTGATCGTAACGTTTCAGCAGGTATTCGATAATCAGGCCGGATTCGGCGATGGTCAGCTCACCATCGGTAATCAGCGGCGCTTTGCCCAGTGGGTGAACGGCTTTCAGACTGGCCGGTGCCAGTGAGGTGGCCGGGTTACGTTCATAGCGGCGGATTTCATAATCGACGCCGAGTTCTTCCAGCAGCCAGATAATACGCTGTGACCTGGAATTATTGAGGTGGTGAAGGGTGATCATTGTTATTGCCCCTGAGTGGATGGAATGTCAGCCAGAGGATGAAGAATCCGCGCCTGACTGAGCAGAGCCGTTTGTGCCAGACGGAGAAAAAACGATCCAATCACGGCGGAATTGCGCATACAATGCTGCCGCTGACAGCCCGCACAGTGCATACCTTAAGCACTGACAGCGGACAACCCGAATATCTGAGAGAGATGGTTATGGAGCGCATTGAACGCGACTTTTACGCACGCGATGAAGAAGACCAGCAGGCTTTTCTGAGCCAGACCTGGTGCAACAACTGTATGGAAGCCGACCTGGGCATGGTTGAGCCACAGGAATACGAACTCAACGGCGTGGTCTATGTGGAAGGCAAATGCGCCAAATGCGGTGAGCCGATTGTCACCGAAATCGCCGACGATAGCACCGACGGCGACTGGGGTGACGAAGACTGAGCGTCAGTAGCGGAAGCCGCCGACCAGCTGTTGCAGCCCGGCGGCGATCGCTGCCAGTTTGCGGCTGCTGTGACTGGTGTCCGTGGTGCGCTGGCGGCATTCCCCGGTCACGGTCACAATCTGGCTGATGGCCTGTTCCAGTTCTGCGGCAATACGGTTCTGTTCCCCGGCATCCTGCACCAGAGTACCGATGGTGTCATGGGTGGACTGCATGGTCTGTGAAATGGCCTGCAGGGTGCTTCTGGCCTGTTCCGCGTAGGCCAGGCTGCTGTCAGCCTGACCGCGGTTGCGGTTCATGCCATTGACCATATCCAGCGCCACATTCTGCAGGTTGCTGATCATCGTCTGAATTTCTTCGGTGGCGGCCTGAGTCCGCTGTGCCAGGGTACGGACTTCATCGGCGACCACAGCAAAGCCCCGTCCCTGTTCACCGGCCCGGGCGGCTTCAATCGCGGCATTCAGTGCCAGCAGATTGGTCTGTTCGGAAATACCCTGAATCACACTGATCACACCGCCGATGTTCTGGCTTTCGTTTTCCACTTTCTGCAGCACACCGGCGGCGGATTCCATATCACCGGTCAGCTGGTTCAGTGCATCAAGACTGAGATTTACGGCGCCGGCGCCGGCGCGTGCCTGCTCCAGACGGTTTTCCACCGCGCTGGCGGTGGCCGCTGAGGTCTGGCTGACACCGTCAGCAAAACTGACCATGCGTTGTGCCGCATGGGTGGCACTGTCGGCCGCCTGCTGCTGTTTGTCCATGGCGCTGCTGGTTTCACCGGCGTGCTGACGGATATCGGCCACGCCCTGATCAATATCTTCGCTGTGCTGCTGCAGCTGACCGACGACCTGGGTCAGGGTATCGCCCATGGAATTAAAGCTGCCGATAATATCGCCGATCACGTCGGCACTCTGCAGTTCACAGCGGCCGCGCAGGTCGCGCTGGCTGATGGCATTGGCAATGACCGAAATCTGTCGCAGGCGGTTAAGCAGCAGACTGCGCAGCAGCAGATAGTTGGTAATACCGATACTGACACCGGCGACCAGGCAGCCGATCACAAACCAGGCTTTCATGCCGGGTTTGAAATCAACAAAGATCGCCGCGTAAAAAGGGAATACGGCGCCCATCAGGACGCCGAAGCCGAGAAAGGCCAGCAGCAGATTGCGCAGCAGGCTGGGTTTCATGAAAGATCCGTCCGTTATTAACAAGTCAGGTAAAAGACTAGCTCATAAACCTGACGGTGGCGGACGGATTATTCAGCTTTGTCCGTTCAGATCGGCTTTGCGCCAGCGGGTGTAAAACATGCTGGTCAGAAACATCACCAGTGTCGACACACTCATGGCCCAGCCCCATAGCGAAGCATCGGGGGTGAAGGTCAGCAGCACGGCGAGAACGAAATACAGCATGGCAATATAAGACAGCCAGGCAGACGTGCTGTGACGGCGGGCAATCAGGCCGGGAATAAACAGCAGCAGCGGCAGTATTTTAAACAGCCAGATACCGATGCCGGATAACCAGAACAGCCAGGGTTCAGCGATGGTGTCCGGCGCGCTGGCGAAGGTCGACAGCAGCAGGATCAGCAGGGTGATCAGATAACTGGCGGTCATGCCGGCGTAAGCGTAACGGGTTTTCATCCGGCATCTCCTGTGTGCATGGCAGCCAGCGCCAGTGCCATACGGGCGATGCGTTCACCCTGTGCCTGACACAGGCTGTTTTCATCCGCGCTGACCGGCTGTTCGTTGTTGCCGCCGCTCCAGTGACTGGCACCGTACGGGGTACCGCCACTGCGGGTGGCGAGCAGGCCGGCTTCGCTGTATGGCAGGCCGGCAAACACCATACCGTGATGCAGCAGCGGCAGCGCCATGCTCAGCAGGGTGGCTTCCTGACCGCCATGCAGCGATGAGCCGGAGGTGAAAACACCGGCGGGTTTGTTGATCAGGGCGCCGGTGAGCCACAGCGGACTGGTGGTATCGAGAAAATATTTCAGCGGTGCAGCCATATTGCCGAAACGCACCGGGCTGCCGAGCAGCAGGCCGGCGCAGTGTTTCACATCATCGGCGCTGCAGTACACCGCGCCGCTGTCCGGCACTGCCGGCAGGGTGGCGTCGGTAGCCGGCGAAACCGGTGGCACTGTGCGCAGACGGGCTTCAATGCCGGTCACTTTTTCCACACCGCGGGCAATCTGTTTCGCCAGCTGCGCGGTTTTCCCGTGACGGCTGTAATACAGCACCAGAATATACGGCTGTGCCATTACAGAATCTCCAGCACCTGCTCCGGCGGCCGGCCGATCCGGGCCTGATTGCCGTTGATCACAATCGGCCGTTCAATCAGTTTCGGGTACTGCAGCATGGCAGCAATAATCTGTTCTTCGCTCAGCTGCGGATTGTCGAGACCGGCTTCTTTATATTCAGCCTCCTTGGTGCGCAGCAGTTCACGCGCGGGAATCCCCAGTTTTTTCAGCACGGCTTTCAGTTCCGCTGCCGACGGTGTTTCTTTCAGGTATTCAATCACCTCAGGCTCAATCCCCTGTTCATTGAGCAGGGCCAGGGTCTGGCGGGATTTGGAGCAGCGCGGATTGTGGTAAATCTGAATTTCGCTCATGCTTGCGGTCATCCTTATAGGGCCGGTTAAATCAGAAACAGCTGGCATTGTAACAAATGAATCCGTCGCCTGGCGCGGATTCCTGCAGGGAGCCACAACCTCCGATGTCCATTACTGATCCGCAACGCTGGCGCCATGCCGGGCGTGTGTTATGGCAGACCATCAAACGTTTTGAAGGCGAATCCCGCCGCCGTGATGCCGCGGCACTGACGTACACCACACTGTTTGCACTGGTGCCGGTGATCACCGTTACCTACGCTATTCTCAGTGCCCTGCCGGCACTGCAGAGCTGGGGCCAGCAGGCCCACACCGATCTGCTGGCTTACCTGATGCCGGAAGGCAGCGGTACGGTGTCGGATTATCTGGTGCAGTTCAGCCAGCAGGCGCGCAAGCTGACCTGGGTGGGCGTCCTCTTCCTGTTTGTGACGGCCTTTATGCTGCTGCGTACCATTGAAATGCAGTTCAATAAAATCTGGAACGTGGAAAAGCCGCGCTCCGGGCTGCAGACGTTTCTGCGTTACTGGGCCGTGCTCAGTCTGGGGCCGCTGTTATTCGGTGCCGCGCTGGCGGCCAGCTCGCTGCTGGCGTCTCTGCCGCTGTGGAGTAATTTCAGCAGTGTGCCTGTTATGGTGCGGCTGTTGCCGTGGCTGCTGAGCACCGGCGCCATTACCGCCCTGTATATGCTGGTACCCAACTGCAAGGTGCCGTGGCGGCATGCGCTGCTGGCGGCACTGTTTGTGGCGACGGTGTTTGAAGCCGGTAAATTCCTGTTTGCGCGTGTTGTCGGACTGTTCCCGTCTTATCAGCTGATTTATGGTGCCTTCGCCGCTGTGCCGCTGTTTCTGATGTGGATTTATATGTCCTGGCTGTTGCTGTTGCTGGGGGCTGAGCTGAGTTTCAGCCTGAGTCATTTTTCCACCACCGCAGCGCGCGGGCTGCCGGCACTGTGGCTGCGCCTGCGGCTGATCGACGTGCTCTGGCAGCGGCAGCAGGCGGGGCAGGAAAATGACGAAGAAGCACTCACCGCGGCGTTGCCGGATCTGACACCGGAAGAGGTCAATGAGCAGCTGGCTTTCTGTCAGCAGCGTGGCTGGCTGACCCTGAGTCAGGATCAGCAGTGGGTGTGGCTGCGCGATCTGAATCTGCTGACCATGAAAGAGCTCAGTGGTGATCAGCCGCTGGCGGAAATGACCCGGCCGGTGCCGGCTGACGTCGCAGTCAGTGAAGCACAGCGGCCGTTATGGCAGGACTGGCAGGCACAGTGGAATACCCGCCTGCAGGACAGCGTGGCGCAGCTGCTGCTGACGCCGTCTGCGCTGAACGCGGCAGAGAGCCGCGCTTCCTAATCGGTTTCTGTCGGGTACAATTGAGGCTGAATATTCTTGATCGGTAATGTTATGAAAAACACACTGCAGGATGCGGCACCGGATATCGCCTCACCGTCGGTGGCTCTCAAGGTTCACCCGTGGCGCTCTGCCCTGTATGAAGAACTGCATAACCGGCCGTCCCCGGTCATTGAAGGGAATTGCCACGTTGCCCATTTTACCGTGCTGCTGGATAACAACCGTCAGGATCTGCACGCGCATGTGGTGGATCTGTGCCGCCGTTTCAGCGTGCCGGCACCGGCGGCGGATTCATCCTGTCTGTATCAGGATTTCGGTGGTTTTGAACTGCGCTGGGAACGCCACCTGGAATTTGCCAACTTCACTTTTATCTGTCCTGACGTTGAACCTTTTTCGGCCGATGCGCTGAGTTTTGTGCCCCGCGACTGGCTGGCAGCAATGCCGGGTGAGCTGGTGGTGGCGGTGAATCTGGCGGTGGTGGATCAGGAACCGGATGAAAAACTGCTGCATAAATGGTTTGAAGGGCAGCGGGTCGCGGGCTCCTGGGTTGCCGATGGTAAGGCACAGGTGTGGACGGCGTTCAAACTGCACAGTGACGGTTTCGGGCGTATGGTGGCGTTCAATAAAAATCTGACGCCGTATCAGTCCGGGCGTCTGCTGCAGCGTCTGTTTGAGCTGGAAACTTACCGCCTGATGTCGCTGATGGCTCTGCCGGTGGCGCGTCAGATGGGCAACGAACTGGGGCGGGTGGAAGACAGTCTGGCAACCCTGAACCAGAGTATTTCTGACATTGCATCCGATAAAGATGAGCGCGGTCTGCTGCAGGAATTATCACAGCTAGCGGCAGAAGTTGAGCGTTCCCGCTCGGATACCAATTTCCGTTTTTCGGCCTCCGTTGCCTATCACGATCTGGTCCGCGATCGCCTGAAACAGCTGCGGGAAATTCCCATTGAGGGCATGCAGAGTCTGCAGGAATTTCTTGAACGGCGGCTGACTCCGGGGATTAAAACCTGTAATTCGGTGCGTGACCGGCTGGAAGATTTATCGCGCCGTATTCACCGTACCACCAGTCTGCTGCGTACGCGGGTGGACCTGTCGATTCAGGAACAGAATCAGCATCTGCTGTCGTCCATGAACCGCCGCAGTCATCTGCAGTTACGGCTGCAGCAGACGGTGGAAGGGCTGTCGGTGGTGGCCATTGGTTATTACGTTCTGGCGCTGCTGGGGATTGCCTTTGACGGGATGAAATCGGCGGGGCTGAACATCGACAGCGATCTGGCGAAAGGTATTTCCATGCCGGTGGTTCTGCTGCTGGTGTACTGGGGAGTGCACAGCGTGAAGCAGCACATTACGCGGCGGGAAAAAAACGGGAAAAAGAAAAACGCTGATTAAACGCCCGGTTTAATCAGCGTCCGGTAACTCTGTGCGGGCAGGATGCGCAGAGATTTCCGGTAACTCACAAGGCCGCCAGCAGCATGGCAAACAGCGGCGCGCCCAGCACCATGGCGATGCCGGTAAAAATCATGGTCAGGCTGGCGATCACACCTTCTTCTCTGCCCAGTTCCCTGGCTTTGGCGGTGCCGGCGCCGTGAGACGCTGCTCCCAGAGCGGCACCGCGGGCCAGCGCCGTGCGGATACCGGCGGCGCGGAATACTGGTTCACAGATTACCATGCCGATAATACCGGTCATCATCACCAGGACGGCGGTCAGGTCCGGAATGCCGCCAAAGGCCGTGACCGCCTGCATGGCAAAGGGTGTGGACACCGAACGGGTCAGCATACTGCCGGCCATTTCCGCCGGCAGATCAAACAGACGGGTCAGCAACCAGGATGACAGCAGACCCAGTATCAGCCCGCTGATGACGCCCACCGACAGTGTCAGCGGATAGCGGCGGATAATGGCACGCTGCTGATAAATGGGCAGCGCAAAGGCGATGGTCGCCGGTCCCAGCAACAGCACCAGAAAATGGGTGTAGAGAAAATAATCATCCAGTGGAATTTTCAGTCCCAGGACCACGGCAATAATGGCCAGTGGTGCGGCCACCACCGGTGCCCGCCAGAACACTTTTTTCCGCCGGTAAGCGGATTTGGTAAGGAAATAAAACACCACCGTGACCAGCAGGCTGAACAGGGCCAGTAAGGTATCTGACATCATTTATCCTCCGCGGCTCAGCTGACGGGCGTGCAGCCGTTTTTCCAGATTAAACATACGTTCCACCATCCAGGCGGTACCGGCCA
This sequence comes from Pseudomonadota bacterium, assembly GCA_030145845.1. Taxonomy (GTDB): domain Bacteria; phylum Pseudomonadota; class Gammaproteobacteria; order Pseudomonadales; family Oceanobacteraceae; genus Venatoribacter. The sequence goes on from JAIXHJ010000001.1 coordinate 73,862, forward strand.
GCACCAGCATGGTTCCGACCACAACCGTGGCGGCCACGGTCAGCGCATCGGCACGGATCAGACTCCAGTATTTGATAATGGAAATGACCGGCGGAATAAAAAACAGCAGCAGCTCCCCCAGTAACCAGCCGGCCCCGTCACTGACGGCCCGTTCGGGCAGAATACGGCTCCACAGCAGTAACAACAGAATGCCGAGGCCGATCACGCTGCCCGGAATCAGCCAGTGGCGGGCCGCTGCCAGATGATCACAGGCAACAAACAGCAGGCACAGCAATGCCAGCTGGAAGAGGAGTCTGAGTAAGCTGATGGCCCGGATTTTCATGCGACGCTCTGCGTTTAACGGAAGGGATAAAGACAGCTTAATCTTTTTTATTTAATGCTTATAATGAATGTTAAATATGTAAAGCATAACAAATGGTAATGTTATGGATCTGCGCGTTCTGCAGTATTTTACTGCCATCGTCGATGCTGGTGGTTTCGGTAAGGCGGCACTGCAGGTGCATCTGTCGCAGCCGGCACTGAGCAAAGCCATCCGCGCGCTGGAAGAAGAACTGGACGTGGTGTTACTGGAGCGCGGCCGGCGGGGCGGCAGTCCGCGGCTGACCGCTGCCGGTGAGCTGGTTTATGGCCATGCGCGCAACCTGCTGGAGGGCCGGCGGCGGCTGCTTAACGATCTGGATGCGCTGAAAGACCTGCGCGGCGGCGATCTGCATATCGGTCTGTCACCGCTGGGCAGTGCCGAGCTGTTTGCTCCGGCCATTGCCCGTTTCCGTACCACCTTTCCGCAGGTCCGGATTCATCTGCTGGAACGCGGCGGGGCGGAACTCGAAGATGCCCTGCGGCAGGGGGAAATTGAACTGGGCACCAGCCTGGTTCCGGCCGGTGATGATATTGACTGGCTGCAGATCCGGGATGATCCCATGATGGTGGCGCTGCCGGCGGCGCACCGGCTGGTCGGGCAGGCTGAGCTGCTGCTCAGCGACCTGGCCGGTACACCGCTGGTGACGTTTGAAACGACGTTTGTGCTCAACCGCCTGATCCATGATGCCTGCGTCGCCAGCGGTTTCGAGCCGGAGGAGGTGACTCACGTCAGTCAGGCCGATTTCGGCCTGGCGCTGGTGGCTGCCGGTTCCGGTGCCATGCTGCTGCCGCGCTTGATTGCCGAGCGCCACCATATTCCGGGCGTGGTGATCCGGCCACTGAAAAGTTCGGCACTGCGCTGGCAGCTGTCGCTGATCTGGCGGAAGGGAGCAAGCCTGTCATTTGCGGCGCAGACCATGCTGGATATGATCCGTGCCGACAGTGCTGTGGCCCTTTAAAAAGTCTTTACCCAAACGGCAATCCTTTGTCATGCAGCGGCCGGTTATGGCCGTCTGATACCGCTGTTGCCGGCGGAATCTGCCTGTAAACAGCCATTCTGATGGCTGGCTCACTAATTGCGTAGCGTCAGGGAGACAACAGAAGGAGGCTTTATGGATATTAACGACAGTTCCGGCTACAGCCAGTATCTGAATATGCTGGGGCAGAGTTATGCCTCATCGGTCACCACTGACAGCAGTGACGACGATGAGGAAAATAACACGCTGAGCAGTCTGGCAGCCTCTGCCGATACCGTATCAATTTCATCAAAAGCCGAGCGGCTGAGTGACATTGCAGCAGAATTTTTTGACGGTGATTTCACTTCGGATGATATCGCTGAACTGACTGAACGCCTGTATGAAGAAGGGCTGATTTCCGCCAGCGATTACAGTGCACTGGGCAATACTGCCAGCACAGCCAGTACCACATCGGCGATCAGTGAAGCGGTGCATTTCCTCAACAGCTTTATCGTTAATGAAAGTGTTGATGGTGACAGCGAAGCAGCCAAAGCACTGACGGCGGTGGTCGACGTGCTGAATAATATTGATAACAGTGCAACCAGTTTTACCCAGCAGCAGGAGGAAGACGCCTATGAGCTGGTGGCTGGCTATACTGAACTGCTGGAAGAGGCCGGTGCGCCGGATGATCTGCTGGCAGGCTTCAATAATGTCAAAGATGTTCTGGCAGCACTGCAGACCGTGCGCTCCAGTGAGCAGCAGACCGGGGCCCTCGCAAGTTATGCCAGCGTACAGGAAGCTTATGACGATTTATTACAGAGTTCTCAGGACAGTTAAACGGCTGACCGCAGCCGCACTGCTGTTGCCACTGCTGGCACAGGCCGATGGTCTGTACTGGGCAACAGAAGGGCCGGGAACACCGGACAACGGTGACGGCACCCGTTTCAGCCGCACTCAGATCAGCCTGACGCTGCCGCTGGTAACACGTGGCAACCGTCAGGAGTCGGTCACTTCCTCGGCTCATATGGATGCCACAGAATTCAGCTGGGAAGGTACCACCGCCGCGCAGAATGATTATTACTGGTTGTCGCTGCCGCTGGAGTACCGCCAGCGCCGCGGCCGCAGCAGCGAATTCCTGATCCGCGTGGAACCGGGTCTGATGACGGACCTGGCGGCCATCGACAGTGACAGCCTGGCGGTGAATCTTGATCTCACCGGCCGTCTGTATCAGCAGGGCGGTTCCTTCTGGGAACTGGGGCTGACGGTTAACCGGGAATTCGGCGATTTCAATCCGCGGCCGGTGGTGTCTTTTGCCTGGAAGGCCACGCGCGATACCGAAGCCCTGCTGGGCTTTCCGCGGACCCGGATCCAGACGCGCTGGTCTGACAGTCTGTCGACCTTTGTGCATATCCGCCCGGCGGGTGGTGTCTGGCAGGAAGAAATTCAGGGACTGACCGGCACCTACCGGGTGTCTTACAGCAACTGGAAGGCCGGTTTCGGCGGCGAATTTCACTGGCGAGGACCGGTGTGGCTGACCGCAGAACTGGGTCAGCTGCGTCACCGCCGTATCAAGGCCACAGACGATACGGATGCCGGCGTCAGTGCGACGCCGGGTGAGGATACTTACTGGCAGGCCGGCCTGCAGCTGCGTTACTGAGCCGCTGCCGTACTGACAGGCGCGGCAGTGCTGGCCCGGCTGCCGGCGCTGCGTGCCCAGCGCAGCATTTTCTCTTCCACAATATCCAGCGGCAGGGCGCCTTCGTCCAGCAAGGCGCTGTGGAAGGCGGCCAGATCAAAGCGGCTGCCCTGAATGTCCTGCACCTGACGGCGGATGGCCTCAATCCGCAGTTCCCCCATTTTATAAGCGACAGCCTGGCCCGGCATGACCAGATAACGGTTGATGGCGGCTTCGCTGTCAGCGCGGGAGAAGGGGGTGTTGGCGAGGCGGTAATCCAGCGCCTGTTGCCGGCTCCAGCCCTTGGCATTGAGACCGGTATCGAGCACCAGCCGTACCGAACGCCACAGTTCCATCACCAGCTGGCCATAGCGCTCACTGACATCCTGATAGGCACCGATTTCAGCGGCCAGTTTTTCCGCATATAAGGCCCAGCCTTCACTGAAAGCGGTATTGCCAATAATGCGGCGGAAGTCCGGCAGGGCCTGGTTTTCCTGCGCCAGGGCAATCTGCAGATGGTGGCCGGGCAGGGCTTCGTGATAAGCCAGTGCGGCCAGACGGTAGCGTGGAATATCGTTCATACGCCGCGGATTGATGTAATACACACCGGGCCGGGTACCATCCAGTGACGGTGATTCATAGAACGCCACCGGCGCACTGTCGGCGCGGTATTCTTCCACGGTTCTTACTGCAATCGGTGTCTGCGGCAGGCGGGTGAAAAAATAGGGCAGACGTTCAGCAATGCTGCGTAAACGGCTTTTCTGGAAACCGATGAATTCATCCCGTCCCTGTTCACTGTCAGGGAAGGTCTGGCTGTGAGCTTCCACCCAGCGGAACAGTTCGCTGATCGGCGTTTCACTGCTGCCACTGTAGCCCAGTGCCGGCGCCAGCTGGCGGATCTGATTCTGGATGCGGCTGACTTCGGTCAGTCCCAGCTGATGAATGTAATCGGCATCGTAGTGGCTGTTGCTGTAGTAACTCAGCAACAGCTGGTAGTAGCGCAGGCCGTCTTTGTGATCCAGTGCGGCGGCGTGGCGGGGAGCGACATTACGCTGCTCTTTAACCAATGACAGCAGGCGTTCATAGGCTGGCTTCACATCATTGATCAGCGCCGAGCGCGCTTTGCGTTCCAGCAGTTTGTAGGTGGATGGGTAAAGACCCAGCTGATCCAGCTTGCTGATAAAATCCTGCCACAGCGGTGACGGGGTATCGCTGCGGGTAAAGGGTTCGCCACTGATGATCCGGCCGATACTGGCTTCCACCGCGGCATAGACAAACGCCGGCGGGATAATGCCATCTTCCTCGGCCGCACGGATGTTTTCTTCCCAGCGCTTGAACAGCACCGGAATGGCTTCCAGCCGGCTGATGTAGTCGTGTGCTTCGGGAATGCTGCTGATGGGGTGGTAGTTAACCAGAATGTTGACCACCTCAGTGTGCCAGCCTCCCATCTGACTGTAGCCGTAATCGTACTGCTCAAACGGCACCATCAGCAGCCGGAATTCGAGGCTGGCAAGCAGGGTCTGATAACTGATGCGCTGCTCTTCTGTCAGGGCGTCTTCGCGGATTTCATGTAAGCGGCGGCGCAGCTCCTGATAATAATGAATACGCTCTTCACGTGCCTCGGCAGAGATATCGTCCCATTCAAACTGACCGCTGTAGCCCAGCTGACTGCGCAGCACCGGGCTGTGATCCAGTTCAAAGCGGTAATAGTCGTCAAACAGGCTGCTGACGGTAGCCGCGGCACTTTCCTGTTCTTCCTGAGAAGGCGGTGGCAGTGGTGGGGTTTCAGCGTCGGGAGCCGGTTGCAGTGCGCTACAGCCGCTCAGCAGCAGGGGCAGGGTTATCAGTCCGGCAATGATGGCGTGCGGAAGTTTTCTCATAATGAACAGCAGATATCCGGGTCAATCAGAAGCATAAACGGAGCGCGAGTGTAGCAGCCGGAGCTGTGGCGGTGAAAGTGCTGCCGGTACTTGCCCCGTTCCGGACAAGTGTTAACAATGGACGGATGTTTATAACGGGAGTTCGTAATGGTCTGGCGGATCTTGCTGGCAGGTTGTCTTATATTCGCTCTGGCACCGGCTCAGGCGGTGGAAACGTTTCCCCGCTCGCAGCTGCAGAATGAGCAGAAAGAAAGCATGGTGGATTACCGGGTGGTGCTGTCCGGACTGAAACGCACCCAGGCCGTGACGTATGGTGAGCAGGAACGCCGGGTGAGCGGTGACCTGTGGCGCCGGGTATGGTCACTGCCGGAACATGTCCCGCTGGCTGAAGTCACCGACTTTTACCGGGCGCAGCTGGCGCGGCTGGAAGTTCTGTATCAGTGCCGGGCACTGGATTGCGGCAGCAGTAATTTCTGGGCCAACGAAATCTTTGCCAATTACCGTCTGGTCGGCCGGGAACAGAACCAGTTCTACAGCGTTGCGCTGGATAAAGGCAACGATGGCATCAATACCCTGTACGTGCTCTACATTGTGCAGCGCGGTACCCGGCAGATTATGGTGAATCTGGATATTGTCAGTACCCGGGATGCGATCGAATTTGAAGCCAGCATGGAAGATCGGGTGAAACTGGCGCTGGAAGGCTCGTCCGGCTGGCTGCCGGGGTTGGTGGCGCCGGCAAACACGCTGGATGAAAAACAGAGCGAGCCGCTGCTGACGGTACTGAAAGGACTGACGCCGGGGCTGAAACAGCGTCTGTTTCTGGTGGTGCAGTGTTACGATGCCGCCCGTATGCAGGACAATATTGAATGCTCAGAAAAACTGGCGCAGCAGCTGCGCCAGGCAACGGATGATGGCAGTCATCCGCTGGATGTAAGAGGTCACGGCGCGCTGACGCCGGCGGCGGATGGTGAGATAAAGCCGGCACTGCGTTTTGTATTCTGGCCCGGGAGGTAATCTGTGAAAAAAACCGTTGCGCTGGCTCTGGGAAGTGGCGGAGCGCGGGGGTATGCCCATATCGGTGTGATTGAGGCCCTGGAAGCCCGGGGCTACGACATCGTGATGGTTTCCGGCTGTTCAATGGGGGCGATTATCGGCGGCTTTTATTGTGCCGGTGAGCTGCAGGAATACCGTGACTGGGTGTGCACTCTGAATTATCTGGACGTACTCAAGCTGGTGGATGTCAGCCTGTTGTCCAGTGGTGTTATCCGTGGTGACCGTCTGTATAACCGCATTGCGGCTATGCTGAACGGCCGCAATATCGAGGATCTCGCTATTCCCTTTACCTCGGTGGCGGTGGATATCCGCAGTAAAAAAGAAGTCTGGTTTCAGCGTGGTTCACTGCAGCACGCAGTGCGTGCTTCGGCCGCGATTCCCAGCCTGTTCAACCCGGTCACGGATGACAGTGGCCGCGTACTGGTTGATGGCGCGGTACTGAACCCGTTGCCGATTCTGCCCTGTGTGTCGGCCCATGCTGACCTGATGATTGCCGTGGATCTGAACGCTGACGTGCCGGTGCCCGGCGAAGTCAAAGTGGAAAGCGAAGACGAAAGTCAGCAGAAACGGGCGTGGTTCAATACCCTGCTCGACAAGGCCGGACAATGGCTGGAAAACAAAGCCGGGGCGCGGAAAAATGCCGATGAAAACCTCGGTAAGCTGGAAATTCTGAATCAGGTGTTTGAGGTGATGTCGGCGTCGCTGACGCGCTACAAACTGGCCGGATACCCGCCTGATCTGCTGATCAAGATGCCGTTGAGCGCCTGTGAGATGTATGAGTTCTACCGCGCCGAAGAGATCATCAATATGGGCCGGCGGATTGCCGATGAAGCGCTGGATGCTTTCGAAGCCGGGCATTCCAGCCTCTATGGTGACCGTGCCGGATAAAGCCTGCGTTGCCCGCCTGAAAAGATGCCCGCTGCAGCCAAAACAGGTAAACTAGCGCGTTTTCCTGAAGCTGTTCCGGGCACCCTATGACTGACCTGCCTTTGCTGGCCGACGAAGCCGCTGCTGAATTACGTACCCTGGGGGATATGATCCGCTGGACTGTCAGCCGTATGAACGAAGCGGATATTTACTTCGGTCATGGTACTGACAATCCCTGGGATGAAGCCCGTCTGCTGGTGACCCATGCACTGAATCTGGCCTGGGATCTGGCGCCGGAATGGCATACTGCGCGTCTCACCCGGCTGGAACGTGAGGCGGTGCTGGAACTGGTTAAGATCCGTATTGAACAACGCATTCCGGCACCTTATCTGACCGGCGTGGCCTGGTTCTGTGGTCTGCCGTTTGTGGTGGATGAGCGTGTGCTGATCCCGCGCTCGCCGATCGGGCAGATGATTGAGCAGCGTTTTGCGCCCTGGTGGCAGGGCAGTCTGGCTCAGGGCCAACCCGACCCGCGGCGTATACTCGATCTGTGTACCGGCAGTGGTTGTATCGGTATTGCCTGCGCTGACGCCTTTCCGCAGGCTCAGGTAGAATTGCTGGATATTTCATTTGCAGCGCTGGAAGTGGCGGACGAAAACATACAGCGCCATCAGCTGCAGGACCGGGTTGTGGCGCTGCAGTCGGATCTGTTCAGTGCGGCATCCGGCCGTTATGACCTGATCGTCTCCAATCCGCCGTATGTGGATGCCGACGATATGAACAGTCTGCCGGATGAGTACCACCATGAACCGGAACTGGCCCTGGCGGCCGGTGACGACGGACTGGATCTGGTGCGCATCATGCTCGCTCAGGCTGCTGACTATCTGACCGACGATGGTCTGCTGGTGGTGGAGGTTGGTAACAGCTGGCCGGCACTGGCAGCGGCCTATCCGCAGCTGCCTTTTATCTGGCCTGAGTTTGAGCGCGGCGGTCACGGGGTGTTTGTGCTGCAGGCACGGGATCTCAGATTACTGAATAACTGAAACATTTCTGCGCCTCAGCTGGCGGTTGCAGACCACGACAACAACGAGTGAAGTTATGTCCGGAAATACCTTTGGTAAAAATTTTACCGTCACCACGTTCGGTGAAAGCCATGGTCTGGCGCTGGGCGCCATTGTTGATGGCTGTCCGCCGGGAATTGAGCTGAGCGAAGAAGATCTGCAGCGTGATCTTGACCGGCGTAAACCGGGAACTTCGCGTTATACCACCCAGCGCCGTGAAGCGGATCAGGTGAAAATCCTGTCCGGTGTGTTTGAAGGCAAAACCACAGGCACTCCGATTGGTCTGCTGATTGAAAACACTGACCAGCGTTCCAAAGATTATTCCAATATTGCCGCCACCTTCCGCCCGGCTCATGCGGATTATGCCTACACCCAGAAATACGGTTTCCGCGATTACCGTGGCGGTGGCCGTTCATCTGCCCGTGAGACGGCGATGCGTGTTGCTGCCGGGGCGATTGCCAAGAAAGTACTGGCCGCCAAAGGCATTGAGGTGAAAGGTTATCTGTCCCAGCTGGGCCCGATTAAAATCGAAGCCTTTGACTGGCAGCAGGTAGAACAGAATCCATTCTTCTGTCCGGATGCGGGCAAAGTGGAAGCAATGGAAACCTATATGAATGCCCTGCGTAAAGAGGGCAATTCCGTCGGCGCCAAAATCAGTGTGGTGGCCAGCGGCCTGTTGCCGGGGCTGGGTGAACCCATCTTTGACCGTCTGGATGCGGAGCTGGCCCATGCTCTGATGAGTATTAATGCGGTTAAGGGCGTGGAAATCGGCGACGGTTTTGACTGCATTGAGCAGAAAGGCACGGAGCACCGCGACGAAATGACACCGGAAGGTTTCCTGTCGAATCATGCCGGCGGTATTGTCGGTGGTATTTCCACCGGTCAGGATATTATTGCCCATATCGCCCTGAAGCCGACTTCCAGTCTGATTGTTCCGGGGCGTTCGGTGGATGTCGACGGTAATCCGATTGAGGTGGTGACCAAAGGCCGCCATGACCCCTGTGTCGGTATCCGTGCCACCCCGATTGCTGAGGCCATGATGGCCATCGTACTGGCGGATCAGCTGATCCGTCACCGCGGTCAGAACGCCGATGTGCAGTGCTGCACACCGGTGATTCCGTCTCACGCGGAATAACGTCTGATGCCACCGCTGAGCCGGTGGCTTTTTTTATCTGCTGATTACGGGTGCTGTATGTCAGCCGTAGCGTCTTCTGTTCCTGTCCGCCAGCTGTCACTGTTTTACGCCCTGTATTTTTCCCTGCTCGGCTGTATAGCCCCGTACTGGGGGCTGTATCTGCAGCAGCGTTCGTTTTCCGCGCAGGATATCGGACTGCTGATGGGCGGTTTCGGGCTGGTGCGGATTCTCGCTCCCAATATCTGGGCAGCGCTCAGTCATCGCTTCCGTTCACCACTGCAGATGGTTCGTCTCGCCGGGGTGATGACCCTGATTTGTTTCTCATTTATCTGGCTGGCGCAAAGCCGCAGTGCCGTGCTGCTGGTGATGGTCAGTTACGGTTTTTTCTGGGCGGCGATGCTGCCGCAGTATGAAGCCATTACCATGCAGGCGCTGAATAATCAGATCGGTGCTTACAGCCGTATCCGGGTATGGGGGTCGGTCGGTTTTATTCTGCTGGTGCTGTGTGCCGGTGTGCTGTTTGACTATTTTTCCGTAGCGCTGCTACCAGTGCTGATGTTTTTACTGATGCTGGCCGTGGTCATTAACAGCCTGACGCTGAAATCTGCGGCGGTGAGCAGTGACAGTCACGATACCGGAGTTTCTTTCAGGGAAAAAATAATTTCCTGGCCGGTAATTTCTTTTATTGTCATGACGGTCCTGCTGCAGATAAGTCACGGGCCTTATTACACATTTTTCAGTATCTGGCTGGAGGCCCATCATTACGCCAGTTGGCAGATCGGTGTGCTGTGGGCGGCTGGTGTCACTGCAGAGGTGATTCTTTTCTGGCAGTTCCATCGTCTGGTCAATCTGTTCAGTCTGCAGATGTGGTGCATTGTCAGTCTGCTGCTGACCGCGTTACGCTGGGTATTGGTCGCACGGTACCCGGAAAATGCCCTGATTCTTCTGCTGGCACAGTTTACGCATGCATTCAGCTTTGGTGCCATGCATGTGGTTGCCATGCGTTACGTGCAGAACTTTTTTCCGGGCAGCTTGCAGGGAAAAGGTCAGGCGCTTTATTCCAGTGTGGGTTTCGGCCTGGGTGGGGCTGCCGGGGCCTGGCTGAGTGGCATGTTGTGGCAGGAAGCCGGGGGGCAGGGCGTTTTCCTGCTGGCTTCTGTAGCGGCGGCTGCCGCTCTGCTGGTTGCCTGGGCTGGTCTCAGAACTGAAACAGACAATTCTTAATACTAATGTTATCAATGGAAATGAACAGGCATAAGCTCAGGAGCAGGTATGAAAATTAATGTTAGTTTTGACATGACGCCGGAAGAATTCCGTAAAGTACTGGGGTTGCCGGATGTGCAGGCGTTCCAGCAGGAATTTTTTTCCACCGTGCTGGAAAAAATGAAGGCCGGGGAAGAAGGCTATGACCCCATCAGTCTTTATCAGCCGATGTTTAATGAAGGTCTGAATACGATGACTCAGCTGCAGAATGCTATGTTCAGCATGATGTCAGGTCAGACTCAGGCATCGGATAAGTAGGGCAATGCGGGACAGGTTTGACCGCATTGTTCGCCCCGCAATTCAGGACTCAGTATAAAGATTGATAATTCGCAGGATTTTGGGAACTACTTGGCGTAGTGTCATTCAAGTGTAAGACAAAGTGTCCTAGTATGGATGCGCCTTACCTGGTATCAGACTTTTGAAGGAGCAAGACTATGCAAGAGAACATTCTTAACGCATTTACCGAACAGGCGAAAACCATGTACGCGCCGATGGCGAAGTTTAACAGTATGTTTGTCGAGAACATGGAAAAGATGACCGACTTTCAGCTGAATGCCATCAAGACTTATGCGGAAATGGGTCTGGAGCAGATGAAAAGTGCCACTGATGTTAAAGACGCAGATTCCCTGCGTACCTTTACAGCAGCACAGGCAGAAACAGTATCTGCACTGAACAAAAAGATCATGGAAGACGCGAAAGCATTTTCCGATATGGCTATGGATTTCAAAACGCAGGTTGAATCCATTATGGAAGAGGCCCGCTCTACCGCAGCCACAACCGCCACCACTGCTAAGCCAGCTGCCAAGCCTAAGTCAGCTGCCTGATCTCGTCTGATAACAGAGGCCACCGCAAGGTGGCCTTTTTTGATTTGCAGAAGTATCTGCTTCTGTCGTTTCTTAATTCAGGTGATTTATGAATGTGCCAAAGGAAAGCATAGAAACAGCGGTTCGTGATTATTATGATGTCGCAGCTCATATGGCTGAGCTGTATGGCAAAGCTTTCGAAAGAATAGTTTCCCAGCCAACTTCTGCGGAGGATCCCGCTGCATCCGTGATGACGGATTTCAGCGAAGCCATGCGGGAGTTTGGTGAATCCCTGATGAAAACTCCCCAGACATTGATGAACTATCAGATGCAGCTGCTGGAAAAACAGCAGGAACTGTATCAGCGTACGGCGCTGCGTTTTCTGGGCAAGGACGTTGAGCCGGTGATTACACCGGAAAAAGGGGATAAACGCTTTAAAGATGAGCAGTGGAGTGATAATCCACTGTTTGACTACATCAAGCAGTTGTACCTGCTGCAGGCCAACAGTCTGATGGATATTATCAGAAATGATAATGGCCTGAGTGAACACGCAAAACAGAAAGTGGAATATCTGGTGCGTCAGTATGTGAATGCGCTGTCGCCGACCAATTTTGCCGGCCTTAATCCGGAAGTGATCCGTAAAACCATGGAAAGTGGTGGCGCCAACTTCTTTAAGGGGCTGGAGCAGCTGATGAAAGACATGGAAGACAGCGTGCACGGTGCACTGAATGTCGCCATGACGGATACCAGTGCTTTTCAGGTCGGACGTAACGTCGCGGTGACACCGGGTAAGGTGATCTATCAGAACGATCTGATGCAGCTTATTCAGTACAGCCCAACGACGGAAAAAACGTATAAGCGGCCTTTACTGGTTGTGCCACCCTTTATTAATAAATACTACATTCTCGACCTGAGGCAGGATAACTCCTTCCTTAAATGGCTGGTTGATCAGGGGCATACTGTCTTCTGTATTTCCTGGGTCAACGCCGGACCGTCACTGCGTGATAAAGGTTTTGATAATTATATGCTGGAAGGTCCGGTGGCAGCACTGGATGCGATTGAAAAAGCCACCGGCGAAAAAGAAGTCAATGCCATCGGTTATTGTGTTGGCGGTACGCTGCTGGCAACCACCCTGGCGTATCTGCATAAGAAAAAGCAGGACCGGATCAGGTCGTCGACTTTCCTGGCCACGCTGATTGATTTTTCCATGCCGGGCGAAATTGGTGTCTTCATTAACGAAACCGCCATCAGCGGGCTGGAAAAACAGATGAATGTGCTGGGCTACTATGATGGCCGGCAGATGTCGTTCAGTTTTAATACTTTACGTGAAAATGATCTGTTCTGGTCATTCTTTATCAATAATTATCTGAAAGGCGAGCGTCCGGCGGCGTTTGATCTGCTGTACTGGAATACAGACAGCACCAACCTGCCGGCACGTATGCATTCCTGGTATCTCCGTAACCTCTATCTGAATAATCAGCTGGTTGAGAAAAACGCCATTGAACTGGATGGTGAGAAAATTGATATCCGTCTGGTTAAAACGCCCTGTTATTTTATTTCCACGGCACAGGATCATATTGCCCTGTGGCAGGGAACCTATAAAGGGGCGAAGGTGTTGGGTGGGGGGAAAAATACCCGCTTTGTACTCGGTGGTTCGGGGCACATTGCCGGCATTGTTAATCCGCCGGCCAGTAACAAATATGGCTACTGGACCAGTGACAGTATGCCGGCCAGTGCCGAAGAATGGTACAAAAATACCACCAACCATGAAGGGTCCTGGTGGCTCGACTGGCAGCAGTGGATTCTGCAGCAGGGCGGTATGGAAGAAGTGGATGTCCGTGAGCCCGGCAGCGGCGAGCTGGCGGCGATTGAAGACGCTCCCGGGCGTTATGTGAAGCAGCGGATTATTGACGTACTGCACAAATGATGTGACGGCAGTAATCTGTAACAAAAACGGCGCTCCGGCGCCGTTTTTGTTTGCTGTTATTTCCGTTATGATGCCAGCAGATGCCTTTGGAAGGATGATGCGTGTCAGATTTTGATCAGGAATCGATAGTTTACGGTGTGATCCGTCACAGCCCGGTGGCCGATGAATTTACCGCCCGCCTGCAGCGGCGCTCAAACTGGAGTGCTGTGCAGTCTCTGCCGCTGGGTGTGGACGATGACTGGTCGCTGCTGTGCCGTGAAATGTTCTCCATGCCGGGTGATGACGTCTTCAGCGGCACTTATCAGACCCAGCTGATTCATTTTGCTGCTTCCTATAAGGCGGTGGAATACGAATGGGAACACTGGCTGCGTCAGTTTGAGAGTCTGCTGAAAAGCATGTACTGGGTGTCGGCGACGGTTCATCTGGAGACGGAGCTGTCCGGTAAGCATACTTTCAACTGGCATGCTGAACATGGCCATGTGCCATCGGATAATGAGCTGCGTATGAGCTGTGAGTGGGAACGGGAGGCCAGCTTTGCCGTCTGACGTTCCGCCACAGGATGATGCACCGTTTGAAGGGGTGCTGGAAGTGCCCTGGCAGCGGCTGAGTCAGGATGCCCTGGACGGTATTCTGGCAGAGTTTGTCAGCCGCGAAGGCACTGATTACGGTGATTACGACTATTCCCTGGATGATAAAAAACAGCACGTGCTCAATCAGTTGCAGCGCGGTGATGCCGTAATTTTATTTGACCCGTTGTCGTCGACCTGCCACATTGAAATGGCACGCGTTTTACGCGCCCATGGCTGGTCGGGAGGTCAGGATGGATGATCTTAAGCAACAGCAACTGAAACGCCGTATCAATCAGGCCCTGGGCGATATTGATGCGATGAAGGCACAGCTGGCCGAAGTCCGCCACTGCTGTGCTGAACTGTCGGCCGCCATGCGTCAGATCCGCGAAGATTCTGAGCGCGCCCGGGCCAGAGCGAAAGCCGATGCCGAGCGCCGCCGGCGCCTCAAACGGGTGGTCTGATCCCGCCTCTGTTGTCAGCTGCCGCTCAGTTCCGCTGGCAGACGACGTCTTACCATATCCCGCAGCAGAAAACGTCCCGGCCACAGCGCCGCGTAAATACCTTTGCTCACCGGCAGGGCATCCCCGCTGATCATGGCCGCCAGCAGCGCCGCACACAGAGGGGCGGATGCCAGTCCGCGTGAACCATGGCCGATATTCAGCCACAGTCCCGGCAGATGTGCGACTTCGCAGGCCGGTATCTGTTTCGCATTTTTCACCATAGGTGAAAAGTCCCGTACAAAGGCGGGGCTATCAACCACAGGTCCGGCCATGGGCAGGTAATCCGGCGTGGTGCAGCGGAAACCGACACGGCCGCCGGTAATGGCTTTCAGGCTGGCCTGTCCGGCAATCTGGTGCCAGGCCGGGCCGAAGTCCGGCAGATGACTGATGTTACTCAGATGATCGGTATCGCGGACCTCTTCGCCGTCGTCACGCAGATTGTAAGTGGCTCCCAGACACTGACGCCCCTGATGGGCCGGTGCCATATAGCTGCGGCCACAGAGTACCGTATTCAGTGGCGGGGTAACGTCAGCGTTCAGGTAGCTGAGCTGGCCGCGGATGCGTTTCACCGGCAGATAGGCCTCAGGTAACAGGCTGCGTGCACCGGCGGCGGCGGCAATGACCAGCTGATCGCAATCGATAACCTGCTCTGCGCTGCGCACCTGCCAGCCGGTACCGTTCTGAGCAACTGCGTCCACAGACTGCTGCCGGAAGCGGATGGCAGGGTGATCAAGCAGGGTGTGGCACAGTTCTGCCGGGCTGACCCAGCCGGCCTGTGGGTAGAACAGGCCGCCATACTGCTGTTCGCAGCCGGCAATAGCGGAGGCCTGCTCCCGGTCCAGCGCATGCACCAGGGCGCGTGGCAGTGGCCGTGCCTGCATAAACTTCTGCTGGCGCTGCTGCTCTTTGTCGTCATACGCCAGCTGCAGCACACCACATTGCTGCCAGTGGTCATCAGGCTTATCCCCGTTGCCCAGGTAACGCTGCATATAAGGCAGGGCATGGAGGAAGGCTGCGAGATAGAAATCGGTGTGGATGGCCTGATCACTGGCCGCCAGTTTCACATACAAACCGCCCTGGGGATTGCCGGAACCGCCGCTGGCAATGCCTCCGGCATCAAATACCTGAACGTCATAGCCACGTTCCGCCAGTGCCCGTGCGGTGGTAGCGCCGGCCAGGCCGGCACCGACAATAATGGCCCGTTTTCCATCGCCTGCCCGGGCCGGCAGATTCCAGGGATCATGCAGGGCAAAGGGTGGGCGTTCGGGGCCGCAACGGCGGTTAAACACGCCGGCCAGCATTTCGCGTTTGCGGCCATAACCGGGTACCCGGCTGACCTGAAAACCGGCGCCGAGCAGGCCGCGGCGGACCAGGCCGGCTGCGGTGAAGGTGGCCAGTGTTGTCGGTTGGCTGCCCTGATACTGCTGTGGGCTGAGCTGACTCAGGCGGCGCATATTGCGGAACAGCTCGTCGCTCCACATATCGGGGTTTCTGGCCGGGGCAAAGCCATCCAGATACCAGGCGTGAACCGGTCCGCTGAGTTCCGGCAGGGCCTGGTGGATATCATCAAAAATCAGGGTCAGGGCGATCTTTTCTTCCGGCCAGACCAGATGGTGGAAACCGGATACCGGCAGCGGGTACTGAGCCAGCAGTTGCCCGCTCAGTGCTGCCAGTTCCGGCCACAGGGCCAGTGCCTGTTCCAGTTGTGGTCTGCTCAGTGGGTATTTTTCAATACTGGTGAAATGCAGCCAGCGGCTGTTATCGCTGTGGTTCTGGTGGCTGCGCCAGCTCTGCCAGGTCATCAGGAAATTCAGGCCGGTGCCAAAGCCGGTCTCAACAATGCGGAACGGCCCCTGCCAGTCAGCCCAGCGCTGCGGCAGGCCGTTATGTTGCAGGAACACATAACGGCTTTCTTCCAGTCCGTTTTCTACGGAAAAATAGGGATCATCAAACTGTGTGGATACCGGCTGACCATCATCGCGCCAGATAAGGTCAGGAGCTGAAGGAGAGTGATTACTGACAGACACAGATAATTTCCGGATGCTGATTCACAAAGGGGGCAGTGTAACGCATCCTGCGGCAGACAATGCGCACACAGGTCACGTATGATGCGCGCATGATAACCGAAATCCTTGCTGTTATGGCGCCGGTGTTCACCTGTGCCGCCATTGGTTTTTTCTGGGCCCGCCGCGGTTATTCCTTTGATGCTGAATTTATTTCGCGGCTGGTGCTGAACGTCGGTGCTCCGTGCCTGATGGTGTCTGTGCTGGGCACCGTGGAAATGGATCTGACCGCCTTTAAACATACGGCGCTGGCCTGTGTTCTGGTGGCTGTGATTATGACGCTGCTGGGCGTGCTGGTGCCGCGTCTGCTGGGGCACGACGTGCGTGCCTATCTGCCGTCATTTGTGTTTCCCAACGTCGGTAATATGGGACTGCCGGTGTGTATGCTGGCATTTGGTGATGAAGGCCTTGCCCTGGCGCTGGCGTTTTTTATTGTGCTGTCGGTGGCGCATTTCCCGGCCGGTATTCTGCTTGCCGGTGGCCGCCAGGCGGGCGGTCTCAGCGGTTTATTCCGTATGCCCATTCTGTATGCCATTGTGATGGCACTGCTGTTGTTGTGGCAGGGCTGGCAGCTGCCGCCAGCCGTGCAGAATGTGACCCAGCTGATTGGTGGCATGACGATTCCGCTGATGCTGATTACGCTGGGCGTGTCGCTGCAGCGGCTGCATGTGCGGCAATGGAAAGCGTCGCTGTTGTACAGTCTGCTGCGTGTTGCCGGCGGATTTGTGGCGGGTTTACTGGTGGTGTGGCTGCTGGGGCTTGAGGGAACGGAACGCGGGATTGTGCTGATACAGGCGTCGATGCCAGTGGCCGTGTTCAATTATCTGTTTGCTGAACGCTATCAGCGTCAGCCGGAAGCGGTGGCCGGAATGGTGGTGATGTCGACGCTGCTGTCATTTGTCACCGTTCCGGCCCTGCTGTGGTGGCTGCTGTAATTATTCGCCGGTGACGGTTACCGAGTTGATGGTGACCGTGCTGACCGGTACATCACGCGGCCCGGTCGGGGCATTGGCGATACGGTCAACGATGTCCATACCACTGACCACTTTACCGAATACGGCATAGCCGAAATCCCGTGCGCCGTGGTCGAGAAAGCTGTTGTCTTTGACATTAATGAAGAACTGGCTGGTGGCGCTGTTCACATCCCGGGTGCGGGCCATGGCAATGGTGCCGCGCAGGTTTTTCAGGCCATTATCGGCTTCATTTTTGATCGCTGGCAGGGTGGCCTTACGGCGCATGTCTGCGCTGAAACCACCGCCCTGAATCATAAAGTCTTTGATCACGCGGTGAAAAATGGTGCCGTCGTAGTGACCGCTGCTGACATAAGTCAGGAAGTTGTCGACACTGACCGGCGCATTGGCACGGTCCAGCTGCAATACAATATCGCCTTCGCTGGTCGACATCAGAACGTTGACTCTTGCTGCCGGCGTCGCTGCATTTTCATCGGCGTGGGCGAACAGTGTACTCAAAGACAGCAGGGTGGTGAGCAGAAAACGTGAGATAAAAGCGTTACGCATAAGGTTCTCCGGAAACAGAAAAAGCAATCAGCCTGAACGGGACGGTTGTGGGGGCAGCGGTATCCGCCCGGCCAATAAAACGGGGGCTGCAGCCCCCGTTGATGGTGTGATAACTCAGGACCAGCCGGTATTTTTCTTACCGCGCAGGGAAGGCAGGATCAGGCCGGCAATAATACCGATAATCACCAGACCACCACCGTACAGGATATAGGTCTGTTGACGGTTGTCAGACAGCTGGGAGTTTTCGGTGGTCAGCGCTTCCACCTGAATTTCCAGTTCCTGATTACGCTGGCTGAGTTTTTTGGCTTTTTCATCCAGCGCCAGCGCGTTGGATGAAATGGCCTTGATATTTTCCAGCTCTTTTTCCAGATCGGTATTTTCCCGGCCCAGACCAGAGCGTTCACTTTTCAGCTTTTCTACTTCTGCCTGGAATTCTGCTTTCTGAGTCTGCGCGGTTTCCAGCTCAGCTTTCACTTTTTCCAGTTCACGGTTAGCGAGAATCAGCTTCTCCCTGGCAACCGGTTCTTTTTCCAGAAAGCGGGTCAGTACCCAGCCTTCGAGGCCTTTGTCGGTTTTTACCCTGGTGTAGCCGGTGGCTTCATCTTCTTCAACAAAAATCAGATGTTCGCCGCTCTGTAAGGCTTTGAGGATACGGTATTCCTGACTCGGACCGGAGCGCAGCTGCAGCCACAGGGTGTCGGTTACATAGCGTTTTTCAACGGCGTTGGCCGTTGCGGCTGAGATGATCAGCGTCAGGGTGAGCAGAATTTTTTTCACAACAGCTTCCTTAAATTATCCGCGCTTCAGGGGAGAACTTTTTTGAAGGGTTTAACGATGACCTGCTGGTAGACGCCGGCATCGATGTAAGGATCCTGGTCGGCCCAGGCCTGGGCTTCTTCCAGTGAGGAGAATTCCGCCACGACCAGACTGCCGGTAAAGCCGGCGTCACCGGGGTCGTCAGAATCGATGGCCGGGTGGGGGCCGGCAATCAGCAGACGGCCTGCGTCAGTCAGGTCCTGCAGGCGCTGCAGGTGTGCAGCACGGACAGACTGACGTTTTTCCAGGCTGTCAGGAATATCCTGACTGATAATGGCATACCACATGGGTTACTGCTCCTCATGATTCATATAGCGGTATAAAAACACAGACTGGCCGATGATAAAAATAATGGTCAGACCGAGTAAGCCGAAGAGTTTGAAATCAACCCAGATATCTTCGGAAAAGGAATAAGCAACGTACAGGTTGGCGAGGCCGCTGAGAATAAAGAATGCCACCCAGGCATAATTCAGCCGGCTCCAGACCACATCAGGCAGTTTCATCGCCGATTCCATCATGCGCTGAATCAGCGGCTTGCCGGTAAACCACTGGGTACCGAGAAACGCGGCGGCGAACAGCCAGTTAACCACTGTGGGTTTCCACATAATGAAGGTTTTGTCCTGCAGGATCACCGTGGCACCGCCGAGGACAATCACCAGTGCCAGAGTGATCAGATGCATCTTTTCCACTTTGCCGGTGGTCAGCTTCAGGTACAGCACCTGCAGAATGGTGGCCGGGATCAGCACCAGTGTGGCCAGCAGGATCGGCATATCACGCAGCAGACTTTCGTGTTCGGCGGACAGCATGGGCGACAGCCAGCCGGTTACCTCCGGCGCCCATTTATACACCAGGAAAAACAGCAGGATCGGCAGAAAATCGAGAAGTAACTTCATTCGCTAACAGGCTTCAGTGTCATTACAATGGGGGACGATTATGGCGTAACCGGGGATAAGCGTCCACGTGCACTCAGAGATTGATCTTCACTGCCACAGTACCGCATCCGATGGCAGCTTCGCGCCGGCGGTACTGGTACAGCGGGCCGCTGAACGGGGTATCCGTACGCTGGCCATTACCGACCACGACACGGCCGAAGGGTTCCGTCAGGGGCAGAAAGAAGCGCAGGCTGCCGGCATCACCCTGATCAGCGGGATTGAGCTCTCCTGTGTCTGGGGTGGCATTACCGTGCATATTGTCGGGCTGAATTTTGACCCTGACAGCCCGGTGATGAAAGCCGCCGAACAGGCCCAGACCGCAGCCCGGGATCACCGTGCTGAGCTGATCGCAGAGCGGGTAGGGAAGCGCCTGCAACATGCTTTTGATATGGATGCCGTGCGTGCATACGCCGGTGGCGCACAGATCGGCCGGCCGCATTTTGCCCGTTATATGCTTGACCGGGAGCTGGTGCCGTCGATGGCGGTGGCGTTCAGTAAATATCTGGGCGCGGGCAAACCCGGGGATGTGAAAGCCGGATGGCCGCCTATGGCGGATGTGGTAAGATGGATCGTTGAGTCCGGCGGCGTTGCCGTGATGGCTCATGCCCATCTGTACAAAATGACCCGTACCAAACTGCGGGCCTGTCTGACCGACTTCGCTGACGCCGGAGGGCGTGCACTGGAAGTGGCCTATGGTCAGATGGACAACAATCAGAGCGGCCAGATGGCGGCTCTTGCCCGTGAATTTGAACTGCTGGGTTCCTGTGGCAGCGATTTTCACGGCCCTAATCGTTTTGGCCTTGATCTGGGCGTCATGCCCGCCTTCCCGAAGGACGTGACCCCGGTCTGGCACAGCTGGCAGAACGCCGGCTGAACATAAAGCCCTGCTGCCATTCAGGGTTGAGGAGTTCTCTTGAGTCAGTTTTTCCAGATACACCCGGAAAATCCGCAGTCACGGCTGATAAAGCAGGCAGCGGAAATCATCCGTCAGGGCGGCCTGGCCGTGATCCCGACCGACTGCGCCTACGCGCTGGCCTGCCGCATCGGTGATAAAAACACCACGGAGCGGGTTCAGCGTCTGCGGCAGGTCGGCCCGAAACACAATTTCACGCTGCTGTGCCGTGACCTGTCAGAGCTGTCGACCTTTGCCAAGGTCGACAACACCCAGTACCGGCTGCTGAAAGCGCATACCCCGGGGGCTTTCACTTTTATTCTGCCGGCGACGCGGGAAGTCCCGCGGCTGCTGATGCACCCGAAAAAACGTACCATCGGTATCCGTGTGCCGGCCAATAATATTGCCATGGCGCTGCTGGAAGAGGCGGGTGAGCCGCTGATGACCAGCTCGCTGATTATGCCTGGTGATGAGCTGCCGCTGTCGGATCCGTACGACATCCGCCAGACGCTGGAGCACAGTGTCGATCTGGTAGTGGATGGCGGTTTCTGCGGCTTTGAAGCCACTACAGTGGTGGATATGACCGAAGAAGTACCGGTTCTGATGCGCCAGGGGGTCGGCGATGCTTCGGCATTTGCCTGAGCACAGTGAACACTGACTGTGAAGACTGAAAACTGCTGCTAAAACCGGTATTATGCGCCCTTTATTTTCAGACAACTGCACCGAGTATTAAGTCGTATGAGCAAGCAGCGTGTACTTACCGGGATCACCACCACCGGGACCCCGCATCTGGGTAACTATGTCGGCGCCATCCGTCCGGCCATTGCCGCCAGCCGTGATACCACCAATGAAACCTTTTACTTTCTGGCGGATTATCACGCCCTGATCAAATCTCAGGACCCGGCGGCGGTACATCAGTCCGGTATGGAAATCGCTGCCACCTGGCTGGCGCTGGGGCTGGATACAGACAACTCCACCTTTTACCGCCAGTCGGATGTTCACGAAATTCCGGAGCTGACCTGGATTCTGAACTGCGTCTGCGCCAAAGGTCTGATGAACCGGGCTCACGCTTATAAAGCGGCGGTGGACGCCAACGTGGCCGAAGGTGAGGACGCCGACAAAGCCGTCACCATGGGCCTGTTCAGTTACCCGGTGCTGATGGCCGCCGATATCCTGATGTTCGGTGCCAACAAAGTGCCGGTCGGCAAAGACCAGATTCAGCACGTGGAAATGGCACGTGATATTGCCCAGCGTTTCAATCATATCTTCTGCAAAAAAGAGCCGCTGCTGGTGCTGCCTGACTATCAGGTGGATGACAACGTTGCCGTGCTGCAGGGTCTGGATGGCCGTAAGATGAGTAAGAGCTACGGCAACACCATTCCGCTGTTCCTGGCGGAAAAACAGCTGAAGAAGCACATCAATAAGATCAAGACCAACCTGCTGGAACCGGGCGAAGCCAAAGACCCGGACAGCTCCACTGTGTTCCAGATCTGGCAGGCCTTTGCAACGGCTGAGCAGACGGCTGAAATGCGTCAGGCGTTTGCTGACGGTATCGGTTGGGGGGATGCCAAGAAGAAACTGTTCGAACTGGTGAACGAAGAAGTCGCCGAAGCCCGTGAACGCTACAACGACCTGCTGGCGCGGCCGCAGGATATTGAAGCGGAACTGCAGAAAGGTGCAGTAAAAGCCCGTGCCATCAGCAAGCCGCTGCTGGAAAGTGTGCGTGAAGCCGTGGGCATTTTTAAATTCGCCTGAGGCGGGTTGCTGAGCAGGAGAGAGAGGTAAGGTGGACTCACACAGGCGGGTAGTGTCGGGCATGCGTCCGACCGGGGAACTGCATCTGGGACACTATCACGGTGTATTGAAGAACTGGGTAAAACTGCAGCATGAATTTGACTGCTTTTTCTTCATTGCCGACTGGCATGCACTGACCACAGATTACGAAACCACACAGGGTATCCGTGCCTCATCACGGCGGATGCTGATCGACTGGCTGGCCGCCGGCGTTAACCCCGGCTCAACCACGCTGTTTGTGCAGAGTCAGGTGCCGGAAGTGGCGGAGCTGCATCTGCTGCTGTCGATGATTACACCAACGGCCTGGCTGGAGCGGGTACCCGGCTATAAGGAAATGCAGGATAAACTGCAGGACCGCAGTCAGGGTACTTATGGTTTTCTCGGTTATCCGCTGCTGCAGAGTGCGGATATTCTCGCGTTCCGCGCCGGTGTGGTGCCGGTGGGCGCCGATCAGGAACCGCATGTGGAAATGGCGCGTGAAGTGGCGCGGCGTTTCAATTATCTGTATGGCCGTGATGATGGCTTTGAAGCCCAGGCTGAAGCGGCAATCCGGAAGCTGGGTAAGAAAAGCGGCGCACTGTACCGTCAGTTGCTGACTGCCCATCAGACTCACGGTGACGATGATGCCCTGCAAACTGCGCGGGCGCTGGTACGGGAGCAGGGCTCGCTGACACTGGCGGAGCAGGAACGCCTGCTGGGGTATCTGGAAGGCATTGGCAAAAGCATTCTGCCGGAGCCGCAATCCCTGCTCACCGATACCGCCAGAATGCCCGGCCTGGACGGCGATAAGATGTCCAAATCCGGCCATAATGTGATCCTGCTGCGTGAAGAGCCGGATGATGTGATGCGCAAGGTGCGCACCATGCAGACGGATCCGGCGCGTATCCGCCTGGCCGATGCCGGTGAGCCGGAACGTTGCCCGGTATGGCAGTTCCATGAACTGTATTCCGACGACGCGACCCGTCAGCAGGTGCAGAGCAAATGCCGCGGCGCGGCGTGGGGCTGTCTGGAATGCAAGCAGCCGGTGATTGACGCTATTATCGCGGAACAGGAACCCATCCGCGAACGGGCGCAGCAGTATGAGGAAAATCCGGAATTGCTGCAGCGTATCGTCAGTGACGGGGCAGAGAAGGCACGTGATGAAGTCCGCGCCACGCTGAATGACGTGCGTGAAGCGACGCGGCTGTTAGGAATCTGATATGGCAGAACACAGCGACAGCCAGGCGGCGGCAGAGACCGCCGCAGCGGTGCCGGCGGCTGACGGCAATGAGCAGACCCGCAGTGGCCGTCAGTCCGGTCTGAGCGGTCAGCAGGAAATGCCGTTTGCCCTGGTGCAGGGACAGCCGATGACGCAGCTGCCGCTGGATCTGTATATTCCGCCGGATGCGCTGGAGGTTATCCTCGAGCAGTTCGAAGGGCCGCTGGATCTGCTGCTGTATCTGATCCGCAAACAGAACCTCGATATCCTCGAAGTGAATGTGTCGGATATCGTTGATCAGTACATGGAATACATCAATCTGATGCAGGCCATGCAGCTGGAACTGGCTGGTGAATATCTGGTGATGGCGGCCATGCTGGCAGAAATCAAAAGCCGTGTGCTGCTGCCGCGTAACCGCGAAGACAGTGATGAAGACGAAGAAGATCCGCGGGCGGAGCTGATCCGCCGGCTGCAGGAATATGAGCGCTTCAAGACGGCGGCGGAAAATATGGATGAACTGCCGCGTCTGGAACGCGATACCTGGCTGGCGTCGGTGGATGCACCGGACCGGATTCAGGAGCGTGTGCATCCGGAAGTGGACATGAAAGAACTGATGCTGGCGTTTGCTGCTGTGCTGCGCCGCGCAGAACGTTTTGAACATCACGAAATCCAGCGTGAACAGCTGTCCACCCGCGAGCGCATGAGCGACGTACTGGCGCGCCTGCAGGGCGGCAATTTTATGGCCTTCCGCGCATTATTTGATGAAGAGGAAGGCAAGCTGGGCGTGGTGGTGACCTTTCTGGCGGTGCTTGAGCTGGTGAAGGAATCACTGATTGATATCGTGCAGCAGGAAATATTCGGCCCGATTCACATCCGCCTGCGGGAAATGAAATCGGAACACGGACCGTCGTACAACGAATTTAACACCGGGGATGAGGCATGACACCGGCGCTGAAGAACATTCTGGAAGCAGCCCTGATGGCGGCAGGTATGCCACTGTCGCTGGAGCGCATGCAGTCACTGTTTGAAGAAACGGATGTGCCGTCGGTACAGGATCTGAAACAGGCACTGACGGAGCTGAAAACCGATCTGCTGGGACGTGGTATTGAACTGGTGGAAGTAGCGTCCGGTTACCGCCTGCAGGTGCGGACCGAGGTTGCTCCCTGGGTTGCCCGTCTGTGGGACGAGCGGCCGCAGCGTTATTCCCGTGCACTGCTGGAAACCCTGTCACTGATTGCCTACCGGCAGCCGATCACCCGTGGTGATATTGAAGATGTACGTGGCGTGGTGGTCAGCTCCGGTATTATGAAAACCCTGCTCGAGCGCGAGTGGGTGCGGGTTGTGGGTCACCGCGATGTACCCGGCCGGCCGGCGATGTACGCAACCACCAAGGAATTTCTCGATTATTTCGGGCTGAAAAGTCTTGATGAGCTGCCATCGCTGATGGAAATCCGCGAGCTGGATGATGCCAATCGCAAACTTGAGCTGGGCGAAGACGCCGAGGCGCGTAAAGAGCCGGCCAGGGATTACGAATTCCGCAGCGATGAAGAAGTGGCTCAGCGCGGGGCGGATGTGCTGTCGGCAACGGAAGATGATCTGGCGCAGGCGGCGGATATTGTCGCCCGCGTTGAGCGTAATCTGTTTCATAAGGAAGAAGACGACACTGACGCAGAAACCGGCGGGGTGACGGATACCGGTACGGCGGAAAGCACTGCCGAGGAAAAGACGGAAGAGCGTGCTTACACCCGCAGTGTCGGTGATCTGCTGGACCGGCTGAAAAGTGAAAAGGAAGCCGCTGAAAAGGAACACCGTACTGAACAGAGTGATGAGGATGACGAAGCCGGACAGGCTGGGTCAGCCCCTGCAGACTCTGAGCAGACACAGGCTGAAGGCGATGGCAGTGACGCTGCTGACAGCGCCGGACATGATGTCCGCCAGGATATGGCGGATTCCGCATTAACAGGCTCTGATGCCGCATCGTCGGGAGATGACGACGCAGACACAGGTGAAGAAGAGCAAACATTATGAACGAACGTATTCAGAAACTGCTGGCGCTGGCCGGTATTGGTTCACGCCGCGAAGTGGAACGCTGGATTGCTGACGGCCGTGTGACCGTTAACGGCAGTCAGGCCAAGCTGGGCGACCGCGCCACCCGTTACGACGAAATCCGCGTTGATGGCCGCAAGGTTACGCTGGATGACGCCGGTACCACGCGCCGGGTGCTGGTGTATAACAAGCCGGTCGGTGAAGTCTGTACCCGCAATGATCCGGAAGGGCGGCCGACCGTGTTCGATCACCTGCCACGGGCGAAAGGCGAGCGCTGGATTAATATCGGTCGTCTGGATATCAACACCAGCGGACTGCTGCTGTTCACCACCGATGGTGATCTGGCCAATAAGCTGATGCATCCGTCATCCGGTGTTGACCGTGAATATGCGGTCCGCGTGCGGGGTGAAGTGGATGACGCCCTGATTGAGCGGCTGAAGGAGGGTATTCTGCTGGATGACGGCATGGCCCGCTTTACCGACGTGCGTTACTTTGATGGCGATGGCCAGAACAAGTGGTATCACGTGGTGCTGATGGAAGGTAAAAACCGTGAAGTCCGCCGTCTGTGGGAAAGTCAGGGTGTCAGTGTCAGCCGTCTGAAACGGGTTCGTTACGGCTGTATTTTCCTGCCGTCCAATGTGCCGGTCGGCACCTGGGTGGAACTGGGTCAGCGTGAAGTGAACGATCTGGCCGATCTGGTAGGCATGGAGCGCAAGAAGACCCGCCGTATGGTCGGCCGGGAAAAGGAACAGTTTCAGCGTGCCGCCAAACGGCAGAAAGTGCGTCAGCACGCCAACAGCCGCCGCACGTCCCCCAAAGCCTGAGCCACTGCTCAGGCGTTTTCTGCTTCAGCGGACTTCCGTCTGCTGAAGCATCTCTGTTTCCCCTTCATCGGTATCGCAGACCACCCGGTCACGGCCGCGGCGTTTGGCCAGGTACAGGGCTTCATCGGCACGCTGAACCAGGCTTTCGACGTTATCATCCAGGTGCATGGTGGCACAGCCGATACTGGTGGTGACCTGTAACTGGCCCTTGTCATTGCTGAAATCCATTCGTGCGATGCTCTGGCGGATGCGTTCGGCGATGCGCAGGGCGCCGGCACTTTCGGCATTGCTGAGCAGAATCAGAAACTCTTCGCCGCCGTAGCGGAAGCACATATCCGTCTGGCGGATGCAGTCAGTCATACAGCGTGCGCTTTCCTGCAGTACCTTGTCGCCCATGCTGTGGCCGAACTCGTCGTTGATCAGTTTGAAATGATCCAGATCGAGCATCAGCACCGACAGTTCCTGACCGTGACGTTTGGCCAGTTCAATCTCACGGCTGAGGGTTTTGTCCAGCGCCACGCGGTTGCCGGCGCCGGTCAGCGGGTCACGGAAGGCGGCAGCCAGCGCTTCGTGATAGCGCAGCGCATTACGCATCGGGTACACCAGCGTCGTCAGCAGGCCTTCAAGGTTGGCCAGTTCATGCTCACGGAAGCGGGTGGAGCGATGGAATGTCAGATCGCCCATGTAATCCTGACGGGTCTGCAGCCGGTAATTGGCGCTGTGCACGCTGTTGCGGCCATAGCTCAGCAGCAGGTTGTGCCCGTTGTGCGTGAAGCTCAGACCATCGACCAGCACCGCCTGCTGGATTTCATTGAAGAAAATCTCCAGCAGCTGCGACAGTTCAAGGGTTGTCTGCAGCTTGCCGGACAGTCTCAGTAAGAGCTCCGGACGGATGTCGGGCTTGGTTGCCAGGTCTCCGAAGGATGTGACGACTTTATCGTCCTGTAATTCTGCCCGGCCATTGCTGTGTAACGGACTGACCATGAGTTACCTCGTGCAGGTAAATAAATCCTGAGAGGTGATAAGCGATTTCTGTGCCAGACTTTTTATTATTTAAATTCCTTTAAATATCAAGTACTTAAGGTTTTATGGTGGGAGGTGGCGGCAAAACGTTGACTATTTGACGAACGATTGTTTTCTGGCCGTGACAATAAAATGACTGGGAAAGTGCTGCCGGGCGACAGAAGCCCGGCAAACAGGGTCACTCAGCGTTCAGTCCGGCGCAAAGGTCACGGGCATTCAGGGCCTGACCGTGAACACTGACGGAAGCGGGGCTCATCAGATACAGGTAGGCTGGCATGATGCTCTCCGCTTCGGGGACGCTGGCCGGGTTCTCTGCCGGGTAGGCTGCCACCCGCATGCTGGTGCGGGTGCCGCCAGGATTCAGGCTGTTAACGCGGATGCGGCTGGTGTTTTCCATTTCTTCGGCCAGCACCTGCATCAGGCCTTCGGTGGCAAACTTGGAGACCGCATAGGCGCCCCAGTAAGCGCGGCCGGCGCGGCCGACACTGCTGCTGGTGAAGATTACTGAGGCATCGGCGGGGGCTTTACGCAGCAGCGGAATCAGGTGTTTGATCAGGGCAAACTGGCCGTTGACGTTGATCTGCATAACCTTCTGCCAGGTTTCCCAGTGGCTGGTTTCCAGCGGTGCGCGCTGGCCGAGAACACCGGCATTCATCAGCACGCCATCAAGGTGGCCGAAGTGCTGTTCAATCAGCCCGGCCAGCTCAATGAACTTGTCTTCGTCGGTTTCTTCCAGGTCAAAAGGTAAGACGGCGGCCTGTGGCAGTCCTTCAGCTTCAATCAGATCGTAGGTGTCGTTCAGTGCCTGCTGGGTACGGCCCAGCAGCAGTACCGTGGCACCGGCTCTGGCGTAGGTCAGGGCAGCAGTACGGCCGATGCCATATCCTGCGCCTGTCACTAAAATGACGCGATCAGAGAGAGGTGTTGCTGTATTTCCCATTTCTTTACCTTTTCTTTGCGGAGGGCCGCATCAGATCGTTTGTTTTCTGTCACCCGTCGCGGCAAGGCGGCAAATCCTGTCGCAGAGGTTGCCGCTCAGGCCGGAATGTTGCCGCTCTGTGCCAGCAGCGGAATCAGCTCCAGTGGTGAGGCGATGTAATCATCGGCCTGCCAGCTGAGCGGGTCGTTGGCGTCTTCGATATAGCCAAAGGTGGCGGCGATGGCCCGCATACCGGCCGCCCGGGCCGACTCGATATCACGGAGGTGGTCACCGACATACCAGCACTGCTGTGGATCAACATTCAGAATAGCTGCCGCTTTCAGCAGCGGATCCGGGGCTGGTTTGCGCCGGGCTACGTCTTCCGGGCAGATAACCACCGCGGCATCGACCCCGAGTTTCGGCATCAGCAGATCGGTATACAGACGCGGTTTGTTGGTGACCACGCCCCAGGGGATACCGGCGCCGGCAAAGTGGCTGAGCACTTCGCCGAAACCGGGAAACAGTCCGCCGGCACTGCCGATCAGTTCCTGATAACGGTCGAGCAGGCGCTGGCGCTGTTGCAGGAACTGCGGATGGTCGTCAGGGATATCCCAGGTCAGGCGGGTCAGGGCGGCACCGCCGTTACTGACCTGCTGACGGACAGTATCGAAGCCGAACAGCGGCAGGCCATCTTCACTGCGCAGGCTGTTGACCGTGGCGTAGAAGTCCGGAGCGCTGTCAGCCAGGGTACCGTCAAGGTCGAACAGGATGGCGGCTGGTCGTTGCATGGCTGGTTTACTCCGCCGCCGGCTTACGTGCTGCCAGCATGTAATTGACGCTGACATCGTTGTCTTTCAGGCGGTAGGTCTTGCTCAGCGGGTTGTACACCAGACCGGTCATGTCGTGCACGTCGAGACCGGCTTCACGGCACCAGCGGGTCAGTTCGCTGGGTTTGATGAATTTCTGGTAGTCGTGGGTGCCGGCCGGCAGCAGCTTCAGCACGTATTCGGCGCCAATGATGGCGAAAGCATAGGCTTTCGGACTGCGGTTGATGGTGGAGAAGAACACCTGGCCGCCCGGTTTCACCAGCTCATAGCAGGCGCGGATGATCGACAGCGGATCGGGCACGTGCTCCAGCATTTCCAGGCAGGTCACAATATCGAAGCTGTGCGGCTGGCGGGCTGCCAGTTCTTCCACCGGGATCTGTTCATAGCGGACTTCGGCACCGGACTCCAGGGCGTGCAGTCTGGCTACATTCAGATTGGCCTCGCCCATGTCGATGCCGGTGACGCTGGCGCCGCGCTGGGCCATGCCTTCACTCAGAATACCACCGCCGCAGCCAACGTCGAGCACTGTCTGGCCGGCCAGTGGTGCGTGGCTGTCGATGTAATTGGTGCGCAGCGGGTTGATGTCGTGCAGCGGCTTGAATTCGCTTTCCATGTCCCACCAACGGGAGGCGAGGGCTTCGAATTTCGCAATTTCTGCACGGTCTACGTTCTGTGTCTGTTCCATAAAACTTCTGCCTTATTGCCGGTCAGCCGGCTTTGATGCGCGCCGCCCACTGAATGGCGTCTGCACGGATTTTTTCTTCGTCGAGTGTGGTCAGCTCACCCTGGCGCAGCAGGTTTTTACCGGCTACCCAGACGTGGCTGGTGGCACGGCTGCTGTCGGTGTACACCAGCTGCGACAAGGGGTTATACAGCGGCTGCTGAGCGAGCTGAGACAGGTCAATGGCCTGCAGGTCAGCCCATTTGCCGTTTTCCAGTGAACCGGTCTGATCGTCAATGCCCAGTGCCCGGGCGCCCCCCATGGTGGCCATATACAGTGCCTGGGCGGCAGGGACGGCGGCCGCGTCGCCGGCGACCGCTTTTGCCAGCGTG
Organism: Pseudomonadota bacterium; assembly: GCA_030145845.1. Taxonomy (GTDB): domain Bacteria; phylum Pseudomonadota; class Gammaproteobacteria; order Pseudomonadales; family Oceanobacteraceae; genus Venatoribacter. Next base: position 103,815 of record JAIXHJ010000001.1, read on the forward strand.
GCAGCCGTTTTCATTTCGCCCTGCATGTTCAGGTCATTGTTGCTGGCGGCACCATCGGTGCCGATGGCGACATTGATGCCCTGCTCAAGCAGTCTGGCGGACGGACAGAAGCCGCTGGCCAGCTTGAGGTTGGATTCCGGGCAGTGAACCACTGAGGCGCCGCTATGTTGCAGAATGGCGATGTCTTCGTCGCTGATCTGCGTCATATGCACGCAACTCACCCGTTCGGTCATAAAGCCGAGATCGGCCAGCCGCTGAGTCGGGCGGCAGCCGAACTGTTCCAGGCTCTGGCTGACTTCGAAGGCGGTCTCCTGCAGGTGAATCTGCAGCGGTACATCCAGCTGATCGGCGAGGGTGGTGATTTCTTTCAGTGGCCCGTCAGAGACGGTGTAAGGGGCGTGCGGGCCGAGGCCGAGTGTCAGCAGGTCGTGATGACGGTAGCCATCATGGGCGGCGATGGCTTTTTTAATGTACTCGTCAGCGTTCTGGGCAAAGTTGGTCGGGAAGTCCAGTACCGGGGTGAAGATCACGTTGCGGATACCCGCCTGCAGGGCGCTGTCGGCCACCGGTGCCGGATAGAAGTACATATCGGCAAAGGTGGTGGTGCCGCATTTCAGCATCTCGGCGATGGCCAGTGTGGTGCCGGAACGGACAAAGTCTTCATCCACCCAGCGCCCTTCGGCCGGCCAGATGTGATCCTGCAGCCAGGTCATCAGTGGCAGGTCGTCGGCGATACCGCGGAACAGTGACATGGCGGCATGGCCGTGGGCATTGATGTAACCGGGCATCAGGACATGGTGGTCAAGATCTAGGGTCTCGCTGGCGCTGAGCGTGGTACTGGTCTGGCTTTCGCAGGCCAGGATGCGGCCGTCTTTGATAAACAGCGCCTGCTGGCTGAGCAGGCTGGCCCTGCCGCCGGTCATCGGGATCACCCAGCGGGCGTTGATTCTCAGGTCTGCCTGCATGACAGCGAATCCTTGTGAGTGGTGGACTGATCAGCCGGCATTATAAACACCTTCCGCTTAAGCGTCTCCCGCTGGGTATCCTGTTGATTTATGGTATGATTCGGCAGTTTATTGGCAGCCCTCCCAGAGGACTGCTCTCATTAAGGACAGAATCACCGGACATGACCGAATAAGATGGTGATCCGCAAGCACAGGCCGGGTATCTATGGGTGAGTTAGCCAAAGAAGTTCTTCCTATTAACATCGAAGATGAGCTGCAGCAGTCCTATCTCGATTACGCCATGAGCGTGATTGTAGGGCGGGCACTGCCGGACGTGCGTGACGGCCTCAAGCCGGTTCACCGCCGGGTGCTGCATGCGATGAACGTGCTCGGGAACGACTGGAACAAGCCTTACAAAAAATCTGCCCGTGTGGTCGGTGATGTGATCGGTAAATACCACCCGCACGGTGACTCGGCGGTGTACGATACCATCGTGCGCATGGCGCAGGACTTTGCCATGCGTTACATGCTGGTGGATGGCCAGGGGAACTTCGGTTCCATTGACGGTGACTCTGCGGCGGCAATGCGTTACACCGAAATCCGCATGGAGAAAATCAGCCACGAAATGCTGGCCGATATCGACAAAGAAACCGTCGACTGGGTACCTAACTACGACGGTACCGAACAGATTCCGGATGTACTGCCAACCCGTGTGCCTAACCTGCTGGTGAATGGCTCCTCCGGTATTGCCGTGGGCATGGCGACCAATATCCCGCCGCACAACCTGACGGAAGTGATGAACGGCTGTCTGGCACTGATTGATAATCCGGATCTGACTGTTGATGACCTGATGGAATACATCCCGGGTCCGGACTTCCCGACCGGCGCCTTCATTAACGGCCGTGATGGCATCGTTGAAGCCTACCGTACCGGTCGTGGCCGTATTTACCTGCGTGCCCGTCACACCTTTGAAGAGAACGAAAAGAGCGGCCGGGTCAGTATCGTGTTCACCGAAATTCCTTACATGGTGAACAAAGCCCGTCTGATTGAAAAAATCGCCGAGCTGGTGAAAGACAAAAAACTGGAAGGCATCAGCGAGCTGCGCGATGAGTCGGACAAAGACGGCATGCGCATCGTGGTGGAACTGCGCCGCGGTGAAGTGCCGGAAGTGGTGCTCAATAACCTGTTTGCCCAGACCCAGCTGCAGGGCGTGTTCGGTATCAATACTGTGGCACTGGTGGATGGCCAGCCCAAAATCCTGAACCTGCGTGAACTGCTGGATGCCTTCGTCAAACACCGCCGCGAAGTGGTGACCCGTCGCACCATCTACGAACTGCGTAAAGCCCGTGAACGTGGTCATATCCTGGAAGGTCTGGCGCTGGCGCTGGCCAATATTGATCCGGTGATTGAGCTGATTAAAAAATCACCGACGGCGGCGGAGGCGAAAGAACGCCTGGTGGCTACACCATGGGCGCCGGGTGATGTGCTGGATATGCTGGAACGTGCCGGTGAAGATGCCTGCCGTCCGGATGACCTGCCGGAAGAATATGGTTTCCGTGATGGTCTGTATCACCTGTCGCCGGTTCAGGCACAGGCGATTCTGGATCTGCGCCTGCAGAAACTGACCGGTCTGGAACACGAAAAACTGATTGAAGAATACCAGCTGAAACTGGAAGAAATTGCCGAGTATCTGGAAATTCTGGGCAGTGCCGAGCGTCTGATGCAGGTGATCCGCGAAGAGCTGGAAGCGGTGCGCGAAGAATACGGCGATGCGCGTAAGACTGAGATCATTGCGGAAAAACGTGATCTGACCATGGCGGATCTGATTCCGGAAGAAACTCTGGTGCTGACCCTGTCGCACGGTGGTTATGCCAAGACGCAGCCTATGGATGTTTATCAGGCGCAGAAGCGTGGCGGTAAGGGCAAATCGGCCACGTCGATGAAAGATGAAGACTTTATTGAGCGCATGCTGGTGGTGAACAGCCACGATACCGTGCTGTGCTTTACCGATGCCGGTAAAGTATACTGGCTCACCGTTTACAATATTCCTCAGGCCAGCCGTAATGCCAAAGGCCGGCCGATTGTGAACGTACTGAACCTGTCCGATGGTGAGCGTATCACCACGATTCTGCCGGTTGATGAATACCGCGAAGACCAGTTTGTCTTTATGGCCACGGCCAAAGGTACGGTCAAGAAAACCACGCTGGATCAGTTCAGCCGTCCGCGCTCCAGCGGCCTGATTGCCTGTGAACTGGATGAAGGTGACTGGCTGGTGGGTGTGGCCATCACGGATGGCTCGCAGGATATTCTGATGCTGTCTGATGCCGGTAAAGCGGTGCGTTTCAAGGAATCCGATGTGCGGGCCATGGGCCGTACCGCCCGTGGTGTGCGTGGTATCAAATTGGCAGCCGACCAGCGTGTGATCTCGCTGATTATTCCGCAGGAAGGCGGCACCATTCTGACCGCGTCAGAGCGGGGCTTCGGTAAGCGTACCGAGGTGACGGAATTCCCCACCAAGGGCCGTGGCACCCAGGGCGTGATCGCTATGGTAACCAGTGAGCGTAACGGTGCACTGGTAGGTGCGGTACAGGTCTTTGACGGCGATGAAGTGATGCTGATCAGTGATCAGGGCACTCTGGTCCGTACCCGGGTGGATGAGGTTTCTGTGCTCGGCCGTAATACTCAGGGTGTGACCCTGATTAAAGTGGCTGAGAAAGAGAAACTGGTCGGCGTCGAGCGTATTCTGGATGAAGACGACGATGAGCTGGCAGAAGGCGAAGACGCTGAATAAAACCGGTTAGGGCTGATCTTCTGATCAGCCTGATTCGTTTGGTGGCTGACTGAAAAGCCGCTTATTAGTGAGTAAATCAATGACACGAGCTTATAATTTCTGTGCAGGTCCGGCGGCATTGCCGACGGCGGTTCTTGAGCGTGCGCGCGAAGAAATGGCGGACTGGCATGGTAAAGGCCTTTCCATTATGGAAATGAGCCACCGCAGTAAGGATTATGTCTCCGTAGCAGAAAAAGCAGAGCAGGATCTGCGCGATCTGCTGGCGATTCCGGCAAACTACAAAGTGCTGTTTATGCAGGGTGGTGCCAGCAGCCAGTTTGCCATGGTACCGATGAACCTGTTCCGTGGTGACAGCCCTGAGCAGTTCCGTGCTGACTACATCAATACCGGACAGTGGTCAAAAAAAGCCATCGCCGAAGCCAAACGCTACGGCAGCGTGCACCTGGCGGCGAGCACCGAAAGCAATAATTTTACCTCTGCTCCGCTGCAGGATGAACTGAACCTGAGCGCTGATGCGGCCTACGTGCACTACACACCGAATGAAACCATCGGGGGTGTGGCGTTTGATTATATTCCTGACACCGGTGATAAGCCGCTGGTAGCGGATTTCTCATCTTCCATTCTGTCTGAGCCGCTGGATGTGTCCCGCTTCGGCCTGATTTACGCCGGCGCGCAGAAAAATATCGGCCCGGCCGGACTGTGTGTGGTGATTGTGCGTGAAGATCTGCTGGGGCAGGTGATTCCGGGGACTCCGACCATGTTCGATTACAAGGTCGCTGCGGACGCCGGTTCCATGTACAACACGCCGCCAACCTACAGCTGGTATCTGGCGGGGCTGGTGTTTGAATGGCTGAAAGAGCAGGGCGGTCTGAACGCTATGGCGGCCGTAAACCGCCGTAAAGCTGAAAAGCTGTACAGTTTTATCGATGGCAATGATTTCTACGCCAATCCGGTGGCCATTGCCAACCGTTCGATCATGAATGTGCCGTTCACGCTGGCGGATGCTGCCCTGGATAAGACGTTCCTGGCGGAAAGTGAAGCGGCGGGGCTGCTGAATCTGGCGGGTCACCGCAGTGTCGGCGGCATGCGTGCGTCCATTTATAATGCAGTCAGTGAAGACGCGGTGGATGCACTGATCGCCTTTATGGCAGATTTTGCGCAGAAACGTGGCTGAAATCCCGGCAACCGATAAGCAGACGGCAGAGATTATGAGCGAAGCACAGGAACTGGATCAGTTACGTCAGCAGATTGATTCCCTTGACCGGCAGATTCAGGAACTGATCAACCAGCGTGCCCGGTGTGCACAGGAAGTGGCTGAGGTAAAACAGAAATACGCCGCACCGGGCGAAAATGTGGTGTTCTACCGGCCGGAGCGGGAAGCGCAGGTATTACGGTCGGTAATGGACCGCAATACCGGTCCTCTGCCGGATGAGTCCATGGCGCGGCTGTTCCGCGAAATCATGTCGCAGTGTCTGGCGCTGGAAGAACCGCTGCAGGTCGCGTATCTGGGCCCTGAGGGCACCTTTACCCAGCAGGCAGCGGTAAAACATTTCGGTCATGCGGTGCAGTGCCGCAGCGAAGTGTCGATTGCCGATGTGTTCCGGGAAGTGGAAAGCGGGGCGGCCAATTATGGTGTCGTACCGGTGGAAAACTCGACCGAGGGTGTGGTGACTCACACCCACGACAGCTTTTTTGATTCCAGTCTGAAAATCTGTGGCGAAGTCAGCCTGCGTATTCATCATCATCTGCTGGTGAAAGTGCCGGAGCAGACGATTGAACGTATTTATTCGCACGCACAGTCGCTGGGCCAGTGCCGTCTGTGGCTGGATCAGCATTATCCGGGAGTTGAGCGGATTGCGGTCAGTTCGAACGCCGAAGCCGCACGCCGTGCCGCCGCAGAAAGTGGCAGTGCTGCCATTGCCGGTGAAGCCGCCGCCGAGCTGTACCAGCTGACCGTCAGGTCCGCAAACATTGAAGACCGGCCGGATAACACTACCCGTTTCCTGATTATCGGCAACAAAGAAACGCTGCCGTCCGGCGATGATAAAACCTCCATTCTAGTGGCTAACCGCGATGAGCCGGGAGCGCTCTATCAGGTGCTGGAGCCATTTCATAATGCCGGTATCAGTCTGACGCGCATTGGCACCCGGCCGGCGCGTAACGGTACCTGGAATTATGTCTTTTTTATCGATTTTGAAGGGCATATCAACGACGCACAGATTGCGCCGGTGATGGAAGAACTGCGTCGTGTGGCACTGGATTTCAAATGGCTGGGTTCTTACCCGCGGGCCGTGCTCTGAGCATTTCTGACGTATACACCTATTTTGACAGGCAAAGCTACTATGGCAGTTGATTTTGAAAAGCTCGCTGTAACCGGCGTGCAATCCCTGCGTCCTTATCAGCCGGGTAAACCGATTGAAGAGCTGGCGCGTGAACTGGGGCTGGATGAAAAAGATATCGTCAAACTGGCGAGCAATGAGAACCCGCTCGGTCCGTCACCGAAAGCGCTGGCGGCTATTGATGCGGCCATGCCGGAAATTACCCTGTATCCGGACGGTTATGGTTTTGATCTGAAAAAGGCGCTCAGCGACAAGCTGGGAGTTGGCATGGATCAGATCACGCTGGGCAATGGCTCCAGTGATATTCTGGATTTCATTGCCCGTGTGTTTGCCAATGATGGCGATAACATTGTGGTGTCGCAGCATTCCTTCGCGATATACGGCATCGTCGCCAAAATGGTGGGGGCAGAATGCATTGCGGTACCGGCAGTGAATTTTGGTCACGATCTGGATGCCATGGCTGCGGCCATCAATGACAATACCCGCATCGTCTTTATTACCAATCCGAATAATCCGACCGGCACCTGGCTGACCGCTGCAGAAATCCGTACTTTTATGCAGAAAGTGCCGGACGATGTGCTGGTGCTGCTGGATGAAGCCTATTTTGAATATGTGCAGGAAGCGGATTATGCCGATGGCATTGAGCTGCTGCCGGAATTTCCGAACCTGGTGGTAGCGCGGACGTTCTCCAAAGCTTACGGCCTGGCGGCGCTGCGTGTCGGTTATGCGGTTTCCAGTCCGCAGCTGGCGGATCTGCTGAACCGTGTGCGTCCGCCTTTTAATGTTAATTCACTGGCACTGGCGGCAGCAGAAGCGGCTTTGAGCGATCACGAATATGTGGCCAGCAGTATTGCCGTCAATAATTCGGGTCTGCAACAGATGGTTGCCGGTTTTGACAAACTGGGACTGGACTACATTCCGTCAGTGGGCAATTTTATTGCCTTTAAAATGCCGGTAAGTGTGGATGCCATGCAGGTGTATCAGCAGCTGCTGGCAAAAGGCGTGATTGTGCGTCCGATTGCGAATTATGAAATGGCAGATTATCTGCGCGTTTCGGTGGGAACCGAAGCGCAGAATGCCACCTTTATTGAAGCTCTGACGCAGGTACTTTCTTGACTTCAGTAACGCCTTTATTTATTCCGCGGATTACCGTGGTCGGCCTTGGGCTGATCGGTTGTTCGTGGGTGAAGGGTCTGCGCAGCCAGGGCTGTGTGGGGGAGGTTGTCGGTTATGACCGCAATCTCGACTCCATGCAGGAAGCATTGCGCACCGGGCTGATTGATGATTTCAGTACCGATCTCAGTCTGGCCGTACAGGCGTCAGATCTGGTCATTATCTCGGTACCGATCCTGGCCGTTCGTCAGGTGCTCGAAGATATGCTGCCCGGCCTTGCTGCTGAGACCGTGCTGACCGATGTTGGCTCAGTTAAAGGCTCGGTGGCAGCGGATGTGGCGGCGGTGCTGGGTGCTGATTTTCCGCGCTTTGTGCTTGGTCATCCCATTGCCGGCTCTGAGCGCAGTGGTGTCGCCGCCGCTGATGAACATCTGTATGTGCGTCATAAAGTGATTCTGACGCCGCAGGCGCACACCGAGGCCCGCGCTCTGGCACTGGTGAAGTCAGCCTGGCAGGCGGTGGGTGCGGATGTCGAAGAAATGATGGTGGCTCACCACGATGAAGTACTGGCGGCCACCAGTCATCTGCCACACCTGCTGGCGTATTCGCTGGTCGATACGCTGGCCAACAGTCACGAAAATAAAGAAATCTTTAACTATGCTGCCGGTGGCTTCCGCGATTTTACCCGCATTGCTGCCAGCAGCCCGGTGATGTGGCGGGATATTTTCTCTGCCAACAAAGGGCAGGTTCTGAAAACTCTGGATCTGTTCTCACATGACCTTGCCTTTCTGCGTGCTGCAATCGAACAGGATGACACCACCACCGTGATGGGGGTGCTTACCCGTGCTAAAGTGGCGCGCGATCATTTTTCCAAAATTCTTGCCCGCAGGGCCTATGTTGATCCTATGAAAACAGCGTCTGTTAATTATCTGGCGTCACCGGCGGGTGCGCTGACCGGCAGCTTCCGCGTGCCGGGCGACAAGTCCATTTCACACCGTTCCATCATGCTGGGTTCGCTGGCCAATGGCACTACTGAGGTGACCGGCTTTCTGGAAGGCGAAGACAGTCTGGCGACCCTGCAGGCGTTCCGGGATATGGGCGTGGTCATTGAAGGACCACACCGTGGCCGGGTGACCATTCATGGCGTTGGCCTGCATGGCCTGCAGGCGCCGCCGAATACCCTGTATCTGGGTAACTCAGGTACGTCCATGCGTCTGCTGGCCGGTCTGATGGCGGGGCAGGACTTTGATGTTGAAATGAGCGGTGATGAATCCCTGTCCAAGCGCCCGATGGGACGTGTGGCGGATCCGCTGCGTCTGATGGGAGCGGTGGTGGATACTGCGGAGGGTGGCCGTCCACCGCTGAAAGTCCACGGTGCCAATAAACTGCAGGGCATTCATTACGACCTGCCCATGGCCAGTGCGCAGGTGAAAAGCTGTGTGCTGCTGGCGGGTCTGTACGCTGCAGGCGAAACCTCGGTAACCGAACCGGCACCGACCCGTGATCATACCGAGCGGATGCTGAAAGGCTTTGGCTACGATGTGCAGGTGGATGGCAGCACCGTGCGTATTCAGTCCGGTGGTGAGCTGACGGCAACCAATATTGATGTGCCGTCGGATATTTCGTCTGCCGCTTTCTTTATGGTTGGTGCCAGCATCGCGGAAGGCTCAGATATCACACTGGAGCACGTGGGTATTAACCCGACCCGTATCGGTGTGATCAATATTCTGAAAGCCATGGGCGGCAATATTGAGGTGCTGAATGAACGCGAAGTCGGCGGCGAGCCGGTAGCGGATATCCGCATCCGCAGCGCGCAGCTGAAAGGGATTCATATTCCGGAAGATCAGGTGCCGCTGGCGATTGATGAGTTTCCGGCGCTGTTTGTGGCGGCGGCCTGCGCGGAAGGTGAAACCGTGCTGACCGGCGCCGAAGAGCTGCGGGTGAAAGAAAGTGACCGTATTCAGGCCATGGTGGATGGCCTGGTGGCGCTGGGGGTGGATGCCAGAGGGACAGAAGACGGTGCCCGGATTCAGGGGAAAGGTGGTCAGGGAATGGCAGAAGCTGTGTTTGGCAGTGGGGATATTGTGACGCATCACGATCACCGTATTGCCATGAGTTTCGCCATGGCCTCGCTGCGTGCTGCCGGCGTTATCCGGATTCTGGACTGTGCCAATGTTGCCACCTCTTTCCCGGGGTTTGTGGAGCTGTCCAATAACGCCGGTCTCAATATTGAAGCGAAAGAAGGTTAAGCGGATGACTGATCAGCAAACTCCGGTCATCGCCGTTGATGGCCCCTCCGGTGCCGGTAAGGGCACGGTCTGTGCGCGTCTGGCGGCAGCACTGGGCTGGCAGTTGCTCGACAGTGGCGCGCTGTACCGGATTACCGGCCTCGCCGCCGGCCGTAAAGGCATTGCTCTGGACGATGAGTCTGCCGTCAGCCGGATTGCCGCGGCTCTGGATGTGCGTTTCGAACCGACATCTGAAGGCGTGCGGGTGATTCTGGAAGGTGATGATGTCACCACCACCATCCGCACTGAAGAGGTGGGGAGTCTGGCCTCGCAGGTAGCGGCCCTGCCGGCCGTCCGTGATGCCCTGTTACAGCGCCAGCGTGACTTCCGGGCGCCACCGGGTGTGATTGCTGACGGCCGGGATATGGGGACCGTGGTGTTTACTGATGCGCCGGTTAAGGTATTCCTCACCGCCAGTGCCGAGGAGCGCGGCCGCCGGCGCTACAAACAGTTGACTGAAAAGGGCATAAGTGCTAGTTTGCCGGCCCTTATCGAAGACATCCGAGCCCGAGATGAGCGTGACAGCAACCGTGCTGTTGCCCCATTGAAGCCCGCGCAAGATGCTGTTCTGATCGACAGTACCTCAATGAGTATTGAGGAAGTATGCGATCAGGTTATGAATCTTGTCCGTACAGCAGGACTGATCTGAGATGAAATCACTGCGTTAGCCGGCTCATCGTTTCCAAGAGAACGCAGTGATTTTTATAAGCGAACTAACCCCGGGTATCTGGCTATCCGGACAGCGTAAGCAGCCGTCTGACGGTAAGCGCGCACTAACTCTACAGGTATATTACACATGAGCGAAAGCTTTGCAGCGTTATTCGAAGAATCCCTGAAAGAACTGGATATGCAGGCCGGTTCCATCGTTACTGGTACCGTTGTTGATATCGACAGCGACTGGGTTACCGTTAACGCAGGTCTGAAATCAGAAGCAGTTATTCCACGCAGTCAGTTCCTGAATGAAAAAGGTGAACTGGAAGTTGCCGTTGGTGATGAGACTCAGGTGTCTCTGGAAGCGGTTGAAGATGGTTTCGGTGAAACCCGTCTGTCCCGTGAGAAAGCCAAGCGTGCTGAAAGCTGGAAAGAACTGGAAAAAGCCTTCGAAGCTGACGAGCTGGTTACCGGTATCATCAACGGTAAGGTTAAAGGTGGTTTCACCGTTGATCTGAAAAACATCCGTGCCTTCCTGCCAGGCTCTCTGGTTGACGTACGTCCGGTACGTGACACTGCGCACCTGGAAGGTAAAGAGCTGGAATTCAAAGTTATCAAGCTGGATGCCAAGCGTAACAACGTTGTGGTTTCCCGCCGTGCCGTTCTGGAAGCTGCTAACAGCCAGGAACGCGAAGAACTGCTGGCTAACCTGCAGGAAGGTCAGTCTGTTAAAGGTATCGTTAAGAACCTGACCGACTACGGTGCGTTCGTGGATCTGGGCGGTGTTGACGGCCTGCTGCACATCACTGACATGGCCTGGAAACGCATCAAGCACCCAAGCGAAATCGTTGCCGTTGGTGATGAAATCGACGTTAAAGTGCTGAAATTCGACCGTGAGCGCAACCGCGTATCTCTGGGTCTGAAACAGCTGGGTGATGATCCTTGGGTGAACATCAACGAACGTTACCCGGAAAATGCCCGTGTTAAAGCACGCGTTACCAACCTGACTGACTACGGCTGCTTCGCTGAGCTGGAAGAAGGTGTTGAAGGTCTGGTTCACGTGTCTGAAATGGACTGGACTAACAAGAACATCCACCCGAGCAAAGTTGTTCAGGTTGGTGATGAAATCGACGTAATGGTTCTGGACATTGACGAAGAGCGTCGTCGTATCTCTCTGGGTATCAAGCAGTGCACCATGAACCCATGGGAAGAGTTCGGTACCAAGTTCAACAAAGGCGACAAGATCTCCGGTAAGATCAAGTCCATCACTGACTTCGGTATCTTTATCGGTCTGGACGGCGGCATCGACGGTCTGGTTCACCTGTCTGACATCAGCTGGAACGACAGCGGTGAAGACGCGGTACGTAACTACAAGAAAGGCGATGAACTGGAAACTGTTATCCTGTCCATCGACCCTGAGCGTGAGCGTATCTCTCTGGGCGTGAAACAGCTGGAAAGCGATCCGTTCTCCGAGTTCGTTGCTGAAAACGACAAAGGTTCTCTGGTTAAAGGTAAAGTGACTGCCGTTGATGCGAAAGCAGCAACCGTAGAACTGGCCGAAGGCGTTGAAGCGACTCTGAAAGCGTCTGAAATCAGCCGTGACAAAGTAGAAGATGCGCGCAATGTTCTGAACGAAGGTGAAGAAGTTGAAGCGGTTATCACTGCTGTGGACCGTAAGAACCGCACCATCAGCCTGTCTGTGAAAGCAAAAGACAGCGCTGAAGACAAAGCCGCTCTGAAAGCGCAGCGTGAAAAAGCTGACGCTGAAATGACTGGTCCGACCACCATTGGTGATCTGATCAAAGAGCAGCTGAATCAGAAAGACTGATCTTCAGCCTCTGATAAAAAAACCCGCTCCGGCGGGTTTTTTTATGTCTGACGATTTTTGTAGGAACGGCCCTGCGAACAAGGGCGGTGAATCTGGCGGCTGCCGTAGGGCAGGCTGCGCCTGCAATCGGCGGCACGGCCACCTCCTACAGATAAAACGCGGCCGCCTACTGCAATAATCTATCGGCGGCACGGTTATCTTCTGCCATATTAGGCAATTGCCTGTAGGAGCGGGCCATGCCCGCGAATAATGGCGGTGAATGTTAGGTTGCAGGGCAGGCTACGCCTGCAATCGGAGGCACGGCCACCGCCTGCAGGTTGAGACGCGATGTTATTGTAGGAGCGGGCCATGCCCGCGAATAATGGCGGTGAATGTTAGGTTGCAGGGCAGGCTGCATGGCCACCTCCTGCAGTTTGAGACGCGATGTTATTGTAGGAGCGGGCCATGCCCGCGAATAATGGCGGTGAATGTTAGGTTGCAGGGCAGGCTACGCCAGTAATCGGAGGCATGGCCACCTCCTGCAGGTTGAGACGCGATGTTGTTATTGTAGGAACGGGCCATGCCCGTGAACAGGCTGAGCTGCTTTGTTCCCTCCGGCGTGCAAAAAACAAACAACGCTTGCAAAAGGGATGAGCTAACTGCATGATTTAGCTAGCTTTATTGCAATCGGGCAAGCAATAGTGAGGCAGCCCCCTGATTCAGGTGTGGTTATTAGCCGTAACGGCCGTGCTGTGCTCCCGGTGAGCTAACTTCTCAAGGAGGGAAAGGCGATGACGAAATCCGAGCTGATCGAACGCATAGTCAGCCGACAGCCGCAGCTTTCATCGAAAGATGTTGAGCTGGCAGTCAAAACCCTGCTCGACCATATGTCACAGACACTGTCGTCCGGTGACCGTATTGAAATCCGCGGCTTTGGCAGCTTTTCACTGCATTACCGCGCTCCCAGGGTTGGCCGTAATCCGAAAACCGGAGAGACCGTCGACCTGAAGGGTAAATTTGTTCCGCATTTCAAGCCTGGTAAGGAACTGCGTGATCAGGTTAATGAATTCCTTGAGCAGGAAGAGTAAGCAGACTTATGAAAAAGCTCAAAGCAGGCCTCAGTGTTCTGCTGTTTATCCTGGTGCTGGCTTACGCTCTGGCGTTTGCAGCCAATAACAGCCTTCCGGTTGAGCTGGATTTCCTGATCGGCAGTCCTCTGACGCTGCCTGTGTCTGTCTGGCTGGCACTGGCTCTGTTCTCCGGCGTTGTTGTCGGTATTTTCAGTAATATGGCTGCTTCAGCCCGTCACCGGCTTGCGCTCCGCCAACTGAAGAAAGAACTTTCAGAAACCAAACAGAGGCTGAGTAAGCTCCCTTAGGCTCAATATGATGGATTCTGCACTGGTATATGTGCTGCTTCTGCTGGGTGTGGCCATTGGCTGGACGCTCGGCTACCGGTTTGCCCGGCAGGCTAAGAAGGCATCGTCACCGGACTGGATTCCCAGTGTTGAATTCCTGCTGGCTGAAGCCAATGATGCATCCCTTGAGCGTCTGCTCAATGTTCCCAATCTTGATGACGACTCCATTGACCTGTTTCTGAAGCTCGGGCGGACCTTGCGCGAAAAGGGCGAAGCTGACCGCGCGGTTCATCTGCATCAGGCACTGTTTGCCCGCACCGGCCTGCCGCGCAGCACGCAGATGCTGCTGGAGCTGGAGCTGGCAATCGATTATTCCTATGCCGGCCTGCTCGACCGGGCGGAGCGTCTCTTCCTGCGCCTGCTGGATGCCAGAGGGCGTATTCAGGAGCAGGCGTCACTGTATCTCACTGAATTGTATGAAGAAGAGGGTGAGTGGCAGAAAATCCTGAAACTACAGCGTGACAAGCGACTGGCGGTGACGGTTGAACTGGCTCAGCGTATTTCTCATGCGGCCTGTGAGCTGGCTGAGCTGGCGGCAAAACAGGGTAACTTTCTCGAAACCCAGCAGTTGTGCCGCCAGGCGCTGAAAACAGACTCCCGCTGTGCCCGCGCCTATGTGGTACTGGGGAATCTGGCGCACAGTCAGAATGAGCCGCGGGAAGCAATCCGCTGTTACCTGAAAGCAGTGGAGGTGGACAGCGAAGTGATCGTGGTGGTGTTGGAGCCACTGCGTGACTGCTTTGTTGCCGTCGGTGACGTGCAGGGACTGCTGCTGCATCTGGAAAGCCAGTGGCGGGCGAGCCAGTACGTGCCGGCACTGGCAGCCAGAGTTGAGTGTCTGGCGGAAAAAGACGGAATAGAAAAAGCCATCACATCGTTGTTATCAGAGCTGGCTGAGCAGCCCTCCAATCAGGGCTTTTTTGCTCTGGTAGAACTGGTGGTCAGTCATAAGCGGCAGCTCGACAAGTCGCAGTTACTGGTGCTGTATGATATTCTGCGGCGCATTGTTGAGAACGAACCCAAGTTTGTCTGTAAGAGCTGTGGCTTCAAAGCGAAAGAGTTTCACTGGCGCTGTCCAAGCTGCAAAGGCTGGTCGACCGTGACTCCGTTTGTGCCGCAATTGCCCGGACCCAAGCTTGATTTATAACGGAAGAAAACCATGACTGGCTCACCACAGGCAAAAACCGTTAATTCGCCGATTATTGTGGCCCTGGATTACCCCCGGCAGGAACTGGCGGTCGAAATGGCCAGGCAGCTTAACCCGCAACAGTGCCGGGTTAAAGTCGGCAAAGAACTCTTCACCAGTGCCGGTCCGGCTGTGGTCGAAAAACTGCAGAACCTCGGCTTCGATGTTTTCCTTGATCTTAAATTTCACGATATTCCCAATACCTGTGCCAAAGCGGTCGCTGCGGCGGCAGAGCTTGGTGTGTGGATGGTAAATGTCCATGCTTCCGGCGGCCGGCGGATGATGGAAGCTGCCCGTGAAGAAGTGGAAAAGAAATCGCACAGGCCTCTGCTGATTGCTGTCACCGTGCTGACTTCCATGGAGCGTGCAGATCTGGCGGAAACCGGTCTGGATATTGAACCGGTAACCCAGGTTGAGCGGCTGGCAAAACTGACTGAAGCCAGCGGTTTTGATGGGGTGGTCTGTTCTGCTCAGGAAGTCGGGCTGATACGGGAAGTCTGCTCAGATTCTTTTCTCACCGTAACACCGGGTATCCGCCCGCAGGGAACTGAACAGGGTGATCAGCGTCGGATAATGACACCGGAACAGGCCGTGGCTGCCGGTGTCAGTTATATGGTGATTGGCAGACCGGTAACCAAAGCCGGGGATCCGGCGCAGGCCTGCCAGAATATTCTTTCCTCATTAGGATACTGACCCGGAACGGCCATGAATGGACGGAAGTGGTACGTGGTTCTGACCAAGCCTAAGCAGGAATTCAGAGCCAGGGATCATCTGATTCAGCAGGATGCAGACGTCTTTCTGCCGGAAACAGGCACTGAAGTGGTGCGTAACGGTAAGCGCACCCGACTTCAGCAGCCGTTGTTTCCGGGTTACCTCTTTATCTCCTGTACTGAAAATGACCCCTTGTTGAGCAAAATACGTTCAACCCGTGGCGCGCGTGGTCTGCTGCGTTTCGGTGCCGATATCATTACGGTACAGAGTGAACTGATCGATGACCTGAAGCGTCGTTGCCAGGCACTTGCCGATGGCGAAACGCTGTTTAAGGAAGGACAGACGGTTAAAATACAGTCAGGTCCGTTCCGCGAATATGACGCAATATTCCATCAGTATGATGGTGAAAAACGCGCGATTGTATTTTTATCAATATTAAATCAGCAACAAAAACTGGTCCTGGATTTGCAAGATCTTAATGTTGCCTGAATAATACTGATGTAATTGTTAATAGTGATTAAAAATTGACCCGTCAGCGACATCAGGGAACATTCGCAATAAAACCCTCGGGCGGTAGCGTGCCTGCAACACAGGGCGTGTTGAATGGCGTTTTATTGGTTGCAAAAATTCAGTGATACAGAGGACGACAGAATGACGAAAGTAACAAAAGCAGTAATTCCGGTAGCAGGTCTGGGGACGAGAATGCTGCCGGCCTCCAAAGCCATTCCGAAAGAGATGCTGACGCTGGCAGATAAGCCGTTAATTCAGTATGTGGTGAATGAATGTGCAGCAGCGGGTATTACTGAGATTATTCTGGTAACGCATTCCTCTAAAAATGCGATCGAAAATCATTTTGACACCTCCTTTGAACTGGAATCGACACTGGAAGTCCGGGTCAAGCGTCAGTTGCTGGATGAGGTGCGCTCCATTACTCCGGAAGGCGTGACCATTATGCATGTCCGTCAGGGGCAGGCAAAAGGTCTCGGGCATGCGGTGCTTTGTGCTCAGCCTCTGGTTGGTGATGCACCGTTTGCGGTGGTCTTGCCGGATGTGCTGATTGATGACTCTTCGGCCAATCTGGAAGAAGAAAATCTGGCGGCTATGGTCAGTCTGTTTGACACGACCGGAGCATCACAGATTCTGGTTGAGGCCGTCGCTGCAGATCAGGTGGATAAATACGGTATTGTTGATCTGGATGGCGCTGATATTAAACCGGGTGAAAGTGCACCGATCAAAGCCATGGTAGAAAAACCATCGGTTAAATCGGCACCTTCCAATCTGGCAGTGGTAGGCCGTTATGTCCTGCCTGCCACTATCTGGCAGATACTCCGGCATACCGCACCTGGTGCGGGCAATGAGATACAGTTAACGGATGCCATTGCCGACCTGATGAAGAAAGAGCAGGTCAATGCCTTTTATATGACAGGAAAATCCCATGACTGTGGTGGCAAACTGGGCTATATGAAAGCCTTTGTTGAGTACAGTATGCGTCACGAGAAAGAAGGCAAAGCCTTCAGTGAATGGTTAAAAACGCTCTGAAATCTGTTGTGATGAGCAATACTCCGGGGGTGGTCTCTGCCCCCCTTGATTATTAAATAGCCAGATTACCTTTTATTAAACGCCTGTAACATAAACGCCATTGCAGCGCCGGTAATGACCGGTAATGCTATGGCACTCTGATTCTGTCTGATAGCACAGCGCAGGCTGTGTATGTGGAAAATCAAATGAAAATTGCGATTGCCGGGACCGGTTATGTTGGTCTTTCGAATGCCATGCTGCTGGCACAGCATAACGAAGTGGTTGCGTTGGATATTATTCCCGAAAAAGTTGAAATGCTGAATAATAAACAATCGCCTATTGTGGATACGGAGATTGAGGATTTCCTGCAGAATAAACCGCTGAATTTTAAGGCAACGATGGATAAGCAGGAGGCCTATGCCGGGGCCTCCTTTGTGGTGATTGCTACGCCAACCGACTACGACCCCAGCAGTAACTATTTCAATACCAAAAGTGTTGAAGCCGTTATCCGTGATGTTACAGCGGTTAATCCTGATGCGGTTATGGTTATCAAATCCACGATTCCTGTGGGCTATACCAAGCGTCTGCAGGAAGAAACCGGCTGTCAGAATCTGATTTTCTCGCCGGAGTTCCTGCGTGAAGGTAAGGCTCTGTACGATAATCTCTATCCTTCCCGTGTGATTGTCGGAGAGCGTTCAGACCGTGCCAGGCAGTTTGCTGATCTGCTGGTGCAGGGGGCCTGGAAAGAAGAGATCGATGTGCTGTTCACTGACAGTACCGAAGCTGAGGCTGTAAAACTTTTCTCCAATACGTATCTTGCCTTGCGTGTTGCCTACTTCAACGAGCTGGATACCTACTGTGAAACGCATGGCCTGGACACCCGCCAGATCATTGAGGGGGTTGGTCTGGATCCACGGATTGGTAATCACTACAACAACCCGAGTTTCGGTTATGGCGGCTACTGCCTGCCGAAAGACACCAAGCAGCTGTTGGCCAACTTCGATCAGGTGCCGAATAACATTATCCGTGCCATCGTGGATGCTAATACCACCCGTAAAGATTTTATTGCTGACTCGATTCTGAAGCGTAATCCCAAAGTGGTGGGCATTTACCGGCTGGTGATGAAGTCTGGTTCTGATAACTTCCGGGCCTCCGCGATTCAGGGAGTGATGAAACGCATTAAGGCAAAAGGCGTTGAGGTTGTGGTGTATGAGCCAGTGTTGGAGGAGGATGAGTTTTTTCATTCTCGTGTGGTGAATAACCTTGAAGAATTTAAAGCAATATCGGATGTGATTGTGGCTAATCGCCCGTCGTCAGAGCTGGAAGATATTGCTGTTAAGGTTTATACCCGTGATTTATTTGGAAATGATTAGTTAAGAGAATTTTTATGCTTCAAGATAAAACAATTTTAGTTACAGGTGGTACCGGGTCTTTTGGTAATACTTTCGTTCCTATGACCCTGGAAAAGTATAATCCTAAGAAAATAATCATTTTTTCCCGTGATGAAATGAAACAGTGGGATATGGCGAAAAATTATCACGATGACCCACGTGTGCGTTTCTTTATTGGTGATGTTCGTGATCGTGACCGTCTTTATCGTGCATTGGATGGCGTGGATTATGTTGTGCATGCTGCAGCGACCAAGATTGTCCCGACAGCAGAATATAACCCTTTTGAATGTGTGAAAACCAATATCGATGGTGCAATGAACCTGATTGATGCTTGTATCGATAAAAAAGTAAAAGGAGTGGTGGCTCTCTCTACTGACAAGGCAAGCAGTCCTATTAATCTTTACGGTGCTACAAAGCTGGCGTCAGATAAGTTATTCGTTGCAGGTAATCATTATGCGGGAGGTAAAGGCACCCGCTTTTCTGTTGTTCGCTACGGAAATGTGATGGGGTCCCGGGGGTCAGTAATTCCCTTCTTTATGTCCATTAAAGATAAAGGGGTGCTTCCGATTACAGATGAGCGTATGACCCGATTCATGATTTCGCTTGAACAGGGCGTTGAGTTGGTATGGCATGCCTTTGAAGATATGGTTGGTGGTGAAATTTACGTTAAAAAAATTCCTTCAATGAAAGTTACTGATTTGGCTTGCGTGGTGGCTCCCGAAGCCACGCAGGAAGTGGTTGGTATTCGCCCCGGAGAGAAATTGCATGAACAAATGATTGGTGCAGAAGATGCCTATTTTACTTATGAGTATCCGGAGCATTATAAGATTCTGCCGCAGATTAATAATTGGGATAAGGATGTAAACCGCATTAAGGACGGTAAAAAAGTACCGGAAGGTTTTGTCTATGCCAGTGATAATAACAGTGAATGGATGACAACTTCTGAGTTACAGACCTGGATTGATGAAAATCGTAATAAAATTGGGAGTATCTGATGATCCCATACGGGCGACAGGATATTACTCAGGCAGATATAGATGCTGTTGTTGAGGTGCTAAAATCGGATTTCCTGACTCAGGGCCCGAAAGTTCCATTGTTCGAGCAGACTGTTTCAGCGAAAGTAGGCGCCAGGTATGCACTGGCTGTAAATAGTGCTACCAGTGCTTTGCATATCGCCTGTTTGGCATTGGAATTGGGCGAAGGTGACTGGCTCTGGACTACACCGATTACTTTTGTCGCTTCGGCTAATTGTGGTTTGTATTGCGGCGCACAGGTTGATTTTGTGGATATTGATCCCCGTACTTACAATCTGTGCCCCAAAGCACTGGAAGCTCAACTGATGGCAGCTGAGAGGGAAGATAAGCTGCCCAAAGTATTGGTTGTTGTTCATTTGTGTGGGCAACCCTGCGATATGCAGGCAATCCATACTCTGTCACAGCGTTATGGTTTCAAAATCATTGAGGATGCCTCTCATGCGATTGGAGGCAAATATCAGGGAGAGTACATCGGTAATGGCCGCTACAGCGATGTCACCGTATTCAGCTTTCATCCGGTGAAAATCATAACTACGGCTGAAGGTGGTATGGCTCTGACTAATGATGGCCAATTGGCGGAAAAAATGAACCTGTACCGTAGTCACGGTGTTACCCGTGATCAGCGCCTGATGACACATGAGTCTGATGGCCCCTGGTACTATCAGCAGGTTGAACTCGGTTACAACTACCGTATGACAGAGCTGCAGGCCGCGTTAGGAATAAGTCAGATGGAGCGGTTGGATGTGTTTGTCGCCCGCCGCCATAAACTGGCAAAACGCTATGATGAAATGCTGGAAAACATGCCAGTTATAACACCTTGGCAACACCCTGATAGCTACTCAGGTCTGCACCTGTATGTGATTCGCTTGAAGCTGGAGAATATCAGCAAAAGTCACCGCCAGGTATTTGAATCATTGCGTGAGCTTGGCATTGGTGTAAATTTGCATTACATACCAGTGCATACTCAGCCTTATTACCAGAATATGGGCTTCAGGCAAGGTGATTACCCTGAAGCCGAACGCTACTACAGTGAAGCGATCAGTTTGCCAATGTATCAAGGACTGACCGATCAGCAGCAGGCTGAGGTTGTGCGAGTACTGGAGTCCGTTTTGAAATGACAGCTACACTTTTGCTGCAGGCAAGAACTAACTCCTCTCGTTTGCCTGGTAAGGTTTTACTTCCTGTAGCGGGGGTGCCATTAGTTGTATTGGCAGCGTTAAGGGCTGGCAATACAGGCCATCGTGTTGTCGTTGTGACCTCTGGCGAAAAATCAGACGATGCACTGTGTGACGTTCTTAAGCAATGGAAGGTAGATTACTTTCGAGGCGATCTGAACAATACCCTGAAACGCTTCGTGGACGCAATTGATGGGTTACCAGACGAACGCTTGGTTGTTCGGTTAACTGGTGACAATATTCTGCCGGATGGGTCTTTGATAGATGAATTGCTTAACGATTTTACACAGCGTGATCTGGCGTATCTGAGTTGTGGGGGAGCTGCTTCCGGTCTCCCATATGGTGTCAGTGCAGAAGTAACCCGCGCAGGATATTTACGTGATGCATACCAGGAAGCAAATACAGCATTTGAGCGTGAACATGTAACTCCCAGGGTTATCGCAAGGTTTGGCAGAACAGTATTTGAGCGATACAGGCTGTTATCGATGTCTCTGTACCGCTGTACTGTCGATACTTTGGATGATTATCTGCGGGTATGTCGGTTGTTTAAAAACGTAGGTAAACCCGAAAATGTCTCACTGGATTGGCTTCTCGAACGTCTGAAGCAGATATCCCCTGAGGTTATTACATCAAATTCCGCCTGTCCCATGGTGCTCGGCACTGCTCAGCTTGGGCTGGCTTATGGTATTACCAATACAAGTGGCCGCCCAAATCAGAGTCAGGTTAACGTACTGGTTCAGGCTGCTATAGCTAACGGCGTACAGTACCTTGATACGGCGAGGGCTTACGGCGATAGCGAACAGGTTTTGGGTGAGGCCCTTTCTGGTGGCTGGGATTCGCGCGTATCTGTTATTACAAAATTATCTCCGCTGGATGATTGTTCTGGTGATGTTTCATCAAGCGTCATCCGCGCTTGCATCGAGCAAAGTATCTATAAATCCTGTCATTCGCTTCGTGTTCAGTCCCTTGATGTATTAATGCTTCATCGGGCAGAACATTTAACTGCCTGGCAGGGAGCTGCCTGGTCAGACCTGATTGAGCTGAAAGAACAGGGGGTGATAAAGCGACTTGGTGTCTCAGTTCAATCACCAGAAGAAGCGCTGTTTGCATTGGATTTTAATGATGTCGAGTTTATCCAGCTACCATTTAATATCCTTGATTATCGTTGGCATAGGGTGATTGAAAAAGTTTCACAAGTTAAGAACACTCGGCCTCTGGTGATTCATGCCCGTAGCGCTTTATTACAGGGTTTGTTGACATCCGGTAAAGAAGATTTATGGCGCAGGGCACGTTGTTCAAATGCAGTTGAGGTTATTGGCTGGCTCCAAGCGAAAGCCGATGAATATACAGGTGGGGATATAGTTGAATTATCGCTTCGCTATGTTTGTTCCCAAAAGTGGATTGATGGAGTGGTTGTTGGAGTTGAAACCATCGAGCAACTAAATAATAACCTTGTTAAGTTAAACTCTGCTTGCTGGTCTGACGAGCAAGTAGAATTGATTACTGCTGATCGTCCCCTTGTGCCAGTTGAAACGCTTAATCCTGCCAAATGGAAAGCATAAGATGCCTGATTTATCAAATAAATTTTCTCTGAAGTCCAAGCGTATACTTGTAACGGGAGCAACAGGCTATTTAGGACGGGCGATGGTAGTGGGTCTTGCTGAAATGGG
Source organism: Pseudomonadota bacterium (assembly GCA_030145845.1). GTDB lineage: Bacteria > Pseudomonadota > Gammaproteobacteria > Pseudomonadales > Oceanobacteraceae > Venatoribacter. The sequence continues at coordinate 125,850 of JAIXHJ010000001.1, forward strand.
TGCTACTGTGATTCTTAATGGCAGGAATCGCAAACAGGTGGAAGAATATACAGAGGAATTATGCAGCAGCGGGTTTAAAGCTATATCCGCAGTTTTTGATATTAATGACGAGGATGCAGTACGAGGCTGGTTCTCCAGGAATGGCAATGCTCCATTGCATGGGTTGGTCAACAACGCCTATGCAGGAGGGGCAGGCTCCGTCGAAACGGCTACTGAAAATGATTATCGGAATAGCTTTGAAGTTTCTTTAGTATCTGCGCATCGGCTGATGCAATATGCGCTGTCAGGGCTCAGAACTGCTGTTCGGGAGTGCGGTAATGCCTCGGTAGTAAATATAGGTTCGATGTATGGCCTGGTAAGTCCTGATCAGAGGGTATATGCGAGTAAACAGGTTGCTAACCCCCCATTTTACGGAGCATCCAAGGCTGCTTTACTGCAGTGGACCCGCTATGCTGCTTGTGAGTTTGGGCATGAAGGTATTCGGGTTAACTCCATATCACCGGGCCCCTTTCCTTCAACAGAAGTACAGTCAGATAATCCTGACTTTGTTGATGCTCTGGCCAATAAGGTACCAATGGGCAGAGTTGGGAAAGCGGAAGAAATTCAGGGCCCCTTGTTGTTTTTAATGTCAGATACATCGGGATTTGTAAATGGAGCGAATCTGGTGGTAGATGGTGGCTGGACATGTTGGTAGTTTTTCGTACCGATGCTTCAGTTCAGATAGGGACTGGTCATGTTATGCGGTGCCTGACATTGGCCGATGAGCTTACCCGTGAGGGATACAATTGCTGGTTTGTTTGCCGTGAACATAAGGGAAATCTGGGAGATTTGATCAGGAGTAAGGGTTATGGCTTAAGTCTCTTACCTGTTCAGGATTACTCTGAATCTATATTTGAAAATAACAGCCAAGATGACTATATGTCATGGCTTGGCGCGTCTTGGCAAGAGGATGCAAACCAGACACTTAACGCTATTAAGTCCTTAAATCCCGATTGGTTGGTTGTAGACCATTATGCATTGGATGCAGAGTGGGAAGGCAGATTAGCGGCCTCGGTTAGCAATATTCTGGCGATAGATGATCTGGCAAACAGAGATCATAAATGTACTTTATTGCTGGACCAGAATCTTGGTCGGTTATCATCAGATTATGATAAATTTATTCAAGGTAAATGTATTCGGTTGGTGGGTCCTCGTTATGCATTATTACGTCCTGAATTTGCTGAATATCGGGAGGAAAGTTTAAAGCGCAGGGGGAATCCTGAGTTTAACCGTATCCTTATTTCACTTGGTGGCATAGACCGGGACAATGTGACAGGCAAGATACTTGATGCGCTTTCTGACTCAGGGATACCCTCTGATACGGAGTTAGACGTTATTATGGGCGGATCAGCTCCACACCTTTGTGAAATACGGAAACAGGTATCTGATTTGCCTTTCAGAGCAAATGTGAGTGTGAATGTGAAAGATATGGCTGAACGGATGTATCTGGCAGATCTATCTATTGGCGCTGCAGGAGGAACCTCTTGGGAGCGTTGTTGTCTTGGGCTGCCTACGTTGTTGATCATCCTTGCTGAAAACCAGGTTGCTGGTGCAAAGGCACTTGAAGCATCTGGTGCCGCAGTCATTATCGAGAATGCTTATCAGATTAAAAGCATATTGCCTTCTGAGTTAGTAGAACTTAATAATCCATCTAAACTAAGAACGATGATTGATGCTGCGGCTAAGATTTCTGATGGATGTGGTGTATTAAACGTTGTTCGGGAGATGAACAATATAAGTGAGAAGATTTGATCATGGGTTCCAAACTTAGGGTGATGACAGAAGCTGATCTTGAACAGGTTTTACTATGGCGTAATCACCCGGAGGTGCGTCGCTATATGTATACCTCTCATGAAATCAGTATGGATGAACATCGTAACTGGTTTATAGGTGCGAGCCTGGATCAGGCACTGCACTTGCTGATTTATGAGCAAGAGGATAAACCCCTTGGTTTTGTAAATTTTACCCGTACACGCTGTAGAGAAATAGCTGACTGGGGGTTCTATCTGGCACCTGAGGCTCCGAAAGGAAGTGGTCGTAAACTAGGAAATAGTGCGCTGAATTATGCTTTTTTTGAATTAGCTCTTCACAAAGTTTGTGGGCAGGTTCTGGGGTTTAATGAACGGTCAATTGAATTTCACAAAGCGCTGGGGTTTAAAGAAGAAGGGCGATTGCGGGAACAACACTTCGATGGCAGTCAATTTCATGATGTAGTGTGCCTTGGGCTTTTAAAATATGAAAAACAGTCACCGGCAGAGATTAAATGATGAATGAACCAAAAATTGTAATAGCTGGCAGGGAAATTTCCGCTCACCAGCCTCCGTATGTCATAGCAGAGCTGTCAGCTAACCATAACGGCAAACTCGAAACGGCGATGAATATCATCAGTGAGGCAGTCAAGGCGGGGGCTGATGCCGTAAAGTTACAGACTTATCGTCCGGACACCATCACGCTGAATTCCGAAGCCGATGAGTTTAAAATTAAAGGAGGCCTGTGGGATGGCCGGACATTGTATGAGCTTTACGCAGAAGCCCATATGCCGTGGGAATGGCATAAGCCGCTGTTTGAACATGCCCGAAAGTCAGGAATTACGATTTTCAGCTCACCTTTCGACAATACAGCTGTTGACCTGCTGGAAGACCTCAACGCTCCTGCTTATAAAATTGCTTCGTTTGAAGCAGTTGATTTACCACTGATTAAGTATGTAGCCAGTACAGGTAAGCCAATGATTATATCTACCGGTATGGCAGATGCAGAAGAGATTCAGGAAGCGATTGATGCGGCCCACGAGGGTGGGTGTAAAGAGTTGGCTATTTTGCATTGTGTCAGCGGTTACCCTGCGCCAGCGAATGATTATAATCTGCGTACAATAATTGATATGTCGAAGCGTTACGGTTTGGTTACGGGGTTGTCCGATCACACATTGGATAATACTACTGCCATAACCAGTGTAGCGCTTGGGGCTTCAATTATCGAAAAGCATTTCACTTTGGACAGAAGTGGTGGTGGGCCTGATGATAGTTTCTCTCTTGAACCAGCTGACCTTCGTGCATTATGTCGCGATAGCAAAACGGCCTGGAAGGCGTTGGGCAAAGTAGACTACGGTAGAAAGTCTAGTGAACAGGGGAATGCTCAGTTTCGTCGTTCTCTTTACTTCGTGAAAAACATAAAGGCCGGTGAAACTATTAGTCGGGACTGTATCCGAAGTGTCAGACCTGGATTTGGGTTGCCGCCTAAGGATATAGAAAGGGTTGTTGGAGCTATTGCTGCAATGGATATAATCAAAGACTCTAAAGTTACTGAAGAAAGCTTTAAGTAGGCCTGAATTGAATTTGATATATGTAGAATCGCCATTTCAGCTCTTGCAGGCGGTGGAGCTTACAAAAGAATCAAAAAATATACGTTTTCTGATCAGATTGAATGACCAGCGGCAAAATAATGAGCAACTAAAGCAGCTTGTATCCCTGTTTAATTTGAATAAAGTGCACTACTTGACAATGGGAGCCAAGGTGATGGTTGGTATTGCGTTTATTCCAATTTTGATATGTTCATATCTTGCGCAAGTGGTTTATATTGGTGATGAAAATTCAATCGTATTCAGATTATTGAAAGGCCTTGTGCCTAAGGGAAAGATAGTTCTTCTTGATGATGGGGTGGCAACTCTTAACTCTAAACTGGGGGCTCGTTATAAACGATTCAGTATTTTTAATACAGTCAATGGTTCCGGGAATTATCTTTCAGAATCCAAAAAACTCGTTGAAGCAGTAAATTCCCCCGAACCAGTTAATATTATCGTAGGAAGTAAGCTGGTTGAAGAGGAAATATGCACAAAGGAATCTTATTTTTCCTTACTTGAGAATATGCTATTAAATTCTGCTGCAGATCTGCGCACTCTGTATGTGCCTCACAGGGGGGAAAATGAGTCGAATCTTCAGGATATATGCTCCAGGTTTGGAGTGGGGATAGTCTCAAATAGGTTGCCAATTGAGCTTGTTGGTTATGAGTTTTCTGTGCGTCCTGTTAATATATGCAGTGTTTTGTCAACTGCTCTTTTCTCTATGTCCTTGATATATGACAACGCAAATATAAGAGTTTGTCCTTTAAAATCAGAGGACATTCTTTCACGTAATGAAAGTATAGAAAAGCTTTACTCTCTTATGAAGGAAAGCTCTATGTTTGGAATAAGTAAGGGAACTGATTGTGCTTAAATTATTAAACTCTCTACTGAAAGAAATAGTGGAAAGCATACTCCGGTCGATCAAAAAACTATCTGTAAGTTCGGATGTGAGAAGTAATTATAAGGCAGAATATAATGGACTTACTGGAAGTGGCTTTTTTGTAATAAAGAATTGGTTGAGCAAAGAAACGTGCAATATGTTGATTGATGAGATAGACCGACATATTGAAAGCGATCGATCCAATGTTTGGGCCGATGCGCTTGGTGCAGATAATAGGCTATATTTCATAGATGAAATAAATGATAAGTTCAAAGAGTTTTATAATACTCCTTATTTTCGGGAGGTACTGGAAGCTTACACCGGTATAAAGAACCCGAAAGGTATGTTGCTGGCCGGGAGGATCGAGGCTATAGAAGGAAATTTGGGCTCTGGCGGTGGCTGGCACAGGGATTCTCCGGTCCATCATCAGACAAAAGCCATTTGTTATTTGAGTGATGTGTCGGAAAATAATGGGCCATTTCAATATATCATTGGTTCTCACTCAAAGAAGAGTGTTATCAAGTCATACCTCAACGGGATTTTTGCACCAGGACAATTCCGGTTTACTGAAAATGAAATAGAACAGTATATCAGCGTAACAGGACAGCAGGCCCTTGATATGACGGCTGATGCAGGCACTTTGTTGTTTGCTGATACGAAAGGTATACATAGAGGTAAGCCAATTGAGTCTGGTGTCCGATATGCTTTATTCTGTTACTTCTGGGATAAGAGAATACCAAAACATTTTGAGACGCTAAGACAAAGCTAAGATGAATTTTTTTCAGTTGCTTCGGTCTGTAGCTGTTGTCAGTGTGGTCACTTCAGGTTTAACACTGGCAACATCGTTTATTTTTTCACTGAGGATGAATAAGGAAGGTTTTGGTGAATATACTTATTGGTATAGTATCTATCTCATACTCTTGAATTTAGTGCAGTTTGGGGCTGTTGCTGCTGCGAATGTGTACAGATTTCAGGATAACTACTTTGAATATAAGTTGCTGATGGCGCGTACCTTATTTATTGTTATGCCCGTTATGCTTCTCATGGTTTATACCGTTTTTATTGTTCTTGACAATGTTGCTAATGTATCAAGGTTTTCTGGTTTATTGTATTTGGCTCCTGTTGCGGCTTATTTTTATATAAATACCTTGGTTTTGCTCTCAATATATAGAATAGAACAAGATGTCAGTTCATATGCCATGATGTTTATTTCTTTGGCATTTGTTTTATTTGGCGTTCAGGTCGTTGTTTTTTATATCTACAAATCCCACTATGTTGTTATCCCGGGTTTTGTTTTCATACAATTTATTTTTTACTTATACTCTCTTTATGTACTTAAGCGGAGAATGGGAATTTCTCTGGGCTTAATTCTAAATAATAGGTTCGATTTATCTGCTGTATTGGATCGTTTGTTGTATGGCTATCCGTTGGTGCTAAGCAGTGTATCGATGTCTCTATTGTCTATGGCTGATAGGGTGTATTTGAAGGACAAAATTAGCACTGAGGATTATGGTATTTACGCAACCATTACTGTTGTTACTTCTTTAATGCTATTTGCCGTAAATAATTTTGCAATGGCATGGGGGGGGTATTTAATCAAAAGAGCCTCTGGATTGAATGGAGGCGAGATTGTTGTGATGTTTCGTCGTGGTCAGAGATTTATCTGGCCTATTTTTTTTATCGGCATTCTTGTAGTTGTTCCTATTTTGCTTGGTGTGCATAAGTTACTCTATGGAGATGTTGGTGCTGATTTTACCATTGCGCTGATTCTTGTTTCTTCCGGATATCTTGTCTATGGATTGAGTAAATATTATGTAGGGTATATGATGGCTTACAAGAAAAATAAAGATGTTTTAAAGGCAACTATTCTTGGTGTTTCTGGAATGTTACTTTGGTTTTATGTCGGTATTTTAAATGAAGTAGTTAATGCATCTATGGCGTTGTTGTTAGGCTTTTTAATTCAATTTATATATGTTTATTTCTTTGTTAACTTGAAGTTAAGTAAGGAATTCTGATGTTTTATAGATTTTTAACATTTTTCTTTAGGCTTGTGGTTTATAGGGGCTATTATAAGAAATATAACATATCTAAGAAGTTTAAATTTAATGGGTATCTGATTCGCATATATGGTCAGGGGGAGATTGTATGCTTAGGGGAGGGTTATATTAGCTTCTTCTCCTATCTTAATGTTGTAAAGGGATCTAAATTGGTTATTGGAGATAAGGTTTCCATAGCGCATAATGTTAAGATTTACACATCAAGTTTTGATCCTGAAATGCTTGTATGTCATGGGGTTAAAGAAAACGTTATAGCTGATATATGTATAGGTGATAATGTTCTAATTGGGTCCAATAGTTTTATATGTCCTGGCGTCACGATAGGAGATAATGTTGTAATTGGTGCTAATAGTGTTGTAAGCAAAGATATCCCATCTAATACAGTGGCTGCTGGTGTGCCAGCAAAAGTCATAAAGGATTATAGTTGTGTCTGAGAGTCTAAAAGTGGCACATGCCTTCATGGCGTTTATTTTGGGCTGGTACCTCCCGGGATTCGTTTTTTCATATTTGTATGGCGATTTTTTTAGACTATATTATAACGATAGTGTAGGGGCTGGGTTAATTCATCTGGTTTGGTTAGTTTTTTTTATATTTCTCTATTACGCCTTCGTCTTGCTTTTGTCTAAAGTGAATAGAGTGCATTTTTTTTATATTGACAAGAGACTTGTTCGCGCTTTTGTTTTTGGGGTGGTTTTCGTTTTTTTTATCTTGTCGATTTATTTTTTTCTTAATTACAGCTCAAAGTTCAGGCATACCAATAGACTTTCAGATAGCCCTTTCTGGGTGTCTATAATATGGGCTCTTAAGCCCTTTTTGATGGTTGTTTTACTAGGGATGTATGCTCTCTTAATTCAAGGTGTTAAATTAGGATTGTATAGTAGGACTCTTCAGTTTTTAATGCTTGTCGGTTTTTCATTGACAATTACATCCTCTACGCAAGCTTTGATTCCTATTATTATAATTACAATGATGGTTTTTCCTGTGTTGCTCAGAGTTCGATTTAATGATATGTCCTTATCTGTTAGCTTTTTTATTGGGGCTCTTGTCGTTTTTTCTGTCTTTTGTGCATTGTTTGTTGGTGTCGGGAATAAGATTGGGTATGCGACGTTATGGGAGCTTGGGGTCTCGGGTGGAGGCGAAGAAATTTATGACTTTCTGCCCAGGCTAATTCCCAGATTGTCTACTTCTTATGCTTCTTTCGTTTACTGGGTTAATACATGGTATACGGAAGGGGCTGTCTCTTTTGATTTGATGAGTAGTGTGCATGTTACTACTAGTTCCAGGTTTTGTTTGTTGTTTTCCAGTGATTGCTTAGGGGCAGATGTTATTGACACGGTTAATAGATTTAACTACCTCAACGTTTTTGTTAACCATGCGGAGCGTGCCGGAGCTTCTCCGGGGATACTTTCATCTATTTTCTTGTTTGGAAATCCTTTTTTGGGGTGTATTGTTATATCCGTATATTTAGCCATGCTGTCTGTTGTATTTTCAAGGGCTATTGAGCACGAGAGATTACGAACTTCTTTTTATCTTGTTTTAGTCCCATTTTTTGTATTTTCGCTTCTTGAATCCCCGTTGAATATTATGTATCTCTTAGATCCGGTATTTATACTTCTCTTTTTTTACATTTCTTGGTTTTTATTTGTTGATTCAGGGAGTGTCTATGCAAAAACCCCTTGTTAGTATTATTATGCCTAGCTTTAACTGTGCTGATTATATTGAGCTTTCTGTACGTTCAGTGTTGTCGCAGAAATATTCAAATTACGAGCTTATTATTGTTGATGATGCTTCTGATTCTTCGCATGTGGAAGTTTTAAAGCAAATTTCTACTCTTGATCAGCGGATTAAGATTGTCTTCTTGACTAAAAATGCGGGTGCAGCAGTAGCTCGCAATGTTGGTATAGGTGAAGCGACTGGCCGTTATATTGCTTTTCTTGATAGCGATGATATTTGGCTTCCTGAAAAGCTTGAAGTTCAGATTAGGTTTATGCTCGACAATAATGTGGCTTTTTCGTATGCAGCTTATCAAAAGGTTGATCAGCATGGTGCTCAACTTGGTAGTGTCGGGGTTCCGGATAAGGTGGCATATACAGATTTACTGAAAGTTAGTAGTATTGGCTGTCTTACTGCAGTTTATGATACTCAGAAACTCGGTAAAATTTATATGCCTCTTATCAGAAAACGACAGGATTTAGGGTTGTGGTTGCGAATACTTCGCTCTATACCATATGCATATGGCATCATGGAGCCTTTGGCTCAGTACCGGGTTCGCTCAGACTCGCTTTCTTCCAATAAGCGTATAGCGGCGCAATATACATGGCGTTTGTATCGTGATGTGGAACAATTAGGTTTTTTTCAGAGTGTATATTTCTTCACACATTATGCGGTTAATGGCTTTCTGAGAACCAAGCTCCCATCCCTAGCAAGGGCTCTGGGTGTGTTAAAATAAATCAATTGGCTTAATAGGCAGGAGCTTGATATGCCTCGTCGTATATTGGTAACAGGGGGGACTGGATTTATTGGTTCTAGGTTGTTTGAGATATTACAATCTCTAAATCAATATGATATAAGGCTGGTTGTTAGGGAGTTAAATCCTGATATAAGTCTGAGTCAATTTGAGGTCGCTGGCATCGATGGTATAACAGATTACTCTGAAGTTATTGCGGGGTGTGATGTCGTTATCCATATTGCTGCCATTGCTCATAACAGTAACTCTGATCTAGCCTCTTTCGCCGAGAACTTAAACAGGGTAAATGTTGATGGGACGTTAAATCTTGCCAGACAATCTGCTAATGCTGGTGTTAAACGATTTATATTTATCAGTACGATAGGTGTTAATGGGTCTGTATCTCTTGAACCATTTACTGAGGAATCTAAAAGTAGTCCTCACAATCCATATTCGATATCTAAATACAGGGCAGAGCTGGGTTTGAGGGAGCTGGCTGAAAGCTCACAAATGGAACTTGTCATTATTCGTCCACCTTTAGTCTATGGATCTAATGCTGCGGGTAGTTTTAGAAGTCTACATAATCTGCTTGTTAAGCCAATTCCACTTCCTTTTGGTCTGGTGAATAATCAGCGTAGTATGATCTATATCGACAATCTTGTGGATTTTATTATCCGCTGTGTTGAACATCCCGCAGCGGCTAATCAAACATTTCTCGTTTCTGATGGTGAAGACATCTCTCTCCGGCGTTTGATAGCCGAAATGCGGTTGTCAATGGGAAGCTCCCCAACCTTATTTCCGGTGCCGGTTGCTTTGTTTAGGCTTCTGGGGAAATTGACAGGTAAATCTGGCGTTGTTGACAGTCTGGTCGGTGATCTTCAGGTTGATTCATCGAAGGCCCGTAAACGGTTGGGTTGGACTCCGCCCTATACCTTCAGCCAGGGTATTGCTGAAACGGTTAACGATTTTAAAGAAAGGAATAAATAAAGTGTTACGGTTTCTGGATATTGTATTTTCCTTTTTAGGCTTGGTATGTGGCTTTCCTGTTCTGGTCGTGATTTATATTATCGGGCTTTTTGATACCGGTTCTCCTTTATTTCTGCAGGAGCGTGTAGGGCGGAATCTCAGACCATTTACGTTGGTTAAGTTCCGTACCATGAAAGTTAATACTGCTTCAGTGGCCAGCCATCTGGCTTCTACTGCGTCTATTACTAAGCTGGGGGGCTTTTTACGTAAAACGAAGCTGGATGAGCTGCCGCAATTGTGGAACGTGCTGAGGGGAGAAATGAGCCTTGTTGGGCCGCGTCCAAATCTCTTTAATCAGGAAGAGCTGATATCAACTCGCCAACATCATGGTGTTTATGATGTTCGCCCGGGTATTACTGGTCTGGCTCAGGTTAATGAGATTGATATGTCTACACCAGACCTGTTAGCAGAAACCGATGCGAAGATGATTGCTGAGCTGTCGGTGCGGAATTATTTTAAATTCATTTTGCAAACGGTTACCGGTAAAGGCTCTGGGGATCGGGTTAAGGGATAATCAATCTACCTTCTGCCGCTATGGATAGAAATCGCTTTGTAGGATGGCTATGCATGTTAACAACCGTGATCATACGACCGCAAAACAGATACTATGTAGCCAACCACTGCCACTATAAATAACGGATGAGGACCTTGCCGTGCTTGAGAATTTAACCAATGCTTACTACGCGCAGAAGCCCGATGCTTCGGTGTCTTCCCAGAGGGTTGCTTTTGGCACGTCAGGGCACCGGGGTACAGCACTGAAAGCGACGTTCAATGAACAGCATATTCTGGCGATTGCTCAGGCAGTGGCTGATTATCGGGCACAGGCCGGTATTTCCGGGCCGTTATTTCTTGGCTGTGACACCCACGCACTTTCCCGTCCGGCCTGGCAGACATGCTTGGAGGTGCTGGTTGCTAATCAGGTTGATGTCCGTATTGCTGCAGATAATCAGGTTACAGCAACGCCTCTGGTGAGCAGGGCGATTCTGGAGGCGAATGCTGACGCTGAGTCAGAGCTGGCCGATGGCATTATTATCACTCCGTCACACAATCCGCCCGAAGATGGTGGTATCAAATACAACACGCCGGATGGTGGGCCAGCGGATGCTGACGTTACAGGCTGGATTGAGAGCCGGGCGAATGACTATCTGCAGGCCGGTTGTCACGGTGTCAAAACGGTTGCTCAGCAAGAGGCTATCAGCAAAGCGCAGGAATACGATTACATCGGCCGTTATATTGCTCAGCTTGATCAAGTGCTGGATCTAGATGCGGTACGTAATGCCGCGCTTACTCTGGGCGCCGATCCGATGGGTGGTACAGCTCTGCCTGTCTGGCAGGCGTTGGCAGCAGATCCGGGTTTGAAGCTGGAAGTGGTGAATGACACACTGGATCCTTCTTTCGCTTTTATGCCCCCGGACCATGATGGTCGTATCCGTATGGATTGTTCCAGCACGGCAGCAATGGCGAATCTGCTGGATATCCGCGACCGTTTTGATCTGGCATTTGCCAATGACCCGGATGCTGACCGCCATGGTATTGTCGATGAAGCCGGCCTGATGAATCCGAATCATTTCCTTTGTGTCTGCGTCGATTATCTGCTGACGCATCGTCCGCAGTGGGGGAGGGAAGTGAAAATAGGTAAAACCCTGGTGACTTCATCCATGATGGATCGTGTGGTGGCTGCACATAACCGCGAGCTGTATGAAGTGCCGGTGGGTTTTAAGTGGTTTGTGAAAGGCCTGTACCGGGGTGAACTGGCGTTTGGTGGTGAAGAGAGTGCAGGGGCCAGTTTTCTGACCCTGGATGGGAAGGCCTGGAGTACAGATAAGGACGGTATTCTGCTGTGTCTGCTGGCGGCTGAAATGATGGCAGTGACGGGGCTGAAACCGTCCGAATATTATGCTCAGCTGGTTGCCCGGCATGGTAATCCGGTATACCGCCGTATTGATGCACCGGCTACGGCAGAGCAGAAAGCTTCGTTTAAAAAATTGTCAGCTGACAGTATTACCGCTGCTGAACTGGCGGGATCTGCAATTACGGCTGTTCACACAACAGCACCAGGTAACGGTGCCGCGATTGGCGGTATCAAAGTCTGCACAGCAAGCGGTTGGTTTGCAGCTCGCCCCAGTGGCACGGAAGATATTTATAAGATCTATGCTGAGAGTTTTGACGGTGAAGCCCATCTTCAGCAACTGCTGGACGAAGCGAAAGCTTTGTTAAGTCAGGTGTTATAAAGCAAGGCGGGTTGTACCAATCTGGTCCGACGCTGTTATTAACAGCGCCGGCAGGAGATTATAAATAATAATCAGCCCTGTGATGCATTCAGTACCCAGTCAGGGGAATGCCCTTGGCTGGTGTAGGCTGCCGGGGCTTCAAGCAGCAGTTTGATGACATCTTCCACCCGGAATTCGTGGCAGGCACGGTCGAGACGGTTGATCAGGTTGTGGGTTTCCGGCCAGCCCAGATGCACTTCGTTGGCGGTCATAATCCGTGGATGATCAGTGCCTTCCACATTTTCACCCACCAGAAGTTCTTCATAGAGCTTTTCTCCCGGGCGCAGGCCACTGAACTGGATATCAATATCGCCATTCGGGTTTTTGGCGGTACGTTCGGTCAGGCCGGAGAGGCGGATCATTTTTCTGGCCAGATCGGTAATTTTTACCGGCTCGCCCATATCCAGTACGAAGACATCGCCGCCTTTGCCCATGGCGCCGGCCTGAATCACCAGCTGGGATGCCTCGGGAATGGTCATAAAGTAGCGGATAATATCGGGATGAGTGACGGTGATCGGGCCGCCTTCCCGGATCTGTTTACGGAACAGAGGCACAACAGAGCCGGAGGAGCCAAGCACATTGCCAAAACGGACCATGCAGAACAGTGTGTCTGACTGGCGTTCAGACAGTGCCTGAAGCACCAGCTCTGCCAGGCGTTTCGACGCACCCATCACATTGGTGGGGCGTACGGCTTTGTCGGTTGAAATCAGTACGAAACGTTCGACGCCGGCAGCAATCGCTGCTTCGGCACAGTACCAGGTACCGAAGACATTATTGCGGACACCTTCCACAACATTGTGCTCAACCATGGGGACGTGTTTATACGCTGCGGCATGATAAATGGTGTCGACCCTGAAGGAGCGGAAAATATTTTCCAATCGGTTCTGTTTCTGTACCGAGCCGAGAATCGGGATGATCTGAGTCTCCAGAGCGGAAGCTGCTTTGGTTTTGATCAGTTCCTGCTCAATGGCATACAGACTGTATTCATTGAGTTCAAGCAGGATCAGTTTGTGTGGCCGTTTCAGCAGAGCCTGGCGCGACAGCTCTGAACCAATGGAGCCCCCGGCACCGGTAATTAAAACGATTTTCCCTTCAATATTGCTGGCCAGCAGGTCTTCCCTGGGGGCAACACAGTCCCGGCCCAGCAGGTCTTCAATCTCAACTTCCCGGACTTCCTCGACACGCGCTTTGCCATTAATAATGTCGGTGACCGACGGCGCTGTCAGAATTTCAAGTTGCAGATCAGTCAGCTTTTCAATCAGGGCTTTACGCTGGGACATACCGGTACGTCCCAGTGCCAGCAGTACTTTCCTGGCACCGTATTTTTCACTCAGCGCTTCCAGCTCAGCAGGTGCGTGAACCTTCAGGCCATGGATGGTAATTTTCTGTTTCTGTTCGCAGTCGTCGATAAAGGCATTGGGATGATAGGACTGACTGCCGGACAGTGCATTGACGAGCGCTACGCCCTGATTGCCGGCACCGTAAATAATGACCGGCTCTGCTTTTGCTTTGCTCAGTTGGGAAACAACGCTGCGGATAAAAAGGCGGGGAATTCCGAGCAGGGCAAATGAGGTGAACAGATAAATAATCAGGCTGGAACGTGGCATGGCGGCCTGAGTCAGGAACGAGCTTGTTGCCAGCACCAGTGCGGATACGGTGACACCGAGACCAAGCGTTGTGAACGCCGTACCGGTCATAAAACGGACAACTGCGCGGTAAAGGCCCAGTTTCACAAACAGCAGTGTGGTTATGACAGATGTGATCAGCGTCGCCAGTAATGTCGCTTCACCGATGGGCGGAAGAACGGTACCGTGTCTGAGGGCCAGCGCCAGATAGACGGCAACCGGGATAGCGGCAAGGTCATAACTGACGGAAATAAAACGTTTAACCGGCCGGGATGCATTGAGCAGAAAGTTAATCATTGACGGCGAACTGTCCTTTTCTGAATCATCCTGAATTATAGCAGCCATTATGACACCTACTGAGAAAATGGTTCACAGGAATCGGTACTGATTTTCAGACGCAGACAGTAAGCGCCACACAGTTTCTGACTCGCAGTTCTGTAGGGATAACGTACTGAGGATGATTGTATTCGCAGGATTTTTCAGAAGAGTATGAAGATTTGGCTCCCCGAGCTGGACTTGAACCAGCGACCAATAGATTAACAGTCTACTGCTCTACCGACTGAGCTATCGGGGAACATCATCTTCAACGGGGCGGATTATGCCGCGGTGGCGATTGCGGTGTCAACACATCTAATTGATTTTTCTAAACTTTCGAGAAAAAGTGCGGTTGCTGATTGCTGAATTCATAAATTCGTCGTGCAGGTGTGCTAGAGTTCTGACATCTTTACACAGACATACTTTCGGATGATTAAGGGGTTCATGAAGAATGGGTCGAAATGATGTGGAAAACAGTCCGGTGATCGGGACGGAGGATGAAATCAGTCTGACGGATCTGTTCCGCAATATCTGGCGGCAGCGGGGACTGGTACTCGCGATTACGGCTGCCATGGCGGCTCTGGTGCTTGTCTATCATTTGGGGAAAGCCTCTTTTGCCGTACCGTCACGGGTCGACTATCCGGTGGCGCTGACCTTTATTAATGAAAAAGGCACTTATCCGAATGGCTCAGTTTTCAGCCCGCGGGATCTCATTGCCCCGGCAGTCATTAAGAGGCTGCTGGCCGATCATTCAGATATCACCGTTCCCTCTGATGTGCTGCTTGAAGCACTGAGTGTCCGCTACTCCAATCCGGTGATGGACAGTGCGGAACAGAAGCTGGCGGCTTTACTGGCCAATGCCAAAACTCCTGAAGAAATCCGTACGGCGGCGCAGACAACCCTGACTGAAATGCGGGATAAAACCCGCTCCTTTCTGACCGTCAGTCTGGACCTGTCGGAGGCAGGGCTGGCGATTCCTCAGGGAGAAAAGCTTGTCGCCGGACTGGTTACCGCCTGGGCGGACCTGTCTCTGACGCGTGGTCTGGGTAATGTGGATATTGATCGTCCGGTATCGGCCTTTGCCGTACAGCCGGCGATGAACCTGATTGATATGTATGACGGTGCTTCCAAGTATCTGGATTCCCTTAAACGGGCGGTCAGTCAGCTGGCACAGCAGGCGGGTTCCAGCAGCCTGATTATTGATGGCCGTACGCTGGAAGATATTCAGCGCGATATTGATGCGCTGGATGTCACGGATATCGGTCCACTGCGCGAATTTGCTTATTCCAATTCCGCGGATCTGGCTTCCAGCGACCCGGCCATTAAAGTGCGCCTGTTTGCCCGTCAGCGTCTGCTGAATCTGGAGCATGAGCGTCTGTCGAAACTGATCGTGTCATATGATGCGGCACTCAGTCAGCTGTCCCAGTCCGCCCGGGGTCTTTCCAAAGGACAGGGCCTGGGTGGTACATCCGGTGATGTGCAGCTGGATCAGTCACTGCTGGAATCCATGCTGTCACTGGGGAACAAGCTGGGTGACGTGGAAATGCGTCAGGAACTGTTTGAGCGGCGCACCAAAGCCACAGAAGATATGCTGTCGCTGGAAAAAGAACTGGCCATTCTGAATGGCTCAGCCACCAACCAGTATGGTGAGCTGGACTCGGAAGAGATCCTGCAGGCCGCTTTACCTGGTATCACGGAAGGTCTGAACCGCCTGCAACAGCAGATCGACGCTTTCTTTGTTGCCTATCGTGATCAGAGCCTGCAGAGTAACGGCCGGCTGTATGTCGCCGACTCCGCACCTCAGGTGCGCGGTGGCCATGTTCAGTTTGCCAGCCGCATTGGTCTGCATCTGGCGCTGGGGGTAGTGCTCGGCGGTATGCTGGGGGTTCTGATTGCCCTGGTCCGTGCGGCCATGGTGACTTCCCGCAGCCGCGGCTGAGGACTAGCGGCCAACAGTAAAAAGCCCGGCGATCAGCCGGGCTTTTTTGTGTCCTCAGTTTACTCTGCGGCCGTTCAGTCTTTGGCGATACGGCTGAATACCGCGCCTTTCTGATCGCGGTACTTGGCATTTTCCCGTTTGTTATAGGGGCGCAGTGCCGGGCTGGAGAGCATTTCAAAAGACATGGCACAGATGACCATGCCGGGGCGCAGTGCCAGTGGCAGTTTGCCGTTGTTGTAGAACTCCAGCACGATCTGGCCATGCCAGCCGGGGTCAATACGGCCGGCGGTGACGTGTACCATCAGGCCGAGGCGCGCCAGGGAGCTGCGCCCATCCAGCCAGCCGACCAGATCGTCCGGTACATTGACCGATTCCAGTGTGGCGCCTAATACCAGTTCTCCGGGGTGAATAAACAGGGCGTCGCCGGCTTCCACTTCAATTTCTTTACTCATAATCCGGTTGATATCACGCTCCAGCTGGGCGCGGTCACCGGACAGGTCGAGGTGGGTCACTGAATTGTTGTTAAAGACGCGGAAGCTGTTGTCCAGCCGCAGGTCAACGCTGATACCGGCGATTGCGTCCGCTGAGGGGGCAGGTTCAATGACGATACTGCCATCGCTGATCCGCTGTTCAATATCACCGTCGCTGAGTCGCATGCTGGTTGTCCTGTATCCGGGAAAAAGTGGGCCGATTTTACCCGACGGCCGGCGGGGAATCTATCAGCGGGCGGAGCACCCTTATTTCAGGTCGGTGATGTCGATCTGGTAACGGGTTTTACCGTCTTTTTTATCGCTCAGGCGTACCAGCTGATAGTGATGGTCTGTGGCAAACCAGGCATAGATCTGGCGGTTATTCTTTTTGCGGACCTGTTTTACCTTGATGGTATTCAGGGTGCCGATCGCAGTTTTCAGTGGTTCTTCACCGATGACCTCAAACTCGAACGCCTTGCTGCGGTTTTTCTCAAACACGTCATATGTGAGACTGGTGGCTCCCTGAGCCAGATCCAGGCCGGCCTGCAGCATGTAGGTCAGATTGTCCTGCACGCTGTCGTTCCAGGCTTTGGTGTATTCGCGGTTATTTTCCAGATCCCGTACCAGTTTCAGGGCCGGAGCAAAAATCAGGGTGCGGTCTGCTTCATTGAACAGGCCGGTTGCGCGGTAGCGGTATTCCTGCGGTATGACCTGGCCATCACTGAATGTGAATTCGGAGGTTTCTGTCAGTCCGGCACCACTGGTCTCTGCCTCAAACGTCAGCTGCCAGTGACCGCCGGGCAGCTGACGCAGGGTACGGACGGCATTGATATCGATACTGAACCAGCCGAGGCTCCATTCGGTGGTATAGCGTGCGGTAAAGGGGTGCAGGGCAGGTGTGCCGGCAGGCTGGACCTCTGCCGGCACAGGCTCCTGTTCCGCGTGGGCTGCGATCGTTATCAACAGGGCTGAGAGCAGGCCGGTTATGGAGGGCAGACGGTCCCTGAGTGCTGGCATAAAGACGTTCCGTTACGATCCGTTGATGGTAGTGAGTATACAGACCGGGCAGCGGTTTGCGCCCGCTGCCCGTGTAACTCTGTATTCAGACTGTGACAACAGGATGGCAGGAAAGGTCAGGCTTCCAGTCTCAGGCCCTGTTCCGGCAGTTCTTTGCCATCCAGCAGTGCTGTGCCTTCCTTCATGCTCAGGCGCCCGCTGACAAACCATTTGACGGCAATCGGGTAGATAACGTGCTCCTGTGTCTGCACGCGTTGCTGCAGTGCGACCGGGTCATCGTCTTCGGTGACAGCAACCACGGCCTGAATAACGTTCGGGCCGCCGTCCAGTTCTTCGGTCACGAAATGCACGGTGACGCCATGTTCCGTATCACCGGCTTCCAGTGCCCGCTGGTGGGTATTCAGCCCCTGATATTTCGGCAGCAGGGACGGATGGATGTTGAGCATGCGGCCCTGATAATGACGGACGAAGTCTGCGGTCAGAATGCGCATGAAGCCTGCGAGAATGACCAGGTCGGGGTCATAATCATCAATTTTGCGCATCAGGGCAAAATCAAAGGCGTCGCGGCTGCCGAATTCTTTATGATCCAGCGTTACGGTCTCGATATCGCGGTCGCGGGCTTTCTGCAGGCCGGCCGCTTCCGGCCGGTTACAGATTACTGCGGCGATGTCTGCTTCAATGTCGCCGCTGCGGACGGCATCCGCAATGGCGACCATGTTGCTGCCACTGCCGGAAATCAGAATGACCAGGCGTGGCTTCTGCGGCTGATCGGCGGCGCTCAGATTCATACGGCGCGGGTACCGATAAATTCCACGCTGGCTTCGTCACCGCTCTGCGGCTGAATGTCACCGATGATCCACGCCTGTTCTCCTTCTGCGTTGAGCAGGGCAACGGCGGCATCGGCTTTTTCTTCCGGCAGGGCGACGATCATACCCACGCCACAGTTGAAGGTGCGGAACATTTCTGCGGTCGCCACATTGCCGGCTTCCTGCAGCCACTCAAATACGGCCGGCCAGTGCCAGCTGTTGGTGTCGATGACCGCTTTGCAGCCGTCCGGCAGGACGCGCGGGATGTTTTCCTGGAAGCCGCCACCGGTGACGTGACACAGGGCATGTACATCGGACGCGTTGATCAGCTTCAGCGCTGAGCGCACATAAATGCGGGTCGGCGCCATCAGCGCATCGGCCAGCGGCTGACCGTCGACGTCGGCGGTCAGGTCGGCCGCGGAGACTTCCAGAATCTTACGGATCAGGGAGTAACCATTGGAGTGCGGGCCGGAAGAAGCCATGGCAATCAGTTTGTCGCCGGCCTGAACCTTGCTGCCGTCAATGATGTCGGCTTTTTCGGCAATACCGACACAGAAACCGGCCAGGTCGTAGTCTTCGCCTTCGTACATGCCGGGCATTTCGGCGGTTTCGCCGCCGACCAGGGATGCCCCGGCCTGCTCACAGCCTTCGCCAATGCCGCTGACCACGGCCGCGGCCACGTCGACGTTCAGTTTGCCGGTGGCGTAGTAGTCGAGGAAGAACAGTGGTTCTGCACCGGCAACCACCAGATCATTCACGCACATGGCGACCAGATCGATACCGATGGTGTCGTGCTTTTTCAGGTCCATTGCCAGGCGCAGTTTGGTGCCAACGCCGTCGGTGCCGGAAACCAGAACCGGCTGCTGGTAGCCCTGCGGCAGTTCAAACAGTGCGCCGAAGCCACCCAGACCGGCCATTACTTCCGGACGGCGGGTACGTTTGGCGACGCTTTTGATACGCTCAACCAATGCATTTCCGGCGTCGATATCGACGCCCGCGTCTTTGTAGCTCAGGGATTGTTTGTCACTCATGCCGTTGTCACTGGGTGGCCCATGGAAGAAAGGCGCGTATTCTAACGATTTGTGACGCACTCTGCATCAGGCAAATCGAGGCGGGTTTCGGCCTGGCTGTGCTGAACCGGAACCTGACATCATGGTCAGATTCTGCAGAACATTTCACGGCAGCCGCCGTTACGCCCGGTGGATGCAGATGTCTGCTGGCTATCCTCGCTGTTCGTGGCACAATACCGCGTTTTCAGCCTAACCGATTAAGGAAACTGTCTGTGCGAGCTGTCTTTCTGGTTGTCTTCTGGTGTCTGAGTATGGCCAGCCATGCGGTGATGGTGTCGGACCTGTACCGCGTCCGGGTGCCGGTGGCGGATCAGACGGCCGAAAGCCGTGAAACCGGCATCCGGCAGGCGCTGCAGCAGGTGGTGGTCAAGGTTTCCGGCCAGAGTGTGAGTGCCCAGAACGAGGTGGTGCAACAGGCAGCGGGCAGTGCTGACCGCTATGTCAAAAGTTTCCGTTTCAGCCGCGATGACGACGAAGCCGGCCTGCAGCTGGACGTGCTGTTTGCCCAGAATCTGATTGATAAACTGCTGCGCGATGCGGCGCTGCCGGTATGGGGGAAAAGTCGGCCACTGGTGCTGCTGTGGCAGGGTGTGGAAGACGAGCGTCAGCGTTTACTGGTCAATACCGCCAATCCGCAGTGGCAGGTGCGGCTGGAGCGCGCGATGAATGAGCGTGGTATTCCATTGTTGTGGCCGGCGCTGGATCTGGAAGATGACGCTGCGCTGCCGTTGGGGCGTCTGTGGGGACTGTTCCGGGGCGATGTGGCAACAGCTTCGCAGCGCTATGCCGCCGATGCTGTGGTGGCCGGCCGGCTGTCTCAGGACCGTCAGGGCGCGTGGCAGTACAGTGGTTTCCTCAGTCACAAAGAGGAAATGCTGGATTTGCAGGCAGTTAATGACGATCTGGCCGTGGTATTACGCCAGGTGGCGGATCAGGTGGCGGGCTTTCTCTCCCTGCGTTATGCCGTGGTTAATGACGGCTCTGCCGGCGGACACGAACTGCGCGTGCAGGATGTGCAGAACTTCCGCCAGTACCACGACTTATTGACTTATCTGAACGCCAATGTGGCGATCAACAGCGTGCGGGTGGCGGCGGCCAGTGAACACGAACTGACGCTGGAGCTGGATCTGGCCGCCGATTGGGCACAGGTCTGGAGCACACTGGAACTGGACCGCAAGCTGCTCGGAACCGGGCAGGATTCCGTTTACCGCTGGCGGCAATAAAAAGAACTGAGTATGGAACATCAACAGCTGACTTTATCCGTTGCAGTCCGGGACGATGCCCGGTTTGCCAATTATTATGCCGGGCCGAACGAAGAGATCGTGCAGGCGCTGCAGCAGCAGTGGACCACCCGGGGGGAGCCTTACATTTATATGTGGGGCAGCAAAGGCGTGGGCTGCAGTCATCTGCTGCAGGCGGCCTGTCATTATGCCGAAGGGCTGGGGCATCAGAGTGTGTATCTGCCGCTGGATGAACTGGCGGAATACAGTCCGGCGGTGCTTGAATCGATGGAGCAGCTGCCGCTGGTGGCGCTCGACAATGTGCAGGCGGTGGCGGGGAATGCGGAGTGGGAAGAAGGTCTGTTCCATCTGTTTAACCGCATCCGTGATCTGCAGGGACATCTGCTGATCGCCGGTGATCAGGCGCCGTCTCATCTGGGTATCCGTCTGCCGGATCTGTCCTCACGCCTGAGCTGGGGGATGGTGTATCAGGTGGAACCGCTGGAAGACGACGATAAAATCCTGGCGCTGTTGCTGCGGGCCAAGCGCCGGGGGCTGAATATGAGTGATGATGTGGCGCGCTTTATTCTCAGTCGTGGTCCACGCGATATGCAGGGGCTGTTTGATCTGTTGGAAACCCTGGATCAGGCATCGTTGTCGGCGCAGCGTAAGCTGACCATTCCCTTTATCAAAGCCGAAATGAACTGGTAAGCACCGTCGTTCAGGCATAAAAAAACGCCGCATTATGCGGCGTTTTTTGTGGTTGCCGGCTCAGCTGAGCGCTTTGCTCAGGCGCGCCACCGCGTCTTTCAGATTATCCATGCTGGTGGCAAACGACAGACGGGCATAACCCGGCGCGCCGAAAGCCGAACCGGGAACCAGCGCAACGCCGGCGTCGGTCAGCAGTTTCTCGGCAAATTCAATATCGTCGCTGATACCGGCTTTGGCCATGGCTTCCTTAAAGCTCGGGAAGGCGTAGAACGCGCCATCACCGGCGATGCAGGACACGCCCGGAATGGCATTCAGTGCCTTCACCAGATAGTCGTGGCGTTCTTTGAATGCGGTCACCATCGGCACCACACAGTCACGGCCGCCGTTCAGGGCGGCTTCGGCCGCTACCTGGGAAATGGAGGTCGGGTTCGAGGTGCTCTGCGACTGAATCTTTTTCATCGCGCCGATCAGTTTTGCCGGGCCAGCGGCATAGCCGATGCGCCAGCCGGTCATGCTGTAGGCCTTGGACACACCGTTGAGTACGATGGTGCGGTCATACAGGTCCGGGTTAGCGGTCACAATG
Source organism: Pseudomonadota bacterium (assembly GCA_030145845.1). Classification (GTDB taxonomy): domain Bacteria; phylum Pseudomonadota; class Gammaproteobacteria; order Pseudomonadales; family Oceanobacteraceae; genus Venatoribacter. The sequence continues at coordinate 147,661 of JAIXHJ010000001.1, forward strand.
TTCTCGAAGCTGAAATCTGCCCACCAGATGTACTCATACATATCATCGGTCGCGATCAGTACGTCCGGGTAGTTGCGCAGCACATCGCCCAGCGCTTTCAGCTCATCGGCGGTGTAGGCCACGCCGGATGGGTTAGACGGGCTGTTCAGCACGACCAGGCGGGTTTTGCCGGTGATGGCAGCATCCAGCTGTTGCGGAGTGATTTTGAAACGGGTGCTTTCATCGGTTTCGATGATCACCGGTACCCCTTCGGCAATTTTGACCATGTCCGGGTAAGACACCCAGTATGGCGCCGGAATCACGACTTCATCACCCGGGTTCAGCAGGGCCAGGCTCAGGTTAAAGAAGCTCTGTTTACCACCGCAGGAGACCAGAATCTGATTGGCTTCATAGCTCAGACCATTGTCTTTCTGCAGTTTGTTAATAATGGCTTTTTTCAGACCCGGTGTACCATCCACCGCCGTGTACTTGGTGAAGCCGTTCTTGATAGCTTCTACGGCCGCCTGCTTAATATGTTCCGGTGTGTCGAAATCCGGCTCACCGGCACCCAGGCCGATAATGTCTTTGCCCGCCGCACGCAGTTCGGCAGCACGGTTGGTTACCGCCAGGGTCGGAGAGGGCTTGATCTGTTGAACGCGATCAGACAATTGCAGGTCCAAAATGTGTATCCTCAAAAACGAGATGGATGGTGGCAGGGAAGGCGCCGGAATGCGGCAGCCACTGCCGGTCAAAAAAACCGTATAATGTTATCTGATATAAAGACTAACTGGAATCCTGATGAGTAAGGCATTTGAGATTTCTTCCCGCTATCCGCCTGCCGGGGATCAGCCGGAAGCCATCCGCCAGCTGGTGGCCGGAGTCAACGCCGGGCTGCTGAAGCAGACCCTGCTGGGGGTGACCGGCTCCGGCAAAACCTACACCATGGCCAATGTGATTGCCGAGTGCCAGCGGCCGGCGATTATTATGGCGCACAACAAAACCCTGGCGGCGCAGCTGTACGGTGAGTTCAAGGAGTTTTTCCCCAATAACGCCGTTGAGTATTTTGTTTCCTACTACGACTACTATCAGCCGGAAGCCTATGTACCGTCGTCCGACACCTTTATTGATAAGGATGCCTCGGTCAACGAACACATTGAGCAGATGCGGCTGTCGGCCACCAAGGCGCTGATGGAGCGCCGCGATGCGGTGATCGTCTGTACCGTGTCGGCGATTTACGGCCTTGGTGATCCGGATTCCTACCTGAAAATGATGCTGCATCTGGTACGTGGTGACAGCATTGATCAGCGCAGCATTCTGCGTCGCCTGGCGGAACTGCAGTACACCCGCAACGATGCGGATTTTCACCGTGGGACTTACCGTGTGCGTGGGGACGTGATTGATATTTTCCCGGCGGAAAGTGATGACGAAGCGGTGCGGGTGGAATTGTTTGACGACGAAGTGGAACAGATCAGCGCCTTCGATCCGCTGACCGGCGAAGTGCTGAGCAAAATGGCGCGGGTCACTATTTATCCGAAGACGCACTACGTCACCCCGCGTCAGCGTATTCTGGACGCTGTCGAAGGCATCAAGGTGGAGCTGGAAGAACGGCTGCAGTATTACCGTGACAATAATCTGCTGGTCGAAGCCCAGCGGCTGGAGCAGCGCACCCGTTACGACATTGAAATGATGCAGGAGCTGGGTTATTGCTCCGGCATCGAAAATTATTCCCGCTACCTTTCCGGCCGTGCGGAAGGTGAAGCGCCGCCGACGCTGTTTGATTATATTCCCAATGATGCGCTGGTGTTTGTTGACGAATCCCATGTCACGATTCCGCAGATCGGTGGTATGTACCGCGGTGACCGTTCACGGAAGGAAACGCTGGTGCAGTTCGGTTTCCGTCTGCCGTCGGCACTGGATAACCGGCCGATGCGGTTTGAGGAATGGGAAGCCATTGTGCCGCAGTGTATTTTTGTGTCGGCGACGCCGGGCAACTATGAAAAAGACCATCAGGATGCGGTAGTCGAGCAGGTGGTGCGGCCGACCGGCCTGGTTGACCCCATTGTGGAAATCCGTCCGGCTACCGGTCAGGTCGACGACGTGCTGCACGAGCTGCATGAACGGATTGCCGCCGGTGACCGTGTGCTGATCACGGTGCTGACCAAGCGCATGGCGGAAGATCTGACCGAATTCCTGACGGAGCAGCAGATCCGCGTGCGCTATCTGCACTCCGATATTGATACCGTCGAGCGGGTGGAAATTATCCGTGATCTGCGGCTGGGCGAATTTGATGTGCTGGTCGGTATTAACCTGCTGCGGGAAGGTCTGGATATTCCGGAAGTCTCGCTGGTGGCAATTTTCGATGCCGACAAGGAAGGCTTCCTGCGCTCCGAGCGCTCACTGATTCAGACCATTGGCCGTGCGGCACGTAATCTCAACGGTAAAGCCATTCTGTACGCTGACCGCATCACCGATTCCATGCAGCGTGCGCTGGATGAAACGGAACGCCGGCGGGAAAAACAGGTGGCCTTTAATGAAGAACACGGTATTACGCCGCAGGGCATTAAAAAATCCGTGGAAGATATTCTCGAAGCGGCACCTCCTCCGGGTAAAAAAGGCAAAGGCCGCGGCCGTTCACGCAAAGTGGCAGAAGATAAGGCGGCTTATCAGGGTGATGACTGGCGTGAGCTGTCAGCAGCCGATCTGGTGAAACGGGTCGGGGAAACCGAAGATCAGATGTTTAAGGCGGCCAAAGATCTTAATTTCGAAGAGGCTGCCCGTCTGCGGGATTTGCTGCATGAAATGAAACAGCAGGTGATCGAGAACAGCTGAGCGGTTCCCGTCACCTGCTGGCTGGTGTTTATTCAGCCGGGCCGGTATAGGCCTGGGTTGAATAATCCGCCGCGGCCGGTTTGCTGATGCTGCCTTTTTCCAGCAGGTAATCAACAAATGACTGCGCATAGTCGAGGTAAGTATCGGTGGCCCGGCCATCGTCGCTGACGGTACCGAAGGTGATATAGCCATCCTTACCGGCCGCTGTATAACTGTTGCTGACCACGGTCAGTTGATCAGTGTCCTGCAGGGCTACCCAGTCGGCATCTTCATCACGGCCACGGACTTCAATATCGTACAGATGATCGCCATCATCACGGGTCATATCCACTTTCCAGCGGATGCCGGCTCCGTATGGATAAGCACCGGTTGAACCGCCAACGGTATGAGCATAATCCACCGCTTCGTTCAGTACGGTGCGGATTTCTTCCCCTGTCATGATCAGATCTGTGAGGGTGTTGGCGTAGGGCAGGAGGGTATAAGCATCACCAATAGTGATATCACCGGCAAAAATATCGGTCCGTACGCCGCCGCCATTCTGGATAGCCACATCGGCGTCTTTGCTCAGATAGAGGAAAGCCTGAGCGACGATATTGGCAATATCACTGCCCAGCTCAGTTTCGCCGCTGCAGCTGTCATCGCCATAAGCCACGCCCGGAATACGCGCCAGACACAGGTCTTCAGTTGCGGTGCCGACCACTTCATTACGGAAGGTATCCAGCTGAGTGGTGTAATAAGCGAGCAGGGCAGCGGCGGTAGTATCTTCACTGACCAGGCTCAGTTGCGGATCCGTGCTGATGGCGCTTTCAATCTCAGCCAGCTCATCGCCGGCTGGGGTGTATTCATTTTCTGCCGCATCTTCGCGCACGATTTCATCGCCGAGCAGCAGGTGAGGGGTACCGGAACATTCTGCGACGGTACCATCTTCATTCCAGCGCACCTGCAGCTCACCAACGACCTGGGAATACTGCCAGGCCTGTACCACACAGGTGGTGTCGCCATCGGCGTTACTGACCAGTGTCGGGTAATCGCCGCTGCTACCGAGACCGTAAGCACTGAAGTCGCCCAGCAGAGTATGGGAGTCTCCCCCCACAATCACGTCAACATCGGTCAGGGCGGCGGCCAGTGACTGATCGTTGTCGTACTGATAATGCGTCATCAGAATGATTTTGTTGATGCCCTGATCTTTCAGCTCATCAATCATGGCCTGAGCGGTTTCGGTTTCGTCCAGGAACTCCGTGGTCGCCAGCGGACTGGAACTGTTCTCGGTTTTGTTCTTGATGTCGATGCCGATAATACCGATCTGCTGGCCATCCACTTCCTTAATAATGTAAGGCTGGATGTAATCCGTTGCGCTGACCGGAGCCAGCGGGGTGCCGACGGCAGGTCTGACGTTGGCTGCCACCACCGGAGTATCACAGCTGCCATCACTGAGGTCATCGAGGAACTGTTTCAGGCCATCATCGCCACGGTCAAACTCGTGGTTGCCCAGCGCGAACGCATCGAAGCAGACCTGATTCATCAGGCGGGCGTCGGCCTCACCTTCAAACGAGGTGAAATACAGGGTACCGGTGATGGCGTCGCCGGCATGCAGTTTCAGTACATTATCGAGAGCGGCTTCACGCTCGGCGATTTTGGCCACCACGCGCGGGAAACCGCCGCTGGAGAATTCGGTTTCCTGACCGGCAATCTCCAGCGTCAGTGAATCGGCTTCCAGATGGGAATGGTGATCGTTGATATGCAGGATGTTCAGCGTCAGTGCAGACGCATTATCGTCATCGTCGCCACCACAACCGGTGAGGACAATCGCAGGCACAAGCAGAAGGGGAAGTTTACGCAGCATTACCAGACTCCTTTGGTATTTGAATCCGCAGGAGCCTAGGCGGGCAGCTTTACAGAATCGTGACGCTTTTGTCAGGTTTTGTCGGAATCGGAATTAAGGCGCAGTGGCTGCTGCCGGGGAGGTTCTGCATGTGACTGTATTTAAAACACTTTCTGCCAGCGGGAAGGAAAGATTAACGCCGCTCAGGGCTTGACAGAGTTTCTGGTGCAGGTAATATACGCGCCACTTCAGGACTATAGCTCAGTTGGTTAGAGCGCTACCTTGACATGGTAGAGGTCCCCAGTTCGAATCTGGGTAGTCCTACCAAAATTCCTTTAAAAACAGTCACTTACGGGTGGCTGTTTTTATTTGTGCCATCCGGTACGAAAAAACACCGAAAATAGTACAAATATACAGGTAATCAGCGGGAGAGATCCGCAGCACACTGTGTCCATTGCTGGTGTGGGTCTGTATAGCCATCAGTCATTCTCTGTGTTGTGTGGCCCATCAGCAGATTGACGTACTCCCTGCTGAATCCCTGCTGAAGATAGAGGGCACCACCCAGGCCCCGGATTTCATGAAAGGTCGGCCGTTCTTCACTGGGAATCTGCTGAAAGACGGGAGGCCTACCCCACACGCTATTCCGCGTTCTGAATGGCCGGTTATTTGCGGAGGGTTATAAGAAAATATCTTAGATATCCGTATGCGTTCCATTTTGCATTGGTCACATAGTAGGCAACAAATGTGCTGAATGTCTTCAGATCCGTAAAATTAAATTCTCCGTAGTTGGGATCAAAAAAAGAATAGTTATCATCTACATCTTTCTGCCCGACGTATCCGCAGACCGCATGCCCACACATTGTTTTGTCGTTTTTGTCTTCGCTGAGCCCGAGAATAAAATACTTATTTTTCAGATTGAGTAGGTCGCTATACATCTGTTCCAGATTTAGCAGGGCATTTCTTTTTTCGTATCTGTATGTATTGTCTTTGTGTATTGAGCAGGTGTTAAGTATTGAGTCAATTTCGATGTCCCACATCAGCGGGTTGTCGGATTTGTAAATTCTTTTCTGAGTGTTACTTATATCCTTTAGCGCCTGTTTGTTATAAGCATCTTCTCTGTTTACTGCGCGGAATCCGTACCGTCCACCAATGAAGCTATTAATTCTCTGGCCTCTTTGTCTGTAATAGGTCCAGAACATACAAAAGGCAAAACACATTCCGGTAGTGTTGAATCCATTAGGTGACCAACTTTTAAAGCTTAATACTGTACCGGAAAAGGTTGTGTCGTCATTGGTCAGAAGCCCTTCTGAAAACTTATATAGTCCAGGGTCTGATACCTGTACCAAACGTCTTTTATTTATTGTCTTTTGATCATTGTCAGGCATTTTAAAATCCCTATTTTGTAATTTTAAAGCGTTCTGGTGCCGGGAATTCCCCTTGCATCCGGATTTAAATACAAGGCCATGGGGTATCCGGATTTCCATGAGCAGCCATCCATAACCAATGTTTACCGATGTGCTCAGATGACCTTTCAGCATTACCGGAGGATTCTTTATTGTGAACTTTATTGGGCGTGGTTATACCCTACAAATGTAGGGACCTTTGGATTGACATATTATTGTTATGACATGCGATGGCTAATTCTTTTGCATGACTTATTATCCATGCCAGACAGGAGTTGGTGGGATAGGAGACCGATCGGGTAAAAATCTAATTGAGCGTATCTGAATTTAATGAAATGGACCGGGCGCTGTCTGTCAGCTGTATTTATAGTGTCTTTACTCTGAAGGCCACTTTTTAGTCCCTCCGTAGTGCAGGCTGATCGGCAGAGCCGTTAATCATTTCCTGACGAGTACCGCCCGGCAGTAGAATGACATATTTCCAGCTGACTCCCTGATGGCTGTACAGAGACTCATCGGTGTTGCGATTGCCTGGTAAGCTGGCAGCCCCGGTCCGGATCAGGATGGTCTTCTGCCAGTGTTTCTGTTGGTACCGGTCACTCTGCCGGCCTCTTATCCCAGCATTTGCTCCAGCCGTTCGGCATTCAGCAGTTCCCACTGCCGGCGTCCACCCCGGATCACGCCTTCGCTCTGCAGTTCCCTGAATAAGCGGCTGATGGTTTCCGGTCTGACCCCCAGTTTGACGGCCAGGTCCTTCTGGCTGAGAGGCAGGCGGATCTGTTTGCCCATGCTGCGGAACTGACGCAGCAGATAGGCCGTCAGTCTCTGGGTGGCATTGCGGCTGGAAAGATTTTCCACATCTTCAATACGCTGGCACAGCGCGCGGCCGGCCAGTTCCAGAATGCGCCGGGTAACGACCGGTTCCGCTTCACATAAGCGGTGCAGCTGCTGGCGTGAAAAACGGTACACCAGGGTGGTGCCGTGAGCGCGGGCGGATACCGGGTAATGCTGGTGGGGCATAAACATCACAATAATGGCCAGCAACTGGCCGCCGGGAATGTGTTGCACCACGCGCTGTTCACCATCGGCACCGTCAAGAAAGGTGTCCACCCGGCCACTGATCACCAGATACCAGTACCCGGCATGATCATGCTGATGAAACAGACATTCGCCGTCTTCGTAGCGGCAGAGTACCGCTGCGCCTGCCAGTGTCTGCAGATTCCCTGCTGCAATCCCGGCGGTCAGTGGTAAGTCTCGCAGCAGGCTTCCGGCCTGCTGCAGGAGTTTTTCGGACGACTTGATAATTGTCATTGGGAATCTCTGTTGAGCTGTCAGACAATAGTATTGCAAATGATAATACATATCATTTAATAATATAATCCACCTGCGGCTGACAATCAGCCAGGGTCTGACAGGAAAACGTCCGATGAAACTGAACAAACTGCACATCAGCTGCCTGCTGGCTTCAGCGGCTGCTGTTCTGGTGTCGCCGGCCTCGGTTGCTGAAGAAACTGCATCCTCAGCACAGGTTGCCAGGCTGGATACCGTGCGCGTATCTGCCACCCGCTCGAATATCTCCACCGCCGATTCCCCGCGCTCCATCAGTGTGATCAGCGCTGATGAGATCCGTGATCACATCGGCAGTGGTGGTCTGCAGTCGCTGCTGGAACAGCTGCCGGGTATTGAGTTTGCCCGTTCCGGCGGCCTTGGCGGTCAGCTGGTGATGCGCGGTTTTAACAGCAATACCGGACGGACGGTGCTGGCTATCGACGGCGAACGCTACCGCGGCCGCAGCACGCTGCAGTTCAACATGATTGATCCGGAATCCATTGAGCGCATCGAAATTATCCGCGGCCCGGCGTCTTCGCTGTACGGTTCTGATGCCATGAACGGCGTGATTAACATCGTTACCCGCCGCGCGGATGTGGATGCCGGACAGGATTTCACCCTGGCGCCGAAACTGCGCGCGCTGCAGGCAGAAAGTGGCAGCAATATGATCGGTGGGCGTGCGGAGCTGATCGGTGGCGGCAATGGTTTCGACATTCTTGTCGGCGCGCACAAGCGTAAGGCTGATGACTATGAAACCCCGGTCGGCACCGCCGAAAACAGTGATTACGATATGCAGGGCATCGACCTGAATATCGGTTACCGTCCGGATGAACTGTCACGCTGGGAATTGTCCGGACGCTACGAAGATGTGACCACCGGCCGCGCCGGTGGTCTGGGGGCGGCACCGGGTTACCCTTATATCCGGGTGCGCGAAGAGCCCATTATCGAACGCTATCTGCGTCTGGCGTACGAAAGCAGTCATGCCGGTGTCATGGCCGACAGCTTTGATGCCGCCGTCTACCGCCGCGACTTTGAAACCGATATTTATAACCGTAACGCCACCAGTGCAGCCGCCACCGCCTATGCCCATATCAAGGTGTACAGCCCGACGGTGTGGGGCGGCCATCTGACAGCGCAGAAACTGATCGGTGATCACGCGCTCAGTTACGGTGGTGACTTCTTCCACGAATCCTTTGATGGCCGTACCCGGCAGATCACCCGCTACGATGCCGACGGCAATCTGCTGGCACAGACCGGATGGACGCCGATGGAACGTTCCTCGGAAGAATTAAGTGTCGGGGTGTTTGTGAATGATGACTGGACCCTGAACGATCAGTGGTCACTGAGCGGGGCCCTGCGTGCTGACTACGTCGGTGTGAAAATCGGCAGTGCACTGGCCAGTGAAACCACAGAACAGCAGGAGGCCTTCGACGGCAATACCGACAAGAGCTATAGCGCGCTGACCGGCAGTTTCGGCGGTGTTTACCGCGTCACCCCAACCCTGCATCTGGTGGGTAATATCAGTCGTGGCTTCCGGGCGCCATCCGGTATGACCATGACCATCACCAGCGTGGCCGGTACGGTGACCACGCTGCCGGCACCGGAGCTGGAAGAAGAAACCAACATCACCACCGAACTGGGCATGCGTTGGTATGGCAGCAATACCGAGCTCAGCGTGACCGCCTATGAAAGCCGCTACCAGGATCTGATTTCCCTGGTCGCGGTATCCGACAGCCTGTACCAGCGGCAGAACATCAGCGAAGCCACCATCACCGGACTGGAAGTGGATGGCCGCAGCCATTTTGGCCGCCACTGGAGCATGAATTACGCGCTGACCAGTACCCACGGCACCGATGACAGCAGTGATGAGCCACTGTCTTATATCGCGCCGCTGTCCGGCCGCGCGTCGCTGCGTTACGACGGCATGGGCTGGTTCGGTGAAACGGCGGTACGCGCTTACCGTGGCAAATACCGCATCGACGACAGCGAAGAACGCCGCACTGACAGCTACGCCATTGTCAATCTGTACGCTGGTTTCGGTCTCGACAGCCTGTTTGGCAGCAACTGGCAGGACTGGAAAATCCGCACCGGTATCGAAAACCTGTTTGACCGTGAAGGCCGCAATCCGGTGGTCAGCGAAGACATTGATTACAGCAATGATCTGGTGGGCAACCCACTGGCGGAACCGGGCCGTTCCTACATGGTGAAACTGACGGTGGATTACTGATGGCACGTACCCTGGTAATCCTGTTCAGCTGGCTGCTGTGTGCAGCCCAGTTACAGGCACGGCTGGTGGAAGACCAGAACGGGCATGCGGTTGAGGTGCCCGATCAGGTGCAGCGGGTGGTGTCGATCACCATCCCGCTGGCGTCGATGATCATGGCCGTGGACGAAGGTCCGCAGCGGCTGGCCGGTATGCACAAAGCCAGCCGGACCGATATTGAGACCGGCCTGCTGGGGCGTATCTTTCCCGCCGCGCGGGATATTCCTTACAACATGGCCGGCGAAGGCTTCGTTCCCAACGTTGAAGCGCTGGCGGCGCAGAATCCGGACGTGATCTTCCAGTGGGGTGACCGCGGTGATGATATCGTGCGTCCCATCCGCCAGCTCGGTTTACCGGTACTGACGCTGAATTACGGCGACAGTGCTTACGTGACGGACTGGCTGCGCATGGTGGGCGGGGCACTGGGGCGCGAACAACGCGCCCGGGAGCTGAGCCGCTGGTTTGATCAGCGTATGGCGGAGATTGAACAGCAGGCAGCCGCTCAGGCCGGCAAACCACGGGCGCTGTATCTGTTCCGCACCCGTTCCGGTTTTCAGGTGGCGGGCGCCAACACCAGCATGGGCAATGATCTGGTCAAAGCCGGTGCCACCAATGTGGCGGCGGGCCTGCCGGGATTTGCGCCGGTGGATATCGAACAACTGCTGGTGTGGAATCCGCAGCTGATTTTTCTCAATAATTTTGAGCCCGGCCTGACCCCGGATGAACTCTTTAACGATCCGCGCCTGCAGGGCATCAGTGCCATTCAGCAGCAGCGGGTTTATGCCTTTCCCTATGGCGGTTTCCGCTGGGACCCGCCCAGTCAGGAAACACCGCTTGCCCTCGACTGGCTGTTTTCCCTGATTCACCCGCAACAGGCACAGCCCGGTCTGCGTCAGCGCATCCGTGAGGCCTATCAGCTGCTGTACCGCTATGACGCGCAGCAGCAGGATCTGGATGACCTACTGAAAATCCGCGCCAACGCCGGCAGTGCACATTATCAGCAGCTGTTCGGCAGGGACGGTTTATGAGCGCACGCCTGTTGCCGCTGTCGCTGATCAGCGCAGGTTTACTGGTTTTATTACTGCTGGTGGTGGTCGTGGCACTGGGCACCGGCCGGTATTTTATTTCCCCGGCCACCGTCGGTCAGATACTCGCGGCGCCGCTGTTCGGTAGTGACTGGAGTCCGCTGGAACAGCGCGTGGTCGAGAATGTGCGTCTGCCGCGGATTTTACTCGCCGCCGTGATCGGTGCCGGATTAAGCGGCGCCGGCGCGGCGTTGCAGAGTGTGTTCCGGAACCCGCTGGCCGAACCGCAGTTGCTGGGGGTGTCCTCCGGAGCGGCGTTTGGTGGCGTGCTGGCCTTCCTGTTTGCCGGCGATGGCTGGCCGGTGGTGATCGGTGCGCTGGTGGCCGGACTGCTGGCACTGGCCTGTGTGTTCTGGCTGGCCGGCAGTCAGCAGGGGCGGGGCAGTGGCACGGTGATGCTGGTGCTGGCAGGTATTGTGGTGTCGGCCATGTTTGCCTCCGGGGTATCGCTGGTCAAGCTGGTGGCCGATCCGCAGAACCAGTTGCCGGCCATTGTCTTCTGGCTGATGGGCAGTCTGTCGGCGGCCGACAGCCAGAAACTGCTGCTCGCCATTCCCTGCATCGGCATCAGTCTGCTGCTGTTGTACGGCCTGCGTTTTCAGCTGATGGCGCTGTCGGTGGGCGATCAGGATGCCCGCGCCCTCGGCGTGCCGGTCAAACGCACGCGCATTCTGGCGCTGCTGGCGGTGGGCGTGATCACCGCCTCCAGCGTGGCGGTGTGTGGCGTGGTCGGTTGGGTCGGGCTGGTGGTGCCGCATCTGGTGCGAATGGCCTTTGGCACCGATCACCGGACCTTCCTGCTTAATACCGTGCTCGCCGGGGCCGTGTATCTGGTGCTGGTGGACACCCTGGCGCGCAGCGTCAGCGAAGTGGAAATTCCACTGGGGGTACTGACGTCACTGCTGGGCGCGCCGCTGTTTGCCTTCCTGCTGCGCCGTCTGGGGAGGTCGCTGCATGGCTGAAGCCCGTTACACGATTGAGCTGGCTGGCATCTGCCACGCTTATGACGGCCGTCCGGTCCTGAAAAACCTGTCTCTGGCGCTGCCGCGCGGCAGCTTCTGTGCGCTGCTGGGAGCCAACGGCGTCGGTAAATCCACACTGCTGAAAATTATTGCCCGCACCCTGCAGCCCGACAGCGGCCGTATTCAGCACGGCGGCCGGCTGGGGTTTGTGCCGCAGGAAGTGCATCCGTCGCTGCCGTTAACCGCCATGGAAATGGTCCTGCTCGGACGCGCGTCTGCCATCGGTTTATTGCAGGCGCCGGATAAAAACGACTACCGCCGTGCGCGCATCGCGCTGCAACGGGTGGAGGCGGGCGGGCTGGCAACGCGTGCCTTTTCTTCGCTGTCCGGTGGTGAGCGTCAGCTGGTGCTGATGGCACGGGCGCTGGCCTCCGATGCCGATGTGCTGCTGCTGGACGAACCTAGCGCCGCCATGGACTGGCACAACCAGGCGCTGATTCTGCGCCTGCTGCGCGAGCTGGCCGACAACGGCATGACCATCATTATGACCACCCACTCGCCGCAGCACGCGCTGGAATTTGCCAGTCATGCGCTGCTGCTGTTCGGCGCCGGACAGCACCTGTCCGGCACCCCGGACAAGGTCATGAGCGAAGAAGCGCTGAGCCAGCTGTACCGCGTGCCGGTAAGGCGGATTCAGCTCGATGAACTACCGGCTGCCGGTACTGCGGTGCCGGTCTTTTCTGCAACCCCGAATGACTGAGAGAACACATTGAGAGGCACTATGAACCCTTCTGAAATTCTGCATCTGCGTGCAATTTCGCACGAGTTGCCGGCTTTCGTCAGCAGGCTGTCGGAGCGCGGCATCCGCTCGCTCTCGCTGCGCGACATCACGGCCGGCGATATCCGTAACAGCCGCATTATTCTGATCGAAGCTCATATCGACCAGAAAGCACTGCTGACCTTCCGTGATGATCTGGCCGCCTGCCTTGATGCCGGCGGCACCATCGTTTTTAACGGCCATCTGGTTTACCCCATTTTCGACGGGCTGGAGACCTTCCGCGTCGCCGCCGGCCGTGGGGTAAATGATCTGATCATTGAACGCTGTCAGGAACACCCGGTGTTCAGCGGTGTGGATTGTCAGGACCTCAGCTTCCGCCGTGGTGTTGCTGGTTTCTATGCCCGTGGTGCCAATCCGCCACCGGCCGGGGCCATCGTGCTGCACCGGCTGAAGAAAGATGGCTCAGCCATCGACTGGCTGTGGCAGCGGCCGCAGGGCGGCCAGATACTGATGCACAGCGGCAACACCATGTGGATGTACCTGAACGATAAAACCACCGCAGCACGGATTGTTCCGCAGCTGCTCGACTGGGTAATGGCAGGTGCTCCGGCCATGACTGCCAACGGGGAGAACAACGCATGCGCATAGCCTTTGTTGACGGTGGCACTTACTACCATCACGCCACCTACCATGATCCGGAACTGCGGCCCTATTTTTCCCGCAATATTTACGTGCTGGATTTACCCACGGCGGATCTGTCGGATGTGGATTGTCTGTATATCGCCAGCCGGCAGAATCCGGCCGACCTGATCGCAGCGCACGATGCCATCGCCGCGTTTCTGGCGCAGGGGAAAATGGTTGTCGCCTGGGGCGAAAGCCACGCCGAGCAATGGCTGGATGGCGTGCAGTGGACACCGGGCGCGACTAATTTCTGGTGGTGGCTGGAGCCCGGCGCTGATTCCGGCCTGCGCCTGAAAGCCCCGCAGCATCCGCTGTTCCGCCATATTCAGCTGGCAGATGCCACCTGGCACCGCCACGGCACACTGACGGTACCGGATGGCGCTGTATCCCTGATTGATGCAGTGGAAGGTGGCTCGGTGCTGTACGACGACTGCCGCGGTCCGGGACGGAAAATCGTCAGCACACTCGACCCCTGTTATCACCACGGCAGCTATTTTATGCCGGCGACCACGCGTTTTCTGCATGGCTTTCTGCCATGGCTGAAAAACGGCGCAGGGGAAGAGACTCTGGCAGCCGCCGGCGTCTGATGATCTGACACCAGGCCGCCATCCGGTGGTCTGGTGTCATGATGCGTGAGTCCTGGGGATGTGGTGACTGCTGCCGGTAACGAAATGTTCAGAGGTGAGGCATTGCCCGGAATCACCCGGCCACTCAGTCGTCATCGTCGTCATCATCATCCAGATTACGGATAATCGGCCGGTAGATTTCCACCCGGTCGCCAGCTTTCAGCGGGCTGTCGGGTTTTGCCAGTTTGCCGAAGATGCCGACGCGCATGGTTTGCAGATTAATCTCCGGATATTGCTCCAGCAGGCCGGACTGGCTGACGGCCTCTTCCAGCACGCATCCTTCGTCAAGGTCCAGCTTAATCCAGGGCTGGCCACTGCCAATGGCGTAAATCACACTGACCTGCATGATGTTTTCCTTTAACCGTGAGGCTGAATGCTGACCAGACCATGACTGCTGTCGGACGGCAGGCGGCGGTCGATCAGACGTTTGATGGCAATCAGAAATCCCAGCGCCATAAAAGCTCCGGGGGGCAGAATGGCCAGCAGAATGCCTTTGTAATGCGGAATAATGGTGGTTTCCAGCCAGGCGAAATGGCTGCCCAGCAGCAGTGATGCATTGGCGAACAGGGTGCCGCTGCCGAGAATTTCCCGCATTCCTCCGACGGCGACCAGTACCCAGGTAAACCCCAGCCCCATGGCCAGCGCATCGGCAGCGGCCAGTGGCACGGGTTGTTTGCTGGCAAAGCTTTCGGCGCGGCCGAAAATCGCACAGTTGGTGACGATCAGGGCAATAAACAGGCCGAGCACTTTATACAGGTCATGCAGCCAGGCGTTGATCGCCATGTCGACCAGGGTGACCACGGTGGCGATCAGCACAATCAGTACCGGAATGCGTACCTGCGGGCTGATCACACCGCGCACGGCAGAAATAATGGTGTTGGTCAGCAGCAGCACCGCCAGTGAGGCGATGCCCATGCCGAGGCCGTTGGTGGCACTGGTCGTCACCGCCAGCAGCGGGCACAGGGCCAGCATCTGTCCCATGGCGACGTTGTTGTCCCACAGGCCGTCGCGGAAAATCTGTCTGTACTGGCTCATGCGGCATCCTCCATCTGAGTGGCCAACGCTTTTTCACCGCTGTCTGTGCTCAGCCACTGCTGATACAGAATTAATCCCTGATGCACGCCTTTGACCACGGCACGCGGGGTAATGGTGGCGCCGGTAAACTGATCGAATTCACCGCCGTCTTTTTTTACCCGCCAGGCGTTACCGGAGGTATTCAGCAGGGATTTACCGTCAAAGGTGGTAATCCAGTCGCTTTTTCCGCGCTCAATTTTATCCGCCAGACCGGGAGTTTCGGTGTGGCTGATAATGCGCACGCCAAGTAATTCGCCGTCCGGTTTTACCGCCAGAATCATATGGATCACGCCGCCCCAGCCGGCAATGGCCAGCTGCAGTGCAGCGGCCGAAAAGTGGCCGTCCTGACGTGCCAGCATTAACGTGGCCGGTGCTGCCAGCACATCGCTGCTGAGGGTTGCGGTTTCCGCCAGGGGATCATTGTTATAACGCGACGCCGGCAGTACCTGCGCCAGCATGGCCAGCTTATCCGCGGTCTGGTGATCGCTGATCGACTGATGCGTGCTCTGATGGCCGCCAATCAGCAGCAGGCTGACGACGGCACAGGCGGCCCCCAGCAGCAGTGCCTGATAGAGCGGCTGATCACGGTAGGGTTTCAGGTCGAAGCTGATCATCACACCACCTTACGCGCAGCGGAAACATGTTTGATGGCATTGCCCGCGCGGGTGCGGCCGTAGGCCCGCGGTTTAAAGGCCCGGTCAATCAGCGGCGTGAAGGTGTTCATCAGCAGGATGGCGAAGGCCACGGCCTCCGGAAAACCACCCCAGCTGCGGATGGCAAATAACAGCGCGCCACAGCCAATGCCGAAAATGATTTTACCGGCCGGCGTTGATGGTGACGTCACGTATTCGGTGGCATAGAAAAAAGCACCGATCATCACGCCACCGGAGGTCAGGTGAAACAGGGGGCCGGCGTAGCTGTCCGGATTGACATGCTCACTGACCAGCGCCAGCAGCGCCAGGGTGCCGAGCAGGGCTACGGGAATATGCCAGCTGATCACACGCCGGATAAGCAGATAAAGGCCGCCCAGCAGCGCCAGTAATTCTGAGGTTTCGCCCATGCTGCCGCGGGTTAAACCGAAAAAGGCATCGTGCAGGGAAAAATCCTGCCGGATCATTTCGCCCAGATGCGCACCACCGGCGGCGGCGGCTTTACCGGCACCGAGCCAGGTGGCCCCGGTCATGCCGTCGGCCAGCGGGGCGCCAGCAAAAATAATTCCCACTGAGGTGATGAAATCAGGCGCTGCCGGACTGTTAAGCGGGGTAACGTTAACCCAGGTGGTGAGCTGGACCGGAAATGAAATCAGCAGCGCAATACGCGCCAGTAATGCCGGGTTGAACAGATTCTGGCCGATGCCGCCGTAAATCTGTTTGCCGATGGCAATGGCGAAAAAAGCACCGCCAACGCCAATCCACCAGGGTGCCCAGGGCGGCAGGGTCAGCGCCAGCATCCAGCCGGTCAGCATGGCGGAATTATCTTTAACCCGGCTGATGGGTTGTCCCATTAAATACAGGCAGCCCATTTCGGTGACGATGGCCGCCAGGGTGGTGACGGCAAATAAAATAATGGCGGGCCAGCCGAAACAGTAAAACCCCCACAGGGTCACCGGCGTCAGGGCAAGGCAGACGCGCAGCATTAAGCGGTCAATGCTGGAGCGGTCGTGGGCGTGCGGCGAGGCCGACGGGGAATGATTCACATCAGCGCTCATAATCACACCTTCTCTTCAGTGCCGGCAGGGGCATCTGTGTTATCAGTCACAGCACTGCTGTCAGCAGCCACCGGTTTTTTCGGCCGGGCTTTTTTCGCTTTTTTAGCGGCTTTTTTCGCTTCGGCTTCGGCCGCCAGACGTTCTTTCCGGGCCGACATCAGTTCCTGGGTGTAGCTCAGTTTCTGCTGACTGTTGCGGCGTTCGGCCAGCTCACCTTTGGCGTATTCAAAATACTGCACCAGCGGAATATGCGACGGGCAGACGTAAGCGCAGGAACCACACAGAATGCAGTCGCGCAGACCGGCTTCCTGGGCGCGGTCGAAATCATCCAGCTTTGAGCTGCGCGCCATATCCAGCGGCAGCAGTCCCATCGGGCAGGCATCGACACAACGGCCGCAGCGGATGCAGGGCGAGGGCACATGGGTGTTCACTTCCGCGCGGTTGAGCGCGAGGATGCCGGAGCTGCCTTTGATCAGGGGGACATCCAGCGACGGCAGAATCTGGCCCATCATCGGGCCGCCCATCAGCAGGCGCGATGGCGTGCCATGCAGACCTTTGCTGTGCTCAAACAGATGGCGGATCGGCGTGCCGAGCAGAGCTTCCACATTCTGTGGCAGGCCAACGCAGCCACCGGCCACGGTGGTAACACGGGAAATCAGCGGCCGGCCATAAATCAGCGCCTGCTGAATGGCATACACAGTGGCGACGTTATGCACCAGCACGCCGATATCGTTACTGCGTTTACCGGCGGGCACTTCGTAACCGGTCACGGCGTGAATCAGCTGTTTGGCGGACCCCATCGGATACCGCGCCGGAACCACCACCACTTCGATTGAACCGACGCCTTCGGCCGCTTTCTGCAGGGCAGCAATGGCTTCCGGTTTATTGTCTTCCACGGCGATAACGGCGCGGTAGGCTTCGATGATGTAGCGGACCAGGCGGGTGCCCTCAACAATTTCCTCGGCCCGTTCGCGCATTAAACGGTCATCGGTGGTGAGGTAGGGCTCGCATTCGCTGCCGTTAACAATCAGGGTTTTGATTTCAAAGCGGCGGCCCTGACGTAATTTAATGGCGGCGGGGAAAATGGCGCCGCCCATACCGACAATTCCGGCTTCTTCCACCAGGCCGGCCAGTTCTTCCGGCGGGGTCTGATACGGATCGGCGGGCGGATTCAGCACCGTCCACTGTTCCAGTCCATCGGGTTCAAGAATCATGGCATTGGCCGGCAACCCGGAAGGGTGTGGCATGGTAATGGTATCGACGGCGGTGATGATGCCGGATGTCGGCGCGTGAATATTGGCCGACAGGCGTCCGCTGGCGGCAGCGATGCGCTGGCCTTTCAGAACCCGTTCACCGGGTTGCACCAGTGGCCGCGCGTCGTCACCGGAATGCTGACACAGCGGCAGATACAGTTTTTCCGGCAGCGGCAGCGAGGTCAGAATCGGGTGACGGGCGCTGGCTTCTTTCTGCCCGTCGGGGTGAACACCACCGCGGAAATTTCCCAGTCCGAACAACATAATCAGGCGGCCTCTGGTTTCGACCAGTGCCAGCTGGTCAGGGTAAGCGGCTGGCCGGACAGACTGATGCAGTCTTCCGGACAGGCATCAACGCACTGATTGCAGCCGGTACAGGCATCGGCCACCACCACGTGCAGCTGTTTGCTGGCACCAACAATGGCGTCAGTCGGGCAGGCTTTATAGCAGCGGGTGCAACCGGTGCAGAGTTCTTCATTAATGCTGGCTACCTGCGGCGCCGGGGACTCGCCCAGCGTCGACAGATCAATATCCAGCAGGCGCGCCAGATTTTCCGCCAGCGCCCGGCCGCCCGGCGGACAGCAGGTGACGGCGGCGCTGCCATTGGCCATGGCTTCGGCGGCCGGAGTACAGCCGGGGAAACCGCACTGGCCACACTGGCTGCCGGGCAGCATCTGTTCGATTTCACCGATGATCGGATTGTCGTCCTGCACCGCAAAATATTTGGCCGCCAGGCCGAGCAGACCTCCGAGGGTCAGACCGAGCAGTGTCAGTACCAGAGTTGCCATCAGCATACGCTTACCTCCCTTGTTGCGGCGGCATCAGATCATGCCGCTGAAGCCCATAAAGACCAGCGACAGCAGGCCAGCGGTTACCAGGCTGATCGGCGTTCCGCTGAACAGCGCCGGCACATTGGCCAGTGCCAGCCGCTCGCGCAGACCGGCAAACATCACCATCACCAGCACAAAACCCAGCGCGGAGCCGAGCCCGAACATCAGGCTCTGCGGCAGGTTATGGTGTTCGTTGATATTGAGCAGGGCGACACCCAGCACCGCGCAGTTGGTGGTGATCAGCGGCAGGTAAATGCCCAGCGTGCGGTGCAGCATGGGGCTGGCTTTGCGCACCATGACTTCGGTGAACTGAACGACCGCCGCGATAATCAGAATAAACGACAGGATGCGCAGAAATTCTATGTTCAGTGGCTGCAGCAGCAGGTGTTCAATCAGCCAGCTGCACAGGGCGGACAGCGTCAGCACAAAGGTGGTGGCGAGGCTCATTCCCCAGGCGGCGGAGACATTGCTGGAAACCCCCATCAGCGGGCACAGGCCAAGAAACTTCACCAGCACAATGTTATTGACCAGCGCAGTGCTGACCAGAATAAGGAGATAGTCCATAACGCTTTCCTGAATAAATTCTGCCGCCACCGGCCGCTGCACAGCACCGTAAATGTAAATAAGGAGGCCTGTGCCGCTGCCGTCCGGGGCGGAAACGCTTTCAGGGCGAAATTGCATTTCCTGTGCCAGTGAAAATTGTCCGACAGAAACCGCTCGCGGCTGTGCATCAACATGGACGTAACCTCCCTGCAGGGCCTGAAAACAGTGCATTTGTACGGGAGATGACAAAAACAACGCTGTCGCTTTTGCGACAAAAGCGGCGGTCGCTGAAAATTCAGTTTGTTGTTTTTATTACAAAAACCCTGTTTTTTGTATGGCAAATGACAGGTGTCATGCGGCCTGCAGCCATTCTGAGCTGCGGCATATTATTTGCTCCACCCCTCTGCAGATGTTGAGCTGCAGAAAAGGAGCAGCTATGAGTAAAGTCAGGCTCACGCCGGAACAGGCTGAAGCAACCAACCTGTCAGAAAAAGGTATTGCAGAGATTCACCCGGAAGGGATTCTGCTGGCGGAAGAGGTTTTCTTTCAGGCGGTCGAGCATTCCCCGGTCGCCATTTCCATTACCGATCTGAAAGCCAACATTCTTTATGTGAACCGTGCCTTTACTCAGGTGACGGGCTACAGCGAAGACGAAGTGCTGGGGAAAAACGAATCCATTCTTTCCAACCACACCACGCCGCGGATTGTCTATCAGGCACTGTGGGGGCGGCTGGCACAGCAGAAATCCTGGAGCGGCATGCTGCTGAACCGGCGTAAGGACGACCGTCTGTATCTGGCTGAACTGACGGTAGCGCCGGTTATCAACGAAGACAACGAAACCATCTATTACCTCGGTATGCATCGTGACGGCTCGGATATGCATGAGCTGGAACAGCGGCTGATGAATCAGAAGCTGATGATGGAATCGGTGCTGAATGCGGTGCCGGCCGCGGTGGTGGTACTGGACGAACAGAAACGCATTGTCTCGGTGAACCCGAGTTTCCGTGAGCTGGCCTCTTTTCTGGTGGGCGGGGAACCGGCGGAAGCGGCGGTCAATGTCATTGGCAAAAAACTCGGTCAGCCCTTCAGTCAGTTACTGGATAACGGCCGCAGCTTTGATGACAAGGAATTTTCCGTCGAACGCGGCCGCAGTCTGACACGCTGGTATTCCTGCTTCGGCACCAGCATGCAGGTACAGGGTGAAGAGGCCGACGGATTTTTCGAGCAGACGGTGCATAACTATGTGCTGCTGATGGTCAATGACATCACGGATATCCGCCGCCGTCAGGAAGAGACCCACCTGAATGCGCTGAAAGCCCTGATGGCGGAAGAGGATCTGGTGCAGGGTATGCGGGAAACCGTTAATGGTGCCATCCATCAGATGCAGGGGCCGGTGAATTTAATGGCCACTGCGGTCAGCATGCTGCAGCGGCGCAGTGACGATAACCGCGATGATGCGCTGCTGGCTGCACTCGAAGATGCGCTGCAGGCCGGCCGCGATGCGATGGACAGTATGCGGGATTCCATGCCGCCGGCGCTGTACGAAAGTAAAAAGCCGGTGAATATCAATGAAATTCTGCGTGAGGCTCTGGCTATTTCCACCGATCGTCTGTTGTCGGCCGGTATTACCGTGGAGTGGCAACCGGCAATGCACCTGCCGGTGATGATCGGCCGTGAGCGCCGCCTGCGCAGTATGTTCAAACAATTACTGGATAACGCCATTGATGCCATGAGTGAGCGCGGCATCCGGGAGCGTGAACTGACGATTGTCACCCGGGCCGGCAAAGACGTGATTACCTGTGAAATTACCGATACCGGCAGTGGCATTGCAGCGGAACTGCTGGTGAAAGTTTTTCAGCCATTTTTCAGTACCAAAACCGAGGGAGCAGGATGTCGTGGTATGGGGCTGACCATGGTCCACGATGTGGTCAGCGACCATTCGGGCACTGTACATATTGATGCCAGGCACACACCAGGGTGCCGGGTGGTTGTGCAGCTGCCGGTATCTTCCAGTCGATAACGGATGATCATCATGGATCAGAGCAGATTTGCCAGAGCAGGTACACGAGTCAACAGCAAAGCAGAACTGATCGAGCGTCAGTTCCGCTGCCTGTGTGAAGTATCAGGTATCCTCTCGCGTGCGAAAAATATCGAAGAAACCATCCGTGGCATTCTCGGTGTTCTGCATAATGAAGCGGGATTGCGTCATGGGGTGGTGAACCTGTATGACCCGCAGAACAGCCTGCTGCAGGTTGGCGCGGTGTACAGTGAATCAGAAAGCGTCAGCAAACATTCTTCCTCGGTAAAATATCAGCCGGGTGAAGGTGTGGTCGGACGGGTACTGGAACTGAATCAGTCGATTGTGCTGGGCCGTATTTCCAGCGAACCCCGTTTCCTCGACCGGCTGGAATTATACGATCTCGAATTACCTTTTATCGGCGTACCGATCCGCGATGGCAGTGGCAATGCCATTGGTGTGCTAGCGGCACAGCCGGATGTGCCGGCGGATGATTATCTGCCGGAGCGTACCCAGTTTATGAAAGCAACCGCCGATCTGCTGTCGCAGACGGTACGCCTGCTGGTCAACGTGGAAGAAGGGCAGAGCATTGCCCGGGAACGCGACGAACTGAAACGCGAAGTACGCGCCAAATACGGCTTCGATAATATGGTCGTCGGTCATTCCGAAGGCATGCGTCAGGTTTTTGATCAGGTACGGCGCGTGGCCAAGTGGGACAGTACGGTACTGATTCTCGGTGAATCCGGTACCGGTAAGGAACTGATCGCCAACGCCATTCATTATAATTCACCACGGGCGCACAATCCGTTTGTGTGTCTGAACTGTGCCTCGCTGCCGGAAAATCTGCTGGAATCGGAATTGTTCGGTCATGAAAAGGGCGCGTTTACCAATGCGGTAAAACAGCGTAAAGGCCGCTTTGAAATGGCCGATGGCGGCACCTTATTCCTTGATGAAATCGGTGAGATTTCACCGCTGTTTCAGGCCAAGCTGCTGCGCGTGCTGCAGGAAGGTGAGCTGGAACGGGTGGGCGGCGGCCAGACGATTAAAATCAATGTACGCATTGTGGCGGCGACCAACCGGAATCTGGAAGAGGAAGTGGAAAAAGGCAATTTCCGCGAGGACCTGTATTACCGTCTGAATGTGATGGCAATTCAGATTCCGCCACTGCGTGAGCGGCTGGTGGATATTCCGGAACTGGCGAATTTCCTGCTCAGTAAAATTGCCGGACAACAGGGCCGAGCACTGCGCCTGACTGACAATGCCATCCGCATGCTGATGAGCCACGACTGGCCGGGCAACGTCCGTCAGCTGGAAAACTGCCTGGAGCGGGCGGCGGTCATGAGCGAGGAAGGCACCATCGACTGTGATGTGATTGCTCTGCCTGACGGGCAACGTAATCATGCCACCTTTGCCCCGGTGGCTGCTGTGCGCAATCTGGATCTGGAAGACCCGGACATGGATGAGCGCGAACGCCTGATCGCTGCACTGGAACAGGCCGGCTGGGTGCAGGCAAAAGCGGCGCGTCTGCTGGGCATGACACCGCGGCAGATTGCTTACCGTATTCAGACCATGAAAATCAATGTGCGTAAACTCTGAGCCGGCACGGGTTTACGCCTTTCCCCCTTATTTTTCACTATCAAAAGCACACCATTGTGTTTGTGTCGTTTGCAACAAAAGCATCCGCGAATGTCGTGTGTTATACCCCACAAATCCCGACGACATAATTAAAAAGTTCTTTAAAAACAACAGGCTTTAATCAGGCACTGGCATTGCAACAGGCAATCAGCAACCGCCCCCAGCGGGGTAAAAAATATTGATGAGTCCCGGGCGCACCGGGCAGGGTACGAGGAGCTGAACCATGCAACTGAATGTGATTGGACAGGAAAATGCGGCCGCAGATGGCAGCAGCTGTGCTTCCGGTTCGTGCGGCAGCAGTAACGATCAGATGTCACATCTGCCGCAGGATATCCAGGATAAGGTAAAAAACCATCCATGTTATTCCGAAGAGGCGCATCACTATTTTGCCCGCATGCATGTCGCCGTTGCGCCGGCCTGTAATATTCAGTGCCATTACTGCAACCGTAAATACGACTGCTCCAATGAATCCCGTCCGGGGGTGGTGTCGGAAGTGCTGACACCGGAAGAAGCGGTGATGAAAACCAAAGCGGTGGCCGCCAATATTCCGCAGATGACGGTGCTGGGTATTGCCGGCCCCGGTGACCCGCTGGCTAATCCGCAGCGTACTTTTGAAACCTTCCGTATGCTCAGCGAACAGGCTCCGGATATCAAACTCTGTGTATCCACCAATGGCCTGGCGTTACCGGATGCGGTGGAAGAACTGTCGAAGCACAATATCGACCACGTCACCATTACCATTAACTGTGTCGACCCGGCTGTGGGTGCCAAAATTTATCCGTGGATTTACTGGAATAACAAACGTATTTACGGCGAAAAAGCGGCAAAAATCCTTATCCGGCAACAGCAGAAAGGGCTGGAGATGCTGGTGGCAAAAGGCATTCTGGTGAAAGTGAACTCGGTGATGATTCCCGGTGTTAATGATGATCACCTGAAAGAGGTTTCACGCATCGTCAAACAGAAAGGCGCTTTTCTGCATAACGTGATGCCGCTGATCGCCGAAGCCGAGCACGGTACCTTCTACGGCATTATGGGGCAACGCGGACCGAGCCCGGAAGAACTGCAGGATCTGCAGGATGAATGCGCCGGCGATATGAACATGATGCGCCATTGCCGGCAGTGCCGTGCCGATGCGGTGGGTCTGCTGGGTGAAGACCGGGGCGAAGAATTCACCCTGGATAAAATCGCCGCCATGGATATCGACTACAACGAAGCAATGAAAAAACGCGCCGTTATTCACGCCGGCATTATGGAAGAGCTGGATGAAAAAGAAGCCAAACGTAAACGTCTGGCGGCGGTCAGCGTACCGGCGGTGGAAGCCACCGTACCGGCGGCGACCCGTCCGGCGCTGATGGCGGTGGCCACCAGTGGTGGTGGTCTGATCAACCAGCATTTCGGCCATGCCACCGAATTCCTGATTTATGAAGCCGCACCGAAAGGGGTTCGTTTTATCGGTCACCGTAAGGTGGATCAGTACTGCATCGGCGGTGATACCTGCGGTGAAAAAGAGAGCGCGCTGGACGGTTCCATCCGGGCGCTGAAAGGCTGTGAGGCTGTGCTCTGTTCAAAAATCGGTTATGAGCCCTGGTCGCTGCTGGAAGAGGCCGGCATCGTACCTAACGGCGAACATGCGATGGAACCGATTGAAGAAGCGGTGATGGCCGTTTACCGCGAAATGGTCAGTAACGGTACGCTGGAAAGCCCGGCACCACAGATGGAAAGTGCATCAGCCTGATGGGGCTGTGGCAGGGCGGGGATGGGCCGCTCTGCCTTTTATTCAGCAGGCCTGATTCCATCAGCAGGAACAGGCTATTGAAAGGGAGGTGCTTATGGCACTGTCAATCGTCGATTCATGTGTTAACTGCTACGCCTGTTATGACGTCTGCCCCAGTGAGGCGATTTATCAGAGCAGTCCGCACTTTAAAATCAATGCCCGTAAATGCACCGAATGCGAAGGCGATTACGCGCAGCCGCAGTGCGCCAGTATCTGTCCGATTGAAGAAGCGATTCTTGATGCCAGTGGGGCTGCGGTTAATCCGCCGGGCTCGCTGACCGGTATTCCGCCGGAAAAAATGGCCGCAGCCATCCGCGAAATTCAGGCCCGTTAAGCGCGGTACTCTGTCCTGTTACGGAAACGCATGATGAATGATATCTGGCTGCATTTTTATGAAAAGCCCGGCTGCATTAACAATACCAGGCAGAAGAAAATTCTGCGTGAGGCAGGTGTTCAGCTGATCGTTCATGATCTGCTGA
The DNA here is from genome assembly GCA_030145845.1 of Pseudomonadota bacterium. Classification (GTDB taxonomy): domain Bacteria; phylum Pseudomonadota; class Gammaproteobacteria; order Pseudomonadales; family Oceanobacteraceae; genus Venatoribacter. Next base: position 172,728 of record JAIXHJ010000001.1, read on the forward strand.
GCACGCCCTGGGATTATGCCAGTCTGCGGCCATTTTTCACTGACCGCCCGGTGGCTGAATGGTTTAACCCCAGCGCTCCGGCAGTGAAAGAAAAACGCATCCGTCCGGCAGAATGCAGTGCCGCTGAAGCGATTGCCGCCATGCTGAAGGATCCGCTGCTGATCCGCCGGCCGCTGCTGAAAGTGGACGACTGGCATGACACCGGCTTTGAATGGCTGCGTCTGCAGCAACAGCTGCGGCTGGGAGCGGCCGCGGCCGCTATCCCGGTGTCGCCGGCCATCGAGGTCTGTGCACAGACCGTTACCCGGACTGCAGGAGAAAGTGAATGAATCATGCCGTCAGTTTCCGTCAGCCAGCGGTAAAAGCAAAAAGCTGGTACAGCTTCCGCCGTAATCCTGCGCTGGCACAGGAACGCAGTAATAACAGCCGCTGGCTGGCGCAGATGGTACGCAGTCAGCGCAGCGGCAGAACCTGCCTGCCACATTTTCTCGGTCTGTCGCCAGTGGATTATCACTGGATGACACATCACCTGCTGCTGGGCCGTCAGCGCCGTCTGCCGCTGGCGTCACTGTGGCAGCAGCATGAAGACGATCTGCGTTATGAACAGGATCTGCGGCAGCAGCTGCTGGAACTGCGCCGCGATGAATGGAATGAAATCCGTTATCTGCTGCGGGATAACCGTGCCGGCCACAACGACTGCGAATTACTGCTGGCGGATATTGTTGCCGCCGGCTGCCTCGGTGGTGATCACCTGTGGCGCGACCTCGGGCTGATGACACGTGCCGAGCTGAGCGCGCTGATGCTGCAGAATTTTACCGCGCTGGCACTGGCCAACAGCGGCGATATGAAATGGAAAAAATTCTTTTATAAACAACTGTGCGAGCAGGGTGGTGGCTATGTCTGCCGCGCCCCGAGCTGTGATCAGTGCCAGGCATACGAGGATTGTTTCGGGCCTGAAGATTAAGCAGAACAGACAGATTCCTGATGGGAGGAACGGATCATGAAATGGCATAACGTCAGCGTTACTGAAGCAGAAGAAATGCTGTATGACAGTGAAATTCTGGTGCTGGATATGCGTGATTTCAGCGCCTATCTGCGTGGTCATCATCCCCGCGCCCTGCATCTGCATGAGCAGAATCTGCGTGCCTTGCTGAAACATACCGCGCGTTCGGTACCGGTACTGATTTACTGCTACCACGGTCACCGCAGTCAGGATATGGCACAGCTGTTCAGTGATTTCGGCTTTACCAGCTGTTACAGCCTGGACGGTGGTTATGAAGCCTGGTTTCCGGCTATCCGCCGGCCGCAGAGCCCGTTGTCGGCAGAGCTGCAGCAGTGGCTGCTGGAGCAGGGCTTTTTCCCCGGCAATATTGATCAGCGCGCGGGCAATAACGAAACCGCGCTGATGCAGCTGTGCCGTTGCGGTCATGAAGCCTTTGTCCGCGAACTGGTTATGGCCGGAGCGGGTCTTGATCTGGTCAATAAAGACGGTAATAACGCCCTGTGGATGGCCTGTCAGAGTGGCTCAGAAGCCATTGTCCGCCTGCTGTTGGCCAACGACATCAATATGGATCAGCAGAACGATCACGGGGCCACCGCGCTGATGTACGCTGCCTCTGCCGGCAACAGCCGTATGCTCAGACTGCTGCTGGAAGCCGGTGCGGATACCGGGCTGAGTACCGGCGACGATTTTTCTGCCCTGGATGTCGCTGCCACCCCTGAAACCCTGCGTCTGCTGCAGCATTGTACGCTGCCGGCTGACCGTCACGTTGCCTGAGGATTCTGTTATGAGTACGGCTTCCATTGTCGAAATTATTGAAAAACAGATCGCCACTAATCCGGTGATTATTTATATGAAAGGCACACCGGATGCACCGGAGTGCGGTTTTTCGGCGGCTGCTATCAAGGCACTGAAAGCGACCGCTGCCGAATTTTCTTTTGTGAACGTGCTGCAGGCACCGTCAATCCGTGAACGTCTGCCCGCGGTGTCCGGCTGGCCGACGTTTCCGCAGCTGTATGTCAAAGGTGAACTGATCGGCGGCAGCGATATTGTGGTGTCGATGGCGGCAGACGGTTCACTGAAAGCGCTGTTACAGGAAGCCACGACCGCGGCGGCAGAGTGAGGAAACAGGATGGAAACGCAGGAAGTGATCAGCCGCATAAAAAATGCCCTGGCTGACCCGGAGGCAGACATCCGTGTGGACGGTGCCGACTGTAACTTTACCGCGCGGGTGATCAGCGAAAACTTTGCCGGTATGCGCCCGGTGCAACGTCAGCAGCAGATACTGCAGGCCTTTAAGGATGTGCTGGCCGATGGCCGTCTGCATGCCCTGACGGTGGATGCCGTGACGCCGGCGGAGTGGCAAGCCCGTTCTGCTGACGGGCTGACCCGGCTTGGCTGAAAACTGTGTCAGCGCCGGTATACGAAGCTAACCGGCGCTGATAAATAACAACCGTCTCCGGAGGAGAATCAGTGATGAGTGAGATGCCAACTATCAGCCGTGAGGCTGCTCTGCGGATTGCGATGGCCGCGCGGGCGATTCCTGATGTCAGTGTCGGTCAGCTGCTGGACATTCTGGCCCGCCGTATTGAGGGCGATCTGACCGAAGACGCGCTGACGACCATTACCGTCACCGACCTGAAAACCGGTTTTGGCAGTGCCGATGGCGAGGAAGACGGTGAGGATATCAGCATGGGGCTGCCATCGATCAAGGAAGCCGTGCGTATTCTGTGGGGCGAAAGTGACGATGATGCCTTACCCCGGCCGGTACAGGAGGCGGCCGCGATGCCGGGTTCCATCCGCGTGGCGGTGGCATCCAATAACGGTGAAGTACTGAACGGGCATTTCGGTTCCTGTCTGCGTTTTCTGGTGTATCAGCTCAGTGCGTCGGCCTGTGAGCTGATTGATATCCGGTCGGCACTGGAAGCTGATCTGGCGGAGGACCGTAATGCCTTCCGTGCCGGTCTGATCAATGACTGTCAGGTGATGTATGTGCAGTCCATCGGCGGACCAGCGGCGGCGAAAGTGGTCCGTGCCGGTATTTATCCGATCAAACAGAAGGAATCCGCTGATGCCCGTATTGTGCTGGCCCGGCTGCAGCAGGTGATGGAAAATTCACCACCGCCCTGGCTGGCAAAAATTCTGGGTGCCAGCGCCGAAGAACGCATCCGTTTCGCTCAGGAAGGCTGAAGCAGCAAACCGGTTGCATACATCCTGTTAATGACCGGCGCAGTGACGGTAACGTGACTGCGCCTTTCTTTTTCAGCCGCAGTGCCAGCTGTCAGCGGCGGTCAATAGTGAATATTCCCGGTAACTTTTCCTGCACACCTGTTTTCTGTCCGATTGTCAGGTTCAGCCTTGCGGCTGTGTGTCATCTTCCATACAAAATACCTTTGTCATGGCTGAGGTTCAGAATCAGCCCTTTGATTTTAAAGGGATTTTAAAAAAGCTGTATCCGGCAGGCTTCTTGCCATGGAATAACTTCAGATAACCATCACACTGAACAGGAACTGACCATGCTGCTCAATACATACAAAGAATCCGGCCTGCTGTTTTACATTAACTTTCTGGAGGCCAGCGAAGACGGCAGTGCTTCTGCCTACCGCGGTGATCTGGTGCTGGTACCGGGCGAAGTCGGTGATGATAAAGGCCATACCAAACCACCGAAAGAAGTACTGCGCGAAGCCGTTATTCTGGCGGGTGACAAAATCGATATGCTGATGGGCAGCCTCGACAAAATGGCTTCGCTGCCACTGCTGCTGGAACGCTACGCCGATGATTTTTCTGCTGATATGAAATGTATTCTGTTTGTGGTGAATCTGACCAATCCGGTACAGGTTGAGGTGAATGGGGTTAACCTGATTCTGATTCCGCTGGTGCAGGGCGTGCCATGGAACGAAGCAATGGAAGAGCTGGCGCTGGAAAAAAGCGATTTCAAAGGCCAGTCAAAATCAGGCAAGCTGGAAACCATGTATAGCGAACTGAAGAGCTACAGACCAAAATATCCGTCCGCCACCCTGGAAGAAGCACTGAGCTTTACCAACAACGCGGTGCGCGAGATTCATGGCGCTGTCTGATAAAACCTGACTGAATGAGCTGCGTTATCTCCTGCGGCTCAGACTGACATAAAAATGCCCGCTGAGCGCGGGCATTTTTATGGTTTGACCGGTTATCCAGCCTGGGCCAGCGTGCCGTCCATCAGCTCCTGCCAGCCGGCATTCACAATCACCAGGCCTTTCTTATCGCAATAGCGCTTTTCCTTATCCGTTGCATCGGGCAACAGTACCCAGCCGGCCGGTTCGGCGGCAGCATAAATAATATCGCTGAGCACCATGCGCTCCGTATCACGCAGCATGCGCAGGCCGCAGAACAGGTACTGTTTACCCTGGCGGTAGTCTTTAAGGAATGCGGGGATGGCGAAGCCACCCATCAGTTCGGTGATATAATCGACATAGTCAGCATCGGAAGCAATGTAGTTGGCTTCCGGTTTCGGCGATCCCATCGGCTTGAACAGTACCGGTAATGAGCTGTCCACTTCCTGCTGGCTGATTTCACGGTATTCACCACTGTAATACTGATAAAGACGGAAGCGGTAATCGCTGCCGGCGATGCGGGCAACACCAACAATCAGCGTATGTGGACGGTCAGCATAAAAATCCTGTAATTGGGTGTCGCGGTTAATGTCGACAATATAAGGCAGGTTCTGCTCTGCCAGCCAGCGGTGAAAAACAGAAGGCGTCCATTCCGTTTCGCCGTAGGTGGTGTTAAGAAAGCGCTCGATAAACTTACGGCCTTTTTTGTTTTCCAGATTCATTGCCGCACGCGGAAATTCATACATCAGCCTGGGTGCCATGGGCTTACCGTCATTCATGGCCAGAATCAGGCTGTCACTGTCGGCCGGTATGGCATCGCCGGTGGCTTTAGCGGTGACTCCGGACAGGGTATCAGCCCCGATATAAGGGACGATCTTTCCACTGCGGATACCTTCTCTGAGTGTTGTCAGCAGCTCTGAACTGGCCATAAGGATTACCTCTCTGCATTTACTGAGTTGTTGTAAAAGCAGATACCTTCAAGAACCAAGCCACTTCTGCGTTCTGTTGCGGCGCGGGTGCTGGCTTTTATTCTGCCTGGTCCGGCCTGGGGAAGAGGTGGATTCATCTGCCTAACAGTATGAATTTAATGAGGTATTTTATTTTCTGCGCAGAACCGAGCGTAGTCATGGTGCAGGTTAAGCAGGGTTTCTGCTGTGCGGCGGACATCACAGACGACAGTTTTTGGCGCCTTTACGACAAACGGTGGGCAGCGGCCGGTAATTATTTTCTGCGGTTGTGCCGGCTGCTTTTATGCGTCTTCCTTCGTGCGTCGCAGACGGTGGTTTTACATCTTCAGTCAGATGTTTATCCGGCCGCTGTCTGTGGTCGAAAAAGCAGTGGCAGCCGTGTGCCGGATGTTGTTGGTAGTAAGACATCGCCCGGTTTTTTGTCGGGTAAGAAACCCTACATTTTAAAAGTGTTAAAAAATAAATAAGCTTAAAAAACAATGGCTTAAGTATCTTCATGATGGCTGGCACAGGCCCTGCAGAAGACCCGTTGTGATACAGGCAGCCCGCTGTTGCAGTGTAAGGCACCTGTCATCCATTGCCCCTGGTTTCATGGATTCCGGAGGCAAAGGTCCTCGCCTGGAAAATTATAGGAGATACAGACTATGGCTATGCGTCAATGCGCCATTTATGGCAAAGGCGGTATCGGTAAGTCCACCACCACCCAGAACCTGGTGGCTGCTCTGGCAGAAGCCGGTAAAAAAGTAATGATCGTGGGTTGTGACCCTAAAGCAGACTCAACCCGCCTGATCCTGCATTCCAAAGCTCAGAACACCATTATGGAAATGGCGGCTGAAGCCGGCACTGTGGAAGATCTGGAACTGGAAGATGTGCTGAAAGCCGGTTACGGCGATATCCGCTGTGTTGAATCCGGTGGTCCGGAGCCGGGCGTCGGTTGTGCCGGTCGTGGTGTTATTACGGCGATCAACTTCCTCGAAGAGGAAGGCGCCTATGAAGACGACCTCGATTTTGTATTCTACGACGTACTGGGTGACGTTGTGTGCGGTGGTTTTGCGATGCCTATCCGCGAAAACAAAGCGCAGGAAATCTACATCGTATGTTCCGGCGAAATGATGGCGATGTACGCAGCCAACAACATTTCCAAAGGTATTGTGAAATACGCGAACTCCGGCGGTGTACGTCTGGCCGGTCTGATCTGTAACTCCCGTAACACTGACCGTGAAGACGAGCTGATCGAAGCGCTGGCTGCCAAGCTGGGTACGCAGATGATTCACTTCGTGCCACGTGACAATGTGGTACAGCGTGCAGAAATCCGTCGTATGACTGTTATCGAATACGATCCGGCTGCTCACCAGGCTGACGAATATCGTCAACTGGCTTCAAAAATTGTTGCCAACACCAAGTTTGTCATTCCAACGCCGATCACTATGGATGAGCTGGAAGAGCTGCTGATGGAATTCGGCATCATGGATGAAGAAGATATGAGCGTTGTAGGTAAAACTGCCGCTGAACTGGAAGGCTGAGCGTAAGCTTTTCCTTCAGGCCGCCGCAGCCAGGCAGAGGGTTGCGGCAGGCTGATCGGGATGGCGCGGATTAGTGCCATCGGAACCCGGTGAATGTTCTCCCGTCATTCAACCGGTCTGTTACCCGTTAATAATTTAGGAGGCCCACCATGGCCATGTCACGCGATGAAGTTGAATCCTTGATTCAGGAAGTGCTTGAGGTTTATCCGGAAAAAGCCCAGAAAAACCGTGCCAAGCACCTGAGTCCGAATGATCCTTCTCTGGAGCAGTCCAAGAAGTGTATCACCTCCAACAAAAAATCCCTGCCGGGTGTTATGACCATCCGTGGTTGTGCGTATGCCGGTTCCAAAGGTGTGGTATGGGGTCCGATCAAGGACATGATCCATATTTCACACGGTCCTGTCGGTTGTGGCCAATACAGCCGTGCCGGTCGCCGTAATTATTATATCGGTACCACAGGTGTTAACACCTTTGTGACCATGAACTTTACGTCTGACTTCCAGGAAAAAGACATCGTATTCGGTGGCGACAAAAAACTCGCCAAACTGATCGATGAAATCGAAACCCTGTTCCCGCTGAATAAGGGTATTTCCATTCAGTCAGAGTGTCCGATCGGTCTGATCGGTGATGACATCGAAGCGGTGGCGAAGAAGAAAACCGAAGAGCACGGTAAAACCGTGGTGCCGGTCCGCTGTGAAGGTTTCCGTGGTGTGTCTCAGTCGCTGGGTCACCATATTGCCAATGATGCGGTGCGCGACTGGGTTCTGGGAGCGCGTGACGAAGACAACAGTTTTGCTGTCAGTGACTACGACGTTGCCATTATCGGTGACTACAACATTGGTGGTGATGCCTGGTCTTCCCGTATTCTGCTGGAAGAAATGGGTCTGCGCGTTGTCGCTCAGTGGTCCGGTGACGGTTCCATTGCAGAAATGGAACTGACGCCGAAGGTTAAACTGAACCTGGTGCACTGCTACCGTTCCATGAACTACATTTCCCGCCACATGGAAGAGAAGTACAAGATTCCGTGGATGGAATACAACTTCTTTGGCCCGACCAAGACCATCGAGTCGCTGCGCAAGATCGCCGCACAGTTTGACGAAACCATTCAGCAGAAATGTGAAGAAGTGATCGCCAAATACAAACCGGAATGGGAAGCCGTTGTGGCTAAATTCCGTCCGCGTCTGGAAGGCAAACGCGTCATGCTGTACATCGGTGGTCTGCGTCCACGCCATGTTATCGGCGCTTATGAAGATCTGGGTATGGAAGTGGTTGGTACCGGTTATGAATTCGGTCACAACGATGACTACGACCGTACCCTGAAAGAAATGGGTGATTCCACTCTGCTGTATGACGATGTGACTGGCTACGAATTCGAAGAATTCGTGAAGAAGGTCAAGCCAGATCTGATCGGCTCCGGCATCAAGGAAAAATACATCTTCCAGAAAATGGGCGTGCCTTTCCGTCAGATGCACTCCTGGGATTATTCCGGTCCTTACCATGGCTTTGATGGTTTCGCCATCTTCGCCCGCGATATGGATATGACCCTGAATAATCCATGCTGGAAAGTACTGACTGCACCGTGGAAAAAAGCAGCAGCGGAAGCTGATGTTGTGGCAGCTTCTGCCTGATCCCTGGTGTTGAAGGTTAGCGGATACGTATAACGCGTATCCGTTTAAAAAATCCCATTTACCCGCCGGACCACAGATTAGTGGCGCGGGAGGAGGACTGTCATGAGTCAGCAAGTTGATAACATCAAGCCAAGCTATCCGCTGTTCCGCGAAGACGAATACAAGGATATGCTGGCCAACAAGAAAGCATCATTCGAAGAAGCCCACAGTCAGGAAAAGATTGATGAAACTTTTCTGTGGACCACGACGGAAGAATACAAGGAACTGAACTTTCAGCGTGAAGCCCTGACGGTTAACCCGGCTAAGGCCTGTCAGCCACTGGGTGCTGTGCTGTGTTCTCTCGGTTTCGAAAAAACCATGCCCTACGTTCATGGCTCTCAGGGCTGTGTGGCTTACTTCCGAACCTACTTCAACCGTCATTTCAAGGAGCCGATCGCCTGTGTATCCGACTCTATGACCGAAGACGCAGCAGTATTCGGTGGTCAGCAGAATATGAAAGATGGTCTGGAAAACTGTAAAGCGATTTACAAGCCGGACATGATTGCCGTATCGACTACCTGTATGGCTGAGGTGATTGGTGATGACCTGAATGCCTTCATTAACAACTCCAAAAAAGAAGGTCATATACCGGAAGAATACCCGACTCCGTTTGCTCATACCCCAAGCTTCGTTGGCAGCCATGTCACTGGCTGGGACAACATGTTTGAAGGGATTGCCCGCTATTTCACCCTGAATAACATGGAAGACAAGGAAGTCGGCAAGAGCGGTAAGCTGAATCTGGTGCCGGGTTTCGAAACCTATCTCGGTAACTTCCGCGTGATCAAACGCATGATGAAAGAAATGGATGTTGATTTCACGCTGCTGTCTGATCCGGAAGAAGTGCTGGATACACCGGCTGATGGTCAGTTCCGCATGTACGCCGGCGGTACCACACAGGATGAAATGAAAGCAGCCCCGAATGCGCTGAACACCATTATGCTGCAGCCGAACCAGCTGGTGAAAACCACTAAGTTCGTGAAAAACACCTGGAACCACGGCGTACCGGATCTGAAAATCCCGATGGGTCTGGCCTGGACTGATGATTTCCTGATGAAAGTCAGCGAGATTACCGGCAAACCGATTCCGGCCAGTCTGGAAAAAGAGCGTGGTCGTCTGGTGGATATGATGACGGACTCTCACACCTGGCTGCACGGCAAGAAGTTTGCCCTGTGGGGTGACCCGGACTATGTGGAAGGCATGACACATTTCCTGCTGGAACTGGGTGCAGAACCGACTCATATTCTGTGCAACAACGCCAACAAGCGCTGGAAAAAAATGATGGATGCCATGCTGGCGGAATACCCGCAGGGCAGTGACTGTGAAGTTCATATCGGTAAAGACCTGTGGCATATGCGCTCGCTGGTATTCACCAATAAGCCGGACTTTATGATCGGTAACTCCTACGGAAAATTTATTCAGCGCGATACCCTTTACAAAGGTAAAGAGTTCGAAGTGCCGCTGATCCGTATCGGCTTCCCGATTTTCGACCGTCACCACCTGCACCGTCAGACCACGCTGGGTTACGAAGGCGCCATGCAGGTGCTGACCACGCTGGTGAACTCGGTGCTGGAGCGTCTCGATGAAGAGACCCGGGGGATGCAGACTACGGACTATAACTACGACTTAGTGCGTTAATCGGTCTACCTGCGTTGGCAGAGCTTTGTTGAAAATGGCTTCGGGATACTCATTTAGGACAACTAAACTCCGTTCCCTCAGCCATTTTCACCTCGCTCTGCCTGCCTCGGAAAACGACCTTGAAGCGGTAATAAATAAATATTTTTTATCGCGGTTATGTTTGTAGGGTGCGCCCCAGTTTGCAGAGTGTTCACCGTCTGCACGCTGGGTTTACCCACCGCATGTAAAAAATAAATACCAGCGACAGGCAATGTGATCCGGAGCCTGCGGCTGATATCCCGGACCTGCCAGTCGTTCCACAAGATGTGGCTGGTGGGTTTGACCGCTTTTGTTTTACCGGATTATTTTGACCTTATTGCTCAGGTCATAACAGGAATTCTCCACCGTCTGATGGTGTCAGCGGTGAATAAAAACTTGCGGAGAGCGTCATGCCTAACGTTATGCTGCGTGAAAACGATAAGGGCGAACTGACCCTGTACGTACCGAAAAAAGATCTGGAAGACGTTATTTCCTCTGTTGAATTTGATACCCCGGATGCCTGGGGGGGCGAACTGACCCTCACTGATGGTTCCAGCTTTATTATCGACAAGCTGCCGGGCAAGCCGGATCTGCCGATTACCGTGCGCGCCAGACGTGGTGCCGGGGCCTGAGTCATGGTACCGCGACACGATCTCAGTGATCAGGTCGCTTTACGCATTGGCCTGGCATCGCGTCAGCTGACCGGTGTCGGATTATCGGACTGGATGGCCATTCTGATCCGTGCCACCGGCCTGCCGCTGACCCCGCAGCGGCTCGGACGCCTGCGCCTTAAGCGTCTGCGCCAGGCCAGCCGTGGCCGGTTTGCACGTTTTTCTGATGACGAACTGCGGGCTGTCATTGCACTGCTGCGCGGTCACGGCGTGGATATCCGTCAGTCGGTGCCACGGCCGGTAGCGTATGACGCCACCGATATGCCGGGCTCTATCCGTATTGCCTGCGCTTCCAACCGCGGTGACCGTATCGACGGCCCGTTCGGCACCTGTGAACGCTTCCTGATTTATCAGGTATCCGCGCACGAACAGCGTTTGATCGACGTGCGTGACGTACCGGATCTCAGCGATGCCGAAGACAAACATGTGGCACGGGCCAATATGATCTGCGACTGCCATGTGCTGTGTGCGTTAACCATTGGCGGTCCCGCCACTGCCAAAGTAGTAAAGGCCGGAATGCATCCGGTAAAAGTCGGTGTGCCGCGTCCGGCGCCGGAATTAATCGCCGAATTTCAGCAGGTGCTGGAAAGCACGCCGCCACCCTGGCTGATGAAAATTATGGAAGCTTCTGCCCGCGAAACCTGGAACAGAAGACAGGCATTTTCAGAGGAGCATTAACATGATCAACCGTCACCAGTTACAGGCTATGGCCGATTTTGTTGAGCAGCAGGGGCTGAGTGAACAGACACTGGGGCAACTGCGCAGTCAGTATGCGGAACTGCATTTTACCTGGTGTATGGACGACGATATTAATTTTCAGTTTCCGGTACTGGAATGCAATGATTTCAATGTTTTTCTGGTTGATTCCCGCGACCACTGTTCGACTCTGACCAAAGACCCGGAAGTGGCATCCGGCGTTGTATTTGCTGAAATTTTTCCGCAATAGGGAGCCCTGTGATGGAGGATGCTGACAACCTGACACCGATCGGTGATTGCCGTCGCTGCCGTTACCGGACCAATCTGCTGCTGAGCGGCCGCTGCTCACCGGGTGATGCCTGTATTGCGGTTGACAGTGGCCGGCAGATGGACCGTTTTCTGCGCATTAATCCGGAGCTGGCACGGCATTACCTGGCCGACAGTTTCTGGGAACGGCGTGCTATTGCGGTACGTTATGTGCCGGTGGACGATCTGCCGCCGCTGATCAGTGATCCGGATGAAGCCGTGCGTCGTGCCGTTGCTTACCGTTTGCCACGGGAGCAGCTGCAGGCGCTGATGCGGGATGCCGACCGGGAAGTGCGTATCACTGTCGCCGACCGTATTCCGCTGCAGCAGCTGGAAAACATGGCCGGAGACCGCGACTATCTGGTGCGCGCCTATGTCGTACAGCGTTTACCGGAAGGGCGTTTATTCCGCTTTATCCGCGACGACGACCGTCAGGTGCGCAAGCTGGTGGCAACACGTTTACCGGTGGAAAGCCTGGTATTAATGGCCCACGACCCGGAACCGGAAATCCGCCGCATTGTTGCGTCGCGTCTGCAGGGGGACGATGTGGTGGTGATGCTGGATGATCCCGACTGGACCGTGCGGCTGGAAGCCATTGCCAATGCACCGCTGAGTGCGTTGGCCGCCATGCTGGATGACGAAGACAGTGAAGTGCGTGAAGCCGCCGCCAGACGTCTGCAGGTTACACCATGAATGCCTGTCTGCGCGTGGCGGTGGCCAGCAAAGACGGTATTGCCGTGAATCAGCATTTTGGTCATGCCCGTCATTTTTTTATTTACCGCGTCAGCCAGGATGGTCATGTACTGCTGGAAAAGCGTGATGTGGCACTGTACTGCCACGGGCACCGTGCTGATCAGAACGCGATGCAGGATATTCTGCATACCATCCGCGACTGTGATGCGGTGATGATTGCCCGTATCGGAGACGGAGCGGCAGAAAAACTCCGTCACGTTGGTGTCACGCCGGTGGACGATTATGCTTATCTCGGCATTGCCGGATCACTGCTGGATTATTACCGCCAACTGTGTCCGGCCAGAGTCCTGTCATGACCATCACTGCGCCGCCGGCGGCCGGTTTATCAGTGACAGCCGATACTGTCGGACAGTGGCTGCAACAGCATCCGCTGAGCGCGGCTGAGGTGGATTGTGCGGTGGCGGTAATGCTGAAAATTATGGATGGCAAATGCCGCATGGCGGACGATGAAAAAGTCATCATGAGTCAGCTGTACCGTGCCGTAAAACATCAGTCCGGTAAATTACTGGATGACGGGGTACACCAGCTGATTGCCACGGCCAGCCATCAGCTGGCAGTCAGCGCGAACGCTGACCAGGCGGATGCCATCCGGCTGCTGATTTACGAGCAGCGGCTGCTGGCAGAAACCCGGATCTCGCGGCCGGTAATGAAACAGTTCAAAGCCAGCCTGCGCTGTCATGGCCTGTTGCCGCGGCGCGGGGACTGAGATGCTGATCCGTGACCTTTTTTCCGCGACGCCGTTAAGTGAACCCTTTGCCTCATCGCTGGAATTACAGCGCCTGCTGCACGAGCCGCTGGATATTGCTGCAGACTGGCAGCGGGCAGAAAGTCTGCTCATCCGGGCCGTGCATGAGCTGCCACAGATTGCCGAACTGAAAGTGGCACTCTACCGGATGTACGCTTACGTGAACCGCTTTGATCAGTCGCGGGCGCTGATTGATCAGGTACTGCAGCAGACGGCTGCCGCCGCTGGTTTCGATGCCGACTGGCGCCGGCTGCAACCTGCTTCTGCACACTGGCAACAGGCGACCGGCAATGAACGTCTTTATCTGTACAGCATGAAGGCGCTGGGTTTTGTCAGCCTGCGTGCCGGCGATGTGCCGCTGGCACTGGCGGTGCTGCAACGTCTGCAGGAACTGGACGAAAACGACGAAGTGGGTAGCAGCGTGGTTTACGGGCTGGCCATGGGGCTGGAAGACGATGACTGAAGGCAGCGCTCTGGCACGTATTGTTGTCTGTAAAGCCGGGATTACAGAATTTAATAATAGTTTTATAGACAGTAATGGAGAGTTAAGGCATGTTCTGGTGACTACCTGATCAGAACGGAGCTCTGTATGTCTGCGTACGACCTTGCAAAAGTAACCCCATCGGATCTGAAAGCACTGGTGTACGGTGCCTGTTTCTGTGCCTCCGGTGGCGGTGGTCCGATTTCCATGGCACTCAATTTTCTGACCCGTATTACGGTGGATCTGCCGGTGGTCCGCCGCAGTGAACTGAGCGACGGGAAAAAAGCCCTGATCCTGGCCGATATGGGCTCGCCTGAAGCCGCGACTCAGGGGCTGGGGTACACAGCTCCGGTGAACGTGTATTACGTGCTCAGTCATTACCTGAAAACCCAGGGGCAGGGAGAAGCCGCTTACCTGATGCCGATTGAAATCGGTGCCGTTAATTCGCTGATTCCGTTTTATATTGCTTCCCAGCTGGCAACGCCGCTGCCGGTGATTGATGCCGACCCGTCCGGCCGGTCAGTGCCACAGTTGAATGAAACCCTGCTTGATCTGTCGGGCCAGGCCATCTGCCCGGCGGCAGTGGCCTCCGATACCATCAGTACGGAGCTGACCGATGGTGTGGTCCCTGACTGCTATTCACAGATTTTTTCCGATACCTCCATGTCGGCAACGGAACTGGAAGCCGTGTCACGTAAAGTGGTCAGCAGTCCGGAGTATCAGCAGGTGGGTGGTCTGGCCTGTTATCCGCTCGACAGCAGCTGGCTGAACAGCAGTGCCGGTGAGGAGGCGCTGGTGGAACGGTCACTGAGTACGGCAGTGGCGGTAGGGCATGTGATTCTGAATCAGGCCGCCAGTGGCTATGACGTTCTGCGGGTAAAACTGGCTGCGCTGCTGACAGACATTGGCGTGGCCAATTATCAGCTGCTGCAGGGCACCCTGAGTGCGATTGATAACCGCACCAGTGGCGGCTTTGACGTTGGCCGTCTGACCTTTACCCGGGCTGATGGCTCGACGTTTCTGGTCTTTTATAAAAACGAAAGCCTGCTGGCCTGGGACCCTGAAACACAGAAACCCCTGGTGATCGGACCGGACTGCATCAATCTGATGCTGACGGCTGACAGTGGTGATTTCAGTGCCTGCACGCCGTTGTCGACTGCTGATATCAGTGAAGGGATGGAGATTGCGGTATGGGGAACGGCCTGCTCGGCGAAAATGCGCAACAGCACTATTGAAGCGCTGTTCCAGCAGGATATCGCTCAGATTCTTCAGGCTTTTCCGGAAGACAACATCACGCTGTCCGGATACCAGCCGATCGAATCCCTGAACTGAGGGCAGGAATGGACAACAGCGGCGATAACATTCAGGCGGATCTGTTCTGGGAAATCTGGCAGCACTCGCCTGACAATATGTTTATTCTGCGCGTGGGTGATGACGATTTTTATATCGTCAACACCAATCAGTCACAGCAGGATACCATTGAACTGGACGAAAATGTGCTTAATGGCAGGCCGCTGAAAGAGGTTCTGCCAGCGGACTTTTACGACTTCGTCACGCCCAATTACCACCGCTGTATGCGTGAGAAAAAACCGGTTCAGTACGAAGAAGCGGAATACTATACCAGTCAGGATGGCCAGCCCAATCACTGGAGTACAATATTATCTCCCGTGCTCAATGAGCACGGTGAGGTGGTATTTATTTTTGGCATTTCACGCAATATCACCGCACTGAAAAGAAGTCAGGAAAAGGCTGAACAGGCCGCGCGCGAAGCCGAACAGGCGAATCAGGTAAAAACGGCTTTTCTGGCAAATATGAGTCATGAAATGCGTACGCCGCTGAATGGTATTCTGGCGTCGGCTGATCTGTTATCTGAACGGCTGGCGGACGGCGAAGCGAAAGAGCTGTGCAGTCTGATTCAGCGTTCCAGTGAAGCACTTACCCGGCTGACGTCTGATATTCTCGAATTTGCCCGTATTGATGCCGGCAAGCTGAAACTGGAGCCGCATCATTTTTCACTGGCGCTGATCAGCAGTGATCTGTTGCAGCTGCTGGGTCCGGAAGCGGCGGCTAAAAGCATCGGATTCAGTATTGATGGTGTGGAAGCACTGCCTTCTGTGCTGTGGGGGGATGCCGGCCGTCTGCGGCAGATCCTGCTCAATCTGGTGGGCAATGCCATCAAGTTTACAGCGCAGGGCAATGTTCATGTCCGGTTTCAGGCAGCAGAAAAAACCGACGCCGCAGTTCTGCTTCGTTGTGAGGTACGTGATACCGGCATCGGTATCGCGGCCCCGGATCTGAATAAACTGTTCCGTCCTTTCAGCCAGGTGGATGATTCCACCACCCGCCGTTTTGGTGGTACCGGGCTGGGACTGGCGATCAGTAAATATCTGGTGGATAAAATGGGCGGCAGTATTCAGGTCAGCAGCGAACCCGGCAGCGGTTCGTGTTTTTCATTTACCCTGCCACTGGAATGCCGCTCGCCGGCGCCGGCAACGGAGCCGCCACCGCGGGCAGCCGCGCCGGTGCAACAGCCGTTGCTGCAGGATAAACAGGTGCTGCTGGTGGAAGACAATATTACCAACCAGATGGTGATCGAAAAAATTCTGCGCACTCAGGGGATGCAGGTGACCGTGGCGCATAATGGCCGTCAGGCACTGGAGCAGTGTCAGCAGCGGACCTTTGATGTCATTCTGATGGACTGGCATATGCCGTTAATGGATGGCCTGGAAGCCACCCGGGCTATCCGCTGTCTGCACAATGCCAATGCGGCCGTGCCTCTGATCGGCCTGACGGCCAATGTGATGGCCGAAGACCGTGAAGCCTGTCTGCAGGCAGGGATGGACGAAGTTGTGACCAAACCGGTGAACCGCCAGCATCTGCTGGCGGAAATCAGCCGTTTTATACAAGCGCAGCCGATTTGACCTGAACCCAGAGCGTCTGGCCCGGCGTCAGCTGCAAACGCTCAGCGGAACGCTGTGTCATGCGTGCCAGCAGTGGTGTATCACCGACCATGACTTTCACCAGCGCCAGCCCCGGATGTTCATCGCTGCCGACGGCGCTGACGCGGGCCGGTAAATGGTTCTGGATACTGCTGTCCTCAGCCGGATTCAGTGCCAGGCTGACATCACGCGCCAGAATCCGTACCCGCACGGCGGTGCCACAGGCATGCCCGCTGTCGCGCAGCCAGATGGACTGACCGCCGTTAAAGCCGATGCGGTCAAGATGCCAGCGGCTGTCTTTTTCCATGACGGTGCCTTCAATGACCACACCGGCGTCTTCACCCAGCCTGAGCGGAAAATCCATACGGCTTAAGGTGTCGTTCAGGGTGCCGCTGGCGACCGCCTGACCGTCTTTCATCGCCACCAGGTAATCGGCCAGCCGGGCAACTTCCGCCGGGGAATGCGTGACATAAATAATCGGCAGATCAAAATGTGATTTTAATTCTTCCAGATAAGGCAGAATTTCCTGTTTACGCTGCTCATCCAGTGACGCCAGTGGTTCGTCCATCAGCAGCAGGCGCGGTTTGCTCAGCAGTGCGCGGGCAATGGCCACACGCTGGCGCTCGCCGCCGGAAAGCTGATGCGGCAGTTTGTGCAGGGTATGACCGATGCCAAGCAGGCCGATGATGTCATCGCTTTCTTTTTTCTCCACCCGTGCCCGTGAGCGGCGGATAGCGAACTGCAGATTACCGGCGGCGGTCAGATGATCGAACAGACTGGATTCCTGAAAAACATACGACAGTGAGCGGCGCCAGGTTGGCACAAAATGGCGGCTGTCCTGCCAGACGTCACCGGCAAAGGTCAGCTCGCCATGAGCTTTTTCCAGTCCGGCGATGCAACGCAGCAGGGTGGTTTTACCGGAACCGGAATGGCCGAACAGCACGCTGACGCCACGGGCCGGCAGGGTCAGATCGACCTGCAGTCTGAAGCTGCCGTGGTCCAGGGCAAAACGGGCGTGGAGATCCTGAGTCATAACAGTTTCCGGCCTCCCTGCTGGCGGCGGAAACCGTACAGCAGCATCAGCACGATAAAGGAAAAAACCACCATGCCAATGGACAGAATATGGGCTTCGGTATATTCCAGTGCTTCGACATGATCATAAATCTGTACCGAAATAACCCGCGTGGCGCCGGGAATATTACCGCCGATCATCAGCACCACACCGAATTCACCGACGGTATGGGCAAAACCCAGCACGGCGGCGGTATAAAAACCGGGCCGGGCAAGCGGCAGAATGACATTAAAAAAAGTATCCCAGGGGCCGGCCCCCAGCGTTGCTGCCACTTCCCGTGGCCGTTTTCCCAGTGCTTCGAGCGCATTCTGAATGGGCTGCACCACAAACGGCAGGGAATAAATCACCGAGGCCACCACCAGACCGGCAAAGGTAAAGGGCAGGGTGCCGATGCCAAGCGCTGTGGTCAGCTGGCCCACCGGCCCGTTCGGCCCCAGCGCCAGTAACAGATAAAAACCGAGCACACTGGGCGGCAGCACCAGCGGCAGCGCCACCACGGCGCTGACCGGCCCTTTGGCGCGGCTGTGGGTATTGGCCAGCCACCAGGCGATGGGCGTGGCAATCAGCAGCAACAGCAGGGTAACAATGGTGGCCAGTTTTAACGTCAGCCAGACGGCCGTCAGATCGGCGGCGGATAATGCCATACAGAAGCCTCAGGGTCTTTTCTGCAGAATTAAAGAATTTTTGCGGCACTGCGCAGCAGGCGCAGGCAGTCGATATTAGCGGCCAGATCGAGCGCCGTGAAGCCATCCAGGGTTTCGGCGTGCAGGCCGGCGCCTTTTTTCAGCAGATAACGTACCCACGGGGTTTTTCCGGCGGACGATGCATACATCAGTGCTGATGCGCCGTTGTCGTTCAGATTATCCAGATCAATTCCCGCCTGCAGCAGACGGCCGGCGATGGCAAAACTGTCGGCCACCACGGCAGCCCAGAGGGCGTTGGTGCCGTCCATATTGCGGTGGTTAAGGGCAATCTGTGCGGCCGGCAGATGCAGCAGATCGGTAACGATATCTTCACGTCCCTGACGGCTGGCGAGAATCAGCGCTGTATCCTGATAGCGCCCCGGTGCGGCCGGGTTTTCCGGATCAAAGCCATGTTCCAGCATCCAGCTCAGAGTAACCGGACTGAGTAATATCATCGGCAGCATTATAAACCTCGGGTCGGTGAACGCTCTGGCAAATGTCTTGCTGTGCATACTGTATTCCAGCTTTTCTGTACCTGACGGCAGGCTGGAATAAAGCGCGTGTTTGCGCTTTTGTGGCCTTGTTTTTAAAGGAAAAATCTGTTGCCTGACGGACGCCGGCCGCGATCCGGAGCGACCACAGAAGGCGCGCTTTTGTCGTCTATGCGACAACATGAAACGACACAATTCCGAGGAAGCGACCATGAATGAACTGATGAATGATCCGATGGCAGAAGAATCCAGCGCTCCGCTGCTGCGTTGTTATCCGCAGCTGCAGAAAGGGGATGCGGTTTTTGCCACCTGCACAATCCGTAATGATGGTTCCATTCCGGGGCTGGCGGATGAGCAGCTGCTGGCGCAGCCGGGCAGCATGGGCATGCTGGTCAATGGCGGTCATCTGGAAGAAGACCCGTCGCAGGAAGTGCTGTTGGTGGGGTTTTATCTGCCCGATGGTCAGCTGGCGCTGGTGACCTGTCTGCCGCAGGAAATCAGTGAACAGCCGGCCGTCGCTGGCTGACGCATGGATATTCTGGAATATCACCGTCGTACCCGGCACCGGCCCGATGCTTATGCCAGAGGGCCGGAGAGCATCGACTGGGATGCGCAGCCCAATCCGTTCCGCAATTATGTCAGCCCTGATCAGGCTGGCAGAAGTGCCGCACAGATTCCGCTGCCACTGGCGGCCACGGCTGACGAAAAGCGCTGGTATGAACTGTGGCAGGCGCCGCCGGCAACGCCGCTGCAGCCGGATATTGATCGCCTGGCAGCGGTGCTGGAACTGTCGCTGGCATTATCCGCCTGCAAGCAGGCGGGTGCGGCCCGCTGGTCACTGCGTGTGAATCCGTCCAGCGGCAATCTGCATCCGACAGAATGTTATGTGGTGGCCTGTAATATTGGTGGTCTGGAGGACGGTATATATCATTACCGCGCCGATACCCACGCCCTGGAGCAGCGTTGCCGCTTCCGTGAAAAAAGTACCGGCCATGAGCCTGTGCTGTGGCTGGGGTTCAGTTCTGTACACTGGCGTGAGGCCTGGAAATACGGCGAACGCGCCTACCGCTATTGTCAGCTGGACAGTGGTCATGCGCTGGCGGCGGTCAGCTATGCCGCCGCGGTCACGGGTTTTGCTGCCGGCCAGCTGGTGGTACAGGACGTGACGGACCAGGCTCTGGCCGGACTGCTGGGTATTGCCCGGCACGATGATTTCATCATTTCCGGCGGCGCTCAGGCGGAAAGGGAAAATGCTGATTGTCTGCTCAGTCTCAGTGGCCGTCAGGGGCTGGATTATATTCTTTGTCAGGCCCGTCAGGGCGACTGGTACGGGCGGGCCAATATCCTCGACAGCCGCCATTTTTATGACTGGCCATTGATTGAGGACGCCGCGCGCTGCAGCAGCAGAAATCAGATAGAGGACAGTGCCGTCGTCTGCTATCCACAACGGCCGCCTCCCAGGCGTCCGTCCGGGCTGCTGGCCGGCAGTTCGGCCGCACAGCTGATCCGTCAGCGGCGTTCGGCGCAGCAATTTGATCCCGCCGGCAGTATGCGTGCCGACGATTTTTTCACGCTGCTGGATCACTGTCTGCCGCGGCCTGATTATCCACCCTGGAACAGTCTGCAGGCGGCGGCTGATATTCATCTGTTTATTTTTGTGCATAACGTTGATGGTCTGGAAAGCGGCCTGTATGCGCTGCTGCGGGAGCCCTCGGTGAAAGAAACGTTAATGGCTGCCACCCGCAGTCAGTTTATCTGGCAGACGGTGCCACAGGCTCCGCAGGGGCTGATGTTTTTTCAGCTGCTGAAGGCCGCTGCCCGGCGTACCGCCGCCAATCTGAGCTGCCAGCAGGCAATTGCCGGTGACAGTGCGTTCAGCCTGGCCATGCTGGCGGATATGCAGGCCGTTGCCGGGCAGCCGTGGCTGTACCGGCAGCGTTTCTGGCAGGCGGGGGCAATTGGTCAGGTGCTGTATCTGGACGCTGAAGCTGCCGGTCTGCGCGGCACCGGCATCGGCTGTTATTACGATGAATTTGTCCACGATCTGCTGGGGCTGCAGGATGAGCGCTGGCAGGTGCTGTATCACTTTACCGTCGGCAAACCCCTGACTGACCCGCGTATTACCAGCTGGTCGCCTTATCAGGAGCGTCGTGGCAAATAAAACCCTGTGGAAATCAAAACCTGTTGCGCTCTGCTCAGAACATACCCCGGTTTCCGTTAACCGTTCTGCAATCTGCAATGCCTAAGCGTTTCAGGGGAACTTATCCCCTGAGCAGTGGGCCGGCTCAGCTTTCCGCTCTCTGCAGCGTCTTTTTATTGTCATATCCCTGCCAAGGATTTTTCCTTGTTGTTTTTGCTACAACCACACAACGCAGTAAAAATTCAATAAATCAAATACTTAGCGGCTGGCCCTGCAATTGCAACTCAGTCTGCAGACCGTGATTTTGTTACACAGAAAAAATGTGATGGAAATGCAACCGGTAGCAAAACACACACTCAGCGCATTGATGAGAGCAGGGGACCGCGATGAAAGCCAAAGATATTGCTGAATTAATGGACGAACCGGCCTGCAGTCATAACAAAAAAGAAAAATCCGGCTGTGCCAAACCCAAACCCGGAGCAACCGCCGGTGGCTGTGCCTTTGACGGTGCCCAGATTGCGTTACTGCCGATCGCTGATGTTGCGCATATTGTTCATGGTCCCATCGCCTGTGCCGGCAGCTCGTGGGATAACCGTGGCACCCGTTCCAGCGGGGCGACACTGTACCGTATCGGCATGACCACTGACCTGACCGAACAGGACGTGATTATGGGGCGGGGTGAAAAGCGCCTGTTCCACTCCATTAAACAGGCGATTGATGATTATCAGCCTCCGGCGGTTTTTGTTTACAACACCTGTGTGCCGGCCCTGACCGGCGATGATGTGGATGCGGTGTGCAAAGCGGCACAGGAGCGCTGGGGCGTTCCCGTGGTGCCGGTCGACTGTGCCGGTTTTTACGGCACCAAAAATCTCGGTAACCGCATTGCCGGTGAAGCCATGGTCAGGCATGTGATCGGTACCCGCGAACCTCAGCCGGTGGATGCAGCGCTGCGGCCGGCAGGTATGCGCATCCACGATGTGAACCTGATCGGTGAATACAATATCGCCGGTGAATTCTGGTACGTGCTGCCACTGCTGGATGAACTGGGGATCCGTGTCCTGTGCACCTTATCCGGCGATGCCCGGTTCCACGAAGTGCAGACCATGCACCGTGCTGAAGTGAACATGATGGTGTGTTCCAAAGCCATGCTCAACGTTGCCCGTAAACTGGAAGAAGGTTATGGCACGCCCTGGTTCGAAGGCAGTTTTTACGGCATTACCGATACCTCTCAGGCGCTGCGGGATTTTGCCCGCCTGATTGATGATGCCGATCTGACTGCCCGTACCGAAGCCCTGATTGAACGGGAAGAACAGCGCATCCGGACGCAACTGGAACCCTGGCGTCAGCGTCTGCAGGGCAAACGGGTACTGCTGTATACCGGTGGAGTGAAATCCTGGTCGGTTATTTCGGCGCTGCAGGATCTGGGGATGAATGTGGTGGCGACGGGTACCAATAAATCGACCGAAGAAGACAAGGCCCGTATCCGTGAGCTGATGGGTGACGATGTCAAAATGCAGGAAGACGGCAGTCCCCGGGGGCTGCTGAATACCGTCGCCGAATATCAGGCCGATATTCTGATTGCCGGCGGGCGCAATATGTACACCGCGTTAAAAGCCCGGGTACCGTTTCTGGATATCAATCAGGAGCGGGAATTTGCTTACGCCGGTTACGGCGGCATGCTCGAGCTGGTACGTCAGCTGGCGCTGACTATGGAAAGCCCGGTATGGGAGCAGGTGCGCCGGCCGGCGCCCTGGCAGACTGCCCGCTCCGCGCAGGGTGAATTACTGACGGCGAAGACCGCCTGAGGAGCAGCAGCATGAGTGAGACCGTTACCCAGCTGGTTAAAAAACGCAGTAAAGCCTTATCGGTGGCGCCGCTGAAAACCAGTCAGACCATTGGTGGTGCGCTGGCGGTACTCGGTGTTGCCGGCGCCATTCCGTTAATGCACGGCTCGCAGGGCTGCACGGCCTTTGCCAAGGTGTTTTTTGTGCGTCATTTCCGTGAGCCGGTGCCGTTACAGACCACGGCGATGGATCAGGTGTCATCGGTGATGGGGGCTGATGGCAATATTGTTGAAGCTCTGCGGGTGATGAGTGAAAAAAGTTCACCGGCGCTGATCGGTCTGGTAACCACCGGCCTGGCCGAAACCCAGGGCGCGGATATTCTGCGGGCGGTGAAGGAATTCCGCGATAAATTCCCGCAGTACGATCATGTCAGGGTGATGGCGGTTAATACCCCGGATTTCTCCGGCAGTTTTGAAAGTGGTTTTGCCATTGCCGTAAAAGGTCTGCTGCAGACGCTGGTGCCGGCGGCCGGTCAGGGACATTCCCGCGTGGGATTGCGCAGAAAGCAGGTCAACGTGTTGTGTGGCGGCAATTTAACCCCGACCGACCTGGAATTTATTGAAGAAAGCATTGAGAGCTTTGGTCTGCGGCCGCTGTTGATTCCGGACCTGTCACGTTCCCTCGATGGCCACCTGGCGGACGAACCATTCAGCCCGCTGACCACCGGTGGTGTCAGCGTTGATGACATCGCCAGCGCCGGTGACAGCATTGCCACACTGGTGGTGGGGGAGAGTCTGCACAGCGCCGGTGACTGGCTGCAGCAGCATACCGGTGTGCCGCTGTTTAAATTCGGTCATCTGCTGGGGCTGGAAGCGGTCGACGACTGGTTTATGGCGCTGGCACAGATCAGTGGCGCTGAGGTACCGGCAAAATGGCAGCGTCAGCGCAGTCAGTTACAGGACGCCATGCTGGATACACATTTTATGATCGGGATGGCACGCATCGCCATCGCATCCGACCCGGATATGCTCAGCGGTTTTGTGCGTCTTTTGCAGGGCATGGGCGCAGAGATTGTTGCTGCGGTGGTGCCGGCCATGGGCGCGGCGGTGAAAACACTGCACAACGTGCCGCTGCAGGTGGGGGATCTGGAGGACCTGGAACAGTCTGCCGCAGAGCATAAGGCGCAGATTCTGCTCACCAACAGTCATGGGGTGGAAAGTGCAGAGCGCCTGGGCGTGCCGATTCTGCGCATCGGTTTCCCGCAGTATGACCTGGTCGGGGGTTTTCAGCGCTGCTGGTCCGGTTACCGCGCCAGCAGTCAGGCGTTGTTTGACCTGGCCAATCTGGTGCTCAGTCAGCATCACGAACTGGCACCGCATATTTCACCTTATGCGCAGAAAACGGATGAGGCTTACCGCCAGCTGCAGAGCGCACGGTAAGGCGCGGCAGGAGGACAGAGGATTATGACAATTACCCGCAGATTACAGGTACTGGATGACGCCGACGATGGCAGCCTGGTTAAAGTGGCCTTTGCCACTGCTGACCGTGTGGAAGTGAATCAGCATTTTGGTTCCGCCCGTTCATTTGCCATTTATGGTATCGGCCCCGCCATTAACCGTCTGCTGCAGGTCAGTGAATTCGGTGATCAGGAACAGGACGGTAGCGAAGACAAACTGGCAGAAAAAATAGACCTGCTGGATGGCTGCATCGCGGTGTACTGCCGTGCCTGTGGTGCCTCGGCGGTACGTCAGTTACTGGCCCGCGGCATTCAGCCGGTTAAGGTCAGTGAAGGCAGTGAAATTGCTGACATGATCAGCAGCCTGCAGCAGGAATTACAGGAAGGACCGTCGGCCTGGCTGGCCAGGGCGATCCGCAGCCAGAGAGAGATTGCCCCGGCCCGCTTCGACGATATGGAAGCTGAAGGCTGGAGTGAATAAAAAACATCGCCATTAACCAGAGTGGAAAACAATATGAACGATGCCGTATTAGACGCCGGTAATGAATTACTGCAACACCCGGCAGTCCGTCAGATGGTGGTGCAGTTGCGCGCGCTGGACAGCTATGGAACTTACGATACCTGGAGCGACGATAAGGTGCTGGATCCGGTTATTCTGACCAAGGAGCGCCGCCGCGAAATTCCGGTGGTAGGTGACCCGGACGAAACCACGGTGGCGCGGGTAAAAGCGTTTTATAACGCCATTGCGGTCGGCATCGAAAGTGAATGCGGATTAATGGCGGTACCTGTGATTAACCTGACCCACGAAGGATTCGGCCGGGCGATGGTGATTGTCGGCAAACTGGTGGTGCTGGATAAAACCCTGCGTGATGTACACCGTTTTGGTTTTGACTCGCTGGAAAAACTGGTTGCAGAAATGGACAAGCTGAATGCTAAAGCGGTCAGTCTGATTGGCGAACACCGGGCCGTGGCCGAACTGTAAAAAACGGCCCGCTTCACCGCTCTGGCCCCGGGTAAGGAGATAAACATGACCGATGATGAACTGAAAGTACTGCGCAAGGATGCCAGTAAGAAAAAACGACAGGCGTCTGAATGGGCGTCCAGAATTCATGATGTTGTCGAAGACACTTACTGGAATGAATACCAGAATCTGCCGGATATGGCAGCCCGGGCCGTTGCTGCCTGTGAAGAATGGAAAGCCGCTCAGCAGATGTATGACGAAGCAGCAAAGACTGCTGAAGCCTGAACGGCTTAACGGCTGTTGTTACCTGAGCGGTGGCAGTCATGGCTGCGCCTGCTGCTGACTGAACCGTGCAGTGGCAGGCGCTGATTAACGGAGAGAGATCATGGGTGAAGTAATTACCGGGCGTACCCGGGGCGGTGCTGACTGGACACCGGAGTTTGTCACGGAGCTGGATGCCAGCACCTGCATCGGCTGCGGACGTTGTTATAAGGTCTGCCCGCGTGATGTATTCCAGCTGGTGGAGCGGGGTGACATGGTCGACGATGATGACGATTTTTACGACGACGATGATGAAATGATGGTCATGACCATTGCCAATGCCGATGACTGCATCGGCTGTGTTTCCTGTGCCCGGGTGTGTCCGAAAAACTGTCATACCCATCAGCCGCTGGCGGGGTAATTATTATGCCTAAACCGGAAATTCATGTGTTTGTCTGTGCCCAGCAACGCCCGGCCGGGCATCCGCGTGGCAGCTGTGGTGAAAAGGGTGCCTCTTCGCTGCTGGATCAGTTTTCACAGAAACTGATTGCCGCCAATCTGTTCAGTAAAGTGTCACTGGTTCCGACCGGTTGTCTGGGGCCGTGCCGTGCCGGCGCCAATGTGCTGGTGTACCCCGGCGGCACGATGTACATGGATGTGAAAGCCGACGATATCGACCAGATTATTGCCACTCACCTGATCGGTGGTGAACCCTGGGCCGATAAAGTCGCGCCGGATGCAATATGGCAGTAATGAATGCGGCGGCGGATACTTCCAGCGCTGAATCCCGGCGCATCCTGCGTATCCGTGAGCAGATGAAGCAGGCACTGGCGGAAGCCGATGTTGCCCTGCCCGGACTGGATGCCGCTTTCGCCGACACGGAAAGCCGCAACGATCCGTTCGATGGTTCGGCGACGCTGTTCTGTCACTGGCGCGATATACACCACAATCTGCGTGGCTCCGTGCAGCTGCATGACAGTGGCCGGGTGTACGCAGAATATGATGTGCTGCGCACGCATCCGCAGCGGCCGGCGTGGTTTATAGAGGCGGTGACTGTCTGGGGTGATGATTCCGGATTACGCAGTGAATTACGGTTACTGCCATTACCGGGGTAAATGCCTGTGAAACCGGAAGATTACAACCGTATTTATGATCTGATTGCTGCCCGCGCCGTCAGCGATGCCAGCGTTGAACAGGTGCTGCTCGGTCTTAACTGGAGTCTGGTCAGCGTGCGTTCCGCTGCAGGCCGTACGACGGAGCAGGGCCTGTGTTACAGCCCGGTTAATCCACCACGCAATTTATCCTGGCCGGGCACATTAACCGGTCGGCGGGTCAATGACCTGCTGCCATGGCTGCACAGCTGGGAAAACAGTGAGACGGTGGTGGCGCTGGCGGCGGCCAATGCGGTGCTGGCCAGCGATAACGCTTTGCTGCTGGGGGCGCAGCGGATTGGCGCGCACCGGCAGCAGAATATTCCTGCCAATCTGGCGGTGTTCGCGCATTTTGCAGAGCAGATACGGGGTAAACGGGTTGCCGTTATTGGTCGCTATCCACAGTTGCAGCGGTTTGAGGAAATCTGTGATCTGGTCTGTATTGAACGCAATCCGGGACCGCAGGATCTGCCGGATACGGCGGCCAATTACATTCTGCCGCAAGCCGACTGGGTCTTTATTACCGCCAGCAGTCTGGCCAATAAAAGCCTGCCGCATCTGTTATGGCTGGCCCGCCGGGCAAGGGTGGTGCTGATGGGCCCGAGTATGCCGTGGCTGGCAGAATGGGCTGAATTCGGCGTTGATTATCTGGCCGGTGTGCGGGTGGAGGATGAAGCTCTGCTGCAGCGTATTATTGCTGAAGGAGGCGGCACGCGGATTTTTGACCAGGCCGCTCCCTACCGGGTAGCGGCGCTGGGCTGAATCAGTCGTCGTCCTGCTGGTAACCAAAGCGGCGCCTGAGCTGACGACGCAGCAGAAACAGGATCAGGCCGAACAGCAGGCCGACGGCAATTTCCCAGAATTCCACCAGTTTTTGCCAGAAAATAGTCGCCAGCTCGGTTAATCCGCCGGTGACTATTTTTTTGCCGTTGACCTCAACCACAACACTGAGACGGGTGGTGGTGCGGGGGACCGGTGATCCGGAGCAGTGGGCATTGTCGTACAGATAAATGCGCGCGCTGATATAAAAGCGGCCGGTTTCCTGTGGCTGCAGGGTAAACGACTGCTCAGAGCCTGCCGGATGAATACGCAGGCATTCACTGATTACAGGAGTAACGGTAAAGCCCGTGGCCTGAGGCTCAATAATGGCATAATCACCGGCGGCCGGAATGCTGGCGCTGTCAGCAACCATGCCGGCGGGTGTCTGCGGCTGATAATCCGGGTTACCGATCCAGACCCGCATTTCACCGGCGCTGCCGGGCAGCAGCAGATGTTCGTCTGCGGTCAGTACGGCACGATATTCACTGAAGGGCGGCGCACTGATGCCCTGGGATTCGTCACTGTACACTTCGGATGCGGGAGTGCGGCCACTGTCATCTCCGTCGGGTAGCAGCATCAGCGCGTCTTCTGCCGCTGCTGCAGCAGCTTCTTCTGCGGCTATTTGCTCTGACCAGTCGGTTTCTTTCTGTACTCTTTCCTGCAGCAGGCGCTCTTGTTCCTGCAGGCGCCGCTCTCTTTCCGCTGCTGCTGCGTCTGACTGCTGCCGTTCCTCGTCTGAATACTGGCCTGAATCGTTACCGCTGCCGGAATTTTCCTGCAGTCCGCCGGCAGGATCTGTCACTTCCCCCGTTTCGTGTGGCAGGTCACTGCCATTGCTGTCTGCGTCGCTGCTGTTTTCTGCCGCCTGCCGGGAACAGCCATTGAGCAGCAGGATCGCTGTGATAACAAGTAACGCGCTTAATCTGGACATGGTGAATTCCTTTTCTGCCGCTCCGGGTCATGGTTATTTCAGACCATGGTTGCTTAAGGTCAGAGGCGGTTTATGACGCATAATATACGGTGCTTTGCGCTGTCTGTCAGCCGCCCGGCTGTGGCTGTCAGACATACGACAAATACCCGCCTCTTCCGCCTTGTCGCAGTTACGACAATGCGCCTGTCACAGTGCTCTTTACGACAGCTGAAACTTTGTCTGACAGTTTCTAGTCCGCTGAAAAATAAAGGTATTTTTATATTTAACGGCGTGGCACACAGGTTGCAAAAATGTTTCAGGCAGGAAACGTATTCCGGCTTATGCAACAGGAGGCAAACCATGATCACAATGACTGACAGCGCAATCTCCGCAGTACGCCGCTTTATGGATTCAACCGCAGCACCGGTGGCCGGCCTCCGTATTAAAGTGGAAGGCGGCGGCTGTTCCGGTTTCCAGTACGGCATGAAGCTGGAGCAGGAAGCGGAAAGCGATGATGAAATTCTGGACTTTTCCGGTCTGAAAGTTCTGGTTGATACCAACAGTGCCGCGTTACTGGATGGCGTCACTGTGGACTTCGTCGACGGCCTGGAAGGCAGCGGATTTAAGTTTGAAAACCCGAATGCAACCAACAGCTGTGGTTGCGGTAAATCATTCAGCTGCTGATTCCAATAATAATCAAAGCGCCAGCGGCCAGCGATCAGTACGAGGAGCAGAATCATGTGGGATTATTCCGAGACCGTAAAAGAACATTTCTATAACCCGAAAAATGCGGGTGCAGTGACGGATGCCAACGCCGTAGGGGATGTCGGCTCCATCAGCTGTGGTGATGCACTGCGGCTGACGCTTAAAGTCGACCCGGACAGTGAAGTCATTCTGGATGCGGGATTTCAGACCTTTGGCTGTGGATCGGCCATTGCTTCTTCCTCGGCACTGACCGAAATGGTGAAAGGCAAAACACTGGACGAAGCGCTGACCATTACCAACCAGGACATTGCCGATTTCCTGGATGGGCTGCCACCGGAAAAAATGCATTGCTCGGTGATGGGCCGTGAAGCGTTGCAGGCAGCGGTGGCCAATTACCGTGGTGAAGAGTGGGAAGATGATCACGAAGAAGGTGCGCTGGTGTGCAAATGTTTCGCCATTGACGATGTCATGATCCGTGAAACCATCCGCGCCAACAATCTGAGTACGGTGGAAGAAGTCACCAATTACACCAAGGCCGGTGGCGGTTGTTCCTCCTGTCACGAAGGCATTGAAAATATTCTCAGCGAAGAACTGTCGGCCCGTGGTGAAACCTTCAGCCCTTCTGCCGTCGGTAAAAAAGAAGGCATTGTGCATCTCAACAGCGTGAAACCACAAGCTGAGACCTCCGGCCTGACCAACGTTCAGCGGATTGTGAAAATCCAGCAGGTACTGGAAGGTCTGCGCCCGGCGCTGCAGGCGGATGGTGGTGATGTTGAGCTGATGGATATCGAAGGCAAAAACATCTACGTGAAGCTGGTAGGGGCCTGTAATGGCTGCCAGATGGCGGCGATGACCCTGGGGGGCGTACAGCAGAAGCTTATCGAAGAGCTGGGTGAATTCGTTAAGGTGATTCCACACACAGAACGTCCGGTTGAAATTGCAGGAGCGTAATCATGGCTGATATTTATCTCGACAATAATGCGACGACGATGTGTGATGCTGAAGTTGTTCAGGAACTGATGCCGTATTTCAGTGAACAGTTCGGTAATCCGTCTTCCCTGCACAGCTTTGGCAATAAGGTCGGTTTTGCGCTTAAAAAAGCCCGTCAGGCGGTGCAGAAGCTGCTCGGCGCTGAACACGATTCGGAAATTATTTTTACCTCCTGTGGTTCTGAATCCGATTCCACCGCCATTCTGTCAGCACTGAAAGCGCAGCCCGAACGTAAGGAAATCATCACCACTGTGGTGGAACATCCGGCGGTGCTGAATCTGTGTGACTATCTGGAAAGCGAAGGCTATACGGTGCACAGACTGAAAGTAGACGGTAAAGGTAATCTGGATCTGGATGAATATGCCGCGCTGCTGAGCGACCAGGTCGCGGTGGTGTCTGTAATGTGGGCCAATAATGAAACCGGCACTATCTTCCCGGTAGAAAAAATGGCGGCGATGGCCGATGAAAAAGGCATTATGTTTCACACCGATGCGGTACAGGCGGTGGGTAAAATTCCCATGAATCTGATGGACAGCAGCATTCATATGCTGTCTCTGTCGGGCCATAAACTGCATGCCCCAAAAGGGGTGGGTGTGCTTTATCTGCGCCGTGGCGTGCGCTTCCGGCCGCTGTTGCGCGGCGGACATCAGGAACGTGGCCGCCGTGCCGGTACCGAAAATACCACAGGCATTGTCGGCCTCGGCAAAGCCTGTGAACTGGCCATGGAACATATGGCCTATGAAAACACCGAAGTCGCACGTCTGCGTGACCGTTTGCAGGAAGGTCTGCTGGCGGCAGTACCGCATGCTTTTGTCACCGGTAATCCGGATAACCGCTTACCGAATACGCTGAATATTGCCTTTGAGTACATTGAAGGCGAGGCCATTCTGCTGCTGATGAATAAGCAGGGTATTGCTGCATCATCCGGTTCTGCCTGCACCTCAGGTTCGCTGGAACCCTCGCATGTTATGAAAGCCATGGGTATTCCCTATACCGCGGCCCATGGCACCGTGCGTTTCTCGCTGTCGCGTTACAACACGCCGGAAGAAATTGAGCGGGTTATTGAAGCGGTACCACCGATTGTGGCGCAACTGCGCAAACTGTCGCCTTACTGGGGTGACAACGGCCCGGTGGAAAATCCCGAACAAGCATTTGCACCGGTTTACGCCTGAGTGCTGAACCCTGCCGCAAGGAGCCGGTATGAATACCAGTCAGCCTGCCGTCATCATTAACGATACCACCCTGCGCGATGGCGAACAGAGTGCAGGGGTAGCCTTTACCGCAGAAGAAAAGCTGGAGATTGCCAGCCGGCTGGCGGCTATGGGCGTGCAGGAACTGGAAATCGGTATTCCGGCGATGGGGGAGGAAGAGCGGGAAGTGATGCAGGCCATTGCGGCACTGAAACTGCCGTCACAACTGATGGCCTGGTGCCGTATGAATGAAGCGGATCTGAAGGCGGTGCAGGGACTGCATGTGGATCTTGTCGATCTGTCGGTTCCGGCGTCCGATCAGCAGATCGCCGGCAAACTGGGTCGTGACCGGGCCTGGGTGGTGCAGCAGACGGAGCGTCTGGTGGCTGCCGGTGTGGAGGCCGGATTCGGCATCTGTGTTGGTTGTGAGGATGCTTCCCGTGCGGATATGGATTTTCTGCTGCAACTGGCGGAAACCGCACAGCGTGCCGGTGCCCGGCGCCTGCGTTTTGCCGATACCGTCGGCATTATGGAGCCGTTTACCATCCGCGAAAAATTCCGTCGGCTGCGCGCGACCACCGATCTTGAACTGGAAATGCACGCCCACGACGATTATGGCCTGGCTACCGCCAATACCCTGGCGGCGGTAATGGGTGGCGCGACTCATATCAATACCACGGTCAATGGTCTGGGTGAGCGTGCCGGTAATGCGCCGCTGGAAGAATGTGTACTGGCGTTAAAAAATCTTCACGGTCTGGATAGTGGCATTGATATGCGTGAGATTGCTGTGATTTCGCAGCTGGTGGCGCGGGCCTCCGGACGCAGTGTGAGCTGGAATAAAAGCATTGTCGGTGAAGGGGTGTTTACCCACGAAGCCGGCATTCATGTGGATGGCATGATCAAGGATCTGCGTAATTATCAGGGGCTTGATCCTCTGGAGCTGGGACGCAGCCATGAACTGGTATTGGGTAAGCACTCCGGCAGTCAGGGGCTGATCCGGGCCTATAACAATATTGGTATTCAGCTGACCAGCTGGCAGATACCCCTGTTACTGCAGCAGGTCCGGGTACTGGTGACGGCCAGCAAAAAAACACCGGACGCCGGTCAGCTGCTGGATCTGTATATGGCGCTGGATGCGCGTAGCGGCATGGCAGACCGTCAGGCCGACAGAAGCGGGGAGGCAAGCGTATGTCAGCTGCATCCGATCGCCAGTTAAAAACCACCCTGTGGGGGCAGTGGCGCGAAGATATTGCCAGTGTGTTTGAACGCGACCCCGCTGCGCGTACCACCCTGGAAGTGCTGACCACTTATCCCGGCGTGCATGCCCTGATGTTTCACCGTATCAGCCACCGTCTGTGGCAGCGTGGCTGGCGTTACAGTGCCCGTTTTCTGTCTTTTGGGGCACGTCTGCTCAGCAACGTTGATATTCATCCCGGTGCTACCATCGGCGCCCGCTTTTTTATTGATCACGGGGCCGGTGTGGTCATCGGTGAGACCGCTGTGATCGGCAATGATGTCACCCTGTATCACGGCGTGACCCTGGGCGGCACCAGCTGGAAAAAAGGCAAACGTCACCCGACGCTGGGCAACGGCGTGATGGTCGGTGCCGGGGCCAAAATACTGGGCAATATTACCCTGGGGGATCACAGTCGCGTCGGTGCCAACTCGGTGGTGGTGGAGGATGTACCGCCAGCCTGCACTGTGGTCGGTATTCCCGGCAAGGTGGTCAGACTGCGGCCAGCCGGCGAACTTAATCCCTACGGTATCGACCTTGATCATCATCTGATTCCCGACCCGGTGGGGAAAGCCATCAGCTGTCTGCTGAGCCGTATTGATACGCTGGAAGCCCGTCTGGATCAGCGTGATGCGGCGGAACGGTACGCTCAGTGTGATGTGAGTAATGAAATCTGTGAAAAGGACTGTCCCGGCGGACAGGCCGCACGCGGGCAAGAAGCCCTGGCGAGGTAAGTGTTATGGATCTGCAGGATTTTAAAGGTCAGTTAATGTATTTCGATGAACCTATGCCGGATGGCGTCGGTGACCTGCTGCAGCAGGCATCAGAGGCTTATGGTGAGGGTAATGCTGAATGGTACCTGCAGCAGGCTTACAGCATCGCACCGGAGAATATGACCGTACTGGTGGGGCTGTACCGTTTTTATTATTACCAGCACCGGCTGGCGGAAGCGATTGATGTTGCCTTTCAGGTGATGTCGCGCGTTGCACCGACGATCGGTTTTCCCGACCACTGGGAAAAGCTCAAATTTGAACACCTGGCCTGGGGCGTTATGGAATCCTTTACCCGTGTCCGTTTTTATCTGCTGGCGCTGAAAGGTGCGGCCTATATGAATCTGCGGCTGGGCAATATTGCCGACGGCGTGCGTATGCTGAACAAAGTCGTCGAATTCGACAGTAATGACCGCCTGGGGGCAAAAGCGCTGCTGCAGTCCATGGGACCTGCGGTAGTGGTTGCCAACCAGAATACTGAAACGGCTGTCTGCTGACGGCAGTAGCTGCATAAATACCTGCTGCCGCCGGCAGCAGAGACTGTGATGAGAGAGGAGAGCGCTATGAATCCCGAAGAGGAACTGACGCTGGAAGATGCACTGGATGAGCTGTCCTCAGCTGAGGATTTTCTGGAATATTTCGCCATTCCTTACGACGCCGGAACCGTTCAGGTTAACCGGCTGCATATTATGCAGCGCTACCATGATTATCTCAGTAAAAGTGAAGACGCACTGGCACAGCATCAGGGCAATGATGAAGCGCTGAAGGCTGTCTACCGGACATTGCTGGCACGGGCCTATCAGGATTTCGTTGAATCCGATGCGCTGACTGAAAAAGTGTTCAAGGTGTTCCATATGCACGAACC
This sequence comes from Pseudomonadota bacterium, assembly GCA_030145845.1. Taxonomy (GTDB): domain Bacteria; phylum Pseudomonadota; class Gammaproteobacteria; order Pseudomonadales; family Oceanobacteraceae; genus Venatoribacter. The sequence goes on from JAIXHJ010000001.1 coordinate 206,704, forward strand.
GCAGACCACCTTCGTACCGCTGGAAAATCTGTTGGGCGGCAGCTGATCTGCCGGAGAGGAGGCGTTATGAAACCTGCATACGATTATGGCGATGAAGTCAGGCTGATCCGTAATGTGCGCAATGACGGTACCTACCCGGGTGCCGACATCGGTGAACTGCTGATTAAACGCGGCGCTGTCGGCTGTGTATTTGATGTGGGCACTTATCTGCAGGATCAGCTGATCTATAAAGTCCATTTCCTGCAGCAGGGGGTGACGGTGGGCTGTCGCGAAGAAGAACTGATTCCGGCCGCGGATGCCTGGATACCCAACCGCTTTGAATTCCGTGATGTGGTACTGGCTGCGGTGACCATGCGCAGTCAGGGCGAAGACGTGGTGCAGCCAGGGGATGTCGGCGAAATTGCCCGTGTTATCCGTGACGATGACTCGCTGTTTTATCATGCCCGCTTTAACGGTTATACCTTCCTCGTGCCGGAACAGGCGCTGCAGGCTGCCCCCGAAGGCAGTAAGCGCGCAGAGCCGGTACTGCGCCGCGGAGGCCAGGCATGACTGCTCTGGCCGCAGACCGTCAGGCACAGACCACCGGTTACCGCACCCTGAGGATTGCCGGCGAGCAGTTCGGGGTGTCGCCGGACGAACTGTCGGCGGAGCAGATCCGTGAGGTCAGACGCATCGCCCGTAACGAAGTCGAGCTGGAGCAGCTGGTACTGAACAGTGCGGAAGCACGTCATGTGACCGTACCGGACAGTCAGCTGGATGCCGCGCTGGAACAGATACGGCAGCGTTACGACGACGATGATCAGTTCACTGAAGCACTGGCGCTGAATGGCCTGGATGAAGAGGATATCCGTGCCGGTGTGCGTCAGGAACTGCGGGTGGAATCAGTGATGGAGCTGGTGGCCAGCCGTGCCGTCAGAGTCGATGAAACCGAAGCTACCCTGTTTTATTACCTGCATCAGGAACAATTCCGCAAGCCTGAAACCCGCACGGTCCGGCATATTCTGATCACCGTTAATAACGACTACAGCGAAAACCAGCGTGACGCCGCATTGCAGCGTCTGCAGGCGGTATACGAGCGGCTGCAACGCGCACCGGAGCGTTTTAACGAGCAGGCAATGAAGCATTCAGAATGCCCCAGTGGCATGAATGGTGGTTTGTTGGGGGAACTGAAAAGCGGCGTGCTTTATCCGCAGCTGGATGATGCCCTGTTTGCTATGGGGGAAGGTGATATCCGTGGTCCGCTGGAAACGGAAATCGGCTGGCATCTGCTGTTGTGTGAAAAAATTTCCCCGCAGCAGATTATGCCGTTGCATCAGGTGCTGCCGCAGCTGATGGAAGAATTGCAGCAACGCCAGAACCGCAGGTCACAGAAACTGTGGCTCAGGCAACAGGCAGACAGTCAGCGTTAAGGAGAAGAGCATGACAGAGACCGACAGCGGTAACCCGACCTGTTCCTTCTGTGGTATTGAAAAATCACCACAGACGCCATTGATTGCCGGTAATAACGGTCACATCTGTGAGCAATGCGTCAAACTGGCTTATCAGGTTGTCAGCAGCTGGGGACGACGTGGTACCCGGATTGAACCGGAGCTGAAAACACCCCAGGCGATCAAGGACTTCCTGGACGACTATATTATTGGTCAGAACGAAGCGAAAAAAACGCTGTCCGTCGCGGTTTATAACCACTATCTGCGGCTGAAATTTCAGGATCAGGGAGATACCCGGCTGCCCCTTGCCGGTACTGATGCATTGGCTGTGGAACTGGAAAAATCCAATATTATTATGGCCGGCCCTTCCGGTACCGGAAAAACCCTGCTGGTTAAAACCCTGGCACGGATTATTGGTGTGCCGTTTGTGATCGGTGATGCTACGACACTGACTCAGGCGGGTTACGTCGGGGAAGACGTGGATACCCTGCTGAAACGTCTGCTGGAAGCGGCCGAAGGTGATGTGCAGGCAGCGCAGTGGGGGATTGTTTATATCGATGAAATCGACAAAATTGCCAGCCGCGGCAGTGGCGGAGCCAGCACCCGTGATGTGTCCGGTGAGGGCGTGCAGCAGGCGCTGCTGAAAATGGTGGAAGGGACGGAAGTCCGGATATCCAAATCCGGCCGCCGGGAGGGCGGGGAAGAAGTGACCCTGAATACCCAGAATATCCTGTTTATTGTCGGCGGCGCCTTCCCGGGACTGACCGGGCTGATCAGCAAGCGCCTGGCGCCACCGAAAACCGGTATCGGCTTCAGTGCACCCATTGAAACCGGTGAAGAAATCACCAATGAGCAACTGCTGGCTGCATTGCAGCCCGATGATCTGCTGCAGTTTGGTCTGATTCCTGAGTTTATCGGCCGTTTCCCGATCATTACCTTTCTGCAGGATCTGGATGTCGACAGTCTGAAACGTATCCTTCAGGAACCCAAAAATGCCCTGACCAAACAGTATAAGCAGCTGTTTGCCTTCCAGAATGTCGAGCTGGACTTTACCGGTGACGCCCTGACCTGCATCGCAGAGGAAGCGGTAAAACGCGGTACCGGCGCACGTGGACTGCGGGGAATGATGGAGTCACTGTTACTGTCGACCATGTTCGATCTGCCGTCCCAGACTGATATCAGGCGTTGTGTGGTTGAGGCGGCAGACAATAATGACACCGGTCTGCGTCTTCAGGTACGTGAGGAATTCAGTGATGGCCGTATCCGGGAGGAGGCTCTGCCGGTACCGCCCCTGCCGGATAACGGGGATAATAATCAGGGTGTGGCCACAGAAACCTCTGTGGCCGGCTGAAGCAGGTAGGGTTACTGCTGAGATACCTGACTGCTTTGTTCTGCATTAACCGGATTGTACTGTTGCAGGAAGCGGCTGATTTCATGCAGGGTTTTCAGTCGCATAGGGCTAGTGGACAGCCAGTGATCATCGTCATCCAGCCTGGTAAAATGAACCGTCTTTTTGTGCCGGCGTAATGCTTCAAGCATTTCTTCAGACTGATCGCCGTCGACAATGGTGTCATCCTCACTTGCGATCAGGAGTACCGGGGCATTGATTTTCTCTGCATGGTGAAGGGGGGATATCGCCCGGAATTTTTCGCTGTCGTCAATATCGCCGAACATATTCTCCAGGCGGTTTTTGACATGTTGTTTATCATCCGGGTGGGCCCGTTTAATATCATTCTTCACCATGGTGGCAACATCTGATATTCCGTTGATGGCGATAACACAGCGATACAGGTCGGGTGTCAGGCTTGCTCCGGCCAGGGCAGCGTATCCCCCATACGATGCCCCCAGAATGCAGACCCGCCCGGGATCGGCAATACCTTTGCTGGTCAGATAGCTGACGCCATCGCTGATGTCGTCCTGCATTTCCTGTCCCCAACGTCCATAGCCGGAGCTGTGATAAGCCGGCCCAAAACCTGTGGAACCCCGGTAATTCGGCTGCAGTATCAGATACCCCTGCGAGGCCAGATACTGTGCCATCCAGTCAAACCGCACGTCATCATAAGTATCAGGCCCGCCATGAGGTATTACTATCAGTGGCAGGTCCGACCTTCTGATATTATCCGGCTTTGGCCAGGTCAGAATGGCCGGAATCTTTATCCCGTCACGATTGGGGTAGCGGAAGCCGATAATTTCTGCAATTTTCTCAGGCTCCAGTTCCGGGTATTCCTGAATAAGGAAACTGACGGAAGAGCTGTCGACGGAGAAAAGCATATAAGCATTTGCATAAGCATTACCGCTGATACGGACAAGGTATTGGTTCTCATCCATTCCCCTGTCTATAAGATCGATACTGCTGGCCGGGTAATTTTCAGTCAGTTTACGGAAAGCATCATTGAGTCTGTTGCTGCTGAACTCGTAGCCTGGCGTAAAGCCGCTGTAGCGGACGGCAATCAAACGCCTGTTATTATCGGTCAGCAGGCGGTCAATATCTTTGTCCGGGTATGAAAATACCGGCCCCTGAACCGAACCGTCAGTCAGGCTGAGGCTGTAAACTGCTTCGGAATTATCTGATTTTTCGGTAAACAGGAGACTGCTCTGATCCCATGAAACAGCCTGTACCGAAATGGCGGGCAGGTTGGTTTTTACTTCATATATGAGCTTTTCATTACCGGAGGAAAATGAATAGATTCTGTGCATTTCTGCTTCAGCATCAAAATCTTCCCGTGCCAGAACCTTTCCTTTGTCGTCGCTGAACCAGTCAATGGTATTGGTATTTCCCGGTTTATATATGACCCCCCGGCCATTACTGAGGCTGACTTTGTACAGGTTGTAGCTGGGGTGTCTGCCGCTACCAAAGGCTGGCATCAGAACATAATCTTCTGCCGGAATCACGCCGGTAATCCTTCCTTTACCTTCCTGTGCAGGATGAAGGTTTTTCGTTTTTCTTAATAGTTGGTAGGTCCGTTCTGCATCAATCCGGTATACAAAGGCATTTGATTCTTCTATACGGGTAAATGTCCCCCAGACCGTCCGCGTATCTGAGGCTTTGATGATGATGTAATTTTCACTGGCAAAGATAATACCGCGTGCCTTCATGTCGCCGGTGAGCCGGACGCCACCAACCGATTTCCCCGACTTCATGTCGTAAACAATAACTGATGGCTGTATGCCATCGCCTTCCTGAATCCAGGCGAGCCTTTCACCGGAAGGCGATATAGCCATGGACCTGAGGGTAGGTAAGTGTCCGTAGATATCGATATCGATATCGTCTGCGGCTGATACTTCCGCCTGTACAGACAGGGTGGTGAAGAGAATAAATAAGATTCTGAGTAACCGGTCCATATGCATTCCATTGACAGTATATTGCCGTTAACGGAATGTAATGATGATAATGGGCCAGGGCAAGCAGCAGGGAAGAAATTGGCTGAATATTGTGAATATAACGACAGTGAATGTTTGTGTAATTATTCTGTCATGATTTTCCGGGTCGGGTTCCGGGTTGTTGTTTGCCGGAACCCGGTAGAATTTACTGATTCAGATCATAGGCGACAATGCGGCCATCACTGTCTTCTGCACCGGTTGCAATCACAAGGTGGCGGTTTGGTGTAATGGATAACATCCCGGGTTCTTCCGTACTCCACACCGTCTGGTGTGATGAGCGGCTAATGGCATACGTATATTTGTCTGTGCTGGCAAATATCAGATCGGACGTGGCAATGATATTGCGGTGAAAACCTGTATCCGTGCCTGAAGTCGGTTCCCAGGTCCAAAGCAAGGTGCCACTTTTGGCATCAAGTGCCTGTAATTGCAGCGGGTCATCAGCTGATGAACAGTTGTTTCACCGGTAAATCCTTTTATCCGCTGAGATCGGGCGTCCTTTCAGTCTGATTGTCAGGCTGTAATTACTATTGTGTGGGGTGATGCCACTTTCAGAAACCGGATTTATTCCGTCAGAAATGTGTGGTAACCGGGTGTTTAAAAAGTCGCAGCCGGTCACCCGGCTGCGCAAGGCACAGAAGGAAAGTGGAGAGCAAAAATCAGACAGGCAGGCCGAATTCAGGTGCAATCTGATTCAGCCAGGCGTTAAGGCGGTCTTCGGTCTGGGCGGACTGGTTATCCAGGTCCAGCGCCAGGCCAACGAACCTGCCATCGTCGTTCACCGCCTGGGAACTTTCAAATTCAAACCCTTCGGTTGAACTTTCCCCCACGACCCGGGCTCCACGCTCTGTGAAAAATTCGTGCAGTTCACCCATGGCATCAAGAAATTCATCCGGGTAACCGACCTGATCCCCGAGGCCGAAAATAGCGATGGTTTTACCATCGAAGCGCATGTCTTCAATTTTCGGCAGAAATTCTTCCCAGCTTTCGGCATCACAGTCAGATGACAGGCCCGGTAATTCACCTTCGCCCAGCGTGGGCGTTCCCAGCAGCAGGAAATCAAAGGCCGCAAACTCTTCCGGCTCTGCGCGGTTTACATTCAGCGGCTTTGCCATCAGTTCGTCATCTTCGAATTTCTTTTTGATCATCTTGGCAACCTTACGGGTTTTACCGGTATTACTGCCGAAGAAAAGACCGATCTTAGCCATAGTCATACTCCCTGGATCAATGATAAGGCAGTGTTGTAACACTGCGTCTTGCATCACTGATTGCAGGACGTATGCCAGCGCAGACAGGCGTTTAAACGGTTGATTTCAGTTAATTTAATTGAATTTCAGAGCGGCATGTAAGAAAACTGACAGACGGGAATCAGCCGTGCGGGATACATTGTCGTATTCAGCACAAAGCAAATGCGGGAGAGATAATGTTTCGCAGCTGGTGACAGACCGGCGTTATGTTTGTCGTAAAACCTGCAGGCCCTGAGCGTCTCCGGGGTCCGGCAGCAGCGCGCTGGCGGTGGTGAGAATAAAGTCTTTCATGCTGATTTTTTCCCGCCACTGCGGGGGAATATTATTGATGCCGTAATAGGCGCCGGCCAGCTGACCGCAGACAGCGGCGGTGGTGTCGGTATCATCGCCGAGATTGACGGCAGCCAGTACGGCATCACGGTAATTGTCATGCCGGTGAAAACACCATAATGCGGCCTCAATGCTGTCGACCACGTAGCCACTGCCACGGATATGGCTGATGTCTTTCTGCAGATAGGAGCCACCCTGAACGGCGGCAATTTTCCGTGTGCGGGGCTCATAGTCGCCGGCGCTGAGGGCATCCTTATCGGCGCCGTGAAAGATCATCATCAGCTGTGATGCCAGGTAGCGGCAGGCGTCAATGCATTCGGCAGCGGCATGGGTGGTTCGTGAGCTGTCGCCGGCGAAGGTAACGGCCTGTTCGTGGTGGGGAAAATAATACATAACCACGGGCGCCAGACGCATCAGTGAACCGTTGCCGGCCGCCAGGGGATGACGGGAGCCGGCAAAGGGATCACCGCTGTGCAGGTATTCGTGCAGCGCGGCTTTGGTGGCGTTGCCGATGTCAAAACAGCGGCCGGTACTGCTGAGATATCCTTCCTGCCACCAGCGCACATAACGCTGCATCTGATCATCGGCGTCGAATCCCTGTCTGGCCAGCAGGGATTCCGCCAGACAGAGTGCCATGGAGGTATCATCGGTCCACTGGCCCGGACTGAGATTGAACGGACCTCCGCCGCTCATGTCGGTCAGTGGCTCAAAGGTGCCACGCGGGCGGAATTCCAGTGTGGTGCCCAGTGCATCACCGCAGGCAAGGCCGAGCAGGCAGCCCTGGAACCTCTGTTCAAGTGTGATCATTCCGACCTCCCTGTGCAGACCCGGCACGGATCAATAACAATGCAGTTTATAAGGGTTTATTATGCGGCTTCCCCTGAATCGTCTGAACAGAAAGTGGCGGCTTTGCTGAGTTTGAATATGGATCCGGCGCATTACCCGGTGTTTCCGGCTTCGGCCGGGTTGCGGCTTAACCGCTGTAACCTGCCGGCAGAAGTACATGGCAGTGTTTTATTTCAGAAATCGCCACAGCCTCTGGAGCTGGACGGCGTTGCTGAACTGCACCGGGCATTTTTCCGCAGTCTGCAGCCTGTTACACGGCTGGAGAGCCGCGCACTGTGCTTCCGTGATTATATGAGCGCCTGTTTTCTGCTCGACCATCCGGAACAGGCGGGGTTCTCGCCGGCGGGAAAAATGCCGCGCCGGAAAGCAGATTATCTGCGCCTGCTGCGTGGCTGGATGTTTGATGCCGACAGTCAGGAAGCGGCCGTTCTGAAGGGCTGGGCGGAATCGCGTTTCGGTCTGCGCACCCGTTATCACCGCGGTCTGCTGGGGGAGGAAGACAGTGAGACGTGGCGGGCGTATCAGCAGCAACGGGCAAGGGGTCTGTACAATACCAATGCGCTGGAGGCGCAGCTTGATCTGTTATATGCCTGGTGTCAGTACGAATTGCTGCGCCGCTTTTCCGGCCGCCGCCATCTGCCGCTGTACCGCGGGGCCAATGGCTGGCGACAGCATGAAATACTGCAGTCACTCGGTGATAAGCGTTATGTCCTGCTGCTGAATAACCTCAATTCGTTTACCTCATCGAAAGACTGTGCTCATGCCTTTGGTGATCATCTGCTGCAGGTTGAGGTACCGCTGGCCAGAGTGGTCTGGTTTCCGGGGTTATTGCCGGGGGTGCTGCCGGGCGAGGAAGAGTATCTGGTACTGGGCGGGCTGGCCGAAGTGGAGCGCCTGAATGGCTGATCAGCCGGCGGTTTCTGAGGCCGTCTGATTGCGGCCATTGCGTTTGGCCACATACAGGCCGTGATCTGCGCGCGACAGCAGCTGATCAAGGGTCATGGCAGACGGAATGTCAGCGCAGCTGATGCCGAAACTGGCAGTGCAGGGGATCTGCTGGCCATTGAATTCCGTGTTGTTTTCCACCAGCGCCTCACGCAGGCGGCCGGCCAGATTGGTGGCCTGTTCAAACCCGGTCTGCGGCAGCAGGACGGCAAATTCTTCGCCGCCCAGACGGGCCACAATATCGGCCTCACGGGCCGTGTTGCGGATGATGCTGCTGATATTGACCAGTACGGCATCGCCGCCGGCATGACCGTAGCGGTCGTTGATCTGTTTGAAATAATCGAGATCGAACATAATCAGTGATACCGGCTGACAGAAACGGGCGGCCTCTTTCATCAGCTGTTCACCGAGGTTGAAAAATGCCCGGCGGTTATTCAGCCCGGTGAGCATATCGGTGTTAGCCAGGTGTTCTGCCTGATTACGGGCTTCTTCCAGCTGCTGCTCCATGAGCTTGCGTTCAGTGATATCGGTGGCAACTTCAATGCGCACCAGCCGGCCGTCGATCCAGCGGATCGCCTGGTCACGGCACTGATACCAGCGGCCGTTCTGCGTATTCTGGAATTCCCATACATAGACGCCGTTCGGTTCGCCGCCGGGGTCGGTCAGTCGGTGATTGCTGCAGAACTCGCATGGTCCGTTCTGATTCTTCTGCAGGACTTCCCAGCAGCGGCGCCCCTGTGGTGCTCCCCAGCGGGTCTGGCCGTAATCGTTAAAGAAGATCAGTTCGTGGGTTTCCATGTCGGCGACATAAACAAGGGCATCCAGACTATCGAGAATGGTGGCAACAGCCTTGTAGCTGTTAACACGGCTGAAATCGATGGGTGAGTTGTTCGGCGGATGGGTCATGGTGTCTGGTTTATGTTGTTATCGTCGTCATTAATGCCAGTCCGGATATCCGTGATACAGATCCAGTAAAAGAGGCTAGACCGATCCGGCCATGGCAGCAAGCTGAACAGTGTCAACTTGTGTGATTCGACGTGGATCTTCCCCTGATCTTGTCAACTTTGTCTGTTTCTGTTGATGAAAGTCTCAGTTGACCGGGACAGGTTAAACCAGATTCATTCTCACCGGTAGTCCCTGCTGACCAGCGGTGAGAACAGAGCGTGGTTTTCAGCCGAGAATTTCGAACGTCAGTCCGGCATTCTGCTGCAGCCGTTCGGTCAGTAGCTGCCCGAACATGGCGGCCGGTGTCGGAAAGCCACCCGGGTGATACTGTTTATTGCCCTGCGGGTCATAACAGTCACAGGCGAGGGCAACCACTGCTTCACCCAGCATTTTAGCGGTGGAGCCATAGCCGGGATCGCGGTCACCGGTCACTTTGCTGACCAGGGTGTGGCCATCGCTGGTACGGCCGATAAAGCGGATATCAAAATAACCCTGCTGCTGTTGCTCTGTGCCCGGACCTTCACCGGGTTTGGGCAGCACATAGCGCTGCAGCAGAGTGCGCGTGGGGCGCCAGGCCGCTGCCAGCAGAAAGGCACCAAGGCCACCCACAATCATGGCGCCGGTCAGCCAGCCACGGAGGCCACGGCCACAGAGCATGGCTTCGTCATAGCGGAAGTCATCACCGTAGCCGTTATCCAGCAGGGCATTGGAGCGGTGCACCACGCGGGTATTAATGGCGGCCATGATAAAGGGCACGCTCCAGCTGAGCAGGTCGGTGTCCTTCGCCAGCCCTTTCTGATTGAGCTGGCGGGTGCGGAAGCCATGACCGGCCGGGCACAGGGCATACGGGTTGGCGAGCAGTTTCTTCAGCGCCGGGTCGGCCATCACTTCGCGGGTCAGTTCGAGCATGCTGGCAAAGGTGCCACCGGACAGGCCGCCTTTGGCGGCTTTTACCCGCATTTTCACCCCGGAGGCCGGGCAGCCGTAGCGGCGGATGGCTTCCTGCTGCAGGAAATGCACCCCAAGGTCCGAGGGCAGGGAATCAAAGCCGCAGCAATGCACAATGCGCGCACCGGATGCCCTGGCAATGTCTTCATAGCGGTCGATCATTTTCCGGATCCACTGTGGTTCACCGGTCAGGTCGCAGTAATCGGTACCGGTTTCGGCGCAGGCGCGCACCAGTGGTTCGCCGTACAGGGCGTAGGGGCCGACGGTGGAGACGATGGCCCGGGTCTGGCCACACAGGGCCCACAACTGTTCGTCATTACCGGCATCGGCGAGCAGCAGAGGCAGTTCACCGGCGGCACCGGATGCCGGTTCCAGTCCGGCGCGCAGCTGTTCCAGTTTACTCTGTGAGCGGCCGGCAATGGCCCATTTCAGCCCGCCGCCAATGCCATAGCGGCCGGCCAGGTAGCGGGTCAGAATCTGGCCGACAAAGCTGGTCGCGCCAAACACAATCAGGTGGTAGGGCTTGTGGGGTTCTGTCATCGCCGGCTCCTCTGTATTGCTTGTTGTATTTGTTGTGGGCGATAGCCTAGCCAGATTGGGGCGTTCTGATAAGGGGCAATCGGGCCCACAGCAGCACAATGTCTGATTGCTGTCTTGTATATATGGAAATCCATATATACTATGCCGCCTATGAAGCCGTTAACCCTGTTCAAATGTCTGAGTGACGACACCCGTCTGTCACTGGTGCTGCTGCTGAAAGCGCGCGGGCAGCTGTGTGTGTGCGATCTGATGAATGCGCTGCAGGTCAGTCAGCCCAAAGTCTCCCGTCATCTGGCGCCGCTGCGTGAATGCGGCCTGCTGCAGAGTGAAAAACGTGGCCAGTGGGTTTACTACCGTCTGCATCCGCAGCTCGAAGACTGGGTGACCGGGGTTATCGACAACGCACTGCTGGCCAGCCGCCAGCGTATTGACCAGCTCAGTGAAGCCTTAACAGGAGCCTGTTGTGACTGAATCCGGAAAACTCAGACTGTTATTTGTCTGCACCCATAACCGCTGCCGCAGCATTCTGGCCGAAGCCATCTGCCGTGCAGAAGCCGGTGAGCAGTTTGAAGTGCGCAGTGCCGGCAGCCAGCCGGCCGGTGAGGTATATCCGGGCACGCTGGCTTTTCTGCAGCAGCGGGGCATCAGTACCTCCGGTCTGCAGAGCCAGGGCTGGGATGAATTTGCTGAATATCAGCCGCAGGTGGTGATCACGGTGTGTGACAACGCAGCCGGTGAAGCCTGCCCGTTGTGGATGGGCAGGAGTATTAAGGTGCACTGGGGGCTGCCCGATCCGTCGAAAGAAACCGATGCAGAAAAACAGCAGCAGCTGTTCACGGCGGTGGCAGAAACCCTGCAGCAGCGTTGTCAGCGCCTGCAGCAATATCACTGGCAGAGTCTGTCAGACGATGACATCAGACAGGCCTTTATGCAGGCGGCGGAGTTGTAACTGTGGGTATTTTTGAGCGCTTTTTAACTCTGTGGGTCGGCGCCGGTATTATTGCTGGTATTGCTCTGGGATTGTTGTTACCGGATCTGTTTGCGCTGATCGCCGGGCTGGAAGTGGCGCGCGTGAATCTGCCGGTGGCGGTGCTGATCTGGCTGATGATTTATCCGATGATGGTGCAGGTGGATTTTTCCTCCATCCGCGATATCGGTAAAAAACCGCAGGGGCTGGTGCTGACGCTGGTGATCAACTGGCTGGTCAAACCTTTTTCCATGGCCTTGCTTGGCTGGCTGTTTTTCCGCGTCTTTTTTGCCGGGCTGGTGGATGCCCAGACGGCGGGTGAATACATTGCCGGCATGATTCTGCTGGGGGTGGCACCCTGTACTGCCATGGTCTTCGTCTGGAGTCAGCTGACCCGCGGCGACGCCAATTACACCCTGGTGCAGGTGTCGGTGAATGACATCATTATGATTTTTGCCTTCGCCCCGATTGCGGCATTTCTGCTGGGCGTATCCGATATTCAGGTGCCGTGGGAAACCCTGCTGTTATCGGTGGTACTGTATGTGGTCCTGCCACTGGCAGCGGGTATTCTGACGCGCCGGTTGCTGTCGGCCGATCATCACGCGCAGCGGCTGCAGCGTTTTGTCGCGGCCATCAAACCTTTTTCCATTCTCGGCCTGATTGCCACCGTGGTCATTCTGTTCGGCCTGCAGGCGCAGACCATTATGGCCAAACCGTTTGATATTGTGCTGATCGCCATTCCGCTGTTGCTGCAGACTTACGGCATCTTTTTTATTACCTGGTTTATTGCCCGCCGCATTCATCTCAGTCACAACATTGCCGCACCGGCCTGTATGATCGGCACCAGTAATTTCTTTGAGTTGGCGGTGGCGGTGGCGATCTCACTGTTTGGTCTGCATTCCGGTGCCGCACTGGCCACGGTGGTGGGCGTGCTGGTGGAAGTGCCGGTGATGCTGTCGCTGGTGGCATTTGCCAATAAACACCGATTTTAAGGGGAAGGGTAATGGACGATATGCCGAATCTGGCGCAAGGGGTATTTCAGGTGCCGGATGCTGAGCAGCTGCTGGCGGTTAAGCCGTCGCGGCATAAACCTAAAATCCTGCTGTTATACGGTTCCCTGCGGCAGCGTTCCTTCAGTCGCCTGGTGGTGGAAGAGAGTGCGCGTCTGCTGCAGGCGATGGGGGCAGAAACGCGTATTTTTAATCCCTCCGGATTGCCGTTACCGGATGACAGTGATGAGTCACACGCCAAAGTGCAGCAGCTGCGTGAGCTGGTGCAGTGGTGTGAGGGCATGGTGTGGTGTTCGCCGGAACGGCATGGCGCCATGACCGGGATTATGAAAGCGCAGATTGACTGGATACCGCTGAGCATGGGGGCGGTACGGCCGACGCAGGGGAAAACGCTGGCGGTGATGCAGGTCTGTGGTGGTTCACAGTCATTCAATGCCGTGAATCAGATGCGTATCCTGGGTCGCTGGATGCGCTGTCTGACGATTCCCAATCAGTCATCGGTGGCCAAGGCCTGGGCGGAATTTGATGATAACGACCGCATGAAACCGTCACCGTATTACGACCGTATTGTCGATGTGCTGGAAGAGCTGGTGAAATTCACTCTGCTGACCCGTGACCGTAACGATATCCTGCTGGACCGCTATTCGGAGCGCAAAGAAAGCGCGGAAGAATTAATGCAGCGTGTCAATCAGCGTTCAATATGACGGTGCCGGATCACACCGCCGGGCTGGGCAGTGCGCAGGCATCGCTGCAGGTGTATATCGCCAACCGGCCACCGCTGGCGGAATATGAAACACTCGACCGGCTGCGGCCCATGAGTGCCGGTGAAATCGGCCATATTGCCAGTGCGACCGGCAATCACTGGCGCAAGATTTTTAACGTTTACGCCAAGCTGGTGGCGGAACTCAGCCCTCAGCGTTTGCAGCAGGACGGTATCCGCCGCTGGCAGGATCTGCGTGACCGGCAACTGCTGCAGGCGGGTGGGCAGGAAGCGCTGATATTTACCCCGCCGGACAGCACTCAGCGCGCAGAGGCCGTACGCCTGCTGTTGGGCAAAGGCTATGCCCAGGCACTGGGGCTGACGCAACAGCTGCACTGGCTGGATACGGATTTCGCGCGGCACCGGCCATCGGGCATTCTGCTGTGTCCATATTTCGACTACCGGCAGTTATCGGATGTGAAGATTCAGCGGCTGGTGGGGTATATCAGAGGCTAAGCGGGGCGGGCAGATCAGGCGGCAGACAGGCATAAAAAAGGGGAGCTGTTGCCCCCCTCACGCATTGCCTTCTGCAGTTGTCGTTTACCGGCGTTGCGGCTGGCTTTCTCACTGCGCTGGTGGGCACCACCTTTACGCATAATCGCTGCACAGGCGTGCAGGTTGCGGGCTTTGGGTGCTTTTACGGCAGCCCCTTTTGCTTTTTTCATCGTCTTCTCCGGCAGAGTGGTCAGGGTCTGGCCAACGCTGGCCTGACCCGGCGCATAGTCGCACAATTTTCCCGGCTGACAAGTATTTTTACGATATAAATACGGCGGGTTTCCGGCTATTCTTTTATAAGAAACTTCAGTAACGGGATTATTAGTCTATGCTCGAAATCGGCCTGATGAACTGGGTCAGTCTGTTCTGGTTTATTTTCTGTTGGGTGGCCTACACCCAGTTTTCAAAATACAAGGCCAAAACCTCGGCGTCGCTGTCATCGGTGCTGCACGTGCACCGGATCAACTGGATGCGCCGCCTGCTGCAACGGGAAGTCCGCGTGGGCGATGCGTCGCTGCTGGCTAACCTGGAACGCAACGTCACCTTTTTTGCCTCCTCCTGTGTGCTGATTCTGGCCGGTCTGCTGACGGCCATGACGGCGGTGGACGAAGTGCAGGGTATGCTGGGCGGAGTGTCGTTTGTGGTCGTGGATACCCTGATGACGCTGGAGCTGAAACTAGCGACGCTGATCGGCGTGTTTATTTATTCGTTTTTTACTTTCACCTGGTCCATGCGCCAGTTTGGTTTTGCCTCGGTACTGGTGGGCGCGGCACCTATGCCAGGCGACGACTCGGTGACGGCGGCGGAGCGGCGCAGTTTTGCGATCTACGCCGCGAAAGTGATCGACCAGGCCAGCCGCAGTTATAACTATGGTCTGCGCTCGCTGTATTTTTCTCTGTCGGTGCTGGCCTGGTTTATTCACCCGGCTGCGTTTGCACTGGCCGCCACTGTGGTGGTGGGCGTGCTCTATCAGCGGGAATTCCTGTCCAATTCGCTGCATGCGCTGATGAAAGTCGAAAACGTCGGTGAAAAAGTTTTCAGGGACGACAAAGAATTATCAAAATACTGAGGAGCGCATCAGCGCTCCTCAGCCTTCTCCAGCCAGCCGGCAATATCGCCGGCGATCTTTTCCCAGCCGGGTTCGGCCATCAGCCAGTGCGCATGACCGGCGTAACAGCGGTACTCTGCCTGCGCGTAACGGGCGGCGATGCGTTTATGCACGGCAGCCGGGGTAATATGATCCTGTGCGCCGCTGATCACCAGTAACGGCTGCGTTACGGCAGCGGCGTCGACGGCACTGGCGTGGCGTGCATCCAGCAGCCAGAAACCAATTTCAAACGCGGCACGGCCGCTCTCATAACACATGGCCTCAATGGCGGCGTCTGCCTGCGCTGCCGGCAGCCCGTTGAACAGCGCATAGCGGGCGGCCGCGGGGGACAGGCGGTTCGCTTTTTTCCAGAATCCCCAGCGCGCCATAACGCCGGCAAAGCTGCGTATCACCGACGGCGACAGGGCATGAATGCCGGCCGGGGAGGCTGGTGCCAGCAGCACGGCCTGACGGCCCAGGCCACGGGCGCAGAGTATCTGGGCCAGCAGGCCGCCCATGGAGTGCCCGATCAGAACCGGTGGCTGTGGCAGGCTGCGGATCAGGGCTTCCAGATCGGCGGCATAATCGAGCAGGCTGGTTGTGCCGAGGGCAGCAGCCGGTGGTTGTGTCTGATCGTGAAAACGCAGGGAAGGCAGATGACAGCGGTAACCGCGGACGCGAAAAAATTCGGCCAGCGGGGCTAATGCCGCCGGGGTACACCACATGCCGTGGATAAAGACGATATCGGTGGGGGTGGTGCTGTGCATGGCTGCTCCTTATTGTTATATGCCGCTGGGGTTATGTTTTATACGTCAGTGTCGCCGGTGCGTCCAGAGCATTCGCCTTTGACAGCCACTGCCGATAGAATCGCCGCACACAGGAGGACAAGATGCTCGATATTATTCTGCTGGCGGTGATCGCCGGACTATTGATTTACGCCCTGCGCCGCGCCGGTGTGGGTGGTAAAAAGGCGCAGGAAAATATTGCCGGGGGCGAACGCTTTCTGGCTGAAAACCGTCAGCGTGAAGGCGTGCAGGAAACGGCCAGTGGGCTGCAGTATGAAGTGCTGCAGGCCGGCAGTGGTTCAGAGCACCCGGCGGCAACTGATCAGGTGCTGGTGCATTATCACGGCACGCTGCTGGATGGCACCGTGTTCGACAGCTCGGTGCAGCGGCAGCAGCCGATCGCGTTTCCGCTGAACCGCGTGATCGCCGGCTGGACCGAAGGCGTACAGCTGATGACCACGGGCGAAAAAACCCGCTTCTGGATTCCGGCAGCGCTGGCATACGGCAACCGTCAGGCGGGGAAGATTCCGCCGGGATCTTTGCTGATTTTTGAGGTCGAACTGCTGGAAATACAGCGCTGAGGCGGATGCTATGACTCTGATTAACAGTCTGCTGCATGAACTGCAGGCGTGGCTTAATGGCCAGCAACCGGAATTACCCCTGTGGCAGCCTGAATGGTCGGAGTATCTGCAGCGGCACGTGGCCTTTTACCGGCTGCTGAGTGACGACGAACAGGCACTGTTCCGTTACCGCATTCAGGTGTTTCTTGCCACCACCCGCATTGAAGGCGGCGTGGCAGTGGAAGTCACGGATGAAGACCGGCTGCTGGTCGGTGCCAGTGCCGTGATTCCGGTGTGGGCGTTTCCGGACTGGCATTACCTGAATGTCGACGGTATATTTTTATTGCCCGGACTGTTCAACACTCAGTTTGAATGCGGGCAGCCCGATTCGCTGATCGCCGGGCTGGTGGGGACCGGTCCGCTGAGCGGCAAACTGGCGCTGAGTAAACCGGATCTGCATGCCGGTTTCGATAATTCGCAGGATAAGCGCAATGTCGGTATCCATGAGTTCGCCCATCTGATTGATCTGGCCGACGGCACGATGGATGGCTTTCCGGAACGGCTGGAAAACTATCGTGTCAGCCAAGGCTGGTTTGCGCTGGTGCAGAAGAAAATTCATGAGATCGAACGCGAACGCACCGGTATTTCCCGCTATGGCTCCACCAACCCGGCAGAATTTTTTGCCGTGGCGTCCGAGTACTTTTTTGAGCGCCCGGAGCTGATGGAAAAGAAACATCCGCAACTGTACCGCTGGCTGACGGAGTTCTACCACCAGAACCGGGCAGAGCAGGTGCGGTCGCTGCAGCGCTCCGCCGCTGCGCACCCGGGCGGGCATAGCGAAAAGAAAAATAAACATCACAAATAAAGATTGGCGGCTGCGGGGCTACGCCAGGTGCCCGATACCGGCTATTCTCACTATAATTAAGTGGTTATTCAGACCACTGCCTGAACGGGTGAGGCTTACTGTGCGTTTTCTGTTGCTGATTGCCGGGCTGATGTCCGGAATGTGGGTGTCGGCAGATACTGTCCGTCTGGGGACATTCCATATACCACTGCTGTCGGAATCGTCAGATAAGGGTGTCTTTGTTGATCTTGCCCGCGCCGTGGCGGCAGAAGCCGGGCTTGAGGTGCAGATCGTTCTGTTGCCGGCACAGCGTACGCGTGAAGCGTTTGCCGGCGGCCGTCTGGATGGTCTGTTTCCGGCGCTGGCGGTGGCGATGGAAACGGATTACAGTGCCACCGCGTCGTTTAGCGACAAACGTATTTATGCCTTTACCCGCATTGATGAGCCGCTGATTACTGATGCTGAACAACTGAGCGGCAAGCGGGTCGGTTATACCGAAGGTTTTACCTATTCCAGTCGTCTGCTGAATGTCAGCGGTGCCCGTTATCACTCAACCATTACCGATCCGCAGAATATCCGTAAGCTGGTGGCCGGACGCATTGATGTGTTTCTTGGTGATGAAGTGTCGGCCCTGGCTGCCGCCCGTCAGCAGGGTGTGACGGACCGGATTCATCATGACAGTGGTCACCCTATGGCTCAGTACCCGGTATTTTTCGCCTTTCATAATGACGAACGGGGCCGGCAGCTGACGCAGCAGTTTAATCAGGCAATCAAGGCGCTGCAGGACAGCGGCGAACTGCAGCGTATTCTGCAGGTGCAGCAGCCGTAACCCGCCTGCAGATTACTGGCGCTGGCTGATACGGATTTCAACTGTCTGTTCATCGTTACCCAGCCACAGGGTATCGTCTTCAATGGTCGCCTGCAGGCGCATGCTGCGGTCCGCCAGGTTATCCAGCTGAGAGACAGCGGCGGCATCCAGACTGAATACCTGCAGATTGCTGAAACGACGGCAGACCTTTTCCATACCTTCCCACCAGATATCGGCAGCACGGCCATGGTAACCATAAATTTTTACCTGCTGTGAACGGCCGCAGGCTTTACGGATACGTTTTTCATCCGGCTGTCCCAGTTCGATCCAGAGTTCGGTCTGATTATCCAGGCTGTGAGCCCACAGGTCGGGTTCGTCATCGTTGCTCAGGCCGCGGGTAAATTCCAGGTTGTCGGCGGCATTGAGGGCGAAAGCCAGCAGACGCACCATCATACGTTCGCTGGTTTCCGACGGATGCAGAGCAATGGTCAGTGGGTAGGTTGCATAATGGTGCCGGTTCAGATCCGACACCATAAGTTCTGCTTTAAATACCGTGGCTTTGAGGGCCATAAAAATACCTGTTAAAAAAGATGCTATTGTACCTGAAACTGTTGCCGGGGTTGGTACCGGCTTGAAAGGGCTGTTATCCACAGACATAACACAGGGATAAAGACATGCTTACCGCACTGTCCATCAGTAATTACCGCTCAGTGCTCGACCTGACGATTCCGCTGGGCCGGCTGAATGTGATCACCGGCCCCAATGGCAGTGGTAAATCCAATCTTTATAAAGCTCTGCGGCTGCTGTCTCAGGCCGGCCGTGGCGGGGTGGTCAGTGCGCTGGCGCAGGATGGCGGTATGAGCTCTGCCTACTGGGCCGGACCGGCGACGTTGTCACGGGCCATGCGTCAGGGTGAGGTGCCGGTGGAAGAGGTGGCGCAACGCAGCCCCCGCCGGCTGCGGCTGGGGTTTGCGGCGCAGGATTACGGTTACGCCATCAGCCTGGGTCTGCCGGAGCCGGTTTCCTGGCCGACGCTGTTCAGTGGCGATCCGGAAATTAAAGCTGAAAGTATCTGGCACGGCCCGCTGCTGCGCCGCTCGTCGGTGCTGGTGGAACGCAAAGGGCCGCTGGTGCGTGCCCGGAGCGGCAATGAATGGCGGGTGGTGAGTCAGCATATCGACAATTTTGATTCCATGTTTGATCAGGTTGCGGATGTGGAAAGCACAGCGGAACTGTTTCTGCTGCGTGAGAAAATCCGCCGCTGGCGTTTTTACGATCATTTCCGCACCGACCGGGATGCGCCGGCACGTCAGCCGCAGCTGGGGACGCGTACGCCGGTACTGCATCACGACGGCCGTGATCTGGCGGCAGCGGTGTCCACCATTATGGAAATCGGTGATCAGCAGGCGCTGGACGACGCCATTGATTTCGCTTTTCCCGGTGCGCACCTGGAAGTGACCCGCAACCGTGAGGGATTGTTTTATCTGCATTTTCACCAGCAGGGGCTGCTGCGGCCGTTGTCGGCAGCGGAACTGTCGGACGGTACCCTGCGTTATATTCTCTGGGTGGCGGCACTGCTGACCCCCAGACCGCCGGAACTGATGGTGCTGAATGAACCGGAAACCAGCCTGCATCCGGATTTATTACCGGCGCTGGGACGGCTGATTCTGCATGCTGCGGAACACAGTCAGCTGTGGGTGGTGACTCATGCGCCACGCCTGATTGCCGCGCTGGAAGAAAGCGATGCCTGCCATGCCATACATCTGGAAAAAGAACTGGGCTCGACTCAGGTTCCGGGTATTCATCCGCTGGACAGACCACCCTGGCAGTGGCCCGACTGAGCGGCTGACGGAGCAGGCCTGAGCCTTTTGCTGTTTCTGCGCCTGTGGCGCCGGCGTGATGGCGCTGTTACTATCGCTGCCCGCTGTGTCGTCCGGGTGTTTTTCACCGTTACTCTTATGCCTGATTTACTGATTCTTACGGCTTTTATTCCCACCTTCTTTTTTGTCTCCGTGACACCGGGCATGGCCATGACATTGGCCATGAGTACCGGTATGAGTATCGGGATGCGTGGCGCTCTGTGGATGTCGCTGGGGGAGCTGACTGCTCTGGGGATGGTCTCTACCTGTGCCGCGGTGGGCGTGGCCACGCTGATGCTGAATTTTCCGGCAGCCTTTCTGGCCTTCCGTATTGTTGGCGGCCTGTATCTGCTGTATCTCGGCTGGCAACTGTGGCATTCGCGCGGCAAGCTGGCGGTGGCCGGTCAGAGCCGCGGGCCGGTTGTGCCGGCTCAGCTGATGCGGCAGGGCTTTATTACCGCCGCTGCCAATCCGAAAGGCTGGGCTTTTCATGCCGTATTGTTGCCGCCGTTTCTGGATGCCGGCAAACCGTTTCTGGTGCAGTGGCCGGTTCTTTTATTCCTGATCCTGCTGATCGAATTTCTGTGCCTGATGCTGTACGCCGTGGGCGGCCGCAGTCTGGGCCAGTTCCTCAACAGCCACGGCCGGATACGCTTGTTAAACCGTATCTCCGGCGCGCTGATGGCACTGGTCGGCATCTGGCTGATGCTGGGCTGATCAGGAGCTTACGGCTTCCGGATTAACCGGGAATAAGTTTCCGGAAGGGCAGAGGACTCATATCCTGCGCCATACCTTCGCATCATATTTCATGATGAACGGCGGCCCTGTCTTTTAGGAAATGGCCTCACGCTGCAAAAGGTACTCGGTCACTCCGATCTGAAGATGACCATGCGTTACAGTCATCTGTCCCCGGACTATTTAAATCAGGTCTTGGACTTAAACCCGCTTAAAAGCTGCAGGCTTGGGGAAAGGGCTAGAGTGGTGGGGTTGTTTTATTAGTCTTTGACGTCTTTTAAATAGATGACGTAATTGTATGTGTTTGGATTTTTATTGTTTAGATATAGATATATATTTCTATCTAGTGTTATTTGTCTCTTTTCTTGCTCTATTTCTCTGCTGAAGTAGCCTAATTTTGAATATTTCAATATTGCTAATTCTTTTATTGAGGCTTTGTTTTTTTCATCTTTTTTAAAAAGAGATATGATATTGTCTATTGCTGTTCCATATTTTTCTTTTTGTTCTTTTAGTTTTCTTTCGCCTTTTTTATCGCATTCTTCTAAAACTATTTTTTGATGTTCGGGGCTTGGTAGTCCATATAGACTTTCGTTGTTTCCAAAATCGTATACTTGCTTGATTAGTTTAGCACTATTCATTTCTCTTATTTCTTTTTGGTGGTTGCTAAGTCTTGTGTCACCGGTAAATGCGATTCCTTCAATGATCATCGTTTCGACTGTGTTTAGGTGTTCTATTAAAGATCTAAATTTTTTTAATTCTTCATTCTTTTCCTGTTCAAATTTATCTTCTTTTTCCTTTTTTATTAATAGTTCTTTTTTTCTATTGCTTGCTTGTATTGCCTGAAGTTTTATCCAAGTTGCTGCATTTATTACGACTTTCCCTATAAGTGCGCCGACAAAAAATCCGGTTACAAAAACTATAGGGACTAAGATTGCGGTTATTGTTTCGACCAATGCAAGCTTAGCGCGTAGTTGTGTGATGAGAAGATAGATTAAAAATAACCCTAAGCTAGAACCTGTGGCAAATATAAAGAGGTTCTTTGCGGATGTTTTTTCTTCGCTTAGGCTGAATAAATCCTTTATATAACTCATTCCATTTCCATGTAAAAAACCCCGCCAAGTTAGTGCTTGCTAACCGGGCAGGGTTCAGAATAAGTGGTAGCAATGGGCAGACTTGAACTGCCGACCCCAGCATTATGAATGCTGTGCTCTAACCAGCTGAGCTACATTGCCACGTCAACCTGAGGGTTGTGCCTCTCAAGTGGCGCGTATTATGCCAAGATTTCCGGGCCTGTCAAACACTTTTTTCTGATATTTATCAAAGAGTTACCGGAAGGCTTCAGAACACCGTCGTAAACGGCCTGACGGCAGCGGTATCGGCGGCCGCCAGGCCGGATGGCGGGCATAAAAAAGCCCTGCCGGGGGCAGGGCCGGATTCAGTGGCCTCGGCGTCTGCCGGGGCCGCTGGCAGGCGGGGCATCAGATGATGCCGGCTTCCTGCAGGTCAGCGATCAGGCTGTCGAGTGTTTCATGATCGGCGGCCAGACTGAGGTCGGCGTGGTCGGCTCCACCGGGTACCAGCGCGACCAGGCCGGCCGCTTTCAGGAACTGAGCACTGTCGTTGCTGGCAACGGCGGCCACACGCCCCATTTCGAACAGGCGACGGTCCAGTGCCTGGGCGATGGCTTGCGGTTCAACGGCGTTGATGGCGATTACGGCCGGTTTCTGGCTGAAGCGGCGTGCTTTCTCTTCTGCCGTGACCAGACGGTCATCTTCTGAGTCGTTGGCAGCACCAACGATCATGCCGGCACCGATGGTGACGTTGCTCATGCGGTCGATGATGATGAAGGCACCGGTGCCTGGAATCTTACTGTACGGGTCAAAGGGTACGGCTTTATCCAGCGACACTTCGGCCAGCGCGATTTCGTTCAGTTTCACCTCGTCGGCCTGACTCTGTTGCAGCGTGTTGACGTCCACCAGATGGTGGATTTTGCTGATGGTGCCGGCGGTGGCGCCGGAAGCAAACTTGAGGTTATAAGGCTTGCCCGGAATCAGCGGCTGTTCGGTCATCCATACGATGTTGGCGTTGAGCTTGCTGCCGACGACAGGCAGGTCGTCGATCTTGACGATCACATCGCCACGGCTGATATCAATTTCGTCTTCCAGCGTCAGGGTGACGGCCTGACCGGCGAAGGCTTCGTCGAGATCGCCATCGAAGGTAACGATGCGTTCAACCCGGCTGGTTTTCTGCGATGGCAGCGCCATGATGGTGTCGCCCGGATGAATGGTGCCGGCAGCGATGGTGCCGCAGAAACCACGGAAATCCAGGTTCGGACGGTTGACGTACTGCACCGGTAAACGGAAGTTTTGCAGGTTTTTGTCCTTGGCGACTTCCACAGTTTCCAGAATTTCCATCAGCGTCTGGCCGTCGTACCACGGGCTGCGGGCGGATTTTTCCACCACGTTGTCGCCATCAAGGGCGGACATCGGCACGAAGTAGATGTTTTCCAGGTGCAGCTTCTGCGCGAATTCCAGATAGTCTTCACGGATGCGGTTGAAGGTGGCTTCGTCGAAATCCAGCAGATCCATTTTGTTGACTGCCACCACCACGTGCTTGATGCCCAGCAGGGAGGCGATAAAACTGTGGCGTTTGGTCTGGGTCTGCACGCCGTAGCGGGCGTCGATCAGGATAATCGCCAGGTCACAGGTGGATGCGCCGGTGGCCATGTTGCGGGTGTACTGTTCGTGTCCTGGGGTGTCGGCAATGATGAACTTGCGTTTGGCAGTACTGAAGTAGCGGTAAGCCACGTCAATGGTAATGCCCTGTTCGCGTTCTGCCTGCAGACCATCGACCAGCAGGGCGAGGTCCGGGCGGTCGCCGGTGGTGCCGACTTTGGCGCTGTCTTTGGTGACGGATGCCAGCTGATCTTCATAGATCATTTTGGAATCATAAAGCAGGCGGCCGATGAGGGTGGATTTACCGTCATCGACGTTACCGCAGGTCAGGAAACGCAGCAGTTCTTTGTTTTCGTGTTGCTTCAGATACTCGAGAATATCAGATGCAATCAGGTCGGATTGGTGACTCATCAGAAGTAACCCTCTTGCTTTTTCTTCTCCATCGAACCGGATGAGTCGTGGTCGATGGCACGGCCCTGACGCTCGGAGGTGGTGGTCAGCAGCATTTCCTGAATAATTTCCGGCAGCGTGGCGGCTTCAGATTCCACCGCGCCGGTCAGCGGGTAACAGCCCAGCGTACGGAAGCGCACGGATTTCATCTGTGGCACTTCGCCTTCGGCCAGTGGCATACGGTCGTCGTCGACCATAATCAGCATGCCGTCGCGCTCGACGACCGGCCGTTCGGCGGCAAAATACAGTGGCACCAGCGGAATGTCTTCAAGGTAGATGTACTGCCAGATGTCCAGCTCAGTCCAGTTCGACAGCGGGAATACGCGGATGCTTTCGCCTTTGTTGACCTTGCCGTTGTAGATGTTCCACAGCTCCGGACGCTGGTTTTTTGGGTCCCAGCGGTGCTTGCTGTCACGGAAGGAGTACACGCGCTCTTTGGCACGGGATTTCTCTTCATCGCGGCGCGCACCGCCGAAGGCAGCATCAAAACCATACTTGTCCAGCGCCTGTTTCAGCGCCTGGGTTTTCATCACGTCGGTGTGTTTGGAGGAGCCGTGAGTAAAAGGGCCGATGCCCTGGGCGACGCCTTCCTGATTGGTGTGCACGATCAGGTCCATGCCAATCTCTTTGGCCATTTTGTCGCGGAACTCGATCATTTCGCGGAATTTCCACGTGGTATCGACGTGCATCAGCGGGAAGGGCGGCTTGCCCGGGTAAAAGGCTTTGCGTGCCAGGTGCAGCATCACGGCAGAGTCCTTGCCGATGGAGTACAGCATCACCGGGTTATCAAACTCGGCAGCGACTTCGCGGATGATATGGATACTCTCCGCTTCAAGCTGTTTTAAGTGGGTCAGGTTGTAGTCTGTCATCTTGTTCCGATGGCTCCCGGGGATAGTAAGACGGGCAGTTTTAATGGCGGAAAATATATCAAGACGTCAGGCATAAAAGAAGGTTGGCGTAATAACGTTTGGCTATATGCATATGGAGACTTGCAACAGCCTGTTTGCACTGTGGCACAGGCAGGTAATACCCTTCAGCCCGGTCCGCACAACGGACTTTCTGTTTTGATTGATCAGCTGAGGAAACCGCGCCATGGCGCATGAAGAAAAGATTGTGATTCAGGGGCCGGCCGGTGAGCTGGAAGGGCGCTGGCAGGGCGCGCAGCAGACAGAGCTGGGGGTGCTGATGTGTCACCCGCATCCGTTATTCCACGGCACCATGGATAACAAGGTCGTCACCACCGTGACCCGCACGGCGTCGGCACTGGGTCTGCCAGCGGTACGCTTTAACTTCCGGGGTGTCGGTCACAGTGAAGGTGTGCATGACAACGGCAGGGGCGAGCAGGACGATGTGCTGGCCGTGCTAGATTATGTGCAGCGTGAGCTGGGTTGGAAGAAGGTGATTCTGGCCGGTTTCTCTTTTGGTGCCGGTATGGCGTGTCTGTCGGCCTGCCGCGCGCCGGATGTTTTGGCGGCACTGGTGTTACTGGCGCCGGCGGTGCATCACTTCGATGCGCCGAATACACTGCCGCATGAGTTTGAGACCTTTGTCTACATGGGCGATGCCGACGAAGTGGTGCCGTTCGATGAGGTGGAAAGCTGGGCTGCCCGGGTGGTGCCGACCCCGCATTTTCAGGTGTTTGCGGACGGCAGCCATTTCTTCCATGGCCGTTTAACCGATCTCAAAGCCAGTCTCAGCGACGATCTGGCCGCCGTTATTGCCGCGTATTTACCCGCCTGATCAACAGTGTTTTCGCTGTTCAGGATTTGCACTTTCGGGCCGTGTTCGCTACATTTCGCGCCCTGAAATTCCGCCGCTGAGCGCCGTCAGGCGCCCGGCGCAGCGAACACCGAATCACTCTCCGCAGGAGACACCCCGTGAGTACACCCTGGGAACTGTATCAGGAAGACCTGAAGCGCGATGATTTTGCCTATGACGCGGCTCAGGAAATGGCAGTCAAGCATCTGCAGCGCCTGTTTGAAGATCTGGTTGAGGCCGATAAGCGCCGCGGTCAGCAGGGCATGTTTGGCAAGCTGGCCGGCAAGCTGAGCAAGAAAAAGCCGGAACCGGAAAAAGGCCTGTATTTCTGGGGTGGTGTTGGCCGTGGTAAAACCTATCTGGTGGATACCTTTTACGAAGCGCTGCCGATCAGCCGTAAAATGCGCACTCACTTTCACCGCTTTATGCAGCGGGTGCATGGTGACCTGACCCGTCTGGCCGGGGAGAAGAACCCGCTGCAGAAGATTGCGGATCAGATCGCTGACGAAGCGCAGGTTATCTGTTTCGATGAATTTTTCGTGTCGGATATCGGCGATGCCATGATCCTTGGTGGCCTGATGCAGGAACTGTTCGACCGTGGCGTGACCCTGGTCGCCACCTCCAATATCGTACCGGACGGTCTGTATAAAGACGGCCTGCAGCGCGACCGCTTTATTCCGGCGATCAGACTGCTGAATAAATACACTGAAGTGGTGAACGTCGATTCGGGTGTGGATTATCGCCTGCGTTCACTGGAGCAGGCTGAGCTGTACCATTACCCGCTCGACAGTGGCGCCGAAAAAAGTCTGCAGGACTGTTTCGACCGCATTATCCCGGATCCCCGTCAGACTGAAAAAAATGTCGATGTGGAAGTGCTTGGGCGTAATATTCAGGCCAAGGCCGTGTGTGATGACGTCGCCTGGTTTGAATTTGAAGCGCTGTGTGACGGCCCGCGGTCGCAGAACGATTACATTGAACTGGGTAAGCAGTTTAACGCCATACTGATTTCCAATGTGCCGGTGATGGGTGCGAAAAACGACGACCTGGCGCGCCGTTTTATTAACCTGATCGATGAATTTTACGACCGTGGCGTTAAAGTCATTATGTCGGCCGATGCGGCGATTGCTGCGATTTACGGCCAGGGTAAGCTGGAGTTTGAATTTCAGCGGACTACCTCGCGTATGCTGGAAATGCAGTCGCAGGAATATCTGGCACGTGAACCCCGCGCAGACTGAGTGTGCGGCCGGGGAAGTTAAAAAGCAGCCATGGTGGCCGCTGCTGTCCCACAAATTTTTATTTAAACGTTTGTGAAAAATCCCAGTCCCCTTGTCCTCATAGAGGGGACTTCCCCCTCTCGCCGGACGGGCGCAATCCTGACCGCCATGGATGGCGGAAATGCCTGTTTTGCAGGAGCAAAAACAGACCCGCTTCGCGCTGTCTGGCTCGTTTATCCTTGAAACCTTGATATTTCCTGACCGCGTGACCCATCGTGAGACTACGGGCACCCATGCCCTTCGCCCTGCGGGCCAGCCTGTGGCTGTTCAATTTTGATCCCGTCAAAATTGTCCATGGCCGGGGTCACTTGCCCGGGTCCCTGCGTGCAGGTCGGAAATATCGTCGCTTTCTGCGGCGAGCCCGGAGGCGCTGTTTTACCTCAGCCTTACGGTCTGTTTATACGATTCACAACCAGGTTGAATGCCATGTCGTTGACCAGTATTCAGCGAAAGGGCGGTATTGAAAAGCGGCGTCAAGGCTGCCACTCCTTCGCCTCTGGGAGCGCCGAAATGAATGATGATTTTTCCGGCCCGCCGTGCATGGATGCCCGGTGAGCGCGCAGCGACAGGGATGTCGCATGGGCGCGTGACCAGGAAAAATCGAGAGAATGAGGATTACGCTCCAGAAAGCGAAAAGCTGGGGTCCGCCCGCCGGCAAGGGGATAAGTTCCCCTGCGAGGCATTGGGCGTTGCGGATGTAAACGTCGTCTACAGAAAACAGATTTCGTTAAAACTGTGGGACAGCAGTGGCCATGATGGCTGCTTTTTTATTGCCTGATTGGTATGCTGCGCGCTTCTGCAATGAACAGAAATAACAATATGCAGGCGATGCAGATTCATACCCTGAAAGGCTATATCCAGAATATTTATCTTGTTGAATACCCCGACCGTCTGTTGCTGCTCGACGGCTGCAGCCGCGCCGATACCGGTATGCTGTGTGATTATATCCGCACGGGTCTGAAACGGCCGCTGTCGGATCTGAAGCTGATAGTGGTCACTCATATGCACCCGGATCATGCCGGTGGTGCGCATCAGTTAAGGCGCCTGACCGGTGCGCCCATTGCGTCACATCCGAAGGCGCCGGGCTGGTATACCGGTCTGGCCGGACGTACGGCCCATGCCATTGATGTGGCGCTGACCTGGTGGGTGGCTGGTCGTCTGGGACGGCCGAAGCGGCATATCTGGTATAACCCGGTGCTGAAACCGGATTACCGCCTGCAGGATGGACAGGCGCTGCCGGGGTTTGCTGACTGGCAGGTGTTGTATACGCCGGGCCATACCGATCACGATATTTCCCTGCTGCACGTACCGACGCACGAAGTGTATGTTGCCGATCTGCTGGTGCGGGTCAAAAAAGCACTGGTACCGCCATACCCTGTGTGTCATCCGAATCAGTACCGGGCCTCCCTGATGCGTATTGAAGCCCTGCAGGCGCAACGTATCTATTTCGCCCACGTGGCAGCACGGGCGGGGGAGGATATTCCGTTTGCCGATCTGCTGACGATGGCGCCAAAGCGTCCAAAGACACACTGGCACTCGACGAAAAACCGGATTGCCCGCAAACTTGGCCGCTGCAGCCGGAACCACTGACTGCGTTTGTTCCTGTTGCGTGGAGAATGCGCTATGAATATCTACTGGTTACTGGCTGCCGCTGTGACCGCTGAAGTGATTGCCACCAGTGCGCTGAAGGCCTCTGAGGGGTTTTCCCATCTGTGGCCCAGTGTGCTGGTGGTGATCGGCTATGCCATTTCTTTTTACCTGCTGGCGATTGTGCTGAAGACGTTGCCGGTGGGGATTACCTATGCCATCTGGTCCGGTCTGGGAATTGTGTTTGTTACCCTGATTGGCTGGCTGGTGTATTCGCAGACGCTGGACTGGCCGGCCATTCTCGGTGTGCTGCTGATTATGTCCGGGGTGCTGGTGATCAATCTTTTCTCCGCAGTCAGTGGTCACGGCTGACGCCGTGATCAGCCTTTACGGCCGTGTGGAACGGCGCCTTTCTTCTGTTTTACCTGTCTCCTTTTCAATAGATCTGTAATTAATTTATCTGACCACTTTGGCACAGTTTCCAGAGGTTTTGCGGGATTTCTGTGCCTGCGGCTCCTCTCTGTCTGGCTTGATGTTTAGTGTTCTAAACTTTAGACTTGTACTTAATTGAACGTTCAATCAAGAAAAAATGCCTAAAGTCGGAACCGAACCAGTACGTAAACAACAGCTGATTGACGCGACCCTGAAATCGATAGAAGCCTATGGCTTTCAGGGCACGACCATCGTCACCATCAGCCGTTTTGCCGGTATGTCATCCGGCATCATCAGTCACTATTTTGGTGGTAAGCAGGGGGTGATTGAGGCCGCTGTACGCCATCTGCTGGAGCAGCTGCAGCGTGGTCTGCTCAGCCGCCTGCACGCCGCCGGAGACGTATCCGCACTGGAACGTCTGATGATGGTGGTGGAAACCAATTTTTCCGGTTTTCAGCAATCGGCACCGGCAACCAGTGCCTGGCTGTCATTCTGGACCCAGGCGATGCATGACCCGGCGCTGGCACGTCTGCAGACGGTCAACAGCCGGCGCCTGGAAAGCAATCTGCTGTATTCGTTCCGTCATCTGATTGCCGACCCGGTACGGGCGCAGGAAGCGGCACGGATGACGGCCGCCATGATTGACGGCATGTGGCTGCGCAGCACGCTGAGTGCGCCGCAGCAACGGGATTTCACTGAAGCTGAACGGCTTTGCAAAGAATTTATACACCTTCAGGTTGAACGCTACGGGCGCAACATTTCGGGGAGCGGTAACGCGTGACTGTGCTGAAAAATTTTGTCGATGGCCGGCTGATGGACAATCAGACCGGGGAAACCTTTGATGTTGTGAATCCGGCCACCGGTGCGGTGATCTACCGCACTGAAGTCGCCGATGAAACGGTGTGCAGGGCGGCGGTTGCCAGTGCGCAGCGTGGCTTTGAGCAATGGTCGGCAATGACCGGCATGGAGCGCAGCCGGATTCTGCTGAAAGCAGTGGCCCTGCTGCGTGAACGCAATGATGAACTGGCGGCAACCGAAGTGTTGGATACCGGTAAACCCTGGCAGGAAGCCTCAGTGGTGGACGTGGTAACGGGCGCCGATTCCATTGAATTTTTTGCCGGCCTGGCTCCGGCCATTGAAGGTAATCAGCAGGATCTGGGTGGCGATTTTTATTACACCCGCCGTGAGCCACTGGGCATCTGTGCCGGCATCGGCGCCTGGAATTATCCGCTGCAGATTGCCTGCTGGAAATCGGCACCGGCACTGGCCTGTGGTAATGCCATGATTTTCAAGCCGTCGGAGGAAACCCCGCATGGGGCAGTGAAACTGGCAGAAATCTTTATTGAAGCCGGTGTGCCTGCCGGCGTATTTAACGTGATTCACGGTGATGGTGCTGTGGGCTCGTGGCTGACTCACCATGAGGATATTGCCAAGGTGTCGTTTACCGGTGAAGTGGGGACCGGCAAAAAGGTTATGGCCGCTGCAGCAACCACGCTGAAAGAAGTCACTATGGAGCTGGGTGGGAAATCACCGCTGATTATTTTTGATGATGCCGATGTGGATGATGCGGTTTCAGCGGCCATGCTGGGTAATTTTTATACCCAGGGTGAAATCTGTACCAATGGCACCCGGGTTTTTGTGCAGGATGGCATTAAAGACGCCTTTATGCAGCGTCTGCTGGAGCGTACACGTAACAATATCGTGGCTGGTGATCCGATGGACCCGCAGGTGAATTTCGGAGCCATGATTTCAGCAAAACATCATCAGCTGGTGCTGGGTTATATCGCTAAAGGAAAAGCAGAAGGGGCAACCCTGGTACAGGGTGGTCATGCCATGCAACCGGCGGGCTGTGAGCAGGGCTATTTTGTTGAGCCCACTATTTTCACTGATTGTCGTGATGACATGACCATCGTACGCGAAGAAATTTTTGGTCCGGTAATGTCGGTGCTGTCCTTTACGGACGAAGACGAAGTTATCCGCCGTGCCAACGACACCCGCCTGGGCCTGGCGGCCGGGGTATTTACCCGGGACATCCGCCGCGCTCACCGTGTGATTCATAAACTGCAGGCCGGTATCTGCTGGATCAATGCCTACGGTAATTCACCGGCGGAAATGCCGGTGGGTGGTTATAAATTGTCCGGCCTCGGCCGTGAAAACGGACTGGAAACCCTGCGTCATTATACCCAGCTGAAAGCTGTGTACGTGGGTATGAATCCACTGGAAAGCCCGTTCTGAGGAAAATAATGGCTGCTTACGATTACATTATTGTTGGTGCCGGTTCCGCCGGGTGTGTACTTGCTAACCGGCTGAGTGAAGATACGGATAACACGGTACTGCTGATTGAAACCGGTGGCAGTGACCGCAGTATTTTTATTCAGATGCCGACGGCACTGTCGATTCCGATGAATACGGAAAAATACGCCTGGCAGTTTGAAACAGACCCTGAACCGTATCTCGATAACCGCCGCATGCATTGTCCGCGCGGCAAAGTGCTGGGAGGATCGTCCTCCATCAATGGCATGGTGTATGTGCGTGGTCACGCCAGGGATTTTGACGAATGGGCAGAGCAGGGGGCGCGTGACTGGGACTACGCCCATTGTCTGCCGTATTTTAAAAAAGCCGAAAGCTGGGCCTTTGGTGGCGATGAATACCGCGGGGGGGATGGCCCGTTAGCCACCAATAACGGCAATAATATGCAGAACCCCCTGTATAAAACCTTTATCGAAGCCGGACAACAGGCCGGCTACGATGTTACCGCTGACTACAATGGCCAGCAGCAGGAAGGATTCGGCCCGATGCACATGACGGTGAAAAACGGTGTGCGCTGGTCGACGGCCAATGCCTATCTGCGTCCGGCGATGAAGCGGCCTAATCTGACGGTGATGACCGGTGCTCAGGTCCATAAAGTGCTGCTGGACAAAACCGCCGGCAAACGTGCCAGCGGCGTGCGGCTGGCACGTGGCGGCCGTTATGAAGATATTCAGGCGCGTAAAGAAGTGATTCTGTCTGCGGGGCCGGTCGGTTCGCCACATATTCTGCAGCTGTCCGGTATCGGTGCTGTGGATGTACTGCACAACGCCGGTATTGAAGTGCAGCATGAATTACCTGGTGTCGGTGAAAACCTGCAGGACCACCTGGAGTTTTATTTTCAGTTCCGCTGCCGGCAACCGATTACCCTGAACGGTCAGCTCGACTGGTTTCATAAAGGCCTGATCGGTGCCCGCTGGCTGCTGACGCGTAAAGGTCTGGGTGCTACCAACCATTTTGAGTCGTGCGGTTTTATCCGTTCAAAAGCCGGTGTTGAATGGCCGGATCTGCAGTATCACTTTTTACCGGCAGCCATGCGTTATGACGGCCGTTCCGCCTTTGATGGCCACGGTTTCCAGGTACATATCGGCCATAACAAACCGCGCAGCCGTGGCCGCGTACACGCACTCAGTGCTGATGCCACCGATCATCCGTCCATTCTGTTCAATTACCTGCAGGCCGGGGAAGACCGTGAAGGCTTCCGGGCCTGCGTGCGCCTGACGCGCGAAATTATCCGTCAGCCGGCGTTTGACGATTACCGTGACGGAGAAATTCAACCGGGCGAAAGTGTGCAGAGTGACGACGAAATTGATGCCTTTATCCGCGCCAATGTGGAAAGCGCTTATCACCCATCCTGTTCCTGCCGTATGGGGGAAGATGACATGGCGGTGGTGGACAGCAACACACAGGTGCATGGTATCCGCGGTCTGCGGGTGGTGGATTCGTCAGTATTCCCGACCATTCCTAACGGTAACCTCAACGCGCCCACGATTATGGTGGCAGAACGGGCAGCGGATCTGATCCGTGGCCGTCAGCCGTTACCGGCATCGGCTGCGCCTGTGGGGATGGATGCCGGCTGGGCAGAGTATCAGCGGCCGCGTGAGCCGCAGGTCTAGCGGACGCTGATGCGCAACATTTCATGTAAGTACAGATGATGAATATTAAACAGACAGGAGGAAATACATGAAGATAATGAAAAATCTTATTGCCGCAGTCCTGACGGCAGCAGCGTCGGCGGGCTATGCCGGTCAGTGTGACAGTGTACGCTTTTCTGATGTCGGCTGGACGGATATTACCGCCACCACAGCACTGACATCGGTGGTGCTGCAGAAGCTGGGCTATGAAACCAGTACACAGATGCTGTCGGTCCCGGTGACTTATAAATCACTGGAAAATGGCGATATTGATGTGTTCCTCGGCAACTGGATGCCGACTATGGAGGGCGATATCCGCCCGTATCTTGAGCGCGGTACGGTTGAAACCGTACGTACCAATCTGACCGGAGCAAAATATACCCTGGCGGTACCGCAGTATGTGTATGACGCCGGCGTGAAAAGCTTCGCCGATATTGCAGAATTTGCTGATAAATTCGATAACCGGATTTATGGCATTGAACCGGGTAACGACGGCAATCGCCTGATTCAGGACATGATCGATAAAAATGCTTTCGGCCTGAAAGACTTCAGCGTGGTGGAATCCAGCGAAGCCGGCATGTTATCCCAGGTTAAGCGCAAAACCCGCCGTGATAAATGGATTGTCTTTCTCGGCTGGGAACCACACCCGATGAACAGTAATTTTGCCATCGCTTACCTTGCCGGTGGTGATGATTATTTCGGCCCCGATCTGGGTGGTGCTTCCGTGATGACCAATGTGCGTAAAGGTTATAGCGAAGAATGCCCGAATGTCGGTCAGTTGCTGAAAAATCTGCAGTTCAGCCTGGCGCTGGAAAATGAGGTGATGAAAGCCATTCTGGACGATGGCGAGAAGCCTCAGCAGGCCGCTGAGAACTGGCTGCAGGCCAACCCGCAGGTACTTGATTCCTGGCTGCAGGGTGTTACCACCAAAGATGGCAAGCCCGGTCTTGCCGCGGTGAAAGCAAGCCTCTGAACCCCGGCAGAATATCCGCATGCTGTGCCACCGGCCGGTGGTTAGCGTGCGGCGCAGACTGTCCCTCTTAATTACCGGATCTGACGGGTAACCGTACAGATACTGACTTGTATGGAACAATACAAACTTCCGCTCGGTGAATATATCGAGATATTTTTTGACTGGCTGGTCGATTCTGCCGCCGGTTTCTTTGATGCTGTTTCGGTTTCTCTGGAATGGCTGATTGTTTCTTCAACCGATGCATTGCTGTGGCTGCCACCGCTGGCATTTATGCTGCTGCTATCCGCGATTACCTGGTGGTTGCACCGTTCACTGGCGTTGGTTGCTTTTGTTGCGTTGTCGTTGCTGCTGATCTGGAATCTCGGCTACTGGGAAGAAACCATGCAGACTCTGTCGCTGGTCCTGTATGCCACGCTGCTGTGCATTCTGGTTGGTTTACCGGCCGGGATTTATGCAGCCCATAATCCCTGGGTTTATACCATTATCCGGCCGGTGCTTGACCTGATGCAGACAGTGCCTCCGTTTGTTTATCTGATTCCGACACTGACACTGTTCGGACTGGGTGTGGTACCGGGATTAATTTCCACCATTATTTTTGCCATTGCGGCGCCGGTACGCCTGACCTATCTGGGAATTTCCGAAGTGCCGAAAGAAATTGTTGAAGCCGGGCAATCGTTCGGTATGACACCGCGTCAGCTGCTGTGGCGGATTGAATTACCGGCGGCGGCCTCCAGCATTGCCGCCGGTGTGACCCAGTGCATTATGCTGTCGTTGTCGATGGTGGTGATTGCCGCCCTGGTTGGTGCTGATGGTCTGGGTAAACCTGTGGTACGGGCACTGAATACCGTGGATATTGCGTCAGGATTTGAGGCCGGGCTGGCCATTGTTCTGCTGGCAATCCTGCTGGATCGTCTGTTCAAGCAGCCGGAGGCCGTGAAATAACATGATAACGATAGAAAATCTGGATGTTGTTTT
The DNA here is from genome assembly GCA_030145845.1 of Pseudomonadota bacterium. Taxonomy (GTDB): domain Bacteria; phylum Pseudomonadota; class Gammaproteobacteria; order Pseudomonadales; family Oceanobacteraceae; genus Venatoribacter. The sequence goes on from JAIXHJ010000001.1 coordinate 241,285, forward strand.
TGGTGCTCAGCCACAGGCTGCCTTACCATTGCTGGATCAGGGACTGGAGCGTGAACAGATACGTGAACAGACCGGGCAGGTCGTCGGGGTGAAAGACGCTTCACTGACCGTCGGACGCGGCGAAATCTGCGTACTGATGGGCTTGTCCGGCTCCGGCAAATCGAGCCTGCTGCGCTGTATTAACGGCCTGAATCCGGTTGCCCGTGGTGCTATCCACATTGAACGTGATGGCAGTATGGTGGATTTTGTCAGCGCCGATGCCGCCGTACAGCGTGATATCCGCCAGCGTCTGGTGTCGATGGTGTTTCAGAAATTTGCGCTGATGCCATGGCTGACGGTGGAAGAAAATGTCGCCATGCCGCTGGAAGTTCAGGGGCTGGAAAAACAGGAAGTACGGCGCCGGGTAAGCGAGCAGCTGGATCTGGTGGGGCTGACTGAATGGCGCCGGCTGAAACCGGGAAAATTGTCCGGTGGTATGCAGCAGCGTGTCGGACTGGCACGTGCATTAGCGATGGAAACTGATATCCTGTTAATGGATGAGCCGTTTTCTGCTCTGGATCCACTGATCCGTACCCAGTTGCAGGATGAACTGCTGACGCTGCAGAAAAAGCTGAAAAAGACGATTCTGTTTGTCAGTCATGATCTTGATGAAGCGCTGAAACTGGGTAATCACATCGCCATTATGAAAGATGGTGAAATTGTTCAGCACGGGAAACCGGAAGATATTGTGCTGAACCCGGCCAATGATTATGTGCGGGATTTTGTCGCACATACCAATCCGCTGAATGTGCTGCGGGCCGCATCCATTATGTGTCCGCTCAGCACGATCAGCGCAGAAAATGGCGGTTTTTGTCTGAACCGCCGCGACGATTACTGGTTATCACAGGACAGAAAAACTGTGACTGCCGGTGGCAGAACAACAGCGATTTACCGCTGGCAGGATGGTGACAGCATTCTGCAACTGGAAAAACAGCCTGTTTGTGTCTCAGAGAATATGCCGATGCGGGAGGTGATGGAAATACGTTACCATACCGGTCACTCTGTTTTTATTCATGCAGGAGAAGAAATAACAGGCGTGGTCAGGGATCGTGAGCTCTACCACACGCTGTTAGGGAAGATGTTGTCTGATGACGACTGATGGATTTGTTATAAACACACGAGGAGAGAGATTATGAAACACCTTCGACTGCCTCTGGCGATTGCGGCACTGTCTGCCGTACCCGCTATGGCTTCCGATGCAATCAGCGGTGGCTTCTGGGTAAACCATTCACTGTACAACGACGATGTCGATGAAGTCAGTTACGGTGACACTAACTATGAAGCTCTGGTTCTGTATTTTGATCATACAGACGATGCCAGCGGCTGGATGTTCTCATCTGAATTCCGCCTCGGAAAAGGTGCTTTCACGGATCCGGACAACAACAATACCGGCGGTCACTACGGCTTCCACAAAGCCTGGATTGGTAAGGAATTTGGCCCGGGTACGGTAAAAATCGGTAAAACTGCGGTGCCGTTTGGCTGGAAGACCACCAACTTCTGGCCAGGTGATGAAATGCTGGGCGGCTATGCCGACCAGATGGATGTCGGTGTTAAATGGAGCGCTGATATCGGTGAATTCAACTATGATGTGGCGTATTTCCACGTTGATGATTTCGGTAACAGCACCGAAACCATGGATGACGGTGGTCACTGGGGCACCACTGATACCTATCAGAAAGCGCAGACTTTTGTGCTGAACGGTGCTTATGAATTTGCCGCTGACCAGAAAATCGGTGCCTCTTATCAGGTCGGTAAGCTGCGTGATGTTTCCACCACTGCAACCGACCGTCCGTATGAAGGTGATCACAGCGCTGCCGTGGTTTACTACGAAGGTTTATTCGGCGATCTGGGAGTGAAAGCTCAGTATATGATCACTGAACGTGACCTGAGTGGGCTGACCAATGTGGCGGCGGCGCTGCAGGAAAATAAAATCAAAAATGACCGTAAGGCGGTAACCGTTACTTACGCCATGAATGATTTCCTGTTTTACGTCGACTACACCAACGCCGAAGCCAAAACCGACGGCAACGATGACCAGGTGGGTTCTGCAGACAGTTGGGCACCAGGTTTCAGCTATGACTACGGCCCGGGTTGGTTTTATCTGGAATACGTGTCTAACGATGGTGGTATCGACAGCGACGGTATGGTCTTTAACAAAGACGATGACTACCTGTACCTGACTGTTGATTACTACTTCTGATTTTTTAATCGGATAGTAAAGTCATAAAAAAACGCAGCCATCGGCTGCGTTTTTTTATGCCATTTTACAGGCGGTTGAGGGCAAACTTTTTACTCAGAATACGGTCCCGTAAAGTCATCGGCAGCCAGCGCGCAATCAGTGGCAGAATGCGGCTGCCGTTACCGATGCGGATAACCGCAGCCGGCTTGTTCTGTAAGCGGGTCATTAATTCGCGGGCAAAGGTCGCAGCCGGTGTCGGGTTGTCCTGCGATGCTGTGGCGCGGGCTTCCATCTGGCTTTTCAGCGGTGCATACAGAGAATCGGCCTTCAGCACGCTGGTCAGATTATGCAGGGAATTATCACCGAATTTTGACTGAATGGCGCCGGGCTGAACGGTAATGACCTGAATATGAAAGGGGGCCAGTTCCATGCGCAGTGCATCGCTGAGTGAATGCAGGGCGGATTTGGTGGCGCAGTAGGCGCCGGAAAACGGTGTTGTCAGCACTCCGGACACTGAGCCGATATTCACCACCTGGGCCGGCTGCTGTGCTGATGCGCAGGCCCGCAGTAAAGGTAACGCAGCGCGGGTCAGTGCCAGCGGTGCATACACATTGGTGGCAAACTGCTGATGCAGGGATTCTGTATTCAGTTCCGCCGCCGGTCCCATGGCTGCATAACCGGCATTATTAATCAGACAATTCAGATGGCCGTCATTTTCTTCAATGGTCTGTATCGCCCGGCGGATATCCTCTTCATTATTGACATCCATGGCCAGCGGAACCAGCTGGCTGCAGCTGAAATGACTGAGGCTGTCCGGGTTGCGTGCGGTGGCATAAACGCGGAACCCCTGACGCAGAAATTCTTCTGCCAGAGCCTGGCCGATACCGGATGAGCAACCGGTAATGAGTGCTGTTTTTTCCGTCATATTTTTTCCATTGTTATTTTATAAAGGGGCGGTGCGGTCAAACCAGGGCTGGGCCTGTTCCAGCTGTGCAGCCAGTTGCAGCAGCAGGCGGTCCTGCCCCAGAGGCGCAATCAACTGGGTACCGAGGGGCAGATTATTGCCGGTCCAGTACAGCGGTACTGACATGGCCGGCTGGCCGGTCATATTGGCCAGTTGGGTAAAGGGCAGTTTTTCCAGATTATCCAGTGCCATCTGCTTCACCATACCAGTTTTCAGCAGCAGCCTGTGCAGGCCAAAGGCATTGATGATTTTCATGGCCGCTGCTTCCCACAGCGGTGGCCTGAAGCTGCCGACCGGCAGCGGTTCGGTGGCCAGCACCGGGGTCAGCAGCAGATCAAAACGCTGATGATAGTGGTACATGCTCTGTGCCAGCTGATTCCAGCGGCGTTTGGCGCTGACGTAGTCGCCGGCAGAAATGGTTTTGCCGAGAAATCCGAGCACTTTGGTGGCATCTTCCACGTCCAGATTGCCGGGGCGGCTGTTCAGCTGAGCGGCGATAAAATCGAGATCCGCCGCGACCTGACCGAAATACAGGGTGAGATAGCTGTCGGCCAGGGCTTCACCATCCAGTTCCAGTGACACGGGTTCAACCTGATGGCCAAGGTTCTGCAGCAGCTGCACACTGTGCTCCACCGCTTTGATGGCGTCGTCGCTGACGTCACGGCCGATAAAGGAGCGGCTGGTATAACCGATGCGCAGTGGCCGTGGCGGGGTTGCCAGGCAACGTAGATAATCGCCGGCAATCTCGACCGGGTAGGGGGTGGAGCCATCCGGGCCGGCGATGGCGTCGAGCATGGCAGCACTGTCGCGGACACTGCGGGTAATCACATGTTCGCTGGCGGCACCGTCCCAGAGATCCGTGCAGTAAGGCCCGGTGGGAATCAGACCACGGCTGGGCTTAAAACCGAATAAACCGCAGCAGGCGGCGGGAATGCGGATGGAACCCCCGCCATCCCCGGCTGAGGCCATGGGCACAATGCCGGCGGCGACTGCCGCTGCGGAACCGCCGCTGGAACCGCCCGGGGTGCGACCGGTATTCCACGGATTGCGTGCCGCGCCGAAGGCTTTGGGTTCGGTGACTCCCATCAGCCCCAGTTCCGGCGTGTTGGTTTTGCCGAACATCACCAGCCCGGCCTGTTTAAAGCGGCTGACCAGCTCGGTATCGGCCGGTGAAATCTGTCCTTTCAGGGCATTGCTGCCATTACTCAGTGGCGTGCCCTGCAGAGCGCTGAGCAGGTCTTTCAGCAGAAAGGGGACGCCAGCAAAAGGGCCGGCGGGCAGCCCCTTGCTGATCTGCTGGCGGGCGTGATCGTGCAGCGGGGTGATGATGGCATTGATGTCGGTATTCACGGCGGCAGCACGGCTGATGGCAATATCCAGCAGTTCCGCTGCAGTGGTTTCCCCACGGCGGATTAATTCTGCCAGCCCCAGGGCATCGTGCTGGCGGTATTCAGAAAAAGAAGGATGGGCTGGGGGGTCGGTCCGGGTCATGGCGCAGGCTTTTGTCGCTTGTTTTTATGTTCCTTAGATACAGCAATGCGCCAGGCATGACAAGGTCAGTCAGGCGTCAGCGGGGTGATCGTCAGGTCGGGGGCGATCAGCAGGGCATGTACCTGCTGTTGCCTGAGCCAGTTTTCTGCCTGCGCCTCGCGCAGCATGGCGATGGCCGACAGGGTGCCTGCCAGCAGGCAGCTGGGCGCCAGTACGGTGGCCGAGGCCCAGTAGCTGACCGGCCAGCCGGTGTGCGGATTGAGAAGGTGGCAGTAACGGCGGCCCTGATGTTCAAAAAACCGTTCATAGTCGCCACTGGTGGCCATGCCGCCCTGATAAACCGGCAGCCGGGCAATGGCCTGCTCTGGTTGCCGCGGGTGACGCACGCCCAGCATCCAGGGCTGTTGTTCGCCGTCATTGCCGGTCTGAGGGCCGAGAATATGCAGGTCGCCGCCAAGGTCGATAATGCCACTGTGAATACCCGCCTGACGGGCAATGGCAGCGGCGGCATCGGCTGCATATTCTTTACCGATTCCGCCCAGGTCGAGTTCCATATCCGCCGGCATGGTGAGTTGCTGACCGTGCAGCTGCAGACGTGACAGGCCGATGCGCTGTTGCAGAGCGTGCCGCTGTGACGCTGAGGGAATCTGCGCATGACGGAAATCCCAGCCGTGACGCAGTACGCCGGAACTGATATCAAACAGGCCATCGCTCTGTTCATAACAGACGCGGGCATAATTGATCAGATACGCGGTTTCGTTATCAATGGTGGTGCTTTGACCGGCCCGCTGGTTGATCTGTGACAGCGCGCTGTCCGGCTGATAGCGGCTGTATTTCTGTTCGATGCGGCGTACTTCGCTTTCCATCTGCCGGGCAATACGCCCGGCCTGTGGCTCTGCCGCCGGCAGGTGCAGGCAGCAGGGCGACGCCATGGCGGTAAAGTGGTGGCGATAAATGTCAGTGCCGGAATTCGATGCCAAAACTGATTACCGTGAAGTCGACCAGAGCAGGGGTTTCGTTATCTGTGGTCTGCACCAGGGCAAAATCCTCAGATGAGTAATACTGCTGCCAGTCGATACTCAGTGTCCAGTTTTCGTAGATGGCTTTGCCTTCCAGTCCCCAGGTAAAGGCGCCATAGGAAGACAGGCGGGCGTCGGAACTGTTGTATTCATCCGCCGCCGGCGCCTGTTCGAGGCTGTAAAAATCCGCCGCAGTCTGGCGGTAATAACGCAGCATCGGAATCAGGCGGAAGGAAAACGGCATCAGGTTAATATTCTGTGCCCAGCGGGCTGTCAGGGTGTGTGAGCGGATGCCCCAGTTATCGGTGTAATAACGGTAATCGCCATGAATGGCAGCACCGTCCCCGACGGCAATAAAGTGACGGTACTGACCATTCAGGGTTAACTGATCACGGTTGTCCGGCCGCCGGTCTTCGAATTTGTACGGGTCGGATAAATAACCCGACAGACGGGTGTAACCGACGCCCACCTGTACTACGCGGTTTTTATCAATCACCTGCGATACGCCTTCATACAGGGAAACGCTTTTTTTTCCACGGCCATCGGCGGCCTGCCGGGCATCGGATATCCACGCATCCGATGGTGACAGTTCGTCCATCGACATGCTCAGTGATGCCATCAGGGTGGTGTGTTTATCAAATAATTCCAGACTGCCGTCAGCCCCGAGGGCGATGGACTGGTAGTCGTTTTCTTTTGACAGGGCGAGATTACCACCCAGGGTGCCATCAATCTGACCGTTCATGGCGCCGCTGAAATAGCGTTTCGGAGCGACTTTTACATCGTAACGGGTTTCATCGATGCTGGCGCCGCTCATCAGCAGCACACTCTGGCCATCCGTGTTTTCGTACGTCTGCATGGGGGATGCACCGCTCATGGTTTCGTACTGAAATTCAGTATTCAGATACCAGTCTTCTGCCAGCGGCCGGGCATAGCGGAACTGGTGAATATCAATGCTGTAGCGTTCGGTGACCGGGGTAAAGGTCCGCTCGCGGGGTGCATCCGCTTCCTGATACTGACTGAAGCGGTAAGCGAAAACTTCATCGGTTGGCTGGCTTTCAGCCTGAGCCGGCAAGGTAGCGGCCGCGGCGGCCAGGGCGGCGAGGGAATTGATGCTGCTTTTATTCATAAGAATTCTGTGCGTCAGTTACAGCCGCATCCGCCTCCTGCTGCCTGACCGCCACCGGACGATCCTTCCTTGGAAAAATAAATATGATTATCCAGCGATGCTTTCAGCGGATCAGCCTGTAATGCCATAATATCCTGCGCCAGATTACCGCGTTCCCACGGTTTTACGGCGCTGCAGGCCGGCAGTAATAAACTGCTGCAGCAGAGCAGCAATGCCGGGAAAAAATAATGTCTGTTCATATTATTTCTGCTTCAGCAGGGCATTAACTTCTGCTTTTATTTTGTCGATATCGGAGGGTTTGAAGCCCTGATGAACGGCCTGGATATGACCTTTACGGTCGATCAGGTAGGACGTCGGCATGCCCCGCAGGCCATAGGCTTCCGGGGTTTTTCCGGCGCCGTCATACAGGGTCGGATAACTCACCGGATATTCTTTCAGAAAAGAACGGGCGGCCTTGATGTCTTCATCCAGATTGATGGCCAGCACTTCAAACCCCTGGCTTTTCAGCTCATTACGCAGACCGTTCAGCAGCGGCAGGGATTTACGGCAGGGGCCACACCAGGAGGCCCAGAAATCAACATAAACGACTTTGCCACGGTAATCGGCGAGGGCTGTATTGCCGGTTTTGGTCAGCAGCGGCAGTTTAAATGCCGGCGCTTTTTCGCCGCTGGCCGCCGCCAGCGACAGTGGGGACAGAAGCAGACCGGTAATGATAGCCGTCAGTGTCAGCAGGTGTCGCACAGCAATCTCCTCAGCTGAAAATGTTAAAGGACGTTAGATTTAACGGGTAACTGGCCGACAGTGATGAGGTGTCCACCCCCATCAGTTTACGGATGGCCAGATTCACGTGTGCCGGGGTCAGGGTACCACCGCTGCTGTCTTCCAGTCCTGTACTGTAATTCAGTGACAGGGCGCGGAAATCAGCACTGGATGCGCCGAAGACTTTGCCGCCGGTGCTCTGCGGATCGAGTACGATCATACTGGTGATCGGCCAGTGATCCTTACCGTTGCCGGAGTTGTAATACGGGGTGCGGCCGAAATCGGAACCAATTACCACGGTGGTGCGGTCAGCGATGCCGGCAAATTCCAGTGCCGTCATCAGGAAATGGACCCCTTCAAGCAGATCGCCCAGGCGCGGATAGGCATTGGCGTCATGGTTGCCGTGGGTATCAAAGCCACCCCAGTTGAGGTTGGCACTGGCACAGAGACCGGCAGCAAAGGCGGCACTGACCACTTCCGCCTGGCTTTTCAGGCTTTCGGCGCGGTTTTCATTCCAGTGATCATCACGCAGGACGTTGGCCTGAATCGCGTCCAGCTGGACGGTCAGTTCACTGAGATTACTGTCAACGCTGCGCACCCCGAACAGCCGGCTCAGCTGCTGACTGCGCTGCGGCAGGCTTTCGCTGCTCATCTGGCGCTGAATGCGTGCGGCCTGGGCGGCGCGGATATTTTCATACAGATCAATATCGCGGCTGTAGGTGCGGTAGTTGTATCCACGGTCGCTGCTGTAATGGTTGGGATCGGCAATTTCGTTAATAAAGCTGGCACTGGAGGCCCGGGCCCGGGCAACCAGTGAGTCGGTATAGTCGTAACCACCGTTGGAAATATAGGCCAGCGGCAGGTTGGGGGAGACCGCGGCTGCGTAGTAGGCAGCCAGGCTAGGGTAGCCGGTTTCTTCGTAGCCGGACCAGACATAGCGGTTGCCGGTATCGTGGTTGTTGGTACCGGTATCAATGCCATTGATGACCGTCATCTTTGAACCATAGGTGGTGAAGAAATTGTCGAACTGGTCGTTGATCCGGGTAATGACGGTCTCATCGCTGGACACGCCATCCGGAATGGCACTCCACTGAATGTTGCCGTAGGTCTTGTTCGGATCCAGGTCGACCGAGTTGGTGGACCCTTCGTAGCGCGATGATTTGTCGGCGTAGGCCTGGTTCAGGCCTTTGGGGTCGCAGATGGAGGTCGGGTCCCAGCCGCCGGAGGCGTTGACCACCACCAGGAATTTATCCGGTGCGGCAGCCCAGGCTTTGGGGGTCCACAGTGGCATCTGTGCAGTCAGGCCGGTCGCAGCCATGAGTTGCAGGAAATTACGACGTTTCATGGCGGCTCCTTACTCGTAAATAAAGCGGTAGTCAGACAGCAGGTAAGTGATAACGGCAGTCCAGCTGCGGATCACGAAATCGCTGTCATTTTCGATGCGCAGTTCCGCCGGCAGATCACCGTTGGTACGGCCGTCTTCCTGCCGGTACCAGCGGGCGCGGCATTCCCATTCCAGCGCGGTACTGGGGCGAGGATCATACTGATCGGCGTTGGCCAGCAGAGTCTGGCCCTGCTCCAGGACGCTGGTAAACAGATCGTAGGTGGCTTCCAGTTCGGTGCTGCCGATCGCGACCTGTTCGCCCAGCAGAACCCAGTGCAGATGCTGGATATTGTGCTTGATCAGGCTGATGGCGTTGTCGTCAGACGGTAGCGTGGTCGGCTCCACGTACGGGAACAGATGCCGCTCCGCCGGGCTGCTGACGAAGTCGAGGGCGGTGCCACGACAGGCCATTTCGGTCGCCATGCGGCTCTGGATGGCGACAATCAGGCCGCTCGGTTCGGTGATGCGTTCGGTGATGGAATCTGAGTCCATGCCGCCGTACATGATGCGGTTCCGTTCATCACGGAAGTTATCCCAGCCGAAGCCGATGGTGGCATTCAGTTTGGCCTGCATCTGTTCCGGGCTGATAAAGCGGCTGGCACCGATATGGTCGTTACTCACCAGGCGGCCGCTATCCAGCGAAGAGGCGCGGTAATAAGGGCTCATAATGATGCCTTTGATACCGGTTTTGATGTTCCAGTTATCGGCCACCATGGCGGCACCGATGCTGTTGATAATGGCACGCTGACTGTTGTACGCCAGGGTGTCAGCATCACTGGCGCTCTGGCCGGGAGTGCGCAGGGGTTCCTGTCCGGTCAGGCCTTTGTACAGGGTGCGCATGGTAGCGCGGACAAAGCGCGGGTCTTCGCTGATGGCGTTACCCAGCCACTGCAGCATCCGGCGGAAATAGCCGTCACCGCCGGACAGCGGGATGGTTTCGCCGCGGAGGCCGGCGGGTTCAATATCCGAGCTGTCCCAGCGGTTGGAGGAGGTGCTGCCGGTTACAATGTACTGACCGCGGTCGGTCCAGTGCTGGAAGGCCGAAGACACCGGATCCATCACCTGATGGCAGGCATAACAGGCCGGATCGAGCAGGGTCGGATTGGCGGCTTCGCTGCCGATACCGTCTCCCGGACGATCCCCTTCAATGGCAAGAATATCGGTGTCGAGGAAGTAATCGAACACGATACGTGAACGGTGGCGGTTGCGGTTGGTGGTGGTGGTCGGATAGCGGTTAAGGAACATGGCGGAGGTCAGTACACCGGCGTGAGGAATACCGCCCATTTCGTATTCCAGATCCTTGTTGATACGCGCCGGGCGGAAATCGGTCGGGTCGTAATACAACTGCACACCATCGGCATCACAGACCGGCTCCTCGAGATGGCGGAACTCTGCTGACGGATCAACCAGCTCCGCTTCATAGACCTGCTGGCTGTACCAGTTAACCATGATGAAATCGGCGGTCATAAACAGGGTGTGCGGCAGCTGATTCATGGCGGCATAGCGCACCAGTTCCAGTGGTTCGCGGGCGACCGCATCGTTGGTGATGGTGCGCACACAGCCGCGGATGCTGTTCTGATCATCTGCGGAATAAACATCGTTGTACCATTTACGGTTCGGGTAATCGCCGCTGTCGAGCAGGTTGATCCCGCCTTCATACAGATTGCTGCTCAGATATTTATCGGTCAGCAGCTGGATGTTGAAGATATCCATCAGGTTTTCGTAGAAGGCATCTTCATTCATGATCTGGTTCAGCGCCAGACTCAGGCCGGTTTCACCGTTGTCGGCCACCATGGCGATTTCTGCGCTGGATGGCAGGCGTCCGGCCAGCTGCAGCGAGGCTTTGCGCAGGGTGTTCTGCAGCGGATCGGAGGTTACCCCTTCCAGCGACGTTGTGGCCGAAGCCAGAATCTGGCCGTTAAAGGCATAGAGAATATATTCGGCGGTGTCGGTAGCGCAGTCGCCGGTACAGCGGCCGGTATCACCGATCGGCATGGTGCGGGCGATTTCGTCAGCCAGTACGCTGACGGAGGTACAGGTGGCACAGCCAACCAGTGAGGAGCCGACCGACGTACCGTTGCCATCCACACCATGGCAGGAAGCACATTGCTGATTGTAGGCAGATTGCCCTTCGGGGTTATAACTGCCATAGAGGGTGCCATCACCACCATCAGACGCGCCGCCGACGGTGCCTGAATATTCGCTCTGACAGCCACTGAGAAATGCCAGCAGGCTGAGTATCGCCAGCAATCCAAACCTTGGTCTCATTTTTATTCTCCTGCCTCAGGCACGGTTGTACCTTCCTGTATTCGGAAATAATCCATTAATGACGGATGCCCCTGCCGGAGCGCGCTGAAATTATTATTGGTGGTTTTATATCAGCCCGGTGGTGAAAAATATGTGAACAGATTTTAAAAAGTAAAGAAAGTGTCAGTTTAATGGCCGGGATGAGGTGCGGGTCACAAAAAGGGCCGGAATCGACCTGTGTGACAGGTATATTCCGGCCATTCATATCAGGCTGAATACTGGCTTTTCCGCTACTTAACGGCTGCGGTAACCGATGCGGAAGCCGCCCCAGTGTCGCCCATTGACATAAATTGGGACGGACAGGTCATGCATGACCTCGCCGGTATCGCGTTTATAAGTCTGTAACAGAAATGCCTGGGTATGGCTGCCGCAACGTGAACCGGTGCGGTCATTGAATATGCGTTTGCTGCGGTTATGGACCAGGTCTTTTTCATAATCGCCGCTCAGTGGCTGACTGAATTTGCGGTTATGGGTAGGGAAATAACCGTTGGTATCGACAGCGCCGGCATAGGCAATAAAGTCATGCTGTTCCAGAACCGGTTCCTGAATCGCGGGCAGCATATCGTCGGTAAAGCGGTCATAAGCGGTATGGTATTTCTGTGGATTGGTGCCCTCAATTTTCTTATAGCTGGTATCAAATACCGCCGCTTCACTCAGCCGGCCATCCTCAATGGCTGTTTCAAACAGTCTGCCAATCGACTTCGCTGCCTGAGTGGCTGCCTGTTTAACCGTGTCGTGCGGCTGGCCGAGTTCGGTCTCGCCGAACGCTTCATAAATTTTTTCAGCGGTTTCCGACAGGCCCAGCGAGCGTTCTGAAATGGAGGCGATCTCATGTTCTGTGAGCTGCAGGCGTTTGCTGGTTTCCTGCACAATCGAAGAGATATAACCAATGCTGTCACTGTTATTCTGCACGCTTTCGGCCAGATTGCTGACGTTGAGTTCGATGTCTTCCGAACGGGCAAAAATATCGTTCAGGTGGGTGCTGACGGTCTGGGTCATCTGCACACTTTTATCAATGGTTACCGTCAGGGCATGACTGTTGGTGACGGCATTTTTAATTTCTTCGTTGATCAGGGTGACGGTATTGCCGATCTGTTGGGTGGCATCCGATGTTTTGGCGGCCAGCGCGCGCACTTCGTCAGCCACCACCGCAAAGCCACGGCCCTGTTCGCCGGCACGGGCGGCTTCAATGGCAGCATTCAGCGCCAGCAGATTGGTCTGTTCGGCAATGTCGCTGATGACGCGGGTGACGGCTTTGATTTCTTCTGACTTGGCTTCCAGCTGGGCAATCAGTTCGGCGTTGGTGTTGACCTGATTACGGGTGCCTTCCATCTGCGGGATGGTTTCATCCACGGTCTGTTTGCCGCTCATGTTGATGCGCTTGGCCTCGGAGGCAGCTTCTGCCGTGGCACGGGTCTGATCCACCATCTGATTGACGGTGCTGTTGATTTCGGCCGCTGAAATGGCGATCTGATTGGTATCAGATACTTCTTCATGAATTTTGGCGCGCATCTGGTCGGCGGCATACGACATCTCCGCCGCGGCGATGGCGATGCGGCCGCCGTGTTCTGACAACTTCTGGCGCATATCGGCATACATGCTGAGTTGCCGGTCGAGGTGAAGCATGTCCTCGCGGACATAATCGGGCAGCGGGTGACGGGCCGGATCATACTGATCGCTGTGATGGGTGAGGCGGTGACTGATCTGATGCGCCAGAATAATCTGCGGCTGGATAATCATGCGGTAAAGCACCGCAACCACAATGCCTGTGGCGGCGAGAATTTCTGCTATTTCCCGCCAGGACAGCATCTCCGGGATGTTGATTGCCTGAGCCACGAGCAGTGCGCAGACGGCACTGATGGCTGAGGCGGAAGCAATACGTTTGCCGTGCTTGGTCATCGGCGTCTCCTGCTGGGGCCTTCTGGCTCTTATTGAATGAAGCCTGTTATCCGGAAATCAGGCCCTGACTCCAGAGTAGACAATCAGCAGATAAGTGAGAGAGGAAATTAGTCGTAGAGGTTGGCGGTAACAGCAGGGGAGGGGCTGGATTATTGACCTGGCAGCATGAGAGGGGCTGGTTAGTTGTGTCAGCTGTGTCTGTTGTGACTTTCTGGTGGCTGGAGTCCCTGTATCAGGCCAACAGAAGAACCGTGACTTTTTGTCAGCCAGCAGGATGCGGTCCGGGTTACAGAAGCGCGCAGACAGAAGGGTCTTGCCCGGAGGGCAGTTAATTATCTTAGCGGGATTGTTTTAACAGGAGAGATAAGGAATGGTGCCGAAGGAGAGACTCGAACTCTCACGGGCGTGAGCCCACTGCGACCTGAACACAGCGTGTATACCAATTTCACCACTTCGGCATTCCATATTTTAATGTGCTTACTTTCTAAGCACTGCACCATCGATCAGAAGAGAAGGATGGTGCCCAGGGAGAGACTCGAACTCTCACGGGCGTGAGCCCACTGCGACCTGAACACAGCGTGTATACCAATTTCACCACCTGGGCTTTGAGGCGCGGCATGTTACCACTCGCACTTCATACTGACAAAACTTTTTTTGCTTGGTACCAGAGGCCGGACTCGAACCGGCACACCCGAAGGCGGGGGATTTTGAATCCCCTGCGTCTACCAATTTCGCCACTCTGGCGCGTGCAGTAGCTCGTCAGTGGCGCGCATATTACCCGCATAATTTTTTGTGTCAACACTTTTTTCTAATGATTTCCTTAACTTAGGGAAGCATCTCCGGTAATCTTGCAGCCCTCTTTAATGCTGAAGCCTGCCGGGCCCGGCCCGCGTGACAGCGTCTGTATACTGGTGCCTATGAAAACCCAGGATTTTTATTTTGATCTGCCGGATGAACTGATTGCCCGCTATCCGATGGAAGAGCGCAGTGCATCACGGTTACTGACGGTGGATGGCCGTGACGGCGGTCTGGGCCATCACATCTTCCGTGATATCGCCGGCATGCTGGAAGCCGGTGATCTGCTGGTGTTCAACAATACCCGGGTGATACCGGCGCGCCTTTATGGCGAGAAAGCCAGTGGCGGCAAACTGGAAGCCCTGATCGAAAGAGTCACCGGTGAACATGAGGCGTTGGCGCATCTGCGTTCATCCCGTTCACCGAAACCCGGCAGCCGTATCCTGCTGGAAGGCGTGGAGGTGGAAGTCACCGGTCGTCAGGGCGCACTGTTTGAACTGACGTTCCTGGATGAGCGGCCGTTGCTGAGCATTCTGGAAGCGGTGGGTCATATGCCACTGCCGCCTTATATGGAACGTGACGACCAGGATGAAGACCGGGAACGTTATCAGACGGTGTATGCGGAAAAGCCGGGTGCGGTGGCTGCTCCTACCGCAGGTCTGCATTTTGATGAGCCGCTGCTGGCGGCGCTGAAAGCGAAAGGGGTTAACTTCGCCTACGTCACATTGCATGTGGGCGCGGGTACCTTTCAACCGGTGAAGGTGGATAATATCGAAGAGCATGAGATGCATGCCGAGTATATTGAAGTGCCGCCTGACGTCGTGGATGCAGTGAAAGCCACGCGTGCCGCCGGTAAGCGGGTGGTGGCCGTGGGAACCACCTCGGTCCGCAGCCTGGAAAGTGCCAGTGCGGATGGTGAGATTGCGCCTTTCAGTGGTGAAAGCCGCATCTTTATTTACCCGGGTTACCGTTTCCGCAGCGTGGATGCCATGATCACCAACTTCCATCTGCCGGAATCGACCCTGATTATGCTGGTTTCTGCCTTTGCCGGCCGCCGGCATACCATGGCTGCTTATGAAGAAGCGGTCCGTGAGCATTACCGTTTTTACAGTTATGGCGATGCGATGTTCCTGTCGCATCCCCAGCCAATTGAGTAACAGACTTTATGACCCGCGAATGTTTTATGAATTTTGAGCTGCTGAACGAGGTTGAACTCGACGGCAGTAAAGCCCGCCGCGGTCAGCTGACCTTTCCGCGTGGCACCATTCAGACCCCGTGTTTTATGCCGGTGGGTACCTATGGCACGGTAAAGGGGGTTACCCCGCAGCAGATCAAAGACCTGGGCGCCGAAATTATCCTGGGTAATACCTTCCATCTGATGCTGCGTCCGGGTACGGAAATCATCAAACAGCACGGTGATCTGCATGACTTCACCGGCTGGGATAAGCCAATCCTGACGGATTCCGGCGGTTTTCAGGTGTTCAGCCTGGGGGATATGCGCAAAATCACGGAGGAAGGGGTGGCCTTCCGTTCACCGGTAAATGGTGAAAAAGTGATGATGACACCGGAAAGCTCCATGCAGGTACAGCGCGACCTGGGCTCCGATATTGTCATGATCTTTGATGAGTGTACGCCGTATCCGGCGACCGAGAAAGAAGCTGCTGACTCCATGCGCATGTCGCTGCGTTGGGCGAAACGCTCAAAAGTTGCTCACGGGGATAACCCGTCAGCTCAGTTCGGTATCATTCAGGGCGGCATGTATGAGCACCTGCGTGATGAATCCCTGGCGGGCCTGCTGGATATCGGTTTTGACGGTTACGCCATCGGTGGTCTGAGCGTGGGCGAGCCGAAAGATGAAATGATGCGGGTGCTGAAGCACATTGCGCCGAAAATGCCGCAGGATAAGCCGCGTTACCTGATGGGTGTTGGTAAACCGGAAGACCTGGTGGAAGGTGTGCGCCGCGGCGTGGACATGTTCGACTGCGTGATGCCGACCCGTAATGCCCGCAATGCGCATATTTTCACCTCCACCGGTGTGCTGAAGCTGCGCAATGCAGCACACCGCAGTGATAACCGCCCGCTGGACGAAGAGTGTACCTGTTACACCTGTCAGAATTTCAGCCGTGCCTATCTGCATCATCTGGATAAGTGTAAAGAAATTCTCGGTGCGACTTTAAATTCGATACACAATCTCCATTATTACCAGACTCTGATGGCCGGTTTGCGCCGCTCTCTGGAAGAAGGTACATTTGCCGGGTTTGTCGACGAGTTCTATGCCAAACGGGGCATGAAGACCCCGCCGTTAGAAGAGCAGGACTCCTGAGCCAGGGAATAACCACGGTGGCGTGCGCAGGGCACGCTGCTACTACATCTGTTGTCCGGCA
Organism: Pseudomonadota bacterium; assembly: GCA_030145845.1. GTDB lineage: Bacteria > Pseudomonadota > Gammaproteobacteria > Pseudomonadales > Oceanobacteraceae > Venatoribacter. Next base: position 257,631 of record JAIXHJ010000001.1, read on the forward strand.
TGACACAGTCATGTCACAAGAAATTGGGAGAATAACTTAATGAAAGCAATTCTGGCCGCTCTGGCGTTAACAGTATCAGGATCGGCTCTGGCCGAAGGCGGTGCCGCACCTGAGTCGATGGGTGTAATGGGCCAGCTGGTCTTTCTCGGTGGCTTCCTGCTGATCTTCTACTTCCTGCTGTGGCGTCCGCAAAGCAAACGTCAGAAGGAACATAAGAACCTGATCGGTGGTCTGTCCAAAGGTGATGAAGTGGTGACCGCCGGTGGTATGCTGGGCAAAATCGTTAAAGTAACCGACGATTTTGTGGTCGTTGAAGTTTCTGACGGTGTGCAGCTGCCGATCCAGAAAGTGGCGATTACTGCCGCGCTGCCGAAAGGCACAATCAAAGACGTGAAAGCCTGATCCCAACCAGGTAACGGACGGTCTCTGAGGAGGCCGTCTTTGTTTTATAGAGAAGGATTAAGGGCAGTTGTATGCTCAATAAATACCCCTTGTGGAAGAACCTGCTGATCGTACTGGTTCTGATTTTCGCCTGCATTTATGCCGCACCTAACCTGTATCCGCCGGATCCGGCTATTCAGGTCACACCGGCACGTGCCGGGGCTGAAATGTCGGAGCCGGTACTGAACCGGGTCCGGACTGCCCTGCAGGACAACGATATTGAATTTTTCGGTGAAGAGATCAACGGCAGTACCGCACTGTTCCGTCTGACCAGCAACGACAGCCAGCTGAAAGCCAAGGACGCGGTGCAGCGTTCACTGGGCGATGAATACGTGGTGGCGCTGAATCTGGCGCAGACGACCCCGGACTGGCTGCTCAGCATGGGCGCCGGCCCGATGACACTGGGTCTCGACCTGAGTGGCGGTGTGCACTTCCTGATGGAAGTGGATATGGATGATTATCTGAAAGGCAGAATGTCCAACTACCGCGAAGAATTCCGCAACCGGCTGCGTGAAGAAAACCTCAAATACCGCCGTATTCAGCTGGATGGCCAGTCCCTGCGCATCAGCTTTATCAATGGTGAAGTCCGCAACGAAGCGGAAAGCTTTATCAGCCGCAACTACCCTGAATTCCTGCAGCAAAGCGAAGACGGTGAATACGCCGATCTGCTGCTGACGATCAAAGAAACCCAGATCAAGGAATTTGAAGACTACGCCATCAAGCAGAACCTCACCACGCTGCGTAACCGGGTGAATGAGCTGGGTGTGGCCGAGCCGCTGGTGCAGCGTCAGGGCCGTAACCGTATTGTGGTCGAGCTGCCGGGGGTACAGGACACTGCGGAAGCGAAGAAAATTCTGGGTAAGGCCGCCAACCTCGAATTCCGTCTGGAAGCCGAGCCGGGCAGCAGCCGTTTCCTGACCGAGGAATACCCGTTCCGCAGCGATGAATACCGCACCGCGCGACTGGAGAAAAAAATCATCACCACCGGTGACAGTGTGACCAATGCGCAGCCGGCGTTTGATGAAAACGGCTTCCCGCAGGTGAACATCAGCCTGGATTCCAAAGGCGGTGCGATGATGACGGAAGTGACGCGTAAAGCCGTTGGCAAGCGCATGGCGGTGCTGTTCGTTGAGCGTAAGCCGAAAACCACCTATGACATGGTGGACGGAGAGGAAGTCGCGAAAACCGTACAGGTGGTGGAAAAATCCATCATTTCACTGGCGACCATTCAGAGCACGCTGGGGCAGAGCTTCCGCATTACCGGTCTGCAGTCAGCTGAAGCCTCTGAACTGGCGCTGCTGCTGCGCGCCGGTGCACTGGCCGCACCGATGTACTTCGTGGAAGAACGTACCGTTGGTCCTAGCCTGGGTAAAGAGAACATTGAGCAGGGCATGAACTCAGTGATTCTGGGTCTGGCGCTGGTGCTGATTCTGATGGCGGTGTACTACCGTGTCTTCGGCCTGGTCGCCAACGTGGCGCTGCTGGCCAATATCGTCATCCTGATTGCGCTGATGTCGATGATCGGTGCCACCCTGACCTTACCGGGTATCGCCGGTATCGTACTGACCGTGGGTATGGCGGTGGATGCCAACGTGCTGATCTTTGCCCGTATCCGTGAAGAACTTAAGAATGGCCGTTCGCCACAGCAGGCCATCCATGAAGGTTATAACCGTGCTTTCCTGACCATTTTTGACGCCAACTTGACCACGCTGATTGTGGCCGTGATTCTGTTCGGTGTCGGTACCGGTCCGGTGAAAGGTTTTGCGGTGACTCTGTCGTTCGGGATTATCACTTCCATGTTTACTGCCATTATGCTGACCCGTGCCATCGTTAATATCATTTATGGTGGTCGCCGGACTGATTCACTGTCTATCGGAGGTCGCGTATGAATACTGAATTCGATTTTATGCGCCTGCGTAAGGCGGCGATGATTCTCTCTCTGCTGCTGGTGATCGCATCCATTGCGTCACTGGCTGTCCGTGGCCTGAATCTGGGGCTGGATTTTACCGGTGGTACGCTGCTGGAAGTGCAGTACGAAACGCCGGTGGCGCTGGACAGTATTTCTGCCACGCTGGAAGAGGCCGGTTACCGCGACGTGACGGTACAGAACTTCGGTTCTGAAACCGACGTGCTGGTGCGTATGTCTGAGGCCTTCCGCGATAATCTCGGTAACGAAGTACTCAGCATCCTGCAGGATCAGGCGGCTGGTAATCAGCTGACCCTGCTGCGCAGTGAGTTTGTTGGCGGTCAGGTGGGTGAAGAGCTGCGTGACCAGGGTGGCCTGGCATTACTGCTGGCACTGTTTGTGGTGATGATTTACGTTGCCGCCCGTTTCCAGCTGAAATTCTCCATCGGTGCGGTGGCTGCACTGTTCCATGATGTGCTGATTATCCTGGGCCTGTTTTCCATCTTCCAGTGGGAGTTTGACCTGACTGTGATGGCAGCGCTGCTGGCGGTGATCGGCTACTCGCTCAACGATACCATCGTGGTCTCGGATCATATCCGTGAAAACTTCCGCGTACTGCGCCGCGGTGATGCGGCAGACGTGATCAACTACGCGATCAACCAGACCCTGGGGCGGACCATTATGACGTCCTTAACCACAGCCCTGGTGCTGCTGGCACTGATGATTGTGGGTGGTGATATCATCCATAACTTCTCCGTGGCACTGATGATCGGTGTGGTGGTCGGTACTTATTCGTCGGTATTTGTGGCCTCCAGTATTCTGATGAGCCTGAATATCAGCCGTGAGGACCTGATGCCGCCGGAACAGGAAGAAGTGGACGATCGCCCCTGAGGGGCATCGCCGCCCAGAACGCATCGCACCGCGATGCGTTTTTTTTATCTGCTTAATGCTACGGAACCCCGATGCTCAGCTATCGCCACGCTTTTCACGCCGGTAACTTTGCCGATGTTTTAAAACATCTGGTGCAGGTCGAAATCCTTAATTACCTGCGGCGGAAAGAAAAACCCTTTATTTATATTGATACCCATGCCGGTGCCGGACTGTATTCGCTGACCAGTGCGGAAGCCGGTAAAAATGCCGAATTTGACACCGGTATTACCCGGCTGCGCAATGCCGGGATTGCCGGCACCGAAGCCTGGCTGCAGGTGGTGGCAGCCTGTAAGCCGGAGTGGGATCTGAGCCCGGCGCCGGCGGCGTCGTTGTACCCGGGATCGCCCCGCATTGCCCAGCTGTTATTGCGTGAGCAGGACAGGGCGAAGCTGTATGAACTGCATCCACAGGATTTCCGTCTGCTGAATGAATTAATGCGCCGTGATCAGCGCATCCGCTGCACGCAGGATAATGGTTTTCAGGGACTGATTGCCGGGCTGCCACCGGATGAACGGCGTGGACTCATTCTGATGGACCCGCCGTACGAAATGAAAAGTGATTACGACACGGTGGTGGATACCCTGATCAGGGCGCACCGGCGTTTTGCCACCGGCATTTACGCCCTCTGGTATCCGGTGGTGGAGCGCAGCCGTATCGACAAGCTGGAGCGTGATCTGCAGAACAGTGGCATCCCCCGTATTCAGCAGTTTGAACTGGGGCTGACGGAAGACACTGAAGGCCGTGGCATGACCTCATCCGGCATGATAGTGATCAATCCGCCGTTTACTCTGATGGACACCATGCGCAACCTGCTGCCGCAACTGGCGCAGGCCACCGGCGGGGAGCAGGGCGTCTGGCGCTGCCGCGAGCTGGCAGGGGAATAACCCCTGCCGGCACGGACTTTTTACGCGGCCTGAAAACAGACAGTGTCGGTATGATCGTGCTGGATCAGATCCTGATACTTGCCTTCAATCAGGTGACGTTTGATTTTCAGGGTGGGGGTCAGCAGTCCGTTATCGACGCTCCAGTTATCCTGAATCACGACCAGGCGATCCAGTACGGCGTGACTTTCCAGCCTGCTGTTCACCTGTCTGAGGGTTTTCTCCAGACTGTGGCTGATATGGCTGATGTTATGGTGACGGGCTTCCGGTGTCAGCACCACTAACGCGATCGGTTGTTTCAGATTGGTACCGGTGACGCAGATCTGTTCAATCAGTGGATTTTCCATCAGTTCCGCTTCAATCGGTACCGGCGCGACGTATTTGCCTTTGGCCGTTTTGAAAATTTCTTTCAGGCGGCCGGTGATGCTGACATAGCCGTCTTCATCCACGGTGCCTTTGTCACCGGTTTTCAGCCAGCCATCGTCGGTAAATGTCTCGGCGGTTTTTTCCGGCTCCAGATAATATTCATCCATAACGCAGGGGCCCTGCAGCTGAATTTCCCCTTCATCTGAAATACGCAGGCTGAGACCGTCATACGGGTGGCCGATACAGCCGACTTTATCGGCACGGAACGGATAGCTCAACGTGCCCAGTCCATTGTTTTCCGACATGCCCCAGCCTTCACAGATATTGATGCCGATCCGCTGATACCAGTGCAGGGTGGCGGGGGAAATCGGCGCAGAGCCGGAGCCAAAAATGCGTACACTGTCGAGTCCGAGTTGTTGGCGGATTTTGCGCGCCACTATTTTATTCAGCAACGGAATATTCAGTAGACGATTGAGCTTTTTCGGTGGAATTTTCGCCAGTACACCCATCTGAAAGCGGGTCCAGAGGCGCGGAACGGAGATAAAAATTGTCGGCTGTACGGCTTTGATATCGTCAACGAAGGTATCCAGTGATTCCACAAACGACACGCTGCAACCAAGGTACAGGCTGGCGCCTTCGATATAGACCCGCTCCGTAATATGGGCCAGCGGCAGATAACTGACCATTCGCTCGCGGCGGTCTGAATCCAGGGCATTAATCAGTGTCTGGCAGCTCCAGGAATAGGCAGCAAATGTATTGATAACTCCCTTCGGATTACCGGTACTGCCTGAGGTATAAATAATGCTCATGGTATCGTCGGCTGCCGGAACCGGTGAGCTGGCTAAGGGGGGCTGCTGCAGCATTTCATGCCAGCGGTAACGCGCCGGAATATCACCATAAGGGAAGGCAATGCGCAGGACATCATCCGGAATGGCGGCACACTGGTTTTGGGTGTCGTCCAGTTTGCCGATAAAAACGGCTTTGCAGTTACTGTGGTTGAGAATATAGCGGATGGTTTCCTGACCGGCGGTGGCATACACAGGCACGGAAATATGGCCGGCCATCATGATCGCCAGATCAGTGATAAACCATTCAGCACAGTTTTTGGAAAAAATGGCGATATGACTGCCCTGATCAAAATTCTGTGCAATCAGGGCGCTGGCAAGACGGCGTACCTGTTCACCGACCTGAGCCCAGGTCAGCTCGTGAAACATGCCGTTGACCGGTTGGCGCAGGTAAACCGCCTGTGGGTCGGTGGCTTCCCAGTGATAAAGCATTTCCAGCGGCGTTTTAATCTGCATATCAGTATCCTTTTTTATTTTTATAATCGGCGCTTCCGTCCACGAGTCTCTGCCAGGAGCCTCTGCAGCCACATTAATGGGTAATTCCGGCCAGTGCTGTAACAATTCGTAATTACCTGAACGGCTTGTCTGGTTACGCTCAGCCGTGCAGAAAATGGTGTGAATTGTGCCAGTTTACGTGGCGGCGTTAATCCACCGGCGGAAGGCCGTTTTGCACATTGTCAGACGATCAGTGCGCTGGTCTGATGCAGAAAAATAATAATAAACCCGCACCGGGGTATGCTATGAATCTGCTTTTCTCCTTTCGCCTGCTGCTCAGCAGTTGCCTGTTGTTCTGTTGCCTGCCGGCACTGGCTGCGCCGGATACCGGCAAGCTGACCATGACGGTCATGAGCCCGAACCTGCCGCTGGAAAAACGTATCCGTGCATTACGCACCCTGTACGCTGATCAGTTTGATGGTGACAAAATTATCCGCAGTTTCTGTGTCTGGGATATGCTCGGCCGCGCTGGTCCGGTTTATGCCGCCGTTGACGATCAGCGTTTCCGTTCTCTGCATTACGGACTGCAGCTGAACCTCAGGGCCTATCAGGATGAAGATGAACTGGTGCGTGCACTGCAACAGGGGGAATGTGATGCGGCGCTGATGAGTGGCAGCCGCGCACTGGCCTTTAACCGCTTTACCGGTACGCTGGAAGCACCGGGAGCGGTACCGGATATCCGCCATCTGCAGGTACTGATGCAGGTGATTGCCAGCCCTGAGATGGCCGGGCGGATGGAAAGTGGTGGTTATGTGGTACTGGGAGTGGCGTCACTCGGTGAGCATTACGCTTATACCACCGATCCGCAGGAAAACAGTCTGCGCGGATTACGCGGCAAAACCCTGGCAGTGCCGGCGGAAAATCCGGCGCTGCTGGCACTGGCAGCTGCGCTGCAGGCGCAGGTGATACCTGGCCCGAGGATGGGCGTAGTGAACCGCTTTGCCCGCGCAGAAGTGGATGCCATGCTGGCACCACTGGTGGCATTTCATGTGGCCGGCAGTGGTCAGATACGCAGCGGAAGCGCCATCCTGAATTACCCGCTGGCGCAGTCGACGATTCAGCTGATTGGCCGCCAGGAACGTTTTCCCACCGGGCTGGCGCAGATTCTGCGGGAAGATTTCCTGTTCCGTTTCAGTCATTACGTGCGCCGTGTGGAGCGTGAACGGAAAAACATTGCCCCTGAACTCTGGCGTGAGATGCCTGCGGCAGAAAAGACGGCCGTGGCCGGGCGTCTGCGCAGTCTGCGTCGCCAGCTGGGGGATGAGGGAGTTTACGACAGTGGCATGCTGAGTCTGGAAGGCAAAGTCCGCTGCCGTATTACTCCTCAGGCTGAAGAATGCCAGCCTGAGGGTTGAGTAGATCAGGCGGTGCGGATCAGGGCATCCGGTGCATGGTCGGTAATCAGCTTGACGGATTTGTGGCTGATCTTACGTTCGGCGGAGATGGCATAAAACTCCTGCACCAGCTCGTCTACTTCACCAATGCAGTCAACAGCGTATTTATGGCAGATTTCTTCGCGGATGGCGGATGGGGCAAAGAAGAAACCGTGCCCCTCGCTGCCGAAGGCCTGTAACAGGGCTGAATCATCAAATTCACCACTGATGCGCATGCTCAGATCAAGACGGTTCAGCCAGCTCAGCAGCTCGGTGCGCAGACCGGAAGCCGTATCGGTGGGCAGCAGCAGCGGGGCATCCTGCAGGCACTGAGGAAAGTCACCGGGATGGCGGGCTTTCAGTGCCGGGGCAGCAAAGCAGGCCAGCGGACTGCGGCCCAGCAGGTGATTGAAACAGCGTACATTCATCCCGCTGGGAATGGGGCTGTCGGCCAGCACCAGATCCAGCCGGTGAACCGCCAGTTCGCCAAGCAGAACCGGCATCTGTTCTTCGTGACAGATGATTCGCATGCGTGCGGCGCCGGACAGGGCCGGTGACAGCAGGCGGTGAGCGATGGATTTGGGCAGGGCGTCAACAATACCGACACGGAACTCCAGCGGTCGTTCGGTGGTCCCCTGATGCATGACCTCCTGCAGTTCGTCGCCCAGGCGGAACATTTCACGGGTGTAATCAAGCACCACCCGCCCGGCATCGGTCAGTTCCAGTCCGCGCCCGGCTTTGGCAAACAGGCGGTTGCCCAGTTCGTCTTCCAGCAGACGCAGCTGGCCGCTGATGGTCTGCGGGGTCACATTCAGACGCCGGGCCGCCGCCAGAACACTGCCTTCTTCGGCAACGGCGTGGAAATAGGCCAAGTGTTTGTAGTTAAGCCGTTTCATGACGACATTTCCTTACACATCGGAAAAACCGAGCTATTGATAAAAGATAATTCGAATATTATTTTCTGTTGCAGGCTTCTACAATAGCTGCAACTGTCAAACAGGAGTTGAATATGAACCGTCCTGATTATCTGAATATGAAATCCGGACAGCATGCAGAGCCCACGGTTCTGAATGCTGACCGCCATGGTGAGACCTTCGAGGTTGCCACTGACGGCCGCAAGGTACTGCGCAACACGTATATGCTGTTGTCCATGACACTGATCTTCAGTGGTGCAGTCGCTGCTATGTCGATGGCGTTTAACTGGCCACATCCGGGTCTGATTCTGACGCTGGTGGGTTACTTCGGACTGTTGTTCCTGGTTGAGAAAACCAAGAACAGCGCCATGGGTATTGTGTCTGTTTTTGCTCTGACCGGTTTTATGGGCCTGACTCTGGGGCCGATCATTTCCGCTTATGCACGCCTGCCGGGTGGTACGGAAATGGTTGCCACAGCACTGGGGGCGACCGGTGTGATTTTCTTTGCGATGTCCGGCTGGGTGCTGGCTACCGGTAAAGATCTGAGCGGCTGGGGCAAAACCCTGATGGTCGGCGTGATTGTCGCCTTTGTGATGAGCCTGGCGAATATTTTCTTCGCCTTGCCTGCTGTATCGCTGGCGGTATCGGCCATGTTTGTTGTACTGATGAGCGGCATGATTGCCTATCAGACCAGTGCGATTATTCACGGCGGCGAGACCAATTATATCTCTGCCACTGTGACCCTGTTTGTATCCCTGTACAACCTGTTCCTGAGTCTGCTGCAGATTCTGGGCATTATGGGATCCGACGAGTAAGACCGTAACACCCTTTCTTAAGATTCTCTGTGCTCGAGAAGTTGACCGCAGTCCGGGATGGGGCTGCGGTTTTTTTATGTCTGTGATTCCTTGACTACACTGAGTAGTGGAGGAGTGTCATGAAAGCCTTTATTGCCTGTCATTTACTGATGTTATTCAGCTGTTCTGCGGTTGCTGCAGATGTCTGCCGCGACCGTGACGCGATGGCCGCCGGAGATGAAAAAGCACTCAGTTACTTCCGTAAACAGGGCGAAATTTTTCACCCGGCCAGAGTACTGAAAGTGCATCATCCCAGTGGTAATAAAGAAGTGGCAAGCTACGTCCGGTTTGGCGCCAAACACTACAGTATCTTTACGCTGATTGATCCGGGTTGCCGGGCGCACTTCCGTAAACGGACGAGGCAGGGCGACTGAACCCTGATACACTGCCAGTCTTTACTGCTGGCTCATATTCAATCTTCAACAGGAAATAAGCTGCTGACCAATGGAAGAAAGTCTGTCTCCGGTGTCAAACTGGCTTACCAGGTACTCAAAACATAAGCTGTTTCTTGTCAGCTTCCTGCCCCTGGCACTGATTTTCACTCTGGTCGTTAAACTGGTGGTGATGACAGACAGTCGGGCGGCACTCAATTCCCTTGTTTCTCATCAGGCCGCCCGTCTTGAAACCGCCGCCGGTATTCTCGATGCGTCAGTGCGGCTGGTGATCTCCGACATGATGGTATTGGCCGAAACGCCGGCGCTGCAGGCTCTGACCCGGCAGAAGAGTGCTGAAGCGCTGAAGCATACCAGCCGTCTGTTTGTTGCCTTCGCCGGCGAAAAGCCTATCTATGATCAGATCCGTTATCTGGATGCCGGTGGTATGGAAATTGTGCGGGTCAATAATGGCGCGGAAAGCGGACAGAAGCCGCAGGTTGTGCCTGCCGGGCAGCTGCAGAATAAAAGTCAGCGTTACTATTTCCGCGATACAGCAGCACTGAAAGCCGGTGAGGTATATCTCTCGCCGATGGATCTGAATATTGAAAATAATATGGTGGAAGAGCCGTATAAGCCCATGCTGCGTATGGGGACTCCGGTATACCGCGCTGATGGCACTCTGGACGGTGTCATTATCCTGAATCTGAAGGCTGAGGCCCTGATCCGCCGTTTTACCGGCATTCTTGGTGAACACGCGCAGCCCATGCTGCTCAATAATCACGCCGACTGGCTGGTGGGGCCGGATGCGGAGCTGGAATGGGGCTTTATGTTTGGTCACCCCTCCGGCTTCAGCCGCCGCTGGCCGGCAGTCTGGCAGGCAATGCTGGAACAGGACCGCGGCCACATTACCACACAAGCCGGCCTGTTCAGCTTTAATACGGTTTATCCGGGGCGCGGTGAAATTCCTGAACGGGATCAGGAAACATTTTTCTGGAAAACGGTGACGCTGCTGTCTCCGGAACAGCTGCCATCATCCCTGATTTTCGGCAATCCCTTGTCGGCCACCATTTATATGGGAGGGCTGCTATTTCTGATGATGGTATCCGGTTATCTGGCGCACATTATTGCCGGCCGTCGCTGGCTGCACGGCGTGATCGAATACAACACCTTTCAGTACCGGGAGATTATGGCAACCCTGGGGGAGGGGGTGCTGGTACTGGATTTTGATGGTGCTGTCAGGGAAATGAATCCGGAAGCCGAACGCCTGCTGGGATGGAGCCGGCGGGATCTGCTGGGGCAGGACGCTCATGCCCTGATTCATCAGCATCCACTGGATGGTATGGACAGTGAAGACTGTCCTATCCGGCGGGTTGTGATCACCGGCGAAACTTACCGCAGTGAGGATGAGGCTTTTATCCGCCGCGATGGTTCACGTTTTCTGGCCGGGGTGACGGCAGCACCACTGACCCGCCACGGGGTGGTGATCGGTACGGTTCTGGCATTCCGTGACATTACGGAAATCCGCCAGCAGCAGGAAGAAATCCGCCATCTCGCCTATCACGACACCCTGACTGGTCTGCCGAACCGGCGCCTGCTGCTCGACCGTCTGGAAATGGCGCTGGCCAGCGCCAGACGCCACAGTACCTGTCTGGCACTGATGTATGTGGATCTCGATAACTTCAAGGAAGTGAATGACAGTACAGGTCATGAAGGTGGCGATGAACTGCTGCGCCAGGTAGCCACCCATCTGGGCTGGGCTGTGCGCGAGACGGATACCGTCACCCGTCAGGGGGGCGATGAATTTATTATTCTGCTGCCGGATATCGCTAACCGGCAGCAGGCTGAAGAAATTGCCGGTCGCCTGGTGAGCCGGCTGGCAGAACCATTTTCGGTCCTCGGACACCAGGTCAGCATATCCGTCAGTGTCGGTGTGGCCTTTTATCCGGATAATGCCGGTGATATCGACAGCCTGATGAAAGCAGCTGATGGCGCTATGTATGAGGCCAAGCGTTCGGGTAAAAACCGCTATGTTATCTCTGCGGTCAGAGGTCCCGGAAACCTCTGACCGCAGCCGGTGTTCAGTGAGCCACCGGCTCTTCGGCGCCGTTTTTATGTCCGCTGATCAGCAGCAGGGCAATGGCAGAACAGATTCCCATCGCCACTACAATCGCCGTCACACTTTCCGGCAGCAGTGCCGAGCCGGCTGAAATAAGCCCTGCCAGAGAAAACTGTGTTGCCCCCATAACCGCCGCGGCGGTGCCGCCATGTTGCGGAAAATACTCCATGTAGCAGGCCTGAATATTTGGCGATACCGCGCCCAGCATGCCAATGGTCAGCACCATGGCCGGTACAAACAGCCAGAGGTGCGGGAAAAACTGCATGATCAGCAGCAGCAGGACAATACCGCTTACCTGTACTGTCAGTGCCCAGCGCAGGATTCTTGCCGGCGCAAAGTGATTGAGCAGACGGCGGTTGGTCAGGTTCATGATCATCATCAGCACCACGTTGGCACCAAACAGCAGGGCAAAGGTATCCGGGCTGACACCGAAGTGGTGCTGATAAATAAAGGATGAATGGGTAATAAACAGCAGCATTACTGAAAAACCAAAGCCACCGGTCAGCATAAAGCGCATGGCCGGCCGGTTGGATAATACGGCCTTGTAGCGTGTCAGGCCGCTGACATGCGGATGATCCGGCCGGCGGTAGCCACGGAAAACGATCAGCTTCAGTAACAGCAGAATGAGAATGCTGTACAGGCTGAGGAACATAAAAATGCCGTTCCAGCCCAGATGTTTCAGCAACAGACTGCCCAGTGACGGCGCAATGGCCGGTGCCATCACCATCAGCAGGCCAATGAGGCTGAAAAAGCGTGCGGCTTCACGCCCGGACAGGCGGTCGCGGACCAGGGCCGGTACGCAGACCATTACCCAGCCGCCACCGAATGCCTGCAATGTACGCAGCAGCAGAAATTCATTGATGGATGAGGCGTAACTGACGGCAAGGCTGGCAACGGTAAACAGGCTCAGCCCGGCGAGCATGATTTTGTCGCGGCCGAAACGATCCGACAGCGGCCCGCCAAACAGCTGGCCGAAGGCGAGTACAAACACATACACCGAGATGGTCAGCGATACCTGATGAATGCTCACATTCAGATTGTCGGCGATGGCCGGGAAGGCAGGCAGATACGTGTCCAGAGCCAGTGGCCCCAGTGCCATGGTCATGGCCAGCAGGGCGGCAATCAGCGGGTGATTATGTCGGGTGGTTGGCGACAAGGTCTCTGTGCTCCTGAGAAAAAGATAAGTCTAGCGGTTGCTGGGTAAAAAACGGGTTAACGCCGGCAGCCGTTTGTCATTTTCTGCTGAACAGATCGTTGCATACGGGTCAGGATCTGATTGACGCTGTTCTGTATCTCAGGCAGGTTGTTACAATCAGAATTTAAAACGGGCTAATAACCGGAGCAGAAGTATGAGTATTTACGGCACAGAAGTAAAAAAGATTACAGGTGAAATTGTCAGCCTGGAGGATTATGCAGGTAAAGTCCTGCTGATTGTGAACGTGGCGTCAAAATGCGGCCTGACCCCGCAGTACGAAGGACTGGAAGCGCTGTATAAAGAAAAGGCAGCCAGCGGTCTGGAGATTCTGGGCTTTCCGTGCAACCAGTTTCTGGGTCAGGAGCCGGGTAGTGAAGAGGAAATTCAGCAGTTCTGCAGCGTCACATATAACGTGACATTTCCATTGTTCGGTAAAATTGAAGTCAATGGCGCCGGTCGTCACCCGCTGTATCAGCAATTAATTGCTGCACAGCCTGAGGCGGTAAAAACAGCTGATGAAGGACTTAAAACCAAGCTGGGTGCGAAAGATCTGCTGCCGGAAAATGACACAGATATTATGTGGAATTTTGAAAAATTTCTGATCGGCAAAAACGGTGAGGTTCTGGCGCGCTTTGCTCCGGATATCGCGCCGGACAGTGATGTTCTTCAGGATGCCATTGCCAAAGCGCTGGCAGCCTGAATGAAATAAGCGCCACTCATGTGGCGCTTTTTTATGCAGCCGGAAAAAGGGGACGAGTATGCTGAAGGGAAGTTGTCTGTGTGGCGGAATCGGCTACGAAATTGATGGTGATCTGGGGCCGGCGATGATCTGCCATTGTTCAAAATGCCGTAAAGCCAATGGTTCGGCTTTTGCGGTTAATGCGCAGGTGGCGGTCAGTGACTTCCGCATTGTCCGTGGCCGGGAACTGCTCTCCGAATACGAATCCAGTCCGGGTGTATTCCGCACGTTCTGTCAGCGCTGTGCGTCCCCGCTGTACAGCCGGCGCCCATCCATGCCGGACGCGTACCGTCTGCGTGTCGGTACGCTGGATAGCGAGGTGGATATCCGTCCGCAGGCTCATATTTTTGTTGCGTCCAAAGCCAGCTGGGATCTGATCTGTGATCATATTCCGCAGTTTGCAGAGCGCCCCTGACGCATAAAAAAGCCCGGTCTCAGCCGGGCTTTTTTATGCCGCTTCAGGCCATGGTCGGGTAATCGGTATAGCCTTCAGCACCGGAGGTGTAGAACGTATTCTGATCCGGTGTGTTCAGTTCTGCACCGGCCTGCACGCGTTGCGGCAGATCCGGGTTGGCGAGGAAGCCGGTACCGAAAGCCACAGAATCGGCTTGTTTCCCTGCCAGACACTGAGCGGCCTCAGCCGGACTGTACCCCATATTAACCATCAGGTGGCCGTTGTAGGCGGCGCGGGCAATGCTGATGACATCGGCCTGCTGCAGACCGAAGAAATCAGCGCGCATCAGATGCAGATACGCCAGATCAAAACGGCTCAGATGTTCTGCCAGCCAGCGCGTCCAGCCCTGCGGATCACTGTCTTTCATACTGTTAAAACTGTTCAGCGGTGATAAGCGTACACCAACCCGGTGGCTGCCGATTTCGGCGCTTACCGCTTCCAGTACTTCGGTCAGGAAACGCGCGCGGTTGACGAGGGAGCCACCGTATTCATCGGTGCGCTGATTGGCGCTGTCGCGCAGGAACTGATCAATCAGGTAACCGTTGGCGGCATGAATTTCGACGCCGTCAAAACCCGCAGCAATGGCATTGGCCGCACCCTGACGGAAATCTTCCACCAGGTCGGTAATTTCCGATTTGGTCAGCGCACGCGGCACGGTGTAGGGTTTTTTCCCCTGCGGGGTGTGCACTTCATCGTCAATGGCGATGGCACTGGGAGCAACGCATTCCTGACCATCGTTGAGCAGTGGATGCGCCGCGCGGCCAGCGTGCCAGATCTGCATGAAAATACGGCCGCCGGCATTGTGCACGGCTTCCGTCGTTTTCTTCCAGCCGGCAATCTGTTCGGCCGAATAAATGCCGGGATCATTACCGAAGGCCGAGGTCTTTTCCGTCACCATGGTGCATTCTGTAATCAGCAGGCCGGCACTGGCGCGCTGGGAATAATATTCAGCCATCAGGGTATTGGGCTGATGATTGATGGCACGGCAGCGGGTGAGGGGTGCCATGACAAAACGGTTAGGCAGTTCCAGATCGCCCAGACCCACGGGTATAAACAGGGGAGCAGTATCTGCTGACATAAATATTCTCCATCAGGAATGTGACTGGTGCCGGGACACCGGTGCAGAGCGCTTTATATAGTGTGGTCAGCGGCGGCGCTTTTAATCTGTTTTTTGCGCAACAGACTGTTGATGTGGCTGATCAGTTCAGCGCGCCGGACTTGACCGCGATGTCAGCAACGGGATAGCGTGCCTCAGTATCTGATGACTCTGTGGTAAGGAAATGCCAGTGAAAGCCGTAATTCTTGATGCCGATACCTTAGGTGACGATATTGATCTGACGCCGCTGCGTAATGTGGTCACTGATCTGCGGATTTACGGCACGACGGCGGCGGAGCAACTGAAGGAACATCTGGCAGATGCCGATCTGATTCTGACCAATAAAGTTGTGATACCGGACTGGGCGCTGGCCGGCCGCAAAGCTGTGCTGGTGCTGGCCACGGGCACCAACAATATTGATCTGCAGGCGGCAGCGGAACAGGGCGTACCGGTATTGAATGTCAGTAATTACGGTACGGCCTCGGTGGCGCAGCACACGCTGATGCTGATTCTGGCGCTGGCGGCACGGCTGCCGCTTTATCAGCAGGATATGGCGCTGGGGATGTGGCAGCAAAGCCCGTTTTTCTGCCTGCTCGGTCACCGCACTACGGAACTGGCTGGTAAGACGCTGGTAATTGCCGGCAGCGGGGCGCTCGGTACGGCGGTGGCTAAGCTGGCCGAAGCCTTTGCGATGAAGGTTATTTTCTGTGCCCGGCCAGGGGCGGAAAACGACAGCCGGCCGGACTTCAACAGTCTGCTGCCACAGGCGGATGTGGTGAGTTTTCATTGCCCGCTGAATGAACATACCCGCCATCTGCTGAACGCCGGTAACCTGGCGGATATCCGTCCCGGCTGCCTGGTGGTGAACTGTGCCCGTGGTGGCATTATTGATGAAGAGGCAGCCCTGCAGGCGCTGCAGGACGGGCGTCTGGGCGGTCTGGCGGTTGATGTACTGCCACAGGAGCCGCCCCGGCAGGGGCACATGCTGCTGGATGCGCTGGCGCAGCCGCTGAACCTGATTGTTACGCCGCATAACGCCTGGATCAGCCCACAGGCGCGGCAGAATATCGTGAATATCACGGCAGACAATATCGCCGGTCTCAGTTAATGAATTCTTAAACGGAATTCAAAGTATAAAATTAATTCCTTTTACAGATAATTAAAGCCGGCGCATCCTTGCCCTCCCGTTGTCGCAGAGTCTTGCCTCCGAGAGGTCTCTATGTGGATTTTTATCACCTTATTTGCCGCTGCCTGCCAGTCGGTGCGCACCGCCTATCAGAACAGCCTCTCACGTGAAGCCGGTTTCCTGCATGCCACCATGGCGCGTTCATTGTTTGGCCTGCCGCTGGTCACCCTGTATGTCATTGCCTGCTGGCTGCTGATCGGCAGTACCCCGGTGGTCAGCAACCTGTTCTGGCTGGCGGCGACCGTCTGTGCCATCGCCCAGATTCTGGCAACTTATTTTATGTTACGGGTTTTTCATTCCGGCAGTTTTGCCCTCGGGACACTGCTGGCAAAAACCGAAGCCGTGCTGGCGGCACTGATCGGTTTACCTGTGCTGCATCATGCTTTAAATGCCACTGCCTGGGCGGGTATTGTGCTGGGTGTTGCCGGGGCACTGGTGATGAGTGTGAAGTGGCAGAATTTACTGCGCGCGCATAAAGATATGTCGTTGTTAATGGGGCTGGCGAGTGGCTTCTGTTTTGCCATTACCTCCGTGGCGGCATCGGTTGCCAGTCATGCCTTATCGGGATCACTGATTACCAATGCCGGTGTCACGCTGTGGTATGTGCTGGCACTGCAGTCGCTGATCCTGTGCAGCATTCAGATGGTTAAAAGCCGGGATCTGCTGGCGCCGCTGCGCGCCAATCTGAAACTCAGCATGCAGGTGGGGGTGCTCAGCTCGCTGGGTTCCATTGGCTGGTTTACCGGTTTTGCTCTGGTGAATCCGGCACTGGTGAAAACCCTGGGGCAGGCCGAAATTATCGGCACCCTGTATTTTTCAAAAATCCGCTTCGGCGAAAATATCAGCCGTCAGCAATGGCTGGGCGGGGCGATGATTGTGATCAGCGTATTACTGGTTACGCTGGCGGCTCAGGCTGAATAAATCAGCACCGCAGCCAGCAGTGAACTGATGGTGCGCAGGTGATTCCAGCGAGTCCATCGCCGGCAGTAATGGGCCCAGAAACGGCGGTCAGGGTCGTGCTCCAGCCGCTGTTCCAGCTGGTGGTTCAGCGGCACATTGAACAGCCCGGTGCAGAGCAGCATACCAATCAGATAGATCAGGCTGCCGCTGAACAGAACAGGGCTGAAGGGTATCAGCAGTCCGTGCAGCAGCAGGAACAAGGCAAGCAGTGACGACAGTACAAACAGCGGCACAAACAGGGATCTGACAATAACCCGGTTTATTTCTGTCATGGCGTGGGCCCCGGCGGGTACGGCAGCCAGAGCCTGCATAACGAAAGCAGAAAAAACAAAATAAATGCCGCCCATCGCCGCCATGCTGATCACCGCTACGGCCTGCAGCAGTAAAAACAGAGTATCCATCGATCATCCCCTTATGCTGTGTGTCAGTGTCTGTCGTCTGTGATTCAGGCGTGGCAGGCCTGAGGCCAGATTTCTGCGGCCAGGGTTCTGCTGACGTAGTCGGCAAAGGACGTGGCATCGCGTCCCAGTGCGTCGCGCACGCCCTGTGCGGTGCTGGCATTACGGCCGTCGAGCACGTTGCTGAATAATTCGTTCAGCAGCCACAGCAGGTCACGGGAGGCGCCCTGTTGTTGCAGGGCCTGCAGCCAGTCGGCCAGTGGCACCTGCGTATAACGTACGGGACGTCCGCTCTGACGGCTGATTTCAGCCACGCAGTCAGCAAAGGTCAGTAATTCAGGGCCGGTCACTTCAAACACCCGGTTGCGCAGTTCCGGCCGGGTCAGGGCAGCGATGGCCACGGCGGCAATATCGTCGGCATCGGTAAACGGCTCCCTGACATCGCCGGCGGGCAGTATGAGTTCACCGTTCATAATGCCTTCGGCCATAAAGCTCTCGCTGAAATTCTGCATAAACCAGGACGCGCGTACGACGTTCCAGGACAGGCCGCTGTCGATAATGACCTGTTCAGCGCGTTGTGCGCCTTCCTCACCACGTCCGGACAGCAGTACCAGATGATTGACCTGCTGCCGGCGGGCGCAGTCAACCAGCTGGCGTATCGCCTCTTCCGCCTGGGGCAGAGCCAGATCCGGATGGTAAGTAATGTAGGCACTGCCGGCACCGGCCAATACCTGGTCCCACTGATCCGGCTGCGTCCAGTCAAAGGCTGGCGTGGTTGAGCGTGCAGCGGCGCGCAGGGGAATGTTGCGTGCGGCCAGTCCGCTGGCCACGCGGCGCCCGGTTTTACCGGTGGCACCGATGATAACGATGGGTTTCTGTTGTTGATCAGTCATGTGATTGCTCCTTCCGTCCGTATTGAATACGGGGGTCAGTTTCTCCCGTCGGCTCAGGATGAACAATCACAGCAAGTCCGGTTTTATTGACTGATCGTCCTGAGGCTGTGATGATCCTCTGCATCTGATGTCTGTCCGGAGGCTCTGTGATGACCGACCTGTCTGCCGATATTCCGCTGTTCAGCGATCCGCTGGGCGAGGTTCTGCACCAGCTGAAAATCACCGGCACCCTGTATTGCCAGTCTGAGCTGCGGGCACCCTGGGGAGTTGAGTTTCCGCTGTTTGATGATTGTCTGATGTTTCATATGGTGCTCTCGGGGTCGTGCTGGCTGGAGGTGCCGGGACAGCCGGCACGGCAGCTGCTGGAAGGGGATCTGGTGCTGATTCCGCATGGGCACGGTCATCAGATCCGCAGTACGGAACCCGGTCCGGTGCGGGCTCTGTCTGATATTCCGGTCGACAAGGTCAGTGAGCGGCTGGAGCTGCTGCACTGGTCCGGAGAAGGAGCGCTGACCCGGCTTACCTGCGGGGTTGCGCGGTTTGACAGTGTGGTGGGGCAGGAGCTGGCGATGAGTCTGCCGGCAGTGATTCATGTGCAGGGCAGCAGCACGGCGGAGAGCAGCTGGCTGCGCAGTTCGCTTGATCTGATTGTGCGTGAGGCCGGTGCATTACGGGCTGGCAGTGAAACCCTGATTACCCAGCTGGCCGATCTGGTGATTATTCAGGCGATCCGTTTCTGGCTGGACGCCTCGCGTGACAGCGCGCAGGGCTGGATTGAAGCATTGCAGGATAAACAAATCGGACGGGTGCTGGCGGCGGTGCACCGTGAGCCGGGCGCTGACTGGTCGCTCGAAACGATGGCGGCGGTGGCCGGCATGTCGCGTTCAGTATTTGCCCAGCGTTTTTCCGCACTGCTGCAGGAGCCGGCGATGCGTTATGTCACCCGCTGGCGGATGCAGCTGGCACGCAGCGCGTTACGTGAGTCGGCTGACGCTATGATTGCCATTGCAGAACAGCTTGGTTACAGCAGCGAGTCGGCGTTCAGCCGGGCGTTCAGTCGCCAGTACGGTATTTCCCCGGGGCAGTTCCGCAGCGGAAAAGCGGGCTGAAAAAGCAATATGCCTGCTTCTGTGCGCACGCTTTTTTGCCCGCAGACGCACAGCAGACGCAGCGCTTGCCTGACCCCGGACGATCCCATAATCTTGCCGGCTTTGGCCATTTTCCGGCCGTGTTTCCGGGGTGAAAGGAACGCCGATACTGATGAAGCGACTCACTGTTCTCGGCAGCGTTAATGCTGACCATGTACTGAATATTCCACGCTTTCCGCAGGCAGGGGAAACCCTGAGTGGCAGCGGCTACCAGGTCATTGCCGGTGGTAAGGGTGCCAATCAGGCGGTGGCTGCCGCGCGGATGGGGGCCTCACTGGCGCTGATTGCCATGGTCGGTGAAGACGCCTTCGGCCGTGACATGCGCCAGGCTTTTGCCGCCGAAGGCATTGATACCGGGGCGGTTATGACGGCGGCCGGACGGCCTTCCGGCGTGGCCATGATTCAGGTGACTGCCGGGGGTGAAAACTGCATCTGTATTGCACCGGAAAGCAATGCCTGCCTGACGCCTGACAAACTGCAGCCACATCTGGCACTGATTGAGCAGGCGGATTATCTGCTGATGCAGCTGGAAACGCCGCTGCAGACTCTGCGCCTGGCCGCTGAGCAAGCCGCGGCGGCGACGACGCAGGTGATTCTTAACCCGGCTCCGGCCAGGGCGCTGGATGATGAACTGCTGGCGCTGGTGGATATCATCACCCCGAATGAAACCGAGGCCGGCGCCCTGACCGGCGTGCCGGTAACCGGTGCAGACAGCGCGCGCCGGGCCGCGGCGGTGCTGCATGACAAAGGCATCGCCACGGTGATCATCACTCTCGGCAGTCAGGGTGCCTGGGTCAGCAGCGCGCAGGCGGGCGTGACAGAGGCGCAGCTGATCGCCGGTTTCCGGGTGGCAGCGAAAGATACCACCGCTGCCGGTGATACTTTCAACGGCGCGCTGGTGACCTGTCTGCTGGACGGCATGCCGTTAGCGGATGCAGTACGTGTTGCCCATGCCGCCGCGGCGCTTTCTGTCACCCGTCATGGGGCACAGCCATCGATTCCGCAGCGGGCGGAAGTGGAGGATTTTCTCCGCCGTCAGCAGACCACGGCCGGCTGAGCGGAAAAACTCTGTTCCGTTACCGGGTTTGGCGGCAGACGTCCGCAGGTGCATAATCAGCGCTGTATTTGTGTCCTGCAGTTTTTTCTATGTCTTCCCCTGTATCTGTTCAGAAACCGGCCAGTGATGGCTGGATAACCGTTTTGCTGTTGCTGTTACCGCCACTGTTCTGGGCCGGTAACTTTATTGTTGGCCGTGCCGTGCGCGACGAAATTCCACCGGTCACGCTGTCAGTCAGCCGCTGGGTCGTGGCCTCGCTGGTGCTGCTGCCGTTTGCCTGGCGGGCAATGCGCCGTGACCGTGCGCTTTACTGGCAGCACCGCTGGCTGATTCTGGGGATTTCGCTGGCCGGCATTACCGTTTTCAATACCCTGATTTATCTCGGCCTGCAGAGCACACCGGCGACCAACGGCATTATCCTGAATTCCTTTATTCCGTTGCTGATCGTGCTGTTCGGTGCGCTGTTTTTTGGTTACCGCATCCGTGCGCTGCAGGTGCTGGGGATGCTGGTGTCGTTTGCCGGGGTGCTCAGTATTGTGATGCGCGGTGACTGGCAGGTACTGACGTCACTGAGTTTTGCCCACGGCGACCTGATTATTCTCGGCGCTATGGCGTGCTGGGCTTTGTATACCATCGGCCTGAAGGAAGTGCCGTCAGAGATTAACCGGCTGGGGCTGTTATCGGTGCAGATGGCCGTCGGGCTGGTGTTCCTGCTGCCATTCTGGGGCTGGGAACTGGCCAGCGGCGCGGCACCGGTATGGAATACGCATTCACTGCTGTCACTGGCTTATGTCGGTATTGTGCCGTCGGTACTGGCTTACCTGCTGTATAACGCCTGTGTGGTGAGACTGGGGCCGGCACGGGCTGGTTTGTCTGTGCATCTGACGCCGCTGTTCGGTGCCGTGCTGTCGGTGCTGCTGCTGGGGGAAACCATTCACCTGTACCACCTGGCCGGGGCGCTGCTGATATTCACTGGCATCCTGTTGGCCAGCCGTCAGCGCAGCTGAGGCAGTGGCTGAATGGCGACTGGTATCACAGCTGTGACAGACGCTATTCTGTAGGCTTGAGTCTGTGAATACCGACGTTCTCTGTTAATCCATGGAGTGAGCCATGACCCGCAGCCTGACGGTAGCCAGCGTAATCCTGCTGGCGCTGATGACATCCGCCTGCAGCAATATGGTTGCCGTTGAACAGGCGCTGCCAGCAGGCGGCAGTGGTGTTAGTGGTGTTGTTGCGCAGTCTGCGGCCGGCAGCGATGACATCAGGCACACCATTTATCAGCAATACCAGCAGTGGAAAGGCACCGGCTATGCCTACGGTGGCCTTGACCGGCAGGGGCTCGATTGCTCCGGACTGGTGTATCTGACCTACCGTGATCAGCTTGGTATTCCGCTGCCGCGCACTACGCTGAAACAGTCACAGAGCGGCTGGCCGGTGGCCAGAAATCAATTGCAGGCCGGTGATCTCGTCTTTTTCAAAACCGGCGTGAAGGCACGGCATGTGGGCATCTACATTGAGAATAATAAATTCCTGCATGTCTCCACGTCGCGCGGGGTGATGATTTCGCGGCTGGACGATTATTACTGGAAAGACCGTTTCTGGCAGGCCCGCCGGGTCGGTCACTGAGCGTTTTTTTCAATCTGCACAATACCTCCCGGCACTGGGGTTCTGCACCCGGCAGCGTTATAGTGATCAGCGCTGATCTGAACACAGGGTGTCCCATGAAAGATATCTGCATATTCCCCATTCCGGGCTGCGTGACATTTCCGGGTACGGTATTCCCCCTGCATGTTTTTGAACCCCGCTACCGGGAAATGATCCGTTATTGTCTGGATACACAGACGCCAGTGGCCATTTGTCATACCCGTAAAATGCTGAGTCCGGGCAAACAGAATGACAGCCTGCGTGAAGCACTGAGTAGCAATCAGGCGACTTACCGGCCGTATGATGTGTTCAGTGCCGGTCTGTGTGAACTGAATAATGTGACGGAAGACGGACGTATGTATCTGGATGTACATATCAGTGACCGTTACCGCATGGTCAGCGAAAAACAGACATTGCCGTTTCAGGTTTTTGGCTGCGAAATTTTTTCCGACCGTGTAGCAGACAGCGATGAACAGCGGCGTCAGGACGATGCGCAGAATCAGCTGCTGAAAGATAAAATACTGCACCGCCTGCATGCGCTGCTGCAGCAAAAGGACGTTGCCGCCCCGGCCATCAGCCGTATGCTGAATTCAGATGAATGGCAGCAGAAGTCGCCACTGGCATTCAGCTTTGAGTTATTTGGTCTGGTTGGGTTTGATGCGGAAATTCTGCAGACGATTCTGGAAATGGATTCTGCCGGTCAGCGGCTGAGCTATACGCTGGAGCTGCTTAACGAACTGTGACTCAGGCGTCGGTAACCACCCGGTTGCGCCCCTGACCCTTGGCCTCATACAGGGCTTTATCGGCTTTGCTGATCAGACTTTCCGGTGGCATGCCCCCCTGTAATGACCAGGCAACCCCCAGCGAGCAGGTAATGGCCGGCATGCCCTGAATTTCCTGCGACCGTAACTCCACAGACTGACGGATACGCTCGGCAATTGCCCGCGCACCGTTAATTTCGGTACACGGCAGTATCAGGACAAACTCTTCACCACCATAGCGGGCAAGAAAATCCGTGGCGCGCAGTTCTGTTGCAATCATATGGGTGATTTCAATCAGTACCTGATCACCGGCCTGATGTCCCAGCTTATCATTGATGCTTTTGAAATAATCAATATCAATCATCACCAATGCCAGCGGAGAGTGATTCTGCCGTGCAGTTTCGGTTTCCTGACGCAGGCGGAGCATGAATGAACGGCGGTTGTAGATGCCGGTGAGAGCGTCTTTTTCTGAAATGATGCGCAGCTCTTCATTGGCCTGCTGCAGTTTCTCGGTCATTTTTGAAATAAAGTGCATCAGCCGTTTCAGACGTGCCAGGTCGCTGCGGTTACCGAGGCCGGCGCTGCAGTCATCGCTGAGGGTGACTGATTTGTCAGCCAGTGGCGGGTCTTCGCTTAAGGCAACGGATACGATGGTGGCATTCAGGATATTGTCACCGTAATTCAGGGTATCGACTTCGCCGTAAGTGAAAAAACCGGCGGCCGGAGAGATTCTGGAGTAAGGGGATATTTCCAGACCGACATTTTCCTGCAGGAAATTCAGCCGCGAGATGCAGGAATACACCAGCACTGCCTGTGGCTGGAATGCGCTCAGTTCACGCTGGCAGTAACCCAGACTGTCGAGCATGGTGTTGATATCACCATAGGCAAACTGCAGCTGATCACCTTCGCCGATATCAGCGACGAACTGCATATTATTGTCGTCGCTGAGTAAGAAGGGAACGCGGGCAATTTCGTGGCGGCCGCGTTTCAGAATAAAAGGAAACTCCATGGCATGGGCAAAAAAGTCATGCTGATCGTAACCGATAAAATGGTTATACAGTTCTGCCGCCGACTTGTGGTTAATGGTTCTGACTTCGTTATTCTTTGCCGATGTCACCGTCATGCGTTCACCGAACGGAATCCAGCCCAGATAGGTATAGGTCTTTAACCTCAGCTACTCACCATAAAAGGCAATGGCGAGCAGGCCACAGTCTTCGCTCTGGCCGTTCAGCATCAGTTGCACGCGGAAGATATTGTCGCCATCGCCGGCTCCGCCGCCGAACAACGGCGTCAGCGGAAAACCGGAAGAAACACCTTTCAGCAGGGAGTGACAGTCGAGCAGGGTGGGTGGCAACAGCAGCAGAATGCCTTTCGGATCCTGCTCATGGCCATCATTGATCGTCCTGGCAAGGTGGCTGCCGCTGCTGTATTCCTCGCCGGGTTTTACTGCAATCAGGTGCCCTTCGGCGCTGCTGGATGTCAATGTCAGCAGCGAGGCAATGGTGTGTGCATCACTGGGGTAGGAGGAATCAATGACTGACGGGCAGTTACAGCCGGCAATCAGTGCCCCCGGCAGGTATTCCTGTACGACCTGGCAGATGCCGGCCAGCCAGCCGGGATCGTTCAGGCTGGTGTAAATCAGCATTACGCTGCAGGCATCAGGCGGCGGAGCGGGCTGCTGGCGCAGGCTTTCCCTGAGTCCGTTCAGTGCTTGAATATTGAAAACCTGATGCTCCATAGGAAAATCCCTGTGGGGTGGTAAGAATCAGTGTAGCTGACCCGGCTGCGGATGCAGGCCGGCTGGTAAAGCCGCTGGCTGGCGTTGCTGAAGTGGTACTTAAGTTACAGAATTGACGAAGATAAATAAGAGAATGACCTGACAAACAGGTTTGGCTGCATGGACGTTGTGGTTACGGCCGGCTTGCGGGGCACACTACCGGGCTGAAAAGGGCGGTACACAGGGACAGGGATACCTGCACTCCGGGGCGGTGAGTGGTTGTTCTGATACGAGGGGCATTTATCCGTTCAGGCAGCGCATTTTTTCCTGCAGCTTGTCCCTGTGTTCTTCATATTTCGCCATTTTCTTCTGTTCTTTTTCGATCATGGCAGCAGGAACGCGGGAAATAAAACCATCGTTATTGAGTTTGTTGGCAATACGATGGATTTCTTCTTCTACCCGCAGGATTTCTTCTTCGATGCGGGTGATCACCTGATTTTTGTCTTTCAGATCGGTCATAGCGGTTATTACCTCCGTGTGGGCAGCACAACGGCCTGTGTTGCCGGGTGCCTGTCTTCTCTGCCAATCCGGCAAGTTATCCTAAGTATAGACAGTATCTGGTGTTTTTCCTGTCGCCGGGTGGGATAAGCGGCTTTTCTGAGTGGCTGTTCAGCCGCTCAGTTAAAAAGTATTAAAAATCATAATAAGCCGCAGACGGCCAATAAAAACCCGGCATGACGCCGGGTTTTGCGCTGAACCGCAGCGTTCAGAGCAGGCGTAACGCCGGATGCTGTTTATGCATCAGTTTATGACGGATGGCCTGTTTCAGTGGTGGCAGGTGATTACTGATCCGCAGTACCGCCTGACGCAGCAGCTTCGCTGGCAGGCGGTCGTCGGTAAACAGGCCGACGATGGTGTTGGTGCCGTGGTAGAGCAGACGGGTGTTGGGCATATGGCGGTTCTGATAGGCGCGCAGTACCGGGCTCTGCCAGAACGGGCGGCCTGATTTCAGCGCCTTCAGCATTTCCTGGGTGAGCAGATCCTGACCGGCAAGGCCGAGATTGAAACCGTGGGCAGTCACCGGATGCATGCCTACCGCGGCATCACCGATCAGGGCAAAGCGGTTGGCACAGAAGCGGTGGCTGTGAACGCCGACCAGTGGATAGTGATAACGCTGTCCGGACTGAACCATACGGCCGAGACGGTTGCCGAGGCGTTTTTCCACTTCGCGGCTGAAATCCGCTTCGTTCAGCACCAGCAGCTCCTGAATCTGCGCTGAATTGACGGTAATCACGATGGAGCTGCGGTTGCCGTTCATCGGCAGCACCGCCAGGGTACCACCATAGAGAAAGCACTCCAGCGCAGTGTTGTGGTGCGGGCGTTCATGTTCCATCACGCACAGCAGGGCACTGCGGCCGTAGTCGTTGTATTCCGCGGCGATGCCCATCTGATTGCGGGTGGCCGAAAAACGGGTGTCGGCGGCGACAATCAGCGAGGCACTCAGCGTCAGGCCATCGCTCAGAGTCAGGTAGCCGCCGCTGTCATCCGTGTGCACGCTGACTACGGTGGCTTCATCAATCAGATCAGCCGGGCGGCTGGCGGCAAAGGCTTCCCAGATCGCACGGCGGATATGCTGATTGGAGACCAGATAGCCCAGCGGGCCATTATCCCCGCGGGGGGCGGTAAAGTTCAGGCGGTAGTCGGAGCGGCCGTTGATCACATCCGCCGCCTGTAACGGGCAGATCTCTTCTGCTGTCAGCCGTTGCCAGCTGCCGTGCTGCGTCATCAGGCGTTTTGACAGATGGGTCAGGGCAATCTCCCGGCCGTCGTATTCGGGGGCTGCCAGAGCCTGCTCCGGCTGTTTCTCAACCAGAGCAACCCTGAGACCGGCATCACGCAGTGACAGGGCGAAACTCAGTCCGGTCGGACCGGCACCAATAACGGCAATATCGTAGTCCATAATGGTCTCCGCTTAACTGATGGGCGGAGATTCTAGGCGAGAGGGGAGGCGGACAAGTTGATATGGATTATGAAACTGAGCCCCTCATCAGACAGGGCCCGTCTGCTGTGGGGCAGTTAAATCACGGCCGCAGAGGCTGCCGGCCGTGTTTATGCTGAGCTGCTGCTTATGCCCTTGTGCCAGAGCTGCGGAGGAAAGCGGGCTGTTCAGAGCTCTGCAAGATGGCGGCGGAAATGAGTACGGTAGTCTTCTTCAGTCAGCCCTTCGATATCCAGAAACGCTTCTTCCTCATCCGGAATCGCAATCAGAGTACCGGCGCTGAAGGTCAGGGTGTCACCGTAGGCATCCACCAGTTTGAAGGGGGCCTGCAAATCGATATAAACGATATTGTCTTCTTCTTTGCCATTGATGCTGCGCATCCAGGCGGCCAGGGTTTCCGGCCCGCCAACATTATTGAAAATACCGGAAACTGAAAATACGGCAGGGTCTCCGCGTTCCAGTCGTGAGGTACCAATCACATCGCCTTCATGGGTAAGGGTAAACATAAAACATCCTTTGTTTCTGACTGTGGGATTACGCGAGCGCGCACAGTATGAAGACAGCGGGCAGAGATATTCAAGAACCAGGCATGGCCGTGCCGGAATACGGCGCAGTTTGTCCGCCAGGAGTGTGCTCACAGGTTAAGGCAATAGCATGGGATTGATTATTTCATAACCGTTTTTACCACAGGCTGAAGGGGCGGGACGTAAAAAGATTTCTGTTTTGTGATGCCGGTGATGAAATAAAGGATGTACCGTGTAAATCAGATTTCTGATACTTGTTTTGCTTAATGATTGCGATATTCTGTGCGCCATTAAGGAATCTTTGTGCACAGGACGCATGATGAGCAGCAATAAATACTCCCTTTATATCCGTTACACCCGCCATGAAACCGGCCGGAAAATTTATATCGATCCGGAGCTGGTTGTCGCTTTCACCGAATATGTTGACCCATCCACGGATCAGGGAAAGAACATTGCCAACGAAATTCAGGATGTATTGTCTGCCGAAGCCGGTGGTCTGACATCCGGCATGGCGACCGCAGAGGCCGGCTCTTTCTATAAAGACTTCGGTGATTTCAGTGGCCACTGTGTGCGGGTGTTTTATAAGATCTTTCAGGATGATGCTGGTGGTCAGAGCAAGGGTGCCGGTGTGTATATTCATAACCTTCGCCGCTTTGTGCATAACAGACAGCACGTTACCGCAGGGCTTTTCCATATGAAGAGTACTGGAGCTGACTGGATTGCAACACCGGCTTCAGCCAGAGAATTGAACAGTAAAGTTCTAAGAATCGGTTCAATGGTGACGTCTGAAAGAGATTTGGTGGCGCTGGATGATCTGGCAAAAAATATGATTACGGCTTCCGGGGAAAGTAATTCAAAAGCAGATTTTAATCTGTATCACAGCCCGCTGGCGGTGATTGAGTATGGTCGGAGTTATGAAACAGCGGAAGCACGACGGAAAATAGCCAGTCCGCGGGAGTTGGCTGATATCCTGATTAATACGGCCTCCCTTGATGACTGGAGTGGTAAGCAGTATGCGCAGTATGTCGCTTATGTTTATGGCGATGCTTCGAAGCTGCTGGTGGATGCACTGCAGCTGGTCAGTGGTTCCGGCACCAAACTCAGTAAATTTGAATTCAGGCTGTTGGCACCTTATGCACCATTTTCGGTTATTCAGCAGTTGACTCAGGCCTGTGGTGCCAAAGCTGTACTCGACACGAAAATAGTGTCAGACTTTTCCATGCGTTATCAGATGCTGGATTCAGCGTCTCTTAAAGAAGAAAATATTAAGGTATATGGGAAATATAAAGGGCTGCTTGATTCAGATCCGGCGATTAGCTTTGTTGAGCTCTGGGGCGGTCTGAAAGAAAATCTGAGTCTGAAAAATACAGCGTAATCCGGCAATGATGGGTAATATTATGTCAACTGATGCTTTTCCTGTATTAAGACCCGTTGATGAACTCGCACGTTATAGTATTCAGGTGAATGACTGTCGGATAAATCTTCCCTGTGATGATGATGCTGATTGTTCTCCAGTATATAAATACTGGTTTGATCATGTGGGCGGCGGAGTAATATCTGCCCCTGAATATACTGGAGAAATTTCTCCTCTTAATGGTAGAGTTCTACTGGTTTCCGGAAATTTTAAGGTTGATTACCCATCCTGGAGTTCGTCATTATCTGCGACGGTGTGGCCAAAGTCCGATATGTCCATGATTCATGAACGATGGTTGTCTGAAACGGATGTTAAAGACGATATTTTACGGCTGTTTCGTAAGGATGTGGAAAGTTTCAGCGAGTATCCGGATGTTTACTTTCCCTCAGTTGCTTCTGATGTACAGGTTTTAAATATCAAAGGAAGACTGTGGGGGCATGTTTCTGCTGGAGACTTCAGGCAACGGGACGTATTTTTTACTGAACTTGACCGGCACTTAGTTATGCGAATCGTATTTGACGCTTCCGCCTGCTGGTACCGCGATGGCTTTGCTCCAGCGGATCTCAAAGCCCATCTGATGACGTTCTTTCTCGATTATCTGCAGCATATTGATATCGTCGAAACCGGGTCAGCAACTGACCGCGAGCTGCCACCATTGGGTTTCTATCCGGCGGCGAGGGAAGAGAAAGAAATAGATGCTGATGGCAAAACCATAGACAAAACAGAAGAAAGCCCACTACGTCACGATCCGCTGGGTTGGTAGTCCACTTTATTCTGTCCGCTCTGTCTTGCAGGGTGGTGTGGGTGGCACGTCGGCGCTTCTGCTATGATCAATGCCGCTTTGGCTCGGACAATGCTTGCCTGTCAGAGCTCTGACAGACCAGAAAACAGGACCCTGAGGTGGGAATGAAGCAGATTGTAATTATGGCGCTGATCGCAGTCGTAGCCTGGTATGTGCTGGGCAGGAGTGATCCGGCCGATGTATCGGCCGATAACGCTGCCCCGTATGACAGCGCCCGGGTTTCTTCTGCTGATACGCACTTTACCATTCAGGATATGGCGCAGCTTGACTGTTATGTCACACCCGATCTGGCGCGCAGCAAACAGATCAGTTCGGCGCTGGGTACGCTGAACGTTTACAGCGTGAAAAGTAAAAGCGGCTGCAAAGTACGGATGGTCAGTACGCTGATGGATACCGCTGGTTATGATGCCGGAATCTGGGCTGGTTCGCGCGCGCAGATATCCATAATGGCCGATAAAGCCGGCTATCAGACCAGTACTGCTCCGGGCAATCTCGGCTCTTACAGCGAAGTGATCACGTTAACAAAAAACGGCCGTTACAGAGGCTTTGAGTATCTGATTCAGTGGAGCGACAGCATGCAGACAGTTGCTGTGCTCAATGCCGGAATACGCCCGGATGCCCGTTTTGAAAATCTGATGCGGTCCAAGCATTACTGATGCGTTTGTGCCTGTCTGTGCCGGCGGATTAACCCGCTGTGCTGCTGAAGCGGTAATTATCCTTCCTGCCTGACCGCTTCGCCAGTAAGATAAACCTCTGCCATCACTGAATAAGCTGAATTATGTTGTTTCAACGCGAAGACAGTAAACACGCGGAAAAAGCCCGCTACGAAGTAACCCGCGATGATATTACCCATCCGCTGTCATCCTATGCTCAGTATGCGTTTGAGCTGGATGGTTTTGAGTGGCCATCGGTGGAGCACTACTATCAGGCGATGAAGTTTGATGACGCTGACTACCGTGAGCGTATCCGCCAGGCAGAGACGCCCAAAGCCGCTGCGAAACTGGGTAAAAGCCGCTGGAAAAAGCGCCGCAAAAACTGGAAGAAGAACAGCATCACCTACATGACCCGGGCAACCTACATCAAATGCCGCACCCATCCGGAGGTGGCGGAGATGCTGCTGAAAAGCGGTGAGCTGGAAATCAAAGACCTGAGTATGTACGACTACTTCTGGGGCACTGGCCGTGACCTCCGGGGGGAAAACCGCTTTGGCAAAATGCTGATGGGTGTACGCAACAAACTGCAGGAAGAAGCCGCCGGCTGAAAGCGCCGGCGCAGACGCTGAGTGGAGCAGTGGCCGCTCAGCCAGTCAATGTTAAGGATTAACCATGAAGTCTGTACTGATCGGTCTTGGGGTCGTATTTCTGATCGTGCTGGCGGGCGTGCTGATATTGTTTGCCTGGATGGCTTACACCTTTGTCTTTGTCGATAACATCACCGAACGTCAGGCCCGCCGGCTGGATGACTATCAGCTGCTGGCTGAAGGTGTCCGCATCCGTGAAGTTCCATACTCCGGCAAACAACCGGAACGTGATTATGGCAGCAGCCACGACGCCAATGGCGAATGGCGGTTGCTTGACGATGGGGTAATCAAAGCCAGTCACGCCTTTGCCGATGACCCTGGCCAGAGCGTTTACCGTCTGCCGCTGCCGGGCGGGGATAACCGCCTTGCTGAACAACGCCGTCTGGCTGAACTGTGGCAGCCTGTCCGGGAAAGACTGGAAGCCCCGCCGGAAGAACCGCCGCGCAGCGAACAGGCACTGATCTTCTCCGGTCAGAAGGTTTACCGCGAACAGCAGGGCAGATTGGGTGAATTACTGGGAACATTGCAGGGCGTCAGTGGTGGTATCAGCTATGCCGCCTGGATTGACAGTGAGCGCTTTGTGATTGTCAGCTACTCACACACAGATAAAGGCACGATCACACCCCTGTGGCAGGCCGCAACAGATGAGCTGGTGGCTGAGCAGATCGTCGCAGACACCTACTATCTGCACTGCAAACTGCCGGATGTTTACCGCTTTGCGGCAGCAGACACCACGGTGCTGGTGTATTTTACCGGAAATCTCAGCTGGGGCTTCGGCGGCGACGTCAACAAGCCGCAGAACAGCGTGATCCGGGTTTATAACCCGGCATATCCGGACGGTAAGGATATCGCCAGCATCAGCTTTGCCGGTGGTATGATCCGCGATGTCAGTCTGCAGACGGATGATGCAGGCAACACCGAACTGATTCTGCTGGGCGATACCACCCGCCCCAGTGGCGCGAAGAACAATGAAGTCCGGCCGCCGCGGCAGTGGATACTGTCGTTCTGAACACAGCATAAAACGCATTAAAACAACCATCAGGGAAGAACTATGTCAGTAAAACCATTTCAATCATTCGTCCACTCACTGTTTGCCGCACTGATTCTGATAACGGTCGTGAGTGTGCCGGCCGTTGCGGCCGGCAGCCCGGAGCAATACCTGCAGGGCAAAGCCTCAGCGGAAGAACTGTATCAGGAAGGTATGCGCCTGTTTAACGCCGCCGCTCTGGGCGCAGATCAGAGTGAGGCCATCCGCTACTTCAGTGCGGCAGGGGAACAGGGGCATCTGCAGGCACAGGTCATGCTGGGCGATATGTATGGCTTCGGTACCGGCGTATCTCCCAGCTATGAACAGGCCGCTTACTGGTTTATCAAAGCGGCAGAGCAGGGCAACCCGAAAGCGCAGCTGTACATGGGCGACCTGTACGCCTACGGACTCGGCGTCGAGCAGAACCAGCAGGCCGCAGTGCACTATATGCAAATGGCGGCTGACAACAAAAGCTCTGACGAGAAAACCCGCTTGCTGGCCCGGAAGCGCCTGACAGTACTGTCAGCGCAAGGCCAGTAATCCTGCCTCCTGCGCCCGGAGGACCGCATCCTCCGGGCGGCATAATTTTCTTTCGATCCCGCTGCCTTTTTCTGAAAGGAAGCCTTCTTGAGTGCCCCGCTGAGACTGTCTACAATGATGCCACTTTAATCAGATGCATCAGACTATCACTATGAGCAACAAGCCCGAACTTCCGGATCACCTGTCCGGTAATCCCCGCAGTCCACATCATATCGCTGAGTGCTTCGAGCACGATATCGGTATCCGCCTGAACGGCAAGGAACGTAACGACGTTGAGGAATACTGCATCAGTGAAGGCTGGGTGAAAATCTCTTCACCCGTTGCCAAAGACCGTTTTGGCCGGCCGATGCTGATCAAGCTGAAAGGCGAAGTGGAAGCGTTTTATAAGTAAGCTTGACCGGATTTTTTGTCGCTTATCGCTGCTGTGATGCAGATACAATCAACGGCGTATAAAAGCGGCAGCAACATAAAAAGACAGACAAAAAAACCGCCCTGTATGAAAGCAGGGCGGTTTTTTTATTGCTCAGATCAGCTGAGTCGGTCAGCGCTGATTACAGCGCTTTTACCTTCTCAATCTGTTCTTTCAGCTTCACGATATCACGCGCAAAGCCGGCGGCTTTTTCTTTCTCTTTCTCGATCACCGCAGCCGGTGCTTTGTCGGTAAAGCCCGGGTTGCCCAGTTTGTTGTTGACGCGTTCCTGTTCTTTTTCCAGCTTTTCGATGGCCTTGTTCAGGCGCGCAACTTCGGCGTCTTTATCGATAAAGACGGCCATCGGAATCAGGATTTCCATATCGCCAACCAGCTGGGTCACCGACATCGGCTCTTCGTCGCCTTCGTTCAGCCAGGTCACTTTTTCCAGTTTCGCCAGCTTCATCAGGAAAGCCTGATTGTCGTCGGCGCGGCGGAAGTCTTCATCGCCGCCATTTTTCAGGATCAGCTCCAGTTCTTTGCTTGGCGGAATATTCTGCTCACCACGGATATTACGGACTGCTGTGATCACGCCCTGCAGCCATTCGATATCGGCTTCAGCATCAGCATCCATCAGACCTTCCTGTGGTTCAGGGTAAGCAGCCAGCATAATGCTGTCGCCGGATTTACCCGCCAGTTCTTTTACCTGATGCCAGATGGACTCTGTAATAAACGGAATGATCGGATGTGCCAGGCGCAGGGTGGCTTCCAGTACACGTACCAGGGTGCCACGGGTGCCGCGTTTTTCTTCTTCACTGGCGTTGTCATCCCACAGAACCGGTTTGGACAGCTCCAGATACCAGTCGCAGTATTCATTCCAGATAAATTCATACAGCGCCTGAGCGGCCATATCAAAGCGGTACTGATCCATATGGCGGCGGACTTCGCTTTCTGCGTGTTGCAGCCGTGAGATAATCCAGCGATCGGCTAACGACAGAGCTGCCGGTTCACCATTGGCACCACAGGCGGCTTTCATTTCGTCCGTGATGGCGATCTGAGTATTGTCTGCGGCGGCTTTTTCAACGGCATCTTCACCGGCGATGCTCAGCATCACATAGCGCGAAGCGTTCCATAATTTATTACAGAAGTTTCGGTAGCCTTCCAGGCGCTTCATATCCCAGTTGATATCACGGCCGGTGCTGGCCATGGCGGCGAGGGTAAAGCGCAGGGCATCGGTACCGTGCGGGGCGATACCTTGCGGAAATTCTTTTTTCGTACGCTTGGCAATTTTTTCGGCCAGTTGTGGCTGCATCATATTGCCGGTGCGTTTTTCCAGCAGATCGTCGAGGGAAATACCGTCGATCATATCCAGCGGGTCGAGTACGTTACCTTTGGATTTCGACATTTTCTGACCGACTTCGTCACGGATCAGACCGGTCACATACACGGTTTTAAACGGAATCTGCGGTGTGCCGTCTTCATTTTTGATCATGTGCATGGTCATCATGATCATGCGCGCAACCCAGAAGAAAATAATATCGAAACCGGTGACCAGAACGTCAGTCGGATGGAAATCCATCATGCGTTTCATAACGTCCGGGTCATCCATGTTCGGCCAGCCCAGGGTGCCGAAGGTCCACAGGCCGGAGGAGAACCAGGTATCCAGAACGTCTTCGTCCTGGTTCAGTTCCACGTCATCGGCAAGTTTATTTTTCGCGCGGATTTCTTCTTCAGTACGGCCAACGTACACATTGCCTTCTTCGTCGTACCAGGCCGGTATGCGGTGCCCCCACCACAGCTGACGGGAAATACACCAGTCCTGAATATCACGCATCCAGCTGAAATACATATTTTCATAGGATTTGGGTACGAACTGAATATCGCCTTTTTCCACCGCTTCAATCGCTGGTTTTGCCAGGGTTTTGGCATCCACATACCACTGATCGGTCAGCATGGGTTCAATCACAACACCACCACGGTCACCGTAAGGGACGGTCAGGTCATGATCTTTAATTTCTTCCAGCAGTCCGGCTGCTTCAAAATCCGCGACTATGGCTTTACGGGCAGCAAAGCGTTCCATACCGCGGTATTTTTCCGGAATAATGGCTTCGATATCGTTATTAACGCTGCCATCCGTGTTGAATACCTGGGCGGCTTCACGGATATCCGCGTTCAGCGTCAGAATATTAATCATCGGCAAACCGCAGCGTTTGCCAACTTCATAGTCGTTAAAGTCGTGGGCCGGGGTAATTTTGACGGCCCCGGTGCCTTTTTCCATATCGGCGTGTTCGTCAGCCACAATCGGAATACGGCGATCGACCAGAGGCAGAATAATATCTTTGCCGATCAGGTCTTTGTAACGCGGATCTTCCGGGTTAACCGCGACACCGGTATCGCCCAGCATGGTTTCCGGACGGGTGGTGGCGACAATAATATAATCCTTGCCTTCACCGGTTTTCAGGCCATCGGCGAGCGGGTAGCGCAGGTGCCACATATGGCCTTTTTTGTCTTTGTTTTCCACTTCCAGGTCAGAAATGGCGGTATGCAGTTTCGGGTCCCAGTTCACCAGGCGTTTGCCCCGGTAAATCAGGCCGTCTTCATACAGGCGGATAAAGACTTCCTGCACGGCTTTGTAAAAGCCATCGTCCATGGTGAAACGTTCGGTATCCCAGTCAACGGAGTTACCTAAGCGACGCATCTGCTGAGTAATGGTGCCACCGGACTGTTCTTTCCATTCCCACACTTTTTCGAGGAATTTCTCACGCCCTAATGTATGGCGGTCAGGCTGGCCTTCGGCTGCCAGTTTACGCTCGACCACCATCTGGGTAGCGATACCGGCATGGTCAGTGCCCACCTGCCAGAGGGATTTTTTGCCCAGCATGCGGTGATAGCGGATCAGGGCATCCTGAATCGTGTGCTGGAAAGCGTGACCCATATGCAGTGAACCCGTGACGTTCGGCGGCGGAATCATGATGGAGTAACCGTCGCCGGTCAGTCCGTCCTGATAAGGCTTGAAGTAGCCTTTTTCTTCCCACTCTTGGTACCAGGTTTGTTCAATCGCGCTGGGTTTGTACGTCTTATCCATGGTTCGCTGTTGCTCGTCTGTGCGTTTCACCCCATGTGCAGCGCGGCTGTCGCCGCAGGGGTGTAATGGGTTCGGAAAAATGGCGCAGATTATAGCGGAAATCAGCCCCGGAGGGCAGAGGCAGGAATTGACGGGCTGATCGGCTGGCTGCGCCACCACAGCGGGCTGGCAGAGCGGCCGGCAGGTACAGCTGTCAGACTGCGGGCAGAGGATTTCAATGAACGCATAAAGTCCATTTATTTGGACTTTATTGGGTTTTTGAATAGTAGTGTCCCTATTTTGGGATTTTATATTTGTTGGGTTGTATAAAGGCTGTCATCAGGGACATAATGACCATCATGAGAAATAAAGTCCCTGAAGGAGAACTTTATGAGCTTCCGGAATCTTTCTCCCGGTGCGGTGGCCGAAGCGCTGGGTGAGCGTCTCAGGCAGGCCCGCCTCAATCAGGACCTGACGCAGGCTGAGGTGGCTGATATGGCCGGCGTGGGGCGCAAAACCGTCCTCAATGCGGAAAAAGGCAGGGCCACACTGGAAGTGTTTGTCGCTATTCTGGCCGCGCTGGGGCTGACGTCGGCACTCGATCAGTTCCTGCCGCCGCAGCCGGTATCGCCGTTGCAGTTGGCAAAACTACAGGGCCGGCAGCGGCAGCGGGCGTCGGGTCAGCATCGTCAGCAGGACGATGAGGAGCCGCCGGCATGGTAACCGAGGTTATCCGCGTCACTTATCAGGGGCAGGAAGCCGGGGCGGTCAGTTTTGATACGGAGCGCGGCACTGGTGCGTTTGAATACACGCCGGCCTTTATCGACAGCGGTATTGAATTATCACCGCTGATGATGCCGCTGGCACGGCGGGTATACAGTTTTCCGCAGCTGGATTTTGCCACCTTTCATGGACTGCCGGGGCTGATTGCCGATTCGTTGCCGGATGATTTTGGTAATGCGGTGCTCAACGCCTGGGTGGCTGCCAGGGGGATGCAGCCGCAGCACATCACGCCGTTGCAGCGTCTGCAGTACACCGGCCGGCGTGGTATGGGGGCACTGGAATATCTGCCGGCCACACGGCTGAAAAGCCTGAACGCCTCGCAGCAGGTGGATGTGGAAGCGCTGGTGATGATCGCGCAGGAAGTGCTGGATCAGCGCAATCAGTTCAGTGTTGATCTGGACGGCCACGGCGCGGAAGACCGTGAAGCCATGATGGCGCTGCTGTCGGTGGGCATGAGTGCGGGTGGCGCCCGGCCGAAAGCCGTGCTGGCGTTCAACGACGATTTTACCGAAGTGCGTTCCGGGCAGACCAGTGTGCCGGATGGCTTCAGCCATTACCTGATGAAGTTCGATGGTGTGACGGAACATCAGCGCAGTCAGCAGACCTTCGGTGATCCGGTGGGCTACGGCGCCATGGAGTATGTGTATTACCGCATGGCCACTGCCTGTGGCATTGAGATGATGCCATGTTATTTACTCGCCGAAGGCAGCCGCCGCCATTTTATTACCCGGCGTTACGACCGGGGCAGTCCGGGCAACAGCAATGAAAAAATTCATGTGCAGACGCTGAACGGTCTGGCGCATGTGGATTATAAACGGCCCGGCAGCTTTTCTTATGCCGAGCTGTTTGCTGTGGCCCGGCAATTAAAACTGAGCGCAGCGGAGGCGGAGCAGCTGCTGCGGCGGATGCTGTTTAATATCGTCGCCCGCAATCATGATGATCACGCCAAAAATGTGTCCTTTATGCTGCGTGGCAGGCAGTGGTCACTGGCTCCGGCCTATGACGTGGCATACAGCTATAAGCCCGGCAGTCAGTGGGTCAGCCAGCACTGGATGAGTCTGAACGGCAAACGCGATCATTTTACTCGAGACGACCTGTATTCGCTGGAAAAAATCAGCCCGTTATTCAGCCGGCGCAAAATTAACCGCCTGCTGGAAGAAATCACCGAACAGGTGTCACGCTGGCCACAGCTGGCGCGTGAATATGAAGTACCGCCATCACTGTTGCAGGACGTCAGCAGCAACCTGAGGCTGTCATGGTGAAAAAAATATTACTCTTGTCGGCGTACCGTTCCGACAGTCACGCCAGCTGGGTGAACTGGCTGACACAGAATCTGGCGGCCGACTGGCAGCTGCTGGAATTACCGGGGCGTTATTTCCGCTGGCGTATCCGCGGTAATCCGCTGAGCTGGCTGGACGAACTGACGGCACTGCTGGACGGCTGGCAACCGGATCATATTCTGGCCACGTCGATGGTGGATATTGCCACCATCCGCGGCTTATTTCCGGCGCTGGCACGGGTACCGCTGAGTTATTATTTTCATGAAAACCAGTTTGCCTACCCGCGCGGCAGTGGTCAGCACGATTCCGTCGATCCATTAATGGTACAGCTTTATGGTGCGCTGGCAGCGGATGAATGTTTATTTAATTCGGATTTTAACCGCCACACTTTTCTTGCTGGTGTTGATGCACTGCTGCAGAAACTGCCGGACTGTAAACCTGCGGATCTGAGCCGTCGTCTGGCGCCCGGCTGCCATCTTCTGCCGGTACCGGTCAGAACCGTGCCGCCACAGACGAAAGCCGCAGGGCTGATTCTGTGGAACCACCGCTGGGAATACGATAAACAGCCGGAGTTTTTTCTGCAGGTTTTACGTCTGTTGCAGGCGCAGGGCGTGGCATTTTCACTGGCGTTGCTGGGGCCGAGAGCCGAACGCAGCAGTCCGCCGGCACTGGCTCAGATACGCACGGAATTTGCCACTGCAATTGTTGCGGATGGCATGCTGCCGCGGGCAGATTATGAACACTGGCTGGGGCAGGCCACGGTTGTGATCAGCACCGCGATTCACGAATTTCAGGGGTTATCGGTGCAGGAAGCGGTCAGCGCCGGTGCGTATCCTGTGGTGCCGGATGATCTGTGTTACCGCGAGCAGTATCCGCGGGCCTGCCGTTATAGTGCCGGCGATGCCGCAGCGGCTGCGGCGCTGGTAGAGAAAGCATTACAAAGAATGGAACAGGGCGGAAACAGCACACCACCGGTCTTACAGGCGCCGTTTGCCGGTGCCGCACAGAGCTGGCATGACTGGCTGGCGCGGCTGGAAAATCAGTGATTCTGATTTTCCATCAGTTCGTACAGGGCTTCGAGAATATTACTCAGCTTGGCATCCAGCTCCAGCGTGCGCTGACTGGTTTCTTCCAGCTTGTCGGTGGTGCTGTTGGCCAGTGCCATTAATTTTTTCTCCTGATCGTCGTCCAGACCCAGACTGAACAGCATGCCTTCCAGTTCGCTCAGCATATTGCTCATGGTTTTGGTGACGGTGTCGCTGTAGTCCTGAATTTCTTTACTGGTTTTATCAATATTCAGCTCGGCCAGGGCTATCACTTCTTTCAGGAACTGTACCCGCTGCTCTTCCATCATGGCATCGGCAAGGATGGATTTTGCCCGGTCTGCGGCGATATCCGCCAGCACCGCCAGATGATCTTTCAGCCGGCCGTAACGGGCTTCATCACCGGCCGGCATGTTTTTAATCAGCAGAATAACCGGGCTGCTGCGGATAACGGTACGCACCCCGAGATGGGTGATGCGCTGTTCGGCTTCGCGGAATTTTTCCATCAGCCGTGATTCCAGTGAATCGTTGCTGCATCCCATCAGCACCGGTTTCGGACCGGTGATCAGCACCGAGGAATTCAGCCCGAACTGTGATGCCACGGTCATAACGGCGGCGGCCAGACTGGGCGCTTTGCTGATGCTCTGAACTTCTTTCACGAACTGAATAATCTGCCCCAGCTCGCTGGAACTGGTCATGGCTTCCATGGCCACGTTCATGGCTTCGC
Organism: Pseudomonadota bacterium; assembly: GCA_030145845.1. Classification (GTDB taxonomy): domain Bacteria; phylum Pseudomonadota; class Gammaproteobacteria; order Pseudomonadales; family Oceanobacteraceae; genus Venatoribacter. The sequence goes on from JAIXHJ010000001.1 coordinate 297,286, forward strand.
GTGACTGATTCAGGGCGTCTTTTTTATCGATGCTGAGGCGGATGTAGTGCTGCACTTTATCGAGCAGGGTCTGGCCATCAATCGGCTTGGTAATGTAGTCATTGGCGCCGGCTTCAAACCCTTCCAGCCGTTCTTCCGGACTGTCTTTGGCAGAGACAAAAATAATCGGCAGCGAGGCCGTCTGCGGATTTTTGCGGATGCTGACACAGGTATCGTAACCACTGATACCGGGCATACTGATGTCCAGCAGAATCAGATCCGGCTGACTGCTGCTGAGCAGCTGCAGGCATTCCTCACCGGAAGCGGCTTCCGTGATCTGGTAATGGGATTCCAGCAGTGAGCTGAGCACAAGGCGATTGTCTTCGGCGTCGTCGACAATCATCACCTGAGGCTGGGTCATAAATCCTGTTCTCCGTTTACGGGCAGAGCCGGCACGACGGCTGCTTCTTTTCCGAGTGTAGACGCTTAAATTCCGGCCGTCCTGAGCGACCGGTCAGAATTGGACTATTGTCTGACCGCCACAGGGTTATGGCCGGCGGCGGTGAACTTCCTGCAGAAACGCTTCGCCGGCCACGCGGAGTTCACCGATCAGCGCGCGGCAGGCGGTGTCGTTGTGGCTCAGGGCCGCCGATTCGGTTTCTGCCGAAATCCGGTACACCGCGGTGGCTGCCAGGTTGCCGCTGACGCCTTTCAGACTGTGGGCAATATTGCGCAGCGCTTCGAAGTCGCCGTCAGCCAGCGCCGTACTCAGCTCCGCCAGCCGCTGCGGGAATTCAGCGGCAAAAATGCCGGTCAGCTGTTGCAGCAGCTGCTCATCCCCCATCAGCCGTTCGAGGGCGGCACCTTCATCCCATACCGGATCGGCGGCCACGTTATCGTCTGTGTCTTCGCTGACCACTGGCGGGGTATAGCCTTCGCCCTGTGGCAGCCATTTGTGCAGTGTGGCCAGCAGGGCGTCGGTACGGATCGGCTTGGTCAGATAATCGTCCATACCGGCTTCCAGGCAGCGCTCACGGTCGCCCTGCATGGCGTTGGCGGTCATGGCGATCACCGGAATCTGTGTGTTGCCGGCTCCGGCTGCACCGGCGCGGATCTGGCGGGTGGTCTCGTAGCCATCCATCTCCGGCATCTGGCAGTCCATCAGAATGGCGGCATAGGGTTCGTGTTCCGGCGGACTGATCAGGCGGGCGATGGCTTCCACGCCGTTCCATGCCAGATCAACCTGATAACCGGCGGCGGATAACAGCTCGGTGGCCACCATCTGGTTGATTTCGTTGTCTTCGACCAGCAGCAGCCATTGCCCCTGCGCGGCTGGCGTGGTGCTGGCCATGGCAGCCTGTGGCGGGACCCGCTGGCCAAGGGCATCAAGATAATTGTTGAAGGTGACCGGTTTCGGGAAATGGGTGGCGATACCGGCCTGTTCCATGCGTTCGGGCAGGGAAATAAAGTCCATGGCGGTCATCAGCACCAGCCGGGTCGCCGGACAGGCCTGCTCGCTGGTCAGGCGGCCGGCGAGATCCAGGCTGTTGCCATCGGGCAGGCTGAGGTCGAGCATGGCGACATCAATGGATTGGCTGCGCAGTATCTGCTCGGCTTCCTGAATGCTGTCGGCACTCTGTACCTCAGCGCCCCATTCAAACAGCTGCTCGGTGAGGATACGGCGTTGGGTGGTGTTGTGCTCGGCAATCAGAATACGGGTGCCATCAATGGCCTGTGGCGGTTTCACCGCCGGTGCGTCTTCCACCTGGTCGAGATGGATACTGAAGGTAAAACAGCTGCCTTCGCCGGGGGTGCTGACCACTTCAACGTCGCCGTCCATCATTTCGCACAGGCGGCGGACAATCGCCAGCCCCAGCCCGGTGCCGCCATAACGGCGGGTAGTGGAGGCATCGACCTGACTGAACGCCTGAAACAGCCGCCGGCGTGCTTCTTCCGGAATGCCGATGCCGGTATCGCGCACGCGTCCGGTGAGCAGCCACTGTTCTGCGGCCGGAATCAGGGTCAGGGTGACGGTAATTTCCCCGTGGCTGGTGAACTTGATGGCGTTGCCGATCAGGTTGGTCAGAATCTGGCGCAGGCGGCCGGGATCACCGATCACCTGGGTGACCGGCACTTCGCGGATATCCAGAATCAGTTCGAGTTTTTTCGCCTGTGCCAGCTGTGCCATGTTTTCCGCCAGTTCACCGGTCATTTCCAGCAGATCGAACGGAATCGGCTCCAGCTCCAGCTTGTTGGCTTCGATTTTGGAGAAATCGAGAATGTCGTTGATCAGGCCGAGCAGGGCGTTGGCGCTGGCGGCGGCGAGGTCGATGCGGTGGCGTTGTTCACTGTTCAGTGGGGTGGCGCGCAGCAGATCCAGCATACCGATGACGCCGTTCATCGGCGTACGGATTTCATGGCTCATGCTGGCGAGGAATTCGTTTTTCGCCCGGGCGGCACTTTCGGCCTGGGTTTTGGCTTCACGCAGCGCGATTTCGTCGTTTTTCTGCTGCGTGATATCGCGGTAACTCCACACCCGGCCACGAACCTGATCGCCGATCAGCATCGGCAGTGAAGTGCGTTCAAAGATCCGGCCGTCGCTGCATTCGAGCATATCGAACACGCCCTGATACGGAGTGTTGAACACTTCCCGCACCTGCCGCCGGGTACGTTCCGGATCTTTCAGCTGCGGCAGAATAAGGGCATCGACCAGCTGCGGATAATCTTCACCGGTCAGGTCTTTTTCGCGGATGCGCCACAGGTGGCGGAACTGGCTGTTCCAGCGCACCACGTGCTGTTCCTGATCGGTAACCAGAATGCCGTTGTCAGTGGACTCCAGCGTGGCTTCCAGCAGTGACAGCGCCTCTTCGTTCTGACGCTGTTTTTCGCGGCTGTCGGTGACGTCATAGTTCACCCCGACCATACGTATGGTGTCGCCTCCGGCATCGCGGACCACCAGGGCTGAGGAGCGCAGATAGCGGATCTGGCCGTCCGGGCGGATCACCCGGTAAGCGGTGTCGAACGGTACACCCGTGGTGACGGATACCTGCATGGCGCGCTCGGCATCTTCAATGTCATCGGGGTGGATCATGTCGGCGACGACGCGCCCGGAGAAGGTGTCTTCCCCGGCATCAATGCCGTACAGGCGGCACATCCAGTCATCGAAGCGGATCTGATCAGTTTCCGGGAAGTATTCCCAGATGCCGATGCCGGCCGAGTCGGCGGCCAGCTGCATCCGGCGGTTGTTTTCTTCCAGCCGGGCTTCGGCTTCCTTGCGCTCGGTGATGTCCAGGTGGGTACCGATCATGCGCACCGGATTGCCATCGTCATCCCATTCGACGACGCGGCCGGTATCCATTACCCAGATCCACTGGCCGTTTTTATGACGCATACGGGATTCGCACTCGTAGCGCGGCTTACTGCCGTTCCAGTGTGCGTGCAGGCGTTTTTCGGAGCGTTTGAGATCGTCCGGGTGGACAAAGCGGGTCCAGGTATCAATCGAGGTGGGCGACAGTTCGTCCAGTGTGTAACCGATAATATCGGCCCAGCGTTCGTTGAAGATGGTTCTGCCGCTGGGAATGTGCCAGTCCCAGACGCCGACGGCGGTGGACTCAATCACCATTTCCAGCCGTTCAGTGCGGTCACGTACCGCCAGCTGGGCACGGACCCGATCATCAATATCCTGGAAGGAGCCATACAGGCGGACACATTCATCGCCTTCAAATTCACCGTACCCCTGAGCCGCCACCCAGATTTCACGGCCGGCGGCGGTGATCAGCTGCAGCTCTTCATTCCAGTGCTGGCCGGTGCTGATGCAGCGCTCGACGACATAACGGATGCGGTCGCGGGAATAGCCTTCCTTATAAAAATTGATGGCGGTTTCCAGTTGCGGCTGAAAATCGTCATCCACTTCGTGAATGCTGCGCGTCATGTCGGACCAATACAGGCTGTGGTCGCGCAGATTGGAGTTCCACACGCCGATGCGGCCCAGCTCACTCATGCGTTTGAGCAGCGATTGTTGCTGGCTCAGGTCGCGTTCATGGCGTTCATTTTCCAGCTCATTGGTAATCCAGCGGGCGAACAGTTCCAGCAGTTTGCGGTCGTGTTCACTGAACGGCGCGCGCCGGCGGCGGTGGCTGATAAAGCTGACCACCGACTGGCTGCCGTCGCTGAGGCTGAGCTTCATACCGATATAGCTGCTGGTGGTGGTATCCGGGAAGAAGGGGTGGAAATGGGGTTCATCGCCCTCAGTCTGGTAATACGTAACCGGGCCTTCGGCCTGCAGGGTGTGAACACAGACGGTGGCACTGATGTTGAAAGCATCACCCGGCTGCAGGGAATTATCCGGGCAGGCGACATTGCGGATTGTGTAACACTGGCCATCGGTTTCCGCCAGCGCTCCGTAAGGCAGTTCCAGCAGCTGACAGCCGAGGTTCAGCACGCGGTCAATTTTTTCGTCGGATGGCTGTTGCGAGGCGGCGATGCTGTGCAGTTCCTGCAGCGCGGTAAACATACGCTGCTGTTCGCTGATATCCGTGCGGATGGCAATGTAGCTGGTGATTTTATGCGTTTCGTTGCTGACCGGAACAATGGTGGTGTTAACCCAGTACAGGTGGCCGTCTTTGGCGCGGTTGCAGAATTCACCATGCCATACCTGACCGCGTTTCAGCGAGCGGTACATATCACGGTAATACTCAGCGCCGTGCTGACCGGATTTGAGAATTCTGTGGTTGCTGCCCAGCAGCTCCTGCTGCGAATAGCCACTGATCTGACAGAAGCGGTCATTGGCGTAGGTGATGGTGCCGTCGGTGTCGGTAATGGCGACGATGGCGTGCTGATCGAGGGCGAACTTCTGATCCTTGAGCGCGCGCAGGGCCTGTTCGGTTTCTTCATGGCTGTGGCGCAGGGATTCATGCAGGCCGATGCGGCTCAGGACCATTTCGCGCAGGCTGGTGCCGAGCTGATTGATCTCACGTACGGAGGTATGAGGCAGATCCTTGTCGGCAATGCCGCTGGTGTTCTCACCGCTGACCCGGCTCATCAGCAGGCTGAGGGAAGAAATAGGACGGGAAATAAACCGTGCGGTCAGCGCCGAGGCAACAAACACCAGCAGTGCCAGCACGCCGGCCAGCAGGGCAAAATTGGGCAGGGTGTCCTGCAGGTCCTGATCAATATAAGCCAGTGGCAGTTCGGAGATCAGGAACCAGTATTGCCCGAGGATTTCCAGTGGCTGGGCGACGCCCATCACCGCCTTCCCGTCGCCGGAGGTGTAATAGGAAATATGGTTCAGCCGGCCGGGCTGCAGTATCTGTTTCTGACTGACCGGCAGGGGGCTGTTAAAGGGCAGACTGCTGCCAAAAATCCGGCTCTGCAGACGGCCGGTTTCGTCGGCCAGATAAAACCGTGCCCGCTGACCTCTGGTCTGTTCGGTGAGGTTGAGCAGGAAGTCGGTGTGCAGCTGCATAATCAGCACACCGTTCAGGTTACCTTCCGGCCCCATCATCGGCATGCTCAGCCACTGGCTGATCTGGCCGGCGGAGGGGGCATAGGGTTCGAGATCGGATAAATAGCTGCCGGCATCGCGCAGGGTGCGGGCGAAGACTCTGCCGATACCGGTATCCGCATAGGGGCCTGAAATCAGGTTGGTGCCCAGATCCCGTTCGGCAGCAATGGAATAGAGAATATTACCTGTGGTATCGGCGATCAGGGCGTCATGCAGGTAACCGAAGCTGGCGGTCAGGGCATACAGCGGATCGGTGTGGCGGGCGGTCACTTCCTGCCATTGCGGGCTGCGCACGAAGTCGGCAGTGGACAGGCCGCTGCGCTGCTGTGCCTGCTGCAGTTCCGTCAGCAGCGGCTGCAGCTGGCGGGAGCTGCTCTGGTAGCTGGCGTCCTGCAGGCGGTAGGTAAACCAGGCCCGTACCGCTTCTTCTTCAATGCCGGCGGCACCCAGCAACTGGTCTTCGGCCTGTTGCCGCAGCAGATGACGGGTATCGCTGAAACTCTGCCAGGAAACCACGATCAGCGGCAGCAGGGCGACCAGCAGCATCGGCAGAAAAATGCGGGTGCGCAGCGACTGCTCATGCAGTGTTCTTGTTTTTAGCGGAGCACTTCCCGGGCTGGAGCTCATATCAGACCTGAAGGTAGATAATACTTCTGTTCAGCTTAGCAGCTGAATGCCATCCATGGCGTCGGTATGAGCATTTAAACCGCCTTACTGACGGCCGTTCAGCTGATCCAGTTTTAATAACATAATTCTCATTATATTTTCGTACAGGGCGTGGCCGCTGTAGAGGTCTTCCACGCCTTTATCAATGCTCGGATTATCGTTGACTTCAATGATTACCACACGGTCGCCACTCTGCTTCAGATCGACACCGTAAAAACCATCGCCCATGCAGCGCGCCGCTTTCAGGGCCGTTCTGATCACCGCTTTGGGCACTTTTTCCGGTGACATGGCATCGGCATTACCGGACTTATGCGAGCGCGCACTGTGGTTGTAAATCTGCCAGTGACTTTTGGCCATAAAATAACGGCAGGCGTACAGCACCTGATTATTCATAATCCCGATCCGCCAGTCGTAGTCGGTGGGCATAAATTCCTGCAGCAGCAGAATAGCCGAACGCTGACTGAGGCGGGTGATGCACTCCTGCAGCTGGTCGCGGTCACGGGCTTTTTCCACACCGATAGAAAAAGAACCGTCCGGCACTTTCACAATCACCGGCAGCCCCAGATCACGGATGATACTGTCAGCATCACAGGGTTCGCGCGCCATAATCAGCCGGGTGGCAGGTGTGGCGACCTGATGCCGCTGCAGGGTTTCGTGCAGATACACTTTATTCGAGCAGCGCATGATATCCGTGGGGCTGTCGATCACCAGCAGCCCCTGATTTTCGGCCGCCTGGGCAATGGCATAAGTGTGATGATCAACGCGGGTGGTTTCGCGGATAAACAGCGCGTCATATTCACCGATACGGGCGGCATCACGATAGCTGATAAAATCCACATTCAGGCCCAGGTCGCGGCCGGCTTTATCAAAGGCTTTCAGTGCGCCTTTATTGGACGGTGGCAGCTTTTCATCCGGATTAACCAGAATGGCAAGATCGTATTTATACCGTTTCAGACTGCGGCGGTTGCGCCAGATTTTATGGCTGAATTTATCCAGCGCGCTGGCGAACAGGGTCTGTTCTTCATCGCTGAGCTGATCCAGCGCAACCACGCTGACAGATTCAATGGTCCACACATCCGGCTGGTGGCGTTTTAAGGTGATGTCGGTGACCGGAAACGCCCAGGTTTCAAACAGACGGCGGGCGGTACCTTCGAGGGCCACGTCATCGGTCTGGCCGAAATACAGGCGCAGGGTGCGGGATTCCCCCAACGCGACGGACTGCCGCAGCCGCTGGTCGAGTTTACGTCCTTTGCGCAGCGGTAACGCCTGACCGGCTTCGAAGCTGTTCAGCTCGCGGATAGCCCGCACGGAAGGGAATACCTGCCCACCACGGGCTTCTGCCAGCAGGGAACCATAATAACCGGCGGACAGATAGCTGTAATCGCGGCAGAGGTTAATCACATAGCCGCGTGACTCGGCATAATCGCGCAGGTAATCCTCAATGGCGATCACCTGGCTGGTCGGGTAGTAGGGGCTCCACAGAGTCAGGTCATCAACAAGTACGAGCAATGGTTTCATGGGCAGATTGATCCCGGAAAAATTCAGGCAGAGGTGGGGTGCTGAACAGCACGCACAGAGTGTCAGTATGATCTTTTTCCGGCGCTTGTCAGTACACTGAAAAAATTTTTTGCAGGGACTGTTTTTGCGGCCACTGCGGCTCTATTCTTCGCTCATTATCCTCGTCTGCTGCTGTCCGCCCATGACCATTTCCCCGCGCCTTGCCACCCTGGCTGATGTGACTGAACTGACCCGTCTGGAAAATTCTGTGTTTGACGGTGACCGTCTCAGTGCACGCGGTTTCCGCCATTTTATCCGCAGTGATCACAGTGAACTCTGGTGCGTGGACGGCGACGGCGGCCTGGCCGCTTATGCTCTGCTGCTGTTTCACCGCGGTACTTCACTGGCGCGGCTGTATTCACTGGCGGTGGCACCGGCTGTGCGTGGCCAGGGCCGTGGTGGGCAGTTGCTGCACTGGGCAGAACAGCGGGCGCTGGCGCGCAATATTTTATTCATGCGGCTGGAAGTGCGTGATGATAATCAGGCGGCCATAGGATTGTATGAGAAAGCCGGTTACCGGCGGCTGAAACGATTGCCTGAGTATTATCAGGATGGCAGTGATGGCTGGCGTATGGAAAAACATCTGCGTCCGGCCAGTCCGTTACCGCCGAAGCTGCCGTTTTATGCGCAGACAACGCCTTTTACCTGTGGTCCGGCGGCATTAATGATGGCCATGCACAGTCTCAGCCCGGCGTTGCCGATGAACCGTCTGCATGAGCTGGCGTTGTGGCGCGAAGCCACCACGATTTATCTCACCACCGGACATGGTGGTACGTCGGCGCAGGGGCTGGCGCTGGCAGCGCATGGCCGTGGTATTGCCGCGCGGATGTGGCTGTCAGACCGGCGGGTGCCTTTTATCGAAGGCGTGCGCAGCGCACATAAACGTGAAGTGATTCAGCTGGTGGGCGAGGATTTTCAGCAGCGCTGTGACGACGCGGGCATTGTCACCGAAAGTGGGCATAAAACGCTGGAGGATTACCGCCAGGCACTGGCGCAGGGATACCGCATTCTGCTGCTGATCAGCACGTACCGTCTGAACCGTAATAAAGCACCACACTGGGTATGGCTGGTGGCGATGGATGAGCAGTTTGCCTACATCAATGATCCGGATGTGGACGGGAACCTTGATCAGGCCGACACCGACAACCTGTATGTGCCGGTGAGTCTGGATAATCTGGCGGGCATGGTGCGTTACGGCAGCAAGCGTTATGGCGCCGCGCTGTTGCTGGGGCCTCAGCTGGCGTCGTGAACGTAAGGTCCGGTTTTTTGCGGATCGGCCAGCTCATCCAGTTCCGGCATGCGTTCGGCGCGCAGGGCGACCCAGGCGGCGACGTCTTCGCGCCATTCTTCCACCGGGCGCAGCAGCGGCGCGGCGAGCATTTTGGCCTCGGTGCCACGGGAAGCGAATACCAGAATCTGTTCGACTTTGTATGCCTGTAATGCCATGGAAAACTTCTGTATCTGACTGAATGAACGCCGGCCGTTATATCAGAAAGCCGGCATCAGGTCATGGCTGCTGTTCAATCCACAGCCGGAAGCGGCTTTTTTCGTCATCGCTGGCCTGCTGCCAGATGGACTGCAGGGTTTTCAGCGTGTCCGCGTCTTCGGGCAGCAGCAGCGGAGCTTCCCGCTGAATGTCGCCCAGGACTTCTTCACCGGCGGCCTGCAGGCGGATATCCGGGGCTTTGCTCCAGCGTTGTGCTTCGTCGCGGTTGCTGAACGCGGGGTGTTGGATGCGGTAGGCCGTGCCGGGCACAAACTGGCTGTCGATCTGTACCGGCACAGAACGGATGATATGACCGGCTTCATCCATGCGGTTCCAGTTCTGTTCATACTGCAGCAGCAGCGTGTGCTGGCCGGCTGGCAGACGCAGGATATAGCTGCCCTGATACAGGCTCGGGGAACGGGTTTCACGGCCATCAATGGCCAGCAGCAGAACGGTGGCGGGAATATCAACCCGCACCGGACCGTCACCGGTTTCGGTCACTGGCGGTGTCTGCATCAGGCTGCAGCCGTGCAGAAACATCAGTAACAGCGACAGCAGTGGCAGGGAAAAGTAGTGGCGGGCGGGTAAGGTCATAGGGCTGTGTCCGGAAAGAAAACCCGCCGGGATCACCGGCGGGCAGGTCTTGCCCTGATGTTACCGGAATGGGTATGGCCGGCAAACTCAGGAGCAGGATTCTGAGCAATCAGAAATCGTAGCGTACACCCAGCTGGGTTTCAGACATATCATCGCCGCTGGTGGATACCGGGGCGCGGTCGTCGTCATTGTTCAGTGCTTCGTAGGAAACCCACAGGCGGTAGTTTTTCGCCAGGAAATGGATGTACTCCACTTTGGCAGACGAAACGTCGCCATCGTCTTCACAGCTGTCGACGGCGTAACGGCCGTGGATCTGACCATTGCCGGCCTGATAGCTGGCATAGATGCCCTGAGCGCTGCGCTCCTGACCGGCACAGTTCGGAATGCCCGGTGCACCGCCAACCAGACGGATGTTACCGGTGGAACCGTTATACAGGCCGAAATCATCATCCTGCAGGTGGTAGAACGCGGACAGGGTCACGGCATCCGTCACTTTGTACCAGGCGCGGGCACCCATCAGCTGGCCGTCACCGACGCGTTCGTCTTTGACATAGGCGGCCTGCAGGGTCACCGGACCGGCCTTGTATTCACCGGCAAAGCTGTAGGAATCGAGGTCGTCACCATCCTGGCCTTCGGTGTGAATGGCCGCCGCGACGCTGTAGTTATCACCTTTGAAGTAATACTGGGTCAGGTCGTCTTCGCGCACGGTACCGAGACGCACGGTGTCGTTGCCGTCAGAGAAGTAGGCGCTGCGCACGTATTTGTGGAACAGCGGGGTCTGGGAGCCGTAATAGACTTCACCGAAGCTGCCTTTCAGACCCACCAGTGCCAGACGCAGGGTCGGCTGACCGTTCTGCTGGATATCAATGCTGTTGTCATCACGGATACCGTATTCGATCTGGCCGACACCGGTCAGGCCATTGCCCAGATCGGTGCTGGCTTTGACGCCCACCCGGCTGAGGTAATCACGGCCGTTGGCGCCGTCTTCATCAACGCCGGCATCGACACTGTCGATACCGATACGCAGGCTGCCGTAAAAGTCAGTCTGAGTCTCGGCGGCCTGTGCCAGCGGCGCGGCCAGCAGGGCACAGGTGATGGCAGAAGTCAGAGCATTCAGTTTCATTGTACTGATCCTTTCAGATAATCATTATTGTTGGTTCGATTGCAGCGCGGCATCAAGCAGATCGCTGCCGATTTCATCTTCAAACATTTTCCATACCGGCTTCATGGCATCGACCCACTGCTGACGCTCAGCATCGGTGATGGTGATGACTTTGGTTTTACCGGAATCAATAATGTGCTGACGGTCTTCGAGGTCCTGTCTGGCGGCAATTTCATTGCCATAAGCGATGGCTTCATCCATGGACTGTTTCAGGGTTGCACGCACGCCGTCCGGCAGGCCGTACCAGAACTCAGCAGAGGTCACCACCAGATAGTCGAGCAGACCGTGGTTGGTTTCTGTGACATAGCTCTGAACTTCAAAGAACTTGGATGCATAAGTGTTGGACCATGGACTTTCCTGACCGTCGATGGCGCGGGTCTGCAACAGGGTAAACACTTCAGCAAACGGCTTTTTCAGCGGAATGGCGTGCACCGCTTCATACTGTGCCTGCAGCACATCCGAGGTCATGATACGGAATTTTTTACCGGCAATATCCGACGGTACCCGGATCGGGTCGTTGGATGACAGCTGCTTCATACCATTGTGCAGATAACCCAGACCGACGAGCATTTTACTGGTCATGGAGTTCAGCAGTTTCTGACCCTGCGGACCTTTCTGAAAACGGTCAACTGCGGCCATGTCGTTGAACAGGAACGGCAGATCGAATACCTGCAGCTGGGCATTGTATTTCTGGAACTTGGACAGTGCCGGTGCGGCAATTTCCACGTCACCCAGCTGCAGTGCCTGCAGTACCGCCGCGTCGGTGTACAGCTGGGAGTTCGGGTAAACCTTCACTTCCACCTGACCGGGCAGACGGGCTTCCGCCAGTTCCTTGAATTTCAGGGCCATCTGGCCTTTCGGGGTATTCTCAGCCACCACGTGGGAGAATTTTATTTCGATCGGCGCCGACCAGGCTGTTGCGGTTACGAACAGGCTGGCAAGCATCAGTAAAGTGGTCTTAAGACGTTTCATTCTCTTCCTCACTGTTATTGTCGTATGACGAGGTCGTGCTTCGGGCGGCTTGCAAAGCCGCTGCGGGCAGAGCCTGAGCAAGGGGTATGCCAGCGCTCAGTTTCTGTCGCCACGCCGCTGGCGCAGGCCTCGTATTACGCTGCTGTGTGGCTGTCTGTATCCGACCATGGTCTGATCTGCGGCGGTAACGTAGAATTCTGAGTTGCTGCAATTGTTGCTGTTTTTGGGGGGGATTCCACCCATTGTTTTTACCCGATGGGTGACTTTTCTCCGGTGTCTGCCGCTGGGGTGCTTAAATCAGTGATGTGGATAAAAAAAGCACAGGATTTTCTGATATAACAGGCGCCGTTAATTTTATTGTGTAAGGCCGGCGCTGAACCGGACAAGCCGTTTTATGACTGATGATGTATTGCTGACTGCCGATATGAACCAGCCGGAGACTGCGGGCAAAGCCGCCGGTCTGCTGATCAGCGGACTGTGGCTGGCCGGTCTGATGCTTGTGTCTTTTGTCAGCGGCCGCTACCTGCAGCAGGAGTTACTGCAGGAACTGGACAGCAGCGCAGCGGCAATCAGTGAGCAGCTGAGTATGACGCTCAGACCTTACGATGAGGTGGCTGACGGACTGTCGCGTATGCGTCTGGTGCGCGAAGCACTGGCGGAAAAACAGAAGCTGGTGTCGCTGCAGCGTTTCCTGCTGCAGACCAATGATGAGATGGGCACCGAATCCATGTTTATTCTGGATACAGAAGGGCGCCCGGTGGGCAGCAGCCGCAATCTTGGTGCCGGATTTTCTGCCCATGATTTTTCTTTCCGGCCGTATTTTCAGCAGGCCATTCTGGGGGAGCCCGGACGTTATTACGCCACCGGCGTGGTAACCGCTGAGCGTGGGTATTATTTTTCCGCCCCGGTCAGCGACCATGGGCAGGTGATTGGTGTGGTGGTGGTTAAGGTGAATCTGGAACAGCTGTTTCAGGATATCGCCGCACTGGTACCGGATTATCTGCTGCTGGGCTATGACGGGGTGGTGTTTGCGGCGTCACGTCCGGCCTGGTTATATAACAGCCTGTACCCGCTGGCTGACAGTCAGCAGGCGGCGGTACGTAACTCACGCCGTTTCCGTAACCCGCCGCTGAACAGTCTGACCTCAGATTCGCTGGATGACGTGTTTCATAACGACTCCATCCGCCTGAAAAATGCCGGCCTGAGTTCGGTTTTTTATGCCCGCCGGGTGCGGCTGCCGGAGCTGGGCTGGCATGTGTTTGCGCTGTCGCCATCACATATTCTGTACCAGCGCATCATGCTGCATGTGCTGTATTACAGTACGGCGTTTGCGGTGCTGCTGCTGCTGTGGATGTATCAGCGTAAGCGTACCGAAGTGCAGCGGCACGTGGCGCTGCTCAACCGCGAACTGGAAAAACGGGTGGCGGCGCTGACCCGTGAGCTGCGCGACTCCAACGCAGAGTTGCAGGAACTGGTGAATCATTATCAGACCACTCAGACACAGCTGCAGGAAACCCGTGACCAGCTGGTGCAGACCGCCAAGTTGGCGGTGCTGGGGGAAATGTCCGCTGGTATTAACCATGAACTGAATCAGCCGCTGCTGGCACTGAATACTTACACCGAAAACAGTCTGCGTCTGGCGGCCCGCGGACAGTATGAGCTGGTGGAAAAAAATCTGCAGGAAATCCTGCACATCACGGACAGTATGCGTGGCATTGTCTCGCGTTTTAAAGTGTTTGCCCGGCGTACACCACCGGAACCACGGGCCGCTGAAGTGCAGGAAGTGCTGGCCGGAACCGGGGTGATTATCAAGCCGCTGCTGAAAAAATCCGGCGTACGGCTGGAGACCGGACTGGAAGCAGGGTTGCCGGCATTGTTCTGTGATCCGCTGCAGTTGCAGCAGGTGCTGGTGAATCTGCTGACCAATGCGGTGGAAGCGCTGGAAGAGCAGGACGACGCCTGGATACGGATCACGGTCAGGCGCCGTGAGCAGCAGATCGAAATGCGGGTCTGTGACTCTGGTCCGGGAATTGCTGCCGAATTACGCGGCAAAGTCTTTGAGCCTTTTTTTACTACCAAAGCCCGGGGGCTTGGTCTGGGTCTGGCGCTGTCACGCCGGATTATTGAAACCCTGGGCGGCAGTCTGATCTTAACCGATAACGGCCACGGCGGTACCTGTTTTGTGCTGTTATTACCTGTGTGTCAGACATCTGAAAGCGGAGAATCTGAATGACCCTGGTGCTGATTGTCGACGACGAAGAAAGTGTATGTAAAGCGCTGGCGCAGACACTGGAAATTGAAGGCTGTGACGTTTTGCAGGCCACCAGTGGCCGTGATGCCCTGCGCCATATTGAATACAGCTGGCCGGGCGTGGTGATCACCGATATCAATATGCCGGGGATGGATGGCCTCGAACTGATGCGTGACATCCGTGCCATTGACCCGGACCTGCCGGTTACGCTGCTGACCGGGCACGGTGATATTTCAACGGCCGTCGAAGCCATGCGCAATGGTGCTTATGATTTTCTGGAAAAACCTTTCTCCACCGACCTGTTGCTGGAAACTGTGCAGCGTGCCAGTGAAAAGCGCCGCCTGACGCTGGAAAACCGGGAGCTGAAACTGGAGGTCGAAGCCCAGTCGCGGCCGGGGCCGAGGATTATCGGCAATCACCCGGAAATGAAAAAACTGCGCGGTACCCTCGACCATATCAAAAACACGCCGGCGGATGTGCTGATCCACGGTGAAACCGGCTGTGGTAAGGAACTGGTGGCGCGCTATTTACACTCGCACAGTCAGCGCGGCGATCAGGCTTTTGTCGCCATTAACTGTGGTGCCATCCCGGAAACCCTGATTGAAAGCGAACTGTTCGGTCATCATGCCGGTGCTTTTACCGGCGCCGGAAAAAAACGGGTGGGAAAATTCCAGCACGCCAATGGCGGCACTTTGTTTCTCGATGAAATCGAAAGTATGCCCATGGTGCTGCAGATCAAAATGCTGCGTGTTCTGGAGGAACGCAAGGTTGAACCGCTGGGGGGGAACGAGCAGATCCCGCTGGATGTGCGTGTGGTGGCGGCGACCAAAACCGATCTGAAAGAACTCAGTGAACGCGGTGAATTCCGCCTTGATCTCTATTACCGGCTGAATGTGGTACAGGTGCATATTCCGCCGCTGCGTGACCGCCGGGATGATATTCCGCTGTTGTTTGAGCACTTCGTCTGGGTGGCCTCCAACCGCTATGGTTCTGAAATTCAGCCGCTGACAGCATCCCAGCGACAGGCGCTGCTGGCCCATGACTGGCCGGGTAATGTGCGGGAACTGCGTAACCTGGCCGAATGCTATGTCTTACTCGGCGGTGACCGTGCTTTTGAAAGCCTGTTGGGTGGACATGGTAACGAAAGTGGCGGCATTCCGCTGGCCGAGCAGGTGGCACGTTATGAAGAAACCCTGCTGCGTGAAGTGCTGACCCGTCATCAGGGGCGGCTGAAAGAAGTTCAGGAGGAACTGGCGCTGGGACGCAAGACGCTGTATGAAAAAATGAAAAAATACGGTCTGGATAAACAGGCTTTCAAGCACACCGATCACTGAGCTGTTGGCGGCACCCGCAAACGGGTGCTGTTTTTCCCTTATATTTTCCCGCCGGGTGGAAATCCACCCAAAATGATTTCCGCCGGGATTTTCTGGCGGCCACCGGCTGCTGTTGCAACGTATTCCCCGTTACCGACTTTGGTCGTAAAAACAGCTTGTTTACCGGCGTTATCGGCCGTTTGTCCGGCTGGATGGGTGTATTTATTCCCGTTTTAAGCGTGGCGTCTGACAGCCCGGAAAAGTTGGCACCGCACTTGCTGAAGTGGCCCACACACAAGCAGGGGTAACCCTGAAGACAACAAAAAACGGTGGCTGACAATGATCAGAAAAATCAATCGCCTGGAAGACATTATTATCGGCAAACTGCTGGTACTGGTGACGCTTCTGGTGTTTGCCGAAGTAGTGGCGCGCTTTGTTTTTAATACGGGAATTCACTGGGCACAGGAAGCGACCCTGCTGCTCAGCGCATGGATGGTGCTGCTGGGCTGTGCCTGGGCAGTACGCGAAAAATCGCATATCTGTGTCGATGCCTTGCTGGATCGTCTGCCGGCCCCGACCCGCCGCTGGGTGATGCTGTTTTCTGTGGCCGTGGCGCTGGTGTACACAGGTATGTTCGGCTACAGCTCCTGGGTGTATGTGTCGAAACTGAAAATGATCGGCATTCCGCTGGAAGATATTGATGTGCCGAAATGGGTGGCAACTTCCGGTCTGCTGTTTGGCTTCGCTATGCTGGCCCTGCGCCTGCTGGAGCTGGCGTGGGAAGTGTGGAAAGGCGATGCCGACAGCTTCCATAAACACCGCGAGGTGGATTTCGATATTGAAGAAAAAAACAGTGACAACGGAGGCAAAGCATAATGGCCGCGCTGACTCTGTTTATTCTGCTGTTTGTCTGCATGGCGATCGGTCTGCCGATTGCGTTTGCACTGGGTTTCTCGTCGATTACCGCCATTCTGTTGTTTACCAACGATTCGATGGCATCGATTTCGCTGAAATTATTTGAAGCGGTTTCTGAGCACTACACACTGCTGGCGATTCCCTTCTTTATTCTGTCGTCGGCCTTCCTGTCATCGGGCGGTGTTGCCCGCCGGATGATTGATTTTGCCATTGCCTGTATCGGCCATGTCCGTGGTGGTCTGGCGATGGCTTCGGTACTGGCCTGTATGCTGTTTGCTGCGGTATCCGGTTCTTCGCCGGCGACGGTGGCAGCCGTTGGTTCGATTGTGCTGGCGGGCATGGTGCGCGCAGGCTACCCGCTGTCGTTTGCGGCCGGGGCCGTGTCCACCGCCGGAACGCTGGGCATTCTGATTCCGCCTTCGATTGTGATGCTGGTGTATTCCGCCGCCACCGAAGTGTCTGCCAGCCGTATGTTTATGGCCGGTTTTGTTCCGGGTGTACTGATTGGTCTGATTCTGATGGTGACCATTTATGTCGTGGCGCGGCGTAAAAATCTGCCGGCGGAACCCTTTGCCGGTGTCGGTACCATTCTGCGTACCGGTTTCAGTGCCTCCGGTGGTCTGCTGCTGATTCTGCTGGTGCTGGGTACGATTTACGGAGGGGTTGCCAGTCCGACGGAAGCGGCGGCGGTGGCAGCTGTTTATGGTTTCTTTGTCGCCATGTGGGGTTACCGCGATGTGGGTCCGCTGAAAGGCGTGCCCTGGCGTAAAGAGGGGGAAAATCTGCTCCTTGCTGCGGTACGTAACCTGATTCTGCTGTGTACCGGCACCGTACGCTCTTTCTATAACCCGGAAATTGCCGGCATTGTGCGTGAAGCCGCGCGGGTGAGTGTGACGCTGCTGTTTATTATCGCCAACGCCATGCTGTTTGCACACGTGCTGACCTCGGAGCAGATCCCGCATCATCTGGCGGCGAATATTGTTGAGTGGGGACTGCCGGCGTGGGGCTTCCTGATTGTGATGAACCTGCTGCTGCTGATGGCCGGTAACTTTATGGAACCATCCGCCATCCTGCTGATTATGGCGCCGATTCTGCTGCCGATTGCACTGCAGCTGGGGATCGACCCGGTGCATCTGGGCATCATCATGGTGGTGAATATGGAGCTGGGTATGCTGACGCCACCGGTGGGCCTCAATCTGTTTGTGACGGCGGGTATTACCGGCAAGAGTATCGGCTGGGCGATCAAAGCCTGTCTGCCATGGCTGCTGCTGATGCTGATCTGTCTGTTGTTTATTACCTTTGTGCCGCAGATCAGCCTGTTCCTGCCGGAATATCTGGAGTCGCTCTGAGCGGCCGCTGACCACAATGTATGGTTTTCTCCGGCCCTGATGACCTCGGGGGCCGGGGGCTCCCTGGCTGTGTAACGGAGTCAGCTTAACGGCGGTCAGCGCATGTCACCGCGTTAAGGTTTTCTTTCCGTGTTGCAACAGCATTTGCCCGGCGTCAGCCGGGCTTTTTTTATTCCTCTTCCTGCTGGCGGAATGGCAGCAGGGTTTCTGCTTCGGCGTGATAGCGGTGGATGTGTTCCTGTTCTTCGGTGACAAACTGCTCGACTGCCTGCTGAAACTGTGGGTGCTGCAGACGGTGAAAACTGTGGGTAAACACCGGCCGGAATCCGCGGCTGATTTTGTGTTCGCCCTGCGTGCCGGGATCAAAACGCTGCAGTCCCTGTTCAATGCAGAATTCAATGCCCTGGTAATAACAGGCTTCAAAATGCAGGGCGTCGAATTCGTGCAGGGTTCCCCAGTAACGGCCGTAGAGCGTGTCGTCGTCGAAAAAGTACAGGGCGGCGGCCACCGGCTGCTGATCGTGACGGACACTGACCAGCAGCATTTTTTCCGCCATGGTGGCACGCAGTTGCTGAAAGAAATCTTCATTCAGGTAGGGCGTGGACCAGCGCTTGTCATAGGTACGGCAATAGCACTGATAAAAAAACTGAATATCGGCGGCGCTGATGGCGCTGCCGCTGCTGCGCGTGGTGGTCAGGCCGGCGGCGCGGACTTTCTGCCGCTCTTTACGCACTGATTTGCGTTTGCGGCTGGCAAACTGCTGCAGATAATGATCGAAGCTCTGATAATCATCGTTAAACCAGTGAAACTGACAGCCGCTGCGGGCTGCCGGCAGGGCGTGCTGCTGCACGATGCGGGTGGTTTCAGGGTCGGTGAAGTTGAGGTGCCAGCCGGACAGGTGCTGCTCTGTGCTGAATGCTTCCACGGCGGCAATGGCCTGAGGCAGGGCGGTGACCGGCCCCAGCAGGCGCGGACCGGTGGCCGGCGTGAAAGGCACTGCCCACAACAGCTTGGGGTAATACGCCAGTCCATGGCGCTGATACGCTTCCGCCCAGCTCCAGTCGAAGACGTATTCGCCATAACTGTGCTGTTTGATATAGCAGGGAATGATGACGCTGTCGTCATCACTGAGCAGATAACAGACCTGCCAGCCACTGGGGTGAGCGGGGTCGCTACCGATGCACTGACTGTCTTCCAGCGCGGCCAGAAAGCGGTAATCAAGAAAGGGGTAGCCGGCCGGTGTCAGCTGCCGGTACAGGCGCTGCCAGTGTGCGGGGCTGATTTCATGGATGCTGTAAACGGGGCGGAATGCGGACATCGTGCTGGTTCCTGTCGCCCGGCTGCTGCGTGACCTGTGCATGCTTTGGGCCTATGATGAAGCGATGTGATACACCGGAGAGAATTATGTTCCGTCTTGATGAACGTCTGCAATCTGATACTACCCTGATTGGCCGTCTGCCGCTCAGTCAGGTTCTGCTGATGAACGACAGCCGTTATCCCTGGGTGATACTGGTACCGGCGCGGGTTGATGCCAAAGAAATTTACCATCTGTCGGAAGAAGACCAGATCCAGCTGATGAAAGAATCGGCCTGGGTGGCGGAGAAAATGGCCGATAATTATTCGGCAAAATCGATGAATATTGCCGCACTGGGGAATGTGGTGGCGCAGCTGCATGTGCATCATGTGGTGCGTTACGCCGATGATCCGGCCTGGCCGGGACCGGTCTGGGGGCACAGCGCTGCGGTGCCGTATGATTCAGAGCAGCTGGAAACCCGGGTGCATGAGCTGAAGAATCTGTTTTCCAGCCACTTTGTCGCCGATCTGGACGGCGAAGACGACGCCGAAAATTACGTTTACTGGTGAGGTCAGGGATATGCTGGTACTGCGACGATACATGGATAATGCGCTGCGCAATTTCAATTATCTGATTGCCTGCGAAGAAACCCGTCAGGCAATTGCTCTGGACCCGCTGGATGGTGAACAGATGCTGGCGCTGGCTGATGACCACGGTCTGTCGATCAGACTGATCATCAATACGCACGAACACAACGATCATATTCAGGGTAACCCGGTAGTGCAGGCCGCCACCCAGGCGCCGGTGTGGGCGCATAAAAATGCCATGGGGCGGATTCCCGGTCAGGCACACGGACTGGTTGCCGGTGATATGGTGGAGCTGGGAACGCTGCGGCTGAAGGTTCTGTTTACGCCGGGGCACACGGCGGTGCATCTGTGCCTGCTGGCCGAGGCATCGGAAAATAATGACGTGCCGGTGCTGTTTTCCGGCGACACGTTATTTAATGCCTGTGCCGGTAACTGCAGAAATGGCGGTAATGTCGACGATATGTACGATACCTTTATTTCGCAGCTGATGCCGTTACCGGACGAAACCCTGCTGTATCCCGGACACGATTATATGAAAAATAATCTGAACTTTGCGCTGACGCGTGAACCGGATAACGATATGGCCGTGTACTGGATGGATCAGGTTCAGGCGGTGGATGCAGAGGATATGCCGGTCATGACACTGGGGCAAGAACGTCAGTACAACCCGTTCCTGCGCCTGCACAGTGAGGCGGTGCGGCGTAAACTGAAAGAAGAATTCCCGCAGATGGGCGAGGGTGACCGCGATGTGTTCCGCCTGCTGCGGCAGTTACGCGACCAGTGGTAACACGGCCGCCGGATTGTTACTTATTCTGCCGGCGGTGTCAGATAATAAACGCGGTGACAGGCATTGCAGGTATTCAGCATCTGCTGTGATGTCTGCAAGACCTGGGCGGCATCGTCGGACGGTGTTTCCAGCTGTTGCCAGTAGCGGTTCATCTGCTGCGACATGGCCCGGAACCCCTGTGGAAACTGCTGACCAATGCCTTTCGGTTTGGTCGCTCCGGCGTATTCATTCAGTACCTGTACCCGTGCTGCCACCTCACTGGTTTTACCAGCCGCGACCAGTCCCTGCATATCGGCAATGGTTTCCAGCATATGCCGCATGTATTCCAGTACCCAGCCGTGCTGATCCTGATTGAGATTGACGGGTGAACGTTCTTCCGCGTGAACGGCGGTAAAACTGGCGGAAAGCAGCAGGCAGGTCAGCAGACGTTTCATAGCACTCTTACAACGTGATTCTGGTCAGCCCTATTATCCGTCGCTGTTCAGCGGCTGAGTATGCGGTTCATTGTCGCAGCCAGTGATGAAGCCCAGGCCTGATAACCCCGTTGGTTGGGATGGTAACCATCGTCTGCCATCAGC
The DNA here is from genome assembly GCA_030145845.1 of Pseudomonadota bacterium. Taxonomy (GTDB): domain Bacteria; phylum Pseudomonadota; class Gammaproteobacteria; order Pseudomonadales; family Oceanobacteraceae; genus Venatoribacter. The sequence continues at coordinate 318,279 of JAIXHJ010000001.1, forward strand.
TGCGGCGGCACTTTCATCGTCAGTGCCACGTGATGCCACTGCTGTTCGCGGCACAGCTGCTGCAGCGCCATATCCAGCTGGCGGGAGCGCAGACCGAGAAAAAGATTCAGCGGCAGCGGTAACGCAGGAAAACCGCTCATATCCGGTACCTGAGTGAAGAACAGCGGCCGTTGCTGTGATGGCTGCGGCAAGTGTCTGACCAGCTGGCGCAGGTTATTCCGCCAGGCTGATAAGGTTGTGAACGCGGTGGTGTCGTTAACGCCCAGTGTGATCACGATAACGCCGGTATGGTGTGGCACAGCCTCAGCGTTCTGCAGTTCGCTGAGCAGACCCGCGGCGGTGACGCCGTTACGTCCGATGGCTGCCCAGTTACGCAGCCTGGTACCGGGTTGCAGCTCCCGGAACAGGGCCGCGGTGAACGCCTGGCTGAAATCTTCTGCACCGACACCGGCAACGGTGCTTTCCCCCAGATGCAACAGCGCCGGCGCCTGTGGGTCGCTGATGGACTGCCGTGCGCCAGCGGCTTCCGGCAGGCGTACTGTATCGCGCCGTACACGCCGGCCCTGCGCAATAATCAGCGGCATCAGGGGCAGCAGCGGCAGGTAGCCGAGGTAACTGAGCAGCAGACGGACGTTAAGCATCGAGCAGATCACTGCCCAGCACTGAGCGGATTTCCGCGCGCAGGAAAGGCACCACTTCCTGCTCAAACCAGGGGTTTTTCTTCAGCCACAGCTGATTGCGTGGCGACGGATGCGGCAGGGCGATAACCCCGGCGGGGAAGTCACGCCAGTGCTGAACCCGTTCGGTCAGGGTGCGGTAGTGATCCTGCAGATAATAATTCTGCGCGTACTGACCGATCAGCAGGGTCAGCTCGATATGCGGCATCCGCTCACGCAGTGGCTGGTGCCAGGTCGCGGCGCATTCCGGCCGTGGTGGCAGATCACCACTTTTGCCTTTGCCGGGGTAGCAGAAGCCCATGGGCATAATGGCGATGTGTTCGCGGTTATAGAAAAGTTCATCACTGACGCCCATCCACTGACGCAGGCGACGGCCACTGGCATCATCCCACGGGATACCGGACGCATGGACTTTGGTGCCGGGGGCCTGGCCGATGACCAGTATTCTGGCACTGCTGCTGATGCGTACAACCGGTCGTGGTCCGAGAGGCAGGTGTTCTGCACAGAGCGTGCAGGCTTCAACAGACTGCAGCAGGGGAATGAGTTTGGTCATGGCGGCGGAGCATAAAAAAACGGCCTGAAGAAACCTTCAGACCGTTTTATAACAGAAAGCCTGTGGCAATTACATGGCCATGTCTTTCAGTTTCTTCAGCGGCAGAACCTTAACGCGGGTGCTGGCTGGCTTGGCGGCAACGTCCATGGTTTCGCCCGGACGGAACGGGTTCGGAACGTTTTTGCGGGCTTTCTGAGCCGGTTTCTTGATGGTCTTGATTTTCAGCAGGCCTGGCAGAGTGAACTCACCGACGGCACGTTTCTTAATGTGGCGTTCAATGATAACGGACAGCTCATCCATGACCGCAGTCACGTCTTTACGGCTCAGACCGGTGTTTTCTGAAATTTCATTCAGAATCTGGGTCTTGGTGTATTTTTCACTCAGAGCAGTGACTTTACGTGCCGCAGCTGCAGTTTTCGGTGCAGCAGCTTTAGGAGCAGCCGCTTTTTTGGCTGGAGCTTTTTTGGCAGCCGCTTTTGCCGGGGCTTTTTTCGCAGGTGCTTTTGCCTTGGCTTTTGCAGCCGGTGCTTTTCTTGCAGCCATATTATGGTCCTTATGTGTTTGTTGTTCCGATGGGTTTCGGTCGGTATTACGCCGCGTTTCGCGTGACGCTGCAGATCATTGATCCCGCGCCTGATTCTTATGCAAAAAAATGGCACTGGCAAGCGTTTTACCCCTGTTTTTGCAGTATTCTGCGCATAAATGCGACATCAGACAGAATGTCCGTCATGATCCCGGCGCAGTGAGCGTGCAAAGCTCCGCTGGCACAGCCGGATAAGGTATTTCCGGCGCCGGCCGGATACGGGCCGGATACGGGCCGGAGGACGGGGAGGGCGGATGGCTGCCGCGGTTCTGTCACAGGTGGGCCGTATCCTGCAGGGGGCAGGGCAGATTGTGGCCGGGAAACGATTTCCGTACGTATGCGGCTATCGGAGAGGGGGTAAAATCCGTTATAATGCCCGCCTTTTATTTATGGTCAGCGGCCAGCAGCGGGGACTGTCGGCGGTCCGGGACTCCCGGAACCGTGCCCGGGTGCCCCGGCAGGCGACTTCAGATTAACAGACGACTTCAGATGCAGGACCAAAGGATGCGCACACATTATTGTGGTGATATCAACGAAACCTTGATCGACCAAACCGTAACTTTCTGTGGCTGGGTGCATCGTCGCCGTGACCACGGTGGTGTAATCTTCCTCGACGTGCGCGACCGTGAAGGTCTGGTGCAGGTGGTATTCGACCCGGATACCGTGGAAGCCTTCAATACTGCAGACAGCGTACGTTCTGAGTTTGTGGTTCAGATCAGTGGCCGTGTGCGTGGCCGTCCGGAAGGCACCACCAACCCGAACATGAAAACCGGCATGATTGAAGTGCTGGGCAAGGAAATCAATATCCTCAACAAAGCGGCAACCCCACCGTTCCCGCTGGATGGTTACAGCGATGTGGGTGAAGACGTCCGTCTGAAATACCGCTATATGGATATGCGCCGCCCGGAAATGCAGGACAAACTGCGCTTCCGTTCCAAGGTGACCTCTGCGGTACGTAACTACCTGGACGATAACGGCTTCCTGGATATTGAAACCCCGATCCTGACCCGGGCAACGCCGGAAGGTGCGCGTGATTACCTGGTACCGAGCCGTACCCACGAGGGTTCTTTCTTCGCACTGCCGCAGTCACCACAGCTGTTCAAGCAGCTGCTGATGGTGTCCGGCTTTGACCGCTACTACCAGATTGCCAAGTGTTTCCGTGACGAAGACCTGCGTGCCGACCGTCAGCCTGAGTTTACTCAGATTGATATCGAGGCCTCCTTCATCGACGAAGAAACCATCATGACCCTGACTCAGGACATGATCAAAGGCATCTTCGCCAAAGAGCTGAATGTGGACCTGGGCGACTTCCCGCGCATGCCATATTCCGAAGCGATGAACAAATACGGTTCCGACAAGCCGGATATGCGTATCCCGATGGAACTGGTTGATGTGGCTGAGTTCCTGCAGGATATCGAATTCAAGGTTTTTGCCGGTCCTGCTCAGGATCCGAAAGGCCGTGTGGCTGCGCTGAAAGTACCGGGTGGTGCTGAGCTGAGCCGTAAGCAGATTGACGAATACACGAAATTTGTCGGTATTTATGGCGCCAAAGGTCTGGCCTGGATCAAGGTCAACGAAATCGAAAAAGGTGTTGAAGGCCTGCAGTCGCCGATCATTAAATTCATCGGTGATGACAACACCATGAAGATCATGGAGAAACTGGACGCCAAAAACGGCGACATCGTTTTCTTCGGTGCGGATAAAGCCAAAGTCGTTAACGAAGCACTGGGCGCACTGCGCTGCAAAGTTGCAGAAGACATGAAGCTCTATACCAGTGAATGGGCTGCTCTGTGGGTGGTCGACTTCCCGATGTTCGAAGAGAACGACGATGGTTCTGTGTCTGCCTTGCACCATCCGTTTACTGCGCCAAGCTGCTCGCCGGAAGAACTGAAAGCGAATCCGCTGACAGCTCTGTCCCGTGCTTACGATATGGTGCTGAATGGTGTCGAACTGGGCGGTGGTTCAATCCGTATCCACGACGAAGCCATGCAGGAAACGGTATTCGAAGTACTGGGTATTTCTGAAGAAGAGCAGCGTGAGAAATTCGGCTTCCTGCTGGATGCGCTGAAATTCGGTGCACCGCCGCACGGTGGTCTGGCGTTCGGTCTCGACCGTCTGATCATGCTGATGACCGGGGCGACTTCTATCCGTGAAGTAATTGCCTTCCCGAAAACCCAGTCGGCTGCCTGTGTGATGACTCAGGCACCGGGTGTGGTCAACAGTCAGCAGCTGCGTGAGCTGCACATTAAACTGCGTGAAAAGCCGAAAGCTGAATAATCAGTCAGGCTGATCAGCGCATAATAAAAACGGGAGCATCGGCTCCCGTTTTTATTGCTGGAAAGGAGAATTTCCGATGACACATAACCTGAATGCCAACCCGGCGCTATTGTCGCTGTCTGAGATTGCCAGTGACGCTCATGCACGGATCCAGCGCGATTTTACCGATATTAATCCGGTTATCGGCATTATGCAGGGAATGCGTAAGATGGGTATTCCGGCGGACGTGATGAGCATCGACTGTCTGAAAACCAAAAAGCGGATTCTGATTGTGCTGCACGATGAACATCCCGGGCTGATTCAGTATCAGTATACCTTCATCGATCAGGACCCGGGGGATGAGTATCAGGCGGTGCGCAGCGATGATTTCAGTGCAGAGAGTCTGTACGCATGGATTAAGGATTACTTCCGCGAGTGAGGGAAGATGCCAGCACTTTCAGGCTGAAAGTGCGGTGTGATCCGGCGTTCTGTTAATAGAATTCCGGCTCACCGGGCGGACGTTTTTTAAAGCGTTTATGTACCCAGAAATACTGCGCCGGGTATTTTCTGATGGCCTGTTCCAGTTCCCGGTTCCAGTTTTCGCAGTCTTGCTGCGGATCCGCGCCGAAGCCTTCCGGTAGCGGGCTGAATTCGTATTCAAAATTTCCGTCAGGCAGCCGGTGCATGCGCATAAAAACCACCGCGGCGCCACTTTCCCGGGCAATCCAGCTGGGCGTGGACAGGTTCGCGGTCTGAATGCCGAAGAAGGGCGCAAAGCGGTCAGAAGCCCGGCGGAAATGCTGATCACAGGCATACCAGGCCATGCCGCCATTATGAATATAGCTGACCATCTCTTTCAGCTGGCGTTTGGTAAAGCCGCGTACGCCATGACGGCTGCGGCCATTAACGATCATGCGGTCGATAACCGGATTATCGTGTGGGCGGTACATATAGCCAAGCTCATAATCACTGGCGACCCGGTCGGCAAATACCGCGAGAATCATATCCACCGCGGCAAAATGGCCGCCCATAATCAGCACGCCGTGCCCTTTGGCCTGTGCATTCAGCAGATGATCCAGACCGATGACGCGGGTCCGGGCAGCGATGTCTGATACATCCCGCCACCAGGCGTGAGAGGATTCGAGTGCCCCCATGCTCATCTGCTGCATGTTTTCTGTCAGCATTTGTTCTATTTCAGCCGCGGATTTTTCCGGGAAGCAGGCCGTCAGATTACGGCGGCCGGTGGCAGCACGTACTGGCATGCGCTTTTTCAGCACGGTGCCAAGCCAGCGTCCGAACCGGTGTTTTGCAGACAGGGGCAGCCAGGCACTCAGCCACATTAAAAAAACAACCAGCCAGGCAGTCCAGTAGCGGGGTTTCAGCAGCCGGAGGGTGACAGGTACAGCGTCGGTTCTGGTCATGGAATTACAGCAGTAATGAGTCTCTTTCTTAATCCGCGCGCATTGTACATGATAAAAAAGCTGAAGATTGTAATGATATGGTAGTCAGTGCAGGCAGGTCTGAGGCGGTGACAGGTGGAGGGTATGAAGCGGCTCTGATTCTGAGGTCAGAGCCGCTGTGTCTGTCAGTGGCGGCTGCTGAGTTGCTCCAGCAGCTGATCTTTCTCTTCCCACAGTTGCGTAACCCATTGCTGGATTTCCAGGCGCAGGGCGTCGTCGGTCTGATAGTCACCCTTGCTGAAGTGGGCCGGAATCGGCAGTTCCTCAATGCGGATTTCTGCACGGCGGAAAGCGCCGCACATCATGCCCCAGAACGAGGGAATACCGTCCGGGTAATAAATCGTTACATTGGTCAGGGCGCTGAATTTATCCCCCAGTGCCTGAATAGCAAAAGCAAGGCCTCCGGCTTTTGGTTTCAGCAGATGTTTAAACGGAGACTCCTGATTCTGATGTTTGCTTTCGGTCAGGCGCGTACCTTCCAGAAAGTTCATCACGGAGGTCGGCATGCGGGAGAATTTCTCGCAGGCCTTCTGGGTTTCTTTCAGATCCTCACCGGCTTTTTCCGGGTGCCGGGCGAGAAATTCTTTTGAATAACGGCGCATAAACGGGAAGTCCAGTGCCCACCAGGCCTGACCGACAATCGGAATATACGCCAGTTCTTTTTTAATAAAGAATTTCAGCAGGGGGACTTTGCCCAGATAGGTCTGATACAGGGCAAAAATATCGACCCAGCTCTGATGGTTGGCGGTAATTAAAAACCAGCCTTTTTTGCCGGTACGTTCCAGCCCCTGAATATTCCAGTCGACTTTATAAATGTTATTCATCCACCACAGAATACTGGCGACCCAGAGGGTGGCTATACGGGTAATGACCGGATTGGCCAGTACCTCTGCCAGGCGTGCCGGGAGGATAATCCGCAGAAGAATGAAACTGTATAAAAAGATACCCAGAAACAGGGTGTTAGTCAGCAGAGCCAGGGCACTGATAATGCCGAGCAGCTGTGAGCCTTTTTCTTTCGATGGGCGGGTCACAAGTAATCCTGTCTGATTATTCCGGAGCAGCAATGTTAGTTAATGGTGTTGTGCCCAGCAATAACATGTCCTGCTTTATTTGTGATTTTATGTCATAAGACCGTTTCTTAACTTGGATGGGCATAAAAAAACCCGGCCTGAGCCGGGTTTTTTATCTACAAAGAAAGCAGATTACTTGTCAGTGGCAATCACTGCAGTGGCGGCTTTCTTAGTGTACTCGTCCATCTGATCGAAGTTCAGGTACTTGTAGATATCGGCAGACATGCTGTCGAGGTTTTTCGCGTATTCCATGTACTCGGCCGGAGTCGGCAGTTTGCCGAGGATGCCACCAACGGCAGCCAGCTCGGCAGAGGTCAGGTATACGTTGGCACCATCACCCAGACGGTTCGGGAAGTTACGGGTAGAAGTAGACAGTACAGTCACGCCCGGTTTTACACGTGCCTGGTTACCCATACACAGTGAACATCCTGGCATTTCAGTACGGACACCTGCGGTACCGTAGATGTTGAAGTAACCTTCTTCCATCAGCTGAGCTTCATCCATTTTGGTTGGCGGCGCCATCCAGAAACGGGTAGACATGCCACCTTTGTGCTGAGCCAGCAGTTTACCGGCGGCACGGAAGTGACCGATGTTGGTCATACAGGAACCGATGAAGACTTCGTCAACCTTGTCGCCAGCCACTTCAGACAGCACTTTGGCATCGTCCGGGTCGTTCGGGCAGCACACGATAGGCTCTTTGATGTCAGCCAGATCGATTTCGATCACATGTGCGTATTCTGCGTCTTTGTCAGCACGCATAAGGCTTGGGTTAGCCAGCCATGCTTCCATTGCCTGGGCGCGACGTTCCAGCGTACGTGGGTCACCGTAACCTTCGGCAATCATCCAGCGCAGCATAACGATGTTAGAGCGCAGGTATTCAGCAACCGATTCTTCAGACAGGTTGATGGTACAACCGGCTGCAGAACGTTCTGCAGACGCGTCGGACAGTTCGAATGCCTGTTCAACGGTCAGGTTTTCCAGACCTTCGATCTCCAGGATACGACCAGAGAATTCGTTGATCTTACCTTTCTTCTCAACGGTCAGGATGCCCTGTTTGATACCGTACAGAGGAATGGCGTGTACCAGGTCACGCAGGGTGATACCCGGCTGCATTTTGCCTTTGAAGCGGACCAGGACAGACTCCGGCATATCCAGCGGCATAACACCGGTCGCTGCGGCGAACGCAACCAGGCCGGAACCGGCAGGGAAGGAGATGCCCATCGGGAAACGGGTGTGAGAGTCACCACCGGTACCCACAGTGTCCGGCAGCAGCATGCGGTTCAGCCAGGAGTGGATGATACCGTCGCCAGGACGCAGAGCCACACCACCACGGGTACGGATGAAGTCAGGCAGGGTGTGCTGCATTTCAACGTCAACCGGCTTCGGATAAGCCGCAGTGTGACAGAAAGACTGCATCACCAGATCTGCCTGGAAGCCCAGACAGGCCAGGTCTTTCAGTTCGTCACGGGTCATAGGACCAGTGGTGTCCTGAGAGCCCACAGTGGTCATCTTAGGTTCGCAGTAGGTGCCCGGACGGATGCCCTGACCTTCTGGCAGACCACAGGCTTTACCCACCATTTTCTGCGCCAGGGAGAAGCCTTTGGCACCGCCATGTGGATCAACCGGCAGACGGAAGATGTCAGTCGCGCCCAGACCCAGAGCTTCACGGGCTTTGGTAGTCAGACCACGGCCGATGATCAGCGGGATACGGCCGCCGGCCTGAACTTCGTCCAGGATCACATCGGATTTGAAACCGAATTCAGAGATGACTTCGCCGGCTTCGTTGAGGATTTTGCCTTCATAAGGACGGATCTCAATCACGTCGCCCATGTTCATGTTGTCGACCGGTGCTTCGAATACCAGAGCGCCGGCATCTTCCATGGTGTTGAAGAAGATAGGGGCCACTTTGCTACCGATACAGACACCGCCGGCACGCTTGTTCGGTACGCCCGGAATGTCGTCACCGAAGAACCACAGCACAGAGTTGGTGGCAGACTTACGGGAAGAACCGGTACCGACCACGTCACCCACGAAGGCAACCGGCAGGCCTTTGGCTTTGATCTCTTCGATCTGCTTCATTGGGCCGGTAACGCCGTGCTCTTCAGGCGTCAGACCATCGCGGGTCATTTTATAAGCAGCGCGGGCGTGCAGCGGGATGTCAGGGCGGGACCATGCATCCGGGGCAGGGGACAGGTCGTCAGTGTTGGTTTCACCAGTCACTTTGAAAACGATCATTTTGATGCTTTCAGCAACTTTCGGCTTGTTGGTGAACCATTCAGCGTTGGCCCAGGATTCCATTACCGCTTTGGCGTTGGCATTACCGGCTTCGGCTTTTTCTTTAACGTCGTTAAAGTTGTCGAACATCAGCAGGGTGTGCTTCAGCTGTTCGCCGGCCAGAGCGCCCAGTGCGGCGTCGTCCAGCAGTGCAACCAGAGTCTCAATGTTGTAACCACCCTGCATCATGCCCAGCAGTTCAACCGCTTTTTCTTTGCTGATCAGCGGCGAAGTGGTTTCACCTTTGGCAATCGCGCTCAGGAAGCCCGCTTTTACGTAGGCAGCTTCGTCCACGCCCGGTGGAACGCGGTTTTCCAGCAGGTCGACCAGAGTCTCTTCTTCACCGGCTGGCGGGTTTTTCAGCAGTTCTACCAGAGCGGCAGTCTGTTCGGCGTTCAGTGGCTTTGGTGGGATGTTCAATTCTGCACGTTCAGCGACGTGTGCGCGATAAGCTTCTAACACAGTGGTTTCCTCATCGTTAACAATTAGACTCTTCACAGTTCGCTCATTTTTCGGGGCAAATTATAGCTCCTTCCGCGGATTCTAGCATCTGTGCCAGTAGAAACACTCAGAGACGAACGTCGACTATGTGCAGGGCAACCGGCGGCAGAATGCGGTTTGCAGCGGTTTGATAGCAATGCTGAACGTGTTGTTCGGGCATTGGAACGGTTGCCCGGAGCAGGGGATGACGCTGGCTCTCGAAGGGGTTGTTCAACAAAGGGGGCTATTCCATAAAGGGCTGCCACCTGAAGGGGCTGCTCCGTCAAAAAAACCGGCTCCTCTTGCGAGTGCCGGTTTTATTTGGGGGCTCAGTCAGACTGTCTGGTCGAACCAGCATGCCTGATTAAGCGAGCAGCACCTGTTTCAGCGGTTGTTATCTGTGTGGTTAGCTGTTAGCCGCGATAATATCGCGCAATACCATCGGCAGAATGCCCTTGTGGCGAATCTGCTCAAGCTCCGATGAGGTATCCACACGAGACAGCAGTTTGTGCTGTTCGCTTGAACCGTCTTTGCGCTTAATCGTCAGCGTCACAGAACCCCGCGGCGTCAGGCTATCAATGCCCGCCAGATCGAAGGTTTCAGAGCCATCCAGATTCAGAGAACCCAGCGTTACGCCTTCTGGCAGTTGCAGAGGCAGTACACCCATGCCGACCAGGTTGGATTTATGAATACGCTCAAAGCTTTCAGCAATAATGGCTTTTACACCCAGCAGCGCCGGGCCTTTGGCTGCCCAGTCACGGGATGAGCCTGTGCCGTACAGCTTGCCGCCGAATACCACCGATGGCGTGCCTTGCTGCTGGTAGCGTGACGCCGCATCGTAGATCGACATCTTTTCAGCGTCGCCATTGGCGTTGTAGTAATTCGTGACCGCGCCTGTGGTGCCCGGCAGCATCAGGTTTCGGGCTTTTACGTTGCCGAAAATACTGCGCAGCATTACGTGGTGGTTACCACGACGCGCACCAAGGGAAGTCAGGTCGTTGGCATCAACACCAATCGACATCAGGTACTCACCCGGAGGCGAATCCGGGCGGATACGGCTCACTGGCGAGATATGGTCAGTGGTGGTGTTGTCATCACACATCACCAGCATACGGGCGCCGCTGATGTTGTTCAGTGAATCCTGCGGCGTTTCCAGTGCGAAGCCATCGAAGAAGGAAATCTCCTGAATGTAGCTCGACTTCTCATCCCACTGATACACAGGGCCAGTCGGTGATTCCAGCTTCTGCCAGCTCTCCGGGCCATCCAGTGAGTTTTCGTAGGTTGCGCGGAAGGCGGCTGGGTCCATGCACTCGTGCATGGTTTGCGTGATTTCCGCGTTGCTCGGCCAGATGTCTTTCAGGAATACGTCATTGCCCTGAGCGTCTTTACCCAGTGGCTCTTTGGTCACGTCGATGTTCACGTTACCGGCAATCGCCATGGCAATAACCAGCGGTGGTGACATCAGGAAGTTGGTATCAACGTCCGGGTGCACACGGCCTTCGAAGTTACGGTTACCCGACAGCACAGAAGACACAATAATGTCGTGGTCGCGCAGCGCCGCTTCAATGCTCGGCGCCAGCGGACCAGAGTTACCAACACAGGTGGTACAGCCGTAACCAGCGGTGTTAAAACCCAGCGCATCCAGATGCTCCTGCAGCCCGGCTTTGGTTAAGAAGTCGGTAGCCACCGGTGAGCCGGGAGCCATAGAAGTCTTAACGCCGTCCGGCACTTTCAGCCCGAGCTCGTTGGCTTTTTTCGCCAGCAGACCCGCAGCAATCAGCAGGCCCGGGTTAGAGGTGTTGGTACAGGCGGTAATTGCGGCAATCACGATGTCGCCGTCTTTTAAGGTGCGCTCAGGCAGTGGCTGGAAGATACCCGCTTCGTCGGCCTTAACCGGCGTAACGGTAGCTACTTCAGGGGTACGGTCGCCAGCGCTTGCAGCCTGCTGGAATACCTTGCCGATATCGTCCAGCGGCAGACGGTCTTGCGGGCGTTTTGGCCCGGCAACCGACGGTTCAACGGTCGACAGATCCAGATGCAGCAGGTCGGTGTAGCGTGGCAGTTTCTGGCCAGCTTTCCACGCCATATTCTGCGCCTGATAGTAAGCCAGTGGCAGGTCACCATCACGGCCGGTCGCTTTCATATAGTCGGCAGCGATTTCATCAAACGGGAAGAAGCCCATGGTCGCGCCGTATTCCGGCGACATATTAGCGATGGTCGCGCGGTCTGGCAGCGACAGATTGGCGCTGCCTTCACCGACGTATTCCACGAATTTACCAACCACACCGCGCGGGTATTTGCGCAGCATTTCGGTAATGGTTAATACCAGATCGGTGGCGGTAACGCCTTCTTTCAGAGCGCCGGTCAGCTCAACACCAATCACTTCCGGTGCCAGCATTTCCATCGGCTGGCCCAGCATAGAAGCGCCAGCTTCAATGCCGCCCACACCCCAGCCAACAATACCCAGCGCGTTGGCCATGGGCGTGTGGCTGTCCATACCGATCAGAGTATCCGGGATCATCAGCTCATCCTGCTCAAGGTAGCCCTGAGCCAGATACTCGAGGTTCACCTGATGCACGATGCCGGTTTGCGGCGGAATAATACGGATGGTGTTAAACGCCTGTGCGCCCCATTTAAGGAAGGCATAACGCTCTTTGTTGCGTGCCGCTTCCAGCTCGCTGTTAATGCGCAGCGATGCCGGGCTGCCGGTGTTGTCCATGGTGACCGTGTGGTCGATCACCAGATCCGCACGCACCAGAGGCTCGATGATGGCCGGATTCAGACCCATACGCTGTACTGCTGAACGCATTGCGGCAAAATCGACGATAGCCGGTGTACCACTCAGATCGTGCATGATCACCCGACCCGCCGTGAACGGAATCTCGACCGGCTCTTTACCCTGATGTTCAGGCCAGTTGCCCAATGCCTGCAGCTGCTCAACCGTGATGCCGTTTTTGCCGACATTGCGCGCAATACCTTCAAGGATCGGACGCAGAGAAAACGGCAGATCATCCAAATTGATGCCGAAGTGTTCTGCGGTGTCTGGCAGGCTGTGAAAGCGATGAGACGTGCCTGGCAGAGTCTTGATTGAGCTGGATGGATCAAATGATGTCATGTTGGATTCCTAGCAGGCTGTTGAAATACGTATTCGAGGCAGTCAGTGCGAGGCAAAAACAGGCGAAAAAGCGGAGTTTATAAGCATAAATGAGCATTTTGAGCCTGTTTTTAACGAAGCAATGCCAACGCAGATAGTTTTTCAACAACCTGCTGGTGAATGCAGGGATTGGCAGAAGCTCGAATTGTCGCCAATTTTAGCGCGATAAGGGGCTAAAGCAAGGTTTTTGACTGCCGCTTTAGTCGGATTGTATACAATCTGGTTGTTGGGAGTGCTTTGCTGGCTGTAGGAGCGGGCCATGCCCGCGATGCTTTTGACAGAGGTGAGCCGAAAACTTCAGATTTGCGGCTCATTTTTGCTGTTTATATGAGCCGCAAACCGGCGTTGGCTGCTGATCACAGGCTGTAGGAGGGGGCCATGCCCGCGATGCAAACACCTCAAGTACTAACGTGGGGGTCTGGTTAGGTATATATATGTCCACATAGATACCTTTCCAAACGTTATGTGATAAAACAATTATTTAGACAACTATGAGGTTTAAAGAATGGATGCTTCAGTAGCTGCAAAGATTAGAGAATCTCACCCATTAGTATCAAAAAATCCAATAGTATCTATGTCGTTAGCTCAGGAATTCATAAAAGCCACCGCTTGGTGGCATACGCATTCGTCAGGAAGTCCCGTTCGTGCTCCGGGGCATGCAAGAAAGATTTATCGCTCTGTTCACGGTTGGTCTATTGATTTTGGTGCAAATAGCTTTCTAATTGAAAAAGCAATAAAGCGCTCTTGCATAGAAGTAGATAAATTTATAGCTTCAATGGAGCAAGGTGAAAATCCTGAAATAGACGACCTTAAAAAAAGAATAATGCTACATATTCGTGGTGCAGTATCGAACTATGATAACAATGAGTATGAAGTTTACTATCCAGTAGACGGAAGTGATATGATGTTTGGCGCACAATCAATCGATGTGAATGATGGTCTGCAGTTCATACTCAGAAAAACTGGTATAGGACCTATCGCAATACCTAATTAATTAATAAAGAAAGAGACTGTTCAAAGTTCTGTGGCAGCTAAATTTTAAATTTTTAGTAGAATATGGTAATTCAGTCGATTTGATAAATGGACCATGCAAGATAATCAACGACGTTCTTTTGGTGCTGTGTGTTAGCATAGGTGTCTGAGTATTGGCCCTAAATTGATGGTGCCAAGGTATCCTAATACCTAACAAACCAATCAGCTCCTTCTCTGTCCTTCGTCATTACAAGGCGTCCGTAGCTGCTGTTGTCAGACCCGTAAGGAAGTGAAGATTTTATAAGCAAAAACGTTTCTGGATAGGAATGAGCCTAAATGCAGTTCATAACCGACGGTCCTGATATTCCTGATGAGCTTTTGCGAGCTCATGAGGAAGGAAGAGTGATATTTTTTTGTGGAGCAGGTATATCCTATCCGGCAGACCTCCCAGGCTTTAAGGGACTTGTGGAGGAAATATATCGACTTAATGGGACGACATTCACAGAGATCGAGAAAGATGCTTTCGATCGTAGTCAGTTTGACGCAACTCTTGATTTATTGGAGCGCCGTCTTCCAGGACAGCGTCAGGCGGTTCGAACAGCGCTGGCAAAGGTGTTGAAGCCGAAACTCCGGCGCAAGGGTGCTATTGATACGCAGGCAGCTTTGTTGCGTTTGGCTCGCAGCCGTGAGGGAGCGCTTCGGTTGGTCACCACCAACTTCGACCGCATCTTTCATGTGGCAGCCAAACGTACGGGCCAAGCGTTTCAGGCTTACGCGGCTCCGATGCTGCCAATTGCGAAAAACAGCCGCTGGGACGGGCTGGTTTATCTACATGGCTTGCTGCCTGAAAAAGCCGACGACACCGCCCTGAATCGACTAGTGGTCACTAGTGGCGATTTCGGCTTGGCGTATCTGACCGAACGTTGGGCAGCGCGCTTCGTGAGCGAGCTGTTTCGCAACTACGTGGTCTGCTTCGTGGGTTACAGCATTAACGATCCAGTGCTGCGCTACATGATGGATGCGCTGGCGGCAGATCGGATGTTAGGTGAAGTCACCCCGCAAGCCTGGGCATTGGGTGATTGTGAGGCGGGACAGGAGCATCAGAAATCAATTGAATGGGAAGCGAAAGGTGTTACACCTATTCTCTATAACGTGCCTGCTGGCAGTCACGATCATTCCGCTCTGCACAAGACCTTGCATGTATGGGCAGAGATCTACCGTGACGGCGTGCAGGGCAAAGAAGCCATCGTCGTCAAGCATGCTCTGACACGTCCACAGTACAGCACGAGGGAGGACGATTTCGTTGGCCGGATGCTGTGGGCCTTGTCTGATAAATCGGGTTTACCGGCAAAGCGCTTTGCGGAACTCAATCCTGTCCCTTCGCTGGACTGGCTGTTGGAACCCTTCTCGCATGAACGTTTTGGGCAGGGCGATCTGGCCCGCTTTGGCGTGCCGCCACACGATGATGTAGACGACAAGCTGCGCTTCAGCCTGATTCGCCGACCCGCACCCTATGACCGTGCCCCACCCATACTACTGGCCTCCAGCGGCCAAACCAGCAGCCAGTGGGATGATGTGATGTTTAATCTGGCCCGCTGGTTGGTACGCCACCTGGATGACCCGAGACTGATCATCTGGATTGCTGAGCGCGGTGGGCAAATGCATGACCGGTTGCAGTTGTTTATCGAGCACCAACTGGATCGCTTTGCCTCATTGGAGCGAGAAGGCAAAATCTCCGAGCTGGATGAAATTCGCTTGCATGCCCCTAGGGCGATTCCTGGCCCCTTGATGCATACCTTTTGGCGGCTGCTGCTCAGCGGTCGTGTGAAATCCCCGTGGTACGATCCGGATCTGTACCGCTGGCAAGGTCGTCTGAAACATGAGGGGTTGTCCACCACATTGCGTCTGGAGTTACGCGAGCTGCTTGCACCGAAGGTGGTTTTGAAGAAGCCGTTTCGCTGGAGCGACACCTCGAGCAGTACCGACGAGCCTTCAAAAATCAAGCCGTTGGTGGACTGGGAACTGGTACTGGCCACTGGTCACGTGTATTCCGTTCTGAGCGATATTGCCGACGAGCCATGGAAATCAGCTCTGCCGCAGCTGTTTGAAGACTTCCAGCAACTACTTCGTGACGCATTGGATCTATTGTGCGAGTTGGGTGAGGCCGACAACCTTAGCGACCGCTCCCATTGGGATCTGCCATCCATCACGCCGCACTGGCAGAACCGGGGATTCCGCGACTGGGTAAGCCTGATCGAATTGCTGCGCGATGCGTGGCTGGAGGTTCACGCCAATGACAGCGCGCGTGCCACCCGCATGGCTCAAGCTTGGTTTGAATTGCCGTATCCCACCTTTAAACGTCTGGCGCTGTTTGCCGCGAGCCACGACGATTGCATTCCGACAGAACAGTGGGTGGATTGGTTGTTGGCGGACAGCGCATGGTGGCTGTGGTCCATAGAAACTGGGCGGGAGGTATTCAGACTGTTAGTTCTGCAGGGGCGGCATTTGGCAGGGGCTGCACAGGAACGTCTGGAAACAGCCATATTGGCAGGCCCACCGCGCGAGATGTGCCGAGACGATTTGGAGGAGGATCTGTGGCAAGACTCGGTGGCTCACTCTGTCTGGCTGCATCTGGCCAAACTGAACACATCGGGCCTCGTTTTGGGTTCACCTGCAGTGGTACGCTTGGAGGAAATATCCAAAGCCCACCCGAAATGGCAGTTGGCGACCAATGAGCGCGATGAGTTCTCACACTGGATGAGTGGCACGGGCGATCCGGATTACGAGGACAGTCGGGACGTCGACATTGCACCCCGCAAGCGTCGGGAGCTGGTGAAATGGCTCACGAAGCCTAGGCAAGAACAGAGGCCCTTCTACGAAGACACGTGGCGTGAGGTATGCCGCACGCGCTTCTTTCACAGTTTGTCTGCACTACGCGATCTGGCACAGGATGGCGTGTGGCCTGCTGACCGATGGCGCGAAGCTCTGCAAACTTGGGCTGAAGAAGGAATGGTGCTGCGCTCTTGGAGATACGCCGCGCCGCTGGTACAGACCATGCCTGATGCGGTTCTTCAGGATGTAGCGCACGGTGTGACGTGGTGGATGGAAGCCGTTTCCAAGTCCATCAACGTCAACGAAAGCATCCTGCTGGACTTGTGCCAGCGCGTTCTTGCTCTGCCGATTGATCCAGATACGGGAATGACAAGTAACGGCGCACCAATTAGTCAACCTGTTACGGAGGCCATTAACCACCCGGTCGGCCATGTGACGCAGGCCCTAATCAATTGGTGGTTTAAGCGGAATCCGAATGATAATGATCTACTTCCTGCTGAATTAAAGGCCATCTTCACCACACTATGCGACGTGCAGATAGATCGATTCCGACACGGTCGGGTGCTGATGGGCTCGCAGCTGATTGCATTTTTCCGAGTGGATCGCCCTTGGACCGAACAGCACCTGCTGCCGCTGTTCAGCTGGAACAACCCGGTTGAAGCCAAAGCCGCTTGGGAAGGTTTCCTCTGGTCACCACGCTTGTACCAGCCATTGCTAACAGCCTTTAAGTCGCAGTTTCTGGATAGTGCAAACCACTATGTCGATCTTGACGAAAGCCGCCAGCAATTCGCAACCTTCCTCACCTACGCCGCATTGGGGCCGACCGAGGGATACTCCGTAGAGGAGTTCCGCGCTGCGATTGGTGCGCTTCCACAAGAAGGGCTAGAGGAATCAGCGCTGGCGCTCTTTCAGGCTCTGGAAGGTGCCGCCGATCAGCGTGAGGACTATTGGAAAAACCGAGCCCAACTATTCTGGCAACAGATCTGGCCAAAATCCCGCGACTTGGCCACCCGCCGAATCGCCGAGTCTCTGGCTCGTCTGGTAATTGCCGCACGAGGTGAATTCCCGGATGCCTTGGCTGCGGTGCAGGATTGGCTGCAACCGATTGAACACCCGCACTATGTCGTACATCGGCTGCACGAATCGAGTTTGTGCAGTCGATATCCAACGGATGCGCTGAGCTTTTTGAATGCCGTGGTTGTCGACCAACAGTGGGTGCCACGGGAGTTGGGGCAATGCCTGAATCAAATCGTGCAGGCCGCTCCAAACCTTGTGCAGGATGCCCGTTACCTGCGTCTCCACGAATACGCGCGGAGGCGTGGGTGATGGCGAAGCCAACTCTCCGCTGCTATCAGTCAGGTTGCAGCGGGCGACATTTCATCGCCGCTGAATCAGGGCGTTGGAACTCAAAGAGATTACGGAGTAACCATACAACGCCAATCTTAGATATTTCAGGATATTAGCTACTGTAACCGTACCCGAAATACCTGAAGTTCTTGATCGGTAGAAATCAATCTGTGGGTCTTCTGATAATTTATCGAATAAAAAACCGGCTCCTCTTGCGAGTGCCGGTTTTTTATTCGATCACGTTTTGTTTTCAGTAGAAGCCGATCCGTTCAGTGAGCTGCATAAGCTGATTTTAAACCCGCCTACATCCGCTCTTCGTCATTGATCTTTTGTGCTTAGAAATCGTTCTTTGCAGAACTTCAAAACCCAATCTCTCGTTCTGAGCTTAGCCCGCTGCCTGAGCCTGAAGGTCAGGGCAGTGGGCTAACCGCCTCAAAAACTGTTAATTAAACAGCTTTCAGAGGAATCGCTGGGCGAGCCAGGTCTTCAGACGGTGGAGCGAAAGACGTCAGGTTGATACCGTCAACCGCTGCTTTGTACTCTTCCAGAGTCGGGAAACGACCCAGGATAGTGCCCAGAACAACCATTGGGGTAGAGCCCAGCAGTTGTCGCACTTGATACGTGCAGAGCCATTTGGATTTGCATCGTCATCAGGTATCATCTGTTAACTCTCAAAGGACGCTTCACCACAGGATAAAGGATAATGTCCGTTTATGAATTTCAAGACACCGCCGGCAATCGCTATCGCTTGAGCAAGGGCGCTGGCCCCGCGTTTTTTCATCCTGAGAACATCTGTTCTGGCAGCACGCTTCGCGCCGAACTGCTGCTGGATGGCGTTGATAGTCAGGCCGTTGACGGTGGTTTTAATCATTTTTACTTTGACGTTCTTGCGCAGCTACCCGCCAAGACCTCTAGCCCTCGAAAGGCTCTGGCAGATGCATTAGCTGGGAATTATCTGACGCTTGAACAGATAGATACCGCCTCAGCTATAGATGACTACGTACCCGACGAGCGACCATTCTTAAAAGCGCAGATCCAGGCTGCACTCGACAAAATCATTGCTGAAGAGCGCCGTGAAGCTACTATGCACGAGCGCCAGTTATCGAAAGAGAGCTTCGGTAATGTTGCATTGATTTATCTGGGAGGCTTTGCGTATCACGCTTACCGCTCAGGCAAAGAGCTTGTGCTCTGGTTAAAAGAAGTCAGTGATCTGGTGAATCCGGTGGTTAGAATGGAACACCGCTTTAAAGCGGCGCAAGCTGCCTGGCTTCAGGATAATCTTGCAGACGCCGCGAACGCCTACGCCCAAACCTACGTCGAGGGCGAAAAGCGCGAGCTGGTTGAAGCCCTGGGGTTTGACCCAACCACAATCACGCTCGAACAGCTTGACGAAGCGATGGCAATGGCCAGCCTGATCTGGGATGACCCCAATCTTAAGATGCAACTGACAAAGTTCATCAAAGACTATGCTTCTGCTCAACATAGCATCGAAATGACGGAGGCCCTCGGCGCCGAGGCACTGGGTATTCTGTTGTCGATTATTCTGGTGGCGTTAACGGCAGGGGCCGCGCTACCTGCTGTGGGCGTTAGCGCTGTGCGTAAGTTTAAAGTACTGGGTGAGTTGCTGGTTGAATACGCTCGAATAACGCAAAGAATAGCCCGACAACTTAAACGATTTAGTGGTAAGGGTAAAAAATCAGCGACGCATTCTGATTTTGACTCGGATGAGATCATCATTAAGAAAACCCCGCCACCGCCCCCTTATAACCCTCACCCCGGCGCGGTCGAACGTGGCCCGAAAGCAGGCGATACGATACACAAGCGGTTGCACGAAGACGGCGATACAATCGACCCCTATACCCTGCAGGCTGATGGTAAGCCGATGGGCGCTGATGCCGGGAAAATGCCGGATGAGTTGTCGGGCCTGGAAGATCTACCTGAAAATCATGATGCTCTGGTGGAAGAGGGGTGGCCGGATTTGAATGCGCTCGATTGGAAAGGGCGTCCCAAAAAGGACTTCGCCAATTTCACCGATGCCAAACCTGTAGAAATCAAGGAAGGTGAGACTATCTACCGACTCGTAGACGAGCTGAACTTTGATGGTGGTGGCTATTGGTCACGGGAGCTCCCGGCGAATAAAACTCAATGGCGTAAAGGCTACGCAGTTAAAGATTCCTGGAACGATAACGGCTATTACATTGAGCATACCGTGCAGAAAGGCGAAAGCATTAAAGCCTGGGAAGGTGGAGCCGCCGGGCAAGAGTACAGAGAGCATAATGGTAATGAGTTTTACCTCTCTGGCGGCGACAGTCAGCTCTTTGTAACACCCGGTGAAATAGATACCGCCCCTGCAAAACTAACGAACTGGCCGGAGAAATAGCATGAACCCAGAGATGAAAAAAATACTACTAACCCGAAAGTTCTCTAGCATCGAGTATATGCAGGAGCTGGAGCATTACATGGAGCAAGCGATACAGGGATTAATCGATGCATTGGATTACTTTGACCAGCATTGCCAACACATCGATATGAGTACCTGGCAGCCCGCTGAGAAGCCGGAAGCCTGGAGAGATCGGGCGCTGCCAAACTTCAAAGGTATTCTGTTCTCCATACGGGAAGGGATTGATAACGCTAAAATAGGCAAGATTTCGACGATCAGGGCGGCAACAGGAAGCATGCAGGGGTTGTCAAAGGATATGGATGTTTTAGGTGAGCGGTGGTGGCGATGTATTCCTCAGCCTGTTGCTTATGCGCACGGCGTTCCATTGGGTAAGGCTGAACAAATAGCCTCGAATATCTGGAGAACAGTGGGTGAATATTGGAAAACACCCGAATCCATTCTGAAGGAAAGCATCACCGGCCCAGTGGATGAGCAGGATCTGCTTCGGTATCTGCAGCCCGGTGAGCAGGTGTGAGGTATTCTTGGCGAGTTTATCGCGAATAGCCTCCGGCTGATTCACTCCTACACGGAAGAAGGCTGGCACCTTTTAGAGATAGTTCTCTGTGGAGAGGTTGTCGGGAAGAAGCTTCCCTCCTACGTGAATGAGGCTTTTGCCGTCACGCAATGCTTACAGTACAGCCTCCATGTCGAATGTTGGTTAAGGCAAACTCTGTCAGACACAAAAAAACCGGCGCCTCTCACGAGTGCCGGTTTTTCTTTTTTAGCCCGCTGCCTGAGCCCGAAGGTCAGGGCAATGGGCTAATTCCCTCAAAGCTTAGATAGCTTTCAGAGGGATGGCTGGACGAGCCAGGTCTTCAGACGGTGGAGCGAAAGACGTCAGGTTGATACCGTCAACCGCTGCTTTGTACTCTTCCAGAGTCGGGAAACGACCCAGAATAGTAGACAGAACAACCATTGGGGTAGAACCCAGCAGAGATTCACCTTTCTTCTCTGCGCTGCCTTCTACCATACGGCTCTGGGAATGTGTTAGCGTGGGTGTCGCTGTAATATATTAATCAATATCTGTTTTTAAGTGGTGTATCAATGAGTATGGGAGAAATCATGGATTTGG
Organism: Pseudomonadota bacterium; assembly: GCA_030145845.1. Classification (GTDB taxonomy): domain Bacteria; phylum Pseudomonadota; class Gammaproteobacteria; order Pseudomonadales; family Oceanobacteraceae; genus Venatoribacter. The sequence goes on from JAIXHJ010000001.1 coordinate 339,449, forward strand.
CAGGTAAAAAACTGACCATAAAAGCGCATGAGTGTGGTGGCTGGCTAGCGTTGGATGTGGTGTGATGGATATAGAAAATAAGATTGCCTTTTTTAATGGAGATATGATTGCTTTTGGATATCTTAATGGCCGAACCGAGCATTTGTTGCCAAAGCCCGCTGATATAAAAAATCCTGGTCTTCCAATTCATTGGTCCTGTGGAGATTTGAAGAAAAAGTCATCAACCGTTAATGGTGTGGTAGAGGAGTTTTTTGCTGATCCTTTGCATGATTATTTTTTGAATTTTAGGCGATATTTTAATCGTAAAAATCCAAAGTTGCTGGATGTGTTTCAGCTTAATAATTTTTTGGTTTTGTCTGAGAAAGCAAAAAAAGTTGTAGATGTATGCGATGGCGGAATTCATCAGTTTGCCAAGATAGAGTTATTGAATAAAGATTCTGAAATCGTGAGTGGCGATTATTATACAATGATTCCTCTTCGGTTTATTAGAATCTATGAAGATGGGATTGACCTTCCTGATATTGTTGATTATTTCGATCAGCCATCGCCAGATAAAGCTTTCATTTATAGCTATCTCTATAAGATATCTGAAGATAATTCAATTAGGGAATATTTGCTCTCAAAGGGGATTTGGTCTATGTATGGCCGGCCTTCTTATATTTTTATGAGTGGTAAGCTAATATCGAAATTATTGTCCGCTGGATGTACGGGGTTAAAGAAGTTTACAAAAATTGGAAGAGCAGGGTTGGGAGAGGTTGTTTATTATGTCTGAAATTAATTATTTCGACCATTAGGTTCTACCCCATTTTTACGGCCGAATCCATAAGATGTGAACACCAATTGACCTTGTCTATGTGAACAAAAAACCGGCTCCTCTCACGAGTGCCGGTTTTTTATTTGCTTAACCCGCTGCCTGAACCAAAAGGTCAGGGCAGCGGGCTAATCGCCTCTTAAACTGTTAATTAAACAGCTTTCAGAGGGATGGCTGGACGAGCCAGGTCTTCAGACGGTGGAGCGAAAGACGTCAGGTTGATACCGTCAACCGCTGCTTTGTACTCTTCCAGAGTCGGGAAGCGACCCAGGATAGTAGACAGAACAACCATTGGGGTAGAACCCAGCAGAGATTCACCTTTCTTCTCTGCGCTGTCTTCTACAACACGGCCCTGGAACAGACGGGTAGAGGTCGCCAGTACGGTGTCACCTGGTTCTGCTTTTTCCTGGTTACCCATACACAGGTTACATCCAGGGCGTTCCAGGTACAGTTGGTTTTCGTACTTGGTACGGGCTGCTTCTTTTGGATGTGCGTCATCGAATACGAAGCCAGCGTATTTCGCCAGAATGTCCCAGTCGCCTTCGGCTTTCAGCTCGTCAACGATGTTGTACGTTGGTGGCGCTACAACCAGTGGCGCTTTGAACGTGATAGGACCGTTCTTCTCCAGGTTACGCAGCATGGCAGCGATGATCTGCATGTCACCTTTGTGAACCATACAGGAACCAACGAAGCCCAGGTCAACCTGACGGCCATCGTAGTAAGAAGCCGGACGGATTACGTCGTGGGTGTAACGCTTGGATACGTCTTCGTTGTTTACGTCCGGGTCAGCAATCATTGGCTCGTCGATTGCGTCCAGGTCAACAACAACTTCGGCGTAGTACTTAGCGTTGTCGTCCGGAGCCAGTGCTGGCTCTTCACCAGACTTGATGCCAGCAATACGCTTGTCAGCCAGGCCGATCAGCTTCTGCAGCATGCCCGCTTCGTTATCCATACCTTTGTTGATCATGATCTGGATACGGGACTTAGCCAGTTCCAGAGACTGGATCAGGGTTTCATCGGTAGAAATACAGATAGAAGCTTTCGCTTTCATTTCTGCAGTCCAGTCGGTGAAGGTGAAGGCCTGGTCAGCCAGCAGGGTACCGATCTGTACTTCGATCACACGACCCTGGAACACGTTTTCGCCGTTGAACTGCTTCAGCATCTGCGCCTGGGTAGCGTGTACGATGTCACGGAAGTCCATGTGTGGCTTCATGTGGCCTTTGAAGGTTACCTTCACAGATTCCGGGATTGGCATGGCTGCTTCACCAGTAGCCAGTGCGATGGCAACGGTACCGGAGTCTGCACCGAAAGCCACACCTTTAGACATACGGGTGTGAGAGTCACCACCGATGATGATCGCGCGATCGTCCACAGTAATGTCGTTCAATACTTTGTGGATGACGTCAGTCATTGGAGGGTAAACGCCTTTCGGGTCACGTGCAGTGATTACACCGAATGCGTTCATAAACGCCATCAGCTTAGGCGTGTTGGCCTTGGCTTTGCTGTCCCATACGGATGCTGTGTGACAGCCAGACTGGAATGCACCATCAACGTCAGGAGAGATGGTAGCAGCCGCCATAGCTTCCAGTTCCTGGGTGGTCATAGGACCAGTGGTGTCCTGAGAACCGACGATGTTCACTTTAACGCGAACGTCAGAACCGGTGTGCAGAGGCGTTTTGGAAGTAACACCCACTGCGTTACGGTTGAAGATCTTCTCAACAGCAGTCAGGCCCTGGCCTTCGACAGAGATTTCTTTGGAAGGCGCGTAAACAGCCGGTGCTTCAATACCCAGAGTTTCGGCAGCGAAGGTCTGGATTTTCTTACCGAAGGTTACCGCGTAAGAACCGCCGGCTTTCATGAATTCCACTTTTTGTGGGGTGAAAGCAGAGGCTACGTCGACCAGTACATTGCCTTCACTGTCGAGCAGCTTCTTGGCTTTGGTGTCGATGGTCAGAACAGTGCCGGTCTTAACAGAGTAGGCTTCTTCCAGTACCGGATCGCCGTTGGCGTCACGTACGATTTCGCCGTTTTCGTCTTTTTTCTGTACCCAGTTTTTCAGGTCCAGACCGATACCGCCGGTTACGCCAACAGTAGTCAGGAAGATAGGTGCGATACCGTTAGTACCGGCAACCACAGGGCGGTTGTTGATGAACGGAATGTATGGGGAGGTTTTTTCACCAGCCCACAGTGCCACGTTGTTCACACCGGACATACGGGAAGAACCAACACCCATGGTGCCTTTCTCAGCGATCAGCATCACTTTGGCGTCCGGGTTGTCTTCACCCATCTTCTTGATTTCCTGCTGAGCTTCAGGAGAAATCATGCACAGGCCGTGCAGTTCACGGTCAGCACGGGAGTGAGACTGGTTGCCCGGAGACAGCAGGTCGGTAGAGATATCACCTTCCGCAGCGATGTAGGTGATAACTTTAATTTTTTCCGGGATATCGTCCAGCTTGGTGAAGAATTCTGCTTTTGCGTAGCTTTCCAGAATGTCTTTGGCAATGGCGTTGCCAGCTTTGAAAGCGTCAGCCAGACGTTTGGTGTCTGCGTCGTACAGGAATACCTGAGACTTCAGAACTTCACCGGCAGCGGCGTTGTTGGCATCGTCAGACAGAGCGATGTCCAGCAGAGCTTCAACAGAAGGGCCGCCTTTCATGTGAGACAGTTGCTCTAAAGCGAATTCCGGAGAGATCTCAGCAACGGTTTCTGCACCGGTTACGATGTCTTTCAGGAACTTAGCTTTAACGCCTGCAGCAGGAGTGGTGCCTGGAAGAGTGTTGTAGATAAAGAAGTTCAGGGAAGCTTCGCGCTCGGCATTGCCGGTATCTTTGATCTGAGCAATGATTTCAGACAGCAGTTCGGCACTGTCGATTGGTTTTGGGTGTAAACCCAGCTCCTTTTTACGAACCTCAATTTCTTCCAGGTATTCTGAATACAGACTCATTAGCGACCCTCTCAAAGCCTTGTTAGCAATGTATCAGCACTTTGGTTCAGCAACGAGGGGGTAGGTTTCGTTGTGATTAAGCACCAATTGTTCATTTATTCGGCAGATAGGTTATAAAAAAGAGACGATCAGCCTCTCCAGAACGGATTACCTGCCTATTGTGGCGCGCAGTATACCGGAATTCTGATCTTCAGGATCATTAGTCCCCCTGATGTGTGTCATTCATGAAATTAATGGGTGTAATAGCTCATATTTTTTCCGTTTATCAGGGCTGGATTGCCTGCATTGTGGTCAGTGGTTGCAGTCTTATTTGCCTGACCGGCCTGGGCGCCTCCCGGCATGGTGAGGGATTCACGGGAATCGGGGCCGATCCGGAGTTTTGGCACATAAGGCTTGGTTAGAGCCATTCCGTTACCGGTATAGTCAGTGAAAAAATAAATCCGGCCAAAGCCGGTATTCAGGAGCCGGGGTGCAACATGACCATGCAGACGCATAAACGGACTTGTAGCTTGTGTGAAGCTACTTGTGGCATTGAGATTCGCTACGACGATCAGACAGGGGAGATTGGCTCGGTTAAGGGCGATAAGTCCGATCCGTTCAGCCGCGGTTATATCTGCCCCAAGGCCACCGCGCTGCAGGACCTGCAGAACGACCCTGACCGGTTACGCAGACCACTGAAGAAAACCGCCTCCGGCTGGCAGGAAATTTCCTGGCGGCAGGCCCTCGGTGAAGCGGCCGACGGCCTTAAACGGGTGCAGGCGCAGCACGGCCGTGATGCGGTGGCGAGCTATCTGGGTAACCCCAATGTGCATAATTATGGAAATCTGCTGTTCGGGCCGCTGCTGCTGCGGGCGCTGGGTTCAAAAAATAAGTTTTCCGCCACGTCGGTGGACCAGTTGCCACACCATATGGCCAGCCTGTTTATGTTCGGTCACCAGTTGCTGATCCCGGTGCCGGATATCGACCGCACCGATTTTCTGCTGGTGCTGGGCGCTAATCCGCTGGCCTCGAACGGCAGTCTGATGACCGCGCCGGACATAAAAAACCGTCTGCAGGCAATCCGCCAGCGCGGCGGCCGTATTCTGGTGGTGGACCCGCGCCGCACGGAAACCGCGGCGGCGGCCGATGAGCACTGGTTTATCCGCCCGGGGCAGGATGTGCTGTTACTGCTGTCGCTGCTGTATGTGTTGACCCACGAACTGGCGGAGCAGCTGCCACCGCTGCCGGATTACATCGACAGCCAGCCGCTGGCACCGCTGGCCGCCGGCTTTGCACCGGAAGTCACGGCAGAGAAAACCGGTATTGCTGCAGCGCAGGTGCGTGCTCTGGCACGGCAGTGGCTGGCCGCGGATGCTGCGGTCTGTTACGGCCGCATGGGGGTGTCGGTGCAGGAATATGGTGGCCTGTGTCAGTGGCTGATCAATGTGCTGAATATCGTCACGGGGCATTTTGACCGTGCCGGTGGGGCCATGTTTACCACGCCGGCGGTGGATCTGCCTGCCGTCACCGCCGCCCAGGGTGGCCGCGGTCATTACGACCGTTACCGCAGCCGGGTGCGCGGTTTGCCGGAGTTCGGCGGTGAACTGCCGGTGTCGGCGCTGGCGGAAGAAATTCTGACGCCCGGTAAGGGGCAGGTGCGGGCGCTGCTGACGGTGGCCGGTAACCCGGTTATTTCCACGCCCAACAGCACTCAGCTGACGGAGGCGCTGGCGTCGCTGGATTTTATGGTCGCCGTGGATTACTACCTGAATGAAACCTCACAGCACGCGGATCTGATTCTGCCGCCGTGCGGGCCGCTGGAAAAAGATCACTACGATCTGATCTTCAACACGCTGGCGGTGCGTAACGTTGCCAAATACTCACAGCCATTGCTGCAGCGGGATGCCGGTAGCCGCGAAGACTGGCAGATACTGCTGGCACTGAGCAAACGTCTGAACCGCGGCAGTGTCCGTCAGCGGCTGAACAACTGGCTGCGCTTAACCGTGATGGGGCGGATGAAGCCGGCCGGCATTCTCAATAAGCTGCTCAGAGCCGGCCCGGCACGGCTGGATCTGAAGCAGTTGCTGGCCAGTCCGCAGGGCATTGATCTCGGTCCGTTGCAGCCCGGGATGCCGGGGCGTCTGTTCCACCGTGACAAACGCCTGCAGCTGACCCCGGCGGTGTTTGTGCAGGCGCTGCAGCAGGCCCGTGAAAACCTGCTGGCAGCGCCGCGGCACAATGGCTTTCTGCTGATCGGCCGCCGTCATATCCGCTGCAATAACTCCTGGCTGCACAACAGCCAGCGGCTGATCAAAGGTAAAAACCGCTGCACGCTGATGCTCTGTCCGCAGGATGCGGCGCAGCTGGGCATTACTGCCGGTGCGCGGGTGCAGGTCCGCTCCCGGGTGGCGGAGCTGGTCGCCGAAGCCGAGATTACCGATCAGCTGATGCCGGGAGTGGTCAGCCTGCCGCATGGCTGGGGACACAGTCAGCCCGGTGTGCGGCTGAATACCGCACGCACCGCGGCGGGGGTGAATACCAATGAGCTGACCGATGATCAGCGGGTCGATGCGCTGACCGGTAATGCTGCTCTGAACGGCGTGCCGGTTGAGCTGGCGGCGCTCAGCTGATGTGTTTTCCGGCCGTCTGCCGGCGCCGATCAGGTGTAGACAGGGCCGGGTCTCTGTTGCCACAATGGCCGCCTTCCTGTTCACAAGAGCTGAAAGCCAGTGCACATAGTTGCTGACGAAAATATTCCCCTGGTTAATGAATTCTTCGCGGATATCGGTGAGATAACCCTGGTCGAGGGGCGCAGCATGAGCGCCGCCGATCTGGCAGAGGCTGATATTCTGCTGGTCCGCTCCGTCACTCAGGTCAGCCGGGCACTGCTCGCCGGTTCGGGCGTGAAGTTTGTCGGTACGGCGACCATCGGCACTGACCATATTGATCTGGAATATCTGCAGGAAGCCGGCATCGGCTTTAAAAGTGCACCGGGCTGTAATGCTCAGGCGGTCGTCGATTATGTCCTCAGTGCGCTGAGTGTGCTGGTCGATGAGCGTGGCACCACCTTTACCGACCTGTCGGTGGGCATCGTTGGTGTCGGTAACGTCGGCGGCTTGTTGCGCAAACGGCTGCAGGATATGGGCGTTACCGTACTGGCAGTGGACCCCTATCTGGATGCGGAAGAAGAGGGACCACTGGCCTCGCTGGACGAAGCACTGCAGGCCGATGTGGTGACCCTGCATACACCGCTGACCAGAGGCGGGGATTATCCGACCTGGCACCTGATCAATGCCGAACGGCTGGCGCAGATGAAGCCGGATGCCTGCATTATTAACAGCAGCCGCGGTGCGGTGGTCGATAATGCTGCATTACTGGCGCATATGCAGAAGCAGCGCGATTTTGAAGCAATTCTGGATGTCTGGGAAAACGAACCCGATCTGGATATGAATCTGCTCAACCGGGCGCTGCTGGCGACCCCGCACATCGCCGGTTATTCACTGGACGGTAAAATGCGCGGTACGGAATTTATTTATCAGGGACTGTGTGAATTTCTTGGTCTGCCGGTACGGCGCAAGCTGGCGCAGTTCCTGCCGGAACCCGGCATTAAACGGGTAAATTTCTCCGACCAGGTGCCGTTGTATCAGGCATTGCGGACTGCGATCCGTGCCGCGTATGAAATCCGGGTTGATGACGGCATTATGCGCACGGCCATGAAGCGCTCTGACAATCTGCGCAGCACCTTTGATCAGCTGCGCAAACATTATCCCCTGCGCCGGGATATTCCGACCCTGAAAGTCGGGGTGCCGGCCAAATGTCATGATCTGAGTGCCGCACTGAGCGCGGCCGGATTTGACGTCCGCAGTAAATAGAACAGGCTGGCCGGTGTCAGCCGGCCAGCAGCAGATAATCCCGGATCAGTTCTCCCACCCAGGTCGAATCCTGCTGCAGGCGGGCATATTCCAGTAACTGGAATACGGCGGTACTGCCGGCATCCGGTGCACTGCTGTCGCGCAGCGATTGTGGCCGGGCCGGGGCAATCAGGCGGGTAAAGGCTTTGCTGGTGAGAACGAAATCGTCCACGGATTCCTGCCGGTTCAGGCCGCTGAAACGGATATAACCCTCATCCTGCAGCCATTGAATGGTACCCAGCGCTGCCAGATGGCGGGGACTGTGCAGGCCGAATTCGTCAACCGTATCCGGGCCGCAGATATCTTCGATAAACAGCGTCTGCTGACGCGGAAAAGAACGGAATCCGGTCAGCAGCGCGGTGGCACAATCCATGTAAAAATCGTCGATATGTACGTCCAGCATAATGTCCGTATCAGGCCTGTCGGTAAGTGGTGAAAAACTTATGCATTTTTTCCATCGCCAGATTCAGGTCTTCCGGCCGCGGTAAAAACACCACGCGGAAATGATCCGGGTAAGGCCAGTTAAAGGCTGTGCCGTGAACCACCAGAATACGCTGCTGTTCCAGCAGATCGAGCACCATGCGCTCGTCGTTAAGGATGTTGAAACCTTTGGCATCCACTTTCGGGAAACAGTACAGCGCGCCCTGCGGTTTGGTGCAGCTCACACCGGGCATGGCATTCAGCATTTCATAGGCAATATCCCGCTGCTGGCAGATGCGGCCGCCGGGAGCCACCAGATCGTCGATGCTCTGATAACCGCCGAGAGCGGTCTGGATGGCATACATCGCCGGCACGTTGGCGCACAGACGCATGGAGGCCAGCATTTCCAGACCCTCAATATAATCACGGGCCAGATGTCTGGCGCCGCTGATAATCATCCAGCCGGAACGGAAGCCGGCCAGGCGGTAGTTTTTCGACAGGCCGTTAAAGGTGATGATCAGCAGGTCATCGGCCAGCGATGCGGTTGAGGTGTGGGTGACACCGTCAAACAGGATCTTGTCGTAAATTTCATCGGAAAAGACGATCAGATCATTCTGGCGGGCAATTTCCAGCATCTGCAGCAGAATGTCGTCCGGGTACACAGCACCGGTCGGATTGTTCGGGTTGATCAGCACCAGCGCCCGGGTTTTATCGGTGATTTTGCTGCGCATATCGTCCAGATCGGGCATCCAGCCAGCGCCTTCATCGCAGACATAATGCACCGGACGGCCGCCGGCGAGGGCAACGGCACCGGTCCACAGCGGATAATCCGGGGCGGGCACCAGGACTTCATCACCATTGTTAAGCAGGCCCTGCATGCTGGCGACAATCAGTTCGCTGACACCATTACCGACGATAATGTCTTCGATGCCGACGTTCTGAATATTCTTCTGCTGTGCGTACTGCATAATGGCTTTACGGGCAGAAAACAGGCCTTTGGAGTCGGCATAACCTTCGGAATCCGGCAGGTTATAAATCACGTCCTGGATGATTTCTTCGGGTGCGTCGAGGCCAAAGGGCTTCGGGTTGCCGATGTTCAGTTTCAGAATCCGGTGACCTTCTTCTTCCATCCGCTTCGCCGCCTGCAGTACCGGCCCACGCAGGTCGTAAAACACATTTGCCAGTTTGTCGGATTTAAGAATTTCCTGCATGGATCGTACTGCCTTTATTGAAAGGAAAAAGAAAGGTGGCATCATACTCCTCAGAACGAGGCTCCGAAAGTGGATAACAGTGGATCAGCAGCATGAAGAAAATTGACAAAAGTCCGCAGGAATGGGCAGCCGAACTGGACCCGGAAACCTATCACGTTACCCGTGAAGCCGGCACGGAACGGGCATTTACCGGCCGTTACTGGAACTGTAAGGAAAAGGGGGTTTATCACTGCGTGTGCTGTGGTGAACCCCTGTTTCTGTCGGATGCCAAATACGATTCCGGCTGTGGCTGGCCAAGTTTCTTTCAACCGGCCAGTGACGATGTGATCGATGAGTATATGGATACCAGTCACTTCATGGTGCGTACTGAAGTACGTTGTCACCGCTGTGACGCGCATCTGGGCCATGTGTTCACCGATGGCCCGGCGCCGACCGGACTGCGCTACTGCATTAATTCCGCGTCATTGACACTGAAGCCGTCAGAGGATGATCTGTGAGGTACGGCTTCCGGGGTGCTGCTGCCCGATAGTTTAAAAGAAATTTCTCAGTTTCTTTCGACCGTCTTTACCTCCGCAATGCCTGATGCCTCCCAGGGGAACTTATCCCCTGGCGGCAGGGCCGCCCCCAGCTTTTCGCTTTCCGGAGCTTAACCCTTATTCCCTCCATTTTACTGGCCACGCGCCCGTGCGACATCCCTGTCGCTGCGCGCTCACCGGGCATCCATGCCCGGCGGACCAGAAAAATCATCGTACATCCGGCGCTCCGGAGGCGAAGAATGGTGACCGATATGCCGCTTTTCAGCACTTTGTGGAAGTGCTGTAGCCTCGGGGTTGCTTTTTTGCCGGCTATCTATATTGTGAGCAATATAATTTCAGGCAACTAAAAATAAGATGAGGTGTTTATGTCAGTACTCAGTCACCAGATGCCACTGCTCAGTGGCGAAGTGCAGGATCTGTCTGCTTATCGGGGGCAGGTGGTGCTGATTGTGAATACCGCCAGTGAATGCGGTTTTACCTATCAGTATGAAGGGCTGGAAGCTCTGTATCAGCGGTTCCGTGAGCGTGGGCTGGTGATTCTGGGGTTTCCCTGTAACCAGTTCGGCCACCAGGAAAAAGGCGATGCTGCGGCCATCGGCGCCTTCTGCCAGAAGAATTATGGGGTGACCTTTCCGATGTTCGCCAAAATTGACGTCAATGGTGCCGGTGCCGCACCACTGTACCGCGAACTGAAACAGGCAGCACCGGGGCTGCTGGGCAGTAAGGCCATCAAATGGAATTTCACCAAGTTTCTGCTTAACCGTCAGGGGGAGGTGGTGCGCCGTTATGCTCCGGCCACCAAGCCGGAACAGCTGAGCAGTGACATTGAAGCCTTGCTGGGAGCCTGAGGTGGAAGACGAGGTTTACCCGCAGTTGCATCTGGATAACCAGCTGTGTTTTTCGGTGTATACGCTGTCACGGCTGATTACCCAGGCGTACCAGCCCTTACTGCGTGCGCTGGGGCTGACTTATCCGCAGTATCTGGTGTTACTGGTGCTGTGGCAGGCAGAGGAAGACAAGCGTCTGCCGGTGCCGGTACGTTATCTGTGTGAGCGGCTGCAGCTGGATACCGGTACGGTGACGCCACTGCTGAAGCGCATGGAAACGGCGGGTCTGATCCGCCGGGCACGCAGTGCGGAGGATGAGCGCATTGTGCAGGTCAGCCTGACGCCGGCCGGGCTGGCACTGCGCGAACAGGCACAGCAGGTGCCGCTGGATATTCTCTGCCGCAGCGGGGTCAGTCTGGAGCAGGCGCAGACACTGCGTGATCAGCTGCGCCGGCTTATTCTTCAATGGCCGGCTGACGGGGCGCCGCCGCGGGGTCCAGCCACTGCACCAGGCACGCCTGAATCTGATCCTGGGTAAAGGGCTTGCCGATGTAGTCGTTCATGCCGGCAGTCAGACACTGCTGGCGTTCATTTTCACCACTCAGGCCGGTGAGGGCGATGATCGGCGTATCGCGGTTGATGGAATTCCGCCGTATCTGCCGGGTTGCTTCCAGGTCGTCCATTACCGGCATCTGACAGTCCATCAGAATCAGGTCGTAATGTTTGCTGCGGGCTTTCTCCAGTGCCTGCAGGCCGTTGTCGACCGCGTCCGGTGAAATCCCCAGATTTTTCAGATAGCGCTGGCACAGCATGCGGTTGATGGTGTTGTCGTCGACCAGCAATACCGCCTGCCGGTCCTGACCACTGAGCTGATTCTGCGGAATCAGCTGACGCAGATCCGCAAGCAGATCGTAGGGCTGATAGGCGCGGTCGGGCAGGTCGGCGGACAGACGCAGATAGGTGGCGCGGCGGGTTTCCGGCAGTGGGCTGTCGGTGAGAATAATCACGCCGGTTATATCGACGGTGCTGTCGCTGAAACTGATGTCCCACTCCTGCAGCCAGCGTTTGACGCGCTGGCAGAGCAGGTCGTTGGCGATACGGATCTGCACCGGGGTATGTAACAGCTGCTGCCGTACCGGCTGTAATTCATCTTCCAGCCATTTCACCAGCAGGGTGCATTCCAGAACCTGACCGCTGCTCTCATTGCGGATTTCCACCTGACCGCCAAGCGAACGGGCAATGGCGGCCAGCATGCCGGGGCCGGGTGAAAGCTGTTCGGTAATCATGGTGTTGAAGTTATCGCACGACAGGGTGAATCCGTCGCCGCTGAGGGTAATCACCAGCGTGTCGTCGCGGCGGCGGGCACAGATTTCCAGTCCGGGCCGGTAGCTGTCGGCGGCGATGCTGAACAGGCTGTTAAGCAGGAGTGTGCTGCGCTGCGGCGGGAGAATAATCTTATCCGGACTTCCGAGGCGGAAACGGATCAGTTGCGGATGCTGGCGCTGAATGGATTCTGCCAGTTCAGACAGCGAAATAACCGCCGGGTCTTCGCTCTTTTCAATAATGCTCAGCTGTTCCAGCAGGCTCTGCAGGCGGTTGCAGAGCTGGCAGCCTTCTTCATCCAGCGAAGGTTTCAGCGAATCCAGCAGCTCACTGATGCGGGGCAGCAGCAACGACAGCAGCGGTACATAGAAAGCCGCAGCCTGATTACCGTTGCTCAGGCTCATACGGCGGTTGATATCGGCCAGGGCATCGCTCCGTTTATGGATCAGGGTTTCCAGCTTGGAGGAATATTCGTGGATATTTTCTTCCTTGCGCCGCCGTTGTTCGATATGGCGTTTGAGGATATCCAGCAGGCCGGTGGTGGTATTCATCAGTTCACCCAGTTCATCCCCGCGTTGGCTGCGCATCCTGTGCAGGTCTTTATCACTGATATGGTCGGCGTCAATGTCTGCCAGCTGGCGGGCGAAGTGGGTCAGCGGGTAAGTAACGCGGTAATAAAAGGCGATGTAGATAAACAGGGCGATGACGGCGGAAACGATCAGACTGTAGCTGCCGACAGAGCCGACGCGCTGATAAAACTGATCGGCCATCAGGCACGGGTTCAGCTCAATCACCAGCTTGCCGAGGCGGGTGCCGGCATATTCGAGGATTTCACTGCGTATGTCTGCTTCCGGAAACAGCAGCTGATCAGTGGCTGATAAATGGCACTGGGATGCGTCACTGGCCTGAGCCAGCTGGGTGCCGTCGGTATTGAGGACGATAGCGGAGGCGATTTCCGGATGACTGATCAGGCCTTCCGCCAGATGCTGGTTAAGCCGGTTGTTGAAGTTGAAGGTGGCCAGGTTAAAGGCGGGCAGCGTCGTGGCGATCAGGCTGTTGCGGGTGGTGAGCTGTTCTTCTTTCAGGTCGCCCAGCAACCGGTAGCCGGAAATAACGGTGATAATGGCCGACAGCAGGAGGGTGACGAGGGCAGTATACAATGCCAGCTGAAGAGGCAGCTTCCTCTGTACCCTGTACTTCATAATGCGTCATTCCCTGATCGGCGGATTACAGCATCCTACTCTAGCGGAGTGTCTGGTTATTGTCTGTGTCAAATGGTGACCAGTCGTCGCATCTGTACGGCCGGGAAGGGCGGGCTGTCAGAAGTGCTTCTTCTTCCAGGCGTCGTCGTCTTCGGCCAGTTTTTCTGTGCCGCTTTCGAGGCGGGTGCCGGTATTCTGCTGGCGCTGCACCGACAGGTGTTCCTCCAGCCGTTCGCTGAGGGCGTTCATGATGCTGGTCATATCATCCGGCAGTGGATTGACGCGTTTCAGTGTGGCAATGGCTTTGCGCAGGTAATGAATGGCCTGACTGTGGTTGGACAGGGTGGCAGCGGCAGCAGCTTTGCCTTCATAGACAGCCACCGCCACTTTGATGTTCAGGAATTTTGCTTCGTTGAGCAGGCTTTTGGCGCGGTTGCCATCCAGATGGCGGCTTTTATAGCTGTCGCGGATGTAATCCATCAGGCGCAGCAGAGTGTTGCGCAGATTCTGTGCCTGCTGGCTCTGTGCCGGCATATTTGCTTTGGCCGCTTTCTGTCCGGCGGACCAGTTGGCGGCATTTTCCAGGGCCTGATTAATACGGTGATTCACCGGGCTTTTCAGCTCGTTCAGAATCTGTGCCTGACGCTGAATCTCGCCGGCAAGGAAGGTCATCATCTCCGGCGATGCCCAGGGGGCTACCGATTCGCCGATCATATTGAGTTCACCCATGCGGTCGGTGCAGGCAACGGCGAGACGGGCGCGCTCCAGTCGCTGCTGTTCCTGCCAGCGCAGAAACCACAGGGCACCCACAGCAAGCGCTGCCGTCAGAACAGCAATGATCACAATAGCAGTAGTCGACATGTGCCTGGTGTTTCCCTGTGGCCCGGATTCTTTTTGTTAACGGCAATGCCCCGGATAAATTCTGCATAAGTTACGTCTTATGTTGTGCAGACCGGTCCGCAAGCCCTGAGTTAAGTGTAGCCTTAAAAATATTATTTACAGGGGTTGACGATATCAGAAAGCCTCAATAGAATTCGCGCTCCTTGATTGAGACGTCCCCATCGTCTAGAGGCCTAGGACACCGCCCTTTCACGGCGGTAACAGGGGTTCGAATCCCCTTGGGGATGCCACTTTTGTGTGCGGGAATAGCTCAGTTGGTAGAGCACAACCTTGCCAAGGTTGGGGTCGCGAGTTCGAATCTCGTTTCCCGCTCCAATTACAATTTGGATGAAAGCAGGTAGCAGAGGCTACCGGAGCGACCCAGAAGGTCGCAAGCTGGAACGCCAGCCCGGTCGAATCTCATTCCCGCTCCAATTACAATTTGGAAGAAAGCAGGTAGCAGAAGCTGCCGGAGCGACCCGGAAGGTCGCGAGCTGGAACGCCAGCCCGGTCGAATCTCGTTTCCCGCTCCAATTACAATTTGGATGAAAGCAGGTAGCAAGAGGCTGCCGGAGCGACCCGGAAGGTCGCAAGCTGGAACGCCAGCCCGGTCGAATCTCATTCCCGCTCCAATTACAATTTGGAAGAAAGCAGGTAGCTGAAGCTGCCGGAGCGACCCGGAAGGTCGCGAGCTGGAACGCCAGCCCGGTCGAATCTTGTTTCCTGCTCCGGATTCTGTATCACACACCAGGCCTGTGGTTCAGAAAGAAGGGCATCAGATCAGACGATCAGTCAGGAAGTTGTTGATTTAAAAGAAAAAAGTTCTTGCAAATCAACGAAGTCGCTGTAAAATGCGCAGCACTTCTCAAGCGATGTGTCCCCATCGTCTAGAGGCCTAGGACACCGCCCTTTCACGGCGGTAACAGGGGTTCGAATCCCCTTGGGGATGCCATTAAAACTTGTTATAACGATGCAAATGGTTATAATAAGCGGCGCTAAAGAAAAGCGGGAATAGCTCAGTTGGTAGAGCACAACCTTGCCAAGGTTGGGGTCGCGAGTTCGAATCTCGTTTCCCGCTCCAGATTCGGAAAGCCAGTTCACTGATGTGAACTGGCTTTTTTATTGGTTGCGGCCCGGAGGATCGCGATCGGAATACCGGGCGGATCGAATCCCGTTCCCGCACCTGATTTTGCAAAGCCGGTTCAGCAATGAGCCGGCTTTTTATTGCCTGGCTGCCGGCACGCTAAGCGACATCACAGTAGCGGCGGCCAAACAGCAGGTTGGTGCGCAGGGCGGAAATATCGGTCTGTTCTGACATCAGCTGGTAATACCAGTGGCTGTCGGATACGTCGCCGACACAGAGGACGCCGGCAATGCGCTTGTTACGGATCACCAGTTTCTTATAAATGCCGTCGTATTGATCGAGCAGGGTCAGCACGTCGGTATGCTCATCCGGTACGGCATCAAATTCGCCGATGCTGTGCATGTCGACGCCGGAGACTTTCAGTTTGGTCAGGTGGGTACGTTCGTAATAGTGTTCGTTGCCCGGAGATGCGTTGCCATATTCCGCCCGCAGCTGAGCAGCCAGAACCCGTGCCTGATCCCATATCGGTGCGACCAGTCCGTATGTCTGGCCGGCAAATTCACAGCACTCTCCCAGCGCATAGACATGATCTGCCGACGTCCGCATCTGCTGGTCGACCAGAATGCCGCGCTGGCAGTCGATGGCTGAAGCCTGGGCAATATCCTTATCGGGCACAATGCCGGTGGCAAAGATAACCAGTCCGGTTTCCAGGGTTGTGGTTTCCCCATGCTGGCGAATGTCGATGGCGTGCACGCGGCGCTCACGGCTGTGCAGGGCGAGTGGGCTGGCAGCGGTGCGGATATCCATGCCACGCCGTTGCAGTTCCTGCTGCAGGATAGCAGCCGCGGTGGCGTCGAGCTGGCGGTTCATCAGCACCGGGTTGCGGTGCAGCAGGGTGACATTAACGCCGTGGGCATTCAGGCCGGCCGCGGCTTCCACGCCCAGCAGGCCGGCACCAATGACGGTGGCGTGCTGCAGTTGCGGCAGTGACGCCAGCATGGTGTCGAGGTCCCGCATATTGCGGAAACCAATGACATTATCAGCCTGTGTACCGGGCAGGTCGGGAATAAAGGAGCGCGAACCGGTGGCAATCATCAGGGCCTGATAAGGAAAGCGTTCGCCATTGCTGCAGATAACCTGTCTGCTGGCGGTATCAATCCGTTCGGCCGGTGTATTCAGGTGTATCTGAACACGGTGCTGGCGGTACCAGTCATCATCATGGGGCGTAATCGCCGCCAGTGTGGTTTCGCCGGCCAGCAGCGGCGACAACATAATGCGGTTGTAATGGGCGACGGCTTCGTCACTGAGAATATGAATGGCACTGAAGGGATGCTGGTCGCCCAGTTCCTCAATGACCCGGTTGGCCGCCATGCCGTTACCGATAATAACCAGGGTGTTGTCAGTCATAAGCCGTTCGCGTCAGTCAGGGTTAAAAAATGGTGGCCCGCAGGCCACCGCCGTGCTGATGAAGCAATCAGAATCTGGCTTCACCCCAGATCCAGAGTTTGTCGGTATCGGGTTTGCTGGCCATATCACCTTCAGAATAAGCGGCGTATTTCACACCGACAGTGAAGTTGTCATCAATTTTCTTCGCCGCCAGCAGGTCGATTTCAGAGCCCAGATCGGTGCTGCCTTCATCGGCGGAAAAATCGTGATAAACCGCCAGCAGTTTGATGCCGGCAAGCTTGCCACCGGCTTTGATATAGGTGTCTGAGAGGCCTACTGCCGGTGTTGCCAGGAACATATCTGCCCAGCCATTAAAGGCGTGCTTGGTGGCCAGCGGTGTCTGGAAACCATAATTACCGTTGTCACTGCCCAGGGTTTCATTACCCAGTGCAAAGGTCACAGCGGAGACGATGGCGCCGGCTTCCAGGTGAAAATAGGAGGCGTCGTAATCATCGCTGGACTGGGTGGCCAGTTCAGCGCGGTAGGTCACGGTAATATCGCCGCTGTCGGTCTGGCCGGCAAAGCTGGCGCCATAGGTATCCAGCGTGGAATCCGTGTCGTCATCCTCGGTCAGGTAGGCATAGCCAACCAGTTTCCCCGCTGCCAGACCGGCATAACTGACGTTGAACAGGTGGTCGGTGGTATCCGCATCAAAATTACGCAGAATACCGTTGACCTGATCAACGTAGGAATAAAGCACGCTGATGTCGTCCTGGGTGTAGCTGAGCGTCAGTGCATCGAATGTCTGTTCGTTCTGACGCCAGCCAACATTACCGATAAAGCGGGCGTTATCCAGAATAATACGCTGACGGCCGATGACCGCACGGAAGGCATCTTTATGGTAAGCAATCTGAGCGCGGTTAATTTCGGTATTTTCCGGGTCGGCGACGGTGTCGTAATCTGTATCTTCCGGGCTGTAATCGTCGATCAGTGCGCGGGAATCCTCAATTTCGTACAGTACCTTAAAACCAGCCATTTCCACTGTTTCATAACCCAGTCGGGTGCGCAGGGTAAGGGCGCTGGCGGCGTCCCTGCTGGCAGCATCGTCGGCGTCGTTGCTTTCGTAGCGCAGGCGCAGGTCGGCGATAAAATCACCTTCTTTCAGGGTTTCAACAACACTGTTTTCAGCGACAGAAACCTGGCTGATGGCAAGCCCCAGTGCAACAGCGGACAGTGATTTTTCAAAACGCATGGCTTTCTCCTTCGTTTGCAGCCGTTATTTTTTATGCAACCTTCTCGTTGACCGGTTTAACTGCCGGCTTTTTTTCAGTGTTCGCCTTCTTTACTGCGGACGTGGTGTGGTCCACTTTCTTTTGTTTTTCGTACAGGAAACTGAGTACTTCGTGACGGAAGTGGTTGTAGCGCGGGTCGTCTGCCAGTTCGATGCGGTTACGCGGGCGTTCCAGATCGACGTCCAGGATTTCGCCGATGGTGGCCGCCGGGCCATTGGTCATCATCACAATGCGGTCAGACAGCAGCACAGCTTCGTCCACGTCGTGGGTGATCATAATGACGGTGTTATTCAGGTCGCGCTGAATCTCCATCAGAGAATCCTGCAGATGCGCACGGGTGAGGGCGTCCAGCGCGCCGAACGGTTCGTCCATTAACAGGACGTCCGGCTCCATGGCCAGTGCGCGGGCAATTCCGACACGCTGTTTCATGCCACCGGAAATTTCATCCGGGCGTTTATGCATGGCGTGGGTCATGTGCACCAGTTCCAGATTGTGTTCAATCCAGTCTTTCATCTCGGCGCGGGATTTTTTGCCTTTGAAGACCTGTTTTACCGCCAGTTCAACATTCTGGTAAGCAGACAACCACGGCAGCAGGGAATGGTTCTGGAACACCACCGCGCGTTCAGGGCCGGGTTCATTCACTTCCTTGCCATTCAGTACCACACCGCCTTCGGTGGCCTGCAGCAGACCGGCGACGATATTGAGGACCGTGGACTTGCCACAGCCGGAGTGCCCGATCAGGGAAATATATTCGCCCTGTTTAATTTTCAGATTCACGTCGCGCAGGGCGCGGAAAGAACCTTTCGCGGTGTTGAATTCGATACCAACCTGAGTCAATTCGAGTAATGTGTTCATGTAAATCTCCTTTTTCAGCAGGTTGATTAACGCAGGGTTGCGGATTTATCCCAGGACACAAAACGCTGAATCATCAGCATGATGCGGTCGAGCAGGAAACCGATTAAACCAATGGTGATCACCGCCACCATAATGCGGCCCAGAGAATCAGAAGAACCGTTCTGAAATTCATCCCAGACGAATTTCCCCAGTCCCGGATTCTGTGCCAGCATTTCGGCGGCAATCAGTACCATCCAGGCGATGCTCAGTGACAGACGCAGACCGGTAAACATCATTGGCACCGAAGCCGGCAGCACAATTTTGATGACGTGGGTGATGTAGTTCAGGCGCAGCACCATGCTGACGTTTTTCAGATCCTGGGAAATAGAAGCCACGCCCACAGCGGTATTGATTACCGTTGGCCACAGGCAGCACAGCATCACGGTAATCATGGAATTCACAAATGATTTGGGGACCAGCGGATCGTCGCTGATGTACAGTGCACTCACCACCATGGTGACCAGCGGCAGCCAGGCCAGTGGTGATACCGGTTTGAAAATCTGAATAATCGGGTTAAACGCGGAATACAGGTTGGCACTCAGACCGATAACAATACCCAGGGGTACAGCAATCAGGGAGGCCAGAATAAAGCCGCTTAATACTGTAATCAGGCTGGTACCGATCTGGTCGATGTAAGTTGGCTTGCCGGTATACGGGCGGATTTTTGCGACATAATCCGGGTCTCTGGCCAGGCGGTCGGCATTACGTTTTTCCTGACGCTCATAAAATGCGACGGCTTTCTGCCGTTCTTCATTATGTTCGCTGAGCAGGTTGCCGGACTGTTCAATCACATCCGACGGCCCGGGAAACTGACCCAGAGAGGTGTTGATATTGCTGGCAGCGGCATGCCAGATCATCAGGAATACCAGAATACCAGCAAGCGGAATGCCGACCGATTTAATAATGGTCTGCAGGTTCTGGCTGACGTTTTCACCTTTGGCAATTTTTACCACAGGTTCAAGCCATGGCATGTTGTGCAGTGCAATAGTCATGAGGGTTATCTCTTTTGGGCTGCCGGCATTTGCCGGCAGCTGGTCAGGTGTATTCAGCCGCTTCAGAGTTTGTCTGCGCCTTTGAGGCCGATGCTGAATTTCTTCAGGTATGCATTCGGTTGCGTACCGTCGTAGGTAATACCGTCAATAAACTGGGTCTGCGGCGCCTTGAAACCGGTCTCGGTGGCGAAGTCCGGGAAATCAGCAGCTTTTAATCTGCCTTCCGCAATCAGCTCTTTGGCGGCCGCGGCATAAATATCCGGGCGGTACACTTTTTTCGCGGTCTGCATAAACCAGTCGTCGGATTTTTCTTCTGCAATCTGGCCCCAGCGGCGCATCTGCGTCAGATACCAGATGGCATCGGAGTAGTAGGGGTAGGTGGCGTTGTAGCGGAAGAAAACGTTGAAGTCGGGTACGTCACGCTTGTCGCCTTTCTCGTACTCGAATGTGCCGGTCATGGAGTTGGCAATCACATCGTAGTCGGCTCCCACGTATTGTGGTTTGGACAGGATCTTTACCGCTTCCGGACGGTTGGCGTTGTTGTTGGCATCCAGCCATTCCGCCGCACGGATCAGCGCTTTGACGACTTTTTTGTGGGTGATGGGGTATTTATCTGCCCAGCTTTTGCTGACGCCGAACACTTTTTCCGGGTTGTCTTTCCAGATTTCATAATCCGTGATCACCGGCACGCCAATGCCTTTGAATACCGCCTGCTGGTTCCAGGGTTCGCCAACGCAGTATCCGTAAATGGTGCCCGCTTCCAGCGTGGCCGGCATCTGGGGTGGTGGGGTGACAGAGAGCAGGGCATCGGCATTGATCTGACCGGAATTATCGCCCTGTGCCGGAGCGTAGTAACCGGGGTGAATACCGCCCGCGGCCAGCCAGTAACGCAGCTCGTAGTTGTGGGTCGATACCGGGAATACCATGCCCATGTTGAAAGGCTTGCCGGATGCTTTGTATTTTTCCACCACAGGTTTCAGGTAATCGGCTTTGATCGGGTGCACCGGCCTGCCGTTGGCGTCTTGGGGAATGTTGGGCTTCATCTGTTCCCAGATGTCGTTGGCCACGGTGATGCCGTTACCGTTCAGATCCATGCTGAAGGCGGTGATGATGTGTGCCTGGGTACCGAAACCAATGGTCGCGCCGAGCGGCTGGCCGGCCAGCATATGGGCGCCATCCAGCTGACCGTCAATCACACGGTCGAGCAGGACTTTCCAGTTCGCCTGGGCCTCCAGCGTGACGTACAGGCCTTCGTCCTCGAAGAAGCCTTTTTCATAGGCCACCGCCAGCGGCGCCATATCGGTGAGTTTGATAAAACCGAATGTCAGCTCCTCTTTTTCTGCCCATTCTTCGGCCGCTACCGCCGGCATGCCCAGTGTGGCAGCACCGGCAGCAAGCAGCAGCGCGCTTTTGATCAGGGTGCGGCGCAGTGTGTTCAGTCCTCTCATGGTTTTCCCCTCGGTTATCACTGAATTTCAGGCACAAAAAAAGGCGCATACGACTTCGCAGTCGTAAGCGCCTTTGCTTAACTGTCAGATTTTCTGAGGAGAGCGCAGGTCCACCATTGGACCGGCCCTCCGTACTTAACCGGCGGCAAGCGAGGAGTGTGCCAGTTTTTCTGAGTCTTGCCGGAAGAGTTTGATTTAACGGCACTTTTTTCTGTTTCAGGCACAGAAGTCCGGTGTTATCGGCCAGGGCAAAGGTGGACAGATATTTGCCAAAAACGTGCACACTCAGAGCACAATGCGCGTTCCTTGTGCAGCGGACCGGGTGCACAAGCTGGCTGGCGGCCGCGGAATTAACCCCACAGACTGCAGGGTTCAGGCCGCAGAATGACCGCCTTTTTCTGCGTTCTCAGGCTTTTGGCCGGCCCCGTATTCTGGGACAATAGCGCCCGCTCTGACCATGCTGGTCAGGGCGCTTTCCGGTAACAACCCTGAGGTCCGATGTGAGTCAGTCAGCTCCCCACTTATTTTCCTATTACCCATACTGGGCCGAGTGCTTCGGCACGGCGCCTTTCCTGCCGATGTCGCGCGAGGAAATGGATGTACTGGGCTGGGACAGCTGTGACGTCATCATCGTCAGCGGCGACGCCTATGTCGATCACCCCAGCTTTGGTATGGCGGTGCTCGGCCGTCTGCTCGAAGCCCAGGGGTTCCGCGTGGGGATCATCGCCCAGCCGGACTGGAACAACCCGGACGAGTTTATGAAGCTGGGTAAGCCGAATCTGTATTTCGGCATTACCGCCGGCAATATGGACTCGCTGATCAACAAATACACCGCCGATCTGAAAGTGCGCTCCGACGATGCTTACACCCCGCACGGCGAGCCGGGCAAACGCCCTGACCGGGCAGTGATTGTGTATTCGCAGAAGTGCCGCGAAGCCTATAAAGATGTGCCGATCGTAATCGGCGGCATTGAAGCCAGCCTGCGCCGGATCGCCCAGTACGATTACTGGAGTGATCAGGTTCGCCGTTCGGTGCTGATTGATTCGGGTGCCGATATCCTGCTGTATGGCAATGCCGAGCGGGCAATGGTGGAAATGACCCACGCGCTGGCGCAGGGCAAAACCCTCGACGACCTGCAGGACCTGCGCGGTACGACCATCGTGCGGGATGCGTCGCCGGCCGGCTGGACCGAAATTGATTCCACCCGTATCGACTGGCCCGGGCATATTGATCAGCTGCCGAATCCTTACGATATGAAAGAGAGCAACAGCGACAGCTGTGCCTCAGACAATGGCGGCAGCAACACTGATGATGTTATGCCGGTGAAGATCATCCCCATGCCGCTGCAGCGCAAAGTGCCGCACGACAAAGACAAAACCGTTATCCGCCTGCCGTCGTTCGAAAAAGTGCGTAACGACAGCGCGCTGTATGCGCACGCCTCCCGTGTGCTGCATCAGGAATCCAACCCGTATAACGCCCGGCCGCTGATTCAGAAACACGGCAATCGCGAAATCTGGGTAAATCCGCCGCCGATTCCGCTGGAAACTGAAGAAATGGATTCCGTGTTTGGCTTTGCCTATCAGCGCGTACCGCATCCGAGTTATGGCGATGCACGGATTCCGGCGTATGAGATGATCCGCTTCTCCGTGAATATTATGCGCGGCTGTTTTGGCGGCTGTACCTTCTGTTCCATTACCGAACACGAAGGGCGCATTATTCAGAGCCGGTCGCAGGAATCGGTATTGCACGAGATTGAAGAAATCCGCGATAAAGTGCCGGGCTTTACCGGGACCATTTCCGACCTCGGTGGCCCGACGGCGAACATGTACCACCTGACCTGTAAGAGCGAAAGCATTCTTAAAAACTGCCGCCGCCTGTCGTGTGTGTACCCGACCATCTGTAAAAACCTGAACACCAGCCACAAAGCGACCACCGAGCTGTACCGCGCGGCACGTAAGATTCCCGGCATCAAGCGTATCGCCATTGCTTCCGGCCTGCGTTACGACCTGGCCGTGGAAGACCCGGAATACGTACGCGAGCTGGTGACGCACCATGTTGGTGGTCTGCTGAAAATTGCACCGGAGCACACCGAACAGAATGTGCTCAGCAAGATGATGAAGCCGGGCATGGGCACTTACGACAACTTCAAGCGCATGTTCGATAAATTCTCGAAAGAGGCGGGCAAGGAACAGTATCTGATCCCGTACTTTATTGCTGCGCATCCGGGGTCTGAAAACAAAGATATGATGAACCTCGCGCTGTGGCTGAAACGTCACAAAATGCGCGTCGATCAGGTGCAGACTTTCTATCCGTCACCGATGTCGCTGGCGACCGCCATGTACCATTCTGAGCGTGATCCGCTGCACCGCATGAGCTACAAATCGAAAAAAATAGCCGTACCGCGTGACCTGAAAGTGCGTCGCGTGCAGAAAGCCTTCCTGCGCTACCACGATCCGAAAAACTGGCCGATGCTGCGTGAAGCGCTGACCGAAATGGGCCGTACCGACCTGATCGGTAAAGGCCCGGATGCGCTGATTCCGGCCGAAGATGCCCCGGGCAAGCGCCCGCCACGACCGGGTTTCAAACCGGCCGCGGGTAAGGCAAAGCCTGGCAGCAGAAGCAGCCAGCCATCCGGCCATAAAAGCGCGAAGCCACAAAACCGCAGTGGCGTGAAAGCCAGCGGCCGCAGTAAGACGAAAGGGCGCACGCCGCGCTGATTTCCTCACACTTCCGCTGGCCGGGCTTCACCGGCCGGCTTTTTCCCTTGCAGTTGTTGAGTCTTTTCACAGTCTGAGTGTATGCTCAGGCTGTGCTCAGCTTACGCAGACACCGGATGAATGGCAGGGACGGCCTAACGCATTGCATTCCCCTCTGTTACTCCTGAATTTCTGTCGTGAAATGACACTAATCGAATAAAATAGCCACATTCTTTTTGCGGGAAGGAAGGGCGGCAGCGTGCCGGAAGGCAGTGTGCTGGCGGTTTCAGAAGCGTTTGGCATAAAGTTTACAGGTTATGGCCTGGAATCCTGCAGAAAATCCAATGGACTGCTTGTACCGGCGAACTGATTTCCCAATACATGGGTGTAAATTTGGGTTGTTTTTACATCATAGTGACCGAGTAACTCCTGAACGGTACGGATATCACGGCCATTTCTTAGCAGTTCTGTAGCAAAGCTATGGCGGAATGTGTGACAGGTTATACGCTTATGTTGCATTCCGGATTTGATTACAGCCTGCTGTAAGGTCTTACGCGGGACAGAATCATGCAGATGATGACGACAGACTATGCCTGTAATAGGGTGGCGGCACAGGCCGGTTGACGGAAAAATAAACATCCAGGCCGCCTGGCGATAAGCGGATGGATACTTTTTGCCCAAAATGCCGGGTAACGATGGCCCGACCCCCTGAGTATTATCAGTTTGTTGCAGGTTGATTACTGATTGAATGGTTTCATCTATCGCTGGTTTAAGCTTTGGACTCAGAATAGTAACGCGGTCTTTTGCCCCTTTGCCGTCACGTACAATCAGAGTTCCATTGGTAAAGTCAAAGTCTTTAACCCTTAAACGCAGGCATTCGCTGATGCGCAGTCCTGAGCCAAACAAAAGGGAAAATATAAGTTTATCCCGTCCGGTCATCGCAGACAGAATGGAAGATATCTCGTGGGACGACAATACTTCGGGTATACGTCGTGGTCTGGAAGCAAACTTAAAGCTCATGTCGCCCAGCGGCTTTTCAAGAAACTGATTGTATAAAAAAGCCAGAGAGTTAAGTGCTACACGCTGAGTATTGATGGCTACGTCTCTGCGCGTAGCAAGATAGCCAAGGTAAGCGATAACCTCATCAGCGCCCATAACGGTGGGATGTTTATAGTTGTGAAAGCGGATGAAATTTCTGATCCAGTAAATATACGTTTTCTCAGTACGCAGGCTCATACCCCGCAGCCTCATGTAAGTGCGGATCTCTTCCAGAAAAGGGCTGCGACTCATAATTTCACTCCATGAAAATATACTGTATTAATGAACAGTATATTTTGTGAGAATGAAAGATCAATGCGCGTTTTGGCCTGAAATGAAAACGCGCATGCGTGAATTGATGAAACGAGTTTTCTAAAAGTAAACAAAATCAATGGGTTAGATGATTTCTCCGGCTGATAACGCGCAAAGGTGGTTTCACTCGTGGGGTGTAAACGCGCATGTGTGTTTATACGCCTGAGATTAGTGTCTACAGAAGGGCTTTTACCTGAGAGAACAACAGGTTAGGGTAAATACCGTGAACAAAAGGGCGGTGCGAAAATGAGCATGCGCACGAATAAACTGTTAGGGCTATCAAGGATCGATTTGACCAATGGACAAGCTTAAAGGTATTTGTATTTTAGTTCTCACCTTTTTTAGTTTTGGACTTACAGTATTTTTTATGCCTTTTCAGGTTTATGAAGTTTTTAGTGCCTTAGACTCTGAAGTTCTAGAAGCTGAAATAATTGATTCTGAATTCGATAGGTATTCCGATGTGGGTTTTAGAAACTCCTGCATCATTGAGGTAGAATTAAAAATATTATCAAGCAATGAGAATATTATTATTGGGGATGTTAAGCCAGGTGATATTTCAACATGTATTTCAAAAAAGAAATATGCCAACCTCTATCAACCAGGTGATTTTGCTATTGTATATTTATCTAAAAATGGGAAGTACTACCTTAGTTTAGGTTCATATTTTGAAGCATTAACACCTACATTCTTTAGTCTTATTTGGTTTGTTTTTTTGTATAGCTATATTAAAAGACAAAAGAAGCTCAATAACAATTCATAGACTAGCCCTAACAATTTACTCAAAAGGACGCAAAACGCTTGGCTTGTGCTCCTTCGTCGCAAAGTATAGCCAAACATTTTCCGCCTTTTAGTAAGGCGTTAACCGAGTCAGCCTTTGGTTTTTGTTGCTGGTTTAGCTTTTGAGTGGAGGGGAGTTTGTTCCGCTTCTCGGCTCTTCTGGTTTTGGGCTTTCTTGCGGTGTGGCACGCCAAAAGTTTCGCTCCGCTGCAGTAGATAAGTCACGGGTACAGAAGCGAAGTCATTTTAAAGGTGGTCTCCTCAGTCAAAATTCGTTATGGTATTGGCAGTTTACAGTTTTTAATCGTTAGCTTCGGGAAATTTCACGGCTAACCCGGTTTCTGGGTAGTTCACGGGTTCCCCGGCTAACAAGTGCATGCTACGGACAAAAAACAGCTGTCACCTTTTGCGCATTTCCGCTGCGCGGGCGCAAAAGCCGCCAGCTGTTTTTTGCCGCAGATGCAGACGTTATACGCAAATCAAACCAGGAGAAAGAGTATGTACTATGTAGTAAGCACAGATAAGACATTTGAAGAGGCTTCGGCAGATCTTCAAATTGAAGTAAAGAATTTAGGGTTTGGTGTACTGCATATTCATGATCTGGGGGAAACTCTTCGAAGCAAAGGCATAGAATTTGAAGAAAATTGCAAAGTGTTTGAGGTCTGTAATCCAGTACAGGCAGCCAAAGTACTATCTGTCGACATGCAGCTCAATATGGCTTTGCCTTGCCGAATTTCAGTATATACGGAAAAAGGCTCTACCAAGATCGGTCTCATAAAGCCAGCCCAGATGCTATCTGCTTTATCGAATGATCCAACCCTAATCGAGACCGCAAATGAAGTAGAGGGAAAAACGATTCAAATGATTAACAACTCCAAATAGAGCGAATGTGCGTATAAAATGCTAATAGGACAGCCACTTTAGTACTTCACCACTTCAGTGAGTTCGTAAATTAATAACGTGTCATATTCGTAGCAGAGCGTAATTCCGAATGATGATTTTTCGATTTCGCTTAATTCGGTGAGCTTTCAGCGGGTTTTGGCCTTATGACAGGCACAGCAGGTTCTCAGGTTGTCACTGATTTGCTGAAAGAAAAGAGTGATGTGGCAGATCAGCCAATGGCTGCTTTGCAGCGGGAAAGCCCGGTAGGCCTTTGATAGTTCAGTTGGTCACAGGCTGATCTGAGACTGATTTCACTACCGGCAAAGGTTTTAAAGCAGTGTTCAAACTGCGCTGTCATCGTCAGCCATTGAGAATCATCAATACCGAGGCGGTTCAGGATGGCAGCAGAGTTGGCCGGGATAGCCCCGCGTTTGTCGGAACGCAGAATACGACCCGTCCAATCCACCAGTTCAAGATAATCGGTTAGCCGCATCGGAATGCCAGTCGGCATGTCCTGCTTAGGATTGCCGGCAAAGGGCAACAGCTGCTCAGGTTGTTGATTGATGCGGTTGGGTTGCTGAGTCTGTTGCGCTTTAATCGCTCGTTTTTTCGTGGATGTGTGGTCTGAACTTTCCGGTGTTTTTGCCATTCCGGCCCGTATCGGATTCAGATCGACGTAAGCCATGCAGGCAGCCAGTGCCGCTTCATCCAGTAACGCCTGGGATTTGAATCGACCTTCCCAGAAACGACCAGTGCATCCGTCTTCGGCGTTGGCTTCTCTGGCAATCGCTTCGTTCAGAACCCGCATAAACCAACTGATATCCATCAAGCGTGAACGCCATTCTTCAACATAGATATTCAAGCGAGCCAGCTCTGATTGAGCCATGGTTTCCTTGCGTTCAAACTTCTGTGACAGAGGATTCCCTTTGAACAGCTTATGCCAACGCTCAATGACCTCCTGATTCGTCCAGTTTTTTGCCATGTCGGAGTCGATATGAAGTACCACATGGTAGTGATTACTCATAACGGCATAGGCTGCGACCTGAATGGAAAATATGTCAGGTAATTCAAGAATTTTAGCTTCCAGCCAACCCCGGCGATGCTCATAAGATTCACCGCTGATATGGTCAGGACCACACAGGAAAGCTCGTCGGACACAGCGGGATACACAGTGATAATAGGGTGTAGCCTCAACAGAGACCTGTTGTTTCCTTGGCTTAGGCATACGATTGCTCCATCAACGGCATGAATGTAAAGATACTTTTTAGAGCAAATGTTGTGCAATCGGAAGATGGTGTTAAAGTAGGTGGCCCGATAGTTTTAACGTGGGTGTCTCGATAGTTTGCCAAAGTCAAACTGACGAGGTGTCCAATGCCAAAATATACCCAGCCAAGAAAGACCTGGCAGTATTCAAATGAATTTAAAGTGAAAGCAGTTCAGCTAAGTCTGATTGAAGGGATTCAGGTTCAGGAAGTCGCCAATACACTCGACATACATCCATTCATGCTGTCACGATGGCGAAAAGAGTATCGAGAAGGCAAAATCGTGGCAGATAAACGCAAGAAGTTAACCGAAGCAACCAGTAAGCAAGAGAAAGAAATCTCAAAACTGAAGAAGCTTGAAGCTGAGAACAAGAAGCTGAAACAGGAGGTGGATCTGCTAAAAAAGTGGCAACGGTTTCTTGCGGAGGAACATCAGCAAGATATCGATTCATCAAGAGATTCGGACAAGAGTTAGGTATCAAACGCACGTGTGAGTGGCTGGCGTATCGCGCAGTGGTTTTTACGCCTGGCTTAACAGAGAACCTTCTGAACGCGACCAGTCTGATAT
Organism: Pseudomonadota bacterium; assembly: GCA_030145845.1. Classification (GTDB taxonomy): domain Bacteria; phylum Pseudomonadota; class Gammaproteobacteria; order Pseudomonadales; family Oceanobacteraceae; genus Venatoribacter. The sequence continues at coordinate 368,123 of JAIXHJ010000001.1, forward strand.
GGAACTCAGATTTCATATCAAACGCATTTCAGATGAGAATGAAGGACGCTACGGAAGTCCGAGAATTTGGAAAGCTCTGCTAAAGCAGGGATTTCAGGTCAGTAGGAAGCGCGTAGCCCGGCTTATGCAGGCGATGGGGCTGATTGCGCGGGTCACTAAGGTAACGTATCGGGCTCCGGGTTTGAGGCGTTTCCTGGCCTCAGGACAGAATCTTCGTCCGGATGGTGCGGTTCCTCATTGTAAAGACAAAGTCTGGGTGGCCGATGTGACGTATCTGAAAGTTAAAAAGCAGTGGCACTATCTGTCAGTCATCATGGATCTCTATTCCCGACGGATCGTAGGATGGAGCCTGGATACCAAAAGAACAACAGAAGTTACCCGGAGAACATTGATGACTGCAATACGAAAGCGTCGTCCATCTGAGGGACTGATGTTGCATACGGATCGTGGAGTTGAATATCGCGGATCAGAGTATCAGAAAGAACTTCAAAGGCAGGGAATTGAGCATAGTCTGAGCAGGCCCGGAAAATGTACGGATAATGCTCATATGGAATCGTTCTTTCATTCGATGAAAGCTGAATTGATTCGTAATATGACATTCCATACAGCAGAGGATTTGAAGTATGCTTTGGCGAGATACGTTAATGATTACTACAACAGAAAACGGCTGCATTCAGGGATAGGTTACTGTTCATCGATAGAATACGAGCGAATAGAATGAAAATGAACGTGTCCGTTTTATCGGGGTAAGATCACAAGTTTCCGCTGACGCCTTTTGTGCAAAAGAAAAGGCGCACAAAAGCCTTCAGCAAACATTGCCCGTGAGCAGGGCGTTAACTCTACAGGAATGGATCATTATGAATAATAAGATTTTGTATTTACTCCTTGCAGTTACTCTACTGAGTGGTTGTTCTATTATTGAAACTTCAGAGGCTACCCACATATTAAATGGACAGGCTTATCCAGCCACCGATGTGCAAAGCATACAGATTCTCCTTGAGCCACCGAACCAAGATTACATTGTTGTAGGTCTAGTAGAATCAAGAGGCATGGGAATTACAACAGAATCAAAAGATTTGGAGCTCTCTATGCTCGCATTAAAGAATGAGGCTGCCAAGATTGGAGCAAATGCAGTTATTATTCAATCGTCGCAACAACTGCTTGTTAGCGGTGATGGATCAACAGAGCGAAGGATATCTGCTACTGCTATACGCTTTAAATGAGTTAACAAGGCCAGGCATGGCGACGGCTTTTTCGTTGCGGCTTCGCCTTCACTACAAAGCCGCGCGTGCTGGCGGCGTTATGCGCCCGAGTTACCTATGAAAAGTAGACACCTGCAAAGGGCTGGCAACGAGTGAAAATATAGTCAAAGACTCCGGCAATATAATCACTTCCTTAGCCTGTCTTAAATAATAATTCCACAATCCTGTTAAGTCATAAACCTATATCTTATAAGTGTATACCGGCGGGGCGGTAAGATATTACCGTGCCGATATACCTGCTTCCTCTGGACAATACGGATTTTACAGGTATCTTATAGCGCCTTTTTTGAATACGAGTCTGCGCGTCAGTGGAAATGCACTATCTGAACCCGGTTGTCACCAGACTAAGGAAGGTCATTGAAGCAGGGTTAACCCCCCAGACAGACCTCTGGCTGGCCGGAAAGATCCGCCTGGTCAATATGATGTGTCTGGTTAACTTCATACTGGTTCTCGCTATGATGGGTGTTGATCTCATCGTAAGCAGCAACCATGACCTGTCGTTGATCGCCGGTTGTGTCGGTCTGATTATGCTGCTGCCGTACTATCTGAACGCCAGAAGGCGCTATATCAGTGCCCGGGTGGTGTTCCTTTCCCTCGCTTATCTCAGCATCTGCGCTCTGGCCGTTATCTTCGGCAAAGACTTCTTATTCCAGTACTATCTGGTTCCCGGTGTCGGCATGTCACTGATCTTCTTCCGCAATGAAATCGGTAACTATAAGTGGATTTTCACCTTTGTTGGTATCCCGCTGTGGATGTTGCTGGAGGTCTGGTTTACTCAGTACCCGCCATTGGTGGTGATAGAAGGCGGGTTTGTTGGCTTTATCTCTTACTTCAGCGGCCTGCTTATTTTTATTACCGCCATCGTTATGTTTGCCACCTTTACCCGCGAGAGTGATCGTCACCTCGAAGGTATTCACGAGGTCAATAGCCAGCTGCGTGATATGGCCAGCAAAGATCCGCTTACCGGTCTGTATAACCGCCGTTTTATCGCTGATAAGTTGTCACGCTTGTTTAATCTGGCGAAGCAGGATAACCGTTTTATGGCGCTGGCCATGTTCGATATGGATCATTTCAAGCGTATCAATGATACCTATGGTCACGATGCCGGTGATAAAGTGCTGCAGACCGTATCCAAACTGGCCAGGGATAATCTCAGGGAAACCGATCTGTTGGCCCGCATTGGTGGGGAAGAGTTCTGTATCGTATTCACCTCGGGTGACCGCAATAAGATTCAGCAGGTGATTGAGCGCCTGCGCAGTGCGATTATGAATTACCCGCTGCAGTACGAGCAGACCACGATTCATATTTCTGCCAGCTTTGGTGTCGCCTATTTTGCGCAGGAACTCACCGGCTATGAGGCGCTGTTTAAACACGCTGACCAGGCCCTTTATCAGGCCAAGGAAAGCGGCCGCAACCGTCTGTGTGAATACACCGGCTGACTATAGGGTTTTATCCCGCATAATGGTCATGCCTGTTTCCCGGCAGGTATGACTTCTCCGTTGGCTTTTCTTTTTATTCTTATCTTCCTGGCCCTGAATATTGTCCTGCAGAACGGTTTTTTCGTGTAGCGGCAGCGCTCCGGAACTTGCGGGTCAGTTACCGTCAACTATAGTTGTTACTTATATCACTGATTTTTGCCGTTACTGGCAGCGCTCAGCCTGAATGTCTGAAATGGAACATGGTCCGGGCTGGTTTCTGATCGCGCTGATTAGCACCCATATATTTCAATAACGTTACATTGTTGTGACGTTGGGGTGCTTTGTTGTGTGCAGGGATCAGTGATTGGCAGGTTTGTCATTATGTCAGGGCTATTTGAATGAATCTCAACAACTTGAAACTGAAAACATTACTTTCCGGCGCCATGGTTGTCGCGCTGCTGCTGCTGATTGTCATCATCAGCGTTATTAATATTGGTGGCTTTTCGTCGATGTTTAACAAGGTAACTGAAAACGAACTGTTACCGGCTTTTGTTGAGCGCGCTAAGTTAAAAATTGAAAACGAATTGAGCGCTCCGGTCTATTTTTCCGAAAGTATTGCGCAGAATCACTTTATTCAGCAATGGATGAAAAGCGGTGAGCCGCAGGAACAGTTGCCGGATGTTGTGCAATACATGCAGGGCTTCGTTGATCAGCGCGGTGCGACCGCGGTTTTCTGGGTATCTGCTATCAGTCAGCATTATTACACCCAGGATGGTCTGTTCAAGACGGTCTCACAGAGTGAACCCAGGGACAGCTGGTTCTTTGATACGGTCAGAGGTGGCAAGGATATTGGTCTGAATCTTGATCCGGATGAAAAAACCAAAACGCTGACGGTGTATGTGAACGTGCTGGCGAAAGACCGCAGCGGTAAAGTGCTGGGTGTTGCGGGGCTTGGTTATGATGTCTCCGACATTATTGACATCGTTGAGCAGAACCATGTCGGTGAGTCCGGCTATATGTTCATGCTGGATGCCTCCAACCGGATTGTGGCGCACCCGAATGAAGCCTTTATCGGAAAAAATATTGATCAGCTGTCGATGAGCAGCAGTGTTCTTTCATCCCTGGCCGGCCGGGGCGATGATTTTACGCTGTTTGAAGGTCAGGTTAAGGGCGAGGATGTCTATATCGCGGCGGAAAAACTGATGGGTCTGGGCTGGAGCCTGGTAACGGTATTGCCGCAGGCCGAGATCCGCGGTCAGGTGAATTCCGTTATCCGTAATTCGGTCGTTTCGGGCATTATCTTAACTGTAATTTTTGCCTTCATTGCTTTTCTGTTCGCCAACCGGGTCAGCAGAAGTATTACTCAGGTGGGCGATAAACTGAAAAATATGGCGGCATCGGGTGGTGATCTGACTCAGAAGCTGGATGATCGTGCGGGCAATGAACTGGGTTATCTCGCCGGTGGTTTTAACTCCATTCTGAACACCTTTGCCGATATGGTGCGCCAGGTTATGGAAGCGGAGGAAGCCATTAATCATGGCGTTGTGAATCTTAAGAAAACGTCAGATGAATCACTGAAGTATTCCGAAGATCAGCGCCAGCAGACAGAAATGGTGGCGACCGCCATTACCGAGATGGGTCAGACGATCAGTGAGGTTTCTTCCATTGCCCAGAAAACGGCCAGCGATACCACCAGTGCCGTTGACGATATTCATACTACCAATGATGTGATGGAGCATCTGTCAGAAACCATGAGCGGTCTGGCGGAATCCATGAAGGGTAGCGAAAGCGCTATCCGCGAGCTGGCCACACAGGCAGAAACCATTAATTCCGTGGTGGATGTCATCAGTAATATTTCAGAGCAGACCAACCTGCTGGCGCTGAACGCCGCGATTGAAGCAGCGCGGGCCGGGGAGCAGGGGCGTGGTTTTGCTGTGGTCGCTGATGAAGTACGCACGCTGGCTAACCGTACGCAGGAGTCCACCCAGGAAATCCGCAGCCAGATTGAGCGTCTGCAGAGTGCGGCTACGAGTTCACTGCAGGCGATTCAGAGCGGGGCCAGAAGCAGCTCTGAACTTGCGGAGCGGGCAGAAAGCGCATCGTCTTCCTTAACCGGTATCCGTAACCGTTTTGACAGCATCAGCGATGGCAATATTCAGGTTGCTGCTGCGACGGAAGAGCAATCATCAGCGGTTGAACATATTAACCAGTCGGCGGTTGAAATTTCGGCCATGGCATCCGGGATTCATTCCCAGTCACAAAGTCAGATTGAGGAAATCCGCCTGCTGACCAATCAGGCGGAAAAAATGCGCCGGACTATACGCCAGTTCAAGGTGTAAATGGTCTATGCGCTATGCCGTTGCTGCTGCACCGGCATAGCGGTGGTGCAGGCATTAATTCAGCGACAGCCCGAACAGATTGATTTCCATCTGATAGGGTACTTCCTCCGCTGTGGTCAGCAGCCCGTCGATCAGGGTCAGGTAGGTTGTCATGCGGTGTGCGGTGAGGTTTTCTTCGCCGGGTACCGAGGTGGCAAATTTGGTGGCCCTGAGCATGCTTTTCAGCCCCTGGGTGCGTGAATACTGCTGATCGCCGAGCAGAATAATTTCCTCACCCAGATGCCAGTAAATATCCAGATCCTTAATCTGCAGCGGGCTGATGGGCGGCACCAGCGGCACCATATCTTTCAGCGTTACCACCCGTGTCAGCGGCATCTCCGCGTATTGGTTGGCGCCGGTCACATTGGTGACTTTGGGCTGACCGAATGTGACCACCTGTTCCACGCGGAAGCCTTCCTGCTGCAGGTACATGGCGAGGATAACCGCGATGGCGCCACCGAGACTGTGGCCGGTAATATGAATGGGCTGATCGGGCTGCAGGAATGGCTGCACACCATTGGCCACTGCCAGCGCGCCGGAACGGAAGCCGTTGTGCAGAATAATGCCCAGTTGCTCATCCGGCTGCAGTTCAATATCCAGATCAACCATGGCATTGGTCAGGTTGGCAGTGCCGCGCACGGCAATGGTCTGCACGCCATCGGCGGTACTGAGAAAATAACTGACCTGTGACGCCTCAATAAGCGCCTGATGAACCAGGCTCTGGCCCTGCCGGGTCAGCTGGCTGTCCAGCTCTGCGGCCGGCAGATAGGTGTCATGCGACAGCTGGGCATAAGTGCGGATCAGGGCGAAATCAGGTTCGCTGGCCAGGGCTGATTGAGCCGTGCTCAGCAGCAGAAACAGGGTGGTGAACAGGTATCTGAACATGAACGGGGCAGGTGCTGAAAAGGGCGTGTATTGAACCACTATTCATGGCCTGCCTCAATTGGCCGCCGCAGTTGCTACCTGGTCTGTTACTTCAGCTGAATTTCAGGCCGGCGGCCAGCCGCTGCCAGAAACTGCGGCGGGCGGGGCGGGCCTTTGCTGCCGGAGCGCTGCCTGCCGGGTTGTACTGCGCCAGCTGAGCCTGACGGAAATAGGTCAGCAGTTCGTTAACGAAGGCTCCGGAAAAGCTGAAGGGCGTAAAACGTTGGTAGCCATGTTGCTGCAGCAGACGCTGAACGTCGTCGGCCGCTGGCACAAATTTCATCGACCAGTCAGAAAACAGGCGGCTGTCAGCCGGCTGTTTGCTCAGTACTCTGGCGTCATGGTGGCGCTTGTCCTTCAGAATCCGCGCGTAGGTGGCGGTGACCGCAGATTCCTCTCCTTCAAGACACTGAAAGAAATAACCATCACCAAAGAAGAGTACGCCGCCGACCGCGGCTTTCTGATTGTTGCGCCGTGACTGCGACAGGATGGAACCGATGGCGGGGTCAACGGCGCCGCTTTCCGGGCTGTTGACGGAGCGGCTGGCATACACAAGACGGATCAGGTGCGACATGCTGGTCTCCGGATAATAATATACAAAAGTTGTACATATTCTTGTGCAAAGGATGGCTCATGTATAATTTCTGAAATTTATCAACCTGATAGGCAATCTGTATCAGGCGCTCACTGAGCGGCCGCCGGCCACTGAATGCCGGCACAGGACAGCAGCCCCTAAAATCAGGATAATGGCGCGCACATGGCCCCGGGCCGCAGCAATCCGACAACTCTGGTACTTAGCGCATGCAAATCAAGGTCAACTTCCTGGACAACCTCCGGCTTGAAGCCAAATTTGATGACTTCACCGTCGTGGCTGATCAGCCGATCCGCTACAAGGGCGATGGCTCGGCTCCCGGTCCGTTTGACTATTTCCTTGCGTCGTCGGCGTTGTGCGCTGCCTATTTTGTGAAGGTTTACTGTCTGGCACGGGATATCCCCACCGACAATATCCGTCTGTCGCAGAACAATATCGTCGACCCGGAAAACCGTTATAACCAGATTTTCAAAATTCAGGTGGAGCTGCCGGAAGACCTGTCAGACAAAGACCGGCAGGGCATTCTGCGTTCAATTGAACGCTGCACCGTGAAAAAGGTGGTCCAGACCGGGCCGGAATTTGTTATCGAAACCGTCGATAATCTGGATGACGATGCCGATGCGCTGCTGATGGCCGTGATGGATGAAACGTCAGAAACCTGCATTCCCGGCAAGGATCTGCCGCTGGAAAAAACCATCGCCAATATGACCAGGATTCTGGCCGACCTGGGAATGAAAATTGAAGTCGCTTCCTGGCGGAATATTGTGCCTAACGTCTGGTCGCTGCATATCCGCGATGCGGATTCCCCGATGTGTTTTACCAATGGTAAAGGGGCGACCAAAGAAAGTGCTCTGGCATCGGCACTGGGTGAATTTATCGAGCGTCTGAACTGCAACTTTTTCTACAACGATCAGTTTTTCGGTGCAGAACTGGCGGCGGCTGAATTTGTTCATCACCCGCAGGAAAAATGGTTTAAGCCGGGTCCGGAGGATGAACTGCCGGACGGCATGCTCGATAATTATTGTCTCGGCGTGTATGACCCGGAAGGTGAGCTGCGCGGTTCACATCTGATTGATACCAACTCAGGTAATGTTGAACGCGGTATCTGTTGCCTGCCGTTTGAACGCCAGTCCGATGGTGAAATTGTTTATTTTCCGTCCAATCTGATTGAAAACCTGTTTCTCAGTAACGGCATGAGTGCGGGCAATACCATTTATGAAGCTCAGGTGCAGTGCCTGTCAGAAATTTTCGAGCGTGCGGTAAAACGTCAGATTCTGGAGCAGGAAATTGCCCTGCCGGATGTACCGCAGGCGGTGCTGGAAAAATACCCGTCCATTCTGGCCGGTATCCGCGGGCTGGAAGAGCAGGGTTTCCCGGTCCTGGTGAAGGATGCTTCGCTGGGTGGTCAGTTCCCGGTGATGTGTGTGACGCTGATGAATCCGCGCACCGGTGGGGTGTTTGCGTCATTCGGGGCGCACCCGAGTTTTGAAGTGGCGCTGGAACGCAGTCTGACCGAACTGCTGCAGGGGCGCAGTTTTGAAGGCCTGAATGACGTGCCGCAGCCGACCTTCGAGAGTCAGGCGGTGCAGGAGCCGAATAATTTCGTCGAGCATTTTATTGATTCCACCGGGCTGGTGTCGTGGCGTTTCTTCAGTGCCCGTGCCGATTACGATTTTTATGAGTGGGATTTTTCCGGCGAAGGTGAAGACTCGAACCAGCAGGAAGCCGATACCTTATTCGAGCTGCTGGCCGAGAATGGTAAACAATCCTATATGGCGGTGTATGACGATCTGGGCGCGCCGGCCTGTCGTATTCTGGTGCCGGATTTCTCCGAAATTTATCCGGTTGATGATCTGATCTGGGATAACACCAATAAAGCGCTGTATTTCCGCGAAGATATTCTGAACCTGCACATACTCAGTGATGAACAGCTGACGGATCTGGTGGAACGGCTGGAAGAAAGCGAGCTGGATAATTACACCGATATTATCACGCTGATCGGTGTTGAATTTGACGATAACACCGTCTGGGGACAGCTGACGATTCTGGAACTGAAACTGCTGATTTATCTTGCACTGCAGCGTCCTGAAGAAGCGAAAGAGCTCACAGAAACCTTCCTGCAGTACAACGACAATACGGTCGAGCGCGGCTTATTTTATCAGGCACTTAACTGCGTGCTGGAAGTGGTGCTGGACGATGAGCTGGAACTGGATGACTTCCGCCAGAACTTCGGCCGCATGTTCGGTGCTGAACGCCTGCAGGCAGCCATCGGGTCGGTGGAAGGCAGTGTGCGCTTTTATGGTCTGACACCAACGGATATGCAACTGACCGGGCTGGATAAGCACCTGCGTCTGCTGGCCAGTTATAAAAAACTGCACGCTGCCCGGGCAGCGGCAGCCAGAGGCTGAAGCGCAGCCTGAACAACAGACAGCGGCCGACAGGCCGGAGGCCGCTGTTCATTCACCACACCGGCAACCCGCCGGTGCCAGAAAAGGATGGTTATGCGTTATCTGAGCGGATGTCTGCTGGCTTTACTCATGCTGCCGGTGGCAGCGGAAGAGATTAAAACATCGGATGCGATTCTGACGGTGCTCAACAATCCGCAGAATGATATCCGTGTGTGCAGCCGGGTGACGGCGTTGTCGGATAATGCCATCGGTCAGCAGGAGTGCCTGCAGAAGCTGCCGCAGGCCAAAGAAACCTGTGCCACGGCAGTGAACAACTACGTCGGTGCGACCATCCGTTCCACCGAGCAGGCCGGTTATGTTGCCCGTACGGTGCTGGTCTGCCAGGTGTGGACACTGCTGGGGTATGAAACCACCACCTCTGATGACGGCGTGTTTTACGTGAAAAAGCCCGGCGGCCCATTGCCATAGGTGGCGGGCAGTCTATTTTGCTGTTCAATTATACCGTTATCTTCCGGCGCCGGCGGATGGTGTCGTAGCCTTTTTATCCTCTCTGTGCAAAGCTGGTCAGACCATCAATCATCAGGGAGCGAACCGATGAAAAATTTCCCCGAACACTACCAGGAACTGACTGCCTGGATGGAAAAACTGGGCATGGTGCAGCCGGAAGTGATGAAAGGCTTTGGCGCACTGCACGCCGCCAGCACCAGTAAAGGCGCGCTGGACGGTAAAACCAAGGAACTGATTGCGCTGGGCATTGCGATTACCGTCCGTTGTGATGGCTGTATTTCATTCCATGTGCACGATGCCATGCAGTCCGGTGCCTCGGCAGACGAAATTGCTGAAACCGTCTCGGTGGCCCGTCGGTTGTTTACGGCATTGAAGCCCTGCAGGCAGTCAGCCAGTTCCGGGAGCAGGGGCTGTAAACACCGCCTGATGACACACAGCGCAAATCCTCAGTCCTGCGTTACACTGAACAGAAAAGGTCTGAGGAGCTGCTTATGCGCATCGGTGTACCGGCGGAAGTCAAAGATCATGAATACCGTGTTGGCCTGACTCCGGCCAGTGTTAAGGAACTGGTTCAGCTGGGCCATGAAGTCATTGTCCAGCAGAACGCCGGCCTGGCCATTGGCTTCGCCGATAATGATTACAGCAGCAGCGGCGCGGTGATTGCCGCCAGCGGTGCTGAGGTATTCGCGGCGGCTGATCTGATTGTGAAAGTGAAGGAGCCGCAACCGGAAGAATACGATTTCATCCGTTCTGACCACACCCTGTTTACCTATCTCCATCTCGCCCCCGACCCATCGCTCACCCGCGCTCTGCTGGCCAGTGGCGCCTGCTGCATTGCCTATGAAACCGTCACCGACCGGCAGGGGCATCTGCCACTGCTGGCGCCGATGTCAGAAATTGCCGGGCGTTTTGCGGTACAGGCGGGAGCGCATTGTCTGGAAATGGAAGCCGGCGGCCGCGGTGTGCTGCTGGCCGGCGCACCGGGGGTTGCCGCCGGTAATGTTCTGGTGGTCGGTGCTGGTGTGGTGGGGCGCAACGCAGTGGCGGTGGCGGTCGGGATGGGGGCGGACGTTACGGTGCTGGATACTGCCATGCCGGTGCTGCGTTCTCTGGACCAGCAGTACGGCAACCGTATTCATACCCGGCTGTCGACCCGCACGGCGCTGGATGAGTTACTGCCGCAGGCGGATCTGGTGATCGGTGCGGTGCTGGTACCGGGAGCAGCAGCCCCGAGGCTGATTCTGCGCTCGCATCTTGAAAGCATGAAGCGTGGTGCCGTGATTGTGGATGTGGCGATTGATCAGGGCGGCTGTGTGGAAAGTGCCCATCCGACCACGCACAGCAAACCAACCTTTGTGGAATCCGGCGTGGTGCATTACTGCGTGGCCAATATGCCGGGAGCGGTGGCCCGCACCGCAACCCTGGCGCTGAATAATGCCACTCTGCCATTTGTGGTGGCGCTGGCCGAAAAAGGGCCGCCGCAGGCAATGGCTGATGATCCTTATCTGCTGACGGGGCTTAACTGTTATGACGGCATGCTGACCAATGAAGCGGTGGCCAGCGGGCAGGGAGCTGACTGTATCCCGCCGGCGCAGGCACTGGGTATCTGACGGCAAATGTGAACATCGGCGGGAAAATAAGCCGCCGTAGTGGTTGCCTGAAACTCTGTGGCTGGACGCTGCAGAGGCGGTGGGGTCATCATACGTAAAAAGTGTGAGAACCGCGTATGACAGCCGATGCATGTGACTATATTGAGCCGGTAATCCTGGCCGATAACCTGATCTTTTTCTACTGGGGCCGCCATCCCGGCCACGGGAATCTGGATATGCAGCTGGGCGGTGGGGCCTGGGTCATTCATGACGGCCGCGATGCGGTTGTGGTCGACAGCATGAATCTGCCGGGACAGGGCAGCTGGGTACGCCGTTATATGGAAGAAAGATATGGCATTACCCGCTTCACGCTGGTGAATACGCATTGCCATGAAGACCATATCGCCGAAAATCACGTTTACGCTGACTCGACCATTATTGCCCACGAAGATACCCGCCGGCTGATGATGGAGCACCGGGAATCCCTTGAGCGGGGGTCGCCGGGTGTGCCGGCGTTTCCGGTTGTGCTGCCGGATGTGACCTTCCGTCAGCAGCTGGATATCTGGTGTGGTCATACCCTGATCGAATTACATGAGTTTGCCATTCATGAGCGCGGACATATCGCGGCTTATCTGCCCCGGCAACAGACGATACTGGTCGGCGATATGCTGGAAGACCCGGTATGGATTTTTCATTTTGACGTGGCGCCGGCAGACGTGCAGATTGCTGAACTGAAACGGATGGCAGCGATGGATCTGCAGCATATTTATCCGGCGCACGGCGATATCGATACCATACGCAATGGTGGTTATGGCACATCATTTATTCAGTGCAGTATCGGCTATCTGGAAAAAATGCTGGCGGCCAGTCAGCGGGCAGATTTTATGGCATCCACGGCACAGGATTATATTGCGGCTGAACTGGACAAGGGTGAGCTGCACTGGTGGCCGCCTTATGAGCAGGTTCATGCGATGAACCTCAGGACGTTACAGCAGCTGGCTGACTGAGTTTTTAACGTTGCTGAAAAAGTGGCGCAGTCAGGGCTGCGCCATAAGGTGGAGTATTTACGGGTATGACAGGTGGGGGCGAAAAATAAATCAGCAGTTGGTGTTGCTGGTATCCAGGCCTTCCTTAATATTTTCACAGGCATCTTCAATGGCGTTGCCGGCATCGGTTGCCGCATCACTCATGGCATCGGCAGCGTCTTCTCCTTTTTCCTGCAGATAATCACCGCTATTTTCAGCCGCCTCAGACAGGGTATCTTTTGACGTCTCATAGGCGTCAGTGGCTGATTCCTTGACTGTCGCCGCCGCGTTGTCCACTTTTTCGCCCACAGTCGGTGAGGCGTCTTCGCCGCAGGCAGTCAGTACCAGTGCAAAAGTCATGGTCATCAGGGTGGTTATTAACGCTTTCATGATGTTCTCCTTACGTCACATATTGATGTTGAGTTTCTGGGAGCGCTCTGTGTAAAGAAAGTTCAATAAAACGGTAACGAATGACTGATAACGGAAATAAATCACAAAAATTAATGCCCCGGTTTCTGTCTGCGTGACAGCGCGGAAATTATGGCGTTAACGGACAACTGCAGGTATGGTGAAATTTTCCGGCTGTTTAAAAAGCAGCCATTATTGACGGGTAAACCAGTGTTTAATTATCTGAGAATTTTCAGCTGGATGCTGCTGGGCTTCGGCGTTGTTGGTCTGCTGGCATTAATGGCCGGGGTGAAAAGCCGTATCGGGCCGGCGGATACCCTGGCTGCCATTCTGTTGCTGCAGACGCTGGTGGCGGCTTGTATTGTTTATGGTTTCCGCCTGTACCGGCAGGAAAAAATCAGCCGCGGTCTGCTGTTGCGGGCAGGCTGGGGGTTGATTGTTCTGCTGGCACTGGTGGGGCAGATCTGGCTGAACCTGGGTTAACGACCAGAGTGCCGCTGCAGCAATATTTCTTTGGTCAGAAGGCGCCATTCCTGCTCTTCAGGGTGGCGGATATCTGGTAGTCTATGGCCTTCAGTCAGTGACCGGGCAAACAGGGCCATCATGTTCCGTCTTTACCACTCCAACGACCTTGAAGTTCTGAAAGGAATTCTGCTCAGCCTGATGCAGACGTCCCCGGCGGGGCCGTTCGAGCAGGAAGCGATTCTGGTACAGAGTCAGGGCATGTCACACTGGCTGAAACTGCAGCTGGCCGATGGTCTTGGTATTGCCGCACAGGTGGATTTTCCACTGCCATCCAGTTTTGTCTGGCAGGTGTTTAACCGTCTTAAACCTGAGCTGCCCGAACGTTCGCATTTCGATAAACAGATTATGGCGTGGAAACTGGTGCGGCTGTTGCCGGCGCTGGCCGCCAATCCGGACTGTGCTGCCATCCGCCATTATCTGGATGACGACGACAGCGGCCTTAAATGTTATCAGCTGGCCCAGACCATCGCCGACGTCTTTGACCAGTATCTGGTTTACCGCCCCGACTGGCTGCTGAACTGGGAGCTGGGCGTTGATCAGGCCGATGGAACCGATGTCAGTGCCCATCCGTGGCAGCCGGTGGTGTGGCGGGCCCTGGTGGCGGACAGTGCTGAACTGGGGCATTCCCTGGATCACCGCGCGCGCCTGCTGGAAGAGTTGCAGACGCTGGTGCAACAGTATCCGCAGCGTCTGCATGATCTGCCCAAACGGCTGTTTGTGTTTGGTATTGCCGCGTTGCCGGGCAGCTACTGGCAGGTATTACAGGCGGTGTCCGGCGTTATTGACGTGCATTTTTTCCTGCTCAATCCGTGCCGCAATTTCTGGGGCGATATCGTCAGTGACCGTCAGCGGCTGCGTGTGCTGCAACAGCAGCCGGAGGCCGCGCATCTGTTTGACCGCGGCAATCCGCTGCTGGCGTCCTGGGGGCGGCTGGGGCGCGATTTTCTGACGCTGGTGCATGAAACCGCCAGTGACAGTGAAGACCTGATGGAAGACGTTGAGGCCTGGGTCGAACGCGAACCGGCAACACTGCTGCAACAGCTGCAGGACGATATTCTCAACCTCGCGGACCGCCAGCAGGGTGCTTTTACCGCGGCCGCTCTGCAGCACAGTCAGTTCAAACAGCCGGTGGCCGACGACGACGGCAGTATCCGTATCGTCAGTGCCCACAGCCCGCTGCGCGAAGTACAGCGCCTGTATGATCAGATTCTTTACTGGCTGGATCATGACCCGCAGCTGAAGCCGCGCGATATTGTGGTGATGGTGCCGGATATTGATCAGTACGCCCCTTATATTGATGCGGTGTTTGCCAGCAGTTATGCGCGCACCGCCAGCCAGTCTGAGTACCGTATTCCGTGGGCCATTGCTGACCAGTCGATGGCACAGGAAGATCCGCTCATCGACAGTTTTCTCAGCCTGCTCGGGCTGGCCGATTCCCGCCTGCTGATTACGGAAGTGCAGGACTGGCTCGACGTACCCGCCATCCGTCAGTGTTTCGGTATTGCTGAAGACGAACTGCAGACACTGCGTGACTGGCTGGCCAGAGCGCAGATCCGCTGGGGACTGGACAGTGAACAACGCCGTTCGCTGGGGCTGCCGCCATTTGATCAGAACAGCTGGCGGCGCGGACTGCGGCAGCTGTTGCTGGGCTATATGCTGCCCGACAGCGAACAGGATTTTATGGGCGATTTTCCGCTGCCGGCAGTGGAAGGTAATGACGGCGAACTGCTCGGCCGGCTGATGCATTTTATTGATGTACTGGAACGCTGGCAGAAAATGTTTGCCGGCGGTGAAAAAAGTGCACAGGACTGGAGCCGGTTGCTGCTGCAGATGCTGCAGGACGTGTATCTGCCGGCCGAGCAGGAGCAGACATCACTGCAGCGCATCCGCGATGTGATTCAGGGCTGGCAGGAAGAATTACAGACGGCAGGTTTTAATGCCGGCTTAAGTCCGGTGGTGGTGCGCAGCTGGTTCAGTGAACAGCTGGGACAGCAGGGCGGCTGGCAGCGTTTTCTCGCCGGACCGGTGAATTTCTGTACCCTGATGCCGATGCGCTCGATTCCGTTTAAAGCCGTCTGTCTGCTGGGCATGAACGACGAGGATTATCCGCGCCGGGTAACCCCGGTCGGCTTTGATTTAATGGTCAGTGGCCGTGCCCGCCGTGGTGACCGTTCCCGTCGTGAAGACGACCGTTACCTGTTTCTGGAAGCCGTGACCTCGGCGCAGGATTATCTGTATATCAGTTACCGCGGCCGTGATGTCCGTGAAAATGCACCGCTGCAACCGTCTGTGCTGGTGGCGGAATTACAGGATTATCTGTGCGATGGTTATTGCCTGCAGCAGGATCAGGAAAAACCCCATGCGCTCAGTGCCGCGGCGATGCGTCAGTGGCTGATCGAAGAATTACCATTGCAGCCTTATAACCTGCGCAGCTTTATTAACCCGGACGGTGCCCGCGCCGTACCGGGTTATCAGCCGGTCTGGGCGCAGGTGGCACGGGCGGCCGCCACTGCTGCAGACGAGCACCGCCGGCCGGCATTTTTTTCCTCGCCGCTGGCGTTACCGGCCGAACTGGATACGCAGCAGGTGAACTGGGAAGACGTGGTTCAGGCCTTAACCGATCCGCTGAAATTCTTTGTTACCCGGCGTCTGAAAACCTCATTTGATATTTACTGGCAGCAACACGAAACCGAAGAACCCTTTGCGCCCGACAGTCTGGATTTATTCCGCCTGAAACAGGACTGGCTGCAGCTGGCCCTGGCCGATGCACAACAGTTATCTGAACCTGGCAGCCGCAGTGATATGCAGCAGTTCAGTGGCCGTCAGCAGGCGCTGGGACAGTTGCCGGTGAATACGCTGGGGCAGGTGTGGAGTGAAAATCTGACGCAGGATTGTCTGCCGCTGGCGCAGGAAATTATTCATCTCAGTGAATACCGCCTGCCCGGCCGGGCGTTACAGATGCGCAGCGGCGGGGTGACCGTGAACGGTGAACTGCAGCAGGCGTTTACGCTGACAGACAATAACGGACCGGGTTATCTGTTGTATTACCGCGTCAGTGATCTGCGTGGCCGTGACCTGTTGCAGGCGTGGCTGAATCTGCTGCTGGTCAGCGTGGCGCAGCCTGGGCTGATTGCTCAGGCCACACTGCTGTGCCTGAGCAAAGATAAAAGCGAACGCCGTCTGCGCCGCATTGTGCTGCGCGCGCCGCAGGCTGACACCGCGGTGCAGCAGATACAACAGGCCCTGCAGTGGTACTGGCGCTGCTGGTGTGAACCTGTGCCGCATCTGCCCGATACCTTATGGCAGCTGCTGCAGGGACGGCAGCGGGCGGCGGAAAAATACGCCGATGACGATGACGCGCGTGCGGAGCAGGAACAGAAATTACTCTTCAGTCTGGCCGACAGCGAATTCGGCGAACTGGCCTCGCCGTATCTGCAGCGTTGCCTGCCGCAGTTTGTCAGCGGCACGCTGCTGACCGACAGTGACGCCTGGCTGAACAGCTATCAGACGTTACTGGCTGCACTGCAGACGCAT
Source organism: Pseudomonadota bacterium (assembly GCA_030145845.1). Lineage (GTDB taxonomy): Bacteria > Pseudomonadota > Gammaproteobacteria > Pseudomonadales > Oceanobacteraceae > Venatoribacter. Next base: position 384,693 of record JAIXHJ010000001.1, read on the forward strand.
ATTCACAGCGATGAATGGCACGACGATAGCAGCAACGGAGGTGAGGGCTGAGTATGCAAACACTGTCGGTCACCCGTTTTCCTCTGTCCGGTCAGGCGCTGATTGAAGCCAGTGCCGGCACCGGTAAAACCTTTACCATTACCGGTCTGTATAACCGCCTGATTCTCGGCCATGGCCGTGAGGCCGGCGGCGAAGCGGGTCATGCCCGGCTGGGCTGTGATCAGATTCTGGTGGTGACCTTTACCCGTGCCGCCACCGAAGAATTACGCGGTCGTATCCGTCAGCGTCTGCGTACCACGCTGGAAGATTTATTGCGTCTGGAAAATGCACAGGCGGTGCAGGACCCGGATCTGGAATTTTATCTGCAGGCACTGGCGCAGCAGCAGAATACGACGCAGGCAGCCCTGCGGGCGCAGTTATTGCCCTGGCTGCAGAGCAATCTGGCGCTGATGGATGAAGCCGCTATTTTTACCATTCACGGTTTCTGTCAGCGCATGCTGAAACAGTTTGCCTTCGACAGTGGGGTGGTGTTTAACGCCGAACTGGTGCTCGACAGCGATACCTATCTGCAGCAGGCCTGTGAAGATATCTGGCGTCAGCAGGCCTACCACCTGAATACGGCGCAGAGCCGTTATCTGGTCAGCCGCTATGCCGGTCCTGACGATCTGCTGAACAAAATAAAATCGCGCCTGGCGCGACCCGATGTGCGTGTACTGCCGGCTGTGGATGAACAGGATTTCACGGCTCTGTGGCAACAGGCTGTCAGCCATTTTCAGACGCTGAAAACTCTGTGTCAGCAGAGCGATACTGCAGATATTGCGCAACGGATTCAGGACTCCGGGCTGGATAAACGCAGTTACAGTAAAAAGAATGCGCCCAACTGGATTGAGCAGACGTTCCGTTATTGTCAGGGCGAATTTTATCTGCCGGCGCCGGACAATCTGGCGCGACTGACCCCGGCGCTGATGAGTGAAAAACTTAAGGCCGGTGAACTGCCACAGCATCCGCTGTTTCCTGCGCTGGAAAGTTTTCTGGCGGTGGCCGACCAACTCAGCCTGATGCTTGAACTGGGCTGGATGGAGGCGATTAAAAACCGCTATTTCGAGCTGCTGGAAAAAGCCGGTGCGCTCACGCCGGATGATTTACTGCGTCTGCTGGTAACGGCATTAAAAGCCGGACAGGGCGATCACCTGGCTGCTCAGATCCGCCGCCTGTATCCGCTGGCCATGATTGATGAATTTCAGGATACCGACCCGCAGCAGTACGATATTTTTAACCGTATTTATCCACCCGGTATGGCGCGGCAGAACGTGGCCATTCAGCCGGATCAGAATTCCACTGATGGCGCTTCGGATAATGTTTCTGCTGATTACGGCCTGATTATGATTGGTGATCCTAAGCAGGCTATTTACGGTTTCCGCGGCGCCGATATTTTTACCTATATTCAGGCCCGCCGGCAGCTGAGCGAAGAACAGCGTTTTACCCTGAACACTAACTGGCGCAGTCAGACGAAACTGGTGGACGGTGTTAATCAGTTATTTGCGGCTCACGACAGTCCCTTTGTTTATGACCGCGATATTGAATTTATTCAGGTGAAGGCTGCCGGCAAACACGATGACGGCCGGTTAACGGTCGGCGGCGAACAGCAGGTTCCGTTACAGCTGTGGTATGACGGTGAAGAATATTCCCGCGCCGGGGCACAACAGACTGCGGCCGCTCAGTGTGCGCAGCAGATCGCGGCTTTGTTGCAGGGCGCCGGTCAGCTGGCCGGTGAACCCGTGCAGGCGCGCGACATTGCCGTGCTGGTACGCAGTCGCCGTCAGGCCGGCTGGGTCCGTGAGGCGTTATCGGCTCTTGGTATCGGCAGTGTGTTCCTGACCCGTGACAGTGTGTACGACACACAGGAAGCGCGCGATTTATTCAGCTGGCTGCAGGCGGTGGCACACCCCGCCGATGAACGGGCACTGCGTAGTGCCATGGCCAGTGAAACCCAGGGACTGACGGCACAGCAGCTGGATGAACTGCTGAATCAGGAAAGTGTGTGGGAATCGGCACTGGAACGTAATTTTGCCTATCACCAGCTGTGGAACCGGCGCGGCGTGATGGCGGCCATTATGCAATGGCTGGAAGACGATGGCCGTGCCGAGCAGCTGCGCGCCATGGCGGATGGCGAACGGCGGCTGACCAACCTGATGCATCTGGGCGAATTACTGCAGGCTGCCAGTCGCCGGCTGCGGGGGCATGAAGCGCTGTTACGCTGGTTTGGCGAACATATTTTCGCTCAACAGCGCAGTGGCGATGAGGCGCAGCTGCGTCTGGAAAGCGATGCCAATCTGGTCACCATCGTGACCATTCATAAATCCAAAGGACTCGAATACCCGCTGGTGTTTCTGCCCTATCTGTGGGACGACAGTTACCAGTTGAACGCTCGCAGCGATGTGCAGTATTTCAGTGAAACCATGAACAGTATGGTGCTGGATCTGGCGCCGGACAGTGAGGCGCGCGCGGCTGCCACCCGTGACAGCCTGGCCGAAAGTCTGCGCCTGTTGTACGTCGCTCTGACGCGGGCGGTGCAGGGCTGTTTTATCTGGCTGATGGACGCCGTGGACGGGCGCAGCCGCAAAGAAAAGAAATCCCTGATTGCCACCTCCGCGCTGGGTTATCTGCTGCAGCTGGAAGCCGACGCTGACTGGCAGGGGCTGCTGCAGCGCAGCAATGATGCGCTGCTGATCGGCGCCTTACCGGACTGGCAGCCGACAGAGCAGGCGGCACCAACGTCCGGTGGTGCGGATCAGGTACAGGCGGCGCTGGCCAGTGGACGGGCGTACGACTCCTGGCGGGTCAGCAGTTACAGCCAGCTGACGGCGGAACACGGCGGCGGTGACGACCATATTCTGGTGCTGGATGAGACCGAAGCCGAGCCGGCGCTGCTGGCCGTTACCGGTACTGCGCCGCTGCTGACGCAGGCGTTTGATGAGCTGGCCCCGGCACTGCAGTTTGCCAAAGGCGCCAACGCCGGTACCTGTCTGCATGCCATTTTTGAACACTGGGATTTTGCTGATCAGCGCGCACTGGCTGACATTACCCGGCGCGAGCTGGCGCACTATGGTCTGCTCGACCAGGAACGGGAAGAACAGCAGGTAGCGGACATTGCGGCGTGGATGACGGCAGTGGTTAACAGTCCGCTGATGAATGACCACGGCGAGACCTTCAGCCTGTCAGCCGTGGCGCCCGCGCAGCGTCTGGATGAAATGGAATTTTATCTGCCGATTGCCGGTTTGCAGGCAGCCCGCATTGACCAGCTGCTGGCGGCGGGCAGTGACGGCCGGCGGCGCTTCAGTTTTGATCCGCTGAGCGGCTATCTGAAAGGTTTTATTGACCTTATTTTCTGTCATAACGGCCGCTATTACGTGGCCGATTATAAATCCAACCATCTTGGTTTTACGCTGGCGGATTACACCCCGCGCGCGCTCGCGCAGGCGATGACCGATCACCGCTACGACCTGCAGGCATGGATTTATACACTGGCACTGGATCAGCTGCTGGCCAACCGGCTGGCCGATTATTCACCAGAGCAGCATCTGGGCGGCGTGTTTTATTTCTATTTGCGTGGCATGCATCTGGGCCCCGGCGCGCCCTGTCTGCCACTCACCGAAGCGGCCGCGGCACCGTCCACTGAGGTGATACAGGGTGATTTGTTTGCGCCGCCGGCAGCAGCGGGTAAAGACGATATCTGCCTGCCTCCGGGAGTGTATTATCACCCGGTTGACGGGGCGGTACTGGCCCGCTGGCGACAGGCCGTTTTGCCTGCGGAGCAGCAACCGGAGAGCGGCGCATGAGCGGAACCCTGATACAACAGCTGGCCGCGGTGAATGGTATCCGCGATATAGATCTGCAACTGGCAGAGCAGCTGCAGCGATACGAACAGGCGGCGGGTAACCATACCGGGCAGAGTCTGGATACACTGGCGCTGGCCGGTGTGATGGTCAGTGTGGCGCTGGGCAAAGGGCAGGTGTGCCTGCCGCTGTCACTGTGCCTGGTGGCTGAACTGAAAGCGCAGTGGCAGCAGGCCGGAGCACAGCAACTGGCGCAGACGCTGGCCACCTGTCATACCGTCTGGCCGGTACAGGCCGGCAACGACTATCAGAACCAGCCCCTGGTGCTGGATCAGCAGCGTCTGTATCTGGCGCGTTATTACTTTTACGAGCAGGGGGTGCTGCAGCAGATCCGGCAGCGGCTGGCCAGTGCGTATGACGATCAGGATGATGCACTGACGGCTGCGCTGCAGCAGCTGTTCGGCAGCGCCGCCGCGACGCCGCCGGACTGGCAGAAAATCGCCGCGGCGTCTGCCTGTGTGCAGAACTTTGCCGTCATTACCGGCGGGCCGGGTACCGGCAAAACCACCACGGTGACCCGACTGCTCAGTGCCTTGCTGAGCCTGAATCCGCAGATGAGCATCGCGCTGGCGGCGCCGACCGGCAAAGCCGCCGCACGCATGACAGAATCCATCCGTCAGGCCAAACAGCGTGGCGGTCATGATGCCCTGATGCACGCGGCACAGATCCCGGATGACAGTTACACCCTGCATCGCCTGCTGGGCTGGACGCCACGCGGCTTCCGTTATCACGCCGGGCGCACACTGCCATTCGACTGCGTGGTGGTGGATGAAGCGTCGATGGTCGATCTGCCGATGATGCACCACCTGTTCAGTGCCTTGTCTGCCGGCACCCGTCTGATTCTGCTCGGGGACCGCGACCAGCTGGCTTCTGTCGAGGCCGGCAGTGTGCTGGCCGATCTGTGCGATGCCGGTGTCAGCCATGGCCCGTCAGCAGACTTTGCCGCGCGTCTGCAGCGTCTGACAGGGTGCGATCTGAGTGCCTTCAGTGAGGCAGAAATCAGCCCGATGCAGAATGCTGTCTCGTCGCTGCGCGTATCACACCGCTTTGCGGCTGACAGTGGCATCGGTCATCTCGCCGCTGCGGTTAACCGCAGTGACAGCCGGGCGGCGCAGCAGGCGTTTGCTCAGTTCGATGATATTGATATGGATCGGCTGGCGGCAGACCACCGTCAGCCATACTGGCTGCAGGCGCGCTGGCAGACGGCCATCCGTGATGGCTACCGTGCCTTCTGTACCGCTGTTGCGGAGCAGCAGCCGGCGACGGCTGTATTCAGTGCGTTCGCGCAGTTTCAGGTGCTGGTGGCCCTGCGTCAGGGGATTTACGGCGTTGAGCAGGTTAACAGCCGGATTGAACAGCTGCTGACGGCATCCGCTCTGCTGCCGGCACGGCCAGCCAGCGGGCAATGGTATGCCGGGCGGCCGGTGATGATCAGCCGTAATGATTACGATCTGGGGCTGTTTAACGGCGATATCGGCATTGCGCTGCCCTGGACTGATGAGCCGGGCCGTAACGGACTGCGGGTGGCGTTTCCGGATGCGGACGGCAGTATCCGCTGGATACTGCCCAGCCGTCTGCCGGCGCATGAAACGGCGTGGGCGATGACGGTTCATAAAAGTCAGGGCTCTGAATTTACGCATCTGTGTCTGTTGCTGCCGGATCAGTGGCAGACCGTGATTACCCGTGAGCTGATTTACACAGCCATTACCCGGGCAAAGCAGACCTTTCACCTGTTCAGCAGTGAATCCTGTTGGGAACAGGGGGTATCATCCCGGGTACAGAGAGCCAGCGGACTGCGCGATGCGTTATGGGGGCCGGCGGCAATGAATTATTTTGAGGTGAAGAACGATGGCTAAACCCTGGTTGCGGCGTACGTTGTGGATTGTTGTGCTGGTCGCGGCGCTGCTGTGGATGCTGTTGCATGCATTACCCTGGTTCGCACTGAAAGCGGCCAATGCCTGGTACGAGGATCAGGGGCAGGACTACCGTCTGAGCGTTGCTCTGTGGCGTTTTGCTCCGTTCCGCACCGAGCTGGAGCTGGATGGCCTGACGTTGACGCATCCGGGACAGGGCAGTGGTGAAACCCGCTTCGCCCGCTTTTATCTGTCACTGAACCCGTGGGATTTATTCAGCCATCAGCTGACCATCGATAACCTGACTCTGGAAGGGCTGAGTGTCGATGCGCGGCTGGAACAGGCGGACGATGGTGTACAGACGCTGTCTGTGGCTGGCCTCAGCCTGCCACTGACTGCGGCTGATGACGGCACTGCGGCGGCAGAGCAGGACGCTGACCGCCAGGCCACAGACGCCGCCGGAGCGGATCAGGATGCTGGCGCTCCCTGGGTTCTGCAGGTGAATGAAGTGTTTTTCAACGGTCGCCGGCTGGCCTGGCAGGTGGCGTTGCCGGAACTGCGCACGACAGGGGAGCTGGCGGTTGAAAAACTGCAGCTGGCGGATTTCAGTTCAGCCGCAGACAGCCCGTTACCGGTCACTCTGGCGGCTAAGCTGAATCAGTTTGTTTTTACCAATGCTGAGACACTGTCACTGAATAAAGCCCTGAGTCTTGAGGTTGCAGGCAGTGTGCAGCATCCGCTGTCAGCGCCGCAGTGGCAGGGGGATGTGAATGTCAGTCAGTTCGATCTCACCATCCCGGATGTGGTGCATGCTGTGTTTGCCAGTCTGTCGCTCAATGGCATTCAGGCCGATGCCGGCGCGCAGACGCTGGCCGGGCTCAGCCTGCGTGGGCTGGGTGTTCAGGCGCAGGGCGCGCCTGAGGTGCAGCTGGCGGAACTGGGCGTGGCTGACGCCTGGCACCGGCAGGAAGAAAAAGACGGCACAGAGGTGCAGTCTCAGGGGCTGCAACAACTGACCCTGAAGCAACTGGTGGTCGGCGACCAGCAGCAGCCACTGCTCAGCCTCGACAGCTATCGCCTGCAGGATGCCAGCTTCAGCGGTAATGACCTGAGTGCCGGTATGCAGAGTTATCACGGTCTGGTGGCGCGGGTGGTACGTGATGCCAGTGGTAATCTCGCCGGCTTACCGGTTGCGGCAGCTGATACGGCCAATACAGAGACCGCAGCGGCTGAGCAGCCGGCCGCCGCCGCGGACACAGATCAGCCGGCGGCAGTGGCAACCACACTGGCCATTGCGCTGGCCGGACTGATGCAGGCGGATGATGATGAAGGGCAGAATGCGGCCGTCTATATCCGCGATGAATCGGTTGCTCCGGTGGTCGATGAGACACTGACGATTCAGGAACTGCGCGTCGGGGAAAGCCAGGCTTCTTTCGACAGTGGTGTGGTTCACCTGTCACAGCCGGTGACCGTGTATGTGCTGGCCGGGCTGGATCAGTACAACCGTATCGAGCTGGAAGCCGAGCTCAGCCTGTATGTGCGCGACGGCGAAATATATCCGCAGGGGCGTATCAGACAAACTATCCGTCAGCTCGATCTGGTGGCGTTTAACGGCTATGTCGCCCAGGCGATCGGTTATCACGTTGAGCGCGGCATGCTTGATCTGGATGTCGACGTCACCATTGATAAGGCGCAGCTGGATGGCAAGGTCAAAATACTGCTGCGGAATTCACGCTTTGTGCCGGTGGATAAAAAAGTTATCGACCGCGTCAGTAAACAGATCTCAATGCCGGTGGATACCGCGCTGGATCTGCTGCGTGATGACAATGGCAATGTCAAAGTCACAGTACCTGTGTCCGGCGATCTGTCCGACCCGGATGTCGGCATCAGTGATATTACCAGTCAGCTCAGCCAGCTGGCGCTGAAGCAGGGAGCCATGTATTACCTGCGCCAGAGTCTGCAGCCTTACGGCCTGTTCCTGAGCCTGGCGTCGTATGCCGGGGATTATCTGATGGCTATTCGTCTGGATTCCCTGGAATACGAACAGGGCAGTGCGGAGCTGACGGATGATCATCAGAAAAATCTGCAGAAAGTCGCACAGCTGATGCGCGAAAAAGAAGATCTGGAACTGCAGGTCTGTCCGTTTGTCAGCAAGGCGGAAGCAAAAGCCGCTGGTGATGGCTGGCCGGAGCTGGCGAAACAGCGTTCCGCCGCAGTCAAAGCCTGGCTGGCAGACAAAACCGAAGAAGACGGAAAATCACTGGCAACACGGGTAACCCTGTGTCAGCCACAGAAAGGCGAAAAAGCCGAAGTCGTACTGGGTCTTAACTGATCCGCAAATTCAGGGGCTGCGTTCTGCCGGCGCAGCACCATCAGGAGTCAAGCATGAATCAGGTTATTGAATTACTGAGATCTCACCGTTCCATCCGTAAATTCACCGATGAGCCGGTCAGCTCCGAACAGCTGGAGCAGATTCTGCTGGCTGGTCAGGCAGCATCGACGTCGAGTTTTCTGCAGGTGACGTCGGTAATCCGTATTACGGATCGGGCCATACGGGAAAAGCTGGTGGAATGCAGCGGTGGTCAGAAATGGGTTGCACAGGCGCCGGAATTTCTGGTCTGGTGTGCAGATTTTAAGCGCCACAAAACCATTGCCCCGGAGGCAATGCTGGGCTTTTCTGAGCAACTGCTGATCGGTGCGGTGGACACCGCCATCATGGCGGAAAATGCACTGATTGCAGCAGAATCCATGGGGCTGGGCGGTCTGTTTGTCGGCGGTATCCGTAACCAGCCGCAGGCGGTCACCGATCTGCTGGCGTTGCCGGAACATGTGATTCCGTTATTCGGTATGTGCATTGGCGTACCGGCCCAGGATCCGACGCTGCGGCCACGCCTGCCATTATCTCTGGTGCTGCATGAAAACCGTTATAACGCGGATCTGGATAAAGAAACCCTGGCCGGTTACGACCAGCAGGTACATGACTATTACGAACAGCGTCTGGGTGCCAATAAAGTGATGACTTGGAGTGAGCAGATCTCCGCCATCCTGTCGAAAGAAGCGCGGCCGTTTATGAAAGCGTATCTGCAGAAGCAGGGGTTTGATCTGAAGTAATCGAATGTCTTACGTTAATGTAAGAGTGCTTAGTGGTAGAGAAATTTAAGGGTCATAGGTGTTCAATCTATGATCCTTTTATTTTTTATGATCGGAATCTCAGTGGATATATAGGGGTTCTTCTGTCATTGGGAGTTACCTGATGGGATATTACAACCAAAGGCGGCCACATCAGCTGCATGGTGGAATCAGCCCTCAGGCAGCAGAAGAAAAACTTAAAACTGTGTCCGGTATTAGTTGACCACTACATATGGAGTGGTCGATGAAAATGTATCTCGTCTATTGATTCTCAATTCAGGTGGGTTAGAAATTAATAAAGGTGTTTTATGTGTAGTGAGAGGTTTATGGAAATTTATTTGTTTTTTCTTAGTTTGGCCGGGTTCTTGATCATTATTATTTCAACTTGTTGGTGGGCACTTGCTGCTATTTCAAGAGATGACGATAGTAGGGAGAAGCGCGTGAGTAACGCTATGCACCCAGGTTATATAGTGACTATTTTTGTGTTTATAGTCATTGCGGTACTTAGAGGCGCCATTTGCGAATAAAAGAACTAATAGCAAATCAACAAGAGAGCAAACTAATAGGATACCCACGTTAGTACGGGGTAGAACCCGTACGCCAAAAAATATCGCAGATATATGCCCCGTCGGGTTCTGTTTGCGGTTATGAGTTTTAAGGAATATATAGGTTACCGTAAGAAAATGCGTTTGACGCAGAAAAGTTATGACCGGGTTCCTGGTCGATATACCTGTAAAAGGTAAAGGGAAGAATAAGAAATCTGGTTGTATATCACGCATAAAAAAACGGACCCGAAGGTCCGTTTTTTATTTGGCCGGAAACCGGGCAGGGCGCTTACGCGTCTGCCACTGGTTTCACAACGTAGAGCAGATCGCCCTGGTTCACCTGCTGACCATCGCTGTTCATGATCCGGGTGACTTTGTACTTCTGACTGGCCGGGTACAGTTCGCTGCCGGAGCGGTTGAACTGTTTGAGGCTCAGCGGCGTGAACATTTTCATGGCTTCCATCAGACACAGGGTCTGTTCAACACCGATGATATCGCCTTCCTTCACGAACGGCGGTTCGGTCGGTGAAGAGGAACCATAGAAAATGCTGGTCGATGGGGACAGAACTTTCAGTTCGTCGGAGCCTTCGATCTTCAGCGCTGCAGCATCCACCGCGTCGGAATTCATGTCCGCTGCCACTTCGATGTCCTTGATCAGAGCATCGACATCAATGCGGTCGAGGAATTTCGGCAGGTAGGTGGTGTCGTAGACGCCATCCTGGAAGACTTTGTCGTCCAGTACCCGTTTCAGCAGCGGGATATTGGTGCAGACGCCGGTAATCCGTACGCGCTCCAGATATTCACGCAGCCTGGCGATGGTATCGTCACGGTCTTTACCGTAGCAGATGATCTGTACCACCATGCTGTCGTAGAAAGGCGATACCTGTTTGCCCGGTGCTGCCATGGCAATCAGCTGGATGTAATCTTCTTCCGGCAGTACGCAGTCGCGGATCAGGCCTGGTGTCGGTACGAATTCAACGTTGTCGCCCTTACGGACGGCTTTTTCAGCGTTGACCCGCACTTCAATGGCATAGCCTTCCGGTTTGGCTTTCACATCTTCGATGCTGTCGCCTTCGGCAATACGGAACTGAGTGCTGACGATATCGACACCGGATACCAGTTCGGTAACGGGGTGTTCCACCTGCAGACGGGTGTTCATTTCCATGAAGTAGATGGTGTTGGCGGCAAGGTCGAAAATAAATTCGACAGTGCCGGCACCCACGTAATCCACGGCGTCTGCCAGTTTGGCGGCAAAATCATAGGCCGACTGTTCCAGCTCACGCGGCAGCATGGTGGAACCGGATTCTTCGAAAATCTTCTGGTTGTTACGTTGTACGGAGCAGTCACGCAGACCCAGAATGCGGGTGTTGCCATGGCGGTCACGCAGTACCTGAACCTCAATGTGGCGCAGGGACGTCACGTATTTTTCCAGATACACGTCGCCGTTACCGAACGCTGCTTTGGCTTCGGTGGAAATCTGATGGAACAGGGTGTGGATTTTGTCCTGGGATTCCACCACCTGAATACCTTTACCGCCACCACCGTGTACGGCTTTCAGCAGCACCGGATAACCGATTTCATCAGCTACCGCTGCAGCATTGGCCGAGCTGGTCAGAATGCCGTGCGAGCCCGGTACCACCGGCACGTTAACGCGCATAGCGGTGTTAATAGCGTTGGATTTGTTACCCATGGTTTCCATGGACGACACCGGCGGTCCGACGAAATTAATATCGTGGTTACCACACAGGGCGGCAAACTGGCTGCTTTCGGACAGGAAGCCGATACCCGGGTGCAGGGCGTCCACATTTTCGTGGTGGGCGATGCGCAGTACGGACTTGGCGTTCAGATAACTTTCATCCGGCGTGTTACCACCGATGCAGACCACACGGTCGTCCGGTCCGAGCATATCCACCGGTACGGAATCCATATCCGGGTCGGAGGCGATCAGCACGACCTTGATGTCGTTATCCTGTGCTTTACGGATCAGTTTCACCGCGGTACAGCCACGGGCATGAACCAGAACCTTGTCGATTTTGCCGTATTTCTTCTGCGCATTGGCGGCTTCACCGGTATCCGGCGCCAGACGTTCTGCAGTGACGTAGCCCTGCAGGACGCGGTCGAGCACGTCGTCCACGGTATGACGGGCAACCGGCATATCCGGGTCAATGGCACGCAGGCGGTCATCCAGATCATCAAAGAACGGGTGACTGACCAGACCGTCCATGGACTTCGGTGACACCGACAGGTAGTTGGACAGGGTGCAGGTGCTCGGCAGATAGCTTGGTACCACAATCTGCCCGGCAAACGGCATGTTGGTGCCGGAGAAGTAGTAGGTCTGTGCCAGCGGGTGGGTGACAAAGGACGCCTGGGCGCCACCTGTACAGTCACCGTAACCGAAGATCACGATCGGCAGATCATTATCGCGTACAAAGCGGGTGATACGGTCGTTCACCACGGCCATGGAGAACAGGGCCGCAGCGCCTTCTTTGGTCTGCATACCACCGGACGATACGAAGCACACAACCGGCAGGTTGCGGCGCGCGCACTCGGCCATCAGCTTACAGAATTTCTCGGCACTGGCCATATCAAAGGCGCCGGCCTGGAAGTCGAGGTTGGACACCAGTGCACCAACCTGCTGCTGACGGTCACCGATCCGGATGGTACCGATACCGGTAATCACACCGCAGGGTTTGATGTCTTTTTTCAGCGCACTTTCAATGGAGCTGCGGAAGCCGGGGAAGGATACCGGGTCGGCGGACATCAGGCTGCCGTTCACTTCTTTGAAGTCTGAGAAGAAGCGGCTGATCAGGGCGCTGGCTGAGGTTTTCTTCTGCCGTTTGGTATCGTCCAGTACCTGCTGGATCAGCAGGTCGTGATAGGCCATGGTCAGACGGTTCCAGAAGTCCTTACGGCGACCGATGGTAACCGGGCTGATACGGCCGTTGTAGCTTTTACCATCGCGTTCTGCATTCTGATATTCAGGCAGCAGTTTTTCGAAGATAAAGGTAATGACCACGAACAGGGTGTCAGACAGGCGCGGGAAGGCCAGTTTTTTCCATTCTTCAACGGATTTCAGGAAGTCGCCGCGCTGGCTGCTCTTGATGAAGTAGTTCAGCCAGTAGTTGAAGGACTCACGTTCCTGCGGGGTATAGCTGTCGCCTTCAGTGGCTTCTGCCAGTGATTTTTCCAGCAGGGTTTTCAGTGACTCACGGGACAGGGAGCGGGTTTCATTCGCTTCCTTGGCCACACTCACCAGATTGTTGATGAAGTTGTCATACAGCTGGCCGAAGACCAGCATGTTCTGACAGACCGAAGTGAATTCATCGCGCAGTTCATCGTGCAGGATAGCGTCCAGAATGGTGATGTCCGGGTGCGCCGGGTTCTGGATGTTTTCCTGACGGAACTGAATGTAAGGTGCCAGCGCTTCTTCCAGAATACGGCGGTTGGCTTCCACTTTGCTGCTCGCCAGGCTGTTTGCCAGCGCTTCCGTACGGGTGGACAGCTTCAGTTCTGCACGGATGTTATCCGGAATCAGATCATCATTGAGGATGGTGTTCAGAGCGGTGGCCAGCGACTGCTTCAGGGCACCTTTGGATTTTTCCTGCGCGAGACCTTCGGTCAGCTCCTGACGGGTTTCGTGCGGCAGCTGTTCCCGGATCCAGGCAGCCAGCGGGTGCGGGTTCTTTTCAATAAACTCGGCCACGGAAACGGCGTCGAGAATATCGTTGGAACGCAGCAGGAAGCGGCTCTGCTTGTAATCTTCGAGATAGTTCAGCAGGCCCTGGAAGTTAACGGCGGCGTCAGACTTCCAGCGGTTGAACAGATACAGGCCGAGGTTGAAGCACAGCTCACGCTTGGCTTTCAGATAGTTGTTCTTTGGTTCACCGAGGAACAGCTTGGCAATGGTGCCGCGGCTTTCGTCACGGCCTTCATGCTTGGCCCAGAAGGTTTTCCAGCTTTTGTGCAGGGTGTCGTTGTAAACGATTTTTTCCGGCGCCTGCAGCCAGTTCTGGAATTTACGTTTGGATTCACGTTCCAGACGCTCCTGCAGCTGGCCTTCCGGCACCTCTTTTTCTGCCAGACGGCCATAGTTCTCCAGCGTGGTGGAGTGAATACGGCGGCGCAGGGTCAGATAACGGGTGTAGCGGTAGGTGAGGCCGAAGATGTTGCTGTGTTCAGTCGGCGATTCTGCCAGATAGAAGTTGGAACCTTTCTGCAGCTTGGCCAGTTTCTCGGACGGTGACAGGAAGCGCTCAATGCTGCGCTTGTAGTGAGCCATCAGATCCGGATTGGTACGGGTGAATTCTGCCGCACTGGCTTCGATGGATTCGATACCGGTCACGACCGCCTGATGCAGGTTGTAGCGTTTTTCGTCGGCGTCGGTCGGGGCGTAATCAATAATGCCATCGATAATGCCGGCTTCACGCAGCTCATAGCCGGACACACCGACGTATTTGGCGCACTCCTGCCATGACAGGTTGTACTTGCGGGCGATGCTGGCCAGGCCCTGCGGCTGAATGGTATTGAAAATACCGTCGCGCACGCTGAGCAGGATGTTGGTGGTGGCCAGTGGGATGGCACCACCGGAATAACCGGCGCCCCAGATGATACCGATGGTCGGCACATCGTTGTTGGCCATTTCGGTAATCAGGTGGGAAATGCTGTGCGCCTGATTGCCGGCGTTGGCGGCTTCACCGGCGTCCGCTCCGGGGGTATCGATGAAGGTAACGATCGGCATGGCACGACGGGCATAGGCACGGGCAATCTGTGCCGCTTTGTTGTGATGCTGCGGACCCCAGACGCCGTTGGCGTGTTCGCGGTTCTGGCAGATAAAGCCGATGCGGCGGATATGACCACCGAAATCCATATCGGCTTCGGCGCAGTAGAGCGGGCCATCTTCGGTTTCTGAAATGGTACGCAGTACCAGATGCTGCACCATGCTCTTGGCGCCGGGACGGCTGTTGCTCTCGCTCGGGGCAACCACTTGTTCGATATAGTTATCAATATTCAGCGAACGCAGACGTTCCAGCTCGGTTTCACAGCGCTGTGGCGCAATCAGGCCTTTGACGCGGTGATCGACGGCGTTGTCTTCATATTCGGGAAAGAGGGAAAAGTCGGCAGAGAGCTGCTCCGCTTTGAGGAACAGTTCATCAACCGGACGTGCAGAATCCTGTGGTTGGCTGGACTGATTTTCGTTCATTGTCTTTATATTCCGTAGGTGCTGTTTCCGGGCGGCCGGCCTGTGTCGGATGTTGCTAAACCAGCCTGTTCAGCGTTGTGTCAGCAGAAGCGGGAGACAGCTCCCGCTTTGTCAGACGAAACGACAGTAAAACCCAAAAACCGTTGCTTGAATATCACTAATACCCTGTAAATGTGACTCAGTATGTCATTTTTCAGAGGGACTGAAAAATCAGAGTCGCATTGGTTCCACCGAAACCGAAACTGTTAGACATCACTGTTTTCAGTTTTGCTTCACGGTTTTCAATCACCAGTGGAAAACCTTCAGCGCCCGGGTCAAGTTCGGAAATATTGGCGCTGCCGGTAATGAAATCGTTCTGCTGCATCAGCAGGCAGTAAATGGCTTCCTGTACGCCGGCGGCACCCAGTGAGTGGCCGGTCAGGGATTTGGTGGAGCTGGTCGGTGGCAGGTTGTCACCGAAGGCCTGGCGCACGGCGCTCAGTTCGGTGATGTCACCGGCCGGTGTGGACGTGCCGTGGGTGTTCAGGTAATCAATCGCCGGGTTACCGGCCATCGCCATGGCATCCTGCATACAGCGGATCGCACCTTCACCGGACGGAGCCACCATATCAGCACCGTCTGAGGTGGCCGCATAGCCAACCAGTTCGGCATAAATCTTAGCGCCGCGTTTGACGGCGTGTTCGTATTCTTCCAGTACCAGCATGCCGCCGCCGCCGGCAATCACAAAGCCGTCGCGGTTGGCGTCGTAAGCACGGGAGGCTTTTTCCGGGGTGTCATTGTATTTGCTGGACAGGGCGCCCATGGCGTCGAACTGCAGCGACAGGGTCCAGTGCTCTTCTTCACCGCCACCGGCAAACATGATGTCCTGCTTGCCCCACTGGATCATTTCCATGGCGTTACCAATACAGTGAGCACTGGTCGCACAGGCGGAAGTGATGGAGTAGTTCACCCCTTTAATAGAGAAGGGAGTGGCGAGGTTGGCGGAAACCGTGCTGCCCATGGTGCGGGTAACGCGGTACGGGCCGACTTTACGCACACCTTTTTCACGCAGGATATCCACGGATTCGGCGATGTCGCTGGACGATGCGCCACCGGAACCGGCAATCAGACCGGTGCGCGGGTTGCTGATCATTTCTTCTGTCAGGCCGGCGTCTTCAATGGCTTCACGCATGGACAGGTAAGCATAAGCCGCGGAGTCGCCCATAAAGCGTTTCAGTTTACGGTCGATGGCTTCCGCCAGATCAATCTGTGGTTTGCCGGCTACCTGACTGCGCAGACCAAGCTCGGCGTATTCCGGCATAAAGCGGATGCCGGATTTCTGTGCTTTCAGTGAGGCCAGAACCTCGTCCTTATTGTTGCCCAGACAACCTACAATACCTATACCTGTTACCACTACTCGACGCATAACCGACATCCTGAAACGACATAAAAAGAAACCTTACCAGCCTATGACAGAAATATTGAGGTAATATTTCAGCCCATTGGCGGCGACCACTATATAGCAGTCGCCGGAAAGGCAAAAAGAAAAATATTATTGACTACAATTCGTCAATAACGGAGTAAAGAGTTGTATTTATGATGACAGATCACGACGTCCGCTGGCAGCGTGCCCAGCAGCTGATGCTCGAAAATGCACTGGATATTGCCACCATGGCGGCCTGTCTGGGGCAGGATGAAGCCCGTCTGCAGAACATGCTGGGGGAAGGGGCGAAGAAGAAGATTCCTGATGCCCTGGCGGCACAGATGGAGCAGACCTTCTCCAAGCCGAAAGGCTGGCTGGATCAGGCCGAAGACGGGGGGATCACCTACGACCTGTTCGGCGCCTGAGTGCCGCCATCACGGCTGCTGAATGCCCGGTACAGCAGCCGGGCCAGTGGCAGCCAGACTTTCAGCAGGGCGGTCAGCACTGCCACCACACTCATCACCAGCGCCAGCGGATCCGTGTACGGATAGCCATCCTGATGGACGCTGAGATAGCCCGCCGCCAGTGTTAACAGAACGGCAATAAACAGCTTCTGACCGTGACCCTGCAGCCAGCGCACATTGCTGGTCAGCCAGACGCTCAGTGCGGCGATCAGCAGACCCGACGCCGACCCCACCAGAATATCCAGCGGCCAGTGTGCCCCCACCATTGCCCGGCTCAGGGCAGCAGCAAAGCCAATGATCAGCGCCACAACACCGAGACCGGTACTGCGGCTGTTCAGCCAGATCAGACCGGCGCAGCTCATGGCGGTAAAGGAATGGCCGGAGGGGAAGCTGTGGTTCTTCAGCACCTGACCGATGATATAGAAACTGTCACGGTCCAGCACCGCCGCCGGACGGGCGATATCCAGCCCCTGTTTGAAGCCATGCACGAACAGCGTGCCGAGCAGCAGCAGCAGAAGCGACTGGTTGAACATTGCCGGCTTCAGGCTGGCAGCGATCAGCAGCACGGCAACCGCAAACAGGGTATCCGCCATCAGGGTGAGGTTGCTCCACAACCAGTCAGGCAGGGCATGGCCGGCATGATTGACGGCATAGAACAGTGCCTGGTTCGTGCCACTCAGCCAGACGATGAGAGCCAGTATCAGCAGCAGGGCTGCCACTGACAGCAGCGGCCCCTGACGTGCGTTCATTGGCCGGCTCCGTCGCTGTCGGGTGCGGATTCTTCTGCCGCCGCAGCGGCCGGGGCCGGAATGCGGCGCACGATCATGATCGGGCCGGACTGGAACAGAACGTCGTAATGGATGCCGTCCTTACGGGTATCCTTGGCCAGACGGTCTTCGCGGCCGAAGCCGACTTCACCCATCTGCAGACCACGACGCTCGGTAACCTTATCCAGATAGACGTTGAAGCTCGGCATATCAATCGACTGGGTGTAAACCGGTTCGTCCAGCTCACGGGCAAACTGTGCAGCATCCCAGACCGGACGTTGCTGGGCTTCGCTGATGGCCGGGATAAACACAAACCAGATAAACGCCAGCTGCACCACGCCGGCCAGTATCAGGCCGAACCAGGGGCTGACGCGGCGCCACAGAATCAGGGCCAGCATCAGCAGGCCGCTGACAGCAGCGATAATGGCGAAATCCTGATTAAAGAACAGCGCTGCCCGTTGTGCTGTGGCGATTTCAATCGGATTGGTCAGGCGTTCCTGCAGCAGCGGCAGCAGCAGCGGAAAGGCAATAAACACGGCCGCCAGAATCAGTGGGAATGACAGGGCCAGCAGACGGCTGTGCAGCCAGTGACGGTGGCGCGCCATCAGAATTACCAGCGGGGTGCAGCCATACAGAATGTAGTGTGGCAGCTTGGTACTGGCCAGGCTGAACAGCACCAGCACCACCAGAAACCAGATCCACAGGTAAGCATCCAGGCTGTCACGGCCCGGTTTCAGGTTCTTCACCGACGGCAGGATGCGGATCAGCAGACCACCGAACGGCGCCAGCAGGAACGGCAGTACCAGCGGGTAGAACAGGAAGCCGCCATCATGCCCTTCCATGGCGTTGTTAAAGCGGTTGACGTTGTGCTTGAGAATAAAGCCGTCAATAAAGGCCTGGCCCTGTGCCATGTATTCAAGGATGTACCAGGGGGCGGCAATGGCGAGAAACAGAATCCAGCCGGGAATAAAGAAAATGGCGCGCAGGAATTCCTGACGCAGGCCGTGGCTGAGGTAGAACAGCGCTGCCACCATCAGCGGAATAGCGACTGCGACCGGCCCTTTGGTCAGTACACCCAGTGCCATCAGGGCATACACCGCAATCAGCAGACCGCGGTGTGGCTTCTGGCTGTAGGTGTACATCAGCAGCAGGGTGCTGGCCAGCAGCACATTCAGCAGGGCATCGGCGGTGGCCACGTGGGCGATCATATTGATGCCGAGCGATACCGCGGCAATCAGGGAGGCCACGATGGCGGTTTTTTCATCCAGCCAGCGGCGGCAGAAAGCAAAGATAGCCAGTGACCAGAACAGTCCGGCGAGGGCGGAAGGCAGGCGGAAAGCCCAGACTTCGGTGCCGAACACGCTGATGGAGGCGGCCTGAAGCCAGTAAATCAGAATGGGTTTATCAAAGCGGACGCGGTCATTGAGCCAGGTGGTGATGAAGTCACCGCGCTCAAACATGCCGCGGGTAGCTTCACTGAAGGCGCCTTCGTCGTGGTCGAATAACAGATAACCGTTCAGGTTCAGGAAGAAAAAAACGGCCAGAACGGCCAGCAGCCAGCCGGGGATATTCAGCCCCGGCAGACGCCATTGCAGATTAACCGGCATGATCAGCAGTTTCGCCTTCTTCTGTTCCGCTGCCGCTGGCGACGGATACACCGCCCTGCGCCCAGCCAGGTTCTTCCTGTGGCTCGTTCTTCTCTGCAGACGGACGGTAGATCACGTACTGCTGACGCTGGGAGGATTCAAAGTAGGTGCGTGAAATCAGCTCGGACAGTACCCCGGTGGTGAGGAACTGCAGGGCAGCGATCACCATCACCACGGCAATCAGAAACAGCGGCCGGTTACCGATGTCTTCACCCAGGGCAAACTTCACAAAGCCCAGATAGACCAGCAGCAGACTGCCGAGGGAACCCAGACCGAGGCCGATGGAGCCGAAAAAGTGACCCGGGCGGGCGCGGTAGCGCATAAAGAAGTAGACCGACAGCAGGTCGAGAATCACACGGAAGGTGCGCGAAATACCGTATTTGGATTCACCGGCCACGCGTGCATTGTGGTTGACCACGATTTCACCGATACGGCTTGGTGGTACTACCGCCGCCACCCAGGCGGGGATAAAGCGGTGCATTTCACCATACAGGCGTACCTGTTTGATGACGGATGCCTTGTAGATCTTCAGCGAGCAGCCGTAGTCGTTGATGCGGACACCGGTGATCTTGCCGATCAGGCGGTTGGCAATACGGGACGGAATCTTACGCAGCACCAGATCGTCTTTGCGGTTTTTACGCCAGCCGGTGAGCAGATCCAGTTTGTTTTCCAGCAGATGATCCACCATGCGCGGAATATCCGCCGGATCGTTCTGCAGGTCGCCATCCAGGGTGGCAATCAGATAGCCACGGGCTTCATCAATACCGGCCTGCATGGCGGCGGTCTGACCGAAGTTACGGCGCAGCTCAATCACGCGTACATGGGTGCCGTATTTGGCAGCTTCATCGTGCAGCGCCTGCGGCGTGCCATCGGTACTGCCATCGTCGACCACCAGCAGTTCCCAGTCGCCGCCGTAGGACGCCAGCCCTTCATGAACCCGCGCCACCATGGGCACGACATTCTCCAGTTCGTTGAACATCGGGATGACAATGGACAGCGATGGTCTGCTGTTCGCGTTATTGTTTGACTCAGTCAAGGTCAGTACCACTCTTTATTGAAGCTGACAGGTCACGGCGGGCCGTGACCATGAATAAAAGAACCGCGATCATACCCAAAAGGGCATGTCAGGAAAATAACAGGGGCCGGGACAATGTAATCTGCTGCCCTCAGAGCCCCTTGTCTGCTGCCTGTTGTGGCGCCTTCAGGCCCTGTGTCAGCAGGGTGATCAGGCCGGTCAGCAGCAGGGTGCTGCCCAGTACAAACAGATGCAGGTTCACCGCGGCCGCCAGCGCCGCGCCGGCATCCACCCCCCAGGGCAGCAGACCGGCCAGGATGCCGGCTTCATAGGTACCGGCACCGGCTACTCCATGGACCGGCAGAACGCTGCTCAGTTCACCGGTGGTGGCACCCATCCAGCTGCGGGAGAAGGACAGCGGCAGAAACTGGCTCAGCAGCCAGGCATAGACCGCCACTTTTAAGGCCCAGTTCAACAGCGTCCAGAACAGGGCGCGGATAAAAGGCCAGGGCGATTTCGGCAGGGCATGCATCAGTTCGGCGGCTTTATTGGCCCAGCTTTTATGGTGCCCGGCGAGAAAACGGTTGAGCGCATTCTGTAACGGCAGCACCAGCAGTGGGGCGACCAGTAACAGAATCAGCGCCGGCAGGACCAGCTGCTGAGGCAGCGGCAGGCGGTCCTGCAGGGAGAAAGCCGCCAGGGCCAGCAGGGCATAGAGGTCAAGCAGACGCAGCCACAGCAGCGCCGGTGCGCTGTGGCGGTACGGCAGGCTGAAATGCTGTTTCATCAGCAGCGGGAAGGCGGTTTCACCACTGCGCATGGGCAGCATGTTATTGAAGAAATTGTGCAGTACCGTCACCCGCAGCAGGCGGATGAAGTGGCCATGGCAGTGGTGATGAAAAAAATCGTAAAAACGTACGGCGCGCAGCAGATAGCTGACCAGCATCAGGCCCAGTGCGATGGCCAGTGACTGTGGCGGGATACTCTGCCAACTGGCCAGTACGGCCTGCCAGCCATAGCTGTCTTCGACCAGCCAGATCAGGGCCACCAGTAACAGCACGCCCGCCCAGAATTTCCACGATGTCAGCACAGTCAGTCTCATCTGTTAAACCGGCCGGCATGGTTGCTCCGGGGCGGAACAAAGTCAAGCCGGCCACACTCTGTCGTGCGCTACCGGGCTGATTATTTGCTTAGCCGGGTGGTTAGGGTAAAGTTCCGCCCTTCGCCTGATATTGCCGGAGTTACCGTGAAGATCCTGCTGATTAAAACCTCGTCCCTGGGGGATGTGTTTCATACCCTGCCTGCGGTGGAAGATGCTTACCGCGCACTGCCTGGTGTGGAAATCGACTGGGTAGTGGAAGAGGCGTTTGCGGCGATCCCGGCCTGGCACCCGGCGGTGAATGACGTGATTCCGGTGGCCTGGCGGCGCTGGCGTAAAAATCTGTTCAGTAAAGCCGTACGGGCGGAAATGAAGGCCTTCCGCCAGCGTCTGCAAAGCACGGACTATGACATCGTACTGGATGCACAGGGATTGCTGAAAAGTGCGGTGATCACGCGTATGGCCCGGGGTCCGCGTTATGGTCTGGATAAGCACAGCTGTCGTGAACCGCTGGCGGCCATGGCCTACCAGTTCCCGCAGGCGGTGGCCAAAGGTCAGCATGCCATTCCACGGGTACGGCAGCTGTTTGCGCAGGTGCTGGGCTATGAGGTTCCGGCAGGCCTGAGTTACGGCGTGGACCGTACGCGCTGGCAACGGCCGGCGGTGGTAGGGGATTACTGGATGTTCCTGCACGGCACCACCTGGATTACCAAACTCTGGCCGGAAGCCTACTGGCGTGAACTGGCAATCCTGACAGCGGCTTCCGGGCGTCAGGTCATGCTGCCCTGGGGCAATGCCGAAGAGCACGAACGCGCGCAGCGTATTGCTGCGGGTCTGGAGGGGGTGCAGGTGCTGCCGAAAATGGGGCTCAACGAACTGAATGCGTGGCTGGCCCACGCGCAGGCGGTGGCCGGGGTGGATACCGGACTGTCGCATGTGGTGGCGGCGCTGGCAGTGCCCTCGGTCGCGATTTATGGCGCCACGGACTCGACCCTGACCGGTGTGCTGGGTCCGCAGGTAGAGGTGATGCGCAGTGAATATTCTGACTGTGCTCCCTGTCTGTCAAAAAACTGCCTGAAAAATGAACCCGGCGCGATTCAGCCACCCTGTTACCGTGAAATATCACCACAGCGGGTGTTCGACTCGCTGCAGGCGCGGATTCCTGCGGCAAGCCTCTGAGCGCTTGCTGAGCCCGGCAACTGCTGGCATCGTGTAGCCGTCTGAAACAGTCAGGGTGAAAGGATGGCGGTTGATTTTAAACAGAGAATCCGTGGCACACGTCGCCGCACCAGTCAGGCTGCTGCGGCGGCGCCGGACATCACACCGCTGGACGCTTTTGAAAGTGACCGCGGCCGCATCATTAACTCCGCCGCGGTCCGCCGTCTGCAGCAGAAAACCCAGGTATTTCCCCTCGAACGCAACGCCGCTGTACGCAGCCGGCTGACGCATTCCATGGAAGTGCAGCAGGTCGGGCGGCATATCAGCCAGACAATTATGAAAAAACTGGCGCAGCAGGGACGGCTGGAGCAATACGGCCTGAGCGGACTTGAACGGCAGTTTGAAAGCATCGTCGATATGTCCTGCCTGATGCACGATATCGGTAACCCGCCATTCGGACATTTCGGTGAAGCGGCAATCAATCAATGGTTTACTGAAAATATTGATGC
This sequence comes from Pseudomonadota bacterium, assembly GCA_030145845.1. Lineage (GTDB taxonomy): Bacteria > Pseudomonadota > Gammaproteobacteria > Pseudomonadales > Oceanobacteraceae > Venatoribacter. The sequence goes on from JAIXHJ010000001.1 coordinate 407,376, forward strand.
GCTGTTTGAGCAGCACCGCTTCACGGATAACAAAGGGGCGATGAGGGCATTATTCAGCCGCGGAAAAATCAGCGGCCGCAACGCCGCATTAGAGGCGCTGAAGCGCGACCTCTGTTCCTTTGAGGGAAACGCTCAGGGGCTGAGGATTGTCGATACCCTGCAGGCGCTGAACCTGACCTGGAGCCAGTTGTCCGGCCTGCTCAAATACACCCGCCGTGGCGATCAGCAGAAACCACAGGGTTCTTATCTGCAGAAAAAAGTGGGCTTTTATCTGAGCGAAGCTGCTCTGCTGAAACAGATGATGACAGCTCTGCAGATGGAGGCGGGCAGGCGCTCACCGTTTGCTTATGTGATGGAAGCGGCGGACGACATTTCCTACTGCATTGCTGATATCGAAGACGCGGTGGAAAAAGGCATTCTGAGCATCCGGGAATTGCCGGCGCTGCTGAATCGGCAATACGAACAACTGAGCGCCAGTAACGCGTTTGCTGTGCCGCCGGAGCAGGCCGGTTTTATGCGCGAGGTAACGGCTGAAGCCATTCAGGCGCAGGATGAGTCTCATCTGGTGGGCAGTTTCTTTATCCGTCTGCGCGTGGAGATCAATAAAAAATCGGTGCCGCATGCCAGTCAGCGTTTTATCGATAATATTGATGCAGTTTTTGCCGGCAGTTTTGATCAGGCACTGATGGAAGACCGCAGTGGTTATCATGCTTTGCTGGAGAGTCTGAAACAGGTGGCGTTTAAACATGTTTTCTGCCATCCGGAAGTGGAAGCGCAGGAATTACAGGGCTACCGCATTATTGCCGGTCTGCTCGATATGTATAAACCACTGCTGAAGCTTGATCAGGCAACCTTTGCGGCAATGGCTGCCGGTAACAAAGGAACCCCTCTGTACGAAACCCGGCTGTTTAAAAAACTGCCGGCCAAACATCTGGTGGCTTACCAGGAAAAGCTGCAGGACCTCGACGGATTCCGTGCACAGCTGGAACGGCCGCTGTCCGGAACACCGGACACTGTGTGGGAATTTTACTTCCGCGCCCGTCTGCTTCTGGATTACATCAGTGGCATGACCGATCAGTTTGCTTATGATGAGTACCGGGCGCTGAATATTATTGAATAATATCCGTGCCCGGAGTGAGTGCGTTCAGCTGTGCATCAGCGCACGCACTTTGCTTTCCAGTGCTGCTGCGGAAACCTGTTCCGGCGGAATGGCCTTATCCAGCGTGATGCTGACTTTTGACCAGAAACGACGCGGTGTTTTGGTTAAGGCCAGTCCGTCTTTATGGCTGAAAAAACTGCCCCATAAACCGTTCAGCGCCATAGGAATGACCGGCACCGGAGTCTCGGCAATAATGCGCTCTATACCGCGTTTGAATGTATCAATTTCACCGGTGCTGGTCAGCTTTCCTTCCGGAAAAATGCACACGACCTGGCCGTCATTCAGTTCTTCGCGGATACGGCGGAACGCGTTTTCATAAACGTCATTGTCGGCTTTCGGTGAACAGATCGGAATAGTTCTGGCGAAGCGGAAAAAATATTTCAGTACCGGCATTCCGGCAATGGAGCGGTCCATCACGAAACGTACCGGCCGGCGGCAGGCGCTGGCGATCAGCAGGGCATCGACATAGCTGACGTGATTGCAGACCAGTACCACCGGGCCTTCTTCCGGAATTTTTTCCATTTCCGCGTGAGTAACGCGGTACATGGTGTGGGTCAGCATCCAGATCATAAAGCGCAGGGCAAATTCCGGTACGCGGCTGTACACGTACAGGGCGACGACAATATTCATCATACCGATCACCATAAAATATTCGGCGATGGATAATCCCATGACTACCAAAGCAAGAATACCGACGGCGGCACTGGCAACCATAAATAACGCGTTCATAACATTGTTGGCCGCAATGGTCTGGGCGCGCATGCTGTCGTCGCTGCGTTGCTGAATCAGCGCCTGCAGGGGCACGACAAATAATCCGCCGGACACACTGATCAGAGCCAGGTCCGCCATCATGCGCCAGTGCTGAGGCTGACTGATAAAGGTTATGGCGTTCATATCGCTGCTGATATTCAGGCTGCTGAGGGCAAAATAGAGGTCGATACCGAAGACGCTCATACCCAGTGAGCCAATGGGTACGATGCCCAGTTCCACTTTATGCCCGGACAGGCGTTCGCATAACAGCGAGCCGGCGGCGACACCGACGGAAAACAGCGTCAGCAGCAGGGTAACTACCTGCGGATTGCCACCCAGGTGATCACGCACCAGATTGGGAAACTGGGTCAGATAACCGGCGCCGAGGAACCAGAACCAGCTGATTGCCATAATCGACAGAAAAACGGAGCGTTGCTGACGTGCATTACGCAGGGTGTTGACCAGTTCAGAGAAGGGGTTCCAGTTAATTTTCAGATCCGGGTTGCCAGCGGCGGTCAGCGGAATAAAACGGCTGCTGAGATAGCCGCTGACGGCAAACAGAATCACGCCGGCCGCGATCAGGTAGCGGGCGCCATCGGTATCAAACAGGATGCCGGCACAGATGGTGCCGGTCAGGATGGCGAGAAAAGTGCCCATTTCCACCAGCGCGTTACCACCGACCAGCTCATCCTTGTGCAGCTGCTGTGGCAGCAGGGCAAATTTAACCGGGCCGAACAGGGCGGACTGCAGCCCCATCAGAAACAGCAGCACCATCATCAGCATAATCTGTCCGCTGACAATGGCGCTGGCGGCGATCAGCATAATCACGACTTCCAGTAATTTCACGGCGCGGATCAGGCGGGATTTTTCCACCTTGTCGGCAATCTGGCCGGCGATGGGGGAAAAAAGAAAGAACGGCAGAATAAACAGGCCGGCGGCGAGGTTGGTATAAAGGGCAGAATCCTGTTCCGCGACGATGCCACTGAAGGCAATAAACAGCAGCAGGGCATTTTTATACAGGTTGTCGTTGAAGGCGCCCAGTGCCTGGGTAATAAAGTAGGGCAGGAAACGGCGGCTTTTCAGCAGACCGAACTGGCTGTGCTGGCTCATCGTATAAGACTCCTTGTCATTCATTGGTCACTGGCCGGTGGCTGCGTATGGCGGCACCAGTCTGTCAGATAGTGGGTCAGCAGGGAACGGATCAGTTGTCTGGCATCCGCGCCGTCACTGAGAAACAGTTTATTGTCGAGCAACAGGGTGCAGATGCCGTGTACGCCGGACCAGATTACCCGTGCCGCACTGGCACAGTCTGCCGCTGTGGCCCGGGGCTTGAGTTTCAGCAGCCGGGCTTCCAGCAGACTGAACAGCGCACTGATGCGCCCGGACTGCCACGCCGGCAGCGGGGTTTCCGCATCCAGATGCAGTTCAAATACCAGCCGCCAGGCGTGAGGGTTTTCCTGCGCATAATGGAAGTAAGCCGCGGCGGCGGCTTCCAGCTCGGCAATCACACCGGCGTCTGCGCGGCGGCTGTTGTCCATGGCCTGTAGCAGCTGGTCACGGATGCAGTCGAGGGTACAGGCATTCACTGCCAGCAGCAGCAGGCTGTAACTGCCGAACAGATTGATCAGGGTGCCGGGGGAATAACCGATATCCCGTGCCACCATGCGCAGACTGAGCTGGCTGGCCGGAGCTGAGCGCAGATGGCGGCTGACGCTGTCGATCGCCAGTTGCCTGAGTTCTTCCTGAGTATGATCCTGACGCCTTGGCATGGTCGCGGTCTCTTTTTGAACGGTGTTCAATATAATGCTGTTCTGAACGGTGTTCAATAACGCAGTGCGGATATTTTGCGCCACGCTTTTGGCCGCTGCGGGCAGTGTGGTAGCGTGGCGGAGTGGACAACCGGATTGGGCTGAAGCAGGAACGGCAAGCGATGAGCAGTAATGACGACTGGAGCAGGAATGGACGGCAGCAGGTACTGAAACGCCTGCGTGACAGCAGTGAGCCGGTGGATGTATTGGTTATCGGCGGCGGGATTACCGGCGCCGGTATTGCCCGTGAAGCTGCCCGGCGCGGGCTGAAAACCCTGCTGGTGGAGCGCCAGGATTTTGCCTGGGGAACGTCCAGCCGTTCGTCGAAGATGGTGCATGGCGGGCTGCGCTATATGGCCGCCGGCGATATTAAGACCACGCTGCATTCTGTGCACGAACGGGAACGGCTGATGAAGGAAGCGCCGGGGCTGGTCGGGCGGATGAATTATATGATGGCGCATTATCAGGGCCACTTCCCTGGCCGCTTTGCCTTTAATCTGCTGCTGTTTGTCTACGATCTGTTTGCCGGACATAAATACCGGCGCTTTATCGATAAAAAAACATTAACCGCCATGAACCCTCTGATCCGTCAGCCGGGATTAACCGGTGGTACACAGTTTTCCGATGCGGTGACCGATGATGCACGGCTGGTCATGCGCGTACTGCGGGAGGCACAGAATGATGGTGCAGTCGCCGTGAATTATCTCGGCGTGGTGCGGCTGCTGACCGAAAACGGCCGGGTCAGCGGCGCAGAGTTGCAGGATACTGTCAGCGGTGAAGTATTCCGCCAGCCGGCACAGGTGGTGATCAATGCCACCGGGGCATGGGCCGATACCCTGCGTGGCACGCTGGGTGGGCAACAGAAAATACGCCCGGCGCGCGGCAGCCATATTGTGATTGCTGCTGAACGCCTGCCGGTAAAAGATTCCTTTACCGTGCTGCACCCGGCCGATAAACGTCCGGTTTTTATTTATCCCTGGGAAGGACGCACCGTGATCGGCACCACGGATCTGGATAATCAGGGCATCAGTGACTGCGAAGTGGGCATAAGTCAGGCAGAGCTGGATTACCTGCTGACACTGGTGAATTACCAGTTCCCGGCGGCAGACATCAGCGCTGCTGATGTGATTGCCAGCTGGGCCGGAGTGCGCCCGCTGGTCGCTTCGGGGGCCGGATCTTCCTCGGCGGAGAAGCGTGATCACAGTATCTGGAATGACGCCGGGCTGATCAGCGTCAGTGGCGGTAAATTAACCACTTTCCGTCTCATTGCGCTGGATGTGCTGGCGGCAGCACGGTCGTCGATTGCCGGGTATCCGGCAGAAAAATTTGCTCAGCGGGTGTTTACTCCGGTCAGTCAGGCAGAACCGGCATTGCAGTTATTGCCGCAGGAGCAGAGGGAAAAATTCTGCGGATATTATGGCGTGGATGTAAAACCCCTGCTGCAGAATGCGCGGCCGGAAGAACTGACGCCGGTTACCGGTACCCGTACCTTATGGGCTGAGCTGCGCTGGGCGGCGGGTCATGAGGCTGTGCTGCATCTGGATGATCTGTTATTGCGGCGCACGCGGCTGGGGTTGTTGCTGCCGGATGGCGGGCTGCAGTATGCTGGCGACATACAGCCCATCTGTCAGCAGGAACTGGGCTGGGATGATGAGCGCTGGCAACAGGAAACAGAGCGCTACCGGCAGATTATCGGCCAGTATTACAGTCTGCCCGGCTGAAACTGCCGGGCAATTTTACGGCTGGTAGGTGTTTAAACGGCGTCGAGCAGTTCGCGCGCGATCTGCAGGGCCTGCAGATAATGCTTTTCCAGATCGCCGGGGGTGACGCCGAAGCCGTTGAGAATATCCCATTCAATCTGTTCCCATTCACCGTGTTCCATGGCGATGCTGGTGGCGAGAATAAATCCGTAATCGCCTTCGTGGTGGATCAGGGCATTGCGCAGATGCTGCGGCAGTGCCAGACGATCACAGATGGCTTCCAGCGGATGATCGAAAAAGGCATCCAGCAGGGAAAACAGACCGACGGTAAAGGCCGTGTCGTCATCCATGGCGGGCCAGGAAAAGGTCAGCGAGCGGCACAGATGAGCGCGGATGACGGCCTGTTCGCGCAGCGCCTGGGGTTTATCCGTCAGTTTACCGAGAGCAATCAGGCTGGCCCAGGATTTCAGCCGGTTAAGGCCAACAATAACAATGGCGCGGTCAATGGAGGTGATTTCGCGTGCACAGCCCATGGCGGCCGAGTTGACCGCCTTCAGCAGTTTGTAGCTGATCTGCGGATCGCTTTTGATGATACGGGCAATATCTTCCAGTCGTGAGTCGGTATTATTCAGTGTGTTCAGCAGGCGCAGGACGGCCAGCTGATTATCGGGGAAACGTTTGCCGTAAACATTGTCGGGGCGGCTGAAAAAATACCCCTGAAATAATTCGCAGCCGGCTTCAAGACAGATGCGGTACTCATCCTGCGTTTCGACTTTTTCCGCCAGCCAGGTCAGCTGATGGTCGCGGTTTCTGGCAATAATGTCTGCCAGACCGGAGAGAGCCGGCAGCTGGCGGATGTCTACTTTGATGATGTCGACAAAAGGAAACAGCAGTTCCTGTTCCGCCGCGCCGCGGTAATCGTCCAGCGCCACACGGTAACCCAGTTTCTTCAGCCGCTTCAGGGCGGTGATGTTTTCTTCCGTCGCTTCGATGTGTTCCAGAATTTCGGCAATCAGACTGCTGGAAGGAAATATCGGCGGATTGTGCAGCCAGTGACTGGTGAAATTGACGAAGGCCGGTAATCCCTGGGTGACGCGGTCGAGACCAATGTCATTGAAGGCGCTGATCATCACTTCGCTGGTGGCGTGATCGCCGAAGGTTTCCTGCCATTGTTTGCTGTCTTCGGGAACCGGACGGCACAGCAGTTCGTATCCTATTACCTTCAGGCGGCGGTCCAGAATTGGCTGACGGGCCAGTAACGGTGGTTGCTGATTATCCATAAGGCATCCTGTTGTTAACTCTGTCAGTGTAGACGCAATTTCCATGCGTTTTCGCTGATTATGTCTACACTTGTGTAAAGATTCTTAGTTGGAGTGTTTTATGAGCGGGGTTCTGAGCAGTGTTGATGCCCGTACCAAACTGGTGGGGCAGAACCGCCTTGAATTACTACTGTTCCATCTGGGGGGATCTCAGTACTTTGCCATTAACGTCTTTAAAGTACAGGAAGTGATGCAAATGCCCCGCCTGACCAGAATTCCGGACCGTCATCCGGTGGTGCGCGGGGTTACTCATCTGCGTGGTCAGACGGTACCTGTGGTGGATCTGCGGCAGGCGATTAAAATGGGGCCGCTGAAGGTCGATGAAAAAGACGCGACCATTATTGTGACCGAATACAATATGACCGTGCAGGCATTTCTGGTCGGTGGTGTTGACCGTATCGTGAATATGAACTGGAACGAAATCCTGCCACCGCCGGGTGGCTCCGGACGTCAGCATTATCTGACCGCGATCACCCGCATTGACGACCGTATTGTGGAAATTATCGACGTTGAAAAAGTGCTGGCGGAAATCGCACCGTATCAGACCAATCTGTCAGCCGAATCCTACGATCAGGAACTGATTGAGCAGATCCGTGGTAAAGACATTCTCATTGTTGATGACTCGCATGTGGCGATTGAGCAGATGCGTCAGGTACTCGGGCCGCTGGGGCTGAATATCGTCGAAGCCAATAACGGTCTGGAAGCTTATCAGCTGCTGATGCACTGGAAGGAAGAGGGCCGGGATGTCCGCGACAAGCTGATGATGGTGATCACGGACGCTGAAATGCCGGAAATGGACGGTTATATGCTCACCACGGAAATCCGCCGCGATCCTGAGCTGAAAGACACCTTTGTGATTCTGCATACCTCACTGTCGGGTAATTTTAATAAGGCCATGGTCGAGAAGGTCGGCTGTAACGGTTTCCTGTCCAAGTTTGCCCCGGAAGCCATGGCGCAGGAAGTTCAGCGCCTGCTGCGGGAAAAGCTGGCGCTGATGTCCTGACACCGTACGCACAGCAAAGCCGCCTTCGGGCGGCTTTTTTTATGCCTCTGCCGGAGTAAACTGCTGGTGAGTCTGAGGAGTGCTGCATGATTACTGTTACCCGGCTGTTTATTTATCCGATTAAATCCTGTGCGCCCGTTGAGGTGTCTGAGCTGACCTTTGATGAATATGGCCCGGTGGGTGACCGGCGTTTTATGCTGATCGACGGTGAGGGGAATTTCCTCAGCCAGCGGAAAACGCCGGCCATGGCCCATATCCGGGCCCATTTTCAGGGTGCCGATCTGCTGGTGTCTGCTGATGGTGAACAGGATCTGCTGGTGGCGGCCGGCTCACCGTTGGCGCCGGTGGTGGCCAGTGTCTGGGATGACGAGGTGCACAGCGGGGATTGTGGCGATGTGGCGGCGGCCTGGTTCAGCCGTGTTCTGAACACGCCCTGCCGGTTGGTGCGCATCCTGGCGGACAGTCGGCGTCAGGTGAGCCGGGAATATGCGGACGACGGTGAGTGGGTCGGGTTTGCTGATGGGTTTCCGCTGCTGATCTGTTCACAGGCCAGTCTGGATGCGCTGGCCAGGCATGCCGGCAGGCCACTGGAAGCTGAGCGTTTCCGCCCCAATGTGATGGTGGATGGGACTGAGCCGTTTGCTGAGTTGGGCTGGCGTGAGCTGCAGGCCGGTGATGGCCGGCTGCTGACCTGTAAGCCGTGTGAGCGCTGCGTGATCCCGACCCGTAACCCGGCCACGCTGGCGCGGGAGGCGGATGTGATTGATGCCCTGAAAACATTCTGCCGGATTGATGGACGGATCATCTTCGGCATGAATGCGCTGGTACGGAATGTAAAAACAGTGAAAAGCGGTGATTGCTGGCAGCTGGTGTCAGAATAACTCGATATCGTCATCGGTTCCGAAACTGTCATCGCGGCTGTTTTCGAAATGATGATGATAGATTTCCAGCGCCTCTGCCACGGAGTGGCCGGCCATAATGTGTTCAAACATGATGCGTTCGGCTTCCATGGTGTAATTGGTTTTGATCTTTTTCTGCAGGGACTCCCACGGCACCGGCGTGTAACGCTGGGCGGGGTCGGCAATCAGGTGTCCCATCTGCTCCAGGCTGTCACCGACGTGGTTCAGGCGCTGACTCAGGCGGTCATAAAACTGGAAAGCAACAATGGCCTGCTGAATTTCCTGCTGCAGTGCCTGGGCGATCTGGCCGGCTTCAGCGGAAATACCGGCACCGGATTCACCGGCCAGCTGCAGCAGCCGGCTGGTGTTTTCCGCCATGGCGGTGAAGCTGGTGGTCAGGGAATCCACTGACTGACCACCTTCGTGCAGTGAGGTGTCGATCTGGGCAACCGCCAGCGCCAGCATGGACAGCGTTTCGCTGACCTGGCTCCAGTCCGGTTCATTGTGGGACAGTTTGCTGTAAGCACCCAGAGTGTGCCGCTGCTGATTCATAGTCTTCCTGCTTCAGGCCTTACTTTCAGATAAGCATAGAAGATAATCCGGCCGTTGCTGTAATGCTTCAGTCTTTGTGTTGCAGACGATAAAGCAGGGCAGAGGTATCGAATTCACCGGCACCCATCTGCTGCAGTTCGCGGTAATAGCCATCGACCTGACGGGTCACCGGCAGATCAATGCCGAGTGCCTGTGCTTCATTGAGACAGATCTGCAGGTCCTTATGCATCCAGTTGACGGCAAAACCGTGTTCGTAATGCCCGTCGACCATGGATTGCCAGCGGTTGGACATCTGCCAGCTGCCGGCCGCGCCCTGGGATACGGCAGCAATTACCTGTGCCACATCCAGTCCGGCCTGCTGGGCGAAGTGGATGCCTTCCGACAGGGCTTCAACCAGCCCGGCGACACAGATCTGATTCACCATTTTCGTGGTCTGGCCATTGCCCACCGGTCCCATATGCTGAATGGCTTTGGTGTAGGCTCTGGTCAGCTCACGTACGCGGGGAAACAGATCATCGCTGGCGCCGACCATCAGGCTCAGCTGGCCATTGATGGCACCCTGCTGACCACCGGAAACCGGAGCATCTGAAAACTGCAGTCCATGCTGCCGGCAGGCTTCATCTATTTCACGTGCCAGGCTGGCAGAGGTGGTGGTGTGGTCAATGACCAGGGTGCCCGGGGACAGCTGACTGAGGAGATTGTGATTGCCGGTAAGAATGTCACGTACGTCGTCATCACGCCCGACGCACAGCAACACAGCGTCAGTATCCGGGAATTCAGTGTTCAGCAGGGTGGTGGAGTGACCGCCATATTCATTCACCCATAATTCCGCCCGCGACGACGTCCGGTTGTAAACCGTCACATTGTGTCCGTTACGGGCGAGATGGCCGGCCATGGGAAAACCCATATTGCCGAGACCAATAAACAGAATATTGCTCATTTAATCACTCCTTCAGGAATCTGTTTTCCAAAAAAAAGCCGCTCAGGGAGCGGCTTTTTTAACAGCGTGTCCGGAATTACGCCGGGTAGTCACGCTTTTTGTGGCCAGTGTACAGCTGACGCGGACGGCCAATGCGATAGTCGCTGCTGATCATTTCGTTCCAGTGTGCAATCCAGCCCGGAGTACGGCCGGTTGCAAAAATAACGGTGAACATTTCAGTCGGAATACCGATCGCTTTCAGGATAATGCCTGAGTAGAAGTCAACGTTCGGGTACAGACCACGTTTGATGAAGTATTCATCTTCGGTGGCGATTTTTTCCAGCTTCATGGCAATTTTCAGCAGTGGATCGTCTTCCATGCCCAGCTCAGCCAGAACTTCGTCACAGGTCTGTTTCATTACCTTCGCACGTGGGTCGAAGTTTTTGTAAACACGGTGACCGAAGCCCATCAGACGGAACGGATCGTCTTTGTCTTTTGCTTTGGCAATGAAGGTGTCGATGTTGGATTCGTCACCGATTTCATTCAGCATTTTCAGTACGGCTTCGTTAGCACCGCCGTGAGCAGGACCCCACAGAGCAGCAATACCAGAAGCGATACAGGCGAACGGGTTAGCACCAGTGGAGCCGGCCAGACGGACGGTAGAGGTTGATGCATTCTGTTCGTGGTCGGCGTGCAACAGGAAGATACGGTCCATGGCTTTAGCCAGAATCGGGCTGATTTTCTTCTCTTCACATGGGGTGTTGAACATCATGTGCAGGAAGTTTTCGCCGTAGCTCAGTTCGTTACGCGGGAACATGAACGGCTGGCCGATGGAGTATTTGTAAACCATGGCTGCCAAAGTTGGCATTTTGGCGATCAGGCGGTGGGCGGAGATAACACGGTGGTTTTCATCGTGAATATCCAGTGAGTCATGGTAGAACGCAGACAGGGCACCCACCACGCCACACATGATGGCCATCGGGTGAGCGTCGCGGCGGAAACCATTGAAGAAGTGGCTCAGCTGTTCATGCACCATGGTGTGGTTTTTGATGGTGCTGACAAATTCTTCTTTCTCTTCTTTGTTTGGCAGTTCGCCGTGCAGCAGCAGGTAGCAGGTTTCCAGGTAGTCGGATTTTTCTGCCAGTTGCTCGATCGGGTAACCGCGGTGCAGAAGAACACCGGCAGCGCCGTCAATGTAGGTGATTTTGGATTCGGTAGCAGCGGTGGCCATAAAGCCGGGATCGTACGTAAAAAGACCTTTGCCCGTCAGGCTGCGGACGTCTATTACATCGGGTCCAAGAGTGCCTTCGTACACAGGCAGTTCAAGTGATTCTTCAACGCCATCAACTTTAAGAGTTGCTTTTTTGTCAGCCATGGATCGGCCTCCTGCTGTTCTGAATTAATACCCCGGAAACAAGAAATATGCTTGAAAATCAGGGCGTGACCTCGAGATAAAGCGCACAACTATAGGTTCTGAACTTCGTTTGTCAATTACCCGCCAGTCGAGCAGCCATAGCGGGGCGAGTCTAGTATAGTCCCGATGCTTATTAACGTAACAGGCCTGTCTGATAAGCAATACCTATCGTCTGCACCCCGCAGAGCGTTTGTAAATCGGCGGGCCGGTGACTATAATTTGTCGCGACCTGAAACTTGTGCAAAACCTGTACAGTGTTCAGGTATCTTCTTGAGCCTGTGCCCGTAAGACTTATTACCCATAAGTTATCGGGCCTATAAGAGAGTGTAAGAGCCGTGAATAGCAAAAGACCTACAAATTTAGATCTGACTACCATGCAGCTCCCACTTCCCGCCAAGGCTTCCATCATTCACCGTATTTCCGGATTCATTCTGTTCTTCGCTGTGGCTTTCATGCTGACCGCGCTGGCAGCGTCTCTGGAATCTGAGCAGTCTTTTGCGGAACTGCAGTCGGCGTTTGATAACGGTCTGGTTAAGTTCATCACCTGGGGCATTCTGTCTGCACTGGGTTACCACTTTGTGGCAGGTATCAAACACCTGTTGATGGATATGGGAATTGGTGAAACCAAAGAAGGCGGTCGTACTGGTGCCATCATTACTCTGGTATGTGGTGTGATCGTAATTGTTCTGGCGGGAGTTTGGGTATGGTAGCAAGTGTCACCAATTTAGGCCGTAGTGGCCTGTACGACTGGGTTATTCAGCGTCTGACCGCTGTAATCCTCGCGCTTTACACTCTGTTTCTGCTGGGCTTTGTGATTGCCTCTCCGGATCTGCAGTTTGCACAATGGCAGGGCCTGTTTGCCCAGACCTGGATGAAAATGTTCACCCTGGTTGCCCTGATGTCTATCTGCGCACATGCCTGGGTTGGTATGTGGACTATTTCAACTGACTACCTCAAAGCGACTGCTGTGCGTTTCGCTTTCCAGCTGGTATGTGCAGGTTTCCTGTTCGTATACCTGGTTTGGGGTATCGACATTCTCTGGAGTGTGTAAGTCATGTCTAAAATCAGAACCATGTCCTTCGATGCCATCGTGATCGGTGGTGGCGGCGCGGGTATGCGTGCTGCGCTGCAGTTAACTGAAGCAGGCCTCAAGACTGCTTGTGTGACCAAGGTATTCCCGACCCGTTCACACACAGTATCTGCTCAGGGTGGTATTACCTGTGCAATCGCGTCAGCGGATCCCAATGATGATTGGCGCTGGCATATGTATGACACCGTTAAAGGTTCCGACTACATCGGCGACCAGGACGCTATTGAATATATGTGTTCCGTAGGTCCTCAGGCTGTATTTGAACTGGAACACATGGGTCTGCCTTTCTCCCGTACAGAAGAAGGCCGGATCTATCAGCGTCCTTTCGGTGGTCAGTCCAAAGATTTCGGTAAGGGTGGTCAGGCCGCCCGTACCTGTGCTGCCGCTGACCGTACCGGTCACGCGCTGCTGCACGCCCTGTATCAGGGTAACCTGAAAGGCGGTACTACCTTCCTGAATGAATGGTATGCCGTTGATCTGGTGAAAAACGAAAAAGGTCAGGTGGCCGGCGTGATCGCCATCGACATCGAAACCGGTGAGACCGTTTATCTGAAAGCTAAGGCAACCGTTCTGGCGACCGGTGGTGCGGGCCGTATTTATCAGTCCACCACCAATGCTCACATCAATACCGGTGACGGTGTTGGTATGGCTGTCCGTGCAGGTGTGCCGCTGCAGGATATGGAAATGTGGCAGTTCCACCCGACCGGTATCGCCGGCGCGGGCGTTCTGGTAACAGAAGGCTGTCGTGGTGAGGGTGGCTACCTGATCAACAAAGACGGTGAGCGTTTCATGGAACGTTATGCGCCGAACGCCAAAGACCTTGCCGGTCGTGACGTTGTGGCCCGTTCAATGGTTCTGGAAATTCTGGGTGGCCGTGGCTGTGGTGAAGACGCCGATCACGTATTCCTGAAACTGGATCATCTGGGTGAAGAAACCCTGAACGCCAAGCTGCCGGGTATTCTGGAACTGTCCCGTACCTTTGCTCACGCCGATCCGGTTAAAGAGCCGATCCCGGTTGTGCCTACCTGTCACTATATGATGGGTGGTATCCCGACCAACGTTGGTGGTCAGGCACTGGCTCAGGACGAAAACGGCAACGATGTTGTGGTTGAAGGCCTGTACGCTGCCGGTGAGATTGCCTGTGTATCGGTACATGGCGCTAACCGTCTGGGTGGTAACTCACTGCTCGACCTGGTGGTATTCGGCCGTGCAGTTGGTCTGCAGGTTGAAAAGAGCTTCCGTGAAGGCTTCGACTTTGTTGATCCGACCGATGCTGATATTGAACGTGCGATGTCCCGTCTGGACCGTCTGAACAGCTCAACCTCCGGCGAGAAAGTGCCGGAAGTCCGTGCGGAACTTCAGAAAATCATGCAGCTCTACTTCGGTGTATTCCGTGAAGGCGAGAGCATGGAAAAAGGTCTGGAGATGCTGAACGCACTGGGCGAGCGTGTGAAAAACACAGTGCTCGACGACAAGAGTGGTCCGTTCAACACGGCGCGTATTGAAGCGCTGGAACTGGATAACCTGTTTGAGACCGCTTACGCGACCGCCGTTGCTGCGATTGAGCGTAAAGAGTCACGCGGTGCGCATGCCCGTAACGACTTTACTGAACGTGACGATGAGAACTGGCTGTGCCACTCATTGTACTTCCCACAAACCAAGACCATCGGAAAACGTGCGGTTAACTTTGCTCCCAAAACCATGGAAGCATTCCCGCCGAAAATCCGTACTTATTAATAAGGGGAGTATAAGAAATGTTAGTGAGTGTCTATCGCTACAATCCGGAGAAAGACGAAGCTCCTTATATGCAGGATTATGAAATCACTGTTCCTGGTAACAAGGATGTGATGGTTCTGGATATACTGCACATGGTGAAAGAGCAGGATCCGACTCTGGCTTTCCGCCGCTCATGCCGTGAAGGTGTTTGTGGTTCCGATGGTGTGAGTATCAACGGCAAGAACGGTCTGGCCTGTATCACGCCGATCTCTGAGCCGACCAAGGGCAAGATGGACAAGCTGGTGCTGCGTCCGCTGCCGGGTCTGCCGGTTATCCGTGATCTGGTTATCGATATGTCTCTTTTCTACAAACAGTATGAAAAGATCAAGCCATATCTGATGAATGACAAGCCGGCGCCGGCGATTGAGCGTCTGCAGACGCCTGAAGAGCGTGCCAAGCTGGATGGTCTGTACGAGTGTATTCTCTGTGCATGCTGTTCAACAGCCTGTCCGTCTTTCTGGTGGAATCCGGACAAGTTTGTAGGACCATCCGGTCTGCTGCAGGCTTACCGTTTCCTGGCAGACAGCCGTGATACCTCAACCGCCGACCGATTGGCTGAATTGAGCGATCCGTTCAGCGTATTCCGTTGTCGCGGAATTATGAACTGTGTCAATGTGTGCCCGAAAGGTCTGAACCCGACGCGTGCAATTGGTCACATCCGTAATATGCTGCTCAATCAGCAGGTGTAACGCGGCCTTATAATACTGTCAACCGGCGGTATTAGACGTAAGTGGGCTGGACACACAGCCCACGAGCGTTAACAATTTTTCAAAAATAGGGCCCACAAAGCTCTATTTTTAACTAAGCTAGATTTTTAGTTGGGGGTACGGGGAATTCCCGGTTCACCTCAGAGGCCTTGCGACCTATCCGGTCGGCCCTCTAACTCGCATAGCGCTAGAGACGGTGCACACACTCTGTGGCTGATTTCCCCCGTTTTATACCAAAACAGGGTGGTCGTACATGCACGAGCAGACAATGGAGCAACTTTGGAGTACCTCCCAGCTTGCCGGAGGCAACGTTGCTTATATCGAGGAGCTCTTCGAAACCTACCTCAGAGATCCCAATGAGGTTCCGGAAGAGTGGCGCAGTTACTTTGATACGCTTCCTCGCGTTGATGAAAATACGTCAACAGATACCCCGCATAAACCCATTCGGGAACAGTTCCTTCTTCTCTCCAAAAACCAGCACAGATCCCGTCCGGTTGCCCAGGGATCAGTAAGTTCTGACCACGAACGTAAGCAGGTTCAGGTATTGCAGTTGATTCATGCTTATCGTGGTCGCGGTCATCAGCACTCCAGGCTGGACCCGCTGGATCTGATGGAGCGTGAGAAAGTGCCTGATCTTGATCTGGCATTCCACGGTCTTTCCCGTGCGGATCTGGACTCTGTCTTCCAGACTGGCTCCCTGTTTATTGGCCAGGAAGAAGCAAAGCTCCAGGATATTATCGATTCGCTGGAAGCCACCTACTGCGGTACCGTTGGTGCCGAGTACATGCACATCGTTAATACCGCAGAACAGCGCTGGTTCCAGCAACGCCTGGAAAGTGTCCGTGCGCATCCGAAATTCGGTAACGAGGTCAAGCTTCATCTGCTCGAGCGACTGACCGCTGCCGAAGGTCTGGAGAAATATCTGGGTTCCCGTTACCCGGGTGTTAAGCGTTTTGGTCTGGAAGGCGGCGAAAGCCTGATTCCGCTGATGGATGAACTGATCCAGCGCAGCGGAACCTACGGTGCCAAAGAAATTGTTATCGGTATGGCGCACCGTGGCCGTCTGAATACCCTGATCAACACCCTGGGTAAGAAAACCTCTGACCTGTTTGATGAGTTTGACGGTAAAGCAAAATATCAGTCCCATGGTGACGTGAAGTATCACCAGGGCTTCTCCTCCAACGTGATGACTTCCGGTGGCGAAGTTCACCTGGCGCTGGCGTTTAACCCGTCTCACCTGGAGATCGTTTCTCCGGTGGTTGAAGGGTCCGTACGTGCCCGTCAGGACCGTCGTGAAGATCCGGTCGGTGAAAAAGTCGTGCCGGTAAGCATTCACGGTGACTCTGCCTTCGCAGGACAGGGTGTGGTCATGGAAACTTTCCAGATGTCCCAGACCCGCGCCTACAAAACCGGTGGTACGGTTCACATCGTCATCAACAACCAGGTGGGTTTCACCACGTCCAAGCGTGAAGATACCCGCTCGACGGAATACTGTACCGACGTAGCCAAAATCGTTGAAGCACCGATCCTGCACGTTAACGGTGATGATCCGGAAGCTGTGCTGTTTGTGACTCAGCTGGCAGTGGATTACCGTAACGAATTCCACAAAGATGTGGTGATTGATCTGGTCTGTTACCGTCGCCGTGGCCACAACGAAGCGGATGAACCATCCGGTACACAACCGCTGATGTACGCCAAAATCAAAGCTCAGAAGAGTACCCGTGAACTGTATGCCAACCGCCTGATTGAAGAGGGTGTGCTGACAGCAGAAGAAGCGAAACAGCTGGAAGAAGATTACCGTCAGGATCTGGATAACGGTAACCACGTGGTCAAGAGCCTGGTAAAAGAGCCGAACAAAGAACTGTTTGTTGACTGGACGCCACACCTGGGCCATGAATGGACCGCCAAAGCGGATACCACTTTCGACCTGAAGCGTCTGCAGGACCTGGCGACCCAGATGCAGGAAGTGCCGGAAGGTTTCGCTGTTCAGCGTCAGGTTGGCAAAATTCTTGAAGACCGTACCCGTATGGCGGCCGGTGCGAACCCGATTAACTGGGGCTTCGCGGAAACCATGGCCTATGCCACGCTGCTGGATCAGGGTTATCAGGTGCGTCTGACCGGTCAGGATGTTGGTCGTGGTACCTTCTCTCACCGTCATGCGGTTCTGCACAATCAGAAAGACGGCTCCGCTTATATTCCTTTGCAGCATATCCGTGAAGGTCAGCCGGATTTCGATATCTACGATTCGCTGCTGTCCGAAGAAGCCGTGCTGGCTTTTGAATACGGCTACGCCACGACTACCCCGAATGCACTGGTGATCTGGGAAGCCCAGTTCGGCGACTTCGCTAACGGTGCTCAGGTGGTATTTGACCAGTTTATTTCTTCCGGTGAGCACAAGTGGGGACGTCTGTGTGGTCTGACCATGCTGCTGCCTCATGGTTATGAAGGTCAGGGGCCGGAGCATTCCTCTGCGCGTCTGGAACGTTATCTGCAGCTGTGTGCTGAGCACAATGTACAGATCTGTGTACCTTCAACGCCTGCTCAGGTTTATCACATGCTGCGTCGTCAGGTGATCCGTCCGCTGCGTAAGCCGATGGTTGTTATGTCACCGAAGAGCCTGCTGCGTCATAAACTGGCAACCAGCACACTGGAAGAATTGGCTGAAGGCAGTTTCCAGACGGTTCTGGATGAAATCGATACACTGGATGCCGCGAAAGTACGCCGTATTCTGCTGTGCTCCGGTAAGGTTTATTACGATCTGCTGGAACGCCGCCGTGCGGAAGAAATCGATGATATTGCCATTATCCGTATCGAGCAGCTTTATCCGTTCCCGGCCGACGATCTGGGTGATGTGCTGAAGAAATTCAGTAACGCCAGTGAAGTTTACTGGGTACAGGAAGAACCGATGAATATGGGTGCCTGGTACAGCAGTCAGCACCATATGCGCCGGGCAATTGCTGACCTGAATCCGACACTGCATCTGGAATATGCCGGCCGCGATGCCTCCGCATCTCCGGCAGCAGGCTACATGGCGCTGCACCTGCAGCAGCAAGAACAACTGATCCGTGACGCTCTCGATCTGAAGAGCTAGGTAACCGCAGAATATCTAAGGAAAAAATGTAATGAGTATCGAAATCAAGGCACCCACTTTTCCTGAATCCGTTGCAGACGGTACAGTGGCTACCTGGCATAAAAAGCCAGGCGAGCCGGTACAGCGCGACGAATTACTGGTCGATATTGAGACTGATAAAGTCGTACTGGAAGTGGTCGCACCCGCTGATGGCACCCTGAAAAACGTCCTTAAAGAAGAAGGCGATGTGGTTCTCAGTGATGAAGTTCTGGCGGTCTTTGAAGCTGGTGAAGTTTCTGCTGTCGCTGCAGCACCTGCCGAAGAAGCAAAACCTGCCGCAGCGCCGGCAGCATCCTCTGACGTCATTGCCAGCCCGGCAGCGAAGAAAATCGCTGATGAGAATGGTGTGGATGTCGCTGCTGTGGCAGCAACCGGCAAAGATGGCCGGGTGACCAAAGAAGATGTTCTGAATCATCTGAAATCCGGCGCTAAGCCGGCGGCAGCACCTGCACCGGCAGCAGCGCCTTCACCGGCTGCGGCTCTGCCTCAGGGTGAACGTATTGAAAAACGCGTTCCTATGACCCGTCTGCGTGCCACCATCGCCAAGCGTCTGGTTGAAGCTCAACAGAATGCGGCCATGCTGACCACGTACAACGAAGTCAACATGAAGCCGGTAATGGATCTGCGGAAGAAATACAAAGACGAGTTCCAGAAAAAACATGATGTGAAACTCGGCTTTATGTCTTTCTTCGTGAAAGCTGCTACCGAAGCACTGAAGCGCTTCCCGGCTGTTAATGCATCCATCGATGGTAACGATATGGTTTATCACGGTTATCAGGATGTAGGGGTTGCCGTTTCCACCGAACGTGGACTGGTTGTACCTATCCTGCGTGATACTGATGGAATGGGACTGGCTGAAATTGAAAGCACCATCGGTGATTTCGCAGGACGTGCGCGTGACGGTAAGCTGGGCATTGATGAAATGCAGGGCGGTACTTTCACGATTACCAACGGGGGTACTTTCGGTTCCCTGATGTCGACTCCGATCCTGAATCCACCGCAGACTGCGATCATGGGTATGCATAAAATTCAGGAACGCCCGATGGCCGTCAATGGCGAAGTGGTTATTCTGCCGATGATGTACCTGGCTCTGTCATATGACCACCGTATGATCGATGGTAAAGAAGCTGTGCAGTTCCTGGTCACCATTAAAGACCTGCTGGAAGATCCGGCCCGTCTGCTGTTAGACATTTAACCGGGTAACGAAAAGGAAAGAATGATGAGTAAGAAGTTTGATGTCGTCGTTGTCGGCGGTGGCCCGGGTGGTTATGTAGCAGCGATCCGCAGTGCACAGCTCGGCCTGAAAACCGCCTGTATTGAAAAGTGGCTGAATAAAGAAGGTAAGACCGTCTTCGGTGGAACCTGTCTGAATGTTGGCTGTATTCCGTCCAAGGCGCTGCTCGATACTTCTCATAAGTATGAAGAAGCAAAAGAGAAGTTTGACGTACACGGTATCAGCACCGGTGACGTGACAATTGATATTGCTGCCATGCTGAAGCGTAAGGATCAGATTGTTAAGAATCTGACCGGTGGTGTTGCAACACTGCTGAAAGCCAATGGTGTTACTACCTTTGAAGGTACCGGTAAGGTACTGGCAGGCAAGCAGATTGAATTCACCAATCATGCCGGCGCTACTGAAACTCTGGAAGCGGATAACATTATTATCGCTACCGGTTCTGTGCCGTTTAACATTCCGCCAGCGCCGCTGACAGATGACGTTATTGTCGATTCAACCGGTGCTCTGGAGTTTACCGAAGTACCGAAGCGCCTGGGTGTTATCGGTGCTGGTGTTATCGGTCTGGAACTGGGCAGTGTGTGGATGCGTCTGGGTTCTGAAGTAGTGGTACTGGAAGCACAGGACAAATTCCTGCACACCGTGGATCAGGCTGCTGCTAAAGAAGCGCAGAAGCTGTTCACCAAGCAGGGTATGGATATTCGCCTGGGTGCGCGTGTAACCGGTACCGAAGTTAAGAAAGGTCAGGTTACTGTGACCTATCAGGACGCTGACGGTGAGAAGAAAGAAGTTTTCGACAAGCTGATCGTTGCCGTTGGCCGTCGTCCTTACACTGAAGGTCTGCTGTCAGGTGACTGCGGCGTTGAACTGGATGAGCGTGGCTTCATTCATGTCGACGATACCTGCCGTACTGACGCACCGGGAATCTGGGCGATCGGTGACGTAGTCCGTGGTCCTATGCTGGCTCACAAAGCATCTGAAGAAGGTGTGATGGTGGCAGAGCGTATCGCTGGTCACAAAGCACAGGTTAACTACGACGCTGTACCTTCTGTTATTTACACTCACCCTGAAATTGCGGCGGTAGGTAAAACAGAAGAACAGGTTAAGGCTGAAGGCGTTGACTATAACGTTGGTATGTTCCCGTTTGCTGCTATCGGCCGTGCCATGGCGTCCGGTGACACTGACGGTTTCGTGAAAATTATCGCTGATGCTGAATCTGACCGCATTCTGGGCGCGACCGTTATCGGCCCCGCGGCTGGTGAACTGTGTCAGCAGATGGTTATCGCGATGGAATTCGGCTCCAGCGCAGAAGATATCGGCATGATGGTTTTCTCCCATCCGACGGTATCGGAAGCGGTTCACGAAGCTGCACTGGCGGTAAACAATGCCGCGATTCACAAAGTGAACAGAAAGCCTAAGAAAAAGTAACTGATTTGGCCCGGATAAACCGGGCCTTTGTTTATGGCCGGGTGAATGCGTCGGGAGACGCGGACGATACAATCGGCAACCCGGTTAACACAGGCCGTCGGGGAATCCCGACAAAAATAAGACAGGATAAAAGCGATGAACCTTCACGAATATCAGGGTAAACAGCTTTTTGCTCAGTACGGCTTGCCGGTATCGACTGGTGTGGCAGCCAAAACTGCAGAAGAAGCAGTCGCCGCAGCGGACACCATTGGTGGCGACCGCTGGGTTGTAAAAGCACAGGTGCATGCCGGTGGCCGTGGTAAAGCGGGCGGTGTGAAACTGGTTTCTTCCAAAGAAGAAATTAAAGCGTTTGCCGAACAGTGGCTGGGTAAAAACCTGGTGACTTATCAGACTGATGAAAATGGTCAGCCGGTAAGCCGCATTCTGGTTGAAAGCTGCACAGATATCGCGAATGAACTGTATCTGGGTGCGGTGGTAGACCGCTCCAGCCGCCGCGTTGTTTTCATGGCATCGACTGAAGGTGGCGTGGAAATTGAAAAAGTTGCGGAAGAAACGCCGGAAAAAATTCTGAAAGCGACCATCGATCCGCTGACCGGTGCTCAACCTTATCAGGGTCGTGAGCTGGCATTTAAACTGGGCCTGCAGGGTGACCAGATTAAACAGTTCACCAAGATCTTTATGGGTCTGGCTCAGCTGTTTATTGATAAAGATCTGGCGCTGATTGAAATCAACCCGCTGGTGATCAAAGAAGACGGTGATCTGCACTGTCTGGACGCTAAAATTGGTGTTGATGGTAACTCTGTATACCGTCATAAAGACCTGCAGGAAATGCATGATCCTTCACAGGAAGATGCCCGTGAAGCTGAAGCTGCTGAATGGGATCTGAACTATGTGGCACTGGATGGCAACATCGGCTGTATGGTTAACGGTGCTGGCCTGGCTATGGGTACCATGGACATGGTTGCTCTGCATGGTGGTTTCCCGGCTAACTTCCTCGACGTCGGTGGTGGTGCAACTAAAGAACGTGTTGCGCATGCATTCAAACTGATTCTGTCTGACGAAAAAGTTAAGGCCGTTCTGGTTAATATCTTCGGTGGTATCGTACGCTGCGACATGATCGCAGAAGGTATTATCGGCGCAGTGAAAGAAGTGGGCGTTAATGTTCCCGTAGTTGTCCGTCTGGAAGGTACCAATGCAGATCTTGGTAAGAAAGTTCTGGGCGAATCTGGTCTCGATATCATCGCGGCGGAAAGTTTAACAGACGCCGCTGTTCAGGCAGTTAAGGCAGCGGGGAACTAAGTTATGTCTATTCTGATTAATAAAGACACTAAAGTTATCTGTCAGGGTTTCACTGGCGGTCAGGGTACTTTTCACTCTGAACAGGCAATTGCTTACGGCACCAAAATGGTTGGTGGTGTAACGCCGGGTAAAGGCGGTACTGAGCATCTGGGTCTGCCGGTTTTCAATACGGTAAAGGACGCGGTTGAAGCGACCGGTGCAGAAGCATCTGTTATCTACGTTCCGGCACCTTTCTGTAAAGACTCCATCCTGGAAGCGGCTAACGCCGGTATCAAACTGATCGTATGTATCACTGAGCACATTCCGGTACTGGATATGCTGCAGTGTAAAGTGAAGTGTGATGAGCTGGGCGTCCGCCTGATCGGTCCTAACTGTCCGGGTGTTATCACGCCGGGAGAATGTAAGATCGGTATTATGCCGGGCCACATTCATCTGCCAGGTAAAGTGGGTATCGTATCCCGTTCCGGTACTCTGACTTACGAAGCGGTTAAGCAGACTACTGACTATGGTTTCGGCCAGTCAACCTGTGTTGGTATCGGTGGTGACCCGATTCCGGGTTCTAACTTCATCGATATTCTGGAAATGTTCCAGAACGACCCTCAGACTGAAGCGATCGTGATGATCGGTGAAATTGGTGGTACTGCTGAAGATGAAGCTGCGGCTTATATCAAAGCGAATGTTACCAAGCCGGTTGTCTCTTACATCGCCGGTGTGACTGCACCAAAAGGTAAGCGTATGGGTCATGCCGGTGCGATTATCTCTGGCGGTAAAGGTACTGCGGATGAAAAATTCGCAGCACTGGAAGACGCTGGTGTTAAAACCGTCCGCTCTCTGGCGCAGATTGGTGAAGCACTGAAAGAAGTGACTGGCTGGTAATACCGTTTCAGCTGTACACTTCAGAAAAACCCGCTGCGGCGGGTTTTTTTATGCCGGTAAAGAATCTGATGAGCCGGAGAACGGCTTATATGCACCTTTCTGGCAGACGCCAGTCACCGCTATAGTGCCCTGGAATAATAATAAGGAATTATTCCATGAGAACCGGTGGAGCAAATAAATTATTCATATCCCTGCTGATGCTGGCGTTATTGGCTGCGGTTGTCTGTGCCTTCTGCGATGCGATGCATATTTATTCGGCAGCGCTGAGTTATCCTCACCCTGTATGGTTTGGTCAGGCGGGCTGGGTTTTTCCCTTGTTTTTCGTGGCCTTTTTTATCCTGGGTGTGGCCTATCTGCTGCTGGTGAAGGTGCTGGCAGATAGCCTGCAGCTGACAACCAGCCGGCGCAGGGGCAATGCCGGGCTGATGACAGAAAGCATGGCGATGTTTGTTATGACGTATCTTCTGACCGGCTTTGCCAACAGCAGTCCTGCCTTGCTGGCCGCTATCTTGTACAGCATTTTCCTGATCCGTCTTTGCTTCACTTACGAACGCCGGTTTCTGTTGTTACTGGCAGTATTGCTGGCGCTTGGGGGGATGTTGACGGAGGGGGTTCTCGGTGCGATGGGCTGGGTGGCTTACAGTCAGCAGCAGGTGTTTTTTGTGCCCTGGTGGCTGGGAGGCCTGTATGCACATGGTGCTTTTGCTTTGCGTGAGAGTGTTCGGGCACTGGTAATACCGGACGAATGATCGACTTTCGTGTTATGACCCTTGGTCGAATAGCTCACTAATCCGTATTTCCCCTAAGGTATATGCGTAAACAGCGGGGGAGCCTGTATGAGATACGAACAAGAATACCGGGCCTCAATTGAGCAGCCCGAAACCTTCTGGAAAAAACAAGCACAGCGTATTCAGTGGTTTAAGGAACCTGAGACGATCCTGGCGAAGGATGATAACGGCGTTGACCGCTGGTTTGTTGATGGTGAGCTGAATACGGCTTATCTTGCCCTGGATTACCATGTGCTGAATGGCCGTGGCGATCAGCTGGCCCTGATTTATGATTCTCCTGTCACCGGTGACAAGCGTACCTATACCTATAGCCAGCTGACCGAAGCGGTTGCCCGCTGTGCCGGCATGCTGAAGGCTCAGGGGGTGGAGCAGGGGGACCGCGTCATTATTTATATGCCGATGATTCCTGAAGCGGCGATTGCGATGCTGGCCTGTGCCCGTATCGGTGCCATTCATTCGGTGGTTTTCGGTGGTTTTGCCGCCCACGAACTGGCGGTACGGATTGATGATGCCGAGCCGAAAGTCATTATGTCGGCTTCCTGTGGTATCGAAGTTGACCGGGTTATTGAATATAAGCCGATTCTCGATGCCGCGATTGATCTGGCGCAGCACAAAGTGGGCTGTTGCCTGATTTATCAACGTGAAACCAGCCGTTGTGAACTGACCGCCGGCCGTGATCTGGACTGGATGGCGACTTTTGCAGACTCCCAGCCGGCAGACTGCGCAACCGTGAAAGCAACGGATCCTCTGTATATCCTTTATACCTCCGGCACGACGGGTAAACCGAAAGGGGTTGTACGGGATAACGGCGGCCATGCCGTAGCGATGAATTACAGCATGGAAGTGGTGTACGACATGCAGCCGGGTGATGTTTTCTGGGCGGCATCGGATGTTGGCTGGGTGGTGGGTCACTCTTATATTGTTTATGCGCCATTACTGGCCGGTTGCACCACGGTTTTCTACGAGGGTAAACCGGTGCGCACACCGGATGCTGGTGCCTTCTGGCGGGTGTGTGAAGAATACGGTGTGAAAGGCCTGTTTGCCGCACCTACTGCCTTCCGTGCTATCCGCAAGGAAGATCCTGAATGTGAGCAGGTTAAACAATACGATCTCAGCAAGCTGAAAACGGTGTTTATGGCCGGTGAACGTCTGGACCCGCCAACGTACGACTGGGTTATTCAGCATATCAAACGCCCGGTAGTGGACCACTGGTGGCAGACGGAAACCGGTTGGGCGATTGCCGGCAATCATATGGGGCTGGAGCCGGCGCGGGTTAAAGCCGGGTCTGTTACCCGTCCGTCGCCGGGTTATAACGTGCAGATTCTGGATCCGAAAGGCACGCCGGTCGGGCAGAACGAGCAGGGCAGTATCGCCATTAAACTGCCGCTGCCGCCGGGTTGTCTGCCGACCATCTGGAACAACCATGAGCGTTTTGTCGCTGGTTATCTGGGCACGTATAACGGTTATTACGTGACCGGTGATGGCGGTTATCTGGATGAGGATAACTACCTGTTTGTACTGGGCCGTACCGATGACATCATCAATGTTGCCGGACACCGTCTGTCGACCGGTGAAATGGAAGAAGTCGTCGCCGGGCATGAAGCCGTGGCTGAATGTGCGGTGATCGGCCGGCACAGTGATCTCAAGGGTGAGGAACCGCTGGGGCTGGTGCTGCTGAAAGACGGTGTTGAGGTGGACGAAGATACCCTGCGGGCTGAACTGGTGCAGCGCGTGCGCGATCAGATCGGTGCCGTAGCCAGTTTCCGTGATGCAATCATTGTGCAGCGTCTGCCGAAGACCCGTTCCGGCAAAATTCTGCGTAAAGTACTGCGTAATATTGCCAACAGTGAAGAGTATCAGACGCCTTCCACCATTGATGATCCGGCCTGTCTGGGTGAGATCGAAACCATCCTCAGTAGCAAAGGCATCCGCCACTGATGCTGTCAGACAGAGCCGCGGCAGCGGCTCTGTCGTTTCACGTCCGGTAACATATCGACGGATATTGTTGCCGACTGTTACTTATTGAATGTGTCATTAAGTAATTCCCGCTGATAGTCTTGCCGTGTGATAATTGAGAGATCTCTGACCATCCTTTCCACCTGTCACCTGGCCTTCTGATGTCTTACCTTTCCGATTCTGTCAGCCCGTCTGTTGCGAAACAGTCGTCCGCCTGGGTCCTGCCCCTTTCGCTGGCGGTACTTTGTGTGCTGATGGCTGTCTTTTCCCTGTACAGCTGGCAGATAACGCTGACCAGTGGCGACAATGAAATCGCGCACATTAATCAGGTTGTGCTGCAGAATTCGCGCGCGATTGTGCAGCAGAGAGAGGCCGGTTTTAAAATGCTGGGCCAGCGTCTGTCGGTATTGTCTGAATCCGGTCTGAAGACAGAAGGGCAGACTCTGCTGGACAATATTATTCATTTCCCCAATGGCGTCCGCAGTATTGCCTATATTACTGCGGCTGGCGGACAGCGTTTTTATGCCTCCGCGAGTGGGGATGGGGCGGATCCGGCGACGGTTTCTGTGTTCAGCCGCGAAATACAGGCGGCCCACGCGTCATCGCAGGTGATAAAGGGGGCTCCTGAGTGGGATGCCCTGAATGGTGAGTGGCTGCTGCCGATTTTTTTTGCGGTGCGTAACGATAACAGTGGGGAGGTTGTGGGCACCATCACCGCGCGGGTGACACTGCAGGACCGGCTGAATGGCTGGGAGGAAATAAATCTGGGCCGGGATACCCGGATTGCGGTGGTCGGCGTGGATGGTATTCCGCGCTATTCAGCACCGGATTTCAATTCCTTCAGCAGTCATGAAGGACTCAGGCTGATGCAGTCCATTATGTCCCGTATCCGCCATCAGGACAGTAACTCCGGCTGGCTGGATATCCGCCAGTGGACGACCGGTGACAATGTTGATTACCGCGTGCATTTTGCCCGTATAGAGCCGGGCCTTTACAGTCTGGTGCTGCGTCCGCGGGAAGTGTACCGTCAGGCTCTGCTGCAGTCGCTGCAGCCGGCTTTCTGGATTCTGCTTCTGCTGGTTATGGGAACGGTATTTATTCATATTCTGGTGATGAATCAGCAGCGCCGTTACCGCGCTTACCTGCTGTTTCAGGCGCATCATGATCCGCTGACCGGGCTGTTAAACCGTGGCCGTCTGCTGCAGCTGATCAATAGCAGCATTCATAAACAGGCAGACAACCCGTTAACGCTGGTGTTACTGAATCTGGATTATTTCAACCGCGTCAATGATCAGCATGGTCATTCTGTCGGTGATCAGGTGCTGCGTCAGGTGCCGGCACGGCTGCAGACGGTATTGTCATCCCATGACTGGGTGGCGAGACACAGTGGCGATGAATTTATGATTGTGCTGCGCGATGCCAACAGTCTGGGCAGCCAGGATGTGCTGATCATGGCGCTGATGGCTTCCCTGCAGGATGAGTTTGAGGTTGAGAACCGCATTATCCGGTTGGGCGTCAGCGTCGGTGTCGCCACCTATCCGGAAGATGCCTCGTCGGCGGAAGATCTGCTGGGTAAAGCGGATGCGGCTTTGCATAAGGCGAAAGCGGACGGCCGTGGTCAGATTGTGAATTATTCCTGTTCTATTGCTGAGCAGATGCTGCGCAGCAAAAAGCTGGAACATGAAATGGAAGGCTGCTGGAAGCGTAATGAAATGCGCGTGCACTACCAGCCTCAGGTGGATTGCCAGACGGGTGAACTGGTGGGGGCTGAAGCTCTGGTGCGCTGGTATAACCGCGATCTGGGTAATGTCAGTCCGGCGGAATTTATTCCGCTGGCAGAGGCAACCGGAATGATCCGTCAGATTGATACGTATGTGATGCGCGAGGCGTGCGCGTTTATTCAGCAACTCTCTGAACTTTGTCAGAAACCACTGCGTATTTCGGTAAATCTGTCACCGGCTAATCTGCTGGATTCTGAGCTGATTCACGATATCTCCGGCTTGTTGTCCCGTTATGCGCTGGAACCGCAGCAGCTGACGGTGGAGATAACCGAGACCGCAATGCTCAATGATTTTGAAAAAGCAGCACAGCAATTGTCGCAGCTCAGGGCGATTGGTGTTGGTGTGTCGGTGGATGATTTCGGCACTGGCTATTCATCACTGGCGTATATTCATAAACTGCCGGTCACAGAAATTAAAATCGACCGTTCCTTTATTGATCAGATAGGCACGGACCCTCATGACCGGGCGCTGACCAGTGCTGTCATCGCTATGGGCAGGCGCCTGCAGCTGGAAGTGGTGGCAGAAGGGGTGGAAGACGCTGAGCAATGGCGGATACTGGCCGGCCAGAAGTGTGACACCATTCAGGGATATCATATTGCCCGGCCAATGCCCTGTAATGATTTTCTGCAGTTTGCCCGCACGCAGCGACCACGGCCAGCGTACGCCCGCGGGGACGATGATCAGACAATACCGGCGTCTACGGCAGCGGCCATACCGGCAACCAGCTCCGCACACTCCTGAACAAAACTGTCCTGCCATTCCCCGCGCAGGGTAAGTGGCTCCTGTACCCAGCGCCAGCGTAAGCCGGTAGTGATGGTTTCCAGTGCCCGGCGGGTGCCGGTACCGTCATGTCCGGCGCGGATGATGGCTGTGCAGGGCAATCCCTGTGTGTGTTCCAGACAGGGATAATAAATACGGTCGAAATAATCCTTCAGAGCACCACTCATGTAGCCGAGATTTTCCGGGGTAAAAAGAATAATGGCGTCAGCCTGGCGGGTGATTTCTGCATCCGCGTCGGCGCAGGACAGAACCTGCAACTGCGTCCGGGTGCATTCAGCCTGGCTGAAACCTGCACGGCAGGCATCCAGCAGTCGGTGTGTGTTGACCGACGGGGTGTGGGCAATGAGCAATAAGGTTTTCATGGTGTTGTTATTTTCTGCCGGCCGGCAGGGAAAAGGCAGCAATAATGAAATAAAGAGGGCAGCGTATTGCTGCCCTCTGTCGTTGTCAGTCGGCGTCCGGGGCTACGCCGTCAGACGGCTTGATGACGATGACATCGCAATCCACTTTGTCGACCAGTAATTCCGCCGTGTTGCCGATCAGTACACCGGCCAGACCAGCGCGGCCAACGGTACCGATAACCGCGACGTCCGCTTCAATATCTTTACTGATTTTGGCCACAACGCTATCGGCATCGCCTTCACCGATGTGTACGTGGTCTTCGGCAATGTTGTATTTTTTCGCCAGCGCATCACAGGCTTCCTGATGCTGCTCGGTGATGTATTTCTGAATATCGTCCGGAGCCGTAACTTCCGGCACCATGGCAAAGGCAACGGATACCAGCGGGTAAGCGTTAGCCAGATGCAGGTCAGTGGCAAAGTGGTCGGCCAGATGCTCAGCGAATGACAGAATATTATCGTTAATCAGCTGATGGCCTTCATCGCCGGAGGTGGCATCGACTGACGCCAGTACCCGGTTATTGCGCCAGGGGGCGGCGGATTTGACCAGCATTACCGGCGCCGGGCAGGTGCGCAGCAGGTTCCAGTCGGTATGGGTGAATATGCGGTCCATCAGGCCGTGCTTGTGGGTGCCTTTGACCACCAGATCGTAGTTCTTGTGATGCAGGGCTTCCAGTACGGCTTCGTGCATGTGCTTGTGCCAGTAAACTTCACACTGAATGCTGATGTCATCGCCTTCCGGAATAAAACTGCTCAGCCATTTGGACGCTTTATCCATGAGCGCAGATTTAATGCGGCTGCGGGTTTCTTCATCGAGAGAAGAACTCTCTTCGCAATAGGCTTCGTAGGTGCTGGTCACCAGTGTCAGGTCGGCCTTCAGGGAACCAGCCAGCCAGAGTGCACGGTCCAGTGCAATCTGTTCCGGATGCTCATCGTCCAGAACGACAAGAATATGATTGATATCGAGCATAACTTTCCCCTTGCAGACAACCGACGATAAAAACATTAGATTAACACTAGTCCTGTCAATACGGATACAGCTTGTTCCTGATCAAGATTGTTCTAATTCTGCTGCAGAATTCTGATCAGTGCTGTGGCTGCATTACTGAGCGTGCGCTTTTTCAGATGCACCAGACCGAGCTGGCGGCTGACACTTTCGCCCGGCCAGTCAAGCTGGTGCAGCTGATTGTCGAGCATGCTGGCCGGCAACAGGCTCCAGCCGATGCCGACACTGACCATCATCTTGATGGTTTCCAGATAATTGGTGGGCATGGGGGAATGCAGGGTCAGGCCGTGACGGCGGAAAACCCGTTCGATCAGCTGGAAGGTAATGGTGTCGGGTTCAGGCAGGATAGCCGGTACCGCTGACAGGTCGGTGAGACTCAGGCGGGGGATTGAGGCCAGCGGGTGATCCGGCGCACAGACGCAGACCATGTCGTCCTGCCACAGCGCTGTGACACTCAGTTCATCCGGCTCCGGGTTGTCAATATCGAGGGTCGTCAGGGCCAGCTCCACCTGCCGCAGATTGACCGCCTGATAAGCGCGTTCAGAGCCCATAAAGCTGAGGTTGAGCTGTGCCAGCGGGTAGCGTGAGGTAAATTCGCGCAGCAGTGGCGGCAGGCGGTGCAGACCGATGTGATGACTGGTGGCCAATGACAGGGTGCCGCTGACTTCGCCTTCCAGATTCATCAGCTGTAATTCGGTATCGGCTACCAGGTCGAGGATCTGACGTGCTTTCGGCAGCAGCGCATAGCCGGCTTCGGTGAGGCTGACGGTACGGTTGTGGCGGTCAAACAGCGGTGTGTTCAGGTGCAGCTCCAGTTGCTGGATGCGTTTGCTGACGGCCGACTGGGTCAGATGCAGATGTTCGGCGGCGTGCGAAAAGGATTGCTGTTCGGCCACGGCGAGGAAAGCTTTCAGGGATTGGGTATCCATCGTCTATTCCAGATAAGAATCCAAACTAGGAAAAATATGAATTTGAGTTGTTTAGCAGAAGGCGTATCCTTAAGCAATACAAATCATCCGTGATGCATAAAGAGAGGAACTCCCGATGGCTGGGAAAACCCTGTACGACAAACTCTGGGAACAGCACGTTGTTAAAGAACGTGATGACGGTACGGCGCTTATCTACATCGACCGTCAGCTGCTGCATGAAGTGACCTCACCGCAGGCGTTTGAAGGTCTGCGTATTGCCGGCCGCAAACCATGGCGCCTGAACGCCAACCTGGCGACACCGGATCACAACGTCTCCACCGATAAAGCGGAGCGTGAAGCCGGCATTGACGGCATTAAGGATTCTGTTTCCCGTATTCAGGTGAAAACCCTGGATGAGAACTGTGATGATTTCGGTATCACCGAATTCAAAATGGCCGACAAGCGTCAGGGCATTGTGCATGTGGTTGGCCCGGAGCAGGGTGCTACGCTGCCGGGTATGACCGTCGTCTGTGGTGACTCTCATACTGCGACCCACGGTGCGTTTGCTGCGCTGGCGCATGGTATCGGTACCTCGGAAGTCGAGCACGTGCTGGCGACCCAGTGTTTGATTCAGCGCAAAATGAAAAACATGCTCATCCGGGTCGACGGTGAGCTGGGTAAAGGCGTGACCGGTAAGGATGTGGTGCTGCACATCATCGGCATTATCGGCACGGCTGGCGGTACCGGTACCGCCATGGAATTCGGTGGCTCTGCTATCCGCTCGCTGAGCATGGAAGCCCGCATGACCATGTGTAACATGGCCATTGAAGCCGGTGCCCGTGTTGGTCTGGTTGCCTTTGATGAAAAAACGGCCGCCTATGTGAAAGGCCGTCCGTACGCGCCGAAAGCCGATCAGTGGGATATGGCGCTGGCAGCGTGGAAAGATCTGGTGTCCGACGAGGATGCGGTATTCGACAAGGTCGTGGAAATCCGCGCGGAAGATATCAAACCGCAGGTGACCTGGGGAACGTCGCCGGAAATGGTAACCACCGTTGACGGTACGGTGCCGACTCTCGACGACGCGGAAGATGACGTCGAGCGCTCTGCTTTTACCCGGGCATACGAATACATGGGTCTGAAGCCTGGTCAGAAAATGACAGATATTCAGCTCGATCGTGTGTTTATCGGTTCCTGCACCAATTCCCGCATTGAAGACCTGCGCGCTGCTGCTGACGTAGCCAAAGGGCGTAAGGTTGCGGGAACGATCAAGCAGGCGATGGTGGTGCCGGGCTCCGGTCTGGTGAAAGAGCAGGCGGAAAAAGAAGGTCTGGATCAGATCTTCCTTGAAGCCGGTTTTGAATGGCGTGAACCAGGCTGCTCCATGTGTCTGGCGATGAATGCCGACAAACTCGGCAGCGGCGAGCACTGCGCCTCAACCTCGAACCGTAACTTCGAAGGTCGTCAGGGTTACGGTGGCCGTACGCATCTGGTCAGCCCGGCGATGGCTGCCGCGGCTGCGATTGCCGGTCATTTTGTTGACGTGCGTGAGTTTTAAGGGGGATAAACGATGAAACCATTTACCGTACACACAGGTATCGTGGCGCCTATGGATCGCGCCAACGTGGATACCGATATGATTATCCCCAAGCAGTTTCTGAAGTCGATCAAGCGTACCGGCTTTGGCCCGAATCTGTTTGATGAGCTGCGTTATCTGGATGAAGGTCAGCCGGATGCTGATAATTCCGGCCGTCCGCTGAATCCGGATTTTGTGCTCAATAAACCCCGTTATCAGGGAGCTTCGGTGCTGCTGGCACGGGAAAACTTTGGCTGCGGTTCCAGCCGTGAACATGCGCCGTGGGCACTGGAAGATTATGGCTTCCGGGCTATTATCGCGCCGAGTTTTGCCGATATTTTCTTCAACAACAGTTTCAAAAATGGTCTGCTGCCGATCATTCTCGATGAAAAAATCGTCGACGATCTGTTTAAAGCTGTGGAAGCCAATGAAGGCTACCAGCTGACGGTGGATCTGGAGGCTCAGGTAATCCGTACAGCGGATGGCGACGAAATTCCGTTTGATGTGGATCCGTTCCGTAAGCATTGCCTGCTGAACGGTCTGGATGATATCGGTCTGACCCTGCAGGATGCCGACGTTATCCGCGCTTATGAAGAACAGCGCCGTCAGCAGGCACCATGGCTGTTCAACGACTGAGCGGCTGTTGAAATAAAGCGCCGGGCCATGATTCACTCTGGTCCGGCTTTGTTGTATCAGAATTCAGAGAAATACAATATGAGTAAAAAAATTCTTGTTCTGCCGGGTGACGGTATTGGTCCTGAAATCGTGGCAGAAGCGGTAAAGGTTCTGGAAAACGTCAACAGTCGTTTTGATCTGGGTCTTGAGCTGGATCAGGCGCTGGTGGGCGGTGCCGCTTATGATGAGCATGGCACGCCACTGCCGGACGTTACACTGGAAAAAGCCCGTGCGGCCGACGCCGTTCTGCTGGGTGCAGTGGGTGGTCCAAAATGGGATAACCTGGAAAACCGCGATCTGCGTCCTGAGATGGGACTGCTGGGTATCCGCAAACAGCTCGGCCTGTTCGGTAACCTGCGTCCGGCCATTCTGTATCCGCAGCTGGCGGATGCCTCCAGTCTGAAAGCGGAAATTGTTTCTGGCCTGGATATCCTGATTGTTCGTGAACTGACCGGCGGTATTTATTTCGGTCAGCCCCGTGGTATCCGTACGCTGGAAAACGGCGAGCGCGAAGGTTACAACACCTACGTGTACAACGAGTCTGAAATCCGCCGTATTGCCAAAGTGGCGTTTGAATCGGCGCAGAAACGTAACGGCAAACTGTGCTCCGTCGATAAAGCCAACGTTCTGGAAGTGACCGTGCTGTGGCGCGAAATTATGAACGAAGTGGCGAAAGAATATCCGGATGTTGAGCTGTCCCACATGTACGTGGATAACGCTGCTATGCAGCTGGTGCGCGCACCCAAACAGTTTGACGTGATGGTAACCGGCAATATGTTCGGCGACATTCTGTCTGATGCAGCAGCGATGCTGACCGGTTCTATCGGTATGCTGCCTTCTGCATCTCTGGATGTGAACAACAAGGGTATGTACGAACCATGCCACGGATCTGCCCCCGATATCGCCGGTCAGGGAATTGCTAACCCGCTGGCGACTATTCTGTCGGCGGCGATGATGCTGCGTTATTCACTGGATGCCGGCGCGGCGGCAGACGCAATTGAAGCGGCTGTCAGCAAGGTGCTGGATCAGGGGCTGCGCACCGGAGATATCTTCTCCGCTGGTATGACCAAAGTAACTACCAATGAAATGGGTGAGGCGGTTCTGGCTGCCTTAAACGAGGGGTAATTATGGCTTCTATGAAAGTTGGCCTGGTGGGCTGGCGTGGCATGGTAGGTTCCGTGCTGATGCAGCGCATGCAGGAAGAAAAAGATTTCGATCAGATCGAGCCGCTGTTTTTCACCACATCCCAGCGTGGTAAACCAGCGCCGGATTTTGCCGGCAAAGACTGTGGCGTTCTGGAAGATGCATTCGATATCGATGTTCTGAAAACCCAGGATGCCATCATCACCTGTCAGGGTGGTGACTACACCAAAGAAGTTTATCCGCAACTGCGGGCTGCTGGCTGGCAGGGTTACTGGATTGATGCGGCGTCCTCCCTGCGTATGGCAGATGATGCGATTATTGTGCTGGATCCGGTTAACAAGGATGTCATCACCAAAGGCATCGACAGTGGCGTTAAAACCTACGTCGGTGGCAACTGTACCGTCAGCCTGATGCTGCTCGCTCTGGGCGGTCTGTTTGAGAAAGATCTGGTCGAGTGGGTGGCGCCGCAGACCTATCAGGCGGCGTCCGGTTCCGGTGCGCGTCATATGCGCGAACTGATCAGTCAGATGGGGGCTATCCACGCCGAAGTTAAGGACAAGCTGGATGATCCGGCCAGTGCGATTCTGGAGATCGACCGTCAGGTAGCGGATTTCATCCGCAGTGATGCGCTGCCGACAGAGCAGTTCGGTGTTCCGCTGGCGGGCAGCCTGATTCCCTACATCGACTCCCAGCTCGAATCCGGCCAGAGCCGTGAAGAGTGGAAGGCGCAGGTGGAAGCCAACAAGATTATGGGGCGTTCTGCAGCACCGGTGCCGGTTGATGGTCTGTGTGTGCGTGTCGGCGCGATGCGTTGTCACAGCCAGGCGATTACCATCAAGCTGAAGAAAGATCTGCCGGTGGCGGAAATTGAATCCATCCTCGCTGGCCATAACGACTGGGTTAAAGTCATCCCGAATGAGCGCGAGGCGTCCATGCAGGAACTGACCCCGGCGAAAGTCACCGGCACGCTGAGTATTCCGGTTGGCCGGATCCGTAAACTGACCATGGGGCCGGAGTATATTTCAGCCTTTACCGTGGGTGATCAGCTGTTGTGGGGGGCGGCGGAACCGCTGCGCCGTATGCTGCGGATTCTGCTGGATCAGGCATGATCCGCTGAGTGAAAAACGGGCGTTCTGCCCGTTTTTTCATTTATTTTCTCCAAAATGTGACCTAACTCTTTATTTCCTATCGTATTTGTCCCTGACTGTAGGGGCAAAACATTGCGTAAACGTTTTTTATATTTGATACTTACGCCTGCTTATGAAGGGAATCTATAAGTAAGCTGGGTCAGGAATACCCGACGAAAACTGTTTTCGACACAATACGGGGCGGATAATCGCCGTATGACAACAAGGAAGCACCAATGAAGCGCCTACTTGCGAACACCATAATGCTGGTCGGGGGACTGACAGCGTCATCTCAGTTGCTGGCGCTGGGCCTGGGCGAGCTGACATTGCAGTCGGCACTGAATCAGCCGCTGAAAGCTGAGATTAATCTGGTTGACAGCGATGGGTTATCGAAGTGGGAAATCAAGCCGTCACTGGCTACTGCCGGGGATTTTGAACGCGCCGGTGTTGACCGCCTGTACTTCCTTACCAAAATTAAATTTCAGGTTGAGGGCGATAAGGTTGTTCTGACCTCCCGCGAACCGGTTAATGAACCCTTCCTGAACTTCCTCGTTGAACTGAATTGGCCGTCCGGTCGTGTCCTGCGCGAATACACTGTACTGCTGGATCCGCCCACGTTTGCTGAGCAGGAGATCCGCCCGCTGGTGAATACGCCGCAGGGGAATAGCATTACCTCGCAGACACCGGCGCAGGAAGAGTATGAGATAGAGCCTGCTCAGCAGGAATCACATCTGAGCCGCTGGGAAACTGAACCGGCCGCGCCTGGTACCTACAAAGTCCAGCCGAATGACACGCTGTGGGAAATTGCCCTGCAGACCCGCACCGACCGCAGTATCAGTGCTCAGCAGATGATGCTGGCGATTCAGGATCAGAACCCGGATGCCTTTATTGGCGGCAATATCAATCGCCTGAAAACTCATCAGGTGCTGCGTATTCCGGATGCTGAGGCCGTCCGCGAAATTTCCATGGCCCGTGCTGTGGCCGAAGTTAACCGTCAGAATCACGAACTGAGCGGTGCTGCTCAGCTCGACGCCACTGGCCGTGCCGGTCAGTCTGCTGCTGTCAAAGGCGGCGCGGATGGCGGTGAAGTCCGCCTGCTGAGTGCTGAATCTGACAATGCAGAATCAGCCGGTGCCAGCGGTGATTCCGGCCTGGCTGCCGGCGACGGCCGTCAGCAGGCGCTGGAAAATGAACTGGCCATTGCGCTGGAAAATGTTGATAAAAGCCGGCGCGAAAATCAGGAGCTGCGTGAGCGCCTGGAAGCACTGGAAGAACAGATTAATACCCTGCAGCGTCTGATGTCGCTGAAAGATGATCAGCTGGCGATCATGCAGGTTGAAGGCGCAGAAGACGCGGCTGCTGAGGAAGCTCAGGCTGATGCCGGACAGGCGGAAACGGAAGCGGTTGCTCCGGCAACCGGAACGGCTGCTGTGGCTGAAACTGGCGAGAGCGCAGCGGATGAAGAGGCCGCAGAAGATGAGGCTGCCGTTGACTTCAACTATGCCGAAGGCGCGGAAGAGCCTGTTGCCGCCGAAGAAGATGCCGCCGCCAACGCTGAGAAAGAAGCAGCGGAAGCGGCAGCCCGCCGTGCCCGTATTGCAGCCATGATGGCGGAGCAGGAAGAAGCCCTGCGCGCGAAGCCGACACTGGTTGATGAAATGATGCAGAACCCTCAGATTCCGCTGGCGGGACTGGGTATTCTGGCTCTGATCGGCGTGCTGATTGCCCGTGTGCTGAAAAAACGTAAGCCAGCTGAAAAAGAAGAGCAGGAAGAGTTTGCTGCTGATGACGTGGCGTTCGCTGAGACTGAAATCGACAACGACAGTCTGGAAGATTTTGACTTCGATGAAGATGAACTGGCGGCGGCCGGGAGTGACAGTGAAGGTCTCGAAGATCTGGATCTGGGTGATATTGATGAGCATGATCAGGGTGAGTACGAAACAGTCGCTCAGACCGAAGATGTGATCAGTGAATCTGATATTTATATCGCGTACGGTAAATTTGATCAGGCGATTGAGCTGCTGCAGGACGCCATTGAAAAAGAACCAAGCCGTTCTGATCTGCGTCTGAAACTGCTTGAAGTGTATGTCGAAATGGACGAAGCCGGAGCCTTTGCCGACGCCGAAGGTGAGTTGCAGAAGCTGGGTGACCGTCAGGCCAACGAACAGGCTGAATTGCTGCGCAGCCGTCTGTCTGCGCCGCTGGCGCCGGTCGCTGCCGCGGCAGCAGCAACCGGTCTGTCGCTGGATGATGAGATTCCGTCACTGGATGACTCTGTCAGTGATGATTTCTCCGATGGTCTGGACTTCGGCGATGCGCTGGATCTGTCTGAAGATCTGGGTGATGAGCCGGTGCTGGCAAGTGATGACGAGGTATCTCTGGATACGGATTCCGGTCTGGAAGAAGTACCGACACTTGATCTGGATGATGGTCTGGATTTCGATCTGGATACTGCAGAAACGGATGTACCAGCGACACAGCCGGAAGTACTGCCTGAGCTGACCGATGACGCTCTGAGCGGGGATGATAACAGTCTGGACTTCGATTTCAGTGATGCGGCAGAAGAGTCTGTAGCAGAAGAAGCAGATATTCCGTCGCTGGATGAAACCCTGGCAGATGAAGGCGAGGCCGATGCGCTGGAGTTTGATCTGGGCAGTCTGGACACGCCGCTGGAAGAAACCATTGCTGACGATCCGGAAAGCCCGGCGGCAGTGGAAGAAGATGATATGTCACTGGAGTTTGATCTGGCTGATGCAGCTCCGGAAAGCGGAACTGAAGAAGAAAGCAGTGACGAGCTGTCTCAGCTGGAAGGTATTCTGGATGGTGGTGAAGCCTCTGATGGATTGCCTGATCTGTCCTTCGATATGGAAGGGGAGACCGGTTTTGCTGAAGCTGAACAGGATGACCTGCAGGCGCTGGAAAGCGAGCTCGATGCAATTGCCGGTGAAACCGCTGCAGAAGAAACCGCCGCGGATGAGAATCTCGATTTCTCTGCCGACCTGGATGAGCTGGACAGCGAGCTGACCAGCCTGGAAGAACCTGAATCTGCTCCGGCGACAGAAGAAGAGGATATTCCACTTCTTGCCGCAGATGACGATCTGCCGGTTATTGGTGACGATGAATCTTCTGCTGGTGAGATTGATCTGGATGAACTGGCGGCTGCAGATGATGAGTTTGATTTCCTGGCGGGTACTGATGAGTGTGCCACCAAGCTGGATCTGGCCCGGGCCTATATTGATATGGAAGACTTCGATGGCGCCCGTGAACTGCTGCAGGAAGTTGTGCAGGAAGGATCGGATCAGCAGAAAACAGACGCCCGTGAACTGATGGATGGTCTTTCCTGATAAAGCATGTCTGACGATCAAGCTGAAGTTCAGCGTTATGCTGCTGTCGTGGAATACAATGGATCGTATTTCCACGGCTGGCAGAAGCAGAAACACCACGACGAACCCACCATTCAGGCCGCTCTCGAAGCGGCCATTTCGAAAGTCGCCAATCACCCGGTTGAAATAGCCTGTGCCGGACGCACGGATACTGGTGTGCATGCCACGCGCCAGGTTATTCATTTTGACTCGCCATCAAAGCGCACTGATTACGGCTGGCTGATGGGGGTGAATACCAATCTGCCGGACGGTGTGGCGTTGCAGTGGATTGGCGCTGTCTCCGGTGACTTTCATGCCCGCTATAAAGCCCGCGCACGACGTTACCGTTATCTGATTAATAATGGCCCGGCCAAGCAGGCGCTGCAGCACGATCAGCTGACCTGGTGGCGCTATCCTCTGGATGCCGGGCTGATGCATCAGGCGGCGCAGCAGCTGCTCGGTGAGCACGATTTTTCTGCCTTCAGGGCCAAGGACTGTCAGGCGAAAAGCCCGGTTAAAACCATGCACCATATTCAGGTCCGGCGCTGGGGCCGGATTATTATGCTGGAGCTGGAGTGCAGTGCGTTTCTCTATCATATGGTGCGTAATATTGTCGGCGTGCTGTTGCCTGTTGGTGAAGGCAGCAAGCCGGTGGAGTGGGTGGCCGATGTGCTGGCATCCCGTGATCGCAAACAGGCAGGTATTACTGCGCCGGGTGAAGGACTGTATTTCGTCGGGGTAGATTACCCGGAAGCCTTCGATATTCCCTGTCAGCCTTATGGTCCGGCTCTGCTGGAACCGGTACTGGCTGCACAGCAGAGCTGATTCCTGACCGCCGCCCTGTTAAAATTCCGGCTTTTGCCGGAAGTCCTTTATGTCTGCTGTTCAGTTCCGAACCCGTACCAAAATCTGTGGCCTGACCCGTGCCGGTGATGCTCATGCAGCAGTGCAGGCCGGTGCGGATGCGGTCGGGCTGGTGTTTTATCCTCCCAGTCCGCGGGCAGTGGATGTGGCACAGGCCAGGGCTGTGATTGCAGCGGTACCTGCCTTTGTTACCGTGACCGCGTTGTTCGTGAACCCTTCGGCAGATGAGGTGCAAAAGGTTCTGGATAGCGTTAGAATTGATCTCATTCAATTCCACGGCGATGAAGAAGATGACTTCTGCAGCCAGTTCAACCGTCCATACATCAAAGCCGTTCGTGTCCGGCAGGCGTCGGATGTGGTGGCGTCGTGCGTGCGCTTCCCAGGCGCATTGGCAATTCTCCTAGACAGTTATAAACCGGGTGTTCCCGGTGGTACCGGTGAGTCGTTTGACTGGTCGCTGGTGCCTGCTGAATTCAGTAAACCCATTATTCTCGCCGGTGGTCTTAATCCCGGTAATGTTGCGCAGGCGATCCGTCAGGTCAGACCCTTTGCGGTCGACGTCAGTGGCGGAGTGGAAGCCAGCAAGGGCATCAAAGACCACGGCAAAGTTAACGAATTTATCAAAGAGGTGTTCCGTGCCGACCAATAACCCATTTGATACCGAACTGCCGGACAGCCGTGGCCATTTCGGCATTTACGGCGGCCGTTTTGTTTCTGAAACCCTGACTGCTGCGCTTGAAGAGCTGACAGCAACGTATGAAAAACTGCGCGATGACCCGGATTTTCAGGCCGCGTTTGATAAGGACCTGGCGCATTATGTGGGTCGCCCGTCACCCCTGTATCTGGCTGAGCGCCTGACTGCACATTGCGGGGGAGCCCAGATCTGGCTGAAGCGGGAAGACCTGAATCATACCGGTGCGCACAAGGTGAACAACACCATTGGTCAGGCGCTGCTGGCCAAATTCATGGGCAAGAAGAAAGTCATTGCCGAAACCGGTGCTGGTCAGCACGGGGTGGCCTCGGCTACCGTCGCTGCCCGCTTCGGGCTGGAATGCAAAGTGTTTATGGGCTCTACCGATGTCGAACGCCAGAAGCTGAATGTATACCGCATGAAGCTGCTGGGTGCGGAAGTGGAGTCCGTGGAGTCCGGTACCAAAACCCTGAAAGACGCGATGAATGAAGCCATGCGTCATTGGGTGACCAATGTTGATGATACCTTTTACATTATTGGTACCGCTGCCGGCCCGCACCCTTACCCAATGCTGGTACGCGATTTCCAGAGTGTGATCGGCCGCGAAACCCAGCGTCAGTGTGATGAACAGATCGGCCGTCAGCCGGATGCGCTGGTTGCCTGTGTCGGTGGTGGCTCGAACGCCATCGGTATGTTCTACCCCTATATAAAACACCCGGAGGTGGCCATGTATGGCGTGGAAGCCGGTGGCCTGGGTCTGGATGGTGACGATCACGCGGCACCACTGAACAAAGGCCGTCCCGGTGTGCTGCATGGTAACCGTACTTACCTGATGGAAGATGAAAACGGCCAGATTATGGGCACTCACTCCATCTCGGCAGGACTCGACTATCCCGGGGTCGGACCGGAACACAGCTGGCTGAAAGACGTCGGCCGCGCCAATTATGTGGCTGCCACCGATGATGAAGCCATTGATGCCTTCCATAAGCTGACGCAGCTGGAAGGTATTATGCCGGCGCTGGAATCCAGCCATGCGGTGGCCTATGCCATGAAGCTGGCAGCGACCATGCGCAGTGATCAGGTCATTGTGGTTAACCTGTCCGGCCGCGGCGACAAAGATATTCATACGATTGCCGAGCTCGATGGGGTAACCGCTTAATTTGTCCGGAGCTGCTGTGCCCGCGGCGCTCCAGGACGCTAAAAAATTTTAAATCGGTGCTCAGGGCACCGGTTTTTAACAGAATTCAGGAACAGATTATGTCCCGTATAAAACAAGCATTTGAGACTCTGGAAGGCCAGGGCAGGAAAGCCCTGATTCCATACATTACGGCCGGGGATCCGCAGAAAGAAGCCACGGTGCCGATGATGCACGCGCTGGTCGACGCCGGCGCCGACATCATTGAGCTGGGAGTACCGTTCTCGGATCCGATGGCCGATGGTCCGACCATTCAGCTGGCCTGTGAGCGTGCGCTGGCGCATAACACCTCGCTGCACGATGTGCTGGCGATGGTGGCTGAATTCCGTAACACGGACAGCCAAACCCCGGTGGTGCTGATGGGTTATCTGAACCCGGTCGAACGCATGGGGTATGAGGTTTTTGTCGCTGAGGCGGTGAAAGCGGGTGTGGATGGCGTGCTTCTGGTGGATCTGCCACCGGAAGAAGCCGTGGATGTGGCCGGATTCTTCCGTGACAGTGATCTGGATATGATTTACCTGATCGCACCGACCACCACGGATGAGCGCATCGAAGCCATCGGTCATGCCGGCAGTGGCTATGTGTATTACGTATCACTGAAAGGTGTCACCGGCTCGAAAGCCCTGGATGTCGCGGATGTGGCCCGTAATCTGGAACGGATCCGTCAGCACGTGGATATCCCGGTCGGGGTTGGTTTTGGTATTACCAATGGCGATACGGCCGCTGCCGTGGGCCAGGTTGCTGATGGCGTGATCGTTGGCTCGGCCATCGTGAACCTGATTGCCGCCAATGCGGATAACAGCGCAGCTGGCCGTAAGGCTGTCGCTGAGCTGGTTGCCGGCATGCGCAGCGCACTGGATGCCTGATACTGATGCCGGTTGAAACGTCTGTCGTGCAGGCCTTTGATCCTGCCACGGCCACTCTGCCGCAGTGGCTGACGCGCATTGAGGCCATGCATCCGAGCGAAATTGAGCTGGGTCTTGAACGGGTAAAGCAGGTTGGTGAACGCCTTGCCTGTCTGCGCCCGGCACCGCTGGTGATTCTGGTCGGCGGGACCAATGGTAAGGGGACGACCTCGGCGTTTCTGGCGGCGCTGCTGCGAGCGCAGGGGCTGACCGTTGGCGTTTACAGTTCGCCGCACATTCACCGTTATAACGAACGGGTGATGCTGAATGGCTGTGAGGTAGCGGATGATGATCTCTGTGCCGGTTTCCGTGCGGTTGAGGCGGCCCGTGGCGATACCAGCCTGACCTATTTTGAATTCGGTACCCTGGCAGCGCTGGACTGGTTCCGCCGTCAGCAGGTTGATGCCTGTGTGCTGGAAATCGGTCTGGGTGGGCGGCTGGATGCCGTTAATATTGTCGAGCCGGATATCTCGCTGGTGACCAGTATTGGCCTCGATCATCAGGCCTGGCTGGGCGATACCGTTGAACAGATTGCGTTCGAAAAAATGGGCATTGCGCGGCCGGGTAAGGCGCTGGTCTGCGGCCAGCCAAACCCGCCCGCAACCGCCCGGACCACTGCGGAGTCCCTCGGGGCTGTCTGGATCGGTCAGGGCTCCGCTTTCAGTGCTGAGCGCACAGAACAGGGTGTGGATGTCTGTTTCACCTCTGCTCAGGGCGAAACCGTGTGGCAGTTACCGGCGCCGCATATTCCGCATCCGAATGTGGCAACGGCGATTCAGGCGCTGGCGCTGCTGCAGCGTCTGCCGGATCAGGATACCGTTGCCCGGGTGCTGGCTGATCTGCGCGTTGCTGGCCGGTTTCAGAGTTTCCGTCACCGCAGCGGTCTGCTGCTGACGCTGGATGTGGCGCACAATGAGCAGGCTGCGGCCTATCTGAGTACCCGTCTGCCTGAAGTGGACGGTCTGATTCTCGGGATGCTGTCCGATAAGGATGCCGCCGCGGTATTCCGCGTTCTGCCGCATGCAGAACAGACCCTGGTGGTTGGTCTGGATTGCTGGCGTGGTCTGTCGGGGCCTGAACTGGCGCAGAAAATCGGTGCGCAGGATGGCGTGACGGCAGTTGCTGATGTTGCCGCGGCTATGGCACAGTTGCCGCTCGCCGGCCACTGGCTGGTATGTGGCTCGTTTTATACCGTGGAAGCCGCACTGGAAGTCATCAAGCAGGAGCCGGAACAATGGAACAGCATCTGAAGAAA
This sequence comes from Pseudomonadota bacterium, assembly GCA_030145845.1. Taxonomy (GTDB): domain Bacteria; phylum Pseudomonadota; class Gammaproteobacteria; order Pseudomonadales; family Oceanobacteraceae; genus Venatoribacter. Next base: position 450,846 of record JAIXHJ010000001.1, read on the forward strand.
CGCATTCTCGGTGCTTTTGTGACAGTGGTGGCGATCGCCATTGCGCTGCCGATTATTCTCGAAGGCTCGCGCAGCCGTCTGGCGCTGCCCAGTGATGTGCCGCCGATGCCGGCCACGCCGGACTGGGCTCATGTTGACGATGAACGCCGGGTGCGTATTGAGCTGGAAGCGCTGAATGATGGCCAGGCGGAAGAGAGTATCCGTATGCCGGCAACGCCGGTGGCGCAGCAGAATGAAACCGCGCCTACCGGCAGTCAGGGCGACCGCACGGAACTGGACAGCGATAACCTGCCGCTGGCCTGGACGCTGCAGCTGGGAGCGTTTTCCGATGAGAAAAATGCCTTTGACCTGCGCGATACGCTGCGCGCTGAAGGCTATAAAGCCTATACTCAGAAATTCCCCGGTGACGACCTGACGCGCGTTTATGTCGGCCCGGAAATGCAACGCAGTCAGATTGAAGCACTGCAGAAAAAGTTACGTACAGAACTGAAACAGAAAGATATCTACATCCGCCGTTACCGGGCCGAATCCTGATGGCCTGTCTCTGTTGCGGGAATGCAGTCAGCGGATGTTTTAGTGCGGCCGCTTTGCTATACTCCGCGCTTTCTCAGTTCAGTACCGGGGCAGTGAATGGCGGTAATTGATTGGGTGATACTGGCGGTACTCGCCGTATCCAGTCTGATCAGTCTTAAGCGTGGCTTTGTTAAAGAAGCGCTGTCTCTTGCCACCTGGATTGCAGCCTTTGTGATTGCCCGGCTGTTCAGCGGCAACCTGGCGACTCTGCTGTCAGGTATGGTCGAAACCAACTCCCTGCGCTGGATTCTGGCGTTTGTTATTCTGTTTGCCGGAACCATTACCATCGGTGCCATGATCAATCATCTGGTCGCCGAAATGGTACGTATGACGGGTCTGAGCGGTACCGACCGCGTGTTCGGTATGATCTTCGGTCTGATCCGTGGCGTAATTATTCTGGTCGCTATCGTCTATGGCCTGCAGTTTACTCTGGTGCCCCAGGATGCCTGGTGGCAGGAGTCTTTATTCATTCCTCATCTGACCTCCGTGGCTGACTGGGCCAGGAAAACCCTGCCGGGTGCTGCCGATCAGATGATGTCGCTTACACAATAGTCAGTTTGCTTGAGGTTTAACGCTCATGTGCGGAATAGTGGGTATCGTCTCCAAAACCCATGTTAACCAGGCCATCTATGATGCCCTGACAGTCTTGCAGCACCGTGGCCAGGATGCCGCCGGTATCGTTACCAGTGAAGAGAACAAGCTCTACCTGCGTAAGGACAACGGTCTGGTAAAGGATGTGTTCCGCACGCGGCATATGAAACGCCTGATCGGCAATATCGGTATCGGCCACGTCCGTTACCCGACCGCCGGCTCGTCCAGTTCTGCGGAAGCGCAGCCGTTTTATGTGAACTCGCCCTACGGTATTACGCTGGCACACAACGGTAACCTCACCAACGCCGAGCAGCTGGCCGAAGATATCTACCGCGAAGACCTGCGCCACATCAACACCACCTCGGATTCTGAAGTTCTGCTGAATATTTTTGCTCACGAGCTGCAGCAGCAGAAGCACAGCCTGAAACCGACCCCGGAAATGATTTTCAACGCCATTGCCCGTGTGCATAAGCGGGTACGTGGCGGTTACGCCGTGGTGGCCCTGATTGCCGGTTATGGCATCGTCGCTTTCCGTGACCCGCACGGCATCCGTCCGGCTGTCTTCGGCCGTCGTGATACCGCAGAAGGTTCAGAATATATGGTGGCGTCAGAATCGGTGGCGCTGGATGCCCTCGATTTTAAACTCGAGCGTGATATTGCGCCGGGTGAAGCCATTGTGATTACTGAACAGGGTGAACTCTTTACCCAGCAGTGTGCGGAATACAGTGTGCTCACGCCGTGTATTTTTGAACATGTATATTTTGCCCGTGCCGATTCCATTATGGATGGCATTGCCGTGTATAAAGCGCGCCTGCGTATGGGTGAAAAACTGGCCGATAAAATCATGCGCGAACACGCCGATCATGATATCGATGTGGTGATTCCGATTCCGGATACCAGCCGTTCGTCGGCGCTGGAACTGGCCAACCGCCTGGGCGTTAAATACCGTGAAGGTTTCATGAAAAACCGCTACATCGGGCGGACCTTTATTATGCCCGGACAACAGCAGCGTAAAAAATCAGTGAAACAGAAACTGAATGCGCTGGATCTGGAATTCCGCGGTAAAAATGTGCTGCTGGTCGATGACTCCATCGTGCGCGGCACCACCTGTGAGCAGATTATTGAAATGGCGCGTGAAGCGGGTGCGAAAAAAGTGTATTTCGCTTCGGCGGCACCGGCAGTGCGTTATCCGAACGTATACGGTATTGATATGCCGGCAAAAGAAGAATTCATTGCCAATAACCGCAGTACGGAAGAAATTGCCAGAGAGATCGGTGCTGACTGGCTGATCTATCAGGACCTGGATGATCTGATTCAGTCCTGTGTTGAAGGCAGTAAAACGGAAGCCCGCGCCTTTGACTGTTCCGTATTTACCGGTGAATACGTTACCGGTGATGTGGATGATGCCTATTTTGCCCATCTGTCAGAGCTGCGTAACGACGCTTCCAAAGGCAAACGTGCCGACATGGAAAATGTTGGTATCGATCTGCATAACGAAGCCGAATCTGAGTCCTGAGTGGGGACTGACCTGATATGAAAGATTTTTCTGAATTTAATGACCGCTACCAGTCTGATCTGGACGGTTGTTCGTTTGATACCCTGGCCATCCGTGCCGGCCAGCAGCGCACTGCAGAATGCGAGCATGCGGAAGCAATTTTCCCGACCAGCAGCTATGTATTTAATTCTGCAGCGGAAGCCGCGGCGCGTTTTGCCGGGGAGTCGGAAGGAAACGTGTATTCACGTTACACCAACCCGACCGTGCGTACGTTTGAACAGCGGCTGGCAGCCCTGGAAGGTGCGGAAGCTGCTGCGGCAACTTCATCCGGTATGGCGGCCATTTATGCGGTGGCTATTTCGCAGCTGAAAGCCGGTGATCATCTGATCTGTTCTGCCAGTGTGTTCGGCAGTACCATTAAGGTTTTTGAGGCGTATCTGCGCAAATTCGGCGTGGATATCGACTATGCGGATCTGCTGGATCTGAAGGACTGGCAGAATAAAATCCGTCCGCAGACGAAAATGCTGTTTCTGGAGTCACCGTCCAATCCGCTGAATGACGTCGCCGATATTCCGGCGTTGGCGGGAATTGCTCATCAGGCCGGAGCACTGCTGGTTGTCGATAACTGCTTCTGCACGCCGGCGATTCAGCAGCCGCTGAAACTGGGTGCGGATATTGTGGTGCATTCTGCAACCAAATATATCGACGGTCAGGGCCGTTGTGTTGGTGGTGCCGTTGTCAGCTCACAGGAACTGGTGGAACCGGTCATCGGTGTGCTGCGTTCGGCGGGGCCGACCATGAGTCCTTTCAATGCCTGGGTGTTCACCAAGGGGCTGGAAACCCTGTCTCTGCGGATGAAAGCACACAGCGAAAATGCGCTGGCACTGGCGCAGTGGCTGGAAGCCCATCCGCAGGTGAAAAAAGTGAATTACTGTGGTCTGCCATCGCATCCGGGCCATGCCCTGGCGCAGAAGCAGCAGTCCATGTTCGGCGGTGTGCTGTCGTTTGAAGTGCATGGCGGAAAGGACGAAGCCTGGAAGGTGGTGGATGCCACACGCATGATTTCCATTACCGCAAATCTCGGTGATGTGAAAACCACCATTACGCATCCGGGCAGCACCACTCATGGTCGTCTGAGTGAGGCCGAGAGGCTGAAAGCCGGTATTTCCCAGGCTCTGCTGCGGGTTGCTGTGGGGCTGGAAGATATCGAAGATATCAAGCGCGATCTGGGCCGCGGGCTGGATGCGCTGTAAGTGCTCCGGCATTGAACAAAAGGAGGCTCATGCCTCCTTTTTTATTGCCTGCTGCAGACGGCAGGAGCTGAGGAATTCAATGGCCGCGGCTTTTATTGGCAGCATGGTCCGTCTCCCGCGCTGAATAATGTGATGGCTTTACAAACCCTGTCGATCAGTCTTTTGCCTTCCGCCCGCAGTCCATTATCCTGAACGCTGTGCTTTCTGATCAGGATGTTTTCATGTCTCCGGCTGTTTCCCGCGTACTCAGACAACTTAATGACGTTATTCTCGGTAAAGAAGAACAGATAAAACTCGCGCTCAGTTGTCTGCTGGCCAGAGGACACCTGCTGATTGAAGATCTTCCCGGTATGGGCAAAACCACATTGTCGCATGCGCTGGCGGGGGTGCTGGGGCTGGAATACAAGCGTATTCAGTTCACCTCGGATCTTCTGCCGGCCGATATTCTCGGTGTCAGTATTTTTGAGCGTGAAGCCGGTACCGAAGCCGGCCGTTTCCGCTTTCACCCCGGTCCGGTGTTTACTCAGGTGCTGCTGGCGGATGAAATTAACCGCGCCACACCGAAAGCCCAGAGTGCGCTGCTGGAAGCGATGGAAGAAGGGCAGGTCACCATTGAGGGTGAAACACGGCCTCTGCCACAGCCGTTTTTCGTTATTGCCACTCAGAACCCGGTGTCGCAGTCGGGCACCTTCCCGTTGCCCGAGTCGCAGCTTGACCGCTTCCTGATGCGTATTCAGCTGGGCTATCCCGACCCGCAGGCGGAACGTGAACTGCTGGAAGGTAAAGACCGCCGCGCTATGGCGTCTGCGCTGCAGGCGGAGCTCAGCAATGAAGAGCTGGCACAGCTGCAGCAACAGGTAAAGCAGGTGAAGGCATCGGCATCAGTGCTGGATTATCTGCAGCGCATTATTGCCTTTACCCGCTACGAAGGCGGTTATCAGTATGGTCTGTCGCCGCGTGGCGCCCTGGCTCTGCTGCACAGTGCGAAGGCCTGGGCTCTGGTGGATGGTGGCCGTGAATACCTGCTGCCGGAAGACGTGCAGGCGGTACTGGCAGCCGTGGTCGATCACCGTCTGGCCGAGGCGGCGGATGGCGGTGCCCACAGTGTGTCGCAGCGTATCCTCAATGCGGTACCGGTTCTGCTCTGATGAAGCTTCCGCAACGCTGGCAACAGCGCTGGGCCCGCTGGCTGGATAAACGGATTCCGCCCGCGGCTGAAATCACCCTTGGTCACCGCTCAATTTTTATTCTGCCGACCCGCACCGGGCTGCTGTTTATCCTGCTGTTATTGCTGCTGCTGGTCACGGCGATCAACTACCAGAACAGTCTGATTTATGCGCTGGCGTTCTGGCTGTTCAGCGTCGGGCTGGCTTCGATGCTGTTCACCTTCCGCAATATTGCCGGTCTGACTCTGTCGGCCGGGCATATGAATCCGGTCTTTGCCGGCGAGACCGCAGAGCTGCCGCTGCGCCTGTCGTCTGCTCACGGACGCTGGCACGAGGCGGTGGAAATCGCCTGGCCGGATAATCCGCCGGTGATCGCCGACGCCGGCCCGTCGCAGTCGCCGCTGCTGGCGCTCAGTTACCGTACCCGCCGCCGGGGCCCGGTTAAGCCCGGCCGGCTGCGTATCGACAGCTGTTTCCCGCTGGGTCTGTTTCACGTCTGGAGCTGGGTACGTCCTGAATATCAGGGGCTGGTGTACCCGGCACCGGAATCGGTTCCGTTTGTGTTTGCCGCCGGCGAAGCCGGGGATCAGATTGCCGGTGCGCCGGCCAGTCAGTCCGGCCAGCAGGATTTTCATGGCCTGCGTGGTTATCAGCCGGGGGATTCCATGCGCATCATTGCCTGGAAGCAGGTCGCGCAGGGACGCGGGCTGGTGAGTAAGGATTTCGACCACGATGAAGGCGCCACCTGCTGGCTGGACTGGGAGGTACTGGCACCTCTGCCGGCGGAAACCCGTCTGTCACGTCTTACCGGCTGGGTGCTGGAGGCAGAGCAGCGGCACTGGCGTTATGGTCTGCGCCTGCCGGGTGTTGAAATTGCGCCGGATAACACAGAAGTTCACCGTGACCGTTGCCTGACAGCGCTGGCGTTGTACGGCCTGGATGACGGGGGGCGTGGTCATGCGTGATACCCAGATTCCGCGCGAGGCTTTGCCCTGGCTGCTGGCGGCCCAGGCCGGCAGTCTGGTGCTGCATATTTCCCATCTGCCGCTGTGGATGTGGTTATTGGCGGCGGCGGTTGCAGGCTGGCGCTGGCTGATTCACACCGGCCGGGTGGCTTATCCCGGCCGCCGGCTGAAAGCGCTGGCGGTGGTGGCGGCCAGTGCTGGCGTGATCCTGACGTTCTGGCGCAGTTTTGCCCTGGAAAGTGCCACCGCTTTTCTGGTCGCCGCAGCCTTGCTGAAACTGCTGGAAATGCGTTACCGGCGCGATGGTTATGTAGTCGTTTTCCTCAGTTGTTTCGTGCTGGCGGTAGGTTTTCTGTTTCATCAGGATATTCTCGCCGGGCTGTACGGTCTGCTGTGTGTGTGGCTGCTGATGTCGGCTTTACTGGCGCTGCACCGGCACTTTTCCTCCGCCCGCCAGGCGAAGAGAAGTGTTCAGCGTCAGGCCGGCACGATTCTGCTGGTGTCATTGCCGCTTATGCTGGTGCTGTATTTTCTCTTCCCGCGGCTGAGTCCGCTGTGGGGGTTTAACCTGCACTCCGGCGAAGCCCGTACCGGCCTGTCGGAAACCATGGCGCCGGGGGATATTGCGCGCCTGGGTCAGTCGGATGAGCTGGCGTTCCGGGTCACTTTTACTGATGGCCGTATCCCGCCACGCCAGGAGCTTTACTGGCGGGCACTGGTGCTGGATCAGTATGACGGCCGGCAGTGGAAACCTTTTGCTCCGCCGGCGGCTATTGACTGGTACCGGGCTGCCCCGGCGGCCGTCACAGACGACCGTTCGCTGTACGCGTATGAAATTATTCAGGAGCCGACCGGCAAACGCTGGTTGTTTGCCCTGCGTGGCGTCAGTGCGGCCGAAGCCGGTACTGGCGTGACGGATCAAGGCATGCTGGTATCGCGGCGGCCGGTGCATAACCGTATCCGCTACCGGGCGCAGTCGTGGCCGGCAACCCCTCTGCAGGCGGAGGGGCTGACAGCGGTCGGGCAACGTCTGGCGCTGTCATTACCACGCAGTGTGAATCCGCAGAGCCGGGCGTTTGCCGCACAGCTGCGCCAAGAGCACAGCAGCGATGAGGATTTTATCCAGACGCTGCTCAGTTATTTCCGCGACAATGCATTTTATTACACGCTGAAACCGGATGTACTCGGCAGCAACGATATTGATGAGTTTCTGTTTTCGTCGCGCCGTGGCTTCTGTGCTCATTATGCCGGGGCGTTGGTTTTTCTTGCCCGCAGCGCCGGTATTCCGGCCAGGGTTGTTGCCGGTTATCAGGGCGGTGAATGGAATGCGGAAGAAGGTTATCTGACCGTACGCCAGTACGACGCCCACGCCTGGGCCGAAGTGTGGCTGGCGGGGCAGGGTTGGGTGCGGGTTGATCCGACAGCCGCCGTAGCGCCGGAGCGGATTGAATATGGCCTGGAGCAGGCGGTAGCTGATGAAGGGAGTTTTCTCGAAGATCAGGTTTTTTCGGCGCAGAAACTGAAAGGTATCAACTGGCTGAACAGGCTGCGGCTGGAATTCGACAGTCTCAATTATTACTGGCAGCGCTGGGTACTGGCCTACGACGGCGAGCGGCAGAAAGGGTTTCTCAGCGGGGTACTGGGGCTGAAAGATTATAAAACCGGTCTCGTTCTGTTAGGCAGCAGCTTTTTTGTCTTCTTTCTGCTGGCATCGGTCGTTCTGTGGTGGAAAAGCCGGCCGCCGGCACAATCGCCTTTTATGCGTGCGTGGCGCTTACTGCAGCAGCGCGGCGCCAGAGCCGGCGTTGTTGCCATGGGCAGCGATACGCCATCGGTTTATCTGCAGCGGCTGGCTGAGCAGCAGCCACTGATCCGCGATGAACTGCTGCAGCTGCGGCAGGATATTAATCAGCTGCTGTATCAGCACGAGGATGCGCAGCGGCTGGCGGGGCTTGTGCGGCGGCTGCGCCGGCTGGCGAAGCGGATTAAATAATTATTCTCCGGTGCCGGTGCTGTCCGGCCAGGCGCAGAAACAGCCGCTGCCGGCCACATTCACAAACGGACCATAACCATCCCCCTGCAGTGAGCGGACGATATTCGGGAAAAAATCATCGTTGGCGACGGTGCACAGGGCACCGAAACCATAAGCACCGAAGTAACCCAGCTGCATATCCGGGCCATACAGGGCCAGCCCCGGGCTGGCAGGGATGCTAAGCCCCTGCGGCGCTCTCTGCACGGCCATGCGGTGGCCATTCAGCTCGCGGAAGCGCTGCAGATCCCCGTCACTGGCCGAGGGCGGCGCAATGACCAGAATCCGCAGCTGCTGCTCATTGAATGCGGCTACCAGACCATCAAAATGACGCTGACTGATCTGATTACACAGGCAACCGGGATTCCAGAAATGCAGCAGGGTAATCTGTCCCGGGGCCGGCTCAGCGAGCTGGCTGAGCAGAGGTGTCAGGCTGGCGGCAGCAGAAGCCGGGCGCCAGAATGCGGGATCGTCGCCGGTCTCCACAAAGGGTCTGACATTCTTCTGCTGGAACCACCACAGGCCGGCCAGTGTTGCAATCAGCCAGACGACCAGCAGAACCGAGATCAGAATGGCTAAGGCTGGTGAGGGAGAATCGGTCCGGCTGTCTGTGGTCATAAAGCATCCGCGGCTGGTAAGGCGTTCAATGAGAGCCAGTATAACGGATCTGACGCTTGAAATCGGCTCCGGCAGGCGCCACATCAGAAGGCAGATAACGCAGGAGAAAATACCGTAATGAGCGTGACTGAAAACACCAGCCCATGGATCAGTGTGAGCAGTGAAGGTGATTTTGACCGTTTGCTTGAACAAAGTCGTGTGCCGCTGCTGGTGGATTTCTGGGCGTCCTGGTGCGCTCCCTGCCGGGCATTAATGCCGCTGCTGGAAAAACTGGCTACAGAGCTGCAGGGGCAGATTCTGCTGCTGAAAGTGAATGCTGATGAGCAACCTGAACTGGCAGCGCGCTATGCGGTGCGCAGTCTGCCGACGGTGAAACTGTTCCGTGACGGGCAGGTGGCGGATGAATTCATGGGCGCACTGCCGGAAGGTCAGATCCGGGCGTTTCTCGATCCTTATATTGATCATGAATATGACCGTCTGCTGGCGTTGGCTCAGCAGGATCTCGATGCCGGTGAATACGCAGCCGGGCTGGAAAAACTCAGGCAGGCGGTTGCTCTGGCACCGGCTGAGGCACGGGTGGTGCTGAGCCTGCTGAATGCCTTGTTGCAGCGGGCGCAGTCAGCTCCTGCACAGGCTGAGGATTGTCTGGCCGAGGCAGGCAGCCTGATTGAGCAGTCGCAGCTGGCGTTGCAGCGTGACCCCGGATTTATTCAGGCCTGTTCCCGCCTGCATCTGCTGCGGGCCGGGCAGGGTGGCGATGATCCGCAGGAGCTGCGTCAGGCCGCAGAACAGGGGGATGCAGAAGCAGCGGTCAGACTGGCCGGGCAGCTGGCATCATCGGGTCAGGAGGCGGCTGCGCTGCAGTTCCTGCTGGATCTGCTGCAGCCGGGTAAGCTGAGTGGTGAGGCAAAAGACCGGGTACGTAAAAGTCTGATTGATCTGCTTAATACGCTGCCGGACCGGGAAATGGCCAATCACTACCGCCGCCGCCTGTTTGCTCTGCTGCATTAATGTTGCACGGCAGCCGTTATTATTTCTGTTATTGGGTGGTGTTAAACCGTCACGGCAATACCACTGTCAGTCAGTGGTATTTTTCAGATCACCGGGTGCAACCAATATTTATTCCATGAATATTTCCGTTGCTTGTTAATATTTTTAATTTTATTGATCTTAGGCGTTGGTCGAAGGCCATTGCCGGCAAAATCATTACGTATTACCTGAATGGCATACTAATATAAAAGAAATACGTAATGGCTTATATTGCTGATGCCTTCATCAATAAAAGATAAAAACAACGACGCTGAGCCGGAATACCGCGAATTACAGCGCCGCCTGCGTGACCGGCTGGTGAAGGAACGCGGAGTGCGGGTGGATATTGATGATGTCCTGCGCGAAGAACGTTCGGTATGGCGCGTCCTGTTTGATAATTCCAGAGACGGTATTGTGGTGATCAATACCAAAGGTGAAGTGGTGGATGCCAATCCAGCGTTCGCCCGCATGCTTGGTTATCCGTTGCAGGAAATATACGGCCTCAGTGTCTGGGACTGGGATGCCGAATTTGACCGGCAACATATCCTCGGGCTGCTGGCCGAAGTGGAAGGTGAGGGTACTTATTTTGAAACCCGCCACCGGCGTAAGGACGGCAGTGTATTTGATGTTGAACTCAGTAACAGCAGTGTTATTTTTACCGGCGAAAAACTGGTGTTCAGTATTGGCCGTGATGTTTCTGAACGGAAGGAAAATGAGCGTCTGATGCGCCAACTGGTCAGTACCGATGCACTCACTGGCCTGCTCAACCGGCGTGAATTATCTGACCGGCTGAGCCAGGAGCTGGAACGGTTGCGGCGTTCGCCGGGTCATCTTTCCCTGATCCTGTTTGATATCGATTTCTTCAAAAAAATAAATGACCGCTTCGGTCATGCTGCCGGCGATCAGGCGCTGATCCGGGTCTCCCGCAGTGCTCACAACCTCATCCGCTCAACCGACAGTCTGGCGCGCTGGGGCGGCGAAGAGTTTCTGCTGCTGCTGCCGGATACCGATCTGACTGCAGCTCTGGCGGTGGCCGAAAAAATACGCAGCGCCATTGAACGGTCAGCAGCGGATTCTGATACCGCGGTAACCGCCAGCTTTGGTGTAACCCAGGCCTTGCCCGGCGATAAGTCGACCTCCTTTATCCGCCGTGCCGATCAGGCGATGTATGAAGCCAAGCGTGCCGGCCGCAACTGTGTGCGGTCGGTGGCAGCAGACAGCAAGTGCTGATTCTCCGGTTAACAGTTATACCGTTATCTTTTATTGCTCTCTTTGTGCACTGATATTCTTTGTTCGCTCAGCTGTGGTTAATTAACCCGGCAGCAGCAGCGATAATGCTGCTTTGTCATTCAAACAATCGGAGCAGTACATGGAAAAACGACGTCTTGGTGACAGTGATCTGATGGTCACCAAACTTTGTCTGGGAACCATGACCTGGGGTGAGCAGAACAGCGAAGCGGAAGCTCACCAACAGATGGACTACGCACTGGCGCGGGGCATTAATTTCTTTGATACCGCGGAGATGTATCCGGTGCCACCCCGGGCTGAAACCCAGGGTCGTACTGAACAGTATATCGGCAGCTGGTTTGCTGCCCGGGGTAACCGCGATCAGGTGATACTGGCGACCAAGGTGGCTGGTCCGAACCGGGCCATGGAATATATCCGCCAGGGGCCTGAATTTACCCGTGCTCAGATCCGCGCGGCCCTGGAGGCGAGTCTGCAGCGCCTGCAGACTGATTATGTCGACCTGTATCAGCTGCACTGGCCATCGCGTATGACCAATTATTTTGGCCAGTTGGGTTATGTGCATCAGGGCGATGAGGGCGTACCCTTCGAAGAAACCATCGGCGCACTGGTGGAACTGATTGAGGAAGGTAAAATCCGCCATTATGGCCTGTCCAACGAAACCCCGTGGGGCACGATGAAAATTCTGCAGTTGTGTGAGCAGAAAGGCTGGCCGAAACCCGTCAGTATTCAGAATCCGTATAACCTGCTGAACCGCAGTTATGAGGTTGGTATGGCGGAAGTGTCACACCGTGAAAATATTGGCCTGCTGGCGTATTCGCCAATGGCTTTCGGTGTGCTGAGCGGCAAATTCCTTAATGGTCAGCGTCCGGCCGGAGCGCGTGTTTCCCTGTTTCCACGCTTCAGCCGTTACAGTCAGCCCCATGTTGATGAGGTGGTGCAGAAGTATGTGGCTGTCGCGCAGGCGGCGGGCATCACGCCTGCAGCGATGTCACTGGCGTTTGTAACCCAGCAGCCGTTCGTGACCTCCAATATTATTGGTGCGACCACGCTGGAACAGCTGGAAGAAAATATCAACACGGCTGAGTTGGTTCTCAATACTGAGGTGCTGCAGCAGCTGGATGATATTCACCGCGTGCATTCCAATCCCTGCCCGTAAGGGCATTGCAGGCTGTCAGCCCGTCTTGCCTGCCGCCAGCCATTCAACCAGCCGGCGGCCGGCGCGGTGGCCAGTGGCAAAACAGGCGGTCAGCAGATAACCGCCGGTCGGTGCTTCCCAGTCCAGCATTTCGCCAGCGACAAATACTCCCGGTAATTGTTTCAGCATCAGGCTGTCATCGACCTCGCTGAAGGCGACACCGCCAGCGCAGCTGATGGCTTCGGCGACGGGCCGGGTTGCACTTGCCAGAGGCAGTGGCATGGCTTTCAGACAGGCGGCGACGGCCACCGGGTCTTCATTGTTCAGCGTCGGGCAGCATTCTTTCAGCAGGGCATTGGTCACGGCCGGCAGATTCAGCTTTTTCCGCAGCACATTGGCAAAGCTCATGCCCTTTCTGGGCTGAGCCAGTCTGCTCTGAATCCTGCTTATATCACTGTGTGGCAGCCAGTCCAGATACAGGCGGGCATTTTCCGGCTGCTGCAGAATGCATTCCCGCAGCGGCGCGCTGAGGGCATAAATCAGGCTGCCCTCGACGCCATAGTCTGACAGCACAAATTCACCGATGCGGCTTTCGTGGCTGCCATCAATACCGGTAATGCTCAGGCGTACCTGCTTAAGGGGCGTGCCGGCAAAGCGCTGGCGGATAAAGTCGCTCCAGGGCAGTTCGAAGCCGCAGTTACTGGCTTTTATTGGCTTGCAGGTAATGCCTTCGGCGGCCAGCAGGCTGACCCAGCTGCCGTCACTGCCTAGGCGTGGCCAGCTGGCACCGCCGAGGGCCAGAACAGCAGCATCGAACTCCCTCAACAGGTCACCATTCGGCGACTGAAAATGCCACTGGCGCCGGCCCTCGTCGGTTTGCCAGCCCAGCCAGCGGTGACGTGGGTGAAAGATGACCCCACTGGTTTTTAATCGCTGCAACCAGGTCCGCAACAGGGGAGCGGCTTTCATGTCTCTGGGGAAAACCCGGCCGGAGGTGCCGGTAAAGGTTTCAATGCCGAGACCATGAATCCACTGACGCAGCGCCTGCGGCGGAAATTCATCCAGTGCCGGGCGCAGCAAAGGGGTGGCTTCACGGTAACGCAGTACAAACTGCTCATACTCTTCGGCATGGGTGATGTTCATACCACCGACGCCGGCCAGCAGAAACTTACGCGCCACACTGGGCATGGCATCAAATACTTCAACGCGGCAGCCGGCGGCGGCAATCTGTTCCGCAGTCATCAGCCCGGCAGGGCCGGCCCCGATTACGGCGACACAGGGCTGGCCGTTGTTGCGGTAATGCTCAGTCATGGGCGAAGCCACTGGTCTGAGGGGTTTTCTGCTGGCGTCCGCTGACGCTGTACAGACGGTAACTTAACAGGGCGGCAGCGACGCTCAGGCCAATGATCAGCCCGATCCAGAACCCTTCTGCGCCCATCGGCTCAGGGGCCTTAAAGGCCAGCCAGTAACCCAGGCCCATGCCGACCAGCCAGTAGGCGACAAAGGTAATGATCATCACGGCCAGGGTGTCTTTATAGCCACGCAGGGCACCGGCGGCGGCGACCTGAGTAGCGTCTGAAATCTGGAAGACGGCGGCAAACAGCATGAGTGTACTGGCCACGGCGACCACGGCCTGATCCGGGGTGTAGAGTGCGGCCAGATCATGGGAAAAGAGCAGCATCAGCATGGCATTCAGCAGGGCAAAGGCCAGATTGATGATAACCCCCAGCCAGGCGGTACGGCGGGCCCGTTCGTGCTCACCGGCCCCCAGCCAGTGGCCGACGCGTACGCTGAGCGCCATGCCGACACTCAACGGGATCATAAAGGTAATGGAGGTCAGGTTAATGGCGACCTGATGCCCGGCAACAATGGTCGGGCCCAGTTCGGTCAGAAACAGGGCGATGGCGGTGAACAGGCTCACTTCAAAGAAGATGGCGATGCCGATGGGGACGCCAATCTGCACGATTTCCCTGACCTGAGCGGTGGCCGGACGCAGTACCGTCTGCAGCAATGGATACCCCTCAGGCAGGCGGTGACGGCGGGTATTGTAGGCCATGGCGACGGCCATGCCGGTAAAGACGATGGTACTGCCGATGCCGCAGCCGACACCGCCCAGTTCCGGCATACCGAACCAGCCATAAACAAAAACGGCGTTTACCGGGATGTTGGCCAGCAGGCCGGCCAGCATGATGCGGGTAACCTGGGCGGCCTGATTCTGGGCTTCGGCGTAAAAACGGTAGGCCAGAAAAATACCGGCAGCCGGCATGCCGACAGCAATGGCCAGTGTGTAATCTGCCGCAATGCGGGCGGTAACCGGATCATCGACAATCACGGGCAGCAGGGCAGCACCGCCCCAGAGCAGACAACCGGCCATGATTCCGAGTACAATACCGGTCCGCAGGGCCGCCGCCAGCAGAACCGGCAGCTGGTCCTGTTTCTGAGCAGCCGCCAGCCCGGACACCAGAGGTGACAGGGCAACCAGAACCCCGGCCAGAAACAGCCATACCGGCAGCCACAGACTGGTGCCGATGGCCACCGCCGCCAGATCCCGGGTGCTGACATAGCCGGACATCAGCGTATCGACGGTGCCCATGCCCACCTGGGCCAGCTGGGTCGCCAGAATCGGAATGATCAGTTTTAGCAGGGCTCTGGTTTCCTGAGCTTTAAATGGCATACAGCAGTTATCCGGGCCGGTTCAGGCTGAACGGCTTATATCAGATGTTATAAAAAAGGGGTTAGTCGCAGCAGAGCGTCCGTTCAGCCGGAGGCGCTGTTGAGAGGGCGCTCATTCTGCCTGTAAACCTCAGTTCAGACCAGCGTTGCTGAGCAAATTCAGCAGCCGGAATATGCAGTTTTTATGAATTCAGCGGCAGCCACGACAAAATTACGTATCGACGACATTATCAGCCTGTTCAACGGGCTGTTTCTGCCGACTGAAAATACCTGCCTGATCGCCGGTGATGATGAGCCCATTTATCTGCCGGCGGATGATGACAACCCTCACCACCGGCTGATTTTTGCGCACGGCTTTTATGAATCAGCCCTGCATGAGATCAGCCACTGGTGTATCGCCGGTAAGGCGCGCCGGCAGTTGGTGGATTTCGGCTACTGGTATGAACCGGATGGCCGCAGCGCTGAGCGCCAGCGGGCGTTCGAGCAGGTTGAGGTGCGCCCGCAGGCGGTTGAATGGTTGTTGTCGGAAGCCTGTGGCCGGCGTTTTTATGTCAGTACCGATAATCTGAGTGCCAGCCCGGAGGTGGTGGAAGCCGGGCTGGCACGTTTCCGTCAGGCGGTGGCCGCCCAGGCACACGTCTATCTCAGGGACGGTCTGCCAGCCCGGGCGGAAGTATTAAAAAATGCGCTGTTGGATTATTATCAGCGCCATGAATCCTTTGGCGCCTGCGAATTCGCGCCGGAAAATATATAAACGGAGTCACGTTTGCTTAAAAAATTACTGAAGGCGGTGGCAGGTAAACAGGAGGCGCCGGCTGCGCCGTCGAACCCCGCCGGGAATAAACAACAGGCCGGCAGCAAAGCCGGAAAACAGCCGAATAAACCCGCCCGCGATACGCATAAAGCGCCGAAAGGCAGCCATAATGCCGAGGCTAAGAAAAAGCAGCCGCGTAAACCCGCTGCCGCTAAGGTGGAAAAGGAAGAACCCTGGTCACTGGCCGATTTTCAGGTAGCGGAAGAAGCGGGCAAAACCCGTTTCCACGATCTGGGTCTGCCGGACAGCGTAATGCGCGGCATCCATAAACTGGGCTTTTCCTACTGCACACCGATTCAGGCAGAAACCCTGCCGGCGGCTCTGCGTGGCCGCGATACCATTGGTCAGGCGCAGACCGGTACCGGTAAATCCGCCGCGTTTCTGCTGACCATTCTCAACCGCCTGCTGAGTGATGTGCCGGAAGAGCGCTTTGCTTCTGAGCCCCGTGCTCTGGTGATCGCGCCGACGCGTGAACTGGCCCTGCAGATCGGTAAGGACGCAGAAGGTCTGGCCCGTTATACCGGTCTCAATATCGTTACCGTAGTTGGCGGTATGGATTATGAGAAACAACGTAAACAGCTGCGCAATCATGTGGTGGATGTTCTGGTGGCGACACCGGGACGTCTGATCGACTTTATGCGCAGTGAAGATGTGTTTCTCGATCAGGTTGAAGTGCTGGTACTGGATGAAGCGGACCGCATGCTGGATATGGGCTTTATCCCGGATGTGCGCCGTATCGTGCGTGCCACGCCGGCCCGCGAATACCGTCAGACGCTGCTGTTCTCAGCCACCTTCAATTACGACGTGCGCATCCTGATTGACCAGTGGACTCAGGACCCGCTGGAGGTGGTGATTGAGCCGGAGCAGGTGGCCACCGATCGTGTGGAGCAGCGCTGCTACCTGATTGCCGACAGCGATAAGTACAAACTGCTGGAAAAAGTGCTGGCAGAAGAAAAACCTGAACGCAGCATTATCTTCGCCAACCGCCGCGACCTGACCCGTAACCTGTGTGACAAGCTCAATAAGAATGGTCACAAAGCGGTGCTGCTGTCCGGTGAAGTCAGCCAGGACAAACGCATCAAAACGCTGGAGCGTTTCCGTGAAGGTAAGGTCACGATCATGGTGGCCACCGATGTGGCCGGCCGTGGTATTCACGTGGACGGCGTCAGTCATGTGATCAACTACACGCTGCCGGAAGACCCGGAAGATTACGTACACCGTATCGGCCGTACCGGGCGTGCCGGTGCCAAAGGCGTGTCCATCAGTTTCATCTCCGAAGATGATGCCTTCGTGCTGCCGGATCTGGAGAAATACCTCGGCATGAAGCTGGAACTGACCCAGCCCTGAGCCCGGCGGAAGAGAGGGTGAGACTGCGGAGCGGATTGCTGCTGTTAATACTGTTGTTGCCGTTACCGGCCAGCGCCGGAGCGGTGACGCCACAGTGGGTGGAGCAGTATCTGCGTGAGTCGGGTTCGGAGCTGCTGCACGGCAGTGAAGACGACCATGTGCTGTCACTCTATTATTTCGGCAGCGCCGCTGGCGTGACGCTGATGGGGCTGGAGCGGGTGCGTGGTGATGATTACACCCAGTATTTCACTCTGATGCTGTTCCGCGGGCGGCAGCTGCTGGGTTACTACCGCGATGTACTGAGTTTTCCCGCCGCGGTCAGCCAGGACGGCCACATCACCTTTCCGCGTGGCATTCGCACGGATACCCTGGCTGACGGTTCGGCTTTCAGTATCGCCGGCGATGTCCATTTCCCGTTGTGCCAGACCAGCGGCGCCAGCCGGCGCTGCGTGCCCTTTACCCCGGTTAATCCTGTCCCTGTTGTCCCTGAAACATCGCATTCTCAGTCAGGCGGCTGATCAGCCACTGCGGATCGTCCAGCGGCAGATCATGACCGGCGGCGGGATGACTGTGCAGCGGTTTCTGCCAGCGCCGGGCAATACGCCGGGTGCAGGCGGCGCTGACCAGCCGGTCGCACTGACTGCTGTAGCAGAAGACCTGATCAGTGGGTGCCTGCAGCGGGCCACGGTAACGGCTGGCCGACAGCAGCTGGGTCAGGGCATTGCGCCATCCGAGTGGGTGCTGGCGGGCAAAGGCTTCCCAGCCCGGCAGAATGGCACTGATGTCTGTCATATTGGTGGTCCAGCGCAGGATGGCACGCTCCCGTGATGACGGTGGCAGGCCGTTTCTGAGCAGGCTGAGCAGGGCGGGCAGACGCATTCTCTGCCAGGGCAGGGATAGATTGGCAAAGCTGGTATTGATCAGATGCAGGGCGTGGATTTCATCCGGGTAACAGCGCGCCCATTCGCTGGCGATCATGGCTCCCATGGACACAGCCACCAGCGTGAAGCGTGTCTGCTGTGGATAAGCGCCGGCAAGCTGCAGCTGTTGGCGGATATCTTCCATCATGGCGTGAATGCCGTTGGGAGTGTCTTCCTGCCAGCGCTCACCGTTGCCGGCCAGTTCCGGCAGCCACAGACGGCAGCCGGGTTGATGTTGCTGCAGTGCGGCTTCCAGCAAGGCCGGGAAACCGCCCCAGTGAAAGCGGCTGCGGATCAGGCCGCGGATCAGAATCCAGTGCTGAGGCTGAGTATCCATACCGGCCCGCCTGTGTCGGTTTACCAGAGATTAAAGTAGCGGTGTACACCGGCCTGAATAATGGTGCCGGCATCGTACTCGCTGGTGAGGTTGGTACGGCTCAGGGTAAAACGGAAATCCCATGGCCCATAGCTGCGGTCGAGACCAACGCGGAAATGGAAGTAGCTGTCGCGCTCGGTGTCTTCGTTATAGTTGAAGTCATTGTCATCTACTTCCAGCCAGCGGTGCTGAGCGAGATAAAATTCCAGCGAGAACTCACTCAACTGCCAGGTGTATGACGCTTCGAGGCTGCGTTTGGCAAAGCCGGTGCCGATAAAATCATCGGTCTGACGCCAGCCGAGGGTCAGCGAGTCATCGATCAGCAGGCGCAGTCCGCCCTCGGTATAGGCCTGATGGTTGACCTCCGGATCGCCGCTCCAGGTGTAACGGGTCAGACTGAGGTCAGCGGCCAGCCAGTTGAACACCGGCAGGTAAACACCGGCAAAGGCATCGTTTTCCAGATCGGCGCTTTCATCCTGACGGTCTGTGGTGCTGCGGCGATCAATGGTGGAACTCCAGGCGCCGAGATAAAAACCACTGTTGTGCTCGTAGGTGAGTCCGGCCTGCAGGGCCGGATTGCCGCTGCTTTCGCTGATACCATCACGGACGTATTCGGTAACGATACCCAGATTGGCATTGAGTTCTGCCATGGCCTGCGGCGCGCTGATCAGAGTGGCGGCCAGTGCGGCGGAGCGGATGACGGTGCGTGCTGATGACATGAAGTACTGCTTTCCGTAATCGGTCAAAGGAAAAATAAAGGCCGCTATCATACGATGTTTCACTGCGGCTGTGGTCCCTTTGGCCGCAGTAAAGGCAAAAAGTTTTCACTCCGGGGCAGAATACCAGCGTTCCAGTGCTGCCTGCTCCTGCAGCATCTTCTGCTCCAGTGTCAGCGGCGCCCACAGCGGCATGCTGCGCACGGCTGACATCATAAATTCAATCAGGGTGAAATGGCGGCGCAGGATGCGCTGATGACGGTGTGGCAGAATCGGGTTGAACAGACTGTGATAGCGCAGCAGGTGACGCGGATTTTTCTTCACCCACAACCAGGAACCCATCTCCAGGGTGAGCGGCAGATACAGGCCATCCGGCTGTTGGGCGGCGTAATCCTGATAGATGTAATCCCACAGGTCACCATGGGTGGTGTAACTGTGGGCCTGCGGTTCAAACAGATAAAAATCGTGGCTGGGATAGGTGTGTTCAAACAGTTCGGTCAGCGCCAGCGCTTCGGCCACACCGGGCCAGGGCTGAGAGCTTTTCGCCCATGGAAACCAGATACGGTCCTTGTAACCGAAGCCGGAATGGCAGTCGAGACTGATACAGTGCTGCTGGCCGCGCAGAATACTGTGCATGGCATCCACCAGCGCCTGACTTTCCGGTTGCATGGGGTCGGTGCGGCGGCCACGGTACCAGGGCAGGTGACGGCTGAGCCGCTGGCCGCTGACCAGAAACGGTGGCCGGCCTTCAGCATCCACCGGGGCATTGCGCATCAGATCGATGCCGCGCGGGTTGGCGCGGCTATTGCGCCACATGCCGCCGGGATTAACGATCGGGATCAGCAGCAGCCGGATCTGACTGAGCATGTCGGCCGCCGCCGGGTCCCACTCCAGCCGCCGCAGGAGTGTCCGCAGGAAGGACAGGATGACCTGAGTGCCAATGCGTTCGATGCCATGCACGCCGCCGATCAGCGCCAGGGTGGGTGCCTGAGGGGCCTGCGAACCCATTTCCAGTACGTAAAACGGCAGGCTGATATCGCCCTGGGGAACGTGCAGCGGTACAGCAACCCGCAGGTGCCGTTTGCCTTCTTCAATCAGGTTTTCCAGCTCAATCAGTTCCGGCAGGGCTTTTTTTATCGGGTATGTCCGTTGAATCACGCGTCGCGGGTCCTTATTCTGCTCGCCTCGTTGTAACAGAACTGAGTAACAGTTTCATGAAATCTGCACAGTCTTTGCCGGATGACGTACCGGCCCGCTACCGTGGCTGGCATTGGGTAAAGACCCTGTGGCCCTACCTGATGGAATACCGCTGGCGCGTGCTGGCAGCTTTACTGTGTCTGGTGGCGGCGAAAGTTGCCAGCGTTTCCATGCCGTTTCTGCTCAAATATCAGGTGGATCATCTGAGTGCCGCGGATAAAGCGGGCATTGCCGTGGCGGATTGGTGGCTGTGGTTTCCGCTGGCACTGGTACTGGCATACGGCAGTGTGCGGTTTCTGAATGTGTTTACCGGTGAACTGCGTGATCTGCTGTTTGGCCGCGTCACTGAGCGGGCCATGCGGCGGATGGCCCTGCGGGTGTTCCGTCACCTGCACCAGCTCAGCCTGGATTTTCACTTGAACCGGCAGACCGGGGCGCTGCAGCGCGATATCGAGCGTGGCACCAATGGCATCAGCTTTCTGCTGCGCTTTATGATTTTCAATATCATCCCGACCTTTCTCGAACTCTTCTTTGTGATTGGCCTGCTGCTGCTCAATTATCCGCCGGTATTTGCCCTGATAACTGCCGCTGCTGTGGTTGTCTATGTGGCCTATTCGGTGAAGCTGACAGAATGGCGGACCCGCTATGTGCGCGAAGCAAACCGGATGGATTCCACCACCCATGCACGGGCACTGGACAGCCTGCTGAATTATGAGACGGTCAAATATTTCACTGCGGAGCAGCGCGAAGCGGAGGCCTATGACGGTGCTCTGGCCGGCTGGGAACAGGCGCGGCGGATGAACCGCTTATCGCTGTTTTCACTGAACAGCGGGCAGGCGCTGATCATCAGTCTGGCGATGGCCGCTATGCTGCTGTTTGCCGCTTATTATGTGCTGACCGGGGTGATGACACTGGGCGACTTTACGCTGGTCAACGCCTTTATGTTTCAGCTGTTTCTGCCGCTGAATTTTCTCGGTTTCGTGTACCGCGAGATCAAGGCGTCGATGGCCAATATCGAGCGCATGTTTGAGCTGCTGGATGAGCAGCCCGGTGTCGCGGATGATGCGCAGCAGCCGCTGAAGGTGACGGAAGGGCGGGTTGAAATCCGTGAACTGGTGTTTTCTTACCAGCCCGAAAGACCGATTATCCGCGGCCTGTCACTGAGCCTGGAGGCGGGAAAAACCCTGGCTGTGGTCGGCGCCAGCGGGGCTGGAAAATCAACGCTGACCAAACTGCTGTTCCGTTTCTATGATCCGCAGCAGGGCCGTATTCTGATTGATGGTCAGGATATCCGTCAGGTCAGCCAGCAGTCCCTGCGTGAGGCGCTGGGCATCGTGCCGCAGGATACGGTGCTGTTTAACGATACGCTGAAAAACAACCTGCTGTATGCCAATCCGCAGGCCAGTGATGAGGCGCTGCAGCGGGTGCTGGTGATGGCGCATCTGGAACGACTGGTGCGTGAGTGTCCGGACGGTCTGGAAACGGTGGTCGGCGAGCGCGGGCTGAAACTGTCCGGCGGCGAGAAGCAACGCATTGCGATCGCCCGTATGCTGCTGAAGCGGCCGGCGATTATGGTGTTTGATGAGGCCACATCCTCACTCGATTCACAGACAGAGCGTGGCATCATGGCCGCCATCCGCGAAGTGTCGGCCGGGCATACGGCGCTGATTATTGCCCACCGCCTGTCGACCGTGGTGGATGCCGACTGCATCGCCGTACTGGATCAGGGGCAGCTGGCGGAGCAGGGAACTCATCAGCAGTTGCTGGCCCGCAACGGCCGTTATGCCGCTCTGTGGAATGCCCAGCAACAGGAACAGGAAATCTGACATGCAGTTACTGATCGTTGATGCGATGAATCTCATCCGCCGCATTTATGCCGCGGCGGAAGAATCCGAGCTGGCACTGGAGGCCACCCGCAGTCACTGCCTGAGCGTGATCAGCCGTAACGCTGAGCAGTGTCGGGCCACCCACGTGGCGGTTGTCTTCGAACAGAAGTGCGTTACCTGGCGGCATGAAATCTGGCCGGATTACAAACTTGGCCGCCCACCCATGCCGGTAACGCTGGAGCAGGGGCTGGAAGATATCCGCCGCCATTTTCAGCAGGCCGGTCTGTACTGTCTGGAACTGGCGGGCTGGGAGGGCGATGACGTGGTGGCCACGCTGGCGGCGCGGGCGGCCTTTGCCGGTCTGACCGTCACCATTCTGTCGACCGATAAAGGCTTCTGTCAGCTGGTGAACAGCCGCCTGACGGTGCGTAATCATTTTGACCGGTACAGCTGGGATGAGCTGATGGTGGAACAGAAATTCGGTCTGCTGCCACAGCAGTTAGCGGATTTCTGGGCGCTGACCGGAGACAGTACCAATCATCTGCCGGGGGTGGCCGGCATCGGGCCGAAAACCGCCGGCCAGCTGCTCGATCAGTACCGCACGCTGGATATCGTGCTGGCCCGGCATGAAGAATGCGACACCCGTGTGCGTAATGCCCTGCAGCAGCACTGGACGCAGGCGCTGCTGACGCGGGCGCTGGCGACCCTGCGTACCGATGTGCCGCTGGGACTGAACCTGCATGAACTGCGCTGGCAGGTTGCCGGGCGGTAACAATCTGTTGTTTGCAGCGCGTCGCTCAGAACTCTAAAATCCCGCCTTTTTCCAATGGGGACTGACTGTGTCCGTCGACATCAAAGTCCGGGGCTATCACCTGGACATCTATCATCATGTAAACAACGGCCGTTATCTGGAGTTTCTGGAAGAGGGGCGTTGGGATTATTTCGAGCGTTACCGCTTTTTTGATCTGTTTGAATCCAAGGATCTGGCCTTTGTCGTGGCCAATATCAATATCAGTTACCGCCGGCCGGCGTATGCTGGCGAAACCATCCGGGTTATTACCCGCATGGATACCATTGGTAATAAAAGCGCCAAAGCCGTACAGGAAGTCCGCCTGCTGCAGGACGGTCAGCCGGCTGATCTGATTGCGGATGCCGTGGTGACCTTCTGTCTGATGGATGCGGTCAGCCAGAAATCCGTGGCTATTGCCGGTGAACTGCGGGCGACTCTGGAAAAAATGATAGAGGACGGTGTATGACACTGGATGAGGTGCTGCAGGAAATTGATGCCTTTCTGGGCTGCCCGACGCCCGATGTCTGGGTGCGTGTGGCGCTGGAAAATCAGGAAATTCTGTTGATCGACCACGCCAACTGCGAAAAGAAGGCGGCCACCACGGCGATGAATCTGCTCTACAAGCACATCGACCGTGACGATCTGCTGAAAAAAATGAGTCAGCTGGCGCGTGAAGAACTGCTGCATTTCGAGCAGGTGGTCAACATCATGAAAGAGCGCGATATTGCCTACCGCCATGTTTCCTCCTCCCGTTATGCGGCGGGGCTGCGTGAGGCCGTCCGTAAAGGCGGGGTGGACGAACTGACGGACGTGCTGATTGTCGGCGCTTTTATTGAAGCCCGTTCCTGTGAGCGCTTCGCGAAACTGGCGCCTTTTCTGGACGACAAGCTGGCGAAATTCTACCGTTCACTGCTGCGTTCCGAAGGCCGTCACTATCAGGATTACCTGACGCTGGCGGCACAGTATGCCGGCGGCCCGATCACTGACCGGGTCGGGGAGTTCCGTGAACTGGAACGGCAGCTGATCGAATCGCCGGATGACAGCTTCCGTTTCCACAGCGGTGTACCAGCGGTAGCCTGACGCGTCTGTCAGGGCTGGCTGGCGCCTGTGTTCAGCAGTCCTGGCAGGAACGTATGATTTTCACGCAGACATCACAGATCTGCGCGTATTCCTGCTCATCGATGACACCAGCGTCCAGATCCCTGCGCGCCTGGGCCATCCGCCCCTGGGCATCTTTCAGATCGGTATAACGCCGGTTGGCTTCCAGTGCACTGAGTGTTTTTGCGGAGGTCATGGCGGTCTCCTGATTGTCCCTGTTGTTGTTATCGACAATTGCTGACAGATAGATCACTATTTGCTGTCAACAGGCCTGAATCCTTTACTGCCTTTATATATACATTGAAGCTCAGTAAGAACAAAAGGTATCAATGGGCCTTTCTCTGGCGTGATATATCCCTTATAAAACTGACCTTTGTTAACAATTCTAAGAAGAACAGGCGGCACGATGGCGGAAGAGAACACTCAGGATGAATTAGTCAGCTGGACCGATGGACCCGATCAGGATCTGCATGGCTGGTTAAGAGCGGGGGATCAGGCACAGCCCGCATATCATTTTCTGCATGGTAATGGCTTCTGCAGCCGCACCTTATGGCCTGTGGCCCGTCTGTTGCCGGGCAATGCGCCGCTGATCTTTACCGATGTGCCGGGGCATGGCTTTTCCCCGCAACCGCAGCATCATATGCCGGACTGGCTGCGCATCGCCCGGCGGGTAACCCCGGCGCTTGAACGCCTGAGTGGCGCTCGCCCGGTGGTGGGGATCGGACATTCCATGGGCGGTGTACTGACCCTGCTGATGGCTGCCGAACGCCCGCAGCTGTTCAGCCGCATTATCCTGCTCGACCCGGTGTTATTTTCGCCCGAGGTTCTGCTGTACCAGAAGCTGACGCGTAAAACCGGCCTGTGGAAGCGCTCAGCGCTGGTGAAAGCGGTGAGCAACCGGCGTGCGCTGTGGCCTGATGCTGAGACGATGAAAGCCGATCTGAAAAATAAATCCCTCTACCGCCAGTGGACGGAAGCCGCACTGGATAATTTTATCACCGGTGGCAGTCGTGCCGTGGAACAGGGGAGGCAGCTGTGCTGTGACCCGCACTGGGAAGCGGCAATTTTCGGTTCTTATCCCCGTGGCTTATGGCAGGCGGTTCACCGCGTCAGTGTGCCGGTGGATATTCTGGTGGCAGACGAAAGCTATGGTTTTATCGTCCGCTCAGCGCGCAAAGCGGCCAAAGCCAACCGCAATATCCGCTGGCAGAGTGTAAAAGGCGGACACTGCTTTCCGATGGAGCAGCCACAGCTGGCGGCAGACCTGATATCGGCGTTGATCGGCGGGAGTGTGAACTGACGCAATCTGCGGGCGTGAAAACCTTTGTCAAATAATAGCGGGTAGGCTATTGTGACTTTTCCTTTCAGCCAGTTTTAAAGAGAGCGAAGAGTAGGACTTATGAACATGGAGATTCAGGCAGCGCTGGATGTTGCCGATGAAACTGATTCATTTCTTCAGATTACGGATGTCATTTATGCAAAGGAAGCAGATGACGGCTACGATGCCCTGAGCGATGCGGAAAAAACAGTTTTCTGTATTGATGGCCTGCTGAGAGAGATGGAGAACGGCGGTTTCGTGCAGTTTTTCCATCACGAAGTAGGCGCCCTGGCAGAAGATACCCTGGAGGCTCTGGAGCGTATTAAAGCTAAGGAAACCATGGGTCTGATGAATCGTATGATCGATTATTTTGATGATCGCAGAGTGCCGGCCGATGACGATGAACGTATCGATATCTTTGAACAGATCGAACGTGAACATGCTGACGAAATTGCCGAGTGCGATGACAGGTTCCACGAACTGGGTGATAAACTGGTTGAACTCACGCTGGCTTACGTTGCCCGCAACCTGAAAGAGTTCCGCTGATTATGAATGCCGGCTTATGCCGGCATTTTTATGTCCGGCAGGTGCCCTGATGAACTGGTGGCGGCAAAGGCTCGGCAGTCTGGTAAATGCAGCCCGCGGGCTGTGCCTGTTACTGCGTTACGAGTGTCATGCGCAGCTTCAACTGCTGGCCGTCTGTGCGGTAACGGCAAGCGGGTTCTTAACCGGAATATCGGTGTCCGAGTGGAGTGTGCTGGTGCTGACAATGGCGCTGGTTGTGTCGCTGGAAGCACTGAATACCGCACTGGAACATCTGGCCGATGCTGTCCATCCTCATCATCATCCAATGGTCGGTCGCGCTAAGGATGTGGCCGCTGCTGCGGTACTGATATCCGCTTTTGCTTCTGTTATTATCGCCGGGCTTATCTTTATCCCTTATTGGTGCGCAGGTGCCGGATAAGGTGTAGGGATCTGTAATAAAACATTAATAAAAACAAAAACCGAAGGAATTCTCCCATGTTACGCACTCTTATGAGCCTGGTGTTTGCTCTGACCGCATTCTCCTGTGTTCACGCCAAAGAAATAGAAGGCATTGATGTCGACGAAACGCTGGATGTTACTGCTCAGACTCTGGTTCTGAATGGTGCTGGTGTACGCTCGAAGTTTTTTCTCGATCTGTATGTCGCTGCGCTGTATCTGAGCCAGGAAGAAAAGGATGCCGACGCTATTATTAAAGCGGATAAGCCGATGGCTATCCGTCTTTATATCGTTTCGGATATGATCACCAGTAAACGTATGGCCGACTCGACCCGTGATGGGTTTGTGCGCTCCACGCACGGTAATGTGGCGCCGATTGAAGATAAAATTGAAGAGTTGATCAAAGCCTTCAGTGAAGAAATTGAAGAAGGTGATGTCTTTGATCTGGTGTATACACCAGAGACGGGTGTGACGGTATACCGGGATGGTGAAGCAGAATCCAATGTGAAAGGCCTGGCATTTAAACAGGCCCTGTTTGGTATCTGGCTGTCAGATGACCCGGTACAGACGTCGCTGAAAAAAGCACTGGTCCGGAGCTGACCGGTGTCTGATCCGGCTGCAGCCGATGTGCTCTGTTTATGGCTGTATGCCCGGCTTCTGCTTTTTTGAGTGATGGCTGTTGTGGGGTAGTTGTCTGCGGCAGTGAAGATAAAACAGCATCAGCAGGATAAAGAGGGACGGCGGTGACTGACCGGGAAAAACCGTATTATCCTCAGGCACAGGTGCCTGACTGTATTGCTATTCTGGTGGTGGATGATGAGCCGGAAGTGGTTCAGGTCACCCGACTGGTGCTGTCCCGTTACCGTTATCAGGGGCGCGGGCTGGAAATTATTGCGGCATCCAGTGCAGAAGGTGCCCGGCAGATTCTCAGCCAGCGTAGTGATATTGCGGTTATCCTGCTTGATGTCGTGATGGAAAGTGATGATGCCGGTCTGAAACTGGTGGAATATATCCGGCAGACGCTGGGTAATTATCATATCCGTATTGTATTGCGCACTGGTCAGCCCGGTTATGCGCCGGAGCATCGTATCGTACAGGACTACGATATCAATGATTATCTGATGAAGGCCGACGCTACCCAATCAAGACTGACGGTGTCTCTGACCACCGCTATCCGTGGCTATTTTGATATTCTGCGCGCCGGACAACTGGCGCGTCAGGTGCGCCGCTCACATGAAGAAAGGGATTCTGCCCATCAGGCATCATTGCTGAAAACTCAGTTTCTGGCGCATATGAGTCATGAAATCCGTACGCCATTAAATGGCGTGGTGGGCATTATCGCCTTGTTGGCGGAGACCTCGGTCAATGAGGATCAGGAAGAGCTGATCCGTGACCTGAAGCTGTCTGCGGATGCCCTGCTGGGGGTAATTAATGATGTGCTGGATGTATCAAAAATAGAAGCCGGTAAACTTGAACTGGCAGAGACCGTTTTTTATCCGCCGGAATTGTTTGAAAAGGTCTGCGCGGTTTTTACTTCCATGATGCGGCAGAAGGGAATTGAATTCAGTTACGAGCCTGAGTCTTTTCCTGCTGCTGTTTTTATTGCTGATGTGCAGCGTATTCAGCAGATTCTGATGAATTTCCTCGGTAATGCCAATAAATTCACCCCGGAAGGCGGGCGGATTACCCTGCGCGGCGGTTATCGTGAAATCCGCCCTGGCGAATGGCAGCTGTACGCCGAAGTGGAAGATACCGGCGCGGGTATCCGTGAAGACAGGTTACGCGGAATTTTTGAAGCTTATGAGCAGGAAAATGCGGATACCTCAGTCCATTACGGTGGTACCGGGCTGGGGCTCGCACTGTCACGGAACCTGGCTGAGCTGATGGGCGGCTCCGTTGGTGCCGACAGTCAGCCCGGGCGCGGCAGCCGGTTCTGGTTGGCTGTTCCGTTGCGGGTGTGCCATGAATCTGCTGTTGAAGACGGTATTGCTGATAATGAACAGCGTGACGATTGCCTGCAGGGGTGCCGTATTCTGGTGGCAGAGGATGATAGCACCAGCCAGAAAGTCCTGAAGCGTATACTGCAGAACCTCGGGGCAGAGGTCAGCTGTTATGATAACGGCCAGGAATTAATTGACAGCGGTCAGGCCACTGAAGCCAATATTATTATACTGGACTATTATATGCCGCTGCTGGATGGTCCTTCCTGTGCGGCAGTTCTGCGCGAGCAGGGAATTGAGGTGCCGATGCTTGCCCTGACGGCCGCGGTGACGGCCAGCGATCATCAGACTTGCCTGCGGGCTGGCATTGATGAAGTGCACGCCAAGCCGCTCGACCGTGAGCGGCTGGTGAGCTGGTTAATACAGCAGAAAAATAACCGCCGGAGCCATGTGCTCAGTGCGCAATGAGCGCGCCGCTATTCATCACCTTTTTTCTTTTCTGCCATCCGTGAAATCGCTTCCAGTCGCGCGATAATGTCACCGTTAACCGTGCCTTCCGGGAAATTCCCCTGATCATCAGCGCTGCCGGCCGGGCGGTGCATTAATAATTCAATCGCCTGGTCGACATGGGTTACACAGTGAATGCTGAACTGGCCGTCGGCCACGGCACTGACAACCTCATCGTTGAGAATAAGATTGCGGCGGTTGGCCTCGGGAATAATCACTCCCTGTGAACCGCTCAGGCCGCGGGCCTGGCAGAGGCGGAAAAAGCCTTCAATTTTTTCATTAACACCACCGATTGCCTGCACTTCACCGTATTGGTTAACCGAGCCGGTAATCGCATAGCTCTGATCAATCGGTGAATGAATCAGGGCGGAAATAAGGCAGCACAGTTCGCCCAGCGAGGCGCTGTCGCCATCGATATAACCGTAGGACTGTTCCATGGCAATATGTGCGGAAATTGCCAGCGGGAAACGCTGAGCATAGCGGTTGCCCAGAAATCCGCTGATAATCATGACCCCTTTGGAGTGGATGGCCTGGCCAAGGGAAACTTCGCGCTCAATATCCACTACGCCCTTGCTGCCGGGATAAACGGTGGTGGTGATGCGCGCCGGCGAGCCGAAGCTGGTATCACCGAGAGACATTACTGTCAGACCGTTGATTTTACCGATCGCCTTGCCACTGGTTTCCAGCAGCACCGTACCATCCATCATCTGTTCAAATAATTTATCGTAAACACGGCTGGTGCGTTCTTTTTTGGCGATCAGGGCGCGGTCGATATGGCGGTCTGAAATCAGCTCATCGCTGGCCAGGCGGCGGATGAAATCGGCTTCTGACAACAGATCAAACTGATCACCGATACAGGCACTGAGTACATCCTGCTGTTCTGCCAGGCGGGCGCTGTAACGGACCATGCGTTCTACGGCGGAGCGGTCGAGGTTGGCGTAGCCCTGTTCCTCGATACGGCTTTTCAGCAGGCGCGCATAACCGGCCAGGTGTTCGTCGGTCAGCGGCAGGTCGCTGTCAAAATCCACCACCGTCCGGAACAGACGTTTGAAGTCTTCATCGTATTCCTGCAGCAGGTAGTAGACCTGACGGGAACCGATCAGTACCAGTTTGAATGACAGCGGAATCACATCCGGCAGCAGCGTAGTGGTATTGATCAGACCCAGTTCAGAATAGGGGGATTCCATTTTCAGCTGATGCGATTGCAGACCACGCTTCAGGGCATCCCAGACCATAGGTTCCTGCAGCACTTTTTCCGCGTCGACAATCAGATAGCCGCCGTTGGCTTTATGCAGCGCCCCCGGGCAGACCCGGCGGTAACTGGTGACCAGGGCGCCCTGTTCGTTGGCGTATTCAATGCGGCCGAACAGATTGGCATAACTGGGGTGCGGTTCGTACACCACTGGTGCGCCGCTGTTCTGGCTGTGGAAGGTTGCCACGTTCGGCATCAGTGAATCTTCCAGACTGCTGCGTTTAACGTATTCTTCGCGCAGTTCCAGCAGGCGCTCTTCGACCAGTTCTTCCAGCACCAGGCGCGGCAGGTGTTCTTCCATATCATCCAGGTGCGTCATCACCTTGGTGTGGTGAGAAAAACGTTCACGCAGCGGATTGATCAGCGGGGTGATGGCATCACGGATGGTGTCCTGATTGAGACGGCGCAGGGAATCGCTGCTTTCGCGTTTCCATTGTGGCAGTTCCGCCAGCTGCTCACTGAGCATCTGCTCCAGTTCGCCGATATTGTTATGAAACTCGTCCCGTTCCTGTTCGCTCAGTTGGGCAAATTCGGTTTCATCCAGGGCTTTCCCTTCACGCATCGGGGTAAAGCTGATGGCATTGGAATCGCGGTAAACGGCCACACCGCGCTTGTGAGCTTCGCGCTCGACCAGTTCGATTGCTTTGTCGTAGCGGCGGTTAAAAACGTAATCAATGGCGGATTTTTTCTGCTGATAAGCCGGGTGTTCCAGTGCGGCCGGGAAAGTCGCCAGTAACTGATCAATCAGATCACTGATCATCCGGCGGAATTCGCCGGCTTCTTCCGGCAGCAGTTCCAGTGCTTTCGGTTCGCGCGGGTTACGGAAATTGTTTACATAGCACCAGACATTGGGCGTGGCCTGACGTTTGGCTTCACTTTTCAGGTAATCGCGTACATAGGAGGAGCGCCCGGTGCCGGTTTCGCCCATGACGAAAATATTGTAGCCGGGACGTTGCATGGCGACGCCGAACTGGATCGCGTTGACGGCCCGATCCTGACCCAGAACGCCGTGGAAAGCATCCAGTTCACGGGTGTCGTGAAAGTCGAGAACGTCAGAATTGATGGCTTGAGTGAGGGCGGAAGCGGGTACAGCGGTAGCGTTTTTAACCATGTCTCGATTCAGATCAGATAAAAACAGGTACAGTATTGCCCCGGGCCGGTATTGGCAAGTCAGCATTGCATTTGGCCCGCCGCTGGTGATAATTGCGACGCTTGCGAATAACGGGGGATTCATGTCCATTCAGCCAGAAGACAGAACAACAATTGATATGTTCAGCGTATCCCGCCCCGGACGTCCCCGCAGTAACCCTTATGATCGCTCGCAGCAGTTACGCATCAATAAGCGTGTGCAGCGCCAGCGCGATAAGGCCCGTGGTCTGCAGCGGCTGGAAGTGAAACTGGATGGGGAAGTGATCGGTCGTCTGGATGATATGTGCCAGGAACTGAAGCTGTCCCGGGCAGAAGTGTTAGAACTGGCACTTAAGCATTGGCTCCATCTCTGATCTGGCTGATATCGCCGATTGCGCCAGACCCTGACTGCTTCTAAACTGGGGGAATTCTGACCACCCCGTCAGGTCAAAGTATCAGCCGGATCGGAATGCACTGAAGCAAGCCCCGGTTTTCAGAACAGTCAGCAAGGAATATCTCTGTGCACGGAATGCAAAATCACTTCAGGCCATTATCGGTGGCTGCTTTTCTCTGTGTCCTGTCTGTGCTGCAGGCCTGTTCCGTCACTGCACCTGCGGTGACGCATGAGCCGGCCAGGGTTGGTGATTCCCAGCCCGGCGCTCTGACCGACAGTGATGAAGGCCTGCTGTTACAGCCGGTGCCGCTGTATGGGCTGCCGGAGTTATCCGTCGGTGCCAGCACGGATGAGAAGAGTGGTGAAGTCTCCCTGCTGTTGTGCGATGAGCAGAAGCGCGCTGCCGAGCAGGATAAACCTCTGGTGGTGTATCTCGACGGGGATCACGAATTACTGCGCTGGCAGAAAGCCGAAGTCTATGCCGGCTGTACCTGTCATTATTTCGAAGTCAGCAGCGATATTCTGTTGCGGATCGCGGATGCCGAACGGGCATTGCTGCGGGTGTACTTCGCCAGTGGGACGGTTGAACAGCGTATTTCCGGCACTCTGTCCGATTATCTGTCGCGGCCAAAAGCGCTGGGGCCACAGCAGGGGCTGCGCCGTTTCGTCAATGCACTGAGCAGCAATACGGTCTCCGGCTCCGTGGTCAGCGGACAATTCTGAAGATAACTGCTTGATATCTCTGCCTGTTTTCGATACTGTGCCGCCTCCTGAGCAAGCTCAGGCCGTTATGGTGGCCTCTGTTGGTCCCCTCGCAACGATACACTGCGAACCCCGCCAGGCCCGGAAGGGAGCAACGGTAGCAGTCGACTCGTGTGCCGGGGTGTGGCTGGCAGAGGTCATCTCCAAATTGCACTGACTTTCCCCTTCTGACACGGTATCATGCGCTTCATTGCGTAATCTCTGGTGCTGGAAAATTAATGAGTTATCAAGTACTTGCCCGTAAATGGCGACCACGTTTCTTCGATGAAATGGTGGGGCAGGAGCATGTGCTGCGGGCACTCATCAATGCGCTCAATGAGCAGCGTCTGCATCATGCCTATCTGTTTACCGGCACCCGTGGGGTGGGCAAAACCACCATCGCACGGATTCTGGCCAAATGTCTCAACTGCGAAGAGGGCATCAGCGCCCGCCCGTGTGGCAAATGCAGTGCCTGCCGTGAAATCTCAGAAGGCCGTTTTGTCGATCTGATTGAAGTCGATGCGGCTTCCCGGACCAAGGTGGAAGATACCCGTGAGCTGCTCGATAACGTGCAGTACGCACCGACCCGCGGGCGTTTCAAGGTATACCTCATCGATGAGGTGCACATGCTGTCCACCCACAGTTTTAACGCACTGCTGAAAACGCTTGAAGAACCGCCGGAGCATGTGAAGTTCCTGCTGGCGACGACTGATCCACAGAAGTTGCCGGTGACCGTGCTGTCGCGCTGCCTGCAGTTCAGTCTCAAAAATATGACGCCGGAGCGTATCGTCGGCTATCTGGGCAAAGTACTGGAGGCTGAGCAGATCGGCTATGAAGAGCCGGCTCTGTGGCAGCTGGGGCGGGCCGCGCAGGGCAGTATGCGTGACGCTCTCAGCCTGACCGATCAGGCCATTGCCTACGGCGAAGGCCTGGTGGGTGAGGCGCAGGTTAATGCCATGCTCGGTACCATGGACCGTGGCCGCCTGTTCAAACTGGCGGAAGTCATGGCCAGGGCAGATGCCACTGAGGTGATGGCCGAAGTGGCAGCCATGGCCGAACATGGCCCGGATTACGACGAAGTCCTGCAGGGGTTGCTGGGCATCTGGCACAAAGCGGCACTGGGCCAGATCGTGCCTGATGCCATTGAAAATTCTGAAGGTGACCGGGATGCGATTCTGCAGCTGGCCATGGCGATGCAACCGGAAGATCTGCAGTTGTATTACCAGATCGCCTTAAGCGGACGCTCGGATCTGGCGCTGGCTCCGGACCCCCGTCAGGGTTTTGAGATGATTCTGCTGCGCATGCTGGCATTCCGTCCGGCACCGGCTGCGCCGCTGGATCTGGACCTGGAAAGCGCACTGCAAAAAAAAAAGCCTCTGACATCCGCTGATACTGTCCGTCCGGCCGCGGCCACAGAGGCGGTTGCCGCTGTGCCAGCGCCGCCGGTTACAGTTGTGGAAACTGACGCGCCGCTGTTGGCCGGGCAGACGACCGCAGCTGAAGCAGTTATTCCTGAAGTCGCCACAGGTGAAACCGTCACTCCTGAAGATACGTCAGCCGCCTTGCCGCCGCCACTGGCGGATGGGCATTCCCCGCTTAGCGATGAAGCCAGCGGCCCGGAAGCTCCGGAGTCTGAGCCGGCTGAAGCGGGTGCTGAAATGCCTGACGAGCCGCCATCGACGCAGGATATTCCGCCACTGCGTGCACCTGAGTCCGCGGTGGCGGCCATGCCGGATACCCACGCTGACCCCGTCATCGCAGAACCCGTCAGCGCAGAACCTGCTTCTGCAGATCCCGTTGCCGTCGAACCGCTGAGCGCTGAGCCAGTCACTGAAACCGGGCCGGCGTCATCCACTGATGAGACGTTGCTACCGCATACCTGGTGGCGCTGGCTGGAACGGCTGAAGCTGGCCGGTCTGCCGATGGCGATTGCGCGTAACAGTGCCCTGATCCGGGTGGATGGCGATCTGTATGAATTTGACGTTGATCCGGTACAGGGTGCTCTGTTCAATGAGTCGCAGAAGCAGCGAATTCAGGACGCCATGCGCGAGTGGATTCCGGCGGCAAAAATTGAAATGCTGTTACAGCCAACGCGGGGTGAAACACCCGAGCAGCGGCGTCAGCGGGAAAAAGCCGAAGCGCATTACGGTGCCAAACAGGCGATTGAAGGAGACCCGCTGGTACAGCGGATTCTCAATGAATTCAGTGGCGTGGTGGTGGATGACACTGTCCGCCCGGTAACCTGAAATGAGGCCTGACAAAGGTCTGAGCAAAGGAGAATAACCATGATGAAAGGTGGCATGGGCAACCTGATGAAACAGGCGCAGAAGATGCAGGAGCAACTGCAGAAAGCGCAGGCAGAGCTGGCCGAAAAAGAAGTCACCGGTGAATCCGGTGCCGGTCTGGTAAAGGTCACCATGAATGGCCGTCACGACGTGAAACGCGTTGAGCTGGACGACTCCATTATGGAAGAAGACAAAGAAATGCTGGAAGACCTGCTGGCAGCTGCAGTGAATGACGCCGTGCGCAAAATTGAAGCACGTAATCAGGACGAAATGGGCAAGCTGACTTCCGGTATGGGTCTGCCGCCGGGTATGAAGCTGCCGTTCTGATCTATGGCGCTGCCCGCACCGTATCAGCAGCTGGTTCAGGCGTTTGATGCGTTGCCCGGGGTTGGTCCCCGGGCAGCCGCACGTCTGGCGCGCTATGTGATTGATGACCCGCAGGGTGATGCTCTGGCTGCGGCCATTACCCGTGCGCGGGCAGAGCTGGTACTTTGTCAGCACTGCTATCGTTACGCTCTGACGGATACCTGTGACATCTGTGCTGCGGCGCATGGGCAGCAGCCATTGTTTGTGGTTGCCGGCGTTGAGGATTCTGAACGCCTGACCGGGCAGGGCATGAGCAACCAGTTTCTGCTGCACGCGCTGTTGTCACCGGTGGCGGGTATCGGACCGGCGCAATTGCATTTGCCGCAGCTGCGTGCCCGGGTTGTTAATGAAGCGATCAGCGATCTGAAACTGGTTTTGCCGGCTGGTGTGGAAGCAGAGGCAACTGCACAGTTTATTATGGATATGCTGGCTGATGTGGACGTCAGTATCAGCCGTCAGGAGGTTAATGATGGGGCGCCTTAAAATTCCGGCACCGCAGTGGGTGTGTTCCGACAGCGCACTGGCAGACATCTGTCAGCGTTGGGAGCAGGAAGCCTATCTGGCGGTGGATACCGAATTTATGCGTTCCACCACGTTTTATCCGGAAGCCGGGCTGGTACAGGTGGCAGACAGTCAGGGCACGGCCCTGATTGATCCACTGACCATTACTGACTGGACACCGCTGGCAGCCATTTTTGAGCACCCGCTTGTGGTCAAGGTGTTTCATGCCTGTGCCGAAGATATTGAAGTCTGCCGCCGCCTGACCGGGGTTATGCCATCGCCACTGGCGGATACTCAGCTGGGCGGTGCGATGGCCGGGCTGGGTGGCATCATGGGATTTCAGCGGCTGGTTAAGGAAGTGCTGAATATTAATCTGCCCAAGGAAGAAACCCGTTCAGACTGGTTACAGCGACCTCTGCGCGACGAGCAGGTGGATTATGCCGTTGCCGATGTGCATTACCTCTACCGCCTCTATCCCAAACTGATGTCGCTGCTGAAAAAACTCGGCCGTCAGGCCTGGCTGAGTGAAGACTGCGAACGCCTGCTGCGGACTTCGGAACGCAGTGATAATGCCGCGCATTATTACCGCCGCGTCAAACTGGCCTGGAAGCTGCGCCCGCAGGAGCTGCTGGTCCTGCAACAGTTGGTGCTGTGGCGTGAGCAGCAGGCACGGCAACGGAATGTGCCGCGCAACAAGGTCGTGGATGATAATTCGCTGTGGAATATTGCCCGCTTCAAAGCCAAAAACCGTGATCAGCTGGCAAAGGCCGGTCTGCGCCCGGCGGTCATCCGTGAAGACGGCAAAGCCCTGCTGGCCATCGTGGCAGAGGTACTGCGGACCGATAAGGCCGCGTGGCCGAAGCAGCTGGATAAACCTTTATCGCCGCAGGCCGGTCAGTGGCTGCGGCTGATGAAAGAAGCGGTGGCCGAAAAAGCCGGCATTCTGGGGATTCCCCCGGAAATTCTGGCGCGTAAAAAAGCGCTGGAAGCCCTGTTGCGGTCGGGCTATCCCAACGGTCCGTTCCGTCTGCCGGAAAGTCTGCGGGGCTGGCGCAAAGATGAAATCGGGGATTACCTGATTCAGTTATTACAGGATCAGACGAGAGTGATCTCGCTGCGGAAACAGAATAATGACGAAAGTACTGTGTGATATTTATAAAAGCCGGAACAAAGAAGAAACCTACCTCTATGTCAGCCGCAAAGACGGACTGGAGCGGGTGCCGGAAGAATTACTCGAACATTTCGGCAAGCCGGAACTGACGATGACCATGATTATTACCCCGGAAAAAAACCTGGCCCGGGCTG
The DNA here is from genome assembly GCA_030145845.1 of Pseudomonadota bacterium. Classification (GTDB taxonomy): domain Bacteria; phylum Pseudomonadota; class Gammaproteobacteria; order Pseudomonadales; family Oceanobacteraceae; genus Venatoribacter. The sequence goes on from JAIXHJ010000001.1 coordinate 487,423, forward strand.
AGGCGGAAAAAGTGCTGGATGCCCTGGAAGAAAAAGGTTTTTACCTGCAGATGCCACCGGCGCGCGAGACTTATATGCTCGACCTGTTCTGTAAACTGGATAAAGAATGAGCAGTCGTCCGTTCTGGGAAGAAAAAACACTGGCTGAAATGAGCAAGGAAGAGTGGGAGTCATTGTGTGATGGCTGCGCGCTCTGTTGCCTGCACAAACTGGAAGATGAAGACACCGGCGAGGTGTATTACACCGATGTCTACTGCCGCTATATGGAGTGCGATACCTGCCGCTGTACTGTCTATCAGGAGCGCAACCGCAAAGTACCGGAATGTGTCTGGCTGACACCGGAACAGGCGCATCAGTTTTTCTGGCTGCCGCCGAGTTGTGCATACCGCCTGCTGGCTGAGAAAAAACCTCTGCCGGACTGGCATCCTCTGCTGACGGGTGATCCGGAATCGGTTCACCGGGCAGGTATATCCATCAGAAATAAAGGCATTGCCGACAATCTGATTTCAGAAGACGAATGGCAGGATCACATTATATGGAAGGCTTGATTCAGTTTGCTCCGTTCTGGCTTGGTTACCTGGTGTTTGCCATTGTCGGCTACTGGTGCTGGGAGCAACTTTTTTTCTGGCTGAAGCGCGGTGGTGATGTCCGCCGTTTTCTGCATATGCTGGGGGCTGTGCTGCTGTTTACACCGGCACCGGTAACACTTGGCTCGGCTTATTTCGCGCCGGCATTTATCGTATTTCCTTTTACTCTGATCAGCAGCGGCATGACGGACGCTATGTATGCCGTGACCTGGTTCCTTGGTGGTCTCTGTGTGGGGCTGGTGATTCTGGCGTTGCGGCAGATGCTGGTGTGGCTGCGTTCGCGGCAGACCTCCGGCGCAGAAGAATAAAGAACAGCCATTCAGAAAAAAACGGAGCCATCAGGCTCCGTTTTTTGTTTCAGGGTTGCAGAAACGAGCCTCATGCAGGGGTAAAGAAACTTTTTTTATTCCTTTTCTGGCTAACCGCAGAAACTTTGCTAGCTTTAATGCAGGAGTGTTCTGTAATCGGGAAATTGTTACTGATTTCCTCTTTACAGACCACAGCGCGGAAACTTGGGGGTTATCCGTCAGTGGAGTAATCGGATCAGAGACGGAAAATTCCGTACTCTGACGGGTGAGAGGTTGGATTATGGCTAATCATATCTTCATTCTGGCAACTGTAATGCTGCTGGCCGGCATTTTTGGGGGGCTGGTAAACTACTATCTTTATGGCGATAAGGATCCGGATGCGGCAAGTCTGCCACGTTTTCTGGTGGTGGGTGTCGGCGCCTCCTTCCTTGTCCCTGTCGTGCTCGACATGGTCAACAGCGAACTGGTGCTGGAAAGTCAGGGCGATCCCAGTCGTCTGCTGATTTTTACCGGCTTCTGTCTGATCTCTGCACTGCTGAGCCGCTTCTTTATTGACAACCTGTCTGACCGTATTCTTAACGAAGCGCAGGTGGCGAAACAGCGTTCTGAAGAAACCCAGCAGAATCTGCGTATTATTCAGAGTGAATTGCTGCCACTGATCGATACTGAAACTGAGCAGGATACTTCCGGCGAAGATCAGCAGGCTGTTGAAATGAGTGATGAGCTGGATGTGACATCCACTCAGGTGCTGAAAATCCTCTCCGGTGGTCGTTTTATTTTCCGTTCTCTGGCCGGTGTCTGCCGCGAAGCGAATCAGGAAGAGTCCACGGTACTTAAAACCCTGCATGTGCTGGTGAACCGCAGTCTGGCCGGTAAGGTCAGCGGTAAAAACGGCGTGCGCTGGCATATTACTGAAAAAGGTCGCCGCGTTCTCGAAAACAACCTGTAACTGAATACCCCCGGGAGCATCTATGCAGATCTTTCGCTGGCTGTCGGGGGTGATTGTTTTATCACTCCTGTCTTTTATCCCTTCTTTTCCTGTGCTGGCAGACGATGCCAGACCTTCTGATGTCCGCATTATTGTCGATATATCCGGCAGTATGAAAGAAACGGACCCGCAGAACCTGCGTGTCCCTGCCGTGAATCTTCTGGTTGAACTGTTGCCCGATAATGCTCAGGCCGGTGTCTGGACTTTTGGTCAGTACGTCAACATGCTGGTGCCTCTCAATCTGGTCGACAGAAACTGGCGCACTCAGGCAAAAGATGCGGCGAAAACGATTAATTCCGTTGGCCTGTATACCAATCTCAGTGGTGCGCTGGATAAAGCCAGCTGGAAAGTAGCCGCTGACAGTGGTTTTGAGCAGACGGTTATCCTGCTTACCGATGGCCGTATTGATATGCCACCGGGTGCCGGCCAGGCCGATGCCAGTGAAGCGGAACGGCAACGCCTGTTTGCTGAAGTGTTGCCTCAGTATGCGCAGGCGGGTGCCCGGATTCATACGCTGGCGCTGTCGGATGCTGCGGATACCAAACTGCTGAAGCAGATTGCGCTGGAAACCGGTGGCATGTTTTTACAGGCGGATAATGCGGATGATCTGTTAAAAGTTTTCCTCAAGGCCTTTGACCGTGCCGTGCCGGTTGAACAGGTCCCGATGGATAACAACCGCTTTGAAATTGATGACAGTGTGAGCGAATTTACCGCTCTGATTTTCCGTCAGGCGGGCGGCCGAGAAACCCGTCTGATTGACCCGGCCGGTCATGAAATTTCCGCGGCGTCAGCCACCCAGAACAATAATGTGCGCTGGCATCAGGATGTTAATTTTGACCTGATTACGGTGAAAAACCCGGCGCCGGGCAGCTGGCAGGCGGATGCCGATCTGGATCCGGATAACCGCGTTCAGGTGCTGTCAGATCTCAGCCTCAGCGTGGACGGACTGCCCAATACCATTTTTGCCGGTAACCCGGTTGATCTGGAAATGGCGCTGCGCAACCAGGGGGATGTGGTCGCCGAGCCGGCCATTCTCAAACTGACCGACTTTACCCTGAAAGTGACGGCACCGGATGGCCGTTCGGGCAGCAAACTGCTGTCAGACCCGGAACATCTGCCGCTCGACGGCGTGTTCCGTGAATCCATGACCCGCCTTTCCCAGGAAGGGGAATACCGCTTCGAAATCACCGCCGTTGGCCGTACCTTTCAGCGGCGCCAGGTGCTGACAGCCAGTCTGATGCAACCGATGACGGTGCAGGTGGAAGACAATGTCGAGCAGCAGCGGGTGCGTATCATGGTGACGCCAGAGGGCGCTGCGGTGGATTCAGAACTGAGCCGTGTGATCGCCAAAGTGAGCAGCCCGGACGGCAGCTCACTCATCCACACCATGGAATTCAGTGCCGATGACAACGCCTGGAGTATGGATCTGACGGCCGATAAAGGGCCGGGCCGTTATGACGTGATGCTCAATATCCGTGGTGTGTCTGCCGGTGGAGCAACATTCAAAAGTAAACCGGATGACATTATCCGCGACTTCCCGCTGACGGATCCTGCTGCGGTTATGCCTCAGGAGCCCGCCGTTGAGGAGACAACGCCGGCCGAAACCCCGGCGCAGACGCCTGCGGAGCCGGAAATCCGGGTGCCGCCGATGACGGAGCCCGAGGTTCCTGCGGCCCCACCTGCGGAGCCGGAGGCAGAAGCAACGCCGGAGGAAGAGAATATTGTGCCGGATCTGGCTAAACGGCTGGAAGAGCAGGCCGCACTGGAGGAAGCGCTGCCAGCCGAGGAAGAAGGCGTTGCCTGGTGGATCTGGCTGTTGCTGGCGCTGGGTAACCTGCTGATCTTTGGTGGTGCCGGCTACTGGCTGTTTATGAAACGTCGCCGCCCGGCGGACACGGCTGAGGATGATACGGCGCGCGGCCCGGTGCCCGATCTGTCAGAAGAGCCCAGCGATATGATTGATGAGGACTTTGCCGGCGATTTTGATTCCTTTGCCGAAGAGGGAGAGGAAGACATTCCGCTGCCGGACGATCAGCCTTCAGCGCCGTCTTCCATGGGCAGTGACACCAACATTGATGTTTCCCTCGACGATGATTTCGCCATCGACCCCGACGACAGTGGGGCGGCGGATGAAGACTGGGGTGAGTTTGACGCCGATCCCGACGATAACAAACCGTGACCCACTCTGACTGATGCTGCCGGCTGGACGATGGCCGGCGGCGTCAGCACACCTTGCTGATAAAGAACCCCCTCCTTATACTGCTGGCCTGATTTGTCGAATACACAACCAGAGGTCAGTATGAAGTTTCAGGGTACCGAGCAGTATGTAGCCACACCGGAACTGCAGATGGCGGTCAACGCTGCCATCGCGCTGCAGCGTCCGCTGCTGTTAAAAGGGGAGCCAGGTACCGGTAAAACCATGCTGGCCGAACAGCTGGCCGATGCGCTGGGGACTGAACTGATTCAGTGGCACATCAAAAGTACGACCAAGGCTCATCAGGGCCTGTACGAGTACGATGCGGTATCCCGCCTGCGTGACTCCCAGCTGGGCGTCGATAAAGTGCACGATATCGCCAACTACATCGTCAAAGGCAAACTGTGGGAAGCCTTTACGGCTGACAAGCCGGTGGTACTTCTGATTGACGAGATCGACAAAGCCGATATCGAATTCCCCAATGACCTGCTGCTCGAACTCGATAAAATGGAGTTCTTTGTTTACGAAACTCAGGAGCGCATCGTTGCCAGACACCGGCCGATTATCCTGATTACCAGTAACAACGAAAAAGAACTGCCGGACGCTTTCCTGCGTCGCTGCTTCTTCCATTACATCGATTTCCCGGACCGTGACACCATGAAGGATATTGTGGATGTTCATTATCCGGGTATCCGTGAAGAACTGGTGCGTGAAGCGCTCGATGTTTTCTTTGATGTACGTAAAGTTCCGGGGCTGAAGAAGAAACCATCCACCTCAGAACTGATCGACTGGCTTAAACTGCTGATGGCCGATGAAATCGGCGCTGATGTACTGCGTAACAGTGACAGCAGTAAAGCCATTCCACCACTGTACGGCGCGCTGCTGAAAAACGAGCAGGATGTACAGCTGCTGGAAAAACTGGCCTTTATGAGCCGCCGCAAAGGTTAATCCTATGCTGATCGATTTTTTCCAGACCGTCCGTAAGGCAAAAGTTCCCTGTTCAGTACGCGAGTATCTGGATCTGGTACAGGCCGTCAGAGCCCATGTGGCATTTGCTGACCTGGATGATTTTTATGCGCTGGCCCGGCTGTGTCTGGTAAAAGACGAAAAACATTACGACAAATTTGATAAAGCGTTTGGTGCTTACTTCCGCGGGCTGGATAATCTGCCCGATTTTATGGAAGAGACCAGCATTCCCGAAGACTGGATGCGTAAAGAATTCGAACGCATGCTGTCAGAAGAGGAAATGGCGAAAATCGAAGCTCTGGGTGGGCTCGATAAAGTGCTGGACGAATTTAAAAAACGCCTGGAAGAGCAGCATAAGCGCCACCAGGGCGGGAATAAAATGATCGGTACCGGCGGGACGTCAGCCTTCGGGGCAAATGGCTACAACCCGGAAGGTATCCGCATCGAACAGGGCCGGTCGCGCCATAAGAAAGCGATCAAGGTCTGGGATCAGCGTAACTACAAAGATCTCGACGACAGCATTGAACTGGGTATCCGTAACGTTAAGGTTGCGCTGCGGCGTCTGAGGAAGTTCGCCCGTCAGGGGGCGGTGGATGAACTCGATCTGGATGACACCATCAGTTCAACGGCGCGCAACGCCGGATTTCTTGACATCAAAATGGTGCCTCAGCGCCACAACGCGGTCAAAGTTCTGCTGTTTTTTGATATCGGTGGTTCCATGGACCCGCACGTACGGGTCTGTGAAGAGCTGTTCTCAGCGGCACGGACAGAGTTCAAACATATGGAAACCTTTTATTTCCATAACTGTTTGTACGAATCCGTGTGGAAAAATAATGTACGCCGTATGAATGAGCGTACAAATACCTGGGATATCCTGCGTAAATTCGGTCCGGACTATAAGGTCATCTTTGTTGGTGATGCCATGATGGCGCCTTATGAAGTCACTCACGTTGGGGGCAGCGTTGAGCACTGGAACGAAGAGCCGGGCGCGGTGTGGATGCAGCGCATGGCGGATCATTATGACCGTCTGGTGTGGCTGAATCCGGCACCGGAATCCTACTGGGGGCAGGGTGGTTCACTGGGTGCTATCCGCGATATTGTGGAACAGCATATGTATCCGCTGACCCTGGACGGGCTGGAAAAAGCCATGAAGTATCTGAGTAAATAACGGCCGGAAAATCAGCCGGACAGCTGCCGCAACGCCGATATTTATCCGTTTGGTACCGCCCCTGAATTGAAAATACGGTACAGGCCATAGGAAAATGTACCGATAAAACGGCATGGATGCCCGATAATCAGAACATAAAAGGGCGATGAGCAATGTTGCTCCCGGGGAAGACCACAGACAGCTGCCTCTGCAGAGGATGGCGGCGTCTGCCTGCTGTATTTATTTCACTGACCGGCCGCGCCGCTGTTATGGCATGGCCGGCGTTTCTGTATCCGCGTTCTGCGGTTTTTTCTGCCTTATTCTGTCGGCCCCGGCTTTTTTCAGCCCCGCCTGCCTGCATCAGCCCCGGCGCGGAGGCCTTATGAGGGGCATCATCGGTCTGTTCATGGTCATGCTGACCTGGCCGGTTGCCGCACAGCAACTGCAGCCTGGTCAGAGCGTGGCCGACTTTGCCCTGCCTGCAGCCAGCACCGGCTGGGGGCAGAGGCTGGCTGAGCAGCGTGGGCAGCCGGTTATGCTTATTCTCAGCGGCCGTTGTGACCGTTGCGAAGAGCGGCTGGCGGCGTATCAGCTGCTGGCCGAAAGTCACGCGGCTGACGGACTGGTCAGCTGGATTCTCTGGCCTCCGAAGGGCCGCGATGAAGCGCCACAGATGCGTATTCCGGTGCTTATAAATGATGCAGCGTCAGCGGCAGCCCGCCAGTTTGGCAACGGGCCGGCCGTGCTGCTGATTAACCGCGATGGTGTGCTGGATCAGCTTATCAGTGGCAATCTGAACAGCCACTACGACGACACCAGACAACAACTGAGCCGCTGGCTGCAGACGCTCAGCAACAGGCCGTGAGGACGTTATGAACCAGAGTTTTATCAGGGTATTACTGGCAGGCTTGATGACACTGACTTTACCGGTGGGGGCGGATGAATCACGGGTTGGTGATGACCTGAACAGCATCAAACGTTCGGTACTGGAACTGAACAAAGATCTGTATGAACTGGAAGAAAATTTACTCAGTCCGGCGACTACACGGGCTGAACTGTATCTGTCACTCAGTCATGGCGAATTCTTTCAGCCACTGTCGATTGAAATAACCACGGCGGACCGTCACCCGCTGCATCATATTTATACCGAACGGCAGGTGTCAGCACTGCGTATTGGGGCCGTACAGCCTCTGGGTGAACTCAATCTCGGTCCTGGCCGGCATCTGATTCACGCCCTGATCCGTGGTCAGGATCAGCACGGCGAAGCACGTGAATTAATTGTCGAGCAGAGCGTGGAAAAAACAGCGCGGCCGCTGCTGATGGAATTTGTGATTTCGGATCTGCCCGGGCAGGAGAGCGCCCGCGCCGAGATGCGTTTCTGGTAGGGCCGGATTACGGATGAGATTTCTTTTCCTGCGCTGTGTCTGTTTTCTGCTGCTGGCCTGTGGGCTGGCATTGCCTGCAACTGTGGCGGCAGAAGACTATCAGCAGGCCAGCAGCCGTTTACAGCGTGGCGTATTTTATTACCACTATCTGAATGATGATTATCAGCCGGCACTGAATACCCTGAATGCATGGCAGGCTGAACAGGCCGGCACGGCCGGTGAATCTGAACTGACCGTGATGAAAGCGGGCCTGCTGATATCACTCGGCCTTTACCGTGATGCCGAAACCTTATTCCACTCCCTGCACAGTCAGACAGCACCGGGTGATGCCTGGTTCTACCTGGCCAGAGCCTGGCTGGCGGCAGGCAGTTACGGCGCCGTCGCGGATTGTGCAGCCAGAGCCCTCAACAGTGAGACAGCAGCAGCGGAACATCGCCTGAACCCGGCTTACACCGCGGAAGCGCAGTTTATGCTGATTACTGCACTGGCTCATGCTGACCGCGTTGAGGATGCCCGCACTCTGCTGCAGCAGATGCCGGATGACGATCTGTGGAGCGGTTATGCGCGCTACAACCTGCTCATCGCGCTGATCCGCAATTATGCACCTCGCCCGGACATCGACCGTCTGAGCGATGAGGCCGTGTATTTTATGCCCGCTACGGAAGAAGGCCGGGCACTGCGTGACCGGGTTCTGCTGGTCAGCGGTATTTATGCACTGGATAACGGCCAGCCACAACAGGCGGCAAAACGCCTGAGTCAGGTGGGGCTGGAATCACCTCTGGCCGCGCCGGCGCTGCTGCAATATGGCTGGGCGCTGAGCGCACAATTACGTTACCGCGATGCCATGCAGCCATGGCGGGTACTGCAGCAGCAATATCAGCCTTTCCATCCGGCGGTGCTGGAATCCTTACTGGCGGTGCCTCATGCGCTGGAATTACTGAACGCCACCAGTCAGTCACTGCACACCTATGAATTTGTCGAGCAGCGTCTGCAGACCATGCTGGCGCAGCTGGAACGCTTCAATAATCCGCAGCGGATTGCTGAATGGCTGACACCGTGGCTGGCCGCACAACCGCCCGTGCACGGCTGGCAGTCTGGCGTACCGTCAACGGCTGAGGCGGATGCTGACATAAGCCGCACGCTGCAGGCGTTACTGGATAATGCGGATTTTAATGACCGCGCCGGGCAGCTGCGGGAATTAATCGCCATGCACAATCATCTGCAACAGCAGCGCGGGCATCTGGATCTCTGGGATCGGCTGCTGCAGCAGCGCCGGCAGTATCTGACGACGCTCGCCGGCCAGCAGACATTTGACCGGCTGTTGCAGCGTCAGCAGCAGTTAAGTCAGCAGCTGGGGAATATGCGTCAGGCATTACAGGCCGAAGACAATAAAATTTTTGCTTATGCTTCGGCGGCCGATCAGCAGAATATTCAGCACCTGCAGGCCATTGTACCGCGCATTAATTATCTGCAGAGCATTAATTCCCCGACCCGGGATCTGGCAGCTTATAAAGAACGCTGGCGACGGATGCGTGGTCTGCAGTTATGGCAGATTTACGAACATAAACCGGCACGGCAGTGGGCGGCGAAATCGACTTACTGGCAGCTGGAAACGGATATATCGGCGCTGGAAGAACAACTGGCGCATACCCGGACGGCACTGAGCTGGGCAGACCGCAGCTGGCAGGGGTTCCCGCGACAGGTTGCAGAGGCCAGAAGCCGCGCAGAGCAACTCAGTCAGCGGCTTGAACGTTTGCAGCAACAGCAGCAGGCTGTTCTGCTGCAACAGGTGCAGACACACCTGACCTCACTGCAGCAGCGGGTGACGGATTATCTGGCCCAGACCCGTCTGGCGGTTGCGCGCCTGTACGACGATGCCCTGCAGCAGTCATTAATGCAGGAGAACGTCAGTCAGGCTGATGCAGGAGCGGCGCATGATTAAAGTATTGCCGCTGCTGTTGTTCAGTCTGCTGCTGTCTGCCTGCTCAGTGTGGGACCTGCGTTCAGAGCCGGAGAAAACACTGGCGGATATTCCGCAATATAAAGTCCGGCTGCTGAGTAACGAGCCCCTGCACACCAGCCACGACGATGTCATGGAGCATTACCGTCGTTATCTGCAGGTCGCGGACGATACGGAAATGCGTATCCGTGTGGCTCACCGGATGGCAAATCTGACCCTGCAGGCCGAAGAGCAGGCGCTGGCATGGCAGGCGGAAAACCGGCCGCCGGAAGAAACGGACAGCGCGGGCGTGGTCAGTACTGCAGAGCGTTCCCTGGCAGTGGGTGCTGTCCGTGATTATGAACGCCTGCTGGCTGCCTATCCTGACCGCAGTGATAACGACGCTCTGTTGTACCAGCTTGCCCGGGCCTACCGGCTGGCAGGGCGGACGTCTGCGGCGATTGTGACGCTGCAGCAACTGGTCAGACAATACCCGCGCTCCGTTTATTACCTGGAAAGTGAATTCAGGCTTGGTCAACTGCTGTATGAACGTGCTGATTATCAGCAGGCAGCCGGGGCTTATCAGCGTTTGCGGGATTACGGCGCAGAAAATAATCAGTATTACACCAGTGCCGGTTATCTGCTTGGCTGGAGCATATTCAAACAGGGTGACACGGAAGCCAGTCTGCTGAGTTTTTCCGCCTTACTGGATGAAGAATACCCGGATGAAACGGCACTGCAGGCGGCCAGTGGCAGCCGGCTGGATATGCTCAACGATATTCTGCGGATTATGGCAGTGATGTTTGATGACCTTGGCGACTGGAATCAGATTGCCCGCTTTTACGATGAACACGGGCCGCGCCATTTTGAATATCTGATTTACGATCGTCTGGCGACGCTGTATTACGATAAACATTACTATAAAAGCGGTGCTTCAACCCTGCGTGCCTTTGTCCTGCGTTACCCGGACAGTGAGCGTGCGCCGGTTTATTATCAGCGTCTGATCGAGGGCTATCAGCAGGCCCGCTATCCGGCCCTGACACGCAAACATAAAACCCTGTTTGCACAGCGTTTCGGTGTCGGCAGCGATTACTGGAACCAGCATGGTCAGGTGGTGCGCGGGCAGCTCAGTGTGCCACTGCAGGCGTATCTGTGGGATCTTGCCGGCTTCTGGCATGCTTGGGGACAGAGTGCGCAGGCGGCCGCCGATAAAAACGAACGTCTGCTGCAGGCCGTTCACTGGTACGGCGAATATATCCGCAGCTTCCCGCATGCAGACGATACAGTGAAAGCGCATTTCCTGTTGGCCGAAGCCGCGTTCAGTATCGGCGATTACCGCCTGGCGGCACAGCATTATGAAATTGTTGCTTATCAGTATCCGCGCACTGAACAGGCTGCGGAGGCTGGTTATGCGGCGCTGCTGGCCTATCAGCGCTACCGTCCGGCGGCGGATGAAAAAATGCTCTGGCATCAGGCAACCGCGGCCAGCGCGATGCGCTTTGTGCAGGAATTTCCGCAGGACAAACGGCGCGGTACCGTGCTGGTTAACAGCGCCGAAATGCTGCTCGCCGATCATTATTACCGCCAGGCGCTGACCAGCGCGCGTTCAGCTCAGAGCATGAAAGATTCCCTGGCAGAGCGTTACCGCTATGGTGCGGCGCTGGTGCAGGGGCATGCTGCGTTTGAACTGGGTTATTTTGCCGAAGCGGAACAGGCGTTGTTTGCTGCTCAGCAATACCGTGACAGCGGTGTGCAGAACAGACGCCAGCTGCGGGAAAAAGTGGCTGCCAGTATTTATAAGCAGGGGGAATCAGCCCGTGCTGCGGGTGATGTCAGCTCAGCCGTAGCCCACTGGCGCCGCATTGCACAGGTGATACCGGAAAGCGATACGCGGATTATTGCTGAATACGATGCTGCAGCCCTGCTGATGAGTGTGCAGGATTATGACCAGGCCATTGACGTGCTGCTGGCTTTCCGTCGCCAGTATCCGCAGCATCGTCTGACGGAGGATATTCCGTCGAAACTGATTGTGGCTTACGAAGCGCAGGGCGAATGGCGGAAAGCCGCGTTTGAATTGCAGCGTATCTGGAAAAACAGCCGCGACCGGAATCAGCAGCGTATCGCCTGTTTTCAGGCGGCCGAATATTTTGCCAAAGCCGGCGATACGGATAATGCCGTGGTGATGTATAAGCGCTATGGCCATTCCTATCCACGTCCGTTTGATGCGGCGGTGGAAGCGAATTACCGCCTCAGCCAGATATATAAGGGGCAGGAGGAAGAAGAAAAACGCCGTTACTGGCTGGATAAAATGATCACTCTGCATCTGCAGGCCGGTAAGGATCAGACTGACCGTTCACGTTATCTGGCAGCGGAGGCGGCCTATGAACTCGGAGAGGTTCAGCGCCGGCAATATGAAGCGGTGGCACTGACCCTGCCGCTGGATAAAAGCATTACCCGTAAAAATACTCTGCTGCAGAAAGCTCTGCAGCGTTACACCCAGGCAGTTCAGATCGGGGTGCTGGAATATACCACTTCAGCCACTTACCGCATCGGTGAACTGTATCACCAGCTGGCCAGTGGGCTGATGAATTCCCCCCGTCCTGACGGGCTGGATGACGTGGAAGCTGAAGAGTATCAGTTCCTGCTGGAAGATCAGGCGTTCCCGCTCGAAGAAGCGGCGATTCAGGTGCATCAGAAAAATACCGGGCGTACTTATGATGGCCTGTATGACGGCTGGATCCGCAGGAGTTACCGTGCGCTGGCCGAACTGATGCCGGGACAATACGACAAACAGGAAAAGGCACTGACTTATGTCGATCAGATCCGCTGAAAAAATCAGCCGTGCCGGCCTGCTGCTGGGGCTGTTGCTGTTGTCCGGTTGCTCTGTGTTACCTGCGACAGCGCCGCTAGCCACGACGGAAACGGCAGATCAGCCACTGGCAGCAGAGCTGACAGAGGCCTACCACACAGGAGTGCAACTGCTGCAGGGAGATGATGAACAGGCGCTGAATTATTGGCAGCAACTTGCGGACAGCTGGCCGCAGTATCCCGGCGTCTGGACGAATCTGGCGATTGCGCGTTATCGCAGTCAGGATTTCAGTGGCAGTCTGGAGAGTGCCGGTCAGGCGCTGGCGATCGACAGCGGATTCTGTCCGGCATTTAAAATCCGCGGGCTGGCAGCGAGGGAAACGGGAGAATTTTCTCTGGCGGAACAGAGCTATCTGCAGGCACTGAGCTGTGATCCGGCCGATGCTGATGTGCATTATAACCTTGGCATCCTGTACGACCTGTATCTGCACGATCTGCAGCAAGCCCTGCAGCAGTATCAGGCGGTACAGCAGATGCAGACAGAAAAAGATGAGACGCTGGCGATGTGGATTGAAGATCTGCAGCGCCGTTCTGCTGCCCAGCTGGCCGGAGAAGGATCATGAAATATTTTATGCTGCTGTTTTTCTGTTTTATGACCGGCGCACAGGCCGCAGACGTTGTGCGGCTGGAAGGTATTTCAATCCAGGGAAACAGCGAAGAGCCCGGGGTGATGTATATCATGCCGTGGCAGGCTCCACCGGGAACCGGCCGGCTGTATCAGCCGGTACGCAGTTACCGCGACCAGTGGCTGACAGAAATCAGCCGCGACAGTTTTCAGCGGGAAATCCGCTATGCGGAGCGCTACGCCCGCAAACCGGACGTAACTGGCCAGCAGGCTGTGACGGACGGCGACAGTAACCAATAATCAAGAACCGAACGGCTGAATCAGGGGAAGTATCATGGAGTCTATTGTACGTTTCTTTCAGGAAGGTGGTGCCTTTATGTACCCGATCGCGATTGTCATGGCGATCGGTCTGGCGATTGCCATCGAACGCTTTCTTTTTCTGCTGAAGGAAAAATCCGGCAACCGCCGTGCTTTTGAAGATATGCTGCCGATGCTGCAGAAAAAAGATCTGCGCGGAGCGCTGACTTATGCCGGTAATTCAGGCACTAAAATCGGTAATATTTTTGCTGCGGCCATTGCCCGTATTCCTGGCAGTCAGCGCCGTGAGGAAATCGAATACGCGCTGGAAGAGGGGCTGATGGAAGCCATTCCGCAGCTGGAAAAACGTACTCAGTATGTCGCCACTCTGGCAAATATTGCCACGCTGATGGGACTGCTGGGCACCATTATGGGTCTGATTGCAGCCTTTACTGCAGTGGCCAATGCAGCCCCGGCAGAAAAAGCCGCACTCCTGTCACAGAGTATTTCGGTGGCGATGAACACCACAGCCTTTGGTCTGATGGCGGCCATTCCGTTGATTCTGCTGCACAGTTATCTGCAGACCAAAACCAATGAAATCGTCGACAGCATTGAAATGGCCGGCGTGAAATTTCTCAATATTATTACCGAACGTAAACCAGGTCAGAACGCCGGCAACTGAGATGTAATTCCATGAGACGCCAAAAACGATTCCAACAGGAGGCGGAACTCAACGTTACATCCTTTATGAATCTTATGATTGTGCTGGTACCGGTACTGCTGATGAATATGGTTTTTTCTCAGCTGGCGGTGCTCGATCTTAAGTTGCCATTGGGGGATCAGCCGGGGGCTGTGAATCCTGAGGATGTATCGCTGGCCGTGGTGGTGCGTGACAGCGGGTTTGAAATTACCCGTACACTGAATGATAACGCTGAATCCATCGCTGTTCTGCCGAAAATAAACGACCGTTTTGATTATCAGGGGCTGTCGCAGTCACTGCAGGATATCAAGAAAAATCCTGGTTTCGGGCAGCGCACGGATATCAGTCTGTTGTCGGCACCGGATATTGATTATCAGACGCTGATTCATGTGATGGATACGGTGCGTATTTATCCGGCAGTGGTGGCTGCCAGTCTGGTGGATGCCACGCTGTTTCCCGATATTTCGCTGGGCGATGCACCGGAGGTGACACCATGAAAAATATGTCACGCCGTGCACGGCGCATGCAGCGTAATCATAAACGCAACAAAGCCGCCGGCGGCCTCAATCTGACGGCACTGATGGATATTTTTACCATCCTGGTGTTTTTTCTGATGGTTAATCAGTCAGAGGTTCAGGTGCAGAACAGCCCGGCGGTGGAGCTGCCGGTATCGGTGGCAGAAAATCAGCCGGCGGAAAATATCACGGTGATGATCACCCGGGATGACATTCTGGTGCAGGGGCGTCCGGTGGTTACGACCAGCCGGGCACGGGAGGCCGGTGATGAAATCGCTGCGCTGAAAAAGGAACTGGAATATCTGGCCAGCCGTTCGCCGCTGCCGGCGGAATGGCGGCAACAGGGTCGCCCGGTGACGATTATGGGTGACAGGCATGTGCCATACAGTTTGCTGAAAAAGGTAATGAATACCTGTGCCAGGGCGGAATTCAATAATATTTCCCTCGCTGTTAATCAGCAGCAGGCGGATCAGGGAGGGGCATAATGGCGAGCATTTATCATGCGCCCCAGCTGCCCTGGAGCGATGCAGACGACCGCCGTCTTTTCTGGCCATTACTGACGGGGCTGTTGCTTCTGGTGGTCATCGCTGGTGTGGTTATTCCGGCCGTTGATCTGCCGCAGCGTGACCGCCAGGATCTGGAACGTCTGCCACCGCAGCTGGCGAGGGTGATTGAACGGAAAAAACTGCAGCAGCCCAAACCTCTGCCGGTGCCGGAAAAACAGCCGCCGCCGGAAACCAAGGTGATGGAAGCGGAACCTGTGGTGGAAAAACCCAAACCGCTACCAGTGCCAAAAGAGCAGCCGAAGCCGCAGCCAAAACCGGTACAGAAGCCGGTAACTGAGGCGACGCCTGAACAGCGCCAGCAGGCAAAGGAAACGGCCAGAAAAGCGTTCGGTAATGAGGCGCTGCAGGCGCTCAGCCAGATCCGCAGTGATGTACCGCTGGCGGCGCTGGGCACCTCAGGTCAGGGGCTGAATAATGCCGGCAGTGCGGCGACCAGTGTCGGCTCCGTGGTTGACCGTGCTGCCGCCGGGCGCAGTTCCGGCGGGGTTGATGACTCGACTCTGACCCGTGCGACGGCGGGCGAACAGCTGGCGGAACGTCAGCTGACTGAGGTTGCGGTGACGGAAGAGCAGGAACAGGCGACAGCGGCGGCGTCGACCCGTTCTCAGGAAGAACTGCGGCTGGTATTTGAGCAATACAAGGTGCAGTTTGACCGCATTTACCGTGGCGCCCTGCGCAAGAATCCGACCTTGTCCGGTTCGGTCACGCTGCGGCTGGATGTGCAGCCGGATGGTACAGTATCGCAGTGTACTGTGCTGACGAGTGAACTGAACGATGCCCGCCTGCATAAACGGCTGGAGTCGAAATGCCGGCAGATGACGTTCGCCAGCCGGCCTGGTGTGGATCTGACGGTGGTGGAATTCCCGATCCGTTTTATGCCCTGACAGACAATGGAAAAAGGCCGCACAGCGGCCTTTTCCGTCAGTGGTTGACGGTGACTTCCGGCAGGTCCGGGACTTCCACTGTCATTTTACTGTCGGGTGCCATCACGGTTGCTTCGCCATCGGCGACGGTTTTACCGTGCTGATTTTTCACATCACAGGCAATGGTGACGATGGATTTGCTGTCGTGTTTGGCGCTTACCGTCAGAATAACCGTCAGGGTGTCACCGATTTTTACCGGCCGGCGGAAGGCAATATTCTGCCCCAGATAAACCGTACCCGGACCGGGCAGCTCCATGGCCAGCGCAGCGGAGATGAGAGCACCGGTAAACATGCCGTGTGCAATCTGTCCTTTGAAGCGGGTGGTCGCGGCATAATCGGCGTCGAGATGGACGGGGTTCATGTCCCCGGAAACGGCGGCAAACAGCAGCAGGTCCTGGCCGCTGACGGTATGAGTACGTTCGCAGCGGTCACCAATGGAAATCTCGTCGTAGGTGCGGTTGCTGATGGTCTTCATGCTGGGGTGATATTCCTGCTCAGAAGTGGCGGTCAAGCCAGGTTAAAAGGTCGTTGAATACGTCTGCCCGGTTAATTTCATTGAGCATTTCATGACGGCCATCAGTATACAGTTTCATTGTGACGTCGTTATGTCCTGTTGTGGCGAAACAGCGTTGCAATTCCGGCAACCCTTTGCCCATACGGCCGACCGGGTCGTGATCACCACCGAACAGGTAGCAGGGCATAGCGGCAGGAATTTCAGCCAGGTTTTCTGCGCGGCCGATTTCCTTCAGCCCACTCAGCAGATCAATCCACAGCTGCAGCGAACAGGGCTGGCCACACAGCGGGTCGGCAATATAGGCGTCGACCATGGCTTCATCCCGGCTGAGCCAGTCAAATGCTGTCCGGGCCGGGCGGAAAGGGCGGTTGAATTCGCCGAATGACAGCCGGTCCATGATGGCCGACCTGTGTCTCTGCCCCTGCAACAGCCGCAGCAGACGGGCGGTCAGCAGCCCGGCCTGAACCATCGCGCCGGGCTGATGGTTGGAGCCGGACAGAATCAGCGCATCGGGTTCATTGCGGTAGCGGATGGCAAACGCCTGGGCGATAAAAGACCCCATGGAGTGGCCGAACAGGATATAGGGTTCGCTGCCACACAGGGCGTTATGTACGCACTGAATATCACTCAGTACCAGATCCCAGCCGCAGGGCTGGTCCGGGTGGCTGTCGCCGAAATGGCCGGCGGGGGTACGTTCGCCGTGGCCGCGGTGATTGTGCAGGATGACCTGAAAACCATGCTGCAGCAGGTAATCGGCGAGCGGCTGATAACGGTCACAATGTTCCGCCATGCCATGCAGGATATGAATTGTTGCTCTGGCAGAGGGCGGACTGGCAACGCGGGCGCTGAAGACGGTCTGATCGCTGGCGGTTATTTTAATTCTGTTCATTTTGTGATCATCCGGCAGGGTGTTTCGGGGACGGAAGAACCACCATGTCGCTTATGTGACAAATTGTAAATACAGATGTGCCGACTTTTGCCGCCTTCTGTGAAAACAGGTAAACTCCGGCTGCTATTTTTTGGCCTGGATTACAACATGGGGAGCCTGATCCGGGCTGGTCGATATCCACCCAAACCCTGCCTATAACGATAAATCAGGGTTAACCAGGAGGCAGTAATGAACGAAGAATTCTTCCAGGAACGTTACCCGGAGGGCTATCCACGCTCGATTGACGCGGATAAATATGAATCGGTTATTGAAATCTTTGATGGATTCATTAAACGTTTTGCCGCCAAGCCGGCTTTCAGCTGCCTCGGGCAGACGCTGACGTACGCCGAGCTGGACCGCCAGAGTGCCGCGTTTGCAGCTTACCTGCAGAACGAAACCACACTGGAAAAAGGCGACCGTATTGCGGTTCAGCTGCCCAATATCCTGCAATATCCGATCGTGGTATTCGGTGCCATGCGTGCCGGTATGGTGGTGGTGAATACCAATCCGCTGTATACCGAGCGCGAAATGGAACACCAGTTTAACGATTCCGGTGCCAAGGCGCTGGTCGTGCTGGCGAATATGGCCGATAAGGCAGAAAAAGTGGTGCCGAATACCGGTATCAAACACGTCATCGTGACCAATGTCGGCGATATGCACGGCACGGTTAAGCGTCTGCTGATCAACAGCGTGCTGAAATACGTGAAAAAAGAAGTGCCGGACGTCAGCATTGCGGGAACCGTGCCGCTGCGTAAGGCGCTGGCCAGAGGTGCTGCAAAAAGCTATACCCCGGTACGCGTTGAACGTAACGATGTGGCGGTGCTGCAGTACACCGGTGGTACCACAGGTGTGGCCAAAGGTGCGATGCTGACTCACCGTAACCTGATCGCCAATATGCTGCAGTGCCATGGCCTGTTTAATATGGTGCTGAGTGAAGGTAAGGAATCGGTGGTGGCGCCGCTGCCGCTGTACCACATTTATGCCTTTACCGTGCATTGCATGGTGATGCTGCAGACCGGTAACCATTCCATTCTGATTCCGAACCCACGTGATATTCCCGGCTTTATCAAAGTGCTGCAGAACAACGAATTCACCGGCTTTGTCGGCCTGAATACCCTGTTCGTTGCCCTCTGTGGTCAGGAAGCTTTCCGCGCACTGGATTTCAGCAAACTGAAACTGACCATCTCCGGTGGTATGGCACTGACCAACGATGCCGCTGAGCAGTGGAAGAAAGTGACTGGCTGTGAAATCGCCGAAGGTTACGGCATGACCGAAACGTCACCTGTGGTGTCTTTCAACCCGCCGGGCTTCGTTAAACTGGGTACCATCGGTATGCCGGTGGCCGGTACGGCCTGTAAAGTCATCGACGAGGAAGGCGTTGAGCAGCCGGTCGGTGAACCGGGTGAGCTGTGTGTCAAAGGCCCGCAGGTCATGAAAGGTTACTGGCAGCGTCCGGAAGCGACCGCGGAAACCATTACCGAAGATGGCTGGCTGAAAACCGGTGATATGGCGGTGATCAGTGACGACGGTTATATGAAGATCGTTGACCGTAAGAAGGATATGATTATCGTATCCGGCTTTAACGTTTATCCGAACGAAGTTGAAGACGTTGTTGTCTCACATCCGGATATTGTTGAAGCAGCGGCCATCGGTGTGCCGGATGCCAAGAGTTCAGAAGCGGTGAAAGTCTTTGTCGTCAGCACCAATGAAGACCTGACCGTGGAAGCCATCCGTGAGTGGTGTAAAGAACGCCTGACCGGCTACAAAGTACCGCGCCACATTGAATTCCGCGATGAACTGCCGAAGACCAACGTCGGTAAGATTCTGCGCCGTGAACTGCGTGATGCGGAACTGGCAAAACATAAGTAAGCGTTAAGCCGGCTCAGCACGGACGCCCCGTATTTCCGGATACGGGGCGTTTTTGTTCCGGCGACAGGAGAAATCTGTGAGTTCTGATGCATTCAGCCCGGACTGGGCAGCATTGCATAAAGCGATTGACCAGTGCCTGCTGAAGGACCAGTTTCCGCTGCGCCGTCAGCTGAAACAGATCCGCCAGCTGATCGCCGATCATAAAGCGGCCGATAAACATCTGGAAAAGCTGCTGCAGCGTATTCAGAACAGTCAGCAGATTCTTGCCTCACGGTCAGCGCCGCTGACCATCCGCTATCCGGAAAACCTTCCGGTCAGCGCGAAAAAAGATGAAATTCTGCGTGCGCTGCAGCATCACCAGGTGGTGGTTGTGGCGGGCGAAACCGGTTCCGGTAAAACTACCCAGTTGCCAAAAATCTGCCTGCAGGCCGGACTGGGCATCCGCGGCCGTATCGGCCACACCCAGCCGCGGCGGCTGGCCGCGCGGGCGGTGGCGCAGCGTATTGCTGAGGAACTGGGCAGCACCTTGGGTGACGCTGTTGGTTATCAGGTCCGCTTTACTGATCAGACCGCCGACCACAGCCGTATCAAACTGATGACTGACGGCATTCTGCTGGCTCAGACCCAGCGTGACCGTTTTCTCAATGAATATGACGCCATCATTATCGATGAGGCGCATGAGCGCAGCCTGAATATCGATTTCCTGCTTGGCTACCTGAAGCAGCTGTTGCCGAAACGGCCTGACCTGAAGGTCGTGATTACCTCAGCGACCATTGATGTTGAACGCTTCGCCAATCATTTTTCTGATGCCAACGGGCAGCCGGCGCCGGTGATTGAAGTCTCCGGGCGGACTTTCCCGGTTGAGATGCGCTACCGCTCACTGGTGCGTGACAATGACGAAGAAGATGACCGTTCGTTATTCGAAGGCATTGCCGATGCACTGGCTGAACTGCGTGACGACGACCGCAGAAAAGGGCAGCACGGTGATGTGCTGGTGTTTCTGCCGGGCGAGCGCGAAATCCGTGAATGTGCCGAATATCTGCGCCGTGAACAATTACCGGCGACGGATATCCTGCCGCTGTATGCGCGTCTCAGCGGCGCCGATCAGCAGAAAATTTTCCGTCCTCACGGTGGCCGGCGGGTGGTGCTGGCCACCAACGTCGCCGAAACATCACTGACGGTGCCCGGAATCCGCTACGTAGTGGATTCCGGGGTGGCGCGCATCAGCCGCTACAGCTACCGCAGCAAGGTACAGCGACTGCCGGTGGAGGCCATTTCCCAGGCCAGCGCCAACCAGCGGGCCGGCCGCTGTGGCCGCACCGAGCCCGGTATCTGTATCCGCCTGTATGAAGAAAGCGATTTCCTGGGGCGGGATGAATTTACCGATCCGGAAATCCGCCGTACCAATCTGGCGTCGGTTATTCTGCAGATGCTGCATCTGCGGTTGGGCAAATTACAGGATTTCCCCTTTATCGATCCGCCGGACGACCGCTTTATCAAAGACGGTTTTACCCTGTTGCAGGAGCTGGAGGCCGTCGATTCACACGGCAATATGACGGAGCTCGGCGCGCAGATGGCCCGTTTGCCGGTCGATCCGCGGATTGCCCGTATGCTGCTCGAAGCCCGTCAGCAGCAGTGTCTGTCTGAAGTACTGATTATTGCCGCCGCCTTATCGGTGCAGGACCCGCGTGAGCGGCCTCAGGATAAGCAGCAGGCAGCGGATGAAAAACACCGTCTGTGGCGTCACGAGGATTCCGATTTTCTGACGCTGGTGAACCTGTGGCAGGCGTTTGATGAAGAGCGCCAGCAGGATTCGCAGAACCAGCTGCGTAAATGGTGTAAAAAACATTTCCTGTCCTATATGCGTCTGCGCGAATGGCGCGACACACACCGCCAGCTGCATCTGCTGGCGAAAGAAATGGAATTAAAGGAAAACCCGGAACCGGCGGGTTACGACGCCATACACAAAGCATTGCTGGCGGGCATGCTGAGTCAGATCGGGTTTAAATCGGAAGGGCAGGAATATCTCGGTGCCCGCAACCGTAAACTGTTTATTTTCCCCGCTTCCGGTCAGTATAAGAAAAAGCCGAAATGGATGATGGCGGCTGAACTGGTGGAGACGAGCAAGCTCTTTGCCCGCACGGTTGCCCGGATCGAACCGGAATGGATCGAAGAAATCGGCCGGCCATTGCTGAAATTCCAGTATTTTGAACCGCACTGGAATAAACAGCGCGGGCAGGTGACCGCTTTCGAACAGAGTACCCTGTATGGTCTGGTGGTGAATCCGCGCAAACGGGTGAATTACGCGCAGACCCATGCCCAGGAAGCGCGCGACGTGTTTATTCAGGAAGCGCTGGTCGAACAGAAACTGCAGAGCAAACTGCCGTTTTATCAGCACAATGTGCAGCTGCTGCAAGACGTAACGGAGTATGAAGAAAAAGCCCGCCGCCGCGATCTGGTGATTGACGATGACTGGCAGGCCGCTTTTTACCGTGACCGTCTGCCGCAGGAATTTATTTCCCAGCGTCATCTGGAGCGCTGGTTTGAAAAAGCACCGGCGGCGCAGAAGGAAGCGCTTTTCTTTACCCGCGAACAGTTACTCAGCCCGGAGGCCGCGGGCATTGGCGCCACGGACTTTCCGCCGGAACTGGAATGGCAGGGCATGGCTTTTCCGCTCAGTTATACCTTTGCGCCGGGTACCGAAGACGATGGCGTTACCCTGAGTGTGCCGGTGGCCATGCTGCAACAGGTGCCGGATGCGCGGGTGGAATGGCTGGTGCCGGGTTTCGTCAGCGATAAAGTGGCGGCCATTATCAAGGCTCTGCCAAAAGCCGTGCGTAAAAACTTTGTGCCGGTGCCGGCCACGGCGGAGGATTTTCTGCATAAATGCGGAGCACAGCAGGGTGGTCTGTATATTCAGTTGCTGAATTACCTGAACGAAAATCTGCGTCCGAAACTGGAACTGAGCGAACTGCTGGAAACGGATATTCCCGAACACCTGAAAATGAATATCCGGGTGATGTCGGAAGGCAAAATACTGGATCAGGGCCGTGACCTGGCGCTGCTGAAAGAACGCTGGCAGGATGCCGGGCAGCATCAGGTACAGACGCTGACCCATGAAGGTTATCAGCGCAGTGATATCCGCCAGTGGGATTTCGGCGATCTGCCGGAGCATATTCAGAGCGAACTGAACGGTCTGCCGGTACGCGCCTTTCCCTGTCTGAAAGCTGAGGGCAATCAGCTGCAGCTGACGGTGGAGGCCAATGAAAACCAGGCCCGGCGGTATCACCGTCAGGGTCTTAATCGTCTGTTCCGGCTGTCACTGCCGGATCAGGAGCGTATGGTCCGTGACCTGATTAAGAAAAAGGTCGCTAACCGCTGGCTGATGGCCAAAGGCATGGGCAGTCAGCAGGACATTACCGACGATATTGCCGAAGCTGTGTTCATGCAGGTTTTTCTGCCCGGCGATGAGCCTTTGCCGCTGAGTAAAGCTGAGTTTGAACAACGTCTGCAACGGCGAGCCGACGTCATTCCGCAGGCGGAAAAACTGCTGGCCGAATTCTGTGGCTGGCTGGAGCTGCGTCATCAGATTCTGAAAAATCTCAGTGGTGCCGTCAGTCTTGACCGCGCCATGGCCTACAGCGATATCAAGGCGCATCTGCAGCGCCTGCTGGCCCGTGGATTTATGGCAGCACAGCCATGGACACAGCTGCAGTGTTACACCCGCTATCTGAAAGCCATGGCTTACCGCATTGATAAACTGCAGGGCAACCAGGCCCGTGACCGGCAGTCGATGATTGAGTTTGAATCCCTGTGGGAACCGTATCAGGATGTGCTGAAACGGGTGGATGTGGATGATCATCCGGCGCTGCGTGAGTTTGGCTGGCTGCTGGAAGAATGGCGGGTGTCATTGTTTGCTCAGCCACTGGGAACCCGGGAGCCGGTATCACTCAAACGGCTGAATAAACGCTGGCTGGAAATCCGCGATATCTGACCGGTGCAGGAAAGACTGTTGCAGGACAGCAGTTGGCATCGGCGCCCGATTAACCTTTAATAGCGCCAGTCATACACTGAGAGCAAAATGATGACACGCACTTTATGGCTGTTGCTGCTGCTGAGCATGGCAGCGCTGACCCAGGCTGAAGACGAAAGAGATCCGGATCCGTGGGAAGGCTTTAACCGCAGGGTGTTCGCCTTCAACGAAGTGATGGACAAATATGTGCTGCGCCCGGTAGCGGTGGGCTATCAGGCCGTGACGCCGGCGCCGGTTGACCGCTCGGTCACCAATTTCTTCTCCAACCTCGATGATGTGCTGGTTGTGATCAATGATGTGGGCCAGCTGAAATTCGGCCAGGCAGCCTCTGACAGTGCGCGTTTCCTGATCAATACCACGGTTGGCTTTTTCGGTATTTTTGATGTGGCCACCCATATCGGTCTGCCCAAGCACAACGAAGATTTCGGCCAGACGCTGGGCTATTGGGGGGTGGGTACCGGGCCCTATCTGGTACTGCCGTTTCTCGGTCCCAGCACGCTGCGCGATACCGGCGGTCTGACGGCCGGCTACTTTTACGCGCCGGGTTATACCGATGTTACCAATACCACCGCTCAGACCTATGGCGCGTATGCCTTGTGGGGCGTTGATCTGCGTGCTGACCTGATTGCTTCAGAAGGCCTGATTTCCGGCGATAAATATACCTTCCTGCGCAGTGCTTTCCTGCAACGGCGGGAATACCTGATCAACGATGGAACCAGTCAGAACGATTTTGAAGACGACTGGGGCGATGATTGGGACGACTGGGAAGATGATGAAGAGGCGGTTGAATAACCGCCCATAAAAAAGCCCGCATCTGCGGGCTTTTTGATACTCAGGCGTTACGTTTCGGCAGTACCGCGCGCAGTTTATCGCGCATTTTGCGCACAGCGTCTTCAGTCTCGTCCCAGCTGATGCAGCCATCGGTGACTGACAGACCGTATTCCAGATCATCCAGATTAGCCGGAATATTCTGGCGGCCATGTTTCAGGTTGGACTCCACCATCAGACCGATAATGGATTGGTTGCCATCCAGAATCTGGTTGGTGACGTTATCCAGTACCAGCGGCTGCAGCGCCGGATTCTTGCTGGAGTTCTCGTGGCTGCAGTCAATCATGATGTTCTGCGCCAGATCGGCCTTCGCCAGTGCTTCTTCGGCCAGAGAGACGTTGACGGAATCATAGTTCGGCTTACCGCCGCCGCCACGCAGTACCACGTGACCGTACTGGTTGCCTTTGGTAGTGACGATGGAAACCTTGCCGCTGATATCGATACCGAGGAAGCGGTGCGGGTTGGCCACTGACATCAGCGCGTTGGTGGCGACCGTCAGGCTGCCGTCGGTACCGTTTTTGAAACCGACCGCGGATGACAGACCGGACGCCATCTCACGGTGAGTCTGGGATTCGGTAGTACGGGCGCCAATGGCTGACCAGGCGATCAGATCCTGAATATACTGAGGTGAAATCGGATCCAGCGCTTCGGTGGACAATGGCAGGCCGGTTTCTGCCAGATCAATCAGCAGCTTGCGGGCAATGTGCAGACCATCTTCAATTTTGAAGGTGTCGTTCATATAGGGGTCGTTGATCAGACCTTTCCAGCCAACCGTGGTGCGCGGTTTTTCAAAATAAACACGCATTACCAAGTAAATTGTATCGCTGACTTCTTCCGCCAGAACTTTCAGGCGCTGGGCATAATCCTTGGCTGCCTCCACATCGTGGATGGAGCAGGGGCCGATGACCATAAAAATACGGTGATCTTTTCTGTCCAGGATATCGCGGATAACCTGACGGCCCTGCTGCACACTGGCAACGGCTTCTTCGCTGAGAGGAATGGCTTTTTTCAGCTGTTCAGGGGTGATCAGGGGACTGATCGACTCAATATTGAGGTTTTCTACGCGGTTGTCTGTCATTACTGATCCTAAAGGCGGGAACGCATTCTTGTCTGTTACAATAATGACCGATTATGACAAATGAAACCCGGCTTGCACATCCATTCTCCCTATCAGGGCTGATAGATATCAGTGATCTGCGCATTGGTCTGCCCATGTGGTTTATGGATGGCTGGCGTAACCATCTGCTCAGCGATGGATGCCGTCCGGCAGACGCACTGGCGGAGTACAGTCAGGTATTCAGTGCGGTGGAAGGCAATACCACCTTTTATGGTCTGCCGGATGCCCGCCGCGCCGGGCGCTGGCGTCAGCTGGCGGCAGAGGATTTCCGCTTCTGTTTTAAAATTCCGCAGACCATCAGTCACAGCCGTGATCCGTTGCTGGCGTTGCAGCAGGATCAGACCCTGCTGCCGTTTCTGCAGCAGATGGATACGGCTGCCGGACTGCTGATGCTGCAGTTACCGGCCGCCTTTTCGCCGCAGCGGCTGCCTCAGCTGCAGGAACTGCTGCACGGGCTGCAGACCATGACGCAGATCCCCCTGGCGGTGGAAGTCCGTCATCCGGCGTTTTTTGATAAAGGCCGCGCCGAGCAGGCGCTGTTACGGCTGCTGGCCGATGCCGGGGCCGACCGCGTGATCTTTGACAGCCGCGGGCTGTTCCGTGACGACTCCACCGCGGCGGCGGTAGTGGACGCACGGGGCAAGAAACCGCGTCTGCCGGTGCATGCGGTGGCGACGGGCAATAATCCGGTGGTGCGTTTTATCGGTCATTCTGACTGGCCGCAGAACCTGGCCTATATTGAACAATGGGCGCGTAAGCTGCAGCAGTGGGTGAATGAGGGCCGCATGCCCTGGCTGTTTATCCATACGGCGGCCAATACGGATGCGCCGCAGTTTGCGCGTTGGCTGACAGAGCAGCTGGGATTGTGTCTGCCGTTATGGCCGGGGGAAATTCAGACAGCTCCCCGTCAGAGCGGGGACCTGTTTGGCTGATGCCGTCAGCGGGTACGGGACTGCAGCTCCTTAAAGCGCTGCACCTTGGCAGCATCGAAGACTAAATGGCCGTTTTCTTCACTGCCATCGAGTAAACCTTCACGGACGTACCGCCTGATGGTCACGGGCTTCATCGCCAGTTCCTGCGCAACTTCGTCGAGTGTGAGCTTTTTGCTGTCGTTCACTGTCATCTCCTCTGGTTCCGTTTTCAGCATAGACACAGACGGACGGCAGCGGGAAACTCAGCCGGCTGACTTACCTGTCCGCCGGCCTGTCGTATCAGAAAAAGGCGTATTTCGCTCCCAGTGTCATCAGAATGGTGGCCAGAACCGGTTTCAGCACATGCTCCGGCATACGGCGGCTGAGGTGGCTGCCGAGGTGAATGGCCGGCAGTGAGCCGATCAGCAGTGCCCCGAGCAGCTGGAAATCGACATTGCCCAGATACATATGGATCAGACCGCCCACCAGTGTCAGTGGAACCGCATGGGCGATATCCGTGCCGACCACACCGGTCGAACGCAGAGCCGGGTAGATGAGCATCAGTACTGCGGTACCGATGGCACCGGCACCGACCGACGACAGGGTTACAAAGACACCCAGGAATACGCCCATCAGCAGGGTGGCTGCCGGCCGGTAACGGGCCCAGTGGCGCGTGTTTTCGCGGTGGGCAAGGTTGAGAATCTGTTTGCGGAACAGAATCACCACTGCGGTCAGCAGCAGCATGATGCCGAGGGCGTTACGCAGCAGACTGGCATAATGATCCGGATGCTCGAACAGGTATTTCAGTAACAGGCCGGTCACCAGCGCGGCAGGGATACTGCCGGCGGCCAGCAGGCGCACCAGCTCCCAGCGCACATGGCCCTGACGGTGATGGCTCCAGGCGCCGCCGGCTTTGGTCAGGCCGGCGTACATCAGGTCGGTGCCCACCGCCACCTGCGGCGGGAAGCCGAACAGCAGAAGAAGTGGGGTCATCAGGGCGCCGCCGCCGATGCCGGTGATACCTACAACAAGGCCAACTGCAGCGCCGGCTGCTATATATAACAAAATATCCATGAAATATGGTCTAAACTAGTACTGGTAGCTCTAAGGAAAGCGGATTGTGCTAATGTAGGGGCTGCTATCTATTCTGGAAAAGAATATTTATTTATATTTTTATAACAAATTACTGGGGTTCGGCATGGAGGTTCTATGAAACTGCAGCAATTGCGATACATATGGGAAGTCGCCCATCACGACCTCAACGTGTCGGCAACCGCCCAGGTTCTGTACACATCACAGCCGGGTATCAGTAAGCAGATCCGGCTGCTGGAAGACGAGCTGGGGGTTGAAATCTTCGCCCGCAGTGGCAAGCATCTGACCCGCATCACCCCGGCCGGTGAGGCGATTCTGGAAGTCGCCGGTGAAATTCTGCGCAAGGTTGAGGGCATCCGTCAGGTCGCGCAGGAATTCAGCGATGAGACCAAAGGCAGCCTGTCGATTGCCACCACGCATACCCAGGCCCGTTACGCGCTGCCGGACGTGATTGAAAAATTTATGGGGCAGTATCCGGATGTGTCGCTGCACATGCATCAGGGTACGCCGATGCAGATTGCTGAGATGGCGGCCAATGGCACCACTGATTTCGCCATTGCTACCGAAGCAATGGAGCTGTTCGGTGATCTGGTGATGATGCCGTGTTACCGCTGGAACCGCAGTATTCTGGTACCCAGGGGGCACCCGCTGGCGTCCACTCCACGGCCGACGCTGGAGCAGGTGGCGGCTTATCCGCTGGTAACCTACGTATTCGGCTTTACCGGCCGTTCACAGCTGGATGACGCCTTTACCAGCCGTGGTCTGACCCCGCGGGTGGCTTTCACCGCGGCAGATGCGGACGTGATCAAGACCTATGTGCGCCTTGGTGTCGGTGTTGGTATTGTTGCCAGTATGGCGGTGGATCGTGAGCAGGACAGTGACCTGGTGGCACTGGATGCCAGTCATCTGTTTGAACCGAGTGTGACCAAGATCGGTTTCCGTAAGGGCACTTTCCTGCGCGGCTATATGTACGATTTTATCGAGGCCTTCGCCCCGCACCTGAGCAAAGAACTGGTGGAAAAAGCGTCGCAGTGTTCGAATAAACAGGAAATTACTGAGCTGTTTGAAGGTGTGCCGATTCCACAGCACTGACAAAAAAGCCGCATCCCCGGATGCGGCTTTTTTGTGCCTGACAGAGCGGCTGTCAGCCTTTGCTGATCAGGTTCCCGGCATGCAGGCCGCATTCCTTATGGCCGGCACCTTCCCACCACCAGCGGCCTTCACGCTCGTGCTGGTTCGGCAGCACCGGGCGGGTACAGGGCTGACAGCCGATGCTGACAAAACCGCGCTCATGCAGGCTGTTGTATGGCACATCGAATACCCTGATGTATTCCCACACCTGCGCTGAACTCCACAGGGCGAGGGGATTGTATTTGGTCAGGGGGCCACTGACGCCGCTGAAGGCGGTATCCTGTTCCACCAGTGGCACATCGGCGCGGGTGCCCGGGCTCTGATCGCGGCGCTGGCCGGTAATCCAGGCATCCAGCGTCGCCAGCTTGGCTTTCAGTGGGGCAATTTTGCGCACGCCACAGCATTCCTGATGGCCGTCTTCATAGAAGCTGAACAGGCCTTTTTCATTAACGAAATCCTGCAGCGCCTGTTGTTCCGGCGTGCGGATATCAATGCGGATGCCATAATGCTGGCGCACTTTCTCGATGAATTCGTAAGTTTCCGGGTGCAGACGCCCGGTATCCAGCGTGAAGATATCCACGTCCGGGCGGATTTTGACTGCCATATCGATCAGGACCACATCTTCAGCGCCGCTGAAGGAAACCGCAATGCGGTCATGCTGTCCCAGGGCGTAACGGATCAGGTCTTTCGGACGTTTATCGGCGTACTCTGCGCAGACAGCAGAAAAATCATGTTTCTCGGTCATGTTAACGCTCGGTTGCGTACGGAGCCCTGTCCGGCCGGGGCCGGCAGGACTGCCTGTTTTATGTTGGCAGTACAGGTTAGCATGCTGTTCTTAGTTCAAATAATAATAAAACGTCATATTGTTATTCATGACAGCCGAAATACCACCTGCATCATGTTGTTTTGAGTGCCGCATCTGGATAGAGTACGCCCCCGGAAATTGTGTTCAAATCCCTGTATGGAGTATCCATGGAAATCGCGTGTCTTGACCTTGAAGGTGTACTGGTTCCGGAAATCTGGATTGAGTTCGCTAACAAAACCGGAATCGAGGAGCTGAAAGCTACTACCCGTGATATTCCGGATTACGACGTACTGATGAAACAGCGTCTGCGCATTCTGGATGAGAACAACCTGAAAATTCAGGATATTCAGGAAGTCATCGCTACCCTGAAGCCGCTGGAAGGCGCCCGTGAATTCGTTGACTGGCTGCGTGAACGCTTTCAGGTCATCATTCTGTCAGACACTTTCTATGAATTCTCTCAGCCGCTGATGCGTCAGCTGGGTTTCCCGACGCTGTTCTGTCACCGTCTGATTACCGATGCAGAAGGGCGCGTGACAGACTATAAACTGCGTCAGGCAGATCCCAAGCGTCAGTCAATCCGTGCGCTGCAGACCATTTACTACCGGACTATCGCAGCCGGTGACTCATACAATGACACCACCATGCTGGCCGAAGCCGATGAGGGTATCCTGTTCCATGCGCCGCAGAATGTGATTGATGAGTTCCCGCAGTTCCCGGCGGTACATAACTACGAAGATCTGAAGAAAGAGTTTATCAAAGCCAGTAACCGCGATCTGACGCTCTGATCCGTGCAGGCATAAACGCATAAAAAAGCCGCGCCAGCCAGCGCGGCTTTTTTATGCCGCTTTTTTACGACCGCTTCAGTCGTGGTAGAGATGCACGCGGATTGATGGCAGATAAGGCTCATCGGACACTTTCTGATCGCCACGCCGTTGGCGCGTACGCTCAGCCGGTGGTTCCGGCGGAATTTCATTGAACGCCGGCAGTACCTCGCCGGGAATCATCAGCGGCAGGGCAACGTTCATGGCCTGACGCTGGCGTGGGGCATCATCAGCGTACACCAGATTGGCTCTGACTACGGGAGCGAGGGTCTGGACCTGTGCCAGTTTCTGCCCGGCCGGCAGATGATTCAGTTTTGCCAGCTGCACCTGGATATGTGTTTTGTCTTCACCCAGTGCCAGCAATTTTTCCTGTGCTTCAGCGACTGACAGACGGCGGATGCTGCGGCCATGGGCATACCAGCTGAAACCGGCTTTCAGTGGCGCGTGATCCAGCAGCGGCAGATGGCGGTAACTCTGTTTCAGATGCAGACGGCTGAGACCGCTGAAATGCAGTGACTCGCGCAGGGCTGCATGGCGCAGGCCGAGACCGCCGAGCTGTTCACTGAAGGCTGTTTTATCCAGTTCTTTCTGCACCTGCTGTACGGCGGCGCGGAACTGATCCTTATGGCTGTTGGCCTGCTGCACCGCGGCGGCGATGGTGTCATCCACCAGCACCAGACCATGACGGCTGCGGGTTTCACGGCCATCCTGGCCATCCCGGTACCAGACATCGGTAATCAGATCGGCGAGCAGGGTGAGGGGTCTGAGGCCACTGTGCTGCTCACTCTGAGTCAGTGGCAACCAGTGTGGTGGCTGCGCCTGCAGGATTAAATGGCGGACATCCTGCAGTGATGCCATCAGAGCATCAAAGCGGTCGGTCAGTTCGGTAATCATACGCCTGAGGACTTACGGTCCCGGGCTTCATTGCGGGCGCGGATAAAATCGGAATGAGGCACATACAGCAGGTCTGCGACTTTGCGTACCATATGCTCTTCGTATTTATCCAGCTGGGAATCGCTGTAGGCAACCTGCCACAGGCCGTAGATCAGGCGGTACTTTTCTTCCGCTGAAAACGCCTCGTTAACGACTTTGGTGAACTGAAACAGATCATTTGATTGCCGGACCTGCAGGCTGGCGCTTTGCAGCAGGGCATCGGTTTCTTCCATGCTCAGCCGGAACAGGCGGCCCAGCACATCGCGCAATGCCTGAACTTCCTCTTTTTCCAGTGTGTGGTCAGCGTGCATGATCTCAGCCAGCAAAGCCGCACAGGCGACTTCGATGGTGTGTTCGTTGCGTTCTTCCTGTGGTTCGCGGAACAGGGAAAGTAAACGTTCTATCAACTCAGTTGCTCCAGTCTCTGACGCAGCAGTGCTTCCAGTTTGCCCTGATCCTGCGCGAAGCGGCGGATGCCGTCGGCCAGTTTTTCCGTGGCCATGGCGTCTTCGTTCAGTGCCCAGCGGAACTCTGCTTCTGACACGCTGAACCTGGGTTGGTTCGCAACCGCGGTGGCGGCATTCAGCTGTTGCGGCAGTTCTGCATCAGAGGCGGCCAGTTCAGCCAGCAGATCCGGACTGATGGTGAGTTTGTCGCAGCCGGCCAGCTGTTCAATTTCACCGGTATTACGGAAACTGGCGCCCATGACAATGGTGTTGTAACCATGCGCCTTGTAGTGATTGTAAATTTCAGACACGGACTGTACGCCGGGGTCGTTGGCAGCGCTGAAATCTGTGTCCGGCGAGCTGGCTTTGTACCAGTCGAGAATGCGGCCGACAAACGGTGAAATCAGGGTTACACCGGCTTCAGCGCAGGCAACGGCCTGGGTGAAGTTGAACAGCAGGGTCAGGTTGCAGTGAATGCCTTCCTGCTCCAGCGTCCGTGCCGCCTGAATGCCTTCCCAGGTAGAGGCGATTTTGATCAGGATACGGCTGCGGTCGATGCCGGCTTCTTCATACAGGCGGATCAGCTGATGCGCCTTGGCAATGGTGGCCTGGGTATCAAACGACAGGCGGGCGTCGACTTCGGTGGAGACCAGACCCGGCACCAGTTTCAGGATTTCACCACCAATGGCAACCGCGGTTTTGTCGACTGCCAGCGCAATGACGTCGTCACCGCTGGTCTGGGCGGCGGCTGAGCGCAGCGCATCATCCAGCAGCTGGCTGTAAGCCGGCAGTTCCGCCGCTTTCAGGATCAGTGATGGATTGGTGGTGGCATCCTGCGGCTGATGTTTGCGGATGGCTTCGATGTCGCCGGTATCGGCAACAACGACGGTCATTTTTTTCAGGGCGTCCAGTTTGCTCATAGTGAATCCGGATAGTTGCATTGATGGCTTGTCTGGCGGTGACCAGACCCTGTCTCTGTGTGTCAGGCTGAACAGATTGCCGGCAGACTGCTGCGTGGATATGACAGTGTGTGGCCGGCAGGCAATATTCTGCTGGTTTGCAACGGGGTGTATAACCTGTAAGTTATATTTGGTTATACTGCTGGAAAACCATTAACTGACAAACACTTGTGAGGCGTTATGAAAGTACTATACACGATCGCTCTGTGGTTGTTTACGACCGTCGCCATGGCTGCTGAAGTTGTCTGGATTGACGTGCGTACGGCGCAGGAATATCAGTCCGGGCATAAGGAAGGGGCCGTTAACATTCCATTCGACGTTATCGGTCAGCGTATTGGTGAGCTGGAGCTCGATAAGGACACGCCGATTAATCTCTATTGCCGTTCCGGCCGCCGCGCCGGTGTGGCGGAAGATACGCTGGAGTCTATGGGCTACAGCCAGGTGCGTAATATCGGTGGTCTCAGTGACGCGCTGAAGTATCAGGAAAAGAAATAACCTCTGTACCGGCTCCGGTGGTCATCCGCAGCCGGCCGGAGAAGTTCACAGGCTGAGCAGGCCCAGTGCCTGTTCCAGCACTTCCACACCGGCGCCTTTGCGCGGCGCATTCTCACTCAGGTGGCGACGGTAGAGACGGGCGCCATACTGGCCATTAAACAGCCCCAGGGTATGGCGGGTGATATGGTGCAGCGTAGCACCCTGACTGAGCTGTTCCTCAATGTAAGGGTAGAGGCTGCGGATCAGTGCCGCTTTGTCGTCAGCCGTGGCGGGGGCTTCGGTGCCGTAATACAGCGGATCAACTTCAGCCAGCACTGATGGGGTCTGATAGACTTCGCGTCCCAGCATGACACCGTCCACCTGCTGCAGATGCGTGGCGCATTCGGCGTGGGTCTTTATGCCACCATTAATGATGACTTCCAGCTGCGGAAAGTCCTGCTTTATGCGGTAGACCGCATCGTAAATCAGCGGCGGTATTTCACGGTTTTCCTTAGGCGACAATCCCTGCAGAATGGCTTTGCGGGCGTGAATAATAAAGGTTCTGCAGCCGGTGTCGGCAATGGTATCCACAAAGGCGGCAAGCTGTTCGTAGCTGTCCTGATCATCAATGCCGATGCGGTGTTTGATGGTGACATCAATATCGCAGGCATCCTGCATCGCTTTGATACAGTCAGCCACCAGCTGCGGATGGGCCATCAGGCAGGCGCCGATCATATTGTTCTGTACCCGGTCACTGGGGCAGCCGACATTCAGGTTAACTTCGTCATAACCCCATTCGCCGGCAAAGGCCGCACACTGCGCCAGGGCCTGCGGGTCACTGCCGCCCAGCTGCAGAGCCAGCGGGTGTTCCTCTTCGTGGTAACGAAGAAAACCGGCGCGGTTGCCATGGATCAGGGCGCCGGTGGTGACCATTTCGGTATACAGCACGGCATGGCGGGTCAGCTGGCGCCAGAAGTAACGGCAATGGCGGTCGCTCCAGTCCATCATGGGGGCGGTGGTGAAGGTGCGGTCGATGGTGTTGCTCATCAGTGCTCCGCCGTCTGGCCGAGAATCTCATCGCAGGCTTTCAGGTAGCGGCTGCGGCTGACCAT
This sequence comes from Pseudomonadota bacterium, assembly GCA_030145845.1. GTDB lineage: Bacteria > Pseudomonadota > Gammaproteobacteria > Pseudomonadales > Oceanobacteraceae > Venatoribacter. The sequence continues at coordinate 521,343 of JAIXHJ010000001.1, forward strand.
CAGGTGCCAGCGTTTACCGCCGACCTGACGCCAGAGAATGGCAGCACGGATACCGGCCAGCAGCAGGGCGCGTACCTTATTGGCGGTGGCCGGATTCTGCAGATAGGTCGGGTTGCCGGTGACGTGAATGCGGAAGCTGAGGTTGCTGAGCGTACGTTTGTACAGGTCGGCAACGGCAGCGATGGTATTTTCATGGCCAATGGAAAAGTGATCAGCCTGGCGGGAGGCAGCCTGAATGCCTTCTCCCAGCGTGTCCATCATCGCCGGCTGCTTGCTCAGTTTGCGTTCCAGATGCAGCAGGCTGAGGGCGTAGCGGGTAACATCCGGGCTCATGCCCTGCGGGTCACGGCCGAGAATCGCGCGCAGGTGATTGATGCCGACGCTGAGATTGACGCGGGCGTGGCCGTAAATGTCAGCGAAACGCTCCGGTGACTGGATAAACAGGGCTTTCAGCAGTGGCTCGCTGGCATCGGCTGAAATGTCGCCGGTCCGCGCCAGTTGTTCCACCAGTGAGGCAGCCTGTACCACAGCGGCAATGGCAATGACCTGTTCCTGATTACGATTCATCGGTATTTCCTGTCTGTTCGATTACGCCACCGCCGAGGCAACGCTCACCGAGGTAAAACACCACCGACTGGCCGGGAGTGATGGCGCGCTGCGGCTGGTCAAAGGTGACGCGGTAACCCGTGCCCTGTTTTTCAATCAGACAGTCCTGATCGTCCTGGCGGTAGCGCACTTTGGCACTGCAGCGCAGTGGCAGCTCCGGTTCTTCATTAACCCAGAATACCTGATCGGTGGTCAGCCACTGTTTAAACAGCAACGGATGATTCTTACCCTGTACGGCGATCAGAACATTGCGGCTGAGGTCTTTGCCGGCAACAAACCAGGGTTCATCGGGATAACCGGACAGGCCGCCGATGCCGAGCCCCTGGCGCTGGCCCAGGGTGTGATACATCAGCCCCTGATGTTCGCCGATGTCATCGCCCTGGTCGGTTTCAATACGGCCGGGCTGAGCGGGCAGGTACTGCCTGAGAAAGTCTTTGAAGCGGCGTTCGCCGATAAAGCAGATGCCGGTCGAATCTTTCTTCGTCGCCGTCACCAGCCCCTGTTGTTCGGCAATGCGGCGTACTTCGGGTTTTTCCAGTTCGCCCACCGGGAACAGGGTCTGAGCGATTTCCGCTTCGCCAACGGCGTGCAGGAAGTAGCTCTGGTCCTTGTTCGGATCAAGCCCTTTGAGCAGGTAAGTGTGGCCGTCCTGATCAAGGCGGCGCACATAGTGGCCGGTCGCGATCAGATCGGCACCCAGTACGTGGGCATAGTCGAGGAAGGCTTTGAACTTGATTTCGCGGTTACAGAGAATGTCCGGATTCGGGGTACGTCCGGCCTGGTATTCGGCGAGAAAGTACTCGAACACATTATCCCAGTATTCGGCCGCAAAGTTGGCCTGGTGCAGGGTAATGCCCAGCTTGTCGCAGACCTGCTGGGCATCGGCCAGATCTTCTTTGGCGGTACAGTATTCGGTACCGTCATCTTCATCCCAGTTCTTCATGAACAGGCCTTCGACCTGATAGCCCTGCTGCATCAGCAGGTAGGCAGATACTGAAGAATCGACACCGCCGGACATGCCGACGATGACTTTGGTTTCAGCGGGAGATTTCATGTCAGGGGTGCTCAACAATGACAGACAGCGGATAGCGTTTTCCGCTCAGATAATCTTCAACACAGGTCAGGACCATCCGGCTGCGCAGGGTGTCGCTGCTGCGCAGTTCGTCGATGGTCATCCAGCGGGGGCCAATAATGCCATCATCCAGCTCGGCTTGCGGGTCATGCCGCAACGCCGTACCGAACAGGCAGTAACGGTGGTAAGTAATGCCGTTGGCCGGCGCGGTGTAGATATACAGGCCTACCAGACCCTCTGGGCGGATATGCCAGCCGGTTTCTTCCAGCGTTTCACGGACAGCAGCCGCGGCGATGGTCTCGCCGGACTCGACGTGACCGGCTGGCTGGTTGATCACCTGCTGACCGAGGGCAATTTCCTCTGTCATCAGGAAACGGCCGTCCTGCTCAACAATGGTGGCTACGGTAGCGTGAGGGGTCCAGCGATCGTCGTTCATCATTACGCCTGTGTAAAATGGGCGGAGATTTTACCCGAAATGCGGGGTTGCGCTCAAACCCTGCGCTTGCGGCTGGCTTGCCGGTCTGTTGTGCGTGCCGCTGGCCGGCGCCCGTGGGGTCTGGCTTTGTTGTCGGTGCTGGCAGGCATATTAATGGTTTCACGGCGGTATTCGCCCGGCTGCAGGGCATCCAGTTTCCACGGACCGATCTGAACCCGTATCAGCCGCAGGGTGGGAAAGCCGATATGGGCGGTCATGCGTCTGACCTGGCGGTTGCGGCCTTCGCTGATGTGGATCTCCAGCCAGCAGGTAACGTCATTGGCGCGGTAGCGTACCGGCGGGTTGCGTGGCCAGAGCTGAGGTGGTGGAATAATACGGACTCTGGCAGGGCGGGTCGGGCCGTCTTTCAGCGTGATTCCCTGACGCAGTGCGTCCAGGTCGCTTTCTTGCGGCTGACCTTCTACCTGAACCCAGTAAGTTTTTTCCATTTTGTGTTTCGGATCGGCGATGCGGGCCTGCAGGCGACCGTCGTCGGTGAGCAGCATCAGCCCTTCGGAGTCATAATCGAGGCGTCCGGCAGGGTAGACGCCGGGCAGGTCAATACAGGCCTTCAGCGTGCAGCGCCCGGCAGAGTCACTAAACTGGGAGAGGACGTTAAAGGGTTTGTTCAGCAGGATGAGTGTGGCCATCAGATTCGTTCGAAAAGTTCTGTAAGAAAACTACTTATTCTTTCGTCTAGCTTGCATTTTTTGTAGAAAAACTACAAATTACCGCACCGGGCTCTCTGAGCCGCCGGACAACCCTCCGGCCCCGATGTGGCGATTTTTCCTCTGGTTAAGAGCCAGACGGATTCCGGATACGTGAGATTCGGCCATTTTCTTTACCGGCCAAAAGCCCGTAAATGCCGACTCCCAAGCGATACAGCAACCAGCCTTAAGACAGGAGTAAGAATGTCTACTGATACCCCTAAGATCATTTACACGGAGACTGACGAAGCGCCAGCTCTGGCTACTTATTCTCTGCTGCCGATCATCAGAGCGTTCGCTCAGCCGGCTGGTATCGAAGTTGAAACGCGTGATATTTCTCTCTCCGGCCGTATTCTGGCTGTTTTCCCTGAATATCTGAGTGAAGATCAGCGTCAGTCCGATGCCCTGGCAGAACTGGGCGAGCTGGCTAACCGCCCTGAAGCCAATATTATCAAACTGCCGAACATCAGTGCGTCTATTCCGCAACTGGTTGCCGCTATTAAAGAGCTGCAGGATAAAGGTTTCAAAATTCCTGACTACCCGTTTGAGCCAAAAGATGACAAAGAACGGGAAATCAAAGTCCGTTACGACAAAATCAAAGGCAGTGCGGTTAACCCGGTACTGCGTGAAGGTAACTCTGACCGCCGCGCTCCGGCTTCAGTAAAAGAGTTTGCCCGTAAAAACCCACACAGCATGGGTGCGTGGTCAAAAGAGTCCAGAACTCACGTGGCCCATATGGATGCCGGTGACTTTTACGGCAGTGAAAAATCCGTCACCGTTGATGAAGATACCGATGTGCGCATCGAGTTCGTCGCTGAAGATGGTTCTGTTTCTGTACTGAAAGAAAAAACAGCCCTGCGTGCCGGTGAAGTGATTGATGGCTCTGTAATGAGCTGCAGTGCGCTGGAAGATTTCTACGCAAAAGAAATCAAGCAGGCGAAAGAAGAGGGCGTTCTGCTTTCTCTGCACCTGAAAGCCACCATGATGAAGGTATCTGATCCGATTATCTTCGGTCATGCGGTAAAAGTGTTCTTCAAGGATGTGTTTGCCAAATACGCCGATACCTTTGAAAAACTGGGTGTTGATGCCAACAACGGCTTCGGTGATGTGCTGGCGAAAATCAAAACACTGCCGGATGCCGAGCGTGAAGCCATCGAAGCCGATATTAAAGCGGCCTATGACAATGGTCCTGAGCTGGCCATGGTGGATTCCGACAAGGGTATCACCAACCTGAATGTGCCGAATGATGTCATTGTTGATGCTTCCATGCCGGCAATGATCCGTTCTTCCGGTCAGATGTGGGGCCCGGATGGCAAGCTGCATGACACCAAAGCGCTGATCCCGGACCGTTGTTACGCCGGTGTTTACGAAGAAACCATTCAGTTCTGTAAAGAGAACGGCGCCTTCGATCCGCGTACCATGGGTACTGTGCCGAACGTGGGCCTGATGGCGCAGAAAGCTGAAGAATACGGTTCGCATGACAAAACATTCGAAATTGCCGCGAAAGGTAAGGTTCGTGTGCTGGATGCTCATGGTCAGGCGCTGCTGGAACATGAAGTAAATGATGGTGACATCTGGCGTATGTGTCAGGCCAAGGATGCACCGATTCAGGATTGGGTGAAGCTGGCTGTAACCCGTGCCCGTCTGACCGCGACACCAGCGATTTTCTGGCTGGACAAAAACCGCGCTCACGACGCACAGCTGATTGCCAAAGTGGAGAAATATCTGAAAGACCACGACACGGATGGTCTGGATATCAGCATCCTGTCACCGGTTGAAGCAACCCGCGTGACCCTGCAGCGCCTGAAGGAAGGCAAGGACACCATTTCTGTTACCGGTAACGTACTGCGTGACTACCTGACTGACTTGTTCCCGATTCTGGAACTGGGCACCAGTGCGAAAATGCTGTCCATCGTACCGCTGATGGCTGGCGGTGGTCTGTTTGAAACCGGTGCCGGTGGCTCTGCACCTAAGCACGTACAGCAGCTGCTGGAAGAAAACCACCTGCGCTGGGATTCACTCGGTGAATTTATGGCGCTGTCGGCATCCTTTGAGCATCTGGCTCAGGTAAATGGCAATGCCCGTGCCCAGGTTCTGGCGGATACGCTGGATACTGCGGTCGGCAAGCTGCTGGATCACAATAAATCACCTTCCCGTAAAGAAGGTGAAATTGATAACCGTGGCAGTCATTTCTACCTGGCACTGTACTGGGCGCAGGCGCTGGCAGAGCAGAACAAAGATACTGAGCTGAAAGTATGCTTTGCCAAGCTTTACAATAAGCTGTCTGAAAACCGTACCCGGATCGTTGAAGAACTGGGTGCTGTTCAGGGTAAAGCCGTGGATATCGGTGGTTACTACCGTCCGGATCCTGAGCTGGCCGCTAAGGTGATGCGTCCGAGCGCTACACTGAACGCTGCGATTGATCAGCACTCGTGCTGATTAATTACTCAGTAAAATAAAAAAAGCCGCAGTGATGCGGCTTTTTTTATGTTGGTCTGACGCTGAGGCTGTGCTGGGCCGGTAATGCCGTCATGCTTCTGCCGTCTGTTTAGGCTCAGTGGGCGTACTGTCAGATGAATTGGCATCAATGGTGCGGATATTGATCGCATGAGTGCCTTTGTCACTGGGACGGGTTTCAAACTCAACGGCCTGACCGGCTTTGAGTGTGCGATAACCATCCATCTGAATCATTGAATAATGAGCAAAAAGGTCTTCATTGCCGTCATCAGCGAGGATAAACCCATAGCCTTTGGCGTTATTGAACCATTTTACTTTCCCTGTCTTCATCGCCTGCCTCCGTTCCTGACCGGATCTTATAATGAGATTCGCCTGCAAACTGGCTGATCTTTACACTACGCCGGGGCTTTCAGAGCGTCAAGCGCCGGCGCGGCCGGAAATATGCGCCCTTGGTTTAATCTGCGGCGCCCTCATATTAACAATCAGGAGCATGATGCTGTGCTCAGCTCTAGAGCTTACTGCGGGCTGACGGTATCATTTTGTAAAACACGATGATTTACCAGGCTATGCATCAGATTCAGGAATCTAAACTAAACTTACAGGCAGATGATCCTTTCCATGGGAATGACGGGGGACTGGCGGTTGAATCCGTAAAGCCGGCGCTTAAAAAGCCCTCGCTGTACTCAGTCATTATGATGAATGACGATTATACCCCCATGGAATTTGTGGTTGAGGTTCTGCAGAGTTTTTTTAATAAAACTCCGGAGCAGGCTACACAGATCATGTTAACGGTTCACACCAAGGGCAGCGCTGTCTGTGCGGTCTACACCAAAGATGTGGCCGAAACTAAAGCTGCGTTAGTGAATCAATATGCAAGAGATTGTCAGCATCCCCTGATGTGTGAGATATCTCCTGCTGAAGACTGAGGCTTAGGAGGCGCTATGCTGAACCGCGAACTGGAGCAAACCCTGAACGAAGCATTCAAGGATGCCCGATCGAAACGTCATGAGTTTATGACGGTCGAGCACCTGCTGCTGGCGTTGCTCGACAATGAAGCCGCATCGTCTGTGCTGGAAGCCTGTGGTGCCGATATCACCAAGCTGCGCAAGGAACTGCAGGAATTTGTGGATTCCACCACGCCGCTGATTCCGGAAACCGACAGCGAGCGTGAAACCCAGCCGACACTCGGATTTCAGCGGGTGCTGCAGCGTGCTGTTTTTCATGTCCAGTCGTCCGGTAAGTCAGAGGTTACCGGGGCTAATGTGCTGGTTGCGATTTTCTCTGAACAGGAAAGCCAGGCGGTTTATTTCCTCAAACAGCAGAATATTGCCCGCATTGATGTGGTGAATTTCATTTCGCATGGCATTTCCAAGGTTGGTGGTCAGGAGGAAACCTCAGATCATCTGTCGGAATCCACCGAGGAAGAGGGTGAAAGTGCCGGTAAAAATGCCCTGGAAGGTTACGCCACCAATCTCAACCGTCTTGCCCGTGAAGGCAAAATCGATCCATTGATCGGCCGTGAGTACGAAGTTAACCGTCTGGTGCAGACACTGGCCCGGCGGCGGAAAAATAATCCACTGCTGGTTGGTGATTCCGGGGTGGGCAAAACCGCGATTGTTGAAGGTCTGGCAAAGCGTATTGTCGATCACGATGTGCCGGATGTTATTGAAGATGCCGTGGTTTACAGCCTGGATATGGGGGCGCTGCTGGCCGGCACCAAATACCGGGGTGATTTTGAAAAACGCTTCAAGGCGCTGCTGGCAGAGCTGAAAAAACAGCCGCACGGTATTCTCTTTATTGATGAAATTCATACCATTATCGGTGCCGGCGCTGCGTCCGGCGGGGTGATGGACGCCAGTAACCTGCTTAAGCCATTGCTGAGCTCCGGTGAAATCCGCTGTATCGGTTCCACCACCTTTACTGAATTCCGTGGCATTTTTGAAAAAGACAGCGCGCTGACCCGTCGCTTCCAGAAAATCGATGTGGCGCAGCCGTCGGTTGACGATACCTACAAAATCCTCAAGGGGCTGAAATCCCGGTTTGAGGAGCATCACCATATCCGCTACACCGACAAGGCACTGAAAGCCGCAGCGGAATTGTCAGAGCGTTACATCACTGACCGTAACCTGCCGGATAAGGCGATTGACGTCATTGATGAAGTCGGCGCTCTGCAGCAGCTGCTGGCGCCGAATAAGCGTAAGAAAGTGATTGGCGTGGGCGAAGTTGAACAGGTGATTGCGGCGATCGCGCGCATTCCGCCGAAAACGGTGTCGGCCTCTGATAAAGAACTGCTGTTCAAGCTGGAAGATAAGCTGCAGATGGTGGTCTTTGGTCAGAATGAGGCAATTGATACGCTGGCAACGGCGATCAAGATGTCCCGTGCCGGTCTGAATTCACCGCAGAAGCCGATCGGTTCCTTTCTGTTTGCCGGCCCGACCGGTGTCGGTAAAACCGAGGTCTCCCGTCAGCTGGCATCGGTGATGGGGATGGAGCTGGTGCGCTTCGATATGTCTGAATATATGGAGCGCCATACGGTTTCCCGTCTGATTGGTGCGCCTCCGGGTTACGTCGGATACGACCAGGGTGGTCTGCTGACCGAAGCGATCAATAAAAACCCGCACTGTGTGCTGCTGCTGGATGAAATTGAAAAAGCGCATCCGGAAGTGTTCAACATTCTGCTGCAGGTTATGGACCATGGCACGCTGACCGACAACAATGGCCGCAAGACGGACTTCCGTAACGTTATCCTGATTATGACCACCAATGCCGGCGCGGAGCAGATGAGCCGTCCGAGCATCGGCTTTACACAGCAGGATCACACGACGGACGGAACGGAAGCGCTGAAACGCCTGTTTACGCCGGAATTCCGCAACCGTCTCGATAGCGTGATTCAGTTTGCGCCGTTGTCACGCGATACCATTCTGCATGTGGTTGATAAGTTCCTGACCGAACTGCAGGGGCAGCTGGACGACAAGCGCGTGATGCTGAATGTCGGCGATGATGCCCGTCAGTGGCTTGCTGAACACGGCTACGACGAGAAAATGGGCGCACGCCCTATGGGCCGCCTGGTTCAGGACAAAATCAAAAAGCCATTGGCTGAGAAGATTCTGTTCGGTGAACTCGCGCAGGGAGGCGAGGTGGATATTGCGGTAGAAAATGGAGAGCTGGTTATGTCGGTGCCCGAGGAGGTACCGGCCTGATGGCTCAGTACCTGCCGGGCGAATGGCATCAGCGCGCCCGGTAGGTAATACGGCCTTTGCTCAGGTCGTACGGAGTTAACTCCACCTTCACCTTGTCGCCGGTCAGAATGCGGATGTAGTTTTTACGCATCTTGCCGGAGATATGGGCAGTCACAACGTGACCGTTCTCGAGTTTCACGCGGAACATAGTATTTGGAAGGGTATCGATTACTTCGCCTTCCATTTCAATATGATCATCTTTTGCCATTCGTCACCTGTTGAGAGCTTAAATTACGCGGGCGCATTCTGCCTTAAATCGTCAGGATAAGCAAAGCAATTGCCCGTTTCGTCATCCGTTGTGTGATATTCAGGGCGACAGCAGCTGCCAGCGGTTGTCAGAATACTCCTCCAGCGGGAAGAACTGGCGCTTATATTCCATTTTACGGCTGCCGTGCACATAGTAGCCAAGATAGTTATAGGGCAGACCAAGAGCGGCGGCAATCCGGCTCAGGGTCAGAATCATAAAGGTGCCCGGGGAGCGGTGCTGTTCATCCGGATCGTAGAAGCAGTACACCGCCGACAGCCCGTCACCGAGAATATCGAATACCATGCAGGCCAGCAGGCGTCCGTGCAGGCGGGCGGTCAGAAAGCGCGTACTGCCATAATCACTGACCAGAAAATCTTCATACTGAGCCCGCCCGGGTGGGTACATGTCGCCGTCGGCATGGCGTTCATTGATGTATCGCTCGTACAGGCGATAAAACTCATCGCCACTGTCGGGCGGAATAACTTCCAGAGTCAGGTCCTGACTTTTTTTAATGATGCGGCGCTGATTGCGCGGTGGCAGCATCTCTTTCACCCGCAGGCGGACGGCGCGGCAGGCATTACATTCCGGGCAGGCCGGCCGGTAAAGCAGGCGGCCACTGCGGCGGAAGCCATTCAGGCTCAGCAGGGTGAGCGATTCATCATCCAGTTGCGCCCGTGGGTCGACATACAGGCTGCGCGACTGCTGGCCGGGCAGATAGCTGCAGGCGTGAGTTTCCGGCGGCTGGAATAACAGAATCTTGTTCATGCCATTATCCCCGGCAGACGGATGTCCCGCGGGTCGCTGACCGCTGCCTGCAGCTGGCGCTCGAAAGACTCACGGTTTAACTCCAGCAGACCAAAGCGCGCCAGGTGGTCGGTTTTCATCTGGCAGTCAATCAGGCGGATGCCAGCACGGAACATAACCGGTGCAGCGCAGGCAAACGCCACCTTTGACGCGTCGCTGACGGCAGAAAACATTGATTCACCGAAATACGCGCTGCCGATGATCAACCCGTAAAAGCCGCCGCACAGGCCGCCGTCCTGCCAGCACTCCACGCTGATGGCGCGGCCAGCCTGATGCAGGCGACTGTAACTGTCGATCATGTCGCGGCTGATCCAGGTGCCGGCTGCATCGTCTCTTGGGGCGGCACAGGCGGTCATCACCCGGCGGAAGGCCAGATTGCTGGTAATGGTGAACTTTTGCCGGCGGATGGCTTTCTGAACGGATCTGGGAATGCGGAAACTGTCCGGGGTGATCACGGCCCTGGGCACGGGAGACCACCAGAGCCGCACTTCATCAGGATCGTTCCATGGAAAAATGCCGTGGCGGTAGGCCTGATCCAGCCACAGCGGGGATATCTGACCCCCGGCGGCAAGCAGGCCAGCCGGTTCATCCAGCGCTTTGTCGGTGGCTGGAAAGTGTGGAAATGAGACTTCATCAAGCCAGTCAATCATGCTCAACCCGTGGTAGACTTCGCGTAAATCAATTCAGGTAAACGGAACCGTTATTTTGCCAAAGAATACGTCTGAACAGGACATTCAGCCAGAAACAATGCCGGACAGCCACGCTGTCACCCGCTGGAGCCGCCGTCACGACGCGGTATTTGTCCTGCTGACACTGGCGAGCACGCTGCTGCTGATCGCGCTGATGACCTACAGCGGAGCCGATATGGCGTGGTCGGCGGCAGGGCAGGGGCGCCCCGGCAATGCTGTCGGTAAAGTCGGTGCTCTGGTGGCGGATATCCTGTTTCATGGCCTGGGTTATCTGGCTTATGCGCTGCCACTGCTGGTGATGGCGAAGCTGTGGCAACTGTTCCGTAAGTCGCCGCGGCATGGCGGTAAAGTCTGGCTGCTGCGTGCTGTTGGCATTCTGTTGTCGCTTGGTGCGCTGTGCGGACTGGCGGAAATGAGCATCTGGCAGGGCAGTGAGCTGCCGGTCGGTGCCGGCGGTATTCTGGGCAAAAGTCTGGTCGCCGTATTTCTGCCCCTGTTTTCGGTAACCGGCAGCGCGATTCTGCTGACCGGCACGCTGGCACTGGGGCTGATGCTGTTCCTGGAGTTTTCCTGGCTACGTTTCTTTGATTGGCTTGGTGGCTTTCTGCTTGAGCGCGGCCAGCGGCTGACCCGCGGTCGTCAGTCGGGTGAAGCCGGCGGAATTCCGCTAACGGAAACGGCTGTGTCGTTGCCGGAAAAAGCAGAAAGCAACAGGAAAACTGAGATTGATATACCACCGGCAGAAACGCCGGGAGCGGTGGCGGAAGATGAAGAGCAGCCGGTCAAAAAGCGCAGTCTGTTCAGCCGTCGGGCGAAAACAGAGAAGCAGGAGCGGGTGGAAGAACCGGTATTGAGCGATACCCTGCTGGCAGACGAGGAAGTACCACTGCTGGATACGCCGGCAGAAGCACTGCCATGGGACGATGAGCCTGTGACTCCACCATCACCGGTGCCAAAGGCCGCGGCCAAACCTGCCCGCCGTGAGCCAACGGCAGCTGTTGCCGCTGAGGCTGAGATTCCGATTGAGCCACTGCAGCGTAAGGAAAGCCGTCCCAGCGAGCGTGCGCAGCGCGAACTGCAGGGCAAGCTGTTCAAAGGGGAGGATTTGTTGCCGTCCATCGCTCTGCTTGATCCGCCGCGGACCGATCAGGCGCCGGGTTTCTCGCCGGAACGTCTGCAGGAAATGTCTAAGCTGCTGGTGCAGAAACTGGCCGACTTTGGCGTCAAAATTGAAGTGACCGCGGTGGCGCCGGGTCCGGTGATTACGCGCTTTGAAATTCAGCCGGCACCGGGCGTGAAGGCCAGTAAAATTTCCAATCTGGCACGCGATCTGGCGCGCTCCATGGCGATGATCAGCGTGCGGGTGGTGGAAGTTATTCCGGGTAAATCCGTGATGGGTATTGAGGTGCCGAATGAAGACCGCGCGGTGGTCTCGTTGTCGGAAGTGCTGTCATCGGAAGAGTACGATAAATCGAAATCGCCACTGACGCTGGCGCTGGGGCATGACATCGGCGGCAATCCGGTAATCACCGATCTGGCGAAGATGCCGCACCTGCTGGTTGCCGGTACCACCGGCTCCGGTAAATCGGTCGGTGTGAACGCCATGCTGCTCAGCCTGCTGTTCAAATCCACGCCGGATGAACTGCGTCTGATTCTGGTGGACCCGAAAATGCTGGAACTGTCGGTGTATGAGGGGATTCCGCACCTGCTGACGCCGGTTATTACCGATATGAAAGAAGCCGCCAATGGCCTGCGCTGGTCCGTGGCAGAAATGGAACGCCGCTACATGCTGATGGCGGCGCTTGGAGTGCGTAACATTGCCGGCTACAACAAGAAGGTGAAGGACGCCATTGCCGCTGGCACGCCGCTTCCGGACCCGCTGTGGCAGATTGATAAATCCTTTGATACCACGCCGCCGTTGCTGGAGCCGCTGCCTTACATCGTGATTGTGATCGACGAATTTGCCGACATGATGATGATGGTGGGGAAGAAGGTTGAAGAGCTGATTGCCCGTATCGCCCAGAAGGCCCGGGCTGCGGGGATTCATATGATTCTGGCCACCCAGCGCCCGTCGGTGGACGTGATTACCGGTCTGATCAAAGCCAACGTGCCGACCCGGATTGCCTTTCAGGTATCGTCCAAAATCGACTCGCGCACGATTCTGGATCAGGGTGGTGCCGAGCAGTTGCTGGGGCATGGTGACATGCTGTTTATGCCGCCCGGGCATGCCTTGCCGGAACGGGTGCATGGTGCGTTTGTTGATGACGATGAAGTGCACCGTCTGGTGGCGGAATGGAAGCTGCGCGGTGAACCGGATTACATTGAAGAAATCACCAGTCATGGTGAAGAAGGCGCTGGCGGACTGTCGCTGGAAGGCGGGGATGAAAAAGACGACCTCTATGACCAGGCCGTGGCTTTCGTAACGGAAACCGGCAAGTGCTCCATCTCCTCTGTCCAGCGCAAGCTGCGTATCGGGTATAATCGGGCCGCACGACTGGTTGAAACCATGGAGGCTGCCGGTGTTGTGTCACCGCCGGCCCACAATGGCTCGCGCGAAGTGCTGGCCGGTGCGCCGCCGGACCTGTAATCCGCACTGATAACCGAACCCTGACTATCAATACTGAGGATAACCTTTTGATCAAACGCACAGCTGAATGGCTCGTAGTACTGTGTCTGACGCTGGCGTCCGGGCTGGCAACAGCATCGGACGCGGCACTGGCGGATTTTCTCGGCCGCATTAAATCCCTGCAGACCATGGATGCTGCTTTTGCCCAGAGCACCAAAGACCATGATGGCCAGGTTCTGCAGCAGATGACCGGCAGGCTGATGGTCGCCAAACCGGGCAAGATGCGCTGGGAAACGGATGCCCCGTTTGAACAGCTGGTTGTTGCCGATGGTCAGCTGGTATGGATTTACGATATGGATCTGGAGCAGGTCACCATCCGAGAAATGGATCAGCGCGTACAGGAAACTCCTGCGCTGCTGCTGACCGGTGATGCTGCTGAAGTGGAACAGAGCTTCATTGTTGAAGAAGAAAAAACCAGTGAGGAAACCGTGTTCCAGCTGGTGCCGAAAGATCCGAGTCAGTTATTTGAATCGCTGGAATTTCACTACCGTGGCAGCCAGCTGGCGCGCATGATGATTTACGATGCGGCCGGTCAGGTGACCGAAATTCAGTTCCGTGATGTACGCACTAATAAGACGGTGGATAACGCGGCCTTTATTTTTGATGTCCCCGAAGGTGTGGACGTAATCGACGGACGCCATGACCGCTGATCTGTTTGCTCAGAATAAAGCCTATGAACCGCTGGCATCGCAGATGCGTCCGCAGACGCTGGATGACTATGTGGGTCAGGAGCACGTGGTCGGGCCGGGTACGCCTCTGCGTCAGTCACTGGATGCCGGACAGCTGCATTCACTGATTTTCTGGGGACCGCCGGGGGTGGGTAAAACCACGCTGGCCCGCCTGATTGCCCATTATGTGGACGCCGAATTCCTGTCGTTATCGGCGGTTATGTCCGGCGTCAAAGAAATCCGTGAGGCGGTGGCGCGGGCGCAGTATCAGCATGCGGGCGGGCGCAAAACTGTGCTCTTTATTGACGAAGTACACCGTTTCAATAAATCCCAGCAGGATGCCTTTCTGCCGTATGTGGAAGACGGTACCTTTATTTTTATCGGTGCCACTACGGAAAACCCGTCATTCGAACTGAATAACGCGTTGCTGTCGCGGGCGCAGGTTTATGTGCTGCGGAGCCTGAGTGAAGAGCAGCTGGTGCAGATACTGACTCAGGCCGTCAGTCGCCAGCAGGCGCAGGCGGAACCCGAGGCACTGAACCTGATTGCAGTGGCAGCGGATGGTGATGCCCGTCGTTCACTGAATATTCTCGAAATGGCCCTGCAGCTCAGCGGAGCAGAAGCGCTGACGACCGCTCAGGTAAAGAATCTGCTGGGTGACCGTACCCGCCGTTTCGATAAGGGCGGCGAGGCGTTTTACGATCAGATTTCTGCCTTGCATAAATCGGTGCGGGGCTCCGATCCGGATGGGGCTGTTTACTGGTTTGCGCGGATGCTGGATGGCGGTTGCGATCCGCTGTATATCGCCCGCCGGGTGGTGCGCATGGCCAGTGAAGACATTGGTAATGCTGATCCGCGCGCGCTGACACTGTGCGTCAATGCCTGGGATGTGATGGAGCGGCTGGGTAGCCCGGAGGGGGAGCTGGCCATTGCGCAGGCGGTGGTTTATCTCGCCTGTGCGCCGAAAAGCAATGCTGTCTATAAAGCGTTCAATGAAGCGCGGGCCTTTATTGCCGCTAATCCCAGTCATGAAGTGCCGCTGCATCTGCGCAATGCGCCGACCAAACTGATGAAAGAGCTGGATTACGGCAGTGAATACCGTTACGCCCACGACGAGCCGGAAGCCTTTGCTGCCGGTGAAAATTACCTGCCCGAGGCGATCCGTCATCAGCGTTTTTATCAGCCGGTGAACCGTGGGCTGGAAAGTAAAATCATGCAGAAGCTGGAGTACCTGCGCAGTCTGAATCAGCAGTCTCCGCTTCAGCGTTACCCGGAGGGTAAAGAATGAGCTTTTTCTGGATCGGGCTTGGCGGTGCTCTGGGAGCCATCTGCCGTTATGTGGTCGCAACCGGCATCTTCCGCTGGATGGATAAACCCTTTCCTTATGGCACGTTAAGTGTGAACCTGATAGGCTCCTTCGCCATGGGAGTCGCCTACATCTGGCTGGTTCAGCACGAGTGGGGTGGTGACTATCACAAGCAACTGGTGATGGTCGGATTCCTCGGTGCCTTCACGACTTTTTCCACCTTCTCGCTGGAGAGTGTTGCCATGCTGCAACAGGAACGCTGGCTGGCTTTTGCCAGTTATGCCGGCTTCAGTCTGACGGGGTGTCTGCTGGCGACCGTGGCTGGCATGTGGCTTTCAAAATCTTTGGTATAAATTGGTATTGGTATAAATCGTAATGCTGGACGTTAAGTTTATTCGCGAAAACCTGGATCAGGTGAAGTCTGCGCTGGGTAAAAAAGGGTTTGTTTTTAACGACGAAGAATTCACCCGTCTTGACGAGCAGCGCAAGTCCGCTCTGACCCGGGCACAGTCGCTGCAGGCGGAGAAGAAAAAGGCGTCCAAACAGATTGGTCAGCTGATCGGTCAGGGCATGTCGCCGGAAGATGCCAAGGCTCAGGTGATGGGCAGCATTGACTCCGATATCAGTGAAGCAGAGCAGGCGGCCAAAGAAGCCGAAGCAGCGCTGCAGACACTGCTGATGAGCATTCCCAACGTGCCGGATGCTTCGGTACCGTTCGGCAAGGATGAAGACGATAATATTGAAGTCCTGACCTGGGGCGAGCCGACACAGTTCAGTTTTACGGCGAAAGATCATGTCGATCTCGGTGAACCGCTGGGTATGAGTTTTGATGATGGCGCTCTGGTAGCCGGTTCACGCTTTGTTGCCATGAGTGGTCCGATGGCAAAACTGCACCGCGCTATCGCTCAGTTTATGCTCGATACTCATACCGAAGAACACGGCTATACCGAAACTTACGTGCCGTATCTGGTCAATAAACAGGCACTGGAAGGCACGGGCCAGTTGCCTAAATTTGAAGAAGATCTGTTTAAAATTCCGGGCGCGCAGGGTGAAAAAGATTTCTATCTGATCCCGACCGCCGAAGTGCCGGTCACCAATCTGCTGCGTGATGCGGTGACCGAGGCTGAACTGCCGGTTAAGAAAGTGGCACATACCCCCTGTTTCCGCAGCGAAGCGGGCAGTTATGGCCGTGACACCCGGGGTATGATCCGTCAGCACCAGTTCGACAAAGTGGAGCTGGTGCAGTTCGTTAAAGCCGAAGAATCAGAAGCGACACTGGAGCAGCTGACGGGCCACGCAGAAGCGATTCTGCAGAAACTGGGCCTGCCATATCGCAAAGTGATTCTGTGTGGCGGTGATCTGGGTTTTTCTGCGGCGAAAACCTACGACCTGGAAGTGTGGTTGCCGGGTCAGCAGAAATACCGTGAAATTTCTTCCTGCAGTAACTTCCGCGATTATCAGGCGCGCCGTATGCAGGCCCGCTGGCGTAACCCGGAAACCGGCAAACCGGAACTGCTGCACACCCTGAATGGCTCCGGCCTGGCGGTTGGCCGCACCATGGTGGCGGTGCTGGAAAATTATCAGCAGGAAGACGGCAGTATTACCGTACCGGAAGCGCTGCGCCCTTATATGCGCGGCCTTGAGGTTATCCGTCCATGATGACGCTTCCCCTCGTACTGCGGGGGGATGTCCGTCCCTTCATTATTATCGGCGCCGGCCGGGTTGCTGAACGCAAAGTGATGACACTGGTGCAGGCCGGTGCCGATGTCACTGTGATTGCCCCGCAAGCTACCGCTACCATTCACCGCCTGGCCGATGAAGGCCGTATCGGTCTGCAGCAACGGCAGGCCGGTGAGGCGGAGGAGTTTGCCAGGGGCAGTCTGGTGGTACTGGCCAGTAATAACGCCGTGCTTAATCAGGCCTTGGCTGAATCTGCACGTCAGCAGGGTTGTCTGGTGTGCCGTACCGATGCCACGGCGGATAATGATTTTATTTTTCCGGCAGTGGTCGACCGATCTCCTTTGCTGGTCAGTATTTCAACCAGCGGTGCGTCACCGGCATTGACCCGGCATGTGCGCCAGCGGCTGGAAGCCTTTCTGCCGCAGGATTATGGCCGTCTGGCGAATTTCGCCGAGCAGCTGCGGGAACGGGTGAAAAATCTGCTGCCAGCCCCGGAACGGGCTGCGTTCTGGCGCCGCTGGTTTAATGGCCGGGCGCCGGAACTGATTCTGGCGCGGCAAGCGGAGCGGGCAGAAAGTGAAACTGATGCCTGTCTGGACGGCAGAAATAACAATGGTGAGGTCTGGCTGGTCGGTGCCGGTCCGGGTGACCCGGATCTGCTGACCTTCCGCGCGCTGCGTCTGATTCAGTCGGCCGATGTTGTCTATTACGACCGTCTGGTCGGTGCGGCAATTATGGATCTGATTGATCCGGCCGCCGAGCGCTATTATGTCGGCAAGCAGAAAAGCGATCATTCCGTTCCGCAGGATGACATTAATCAGCTGCTGGTGACGTCGGCCCGGGCAGGTAAACGGGTGTTGCGTCTGAAGGGCGGGGATCCCTTTATTTTCGGCCGCGGTGGCGAAGAGATTGAGCAGCTCGCTGACCATGAAATTCCGTTTCAGGTGGTGCCGGGAATTACCGCGGCCAGCGGCTGTGCGGCTTATGCCGGTATTCCGCTGACACACCGGGATCATGCGCAGAGCGTCCGTTTTGTCACCGGTCATCTGAAAAATGGCAGCTGTGAACTGCCCTGGGAAGAGCTGGTGCACCCTGGTCAGACGCTGGTGATCTATATGGGGCTCAGTGGGCTGCCGCATATCTGTGCGCGTCTGATTGCTGCCGGTATGCCGGCGGACACGCCGGTTGCGCTGGTCGAAAAGGGCACACTGCCCGATCAGCGGGTGCATGTAAAAACGCTGGCGACCATGCCGGACTATGTTGCTGACACCGATATTCAGGCGCCGACATTAACCATTGTTGGTACTGTCGTAACACTGCATGAGCGTCTCAGCTGGCGCTGAAATCAGCACTCTCCACCCCTGCGTTTCTGAAAATCTGCACTATGCTTAGCCATATAATGGAACTGTATGGGTAGAAGTAATGGGTTTTCTGAATTCCCTGAGTATCAGGGTTAAAATTCTGTCTCTGGCAGGGGTGGCGGTCATTGGTTTTGTTATCAGTACCCTGCTCAGCGTCAACATGAATACAGCCAATTCCTCCCGGCTGGATATGATTCAGAAAGTTTTTTTCCCGGTGGTTGAAGAATCCAAAGCCAATATCGTGCGCCTGGCGCGGATAGAGGAGTTGTTTTCCACCGCGGTAAGCACCGGCGAAATGGATTTTGTGCAGACGGCAGAGAAATACCGCAGTGAAACCCTTGCTGGTCTGGAGAAGCTTAACCGCCTGTGGCCGGAAAAATCAGCCGCTGCCGGTGCCAGCCAGAAAGCGTTTGAATCCTACTTTTCAGCCGCCCGCCGGCTGTCATCGGGAATGATTGAGGGCACGCTGGACCCGGCGGACATGGGGCCGGCTATTGAAACCATGAATACCAGTCTCGCTTCTGCGCGTGAGCGTTTCAGCAGCTACAGTGAGGCCGCCGTGCAGGCATTTAATGACACCGTATCCGTCTCCAATAAAGCGGCAGGCAATGCGCAGTCAATGGCCCTGATTGTTACGCTGGCGACCCTGTTGATACTCGCCGTTGTCGCCTGGTCGACAACGAGGAGTATTTCACTGGCGGTTAATAATCTGGTGACATCACTGAAAGATATTGCCAGTGGTGAAGGGGATCTGACCCGGCGGCTGGAAAAAACATCCGCTGACGAAATTGGTGAGGTCGTGCACTGGTTTAATGAGTTTGTTGCCAAGCTGCACCGCAATATCGGCGAAGTCATCAGCACGACAAGGCCGCTGACTTCGGTGGCATCGGATCTGGGCAACCTGACATCGCAGACCTCCCGTATTACCGGTGAGCAGAACCGCGCTACGGAAGAGGTTTCTTATCTGGTCGATGAGATGGTGGCCAGTGTGCAGGACGTTTCCGGTCATGCCAGCTCTGCAGCAGAAGCTGCACGCGAAGCGGATACAGCTGCCAAGGGTGGACGTCAGATTGTTAAGGATACAGCGGCCAGTATTAACAGCCTGGCCAGCGAAGTGGAGCGGGCCAGTGAAGTGATCCGTAAGCTGGAAGCGGATACCGCGAACGTCGGCAATATTCTGGATGTGATTAAAGGTATTGCTGAACAGACCAACCTGCTGGCGCTGAATGCAGCGATTGAGGCCGCGCGTGCCGGTGAGCAGGGGCGTGGGTTCGCGGTGGTGGCTGATGAGGTCCGTACGTTGGCATCACGCACGCAGGATTCCACCCAGGAAATTCAGTCGGTTATTGAACAGCTGCAGTCTGCTGCCAGGTCTGCGGTGGATGTGATGAACAGCAGCAAGGAGCGCGCCGGCACCAGCGTCAGTCAGGCTGCAAAAACAGATGAAAGCCTGCAGGCGATTACCTCCATGGTGGAAGCCATTACTGAGATGAATAACCGCATTGAGGCGGCGACGGAGCGGCAGCAGCAGGCGGCGGGCAGTATTAAGGATAATGTACTGGGCATTAAGGAAAACTCTTCTGCTGCCATGAGTAGTATGCAGCAGGTGGAAGCGTCAAGCCGGTCGCTGACGGATATTTCCCAGACCCTGCAGCATGTGTCCGGTCAGTTCCGGGTGTAAGAATAATGCCAATAAAAAGCGCCCGATGGCGCTTTTTTATTGGCTGACGTGCAGGCGAAAACTATCGTGCAGACGTTGTTGCCATGCCTGCCGGCAGCGGTTTTGTGCAGCATCAAAATCCGTGGACTTTTCGGCGGCGCATAATGCGAGAGCTGCCGTATTCAATACCGCCTGTTCTGCATATTCGTTGCTGATATCACCATTCCACAGATCGCACAGCCAGCGGATGCTGATATCACCGGCCTTATCGGCGATGTGAGATGCCAGCTTGGGAATCGTGAGTTCGTAGGTCTGGCCATCAAAGCTGAGCAGGGCACGGCAGTCGCGTTCCGGATTGACCTCAAACTCGCCGCCTTCGCCTTTGATGACAATACAGTCGCGCTGATTCAGTGCGGCAGCCCCGGCGTGAACCTGTGCATAATTCGGGTGAAAAATTCCCTGTACGCTGGGGATGCCCGCCGGGGCAATGGTTTTCATAACGGTGTTGATCGGTGAGCGTACGCCCAGTATGGCTTTCAGTCCCAGCCATTGCTGTAACAGCGGGTTAAGTGTGGCACAGGGAAGGTACATCAGTGCCTGCGGCTGGTTGAGCGCCTCCAGGTTGCGGACAACCGGCAGGTCGAACGCTTCGAATACTTCATGTAGGTACAGCCGGCCTTCGGTGTGAGCTTCCGTGCCATGAGCAATAATGCGCTTACCCATGCGGGTCAGCAGCAGCATGGATAAAAAACACCAGAAAGGCTGCCGCCGTTTACCGGCATAAGATGGCCAGACCAGATCGGCCTCAATCGCTTGCGGCCATAACCGGTTAATCGCGGCGGCAAAACCGCCGAGTTCTTCGGCGGTTTCTTCTTTTACCCGCAGCAACATAAAAATGGCGCCGATCTGTTCGGGTAATGCATTACCACTGAGCATGCCCTGCATCACCTGTTCGGCTTCAGCAAAGGTCATGCTGCGGCTGCCATTTTTTCCGCGGGCAAGAATTCTGACGTATTCGGCGAGTGGGTGACTCATAAACAATTCTCCGGACGTGGCAGGCCGGCAATTTTAGCCGCCAGTTTAGCCGGACTGCCGGGAAATAATGTCAGCAGATAAATGCTGCCGGCTTTGTCGCTGCCGAGTTCCTGTCTGATGTAGCGGGACAGTGGCCTCATGGCCGGTGAAATTTCGAACTCCTGATAAAAACGGCGCAGCAGATGCAGGATTTCCCAGTGAGCGTCGGTGAGGTCGATATTTTCGCTGGCGGCCAGTTCGGCGGCGACGTCTTCGTTCCAGTCATTAAGGTCGGCGAGGAAGCCGTCTTTATCCAGATTCAGGTTGCTCATCAGAACCAGCTCAGCGTGTTGTCGGCAGTGACGGTCAGTTTAACCCAGTCGCTGTCGCTGAGCGCTGTGGTATGGCCAGGGATTAGGCCACGGCGGCGCAGATCTGTTTCGCGGCTGGCGATATTCTCATCCGCCGCGGAGCAGGAGGGTGCAAGATAAACACCGTCACCGGCAAGCATGATCCGGTCACCGGCAGCGGTCAGTGAGCGGACTTTATTCAATACCTGTGGATCAGCGGAAAAAAGCAGATGCAGTGTCATGATCAGAAACTCAGGCAATGATCCGCGGTACGGATCAGTTGTTGAATACGTTGGTCGTCGGCAGCTTCGGCGATGCTGGTCAGGTCATCGGTTATCTGTATGTCTGCCGCGCGGTAATAGAGTTTGTCGCAGTCATATATGGGGAATGCTGCCAGTACTTTATCCGGGGCTTTGCCGCTGGCTTTGCGCGCCTGCTGATTTTTATACAGCCAGCCGATACCGGCGGCGGTGAAAATAACGCTGACATCGTGGTCAAACGTGGCCAGCGCCAGGATCATTTCCAGCGCTTCTGGATCGGGTGTTGGCGGCTGACTGATAACGACACATATTTTACTCATGATGTTTCCTGCTCAGAATTCAATAACCTGATCCGAATCCGCACAGGCAGCGGCCATTTCGCCCAGCCCGGCCAATTCAAATCCGTCCGCCAGGGTTGCGGCGGGCAGATTGTAGCGCTGCTGTTCTGCCTCATCGCAGATGCCGCGGCGCAGAGCGTTGGCAATACACGCCTGCAGGGGGATGCCGGCTTCCTCTGCCAGCGCCTGCCAGCTGGCGGCGTTACTGATCTGCCCCTGTACGGCCTGCTGGCCGGCGAGGGCGGCGAAGACCGCATCCTGATAGAAAAAAATACGCCGGATTTCATGCCCCTCACCGAGCAGGGCACGGGCAAAATCCTGCGCCACGCTATGTTGCGCTGTGTGATAGGGACCGGAACGGATAAGCAGGGTAAAGCTGGCCATAACAGGTTTCCGAGAGAGACGGACATTATGGTATCCGCCCGCGGCGCGAATGCAAAGATTGTCTCCGTCAGCGGGCTATCACGTTGATTTTTAAAAAAAAGTGTTGACGTTGACGGTTGGTGAAGTATGATACGCCCCGTCTCGGAGGGATGGCTGAGCGGTTGAAAGCACCGGTCTTGAAAACCGGCATACGTTAATAGCGTATCTAGGGTTCAAATCCCTATCCCTCCGCCAAATTCAGAAAGCCAGCACAATGTGCTGGCTTTTTTTATGCCTGTTTTATGCTGATTGTTCAGTTAACGGACAGCAAGGCCGAGCAGGATGACGCTGCAGATTCCCATCAGGGCAACGGCCAGCCATTCGGCGCGGTAAATCAGGCGCAGGGTGTTTTCCGAGGAGAAGGTGTGCTGCTGTTCGGCGCGTGATGTTTTTCCCGGCATGATGAATCTCCCTTGTGTGCGGAGATTATCATGCGCCAGAAAACGCGCGCCGAATGTATCAGTTATGTTCCTGTTCTGTATCGGCCGGTAATCAGGCTTTCAGCATTTCGCCGACAAAAGCACAGACCGAACGGCCCAGGGCGTTGAGATCGTAGCCACCTTCGAGGATGGCGATCCAGGGCGTGCTGCGGCCGGACGCGTATTCCGTGATCCACTCGCCGAGCCAGCGGAAGTCATCGTCCTCAAGATTGAGTTCTGCCATCGGGTCATCTTTATGGCCGTCAAAGCCGGCGGAAACAATGATGACTTCCGGGGCGAAACCACGCAGTTTTTTCATCCAGCCTTCGGTCACTTTTTCGCGGAACGTCTCACTGCCGGTTCCGGCATCCAGATACACATTGATGACGTTGTTGTATTTCGCCTCTTCATGGTGCGTATAAGGGTAGAAGGGGTGCTGAAAGCTTGAGAAAATAAGGAAGCGTTGATCGTTGCCCAGGATATCAATGGTGCCGTTACCCTGGTGGGCATCAAAATCCAGAATGGCAATGCGCTGGGCGTGATGAACGTCTGCCGCCCGCAGTGCAGTGATGGCCGTGTTATTGAAAAAACAGAAGCCCATGCTTTTGCGGTGCTCCGCATGATGGCCGGGCGGGCGGACGGAAACAAAGGCGTTGTCATAGGTGCCTTTCATCACGTCGTCCAGTGCCAGTGTGCTGGTGCCCACAGAATACAGAGCTGCATCAAGACTGCCGGCGGACATCGGTGTATCCTCGTCGACATAAATATGACCCTGTTTCGGCTGGATCATCTGCAGTTGTTCAAAGTAGCCGTGACTGTGTGCACGCAGGATATCCGGGGTGTTGGCCGTCTGCCCGTCAACCACCACCAGTTTGTCCCACAGGCCGCGGGACTTGAGCTGATGCTCAATGGCAACGATGCGCATGGCATGTTCCGGGTGGTTGTCACCGGTGTCGTGAGCAAAATGCTCCTGGAAGGTGTAGTAGGCAGTGGTCATAACGACTAATTTTAACCATAGAATCGGCAGATAAGGCCCAGTGTATCCGGGCCTATGATCTGCGCCAACTAAACTTAAGGATCACATTGAATGGGAACGCGCTCGCTTGAGTTGTTCTTTCAGCCTAAATCCATCGCCGTGATCGGGGCCTCTGAACGGCCGGGCAGTCTGGGCGGCGCCATCGTCCGTAATCTTGTGAATGGCGAGTTTCCCGGCGTCATCGTGCCGGTGAACAGCCGTGGCTACAAGGAAGTTTACGGCATTCCGTCGCTGTCCCGTATTGGTCAGCTCGACAGCCAGATTGATCTGGCCATCATCTGTACCCCAGCTGAAACCGTTCCGAAAATCATCAAGCAGCTGCACAGTAAAGGTGTTGGCGCAGCCATGCTGCTGACCGGTGGTATCGCCCGTACCCGTTCATGGCAGTTCCGGCCGTCGTCAGACCGTCTTAATCAGGTAATTCAGCAGACCCGTATGCGGATTCTGGGGCCGGATTGTCTGGGTATGGTGATTCCCGGCCGCAAGCTCAATGCCAGTTTCCTGCATGTGCCGGTGCGCAAAGGGCACATCGCTTACGTCGGCCAGTCCGGTACGCTAGCGTCCGGGGTTATGGACTGGGCCTTCAGCCGTAATATCGGTTTTTCGCATGTGCTGACGCTGGGTAAGAGTCAGGATGTCACGCTGCCGGACCTGATTGATTACATCACCCAGGAACCGCCGGTGCGTACGCTGCTGATCCAGCTGGATGAAATCGGTTCCGGTAAGGCGCTGATCCGTGCGCTGCGGGCGGCCTCACGCCACAAGCTGGTGCTGGCGGTGAAAAGTAACCGTTTTCAGGAAAACCCGCTGAACCGCATTGCCTCGCCGAAAGGCCTGCTCAGCCGTGACGGGCTGGTCGATGAAACGCTGGCTCGGGCCGGTGTACTGCGGGTATCCGCCACAGATGAGCTGTTTGACTGTGTTGATGCACTGAGCCAGCGCCGGGAAACCTTCGGCCCGCGGCTGGCGATTATTGCCAACGGGCGCGGGCCGGCGATTCTGGCGATGGATCGTCTGCTGCACGATAAAGGCAAGCTGGCCACGCTGTCGGAAGATACGCGCACGCATCTGCGCGGGCTGCTGCCGGAATATCTGCGCACAGAAAACCCGATTCTGCTTAATCCGGAGCTGAAACCCCAGCAACTGACTGCAGTCACCAATACGCTGCTGCGCGATAAGCAGGTGGATGCTGTGCTGGTGATTTACATTCCCAGTCTGGGTTCTGACCCGGTGGCCAACGCGGAAGCTCTGGTGCGCATTGCCAAGAGCAGCAATAAAACGATTCTGACCAGCTGGATGGGTGAATATTCGGTGGAAGCGGCGCGGGAATGCTTCGACCAGAACGGCGTGCCCACCTTTGATACGCCGGATAATGCCATCAAGTCTTACATGTATATGGTGCAGCACCAGAAAACCCAGGATCTGCTGCGCGAGACGCCGGAAAGTCTTGAGATTCCGATTTCGTCGGCGCATATGGACGTCGATAAGGAAATTCTCGCCGTACACCGGCCGGGAGATTATCTGCTGCCGACCCATGCCTGGCAGCTGCTGAATTCCTATGGCTTCTCCTGTGCTGAAGCGCGCTACCGCACCAGCCTGAAGGATCTGCTGGCAATTTCTAATGAGGTGAAGGGCCCCTGGGTGCTGCGTGTGCATCACCGTGACTACCTGTATCCCTTTGCTTACGGCAATAATCCGCGCGAACGTCTGCGTTCGGTGGCGCGCGAACTGACCAGTCACGAAGAGGTCGAGAAAGCGGCGGAGAAACTGGAAGGGCAGATTACCACGGCCTTCCCCAACAGTCCGGTGCTGGGCTATACGCTGCAGACCATGCATCGTGCACTGGATAATCTGCAGTTTTCTTTCGGTATCGGCCGTGATTCGGAAATCGGCCCTTATCTGTTCTTTGGCGGCGGCGGTACCACGGCCGACATTCTGGTCGATCGTCAGGTCGCGCTACCACCGCTGAATGCTAACCTTGCGGAAAAACTGATTAAACGCAGTCATTTTTACGAGGTACTGGAAGAGCGCTCCGATAACATTGAGCGGGAGCTGGTGACGCTGGAGCGCTGGCTGGTTGCGCTGTCACATATGGCGCTGAATCATCCGTGGATCGCCGGCTTCGAGGTGAATGCCATCCGGCGTGCGGTCGGTCGCTATATGGTGATCGGTGTTGCCGGTGAGGTCGGCCATCCGGTGAAGAGTGCCATTCTGCCGTATCCGAAAGAGCTGGAAAGTCATTACGAGAGCCGCAGCGGTAACGCGTATGATATCCGTCCGATCCGCGGTGAAGATGAGCCGTTGCTGGAACAGTTTTACAAACGTCTGAGTGCCGAGTCACTGCGTCTGCGCTTTTTCTCCGCCCGGCGCCGCTTTGAGCACCGCGAACTGGCTCGCTTCAGTCAGATTGATTATGACCGCGAGATGGCCTTTGTGGCGCTGCGTGACGGCACGCTGTACGGCGTGGTGCGGGTGTGGATTGATGCCGACGATGTGGCGGCGGAATTCTCGGTCATTATTGACGATAACTGCCGTGGCGAAGGACTGGGTCTGCGCCTGATGCAGGGAATCATTGATTACCTGACCAAGCGTGGGGTGCTGCAGATCTACGGTACCGTATTGCCGCACAATACCGGCATGCTGAAACTGGCCCAGCGGCTTGGCTTCAGTGCGCATCACAACATGGAAGAAGGGGTGGTCGAAGTCGGCCGCAACCTGAACCCGATGAAGTATGCGTGGCAGAGAAAACGAATGGTTCCGCTGTAACGGCTTTGCTATAGTCCCAGCGGATAATAATAAAGACGGCCTGTGCACAGGCTGCAGCTGAAACGAAAAAGAATGGGGTGCCCCCTTTGATTAAAGTGCTGGTTGTCGATGACCACGAGCTGGTTCGCTCGGGTATCTCCCGTCTGCTGACAGACACCAAGGGAATTGAAGTGATCGGTGAGGCAGCAAGTGGAGAAGACGCTGTACAGTTCGCCAGAGAGCATGAGCCGGATGTCATCCTGATGGATATCCGCATGCCGGGGATCGGCGGACTGGAGGCGACGCGTAAGGTTCTGCGTCAGAACCCGGAAATTCATGTTATCGCAGTCACCGCCTGCGACGACAATCCGTATGCTGCCCGTCTGTTACAGGCCGGTGCGTCCGGTTACATCACCAAGGGTGCGGACACCGATGAAATGGTGCGTGCCATCATGAAGGTGAAAAGCGGTCAGAAATACATCAGCTCAGAAATTGCCCAGCGCATGGCGCTCAAGCCATTTCAGCAGGATCAGGCATCACCGTTTGATGGTCTGTCGGAGCGTGAAATGCAGATTGCGCTGATGATTGTTGGCTGTCAGAAGGTGGCGGCGATCAGTGAAAAGCTGTTTCTGAGCCCGAAAACCGTCAACAGTTACCGCTACCGCATTTTTGAGAAACTCGGTATCGACAGTGATGTTGAGCTGACGCACATGGCGGTACGCTACGGGCTGGTAGACCCTGCAGCGACGGCCGGATGACCCAGTTTGATATCCCTGCATTTCTGTCCACCCTGACCCAGCGGGCCGGGGTTTACCGCATGTTCGCCAATGACGGCGAGCTGCTGTATGTGGGTAAGGCGAAAAATCTCAGAAACCGCGTATCCAGTTATTTCCGCGCCCGCGGACTGAACAGCAAAACCGTCGCCCTGGTGAACCGTATTCACCATATTGAAGTGACGGTGACCGCCAGCGAAGCTGAGGCTCTGCTGCTGGAGCAGACACTGATCAAGCAGCACCGGCCGCAGTACAACATCCTGCTCAAGGATGATAAGTCTTACCCTTATCTGCACCTGTCGGATCATCCGTATCCTTTGCTCGCCTACCGGCGCGGGAAACGGCGCAAAAGCGGCCGTTATTTCGGCCCGTACCCCAATGCCACCGCCGTCCGCGAAGCGCTGAATTATCTGCAGCGCCTGTTTCTGCTGCGTAACTGTGAAGACAGCTACTTCAACAACCGCAGCCGCCCCTGTCTGCAGTATGAGATCCGCCGCTGCTCCGGCCCCTGTGTCGGTAAAATCAGTGAAGAGGCGTATCAGGACAGCGTCCGTCAGGCGATCCTGTTTCTGGAGGGTAAAGGGCAACAGCTGCTGAAAGAATTACAGCAGAATATGATCAATGCATCGCAAGCCCTTGAATTTGAAAAGGCTGCGGACCTGAGGGACCAGATCGATCTGTTGCGGCAGGTGCAGGAGAAACAGTTTGTCGACTCCGGTCAGGGGGATGCTGATGTCTGGGCGCTGACGGACTGGCAGAACGTACTCTGCATCCATCGGCTGGTGTTCCGTCAGGGACGACTGGTGGGCAGTAAGAGTTATTATCCGGACAACCGCTCCGGTGAAGCGGAGGCCGATCTGCTGATCAGCTACATGGCGCAGTTTTATCTTTCCGGTCATGCGCAGGAAGGGCTGCCACGGGAAATTATTGCCGATACCGGTGAGGAGTCACTGGAAGCGCTGCTGGAAGCGATCCGTATCAGTCAGGCGAAACGGGTGACGCACTCCCGTGGTCAGCGCGGCCAGAACCGCAAATGGCTGCATATGGCGCAGGAGAACGCACGCACCGGTGCACAGAACTGGGTTTCCGGGCAGCAGAACAATCAGCGCAAACTGGAACTGGTAGCCGACCTGCTGGGACTGGATGAGGTACCAGGACGAATTGAGTGTTTCGATATCAGTCATTCACTGGGCGAAGCAACCTATGCATCCTGCGTGGTGTTCGGTGCACCAGGGCTGATGAAAGACAGATACCGCCGTTTTTCCATCCGTGGGGTGACCGGCGGGGATGACTACGCGGCACTGGAGCAGGCAGTACGCCGTCACTTTACCCGGCTGCAGGAACAGAATGATCTGCCCGGACTGTTGCTGATCGATGGTGGCAAAGGCCAGATCAGCCGTATCCGTACGCTGTTGGATGAGATGAATATCCACTCTGTTGCCTTATTTGGTATTTCCAAAGGGGAAACACGTAAATCCGGTTGGGAATTCCTGTGGGAAGCCGGTGCAACAGCCCCTATAATGCCCGACGCTCACGACGAAGGCTTCCGCCTGCTGCAGTGGGTGCGGGACGAGGCGCACCGTTTTGCCATCACCGGACACCGCAAGGCGCGGGCGAAATCCCGCAGTCAGAGTGGCATCGAAAGTCTGGCCGGGGTCGGACCGAAACGGCGGCGCGAACTGCTGCTGCATTTCGGCAGTCTGAAAAACATGCGTGGTGCGCCGAAAGAAGAGCTGGAAAAAGTACCAGGTATCAGTAAAAAACTCGCCGAACAGATTTTTATCCAGCTACACGGCGAGTAGAGGAGTACAAGCTGTTATGAATCTGCCCAACATTCTGACTCTGAGCCGGATCGTGATGATCCCGCTGATGGTGATCAGCTTTTACTGGTTCGGGGATAAGGGCAAGGTCGTGGCCGCGGTACTGTTTGCCCTGGCTGCGGTAACCGACTGGTTTGATGGCTATCTGGCACGGCGGCTGAATCAGACCACGCCACTGGGCGCCTTCCTTGATCCGGTGGCCGACAAACTGATTGTGGCCGTGGCGCTGGTGCTGCTGGTTGAACATTTTGCCACCATCTGGCTGACGGTGCCGGCGGCTATCATTGTGGGCCGGGAGATTGTTATTTCTGCACTGCGCGAATGGATGGCCGAACTGGGTAAACGCGCCAATATTGCCGTGAACTACATCGGCAAGGTGAAAACCGCTGCACAGATGGGCTCCATTACCGTGTTGCTTGGCGGCGGTGATTTTCCCTGGCTGGTCGATCTGGGTTATATCGCACTCTACGCGGCGGCAGTGCTGACCCTGTGGTCGATGACGGTCTACCTGAAAGCGGCCTGGCCGGAGCTGCGTCAGAAGTCCTGAGCCGCAGCGCCGGGACAGTTTCTGTACTGTCCCCCTAAGTACTTAATATGTAAGAAAAAAAGCTTGACTCCTGCGCTGCTCTGTATAGAATGCGCAGCACTCCAAGCGGGAATAGCTCAGTTGGTAGAGCACAACCTTGCCAAGGTTGGGGTCGCGAGTTCGAATCTCGTTTCCCGCTCCAAATTCCAGCCTCTTCATTGAAGTGGCAAAATCTGCAAAGATATGGCGCGATAGCAAAGCGGTTATGCACTGGATTGCAAATCCACGTAGGCCGGTTCGACTCCGGCTCGCGCCTCCATATTTCGGTGACCCACATTCGCCGAGACTGAGGCAAGATGCCCCGGTGGTGAAATTGGTAGACACAAGGGATTTAAAATCCCTCGGCCTATGGCTGTGCCGGTTCGATTCCGGCCCGGGGCACCATTCTTACCCTCCTTATTTCTTTTCCGACTGATAAATTCCGCCACTGAAGCGTTAGTATTAGCGACAATCATTCAGCTGAGAGAAACCGATGTTCAATTATATCGAACCCGTTTTCCGTCCACCGAGTGAAGCCCGCTCCCTGATTCTGCAGGTGACCAATGGCTGCTCGTGGAATAAATGTACTTTCTGCGATATGTATACTCAGCCGCAGAAAAAATTCCGTGCCCGTGATGAGCAGGATGTTCTGGATGAAATCCGCCAGGCCGCTGCGCTGGGGCCGCGTTTTGAAAAAGTCTTTCTGGCTGATGGCGATGCCATGGTGCTGCCGGTACGGCGGCTGATGAATATCCTGCAGGCAATCCGCGAGCATCTGCCCTGGGTAAAACGCGTTGGTGCTTATTGTCTGCCCCGCAATCTGCGTAAAAAGACGGCAGCTGAGCTGGCGGAAATGCAGGCGCTGGGGTTGGGTATTCTGTATGTCGGCGCTGAAAGCGGTGATGATCAGGTGCTGGAGTTTATCCGCAAAGGTGAAACCTGGCAGTCGACACTGGAAGCGCTGCAGAAAATCAAACAGGCCGGCATAAAATCGTCGGTAATGATTCTGAACGGCATGGGCGGGGTGGAATACAGTGATCAGCATGCGCGTCATTCCGCGTCTCTGATGAATGCAGCGCAGCCGGAATTCCTGTCGACTCTGGTGGTCAGCTATCCGCTTGGCGATCAGCGCGTGGTTGATGGTTTTAACGGCCACTACCGGTTGCCGGATCAGATGCAGTTGTTTGCAGAGTTGCGTACCCTGATCGAAAATCTGGAACTCAGTAATACCGTATTCCGCAGTGATCATGCGTCGAATTACCTGCCGCTGAAAGGCACGCTGGGCAAGGATAAATCCGCTTTGCTGGCGAAGCTGGATATGGCTCTGGAAGGGCGTATTGCCCTGCGTCAGGAGTGGCAGCGTGGCCTGTAAGCGGAGGGAGGAATGATGCCGTTATCGGATCTGGAAAAACAGGTTGGGCTGGATGCGCCGGCCGGACATCCGCCGGTGGAGCGGTGGAATCCACCCTTGTCCGGTGATATGGATATGCTGATCCGTAAGGACGGTGTGTGGCTGCATGAAGGGGAACCGGTTAAACGGGAAAAACTGGTGCGACTGTTTGCCAGTATCCTCAAGCGCGAAGGCGATGATTATTTTCTGGTGACGCCGGTGGAGAAATGGCGCATACAGGTTGAAGACCGGCCGCTGCTGGTTAATCTGATTGATGCAACCGGGCAGGGAATTCAGGTGGTCACCAACGGTGGTGACTCACTGCTGTTGGGGCAGGCGCATCCGCTGGTCATGAGCCCGCTGGATGGTGTTCAGGTGCCGGAAGTGCGGGTGCGCAATAATTTGTGGGCGCGGTTTTCGCGTAATGCCTTTTACCAGTTATCTGAACTGGCGCAGGTGGATGATGACGGGCAGATAACCGTGGCCAGTGGTGGCGAGGTATTTGTGCTGGGCTGAGCTCTGCAGAATATCTGCTGTGTTGTGCAGATTGAGTATAAAAAAGGGAGCCAGTGGCTCCCTTTTTTATGCTGTAACCAGTGTTACATATTCGGATAGTTCGGACCGCCGGCACCTTCCGGTGTCACCCAGGTGATGTTCTGGGACGGGTCTTTGATATCACAGGTTTTGCAGTGTACGCAGTTCTGCGAGTTGATCTGGAAACGTTTGCCGTTTTCATCTTCAACGATTTCATACACACCGGCAGGGCAGTAGCGCTGCGCCGGTTCATCCCACTTCGGCAGGTTTACTGACAGCGGAATGGAAGCATCTTTCAGCTTCAGGTGGCATGGCTGATCTTCAGCATGGTTTACGTTACCGATAAAGACGGAATCCAGCTTGGCGAAGCTGAGTTTGCCATCCGGTTTCGGGTAGTCGATTTTCGGACATTCTGCCGCTGGCTTCAGGGTGGCGTAATCCGGCGTGGTGTCGTGCAGGGTGACCGGAATCGGGAAGATATTCTGGTCGATAAAGTTGAATGCACCGCCACCGAAGGTGCCGAATTTGTGCATCGCCGGGCCGAAGTTACGGCTGCGGTGCAGTTCTTTCCATGCCCAGGAAGCTTCAAAGGCAGAAGTGAATTCTGTTACTTCATCATTGGCACGGCCGCCCTGAATGGCCTTGAACAGCTCTTCTGCAGCGACCAGACCGCTCTTCATGGCGGTGTGGGTGCCTTTGATTTTGGCGAAGTTCAGGGTGCCGGCATCACAGCCAACCACCAGGCCGCCCGGGAAGGTCATTTTCGGCAGGCAGTTCAGACCACCTTTGGTGATGGCGCGGGCGCCATAGGATACGCGCTTGCCACCGTCCAGATATTGTTTGACCACCGGGTGGTGCTTCATGCGCTGAAATTCGTCAAACGGGCTGACGTGCGGGTTGCTGTATGACAGGTCAGTAATCAGACCAACCACAACCTGATTGTTTTCTGCATGATAAAGAAAGAAGCCACCGGAGGAGCCGGATTCGCTCAGCGGCCAGCCGGCACCGTGCAGCACCAGACCTTCTTCGTGTTTGGCCGGATCGATATCCCACAGTTCTTTGATGCCCACGCCGTAGTGCTGCGGATCTTTGCCTTCATCCAGTTTGTATTCAGCAATCAGCTGTTTGCCCAGATGGCCGCGGCAGCCTTCAGCGAACACTGTGTACTTGGCGCGCAGTTCCATGCCTGGCATGTAACTGTCTTTCTGGCTGCCATCAGCAGCCACGCCCATGTCGCCGGTGATGATGCCTTTAATAACACCATCTTCGAGAATGTATTCAGCAGCAGAGAAGCCGGGGTAAATTTCAACGCCCAGGGCTTCAGCCTGTTCGCCCAGCCAGCGGCAGACGTTACCCAGTGACACAATGTAGTTGCCATCGTTGTGCATCGGCTTGGGGATGGCCCAGTGCGGGGTCTTGATGGATTTCTCATCGCTGGTGAGGAAGTAGACTTCATCGCCTTTGACCGGCGTGTTCAGTGGCGCGCCCATCTCTTTCCAGTTAGGAAATAACTCTGCCAGTGCGCGGTCTTCGATAACCGCACCGGAAAGAATATGTGCACCGACTTCAGAACCTTTTTCGACCAGGCATACGGACAGTTCGGTACCGGCTTCTTCTGCCAGCTGCTTCATACGACACGCCGCTGACAGGCCGGCAGGGCCGCCGCCAACGATGACTACGTCATATTCCATTACATCACGTTGCATATTTATCTCCTCACTAATAGGATGTGAGCTGTTATTTCGCGGTGTTTGCAGCTCTCTTCCGGCACGGCAGATCTGGCCGTTCACAAGAAAAATTCAAACAACCGTATGAATTTATCCCGCATTATACGTCCAACATGCCCTCTGGCAACCGTAAATCGCTTTAAAAACCACAGCTTATACTGGATATAAGCGGCGGTGATAGGGTGATTGAACGGTATATTCCCGTGACTGTGAGCTGCTGTTGTCTGTCTGCCCGCTGTGCGCCCCGCCGCGGGCGCTGAAAAGTGTACGATCTCAGTATCCATGCGGCGTGACCGGGGTTGGTCAGCTGCTCAGGCTGACGTCTTATGTCCGTCCGGCGGGGTAGCGGGCGGCGTCTGAATGCTGATAAGACTGTAGCCGTCGCAGAATGCCGCCGGGTTGTTACAGTATTGACGCTCAGGATAAAGACACCAATAATGTGGCCCGCTGGAAAGGGCCATCTCAACGACTGTGTCATCCTGTCGGCGTGGTAAGTTACTGCCCTTTATTCACCCACTAAAGAAAAACGAGGAATCTATGAAGGTTCTTGTCGCTGTTAAACGCGTTATCGATTACAACGTAAAAGTTCGCGTTAAGTCAGATAATTCAGATGTCGATCTGACCAACGTCAAAATGGCTATGAACCCATTCTGCGAAATCGCAGTGGAAGAAGCCGTACGCCTGAAAGAGAAAGGTGTAGCGACCGAAGTTGTGGTTGTATCTATCGGTCCTAAAGTGGCTCAGGAACAGATCCGTACTGCTCTGGCTCTGGGTGCAGACCGCGGCATTCTGATTGAGACCGAAGAAAAACTGGAGTCTCTGACTGTCGCCAAACTGCTGAAGGCAGTGGTTGAAAAAGAACAGCCTCAGATCGTTCTGATGGGCAAACAGACCATCGACAGCGATAACAACCAGACTGGTCAGATGCTGGGTGCACTGACTGGCATGCCGCAGGGCACTTTTGCTTCTGAAGTGGTTGTTGACGGCGAAAAAGTGAACGTAACCCGTGAGATCGATGGTGGTCTGCGTACCGTTGCACTGAATCTGCCTGCGATCGTAACAACTGACCTGCGTCTGAACGAGCCACGTTACGCTTCTCTGCCTAACATCATGAAAGCCAAGCGTAAGCCGCTGGATGTGACAACCCCGGCAGACCTGGGTGTGGAAATGAAATCCACCCTGTCTCTGGTGAAAGTGACTCCGCCGGCTGAACGTTCTGCCGGTATCAAGGTTGCTGATGTGGCCGAGCTGGTCGACAAACTGAAAAACGACGCCAAAGTGCTGTAAGAGAGGATTGTGTAATGGCTATTTTAGTAATCGCAGAGCACGATAACGCGACCCTGAAAGGCGCGACTCTGAATACTGTGACTGCAGCATCCCAGATCGGTGGTGATGTTGAAGTTCTGGTTGCCGGCAGCAACTGTGGTGCCGTTGCGGAAGCAGCAGCCAAAGTGGCTGGTGTCAGCAAAGTTCTGGTGGCTGACAATGCCGCTTATGAATATCAGCTGGCCGAGAATATGGGCGAACTGGTTGCTGAGCTGGGTAAAAACTACAGCCACATCCTGGCTGCCGCGACCACCACGGGTAAGGATTTCCTGCCACGTGCCGCAGCACTGCTGGATGTGAACATGCTGTCTGAAGTTATCAAGGTTGAAGACGCTGAGACCTTTGCCCGTCCTATCTATGCCGGTAACGCGATTGCGACCGTTAAGTCTGCCGACAGCATCAAAGTGATGACTGTCCGTGGTACTGCATTCGATGCCGCAGCAGCTGAAGGTGGTTCTGCCGCTGTTGAAGCACTTGATGCGGTTAAAGATGCCGGTATCTCAGCCTTTGCTGGTGAAGAGCTGGCCAAGTCTGACCGTCCTGAGCTGACCGCCGCCAAGATTGTGATCTCCGGTGGTCGTGGCATGCAGAACGGCGACAACTTCGAAATGCTGTACAAAGTGGCTGACAAGCTGGGTGCAGCGGTTGGTGCATCCCGTGCCGCGGTTGACGCTGGTTTCGTACCGAACGATATGCAGGTTGGTCAGACCGGTAAAATCGTTGCGCCTGAGCTGTATGTTGCCGTTGGTATTTCCGGCGCCATTCAGCACCTGGCTGGTATGAAGGACTCCAAAGTCATTGTTGCCATCAACAAAGACGAAGAAGCTCCTATCTTCCAGGTGGCGGACTACGGACTGGTCGCAGACCTGTTCGATGCCGTTCCGGAACTGGAAAATGCCCTGTAATATCAGTGGCTTAGAAAAACCCGGCTATGGCCGGGTTTTTTTATGTCATTGAGTTGTCATTTTTTCGTAATAAGGTAACGTACTTCTGTTTGATTATTACGAAAGGGTAGATGGCGTTGAATATTACAGTGGTGGGGACGGGTTACGTAGGACTGGTAACCGGCGCCTGTTTTGCCGAGATGGGCAATACAGTCACCTGCGTGGATGTAGACAGCAGCAAGGTGGCTGCACTCAGGGAAGGCAATATTCCGATTTATGAGCCGGGCCTTGAGGCCATTGTCAGTGAAAACAGTAAGGCTGGCCGGCTGAAATTTACCACGTCGCTGGCCGAAGCCATGCACGAGTCGGCGCTCTACTTTATTGCTGTCGGTACGCCGCCGGAAGAAGATGGCTCCGCCGATCTGCGTCATGTACTGGCAGTGGCGGCAGAAATCGGACGTAATCTGGCCGTTGATGGTGCAGTGATTGTCAATAAGTCCACTGTGCC
This sequence comes from Pseudomonadota bacterium, assembly GCA_030145845.1. Lineage (GTDB taxonomy): Bacteria > Pseudomonadota > Gammaproteobacteria > Pseudomonadales > Oceanobacteraceae > Venatoribacter. Next base: position 557,052 of record JAIXHJ010000001.1, read on the forward strand.
GGTCGGAACCGCGGCCAAGGTTGCGGACGTTATCCGCAGCGGGCTGCAGGAACGGGGCGTCAGCCACAGCTTCGACGTGGTATCCAACCCGGAATTCCTCAAGGAAGGCGCGGCCATTGAAGACTTTATGCGTCCGGACCGCATCATCATCGGTGTTGAGTCTGACCATGCCCGCGCGGTGATGGCTGAGCTGTATCACACCTTTTCCCGTAATCACGACAAGCTTATGTTCATGGGCGTGCGTGATGCCGAGCTGACCAAGTATGCCGCCAACGCCATGCTGGCAACCAAGATTTCCTTTATGAATGAAGTCGCTAATCTGGCGGAGCGCATGGGCGTCGATATCGAGAATGTGCGTAAAGGCATTGGCGCCGACTCCCGGATTGGTTACTCCTTTATTTACCCCGGCTGTGGTTACGGCGGTTCCTGTTTTCCCAAAGATGTGAAAGCGCTCATGCATATGGGTGAAGAATTCGGTTTTGATACCCGTATACTGCGGGCGGTGGAAGACCGTAACGCTGCGCAGAAACGCCGTCTGTTTGAAAAACTGAAGCAGCGTTTCGGCGCCGATATGACCGGCCTCACTATAGGTATCTGGGGGCTGGCATTCAAACCCGGCACTGATGATATGCGTGAAGCCAGCTCTGTACCCCTGATCAACGCACTGCTGGATGCCGGCGCCAGTATCCGCGCTTACGATCCGGTGGCGATGGATGAGGCCCGCAGGCACTTCCCGCAGGAACTTTTCAGCGCTGGCCGCATCACCCTCTGTGCTCATCAGTATGACGCGCTGGCGGATGCGGATGCCATGGTGCTGGTGACGGAATGGAAGCCTTTCCGTCAGCCGGATTTCAATGCCATGAAAAAGCTGCTGAAGCAGCCGGTGATTATTGATGGCCGCAACCAGTATGACCCCTACGCTCTGAAGGCGCAGGGTTTTGATTACTCCGGTATCGGCCGGGATCTGGGATAAGTATGACAACAGCCACTGCAGTTGAAGACGCGGCACTGACCGCAGAGATGTCAGCGGAAGAACAGCGGCATCAGGCGTCCAGTCTGGCGACGCGTCTGCCATTTGGCTTTGCCAAGCGTTTCGGGGTTCTGGTGGAAGGCAGTGGCGATCAGCTCCGCGTGCTGCACAAAGACGGACTGGATGCTCAGGTGGTGCTGGAAATTCAGCGTTTTCTGGCGCAGCCGTTCCGCCTCGAAGCCGTCAGCACTGACGAATTTGAACGTCACCTGGGGCTGGCTTATCAGAGCGACTCCTCTGAAACCATGGAAATGGTGGAAGGTCTGGGTGATGAGATGGACCTCGCCAGTCTGGCAGATTCGGTACCGGAAACGGAAGATCTGCTGGAGCAGGAGGGCGATGCGCCGATTATCCGCCTGATCAATGCGCTGCTTACCGAAGCGGTCAAGGAAAACGCTTCCGATATCCACGTTGAGACCTATGAAAAACGCCTGGTGGTACGCTTCCGTGTCGACGGTGTGCTGCGTGAGGTGGTACAGCCCAAGCGGGCGCTGTCATCCTTGCTGATTTCCCGGATCAAAGTGATGGCCAAGCTGGATATCGCGGAGAAACGGGTGCCGCAGGATGGCCGTATTGCACTGCGCATCGGTGGCCGTGAAGTGGACGTGCGGGTATCCACCATGCCATCGAGTTTCGGTGAGCGTGTGGTGATGCGTCTGCTGGATAAGCAGGCCGGACGTCTGGGGCTGTCACAGCTGGGGATGTCCGACCGCGATCTGCGGGTTATGCGCAATATCATCAGCAAACCGCATGGCATTATTCTGGTTACCGGTCCGACCGGTTCCGGTAAAACCACCACCCTGTACGGTGCCCTGAGTGATCTGAACGACACCAGCCGCAACATCCTGACGGTGGAAGACCCGATTGAATACAGCCTGCCCGGTATCGGACAGACGCAGGTGAATACCAAGGTTGAAATGACCTTCGCCAAAGGCCTGCGCGCGATTCTGCGTCAGGACCCGGATGTGGTGATGATTGGTGAGATCCGTGACCTGGAAACGGTGGAAATCGCCATTCAGGCGTCACTTACCGGTCACCTGGTGTTGTCAACGCTGCACACCAATACCGCCATCGGTGCGGTAACCCGTCTGCAGGATATGGGGGTTGAACCCTTTCTGCTGTCATCCAGCCTGATCGGTGTGATTGCCCAGCGACTGGTGCGTGTGCTGTGTAACGACTGTAAGGAAGCGGCCCCGGCCGATGCGGCTGAATGTGAGGTATTGGGCGCTGATCCGGCCAATCCACCAACGGTGTATCACGCCAGAGGCTGCGAGAAATGCAACCAGCTGGGCTATCGTGGCCGGCAGGGGATTTATGAAATCATCGAAATGGATGAAGCCTTCAAAACCCTGATCCATGACCGCGCCGGTGAACAGAAAATGGAACAGCATGCGCGTACCCTGGGGCCGAGTATCCGCCAGGACGGCATCCGTAAAGTACTGGCTGGCAGTACCACCGTGGAAGAATTGCTGCGGGTGGCGAAAGGCTGAGTATGGGCGCATTTGTTTATCAGGCTGTCGATAACCGCGGCAAACAGAAAAAAGGAGTGCTGGAAGCCGACAGCGCCCGTCAGGTGCGTCAGCAGCTGCGCGAAAAGGGCTGGATGCCGCTGTCTGTGGAGCAGACATCGCAGAAGCAGAAGCGTGGCAGTCTGTTTGAGCGTTCACCCGGTCTGTCGGTACCGGAGCTGGCACTGGTCACGCGCCAATTGGCAACCCTGATTGCTGCCGGCCTGCCGATTGATGAATCCCTGCGCGCTTTATCCGAACAGACGGGTAAGCAACGCATCAAAGCCATGATTCTGGCCATCCGTGCCAAGGTGCTCGAAGGTTACACCCTGGCTAAGGCACTGGCTGAATACCCGCGCGCCTTTCCGCATTTATACCGCTCAACCGTGGCCGCCGGTGAACACGCCGGTCATCTGGATGGCGTGCTCAACCGTCTGGCCGATTACACCGAATCCCGTCAGGCCGCTGACCAGAAAATCAAACTGGCGGCCATGTATCCGGTCATTCTGACTCTGGTGGCCGTCGGTATTGTGTCCTGGCTGCTGACCTCCGTGGTGCCGGACATCGTGGAAGTCTTTATGAAGAACGGTCAGGAGCTGCCGGGACTGACCAGCTTTATGCTCAGTCTCAGCCATTTTATTTCCGCCTGGGGTCTGTGGACTCTGGGGGCGCTGGTGATCGGCGTCATTATGTTTAACCGGGCGCTGGTGAATCCCGCTTTCCGCCGCCGCTATCACCATTTTCTGCTGCATCTGCCGGGCATCCGCGGCTTCGTCAAAGAAGCCAATACTGCCCGCTTCGGCAGCACGCTGGCCATTCTGACCAGCAGTGGTGTCCCTCTGGTGGATGCCATGAAAATCGCCAGTCAGGTGGTCACCAATATGCCGATTCAGGAGTCACTGAGCGGGGCAACTGTCAGTGTCAGTGAGGGCGGCAGTCTGCATAAAGCACTGGATGAAACCGGTTATTTCCCACCGATTATGCTGCATATGATCGCCAGTGGTGAAAACAGTGGCGAACTCGACAGTATGCTGGCGCGCACCGCGGCACAGCAGGAGACAGCGCTGGAGAACACGGTGTCGGCGCTGGTGAAAATTTTTGAGCCACTGATGCTGCTGGTGATGGGCGGTATTGTGGCGCTGATTGTGGCGGCGATTATGCTGCCGATTCTTGAATTACAGAAAATGGTTCAGTAGGAGAACAGAATGAACGCTAAGCGTATGGCAGGTCGTCAACAGGGCTTCACCTTGCTGGAAGTCATGGTAGTGCTGGCGATTATCGGTGGCATCATGGCACTGGTGGCAACCAATATTATCGGTGCCGCCGGCGACGCCAATATCAAAACCACCAAGAGTCAGATTAAGCTGCTGGAAAATGCCCTTGATCTGTACAAGCTGCATAATTTCACCTATCCGACCACCGAGCAGGGACTGGAAGCGCTGGTGAAAAAACCAACCAGCTCACCGGAACCGAAAAATTATCAGTCCGGTGGTTACCTGAAAGGCAACAGTGTCCCGACCGATGCCTGGGGTGGTGAATTCCTGTATTTCCTCGACAAAGGTCAGTATGAAATTGTTTCGCTGGGTGCCGATGCTCAGGAAGGTGGTGAAGGCGATAACGCTGATATCAGCTCGATGGATCGCTGATGCGCAACAGCCGGGCCTTTACACTGCTGGAAGTCCTGGTCGTACTGGCGATTATTGGCGGGCTGATGGCGATCGTCACCATCAGCACCGGTAACCGGCAGGCGCAGGATGAAACCGACCAGTACGCCCGGCAACTGATGGCGCTGTTTTCAGCCTACCGTCAGGAGGCTGTCTTCCAGAATATTGATCTGGGACTGGCCATGAATGAGCAGGAAATCCTGCTGCTGAGTTATCAGGATATTCATTCGCAGGAATTTACGGCCAACAGGACCCGCGAAGAACTTGACCGGTTGGCGAAAAACCCCTGGCAGCCCTACAGCGGTCCGCTGAAAGCGGAGCTTGAGGCGCCGGACAATGTTTTTATGACGCTGACGGTGGACGGCGCCGAGGTGGATTTTGATGACCTGCTCGACAACGACAGTGGCCCTCTGCCGGCACTGCTGTTCCTGTCATCCGACGAATACACGCCGTTTGAACTGCTGCTGGTCCACGATCAGGACCGGCATTTCGAAATCCGTCTGCGCGGTGACGGATTCAGTGCACCCATGATGCTGCTGGAGCGCTTTGATGAGTAACCGCCGGCAGTCAGGCTTTACCCTGATTGAAGTCATGATCGCGCTGACCGTCTTCGTCGCCATTGCCACGACCATCAGCCGTGCTTCCAGTCAGAGTGTGGACGGCCTGCTGACCCTGCAGGACACCACCATTGCTTCCTTTGTGGCCGAGAACCGTCTGGTGGCGCTGCGTCTGAGCGGTTTACCGGATGTCGGTGAAAATAATGACGTGGTGGAAATGGCCGGGCGTGAATGGAAAGTGCACACCAAAGTCGAGAAAACCGACTTCCCCGATACCAATCGCATCACGGTTTCGGTCGCCGATACGGCGGCCAAAGATAATTATATCTTTTCCCTGTCCACCATTATGGGGAAACACTGATGCGCCGCTCTGCACAGCGAGGTTTCACCCTGCTGGAGGTGCTGCTGGCCGTGGCCATCACCGCTCTGATCGGCGTGACGGCCGCGCAGTTGCTGCGCAGTGTGATTGATACCAAGCAGGGCACGGATATCCGTTCCGAGAAACTGGCCAGTCTGCAGCGCTTCAATATGGTCATCAGCCGGGATATCGAACAGCTTATCAACCGCACGATCCGTGATGAATACGGCGATACACAGGAATCCCTGCGTATTGATGACGGTGATTACACCGTCGAATTCACCCGCAGCGGCTGGCGGAACTCCCCGGTGGCCAGTGACCCGCGCTCTGAGCTGCAGCGTGTGGCTTACCGCAGCGAAGAAATCGACAGCGACGTCTGTGAACCGGCCTATCTGCGTCTGCAGTCGTGGGGGGTGCTGGAACCGGAAGGAGAATGTCTGGTGCGCTACTTCTGGCCGGTGCTTGATCGTTCAACCGATTCTGAACCTCTGGCGCAGGTGGTGCTGGAGCAGATTGACGATCTGCGCGTGGAGGTTCTGGTGGAAGAGCGCGCTGCTGACAGTGATGAAAACTCCGTTGCGGACAGTGACTGGTACAGCAGCTGGCCACCGGTTGACAGCGGCTCCGGCAGCAGCATGACGCCGGTTGCCATGCGCTGGCAGATAACCCTGCCGGATCTGGGTGAGATTGAACGCCAGTGGGTCATTCCCTGGGGGGATTTCTGATGCGCCGGCGCGTTGTCTTGCCGGGCCGTCAGCAGGGGCTGGCGCTGATAATGGTGCTGCTGATCTTCGCCATTGTGTCGGTGCTGGCGGTGTCGATGATGGACCGCCAGTCGAACGATATTCAGCGCAGTGCCACCATGCTGGCGCTGCAGCAGGCGCGGGCTTATGTGCTGGGCGCCGAAAGTGCGGTGAAAACCGGTCTGTATCTTGACTGGGATAACAATCCGGATGTGGATCATGCGCTGGAAGAGTGGGCAACCGACCGCAGCTTCCCGCTGTCGCCGGGAATGGCTTTTATCCGCATCCGTGATGCTCAGGGGCGTTTCAACCTGAACAGCCTGAGTGCCACCGCGTCCAACCGCGCTGTGCAGAAAGAGCGCTTTGAAAATCTGCTCAACATTCTCGGACTGGACGTCACCTTTGCTGACCTGCTGTACAAATGGATGGATGAGGAAAGCCAGGAGGATGACCGCTATCTCAGCCTTGAGCTGCCATACCGTGCTGCGTATCAGGGCTGCGTACATACCTCCGAGCTGATGCTGCTGGAAGGTCTGGACGAGGCCGCTTACCGCCGCCTGGAGCCCTATGTCGTCTGTCTGCCGGTTGCTGCGCAGCTGAATGTGAATAGCGCCAGTGCCGTGGTACTGGCGGCACTGGATACCGGGATGACGCTTGATATTGCCCAGGCCATTATCAGTGCCCGTGGTGATGAAGGCTTTGCCAGTGTGGATGATTTCTGGGCACTCAGCGACATTGAATCCTTTGTCAAAAACACCGGCGACGAGGATGACGAAGACGGGAATGATGACAGGGAAAACACCGGCGGAAGCTGGGATAAGACCGACTTCAGTGTAAAATCGGAATACTTTGAAAGCTTTATCCGGGTAGATCTCGGTGATCGCGTTGCCACTGCCGAAGTCCTGATTGAGCGGGATAACGACGATGGCCGTATGACCACGCTGTATCGTGATTATGGCCGTCGTGAAGCGCGGCCGGAAGCAGAACTCAGCGACTCCACGACGACACAATAGGGTGAACAGACAGGTCATGGAAACAGTAAAAGTACAGTGGCAGTCATCCGCAGGCCTGTGGCTGGTCAGCCCGCTGCAGGATAATCAGTGGCAGCCACTGGCGGAATGGGCAGATAAGCAGCCGGATCTGACGCCGGTGCGCATGGTGCTGTCGGCGGTTAACTATTCAACGCACTGGGTGTCACTGCCCGGGGTTTCGGCGCGTCAGCTGGGCAAGGCCCTGCCGTTCGCGCTGGAAGAAGCCCTGATTGAGGATGTCAGTCATTACCTGATCGTGCCGGCCGGGCAGGCAGCGAAAAAAGTCCGTGCTTATGCGCTGACCGCCGGACTGATTGAGCGTCTGCTGGAAGAATGTGAAATGCATCACCTGCAGCTGCGCGAGCTGATTCCGCAGACGCAGCTGGTTGAAGCCGGCAATGTCTTCCTGCGTCGTGATCAGGATGGCATCAGCGGCTGGATCATCAGCCTGCCGGGCCGCTTTGAAGGCTGGGTGCCGGATGCCGGTATGACCGCCGTGCTCGACTCCCTGTTTGACGAGGCGCAGGGCGACGCTGCTGAGCTGGTCATTCTGGCACCACAGCTGGATCAGGCGCAGCTGCTGAAAACCACGCTGGAAACCGGTTTTCCGCAGGTGTTCAGCCAGATTGAATGTCGTCCGCAGGATGGTCTGGCAACGGCAGAGCAGCGCCTCAGCAGCCGTCCGGTCAATCTGCTGACCGGCCAGTTTCAGGTGCGTGAAGTGGCGCAGGAGAAACCGCCGGTGTGGTGGCGGCCACTGGCAGCCATGGCGGCGGTGTGGCTGATTGCGGCGACCGGCTGGCTGTTTATTGAGCAGCACAATACCAGCCGCAAAGCGGCGCAGGTGACGTCGGAAACCATCGCCCTGTACAAGAAGCTCTTTCCCGGGGAGCGGGTGCGTGAATCCATCCTCAACCGTCAGATTCAGGGCAAACTGTCCGGCGGCGGTGACGTGGCGGCAGGCGGCTTCCTCTCCACGACCAATACCCTGGCGCGGGTTTACGCCGCTCAGGGGCTGCAGAAGCAGGTGCAGCTGATGTCGCTGCGCTATAACGACCGCATTGACGAGCTGACACTGGAAGTCCGCGCGGGCAATCTGAATGAGTTACAGACCCTGCGTCAGGCACTGGAAAACGAAGGTCTGGCTGCGGAAGTGGCCTCGGCTACCAACGACAAAGAAGGCGTGAAGGGCCGTATCCGTATCGGAGGTTCCGCATGAAGGCGCGGCTGAAAGAACTGCAGTCCCAGCTGGCTGCACAGGTGAAAGAAAGCACGCTGTGGCAGACCGGTCATCATTGGTATCAGGCGCTGCCGGCGCGTGACCGCACGGTGGTGAAAGCGGTCGCGGCGCTGTTTGTTATCGCCATGATTTATCTGATCGTCTACGCACCGCTGCTGAAAGGGCAGCAGGCGGCAGAGGCGGCACTGAAAAAGAATATTGCCACCTATAACCTGCTGGCGGATAACGCCAACCGTTTCGGCGCTGTCAGCGGTAATGGCAACAGCGGTGGCCTGTCGTCACTGCTGGCCACCGTTACCCGTTACGCCAAAACAGCCGGCATTTCCCTCAGCCGCTATGAACAGGACGGCAATAACCTGCGGATCTGGATCGACAAGGCGGTGTTTGACGAAGCCATCGACTGGCTTGAACAGCTGCAGGCTTCGCAGGGTGTACAGGTGGGGCAGATCAATATTGAGCGCTCAGACCGTCCGGGTGTGGTTGACATCCGTGCTACCCTGACGCAGTAACGGGAGACAGCGAATGAATTTTGATTTTGATTTACTGGTGATCGGGGCCGGCTCCGGCGGTGTCCGCGCCAGCCGTATGGCAGCCGGCAAAGGTGCCCGCGTGGCGGTGGTGGAAAACCGCTACCTGGGCGGGACCTGTGTGAATGTCGGCTGTGTGCCGAAGAAACTGTTTGTCTATGCCTCGGAATATGCCGAAAAGTTTGAAGAAGCCCGTGGCTTTGGCATCAACGGTACTCTGGAGTCCTTTGATTGGCCGACGCTCAGGGATAATAAAACTAATGAAATCAAACGCTTAAACGGTATATATACTAATTTACTTGAGAATTCCGGCGTCACGGTGCTGCACGGTACTGCCAGTCTGGTGGATGGTCACCGGGTAACCGTCGGCGAGCAGGAATACTCCGCGGAGAAGATTCTGATTGCCACCGGTGGCTGGCCATTCCGCCCGGACATTCCGGGGGCCGAGCACGCCATTTCCTCCAATGAAGTCTTCTATCTGGAAGAATTCCCGCAACGCACCATCGTGGTCGGAGGCGGCTATATTGCGGTGGAATTCGCCGGCATCTTCAATGGTCTCGGTGCTGAGTCTCACCTGCTGTACCGTGGTGAGCAGATTCTGCGCGGCTTTGATCAGGATGTACGCGATTTTGCGGCCACGCAGATTGCCAACAAAGGCGTGCAGATCCACACCGAAACGGATGTACGCCGCATTGATAAACTGGAAGGCGGTACGCTGCGTTGCCAGTTAAGCAACGGCGACATGCTGGATGCCGACTGTGTAATGTTTGCCACCGGCCGCCGGCCGATGACAGACGGGCTTGGTCTGGACAGCGTGGGCGTTGAAACCCGCGATGATGGCACGATTGTGGTGGATCATTTCTTCCGTACTTCCGTCTCCAGCATTTATGCCCTGGGTGATGTGATTGGTACGCCTCAGCTGACACCGGTTGCGCTGGCGCAGGCGATGAAACTGGTGGCGCACTGGTTCGCGGGTGATGAAACACCGATGACCTATGACAACATCCCGACGGCGGTCTTCTGTCAGCCGAACATTGCGACGGTTGGTCTGACCGAGGAAGAGGCGGTGGCACGTCACGGCGATGACATCACCGTGTTTGAGTCCAGCTTCCGGCCGATGCGTCATACCATCAGTGGTCTGCCGGAGCGGACACTGATGAAGCTGATCGTGCAGACCAGTACTGACAAGGTGGTTGGAGTGCACATGGTCGGTGCCGAAGCCGGGGAAATCATTCAGGGCATTGCCGTGGCGGTCAAAGCGGGCGCCACCAAGGCCGTGTTTGACAGCACCATCGGTATTCACCCGACGTCTGCGGAAGAATTTGTCACCATGCGCACACCGCGCAGCTGATACGCAGAGCATAAAAAAGGGCGCCTCAGGCGCCCTTTTTTATGCCTGAGGCAGCACTCAGCCGCAGAACACCAGACGGATGCTGTCCAGAACCAGCTGCGACTGGGCGATGGCGTCCATGACAGCGTCACGTTTCTGTTTCACTTCATCCACCAGCTGTGGCGGCATGGCCGGATTCTGTTCCGCCAGGGCGTGCAGCCGCTCAATGCGGGCGGTATAGGCTTCCTGGGCTTTCTGGCTGGCGCGCTCCACCATCTTGTTCAGCTGCGCGCTACCCAGTTTTTCCAGTTTGTGAATCAGTGGCTGAATGCTTTCCGTTTTCTGCTCCACCAGTCCGCGTGCGGTGCCACGCTTCAGCGGCAGTACAAAGGCCGGCAGTTCACCGTCATTCACTTTCAGATCGCCTTTCGGGGTCATCATCAGGTGCATGGCGTTAGGCGGCAGGAAGCGTTCAACCGCCAGAGCCTTGGGTGCCGGGCAGCGGGCGACAAACTGCATTTCAATAAAGCAGTCGCCGGTGCTGAAGCCGTGGTCTTCGATATAGCCGGCTGCCGCATTGCCGGCCGGGCTGCTGGTGATCAGCTCCAGTGCCTGATCGATAAACGGATGTTCCCAGCTGAGGAACTGCACGTCATCGCGGCTCAGTGCCACGTCTCGGCGGGTAGTGGCCATAAAGCCATCTTCCGGCAGGTGGGGCAGGTCGGGTACCAGCATATGGTCGCCCGGTGCGATGGTGATGCAGTCACCGCCGAGTTCAACCAGTTCCAGACCAAAGGCATCGGCGAACAGCTCAACGAAATCGTTCAGCTCCGCTTCGTCTTCGATATGGGTGATGGTCATCTCTCTGGCCAGGGCGCGGGCACGCACCGGATGGCAGGAGTGCAGTTCAAGCAGACGGTCACGGCCGGCTTCCAGCTGGCTGAGCAGGGCTTCGCGCTCCTGCGCCAGCTGCGTGGTCAGCTCCGGCAGACCTTCACCGCTGAGAATGGCCTGTTCGATCGCTTCGCGGAAACGCTCCAGCAGCGGCTGGGCGGCCGGATTCGGACGGCTGAACAGATCCAGCCCCTGATGCAGCAGGTGTGCCCAGCGGCCGGCGGGATGATCCGTGAAGGCGGGGATATAAATGCGGATGTCGTCAGCCTGACCAATACGGTCGAGACGGCCGATGCGCTGTTCAATCAGGTCGCAGTTAAACGGCAGATCGAACAGTACCAAGTGATGGGCAAACTGGAAGTTACGGCCTTCACTGCCGATCTCAGAACACAGCAGGATACGCGCGCCCTGTTCATGATCGGCAAAGTAAGCCGCTGCGCGGTCACGCTCGACTAGATCCATATCTTCGTGGAAGACGGCCACCTGAATGCCGCAGCTGTCCCACAGCCATTGCTCCAGATCGAGTACGGTCTGGGCTGAGTGGCAGATCAGCACGACCTTATCCTTGCCGGTCTGGCCGAGCAGACCCAGCAGCCATTCGCTGCGCGGGTCGTCATCACACCAGTTATGCATATCCACTTCCGGATGCAGCTGCTGCAGGGTGGGCGGCAGGTCATCGGTTGGTGGTGCCGGCAGATCGGTGATCTGCGGCAGCCGGGCAGGGAAACCACTGACGCCATGGCGGGTGTTGCGGTACAGGGCGCGGCCCGGGCCGCGGCGGTCAATCAGGGCTTCCAGCACTTTGTTGCGCTGTTCCTGATCGTCAAGATCGGCGGCTGCCATATCCGGCAGCAGGGAGGTAAGCAAGGCTGCCTGTTCGGCGCTGACGCTGCCCTCACCGGCCAGTGCCGCGGCCAGATCCGCAACCGGCTGATAGGCTTCCTGTTCTGCGCGGAACTGCGACAGCGATGGGTAGCGTTGCGGATCGAGCAGGCGCAGGCGGGCGTAGTGACCTTCCAGCCCCAGCTGCTCCGGGGTTGCGGTCAACAGCAGCAGGCCCGGTGTGCGCAGCGATAGTTCTTCGACCATGCTGTAAGCGGCATCGCCGCCATTGTCTTCGCTCCACTGCAGATGATGGGCTTCGTCCACGACCAGCAGGTCCCAGTCGGAAGCCTGGATCTGTGCTGCCACTTCGTCGCGTGCTGCCAGCGATACCGGGCACAGGAACAGCTGGCCGGCAGTGAAAATATCGCTGTCTTCTTCGGCCATCAGACGGTCGACGATGGTGAAACGCAGGTTGAAGCGGCGGATCATTTCCACCAGCCACTGATGCAGCAGGTGATCGGGCACCAGTACCAGTACACGCTGGATGCGCTGCTGCAGTAACAGGCGGTGCAGAATCAGGCCGGCCTCAATGGTCTTACCCAGACCCACTTCGTCGGCCAGCAGCACGCGCGGAATGGAATCCTGAGTGACCTGCTGGGCAATATAAAGCTGATGCGGCAGCAGGCTGGTGCGGCCGCCGAGCAGACCATAAAACGGCCGCTGACGCAGTTTGCTCAGCTGTTGCAGCGCCAGCTGGCGCAGTTCGTACAGATTGTTGTTGTCGATCTGGCCGGAGAACAGGCGGTCGGATGGCTGATTCAGCTGAATCTGACCGCTGAGGTGAATCTCGGAGATGGTGCGCTCACCATCGCCATAAAACAGGATGCCATCGATATCATCGATTTCGCTGACGGTAATCACGGTTCCGTCCGCCAGTGGCAGGGTGTCGCCTTCTTTGAAGGTCACCCGCGTCAGTGGGGCATTCTGGGCTGAATAACTGCGCGCATCATCGATGGCTGGAAAATAAACGGTGACAACCCGGAAATCGACGTTCTGAACCAGGCCGAGACCGAGGTCTGTTTCGGCTTCGCTGATCCAGCGCTGACCCACTTTATACATAGAAACTGATACCTGAAAAAAGCTGATGGCGAACGGCCGGGACTGCGCATGACAGGCAGCCCGGAAAGCAGGCGCGAAGTCTAGCGTATGAAGGTGGCAAATCCCACCGCCACAGCCTGATCGGCGGGTAAAATCTCCTGTTTGTGCTGTGGATGCGTTAGAATCCGCCGTTTCAGGTCGGCACGGGACGTGGCTGACGTCAATCAAACGGGGGAAAGGGTTTCCTGATGGGTAAATTACTGGCATTAACCGTTGCTCTGCCGGTGGCTGCTGTGGCCGCCGGAGCCGGGTATCTCACCTGGAATAACGTTCAGCGCTATGAAGCTGAAGAGCAACGACTGCTGACCAATGTAAGACAGGAACTGCAGGCGCAGGGACTGGCGCTGGATGCTGAGCCGGTCAGCCGCGGCCTGTTCGGTGTTTTCCGTGAAGATATTTACACCTTACGTGATATTGCACAGGCAACCGATCTGATTGCCGTCCGCCAGACAACCACCATTGAGCCGCTGCGCGCTTATGGCACCTTTGCTGTCGATGGCGAACGTGGTCTGGCAGCCATGCTGTTCAGCAGCCTGCCCGGCCTGCTGGAGGGACAGCAGGGCAGCTGGCAGCTGGATGCACGCAACAATCTGACCAGCGCTCAGTACCGCACCGGCGCGGTGGATATGCAACAGCCGGATGGCTCACAGGTGCGGATGGCGCCCATGGTGATTGAATCCACCACCGAACTGGACGGCGCGCGCCGCAGCCGCAGTGTTGCCAGCTGGGATGGTATGCAGGTCAGTACACCGGTGGGGCTGGAGGTCAGCCTTGGCGGCGTGACAATGAACGTCAGCTCACGGCAGATCGGTAACACGCCCTTTATTGAGCGTTTCGACTACCGTATCGGCAGGCTCAGTGCGGACGCGGGCGACAAACGCCTGGCGCTGCGCGGCATGGCCATGGAGCAGGGATCGGTGCTGCAGAACGGGGTGGTGGCGTCATTGCTGACGCTGACTTTTGATGATCTGAGTTTTTCTTCCGGCAATCAGGATCTGCGTGTCGATCCCAGTGAGCTGGGGTTGTTCTTTGATGGCCTGAACTGGGCAGCACTGCAGCGCGCCAATGACCGTCTGCAGCAGCTGAGTCAGAACAGTGAAGGCATCGAGGCCGCCGTGGCGGCACTGGCCGGGGTTGGTGCACACGGTGCATCGCTGACGCTGGAACAACTGAACAGCCGCTTTATCTTCAACGACCGCGGCCCGGCCGGCATCGGTGCCGCCGGCGATGTCAGTGCCAATGGCCGTCTGACCCTCCGTGCCGGCGCCGCCGCAACCCTGGCGGACGAATGGCTGGCCCGCACCGACGCGTTTCTGCATCTGGAGCTGAGCCGCAGCCTGATGCAGAGCCCGCTGTCGGAATACATGCTTGAGCTGATCAATACCGGCTATCTGCGTGAAGAAGGGGATCGTCTGATCAGTGATTTCCGTTTTGCCGCCGGTGAACTGACCGCCAACGATCTGCCACTGGACGACCTCGCGCAGGCGCTCTGAGCGCCACGGCGTTAATCAGCCTGCCGCGACGCTGTTTCTCAGGGCCGGCATGACAGTCAGGCTTGCTGCTGGCGGCAGATCGCCATTTAATGGTGATTCAGGTGTCAGCAGTGAGGATGCTATGTCACAGGATGAAGTCAACGACCCGTATGTCTTGCTGGGCGTCAGCCGCGACGCCAGTGCGGCGGATATCAAAAAAGCCTACCGCCGGCTGGCACGCGAACTCCACCCCGATCTGAATGCCGGCGACGAACAGAAGCAGGAACGATTCAAAGCCGTGGCAGCGGCCTACCATCTGCTGCGCGATGCCGAACAGCGCCGTCGCTATGATGCCGGTGAGATCGATGCCTCCGGCGCTGAACGTCCGCAACAGCGCTATTACCGCTCTTATGCCGGTGCCGACCCGACTCACCGTTATGAGTTTGACGGCGATTTCTCTGATCTCGGTGACATCTTCGGCCAGGCCTTCCGCCAGCGTTATGGCCAGAGCGGCAGCCGTGCCATGCGTGGCGCTGACCGCCTGTTTCATATGCAGATCAGTTTCCGCGACGCCGTGCTGGGCGGCAAACATACCGTAACCCTGCCGGAATCCGGCCGCCTGGAAGTGACGATTCCGGCTGGCATCGATGACGGCCAGACCCTGCGTCTGGCGGGCAAGGGGGAGCCTGGCGTGAACGGCGGTCCGGCCGGCGACGCGCTGGTGCGTATTGAAGTCACACCGGACCCGGTTTTCAGCCGTGATGGCAATGACCTGCGGCTGGAGTTTCCGGTCAGTATTGATGAGGCGGTGCTTGGCGCGCAGACGGATGTCGCGCTGCCCGGTGGCCGCATCAAGGTGAAAATTCCGCCGAACTCCGGCTCCGGCCGGGTGCTGAGACTGAAAGGCAAAGGGATCCGTCGTGGCGCACAGCAGGGCGACCTGCTGATTACGCTGAAAATTGTGCTGCCGCCGGCAGAAGATACGGCGCTGGCCGACGCGGTGCGCCAGTGGCGTGCCGCCCATAGCTATGACCCGCGGGCCGGCTGGAAGGGGAATCAGTGATGATGACAGAAAACGAAGTTCTGCAGCGTATCGGACGCCTTGACCGTGAGCGGTTGCAGCTCTGTATCCGCCATACCTGGGTGCGGCCGCTGCTGTCGGCGCAGGGGCATGTGTTTGATGAAACCGATCTGGCGCGTCTGACCCTGATTACCGAACTGACCGAAGATCTGGGGGTAAACGACGAAGCGCTGCCGCTGATCCTTAATCTGCTGGATGAAGTAAATACCCTGCGGCGCCATATGCGCGCCGTCGATCAGGCGCTGGGCGAACAGGGGACGGAAGTCTGTGCGGCGGTGCTGGAACGGCTGCGCAACGGGCCGGGGGAGGACTGAAGCATTCTTACCGACAGTCTGATGTACCTGTTGCCAGCGGCACTGCTGTTGCTGCACATCGTGGCGGTGCTGCTGGCGTTCCGTGCCGTCCGTTCGGCGCGCACGCCGCAGGGCGCGGTTGGCTGGACCGTGTTTCTGCTGGCGCTGCCATATCTTGGCGTGCCGGCCTATCTGTTTCTCGGTGATTTCCGTTATCCCGGCATTGTGCGTGCGCGGCGCCTGTCCGAACTGGCGGCCAAGGTCAGAAGCAGTACCTGTCAGACGCCGCAATGGCGTCATCTGCCGGCACCAACCGCGCGCCTCATGGCCGGCTTTGAAGCCATTGCCGGACACCGCACGCTGGGCGCATCCGAACTGGAACTGATGACCGACGGGCAGACCGCCTTTGATGCGCTGTTTGCAGCGCTGGCGGCAGCGGAGCGCTATATCCTGCTGGAGACCTATATTCTGCGCGATGACAACCTCGGCCAGCGGCTGCAGCAGTGCCTGCTGCAGCGGGCGGCAGATGGGGTGCAGGTGTGTGTGCTATACGATCCGTTCGGCAGCCGCGGCATCAGCGCACGTTATCTGCAGACTCTGCGCGATGGTGGCGTCAGTATCGTCAACTTCCATGCCCGTCATCCGTCCCGGCGCATCATCCCGCGTCAGCTTAACTTCCGGGATCACCGTAAGGTGGTGGTGATTGATGGCCATACCGCCTTTACCGGCGGCTTCAATATCGGTGATGAATATCTGGGACTGGACAGTTATTTCGGCGCCTGGCGTGACACCATGCTGCGCCTGAAAGGCAGTGTGGTCAGCCACCTGCAACTGAGTTTCGCCGAAGACTGGCACTGGGCCACCGGTGATATCCCGCAACTGAGCTGGAGTCTGCCGGCCGGCGCGGACGAAGACGTTCCGGTGCTGGCGTTTTCTTCCGGGCCGACCGAGCCGCACGAACCGGGCACCCTGTATTTTCACCATGCCATCCTCGCGGCACGCAGCCGCATCTGGATTGCCAGCCCGTATTTCGCCCCTGATCCGAGCCTGATTCAGGCGCTGCGGCTGGCGGCGCTGCGCGGCGTGGATGTGCGCATCCTGATGACGGATAAACGCGATCACTGGCTGGTGTGGCTGGCGGCGTTTGCCTTTATGGATGAGATGCCGGGCTCCGGCGTGCGTTTTTATCGTTACCGGCAGGGCTTTATGCACCAGAAAGCCCTTCTGGTTGATGACATGATGGCGGCGGTGGGCAGCCACAACCTCGACAGCCGTTCCTGCCGGCTGAATTTCGAGGCCAGCGCGCTGGTGTTTGATGCGGCATTTGCCGCGCAGGTGGCGGCCATGCTGGAGCAGGATTTCAGTCAGTCAGAGATTTACGACCGGCCACTGGCGGAGGCACCACTGGGAATCCGGCTGGCGGCCCCGGTGGCGCGGCTGTTTGCCCCGATTCTGTAACAGGCCTCAGTCAGCGGGCGCAGCATCCGGCAGGGTGCTCATATCGATCACAAAGCGGTAACGCACATCGGCTTTTTCCAGGCGGGCGAACGCATCGTTAATCTGGTCCATACGGATCATCTCCACCTCCGGCAGAACCTGGTGTTCGGCACAGAAATCCAGCAGTTGCTGGGTTTCACGGATGCCGCCCATGGGCGAGCCGGCAATACGGCGGCGGCCGGCAACAATGGGCATGGTATCAATCACCTCCACCGGCCCCAGCTGGCCAACCAGCACCAGCGTGGCATCAATGTCCAGCAGCGGGACATAGGGTTTCAGATCGTGCCGCACCGGTACGGTATCAATGATGAGATCGAAGGAATCGGCGGCCGCAGCCATGGCCTGATCGTCGCTGGATACCAGCAGGGCGTCGGCACCGAGCGCCATGGCATCGTCACGCTTGTTGTCTGTGCGGCTGATCACGGTGACATGGGCACCCAGAGCGGCCGCCAGTTTTACGGCCATATGGCCCAGACCACCGAGACCGATCACCGCGACACGGCTGCCTGATGTGACGCCCCAGGTCTGCAACGGCGACCAGGTGGTGATGCCGGCACACAGCAGGGGGCCGGCGCTGGCGATATCCAGCCCCGGCGGGATACGCAGCACAAACTCTTCACGCACCACAATGTGTCTGGCGTAGCCGCCCTGAGTGACTTCGCCGCTGATGCGGTCTTCGCCGGCGTAGGTTTCGGTGACTTCCTCACGGCACAGCTGTTCTTCGCCCTTGCGGCACTGGTCGCATTCCATACAGCTGTCGACCAGACAGCCAACGGCCACCAGATCGCCACATTGGTAACGGTGGGCGTGCGCGCCGGTGTCGATGACGCGGCCAACGATTTCATGGCCCGGCACAATGGGATATTGGGTAAAGCCCCAGTCATTGCGCGTGGTATGCAGGTCTGAATGACAGACGCCACAGTAGAGAATTTCGATGGCGACATCGTTATCGCGCAGCGCGCGGCGTTCAAACTGGTACGGCACCAGCGGGGATTGATGGTCGTGTGCAGCATAACCGGTGGTTTTCATGGCAAGGCTCCCGGAATGGAAATAACGGATTGGTTGCAGATGCGTGTGAGTGGCAGATGCTGAGGCTAATCCGAAATCCAGGCGGCGGAGCTGCTGTCGGTAAAATAACGCTCGGTAATCAGGGAGTGATGCATGGCAGATAATCGCTGACGGATAAATGGACGTTACCCGTGGCAGATGCTGTCGTCTATACCCATTGAGGTGTAGTCAGCTGTGTGATGTGGGTACGGTGCGGCATCCGGAGCTGGTCAGGGCCGGCGGTTATCAGTCAGGGGAATCATCCGCAGCGGGGAATGGTGAAGCCTGAGAATAACGGTGGTCATTCCGGATCGAAGCGCTGGCATAAAGCGGGCGATAATATGCAAACAGTGCGACGAAGTAATGCTAATACTTCCGGTGTCACATAAAAATCTCGAAAAATCAAAAAGTTATAATTTCCACCGTTTTTTTCAGCAAACAATGTATCAACTTTAGTTCCAAAAATCAGAACTAAAGTTGCATCATAAAGGCATCTTAAACTAATGTTGATACGAAGCTGCTAGGCCACCAGGCTAGCTGCGTGTCCTTGGGGTATCTGTATGCAAACAAGCAAGCAGTCACCAAAGGCAAAATTACGCAGTTCAATTTTTGCCTCCTACAGAGCCAGAAAACACCGGCTCAGTAATCTGTGGCTCGTATATAGCCCAAAAACAGACTCTGACTGGGTAATCAGTAGCGACAGACAACTGATTTACTGGTTGGTCGTTCTCGAAGCCGATCCCTCAATCGTCGACTTTGTTATTGCAGATAAAGGCTCTGCGACATCCAGGAGTGAGCCCGCGCATCTTGCGACAGTCCAGCTCGCTAGCGGAGTTACTGAGATGCACTTCACGTCTGAGCCTGAAGATCCAGGACATGCTCAGTATAAAGTTTTCAGCCCTATGGACCTCACTGCGAAAGCCAGGCTATCTGTTAGATGGATGAAGGCAATTAGTTTTGCGGCAGCAATCCGCCAACAAGAATTATCGGTTCAAACCATGGGAATCCTATCCGAAGTCACTCGATTGGGTAGTGGTACTATCGGTGCGTTGGTTTCCAGTTTTCCCAACATACAAGTTGACATTCTAATTGGCTTGATTGTGCGGATATCCGCCGCTGGCACAATTCGCCTCGATCTTACAGATAACTCGATATCCTATTCCACTAGGTGGGAAAAGTATGAGCCAAAAACAAAAGTGGAGTAGGAGAGAGCTTAATGCCATAGACAAGGCAAGCTGGCCAACAGTTAGGGAGGATAGCCTGCCTATCGATATGGCAGAAAAATTCCGGTCCAGAAAAACGGCGGTAAACTTATACATCGATGGAATCTCTACAAAAGACATTGAGGCAAGAACAGGCATTATTCGAAGCAATCTTCCTCGGCTAATTAAACGATGCATGAATGTTCATCCTGATGGCAGGGTGTGGGGATACAGAGCACTAATCCCGAACATAAGAGTAGCGGACTACATTAGAACAAAACCCGCTGGTATTAAGCGCCCTCAGCAAAGAGGTGGACATTCGGGGGCTCTTAGAGCATTGCTCAATGAACACCCTGGCCTGTATGAAAAACTTGTAGATTTGATACTAAAAAAATCAAAAGCTTTACGCATTAATGAGCACAAAATATCTGGAACGATCTTGCATAAGATATTTCTTGAAAGCCTTCCGGGCTTTGGGGTAAGTAAAAATCAGTGGCCTTACACGACGTTAAACCTAGGGCGCAGAAGTATCCAGCAATTCATGAAGGATATTGTCAGCGAACACTTTTCTAAAAGCGTTTCAGCAACGGGAGAATCAAACGCAAAGGCTCATATGCCTCTAGGTACCGGGCACAGTAAGATTTTAGCTTTCAGCGAACCATATGATGCAATTGAAATTGACGCATATTCAATTAACGCAATGCTATGTGTAACGTTCAAAAACCCAGAAGGAATTGATGTCGAAGTTGTATTGGAGCGACTATGGCTAATAGCTGCTGTGGATCATGCATCAACAGCGGTTCTTGGATACGAATTAGTATATAGCAGTGAAGTATCTGCTGAGGATGTTGTTAGATTAATATCCCGATCTGCCAGTCAAAAATGGCACCCTAAGGATCTCCACATTAAAGGATTAAGATACCCGGAGTCCGGTGGTTTTCCGAGCTCAGAAATTAAAGACTGTTATTGCGCAGCCTGGAGTTGTTTGTTACTTGATGGTGCACTTGCTCACTTGTCTACATCTGTACGAGAGCATGCCAGGAGAAGACTAGGATTCATACTAAACTGGGGGCCCGTAGGGCACTTCGAGCGGCGCCCAAACGTTGAGAGATTCTTCAAAGGGCTATCAGACAATGTATTCCGAAGACTTCCCTCTACAACAGGCAGCAACCCTGGAGTAGGCAGGGCAACTGATCCGGAAGAAAAAGCAAGAAAATACAAAATTAATGCTGAGGAAGTAGAGAGCCTAGTAGACGTCTACATAGCAAGTCACAATGGAACTCCGACAGAGGGGCTAACCTTTCTATCCCCCTTAGAGTTTATTAAGCATTTCTCAGGCCTTGGTCCAGAAAAATTTATATTTAGGCATACCTTACATGATGGTGAAAGCTCCATCGCCATTCCCTCCGCTATGACTTGTACGATAAGGGGTAATATTAAGCAGGGCAGAAGGCCATATATACAGATCGACAGAGTCCGTTACACTAGTGCCGTATTAAGCCAGACACCCGCTTTAATCGGAAAGAAAATCTCTATCGAGATTGATGAAGATGATATGCGCCAAGTTAAAGCATATCTTACCAATGGCGCAGAGTTAGGGTTTCTAAAGGCAATTGGGCAGTGGGGCGTAACCAAGCATAGCAGAAAAACGCGGAAAGCGATTAACTCCTTAATTCATAAAAGGATACTTTCCATTGCCAGCATGGATGACCCGGTTCAAGCATACCTGCAACACCTTGCCTCTATCGATCAGAAGAAATCTCAAAGCACCCCTAATCCCAGTTGTGCACTAAAGGCCGCTAGAGTCGCGAAGGAATCCGGCATACAACCAAAAATAACGAATCGACAAGAACCGAATAACATTAGCGCCAAAACATCCAGAGTTAATGATAAGCCCGATGAAGTGATAGGTGAATTGAAGCTCGACTTAAACGCACTGGTGAACAGAAAACGTTAAAAGTAGGTATAAGCATATGGTAGCAGACGATACTCTTTCTTCAGATGAACGAGAAACCATACGGCGATCACATCCTATTGCAGAACGAAACTACAAAGTTCTAACCCCTACTATAGAAAATACATACAAAATAATTCGCGACAGAGTCGGAATGCGCCGCACGGGAGCACTATTGTACGCCGCACCAAGAACAGGAAAAACAATGTGCGCCAGCATTGTAGAAGTTCTATTGAATCTTGAATTCGATCATACATATGTAATTAGATTTACTGCTGACAGCAGAGGATCAGCTAGAAATGATGTTGCGATTGTTCGCGACATACTAGAAGGTGATGGATTAATTTTCAGAACCCAAAAATACCAAGACTTACTGTCAAAACTTATAATCCATATAAAAACAATGACTAATTCAATTGGTGGCAATCAATTCGTATTGATCATTGATGAAATGCAAATGCTTTCTGAAGACGACTATCGCGTTCTACTGGTATTGCAGAACCGCCTGGAGCTACACCAAATCTCGATGACCACCATTGGGTTTGCACAGCCAGAGATATTGGAGCGAATTTCAGCAATGATTGTGACTAAGGCATTGAACTTAATTGCGAGATTTCTTTGCGAACCTATTCAGTTCGAAGGCTGCAACGAAAGCGACATTAAGAATATACTTTCAGTCTATGATAATGAAAAACGTTATCCTGAAGAGTCTCAATGGACATACACACGATTTTACTTCCCTCAAGCATATGAGGCAGGATTCAGACTTGCCAACTTTGAAAGGATGATCTGGGAAGCATTGTCAGATGCCACGAGACCACTAGGTACCGTATCTATCCCTATGGAGTACCTTACTAGGACCATAGAATACATCCTTATCGCGAATACTCGTCACGACTCTCCATTCTTTTTGCTAAACAAATCAATTGTTGAATCCGCCGTAAGGGCTAGTGGGTTAGAAATATTTTCTGGATTGATGTCAACATAACGAGGTGAAGAAAATGAAAGACAAGCTGACATGGGATGTTCGATTTCCGCTACCATATGAGTCATCGTGGAGTATATTTTCTCGAATTCAGATGCTAAATCTCATTAATCCAAATAGGTTATTCGAAATAATTAGGAAGCCAGAGATAGTAAATCCATGGGAAATAAATCTAAGGTCAAGCAAATGGCTAGACTTCAAAAAGCTTTCAGAACTCCTAGGCGTGGATGAAAGAAGATTAAGAGAAGGGTTCCTGGATCAGATTGGTTTTGAAGACTCCATTACTTTAAGAAGTCACCATGGGGTTCGCTTTTGTCCAGAGTGTCTACAAATCGGGTATCACAGTGTGTTCTTTGATCTTGATTTTATCGATACATGTCCCATTCATGAAGTAAAGCTAAGCAAAAGATGCGTGAAGTGCGAAAACGCCATATTAAGGTATGGGGCTAAATATAGCGACACACAAGACAACAGAGCTGGGATAAGCCCTTTTTGGAAAACATCTTGCGGGCACGTATCATTTGATTTAAAAGAAATTCTAGAAGCCTCCTGTCCATTGGAAGCAACATCAGTAGGGGATAAAATAGTCACCTGGTGGACTGCAATAAGATCGAAGCTACCAATGGTTCAGCAATCATTTGAAAATTGGATAGACCTGACCAATTACCAAAAGTCGATTGTCTCCGCAATTGCCAATATTCACAAAAATAATGTTATCAACGTATTTGATAAGCCAAGCGGTGGTGTTGACTATATCTATGTTATAAGTCGACCGCCTGGTATAAATAAAATGGAATCGGATATTTCGGCATTAATCAAATGCTACAAATCAATCCGGCGGCATATCTATAAGACATGGATTAATAAAGGCCACAAAGCCTGCTATGCTGAGGTGCACGGCCTGAGTAGGATTGAAAGACTCGCAATTCCATTAGAATACGTCTGCCCTATGTCGTTGAGTTATGTAATCTGGACGGCTCAAATAGAGAGGGAAATCAATAGGGAGTGCATTCAAAACTCTTACCTCTTTCAGCTAGGAGAATGCAACTTCTACAACTACGCAGTATCTCAATTTTACTCGATAGTTGGTCTTATATTGAGTTCATCGCAAGCAGGAGAGAGCCTGATGCTTATAAAAAATCAGGGTTACAGATTGAGATATCATGGCATAGCTTGTTCAGATGAGAATGAATTGCGCGGATTTCTAGCATTTCCAGCCAAAGATTACCTAGCGGGAGAATCGCTGAGAACTTGCAATTATCGAAGAGACTGTAGCATTAGCATGGCAGACGATTATTTCATTGACGAACTATATAATTGGGCCTGGTCATCTGACATTCTAAGGGATGAGAGTGTGATGTTTCGAATCAAGACAACAAAGAAGACTCGAGGAATTCGTTATAATTACATAAGCATATAAAGTAAGTGATAGCAAAACACCATCAATTCCAACAAGCCCATTGAAAATGACCGTATAAGCTGACCGCAACGTGTTAACCAATTGATACTCCCTAGAATATCATGGCTACAGATACGGGATTGAGCACGTAACACCGATTCTGAAATTTGATCTATATACTGTTGAAGTACGAGTGCACTGTATCCGCAAGATTGTTCCGCCAGACATGGAATCGGTTGAATATGAAATTTTTGTTAATACTGACGAGTCGGATCGCCAACTCGAATTACTGCACGACAACGTGCGAAAGTACGGTACAGCTTTTTGATACTGTCGCCCTTAGCACTAACTAAAAAGGTACACTAAAGGCTAAAGCGTACACACTACCAGAATACGGACTCTGACTAGGTGCTTGCCAGAGGTTGATCACCAGGTCCGAGGCCGGGCGGCTGCAACAAGCCAGCAAAACGGCATCGTCACTGCTCTGGCTGCCGCTGACATCGCCCTGGCTGACGGTGATGAATTCATTGTCAATACATATATATGGATTTTCATATATGCTAGTGCTAATATCTGCCGACTAACCCAGATCATTGGCACCAGGCATGAATGTACTCTTTGTTTGCACCGGCAACTCCGCCAGATCACAAATAGCAGAAACTGTGCTTCGTAGCATGGCACCGGATTCTTTTACGGTGGCAAGTGCTGGTACATCACCAGAAGGGGTTGATGAACGTACTATTGCGGTTCTACGTAAGGCGGGCTTTGATACCAGCGGCTTACGCTCAAAAAGCGTGGATGAGTTTGCCGGACAAACTTTCGATTACGTCATTTCACTCTGCGACAAGGCCCACCAGGAATGTAAACACTGGCCGCATGCCGGTGTGCTGATGGCATGGGATTTTCCCGACCCGAAAGAAAGTACTGATCCGCTGGCTTTCACCCGCACACTGCAGGAAATCAGCGAACGTATCCGTCTTTTTGTTCTCGTGAACAGCAAAAGTCCCTCTGTAGTCGCAGCCACGGTGACCCCGCTCGAGTTCTATAAAGCACTAGCCGACGAAACCCGTCTGCTGTCGCTGCTTCTCATCACTCATAAGGGGGAGCTTTGCGTGTGTGATCTCATGGCTGCACTGGATGAGTCGCAACCTAAAATATCGCGCCATCTGGCTCAGTTGCGCAAAAGCGGCATTTTGCTGGATCGGCGTCAGGGGCAGTGGGTGTATTACCGTCTGCACCCAGAGCTACCAGAATGGTCGAACAGTGTCCTGCGCTTAACCCTTGAACATAACCCCGATTATCTGGCGATGGCGTTAAAGCGTTTGTCGGCCACCTGCTGAGTTGGAAACTAATCTATGAAAATTTTGTATATCTGTACCCATAACCGCTGCCGCAGCATTTTATCGGAAGCTGTCACCAATCATTTGTCTCAAGGGAAAATTGAGGCGCGTAGCGCAGGCAGTCAGCCGAGCGGTGAAGTACATCCTTTGTCACTTAAGTACTTAGCCGAGGCGGGAATTTCTACAGCTGGCCTGAAAAGTCAATCCTGGGATGAGTTTGAGGATTTTGCGCCCGATCTGGTCGTCACTGTCTGCGATTCTGCAGCCGGTGAAACCTGCCCTGTATGGTTCGGCAAATCACTGAAGGTTCACTGGGGTCTTGAAGATCCATCCAAACTGGAAGGTACAGAAGAAGAAAAAGCAGCTGCCTTCCGTCATACCATCCGCTTAATTGAGGAACGAGTTCAGGCTTTATTGGCTATATCAGAACTCACTCCTGCCGAATGGCCAGCAGCGCTTGATGCTTTGGGAGCTCGCTGATGAGTCCGGAAGATATGAGCCTGCCAAATCTGGATGAAACTCAGTTTCACACCCCATCATCCAGTGCTTTCAGTCACCAGTATTCAACGCATAAGCCGCGTTTTTTGTTGCTTTACGGATCGTTAAGAGAGCGTTCTTTCAGCCGTCTGGTGGTTGAAGAATGTGCCCGTTTGCTAACTCGTATGGGCGGAGAGGTCCGTATATTCGACCCGCAGGGATTACCCTTACCAGACAGCACAGATGATCAGCATCCAAAAGTGAAAGAGCTCAGGGAGTTGGTAATCTGGTCGGAGGGGCAGGTCTGGTGTTCGCCAGAACGGCACGGTGCTATGACCGGGATTATGAAAGCCCAGATTGACTGGATTCCGCTGTCCCAAGGTGCGGTGCGCCCGACCCAGGGTAAAACCCTGGCGGTTATGCAGGTCGAAGGTGGCTCTCAGTCATTTAATGTGGTGAATCAGCTGCGGGTGTTAGGCCGTTGGATGCGCATGATTACAATCCCTAATCAGTCATCAGTAGCCAAGGCGTTTCTGGAATTTGATGATAACAACCGCATGAAACCTTCCGGTTATTACAATCGTATTGTCGATGTTATGGAGGAGCTGATGAAATTCACGTTACTCACCCGTGACAACAGCGACTATCTGGTCAACCGCTATTCAGAGCGGGTAGAAAGTGCTGAAGAACTGATGAAACGTGTTAATCAACGATCGCTTTAGGAGAGCATAAATGGGCTTGTTTGAACGTTATTTATCGGTATGGGTGGCGTTGTGTATAGCCGCTGGTGTGTTATTGGGGAACTTGGTTCCTGACTTGTTTGGTCAGATTGCTGCCCTTGAATATGCACACGTCAACCTGGTGGTTGCCGTACTAATTTGGCTGATGATCTACCCAATGATGATCCAGATTGATTTTGGAGCCATTAAAGACGTGGGAAAAAAGCCAAAGGGGTTGATGCTGACGCTGGTCATCAACTGGCTGATCAAGCCTTTTTCTATGGCTATGCTGGGGTGGCTGTTTTTTAAAGTCTTCTTCGCAGGCTGGGTTGATCCGCAATCTGCCGGGGAATATATCGCTGGTATGATTCTGCTTGGCGTTGCTCCCTGCACCGCGATGGTCTTTGTCTGGAGTCAGCTCACCAAAGGGGACCCAAATTACACGCTGGTTCAGGTATCGATCAACGACATCATCATGATTTTTGCCTTTGCACCTCTGACGGCATTTTTGCTTGGAATCAGCGACATTCAGGTACCTTGGGAAACGTTGCTGCTGTCCGTAGTGCTGTATGTTGTATTGCCACTGATTGCTGGTGCGGTTACCCGGAAAAAACTGGATAAGGCAAACGATCATAGTCGTCTTAATGGATTCGTTGCGATGTTGAAGCCGTGGTCGATCATTGGCTTGCTGGCGACTGTCATTCTGTTGTTCGGTTTTCAGGCTGAAACCATTATTGAAAAGCCGCTTATTATCGGCCTGATTGCCATCCCATTACTGATACAGACCTATGGCATTTTCGCGATTGCTTACATTGCGGCAAAGCAGATGAAGCTGCCACATAATGTAGCTGCTCCTGCTTGCATGATAGGTACCTCCAACTTTTTCGAGTTGGCGGTAGCGGTGGCTATATCGCTGTTTGGCCTGCATTCCGGAGCGGCACTGGCAACGGTCGTTGGTGTGCTGGTTGAAGTGCCTGTGATGTTGTCGCTCGTGTGGTTCGCGAATCGCACCCGCCATTGGTTTGATTAATACGGATACCCGGGAGACATTTGTTCTCCCGGGGGCTTGCGAACTTCATATGTTTGTTGATGGGGGTGCTTCAGCGTGATCGTTATTCACCATAATCCAGACTGCGGTACATCCCGCAATGTTTTGAAAATCATTGAAGATTCAGGGTATCAGCCTGTCGTCATAGATTACCTTTCCATTGGCTGGACCCGTGCGCAGTTGCTCGGACTATTTGCTGCCGCCAATTTGACACCCAGGGAGGCTCTGCGTGAAACCAAGTCACCCGCCGCTCAGCTTGGCTTGCTTGGCCCAGGTGTTACGGATGACCAAATACTTGATGCCATGCTTGAGTACCCGGTATTAGTCAACCGACCTATAGTCTGCTCTCCCAGCGGAGTTGACTTGTGTCGTCCGAGCGAAAAGGGGTACTAGGGATTTTCCCTCGTAAACGGACAAAAGCCTCTGGAGCCCCCGCCATTCCTGGGCTCCCAGGGGGTATTACTTTACCGAACCGGTAAATATCCCTCAATTGAGCGCATCAGTTCCTC
>JAIXHJ010000002.1 GCA_030145845.1 Pseudomonadota bacterium
GGTCAGGGCTTTCGGGATTGATTGTGAAGCGCCGTCCGCGACCTGCAACGCCACGGACGGTGAAGATCTCAAAAACCCGCTATCCGGTGGATAGAAATGCTGCTCCGCTTAAGTGAACAGCATTACTGCTCTGCAGGGCTTTTTATTGCCCCGCTGTCAGCGCCGCGCAGGCGATGGTTGTGTCTGCCTGTCGTGCAGGCGCCGGCGGCTTTGGGTACACTGACTTTCTCTCTTTCACCTGCCCACGGTTGTCCGGCGAACACAGGAATCGCAGTTATGCGCAGCTATTATCCCCCGATTGAACCCTATGCCTCCGGCATGCTCGATGTTGGCGATGGCCATCAGATTTATTGGGAACGGGTGGGCACACCGGGCGCCAAAGCGGCGGTGTTTCTGCACGGTGGCCCGGGCGGCGGCTGCAATGCCTCGCAGCGGCGGATGTTTGATCCGGCAAAATACGATGTGCTGCTGTTTGATCAGCGCGGCTGTGGCCGCTCCACGCCCCATGCCTGTCTGGAGGCGAATACCACCTGGCATTTAGTGGATGATATCGAACGCTTACGTGAGCTGTGTGGCATTGAAAAATGGCTGGTGTTTGGTGGCAGCTGGGGGTCAACACTGTCACTGGCCTACGCCGAAACTCACCCGCAGCGCGTAACGGAACTGGTACTGCGCGGTATTTATACCCTGACGCAGGCGGAGCTGGACTGGTACTACCAGTTCGGCGTATCAGAAATGCATCCGGAAAAATGGGAGCGTTTTATTGCGCCGATTCCGCCGGCAGAACGCGGCAATATGATGGCGGCTTATCACCGGCGTTTAACCGGTGAGAATGAACACGAGAAACTGGCCTGCGCCAAAGCCTGGAGCCAGTGGGAAGGTGGCACCGTCACTCTGCTGCCGGACGCGTCCATGGTCGATGATTTCGGCGGTGACCATTTTGCGCTGGCGTTTGCCCGCATCGAAAATCATTTCTTCACTCATGCCGGCTGGCTGGAAGAAGGGCAGCTGCAGCGTGATGCACACAAACTGCACGGCATTCCCGGCGTTATCGTGCATGGTCGGTTCGACATGCCGTGTCCGCTGAAATACGCCTGGAATCTGGCCAAAGCCTGGCCCGATGCTGAGCTGCATATTGTTGAAGCGGCCGGTCACGCCATGTCGGAGCCCGGTATTCTTGATCAGCTGATCCGCGCGACGGATCGCTTTGCGGAGTAAGGCCATGACGGCAGAGGCAGAACTGGCAGGGATTCAGCAGGAATTCCGCGAATTTATTGCAGCGTTTGCCAGTGCGCAGCTGGCGACGGTGAATGCAGAGCGATGGCCGGAGGCCAGTTACGCACCGCTGCTGCAGCATGAGCAGAAATTCTATATTTATGTGTCAGAGCTGGCGGCGCACACACAGAATCTGCTGGCCCGGCCGCAGGCCAGCCTGCTGTTTATTGAAGACGAGCGGCAGGCCCGCAATGTATTTGCCCGCCAGCGGGCGGTGCTGCAGGTCAGCGCCACGGAAATCAGCCGCGATTCCGGGCACTGGCAGCTGATTCTGCAACGCATGGAAGACAGGTTCGGCAGCACGATGGAACTGCTGCGCAGTCTGCCGGATTTCCACCTGTTTGCGCTGACGCCACTGAGTGGCAGTTACGTCAAAGGCTTCGGTAAAGCCTACCGTCTGCAGGGTGAGGATCTGGCGCAGATCACGCATCAGCAACGCGCATGAGACAAAGCATTTCCTGAGGCTGAAAGTCGCACTGGCTGACCCTGCCGGCCGGCTTCTGGTAGTATCACCCGACCGTTATATGGCACAGGTGCGCGTTTTGAATAATCCGCAGGAAACAATGCCCGAGTTCAGCAATGCTGCGGCGTTACTGAAGCATGCCGGGCGTTATGCCCGGGGCGAAAATCTGCTCTCCACGCTGCTCGGGCTGGTGCAGGTAGCAATGACCATTTCACTGGCATGGCTGGTGGCAACTTTCCTCGACGGCGCTGTGTATCAGCAGGTACAGACGCTGCCCGACACGGCAGACTGGCTGACGCTGGCCGCTGTGTTTCTGATCCGCGCGGCAGCGGCGTATGGCCAGAGCCGCATCGGTAACCGGGCGAGCATCAAAATCCGTAACGCCCTGCGTGGTTTTGCCCTGCAACGCTGCTTCGGGCTGAACATCCGCCTGTTCCCGCAATTCAATCCGGCCGAAGTCAGTAATCTGCTGACCACAGAAATTGATAAGCAACGCGGCTATTTTGCCGATTTTATGCCGCAGAAAAATCTGGCCGTGCTGATGCCGCTGGCGATTATTATCGCCTCGGCGTTTGTCAGCTGGCTGGTGCCGCTGATCTTCCTGTTTACGGCCCCGCTGGTGCCGCTGTTTATGGTGCTGGTAGGCTTCAAGGCGGCGGATGCCAGCCGCGCTAACCTGCAGCAGCTGACCCGGCTCGGTGATCTGCTGGCCGACCGGCTGAAAAACCTGCAGGCGCTGCAGCTGGCCGGCAGTGTGGAACAGGAAGGTGACCGTTTGTTTGAGCAGTCGGAAAATTACCGCCGCTCGACCATGAGCGTGCTGCGGCTGTCGTTTTTATCCGGCACTGTGCTGGAGTTTTTCAGCGCCATCAGTGTGGCGATTGTGGCGGTGTACCTGGGCCTGTTCTTCCTCGAAAAATACGATTTCGGCAGTTATGCCGCCGGCTATGCCATGTTTGATGGTGTGTTCCTGCTGATGCTGGCGCCGGAGTTTTATCAGCCGCTGCGTAAAATGGGCGCGCTGTATCACGACCGTTCCGACGCCGTCAGTGTTGCCGAACATCTGCTGCAGCTGGACCAGTGCTACCGGCGCCAGCAGACCGCGGCGGAACAGCATGATATTGCCCCGCTGCAGACGCTGGCGGCCAGTGCCCTGCAGAGCGGGGAAGCGGGCCAGCCGGTACATGCCGCGCTCAGTTTCAGCCTGCAGGCCGGCGACCGGCTGCTGCTCAACGGCCCGTCCGGTTCCGGTAAAACCACGCTGCTGGATACGCTGGCCGGACTGCGCCCGGTAGCGCAGGGCGGGGTTTTACTGAACGGTCAGGTCACCGATGTGTTCCGTCAGCAGGGCTGGTTCCGGCAGATCGGTTATCTGTCGCAGAAACCTGAGCTGCTGTTTGCCAGCATCCGCGACAACCTGACTCTGGGGCAGACCTTCAGCGATGATGAACTGCTGGCCGCGCTGGCCGAAGCCCAGATTGCAGAGCTGGTGCAGTCACTGCCCGGCGGGCTGGATTACGTCATCAGTGACAGCGGTGGCTACCTCTCCGGTGGTCAGGCGCAGCGCATCGCGCTGGCACGGGTGTTCCTGCATAAACCGGCCCTGCTGCTGCTGGATGAACCGACTGCCAACCTTGATCAGGATACTGCGGCGGCGTTTATGGAGCGGCTGGCGCACTACACCCGCCAGGGGGGCATGCTGATTATGGCCAGTCACCGTCCGGGTGAGCAGAGTTTCTTCAGCAGTGAAGTGTCACTGGCTGCTGCAGAACATCCGCCAGAACACTCAGCGGGACACTCAGCGGGACAACAGGAGGCGGGCGTATGACGGGTCTGCAACAGCATTATTTCCACCTGCTGTCGCAGCAGAGAAAAATGGCGCTGCTGGGAATTTTCCTTGCCGTGCTGACCGCCTTTTCCGGCATTGCCCTGCTGGCGGTGTCGGGCTGGTTTATCAGTGCTGCGGCGCTGGCCGGTCTGAGTTCGCTGGCGGCACTGGAATTCAATTTCTTTACCCCCGGCGCCATGGTGCGTGGCTTTTCCATTTCGCGCACACTCGGCCGTTACGGCGAACGGGTCACCAGCCACGAAGCTACCTTCCGCATCATTTCGCACCTGCGTGCCGACCTGTTCCGTTTTATCGCCCGCCGCCAGTGGAGCGAAACCCAGCTCAACCGGCATGAATCCGCCAGCCGTCTGCTGCAGGATATTCAGTACATCGAATCCATTTATCTGTCGGCCCTGCTGCCGGCGGCGGTGTCGCTGGCGGTGGTACTGGGTTACCTGCTGACGCTGACACTGGTATTGCCGGCGCTGCTGCCCTGGGCTGTGCCCCTGCTGCTGCTGGCCGTGGTGGTAATGCCCTGGCTGTATACCCGCCAGGTGGTTAAGGCACAGGACAACCTGCACCAGCAGCGCACGGCGCAGTGGCAGTCGTCCAGCTCACTGCTGAGTAATATGCGTACCCTGACCCTGCATGACCGCCTGCAGCACAGCGGTGACACGCTGACCGCTGTCGCGCAGCAGGCCGACCGTCAGGAAGTCCGCGCCGTTGACCGTCAGCAGGGCATTATCCTGCTGGCGCAGGCCAGTCTGATTGCGCTGATGGTGGTGGTGTTCTGGCAGGGCTTTGTTGCTTATCAGGCCGGGGCGCTGGCCGGTGCCAATCTGTTTATGCTGTTGCTGCTGACCATGGGTACGGCGGAAGTGCTGATCAATGCCAGTCCGGTGCTGGCGGCCTACCGTCTGGGGATGCAGGCACTGCAACGGCTGGATGCCATGCAGCCGGAGACTGAAGAGGCTGTGGAACAGCGTCAGTTCACGGCCGCTGACGGCGGCGTACAGGTGCAGCTGAACGACATCAGCTACCGCTATCCATCACAGCCAGCCGCGGTCTTCAGTGGTTTCAGTCACCGCTTTGCCGGCCCCGGCTGGCACTGGATCTGTGGCGCCAGCGGGCGCGGTAAAAGTACCCTGATTGCCCTGCTGGCGGGGCAGCTGCAGGTAAACAGCGGCCGCATTGAGCTGGCGCTGGCCGGCCCCGGCCAGGCCGGGCTGATGCCGCAGCGGATTGATATTCTGCGCGCCAGCCTGCGCGATAACTTATGCCTCAATCATGCCCACAGCGATGATGAACTGATGGCCGCGCTGCGTCTGGTGGAACTGGAATCGTGGGCGCAGAAGCTGCCGCAGGGTCTGGATACCTGGCTTGGTGATGGTGAGTGGCAGCCTTCCGGTGGCGAAAGCAAACGTCTGGGGCTGGCACGCCTGATTCTGCAGAACCCGCAACTGATCCTGCTGGATGAACCGGCGGCGGGTATGGATGTGTTACTGGCACAGCGGATCTTTGCCCGTCTGGCTGAGCACTGGCAGGATAAACTGGTGATTGCCAATACCCACGACCGCGGGCTGATTCTGGCCGGGCAGCAGGTACTGAAACTGGATCAGCTCTGAGCGGCTGACAGGAGGCTGTATGAACATCGGCGCAGCGGCAAAGCAGGCCGGCGTATCGGCCAAAATGATCCGCCATTACGAAGCCAGCGGACTGCTGCCGCCGGCGGCGCGTACCAGCGCCGGCTACCGCCAGTACAGCGAACAGGATATTGCCCGCCTGGGCTTTATCCGCCGCTGCCGCATGCTGGGGTTTTCCATTGACGAAATCCGTGACCTGCTCAACCTGTGGGATGACCCCAACCGCAGCGCGCGCGAAGTCAAAACCCTGGCTCTGCAGCACCTGCAGGAAGTGGACAATAAAATCTCCGAACTGAACGCCATGCGCCAGACGCTGCAATCCATGATCAGTGCCTGCAGTGGTGACGACTGCCCGCAGTGTTCCATTCTTGATCATCTGGCTACGCCGGAATCGGGCAGCAACGGCCCTTCCTGATTTTTGGATTTAATGAACTTTAATAGGCTTTGTAAAAATATAATAGGGCTTAATTATAAGTATGAGGTCGTAAGGCCTATATGATTAAGGAAGTCTTTCAAAGATTTATTCGTCATCAGGCCAACATAAGTAATCTAATGTAAGTTTTTTCATAAGAAAAATATCAGCCATGGAAAAATCTTCTGGCATTGCGGTTACTTCTTGTATAGGAATATTGTCTGTTCCATGGTCTTCCCACTGGATTTGCAACATGTGTAAGGAGTTATCTTGATTGTGAATGTGTGTTATATGTTTTAAAAGCTCTTGCTCTATATAATCTTTATATATTTTAGTGCAACTTAAAGTGAGTAAAGCAGTAATTGAAACCCAATACTTTGAGGCGCTTTCTGTCTCTGGATATATATAGACGAATAAATCATTAATGTGATGATAGTTGGTTTCAAGGAATTTTTTTAAGTGGTTCTCTTCATTTAATAAATATCCAGATATAAAAGATCTATTGAATTTATCTGGAAGAGGAGTCCTTGAGTATCTGTTGATTCTCCATTGTATTAGTATTTCGAGTTGACGCTTATGTAGTTTTTCGTGTCGATTTATATGTTGTAGATTTTCTTTCGGTATTACGCTTATCAATGAGTCTTCACAGATTAATTTAGCTTCACCGAATTGTAATATTAATTTTCTAGTACTCCGTGTTTTTTGAAGACAGTCATTATTTGCTTCTTTTGGTTTGGCTGTTTTTGCTATGATTATTTCAACATTTTTTTCTTGTGTGTTCGATAAGTCACAGTCTTGGGAGAGAACTATTAGAAAGCTATCGCCGTTCAGTGATTTTTTGCGATGCTCTTTTGATGCGCGTGAATCTTGAATTGTTTCTTGGGTTTCTTTGTTGAAATTCGATATTTGAATAACGCTTCCTTGTCGGATGTTGTTGGCATATAAGTCAATAGACATTTTCGACCTATCCTTGTTTGGAAATAGCGCTTACTATACGTTTTTGTTCTTCGTCGGAAATGTTATTGTCTTCTGAATTAACCCTATTTTGCGTAGAGTTGTACGCAGTTCTTGCAATTTCAAGGAAAGATTTATCAGTTAACTCTTTTTCTTTTAAATGAGATAATAAGGATTTCCCATTTATGAGTACTGATTTAAGACTTGTTTTTAAGGAGGAGGAGAATTCCGAGTCTATCATTGCAGCGAGATTGTAAACTCTATAATACGCTTCGATGTTTTTGGGTTCCTCTTTCGCCGATAAATGGTTATATAGAGTTGGTCTTGATACACCAACTACTTCGGCTACTTGTGCTACATTCAACCCTAAAGTTTCTCTGATTTTAATAACCATCGACTTGACGGTCAGTGCTTTTTCTTCGGTTTTTTTTCTATTGGTTATTTCGTTGTGTGTAGGTATTTCATACTTCTTGTCTATTATTTCAGGTACGAGTAAACGCCCATAACCTGGTGTGTTATAGGTTGAGGAAGGACTGCTAGGAGCTACACAGTTATCTGCGTAAGAATAAGTGTCTGGTTGTAAGCATATGTTTGGTATGGCTGTCATATTTATTGCTCTTCAGAATATTCCCAGTCTGTGTAGCATACTTTCTTATTTAATAATTTGGTAAAAGTATCTTTTGTTGTTATGTGTAATTCTTTGAATTGTTCCTCCGCCAGAAAATTCTTCAAATTACAGTCTTCGGGGATGATTTGAGCGGCTCTGCTCATTAGAAGAGCATAGTCATTGCTGCTTGAGTTTAACCATTCATCCCTTAGGGTTATCGGCATTGCAAAATTATTGTCAGGCTCTCCCATATCCTGAGGAAGGATTTTCCCTATTCGACCGTTCTGTATAGGGAGTTGCTCTAAATTTATCGTGATTTGCTGATTAGTTTTAACAATCCGTGTAACTTGAACTTGTCCAAACTGAAATATATCTTCTGGCTCATCTATAAAACTTAGCGGTAATATTTGATCTGATAGGTCAAAGTAATCTGCTAATTTACGAGAATTATTTGGCACAATGATGTCCGCATAGCTAAGTGAGATTTCTTCAACCGCCAAGTACTGAAGAGGTTCAACAGATCGGTTAATGGCTGAAATACAGGAATTAAGACCTTTAATAAAATCACCGTACTTACTATAAGATGAGCTACGCCATTCAATATGATTTTTGTCAATAATTAAGGATTTAGTCTTATCTTTACTAAAAAAACCATAGCGTGTCACTTGCGAAAGAGTGGGTTGTGGAGTTATTCCGGCTCTTTGCTCTATTTGAATAGCTATTTCTTGAGCTTGACCCTGCTTGGGGTGAACTAAGCCGTGCTGCATAAGGTCTTGTTGTAAATCTCGAAGCTGATTGTCACTCAAAGGAGGGACCTGGGAGACTCGAACTCTGGCTGTTACATAAACTAAGGGTGCTTTTTTAAAACAACCAGACATGATTTCTACTCGCCTTAACTTGATCATATTGTGTTAGACACTTTATTAGACATGGAAGAATATTCAAGTACTCAGGTTGAAAAAAGAGCTGAAAGTTCCAAAAGCTTCGATACCTCGCTTTTCATTATGTATGTCTCAATAATTGATGCTTACTGTTGGTAGTATTGTCACGCTCCTACCTAACTTATTGATATTTATGTATTTTATTCTATTTCTGATTGTTCGGGCTTTTCCCCGTTGACCTTACCATTGCGTCAAGCTTTACCCTGCTGCCATGAATAACAATCCGTGGAGGTGGGTATGAATCAGTCTTCAGCCCTTCATGTGCAGGTGCCGGTGAGCGGCATGCACTGTGCGTCCTGTGTCAGCCGGGTGGAAAAAGCGCTGGCGGCGGTGCCGGGCGTACAGCAGGCGGCGGTCAATCTGGCCAGTGAAAAAGCCGATGTCAGTGTGGCGGGCGGTGTGGATGCGGCTGCGCTGCAGGCGGCGGTCAGTGATGCCGGTTTTGCTGTGCGCACGGAGTCATTCGAACTGCAGGTCCGCGGTATGCACTGTGCCTCCTGCGTGAACCGGGCCGAAAAAGCGCTGGCGGCATTGCCCGGCGTGCTGACGGTGAACGTCAATCTGGCGGCAGAAAAAGCCTTTGTTGAAGCCTTCAGCGGCAATGTGGATAACGCTCAGCTGGTGGCGGCGATTGCCGCCGCCGGTTATGAGGCGGCGCCGCTGACAGAGCACAGGGAGGACGACAGTGAACGGCGGGGAAAGAACAAAGCCAGCTGAAACGGGATGTTTGGCTGGCGCTGATTCTGACCTTACCGGTTTTTCTTCTGGCGATGGGTTCACACATGGCGCCCGGCAACGGGATACACAATACGCTGGGTGATACCGCGAACGGCCTGATTCAGTTTGTGCTGACCACGCTGGTGCTGGCCTTCCCCGGCCGCCGTTTCTTCACCACCGGTGTGCCGGCCCTGCTGCGCCGGGCACCGGAAATGAATTCGCTGGTGGCGTTGGGCAGCCTGGCCGCCTGGGGATATTCGACGCTGGCGGTGTTTGCCGGGGAGCTGCTGCCGCAGCAGAGCCGTCATCTGTATTTTGAAGCGGCGGCGGTGATTGTCACCCTGATCCTGCTGGGCCGCTATCTGGAAGCGCGCGCCAAAGGGCGCACCGGTGCCGCCGTGCAGCATCTGATCGGCCTGCAGGTTAAAACGGCGCGTCGTCTGCGGGCGGATGGCAGCAGTGACGATGTTGACGTCAGTGCGCTGCGGGTGGGCGACCGACTGATCGTGCGTCCGGGGGAGAGGATTCCGCTGGATGGCGAAGTAACCTGCGGTGAATCGGCGGTGGATGAATCCATGCTGACCGGCGAGCCGCTGGCGGTCAGTAAAGGCACAGGGGATGAGCTGACCGGTGGTACGGTCAACGGCCATGGTGCCCTGACCATGACGGTTACACGCACCGGCAAAGCCACCCGGCTGGCGCAGATCATTCAGATGGTGGAGCAGGCGCAGGCGGCGAAGCTGCCGGTTCAGGCGCTGGTGGACAAGGTGACGGCGGTGTTCGTACCGGCGGTGATGGCCGCGGCGCTGCTGACCTTTGTCGTCTGGCTGCTCTGGGGGCCGCAGCCGGCACTCAGCTTTGCCCTGATCAACGCCGTGGCCGTGCTGATCATTGCCTGCCCGTGTGCCATGGGTCTGGCAACCCCCACCTCCATTATGGTCGGCACCGGGCGTGCGGCTGAACTGGGTATCCTGTTCCATAAAGGTCAGGCGTTGCAGACCCTGCACAACAGCCGGGTGGTGGCCTTTGATAAAACCGGCACACTGACAACCGGTAAGCCGGTGGTGACCGATATTGTGCTGCAGGACGGTGTCAGCGCAGACGCGGTTCTGCGTTGGGCGGCGTCGGCTGAGCATCAGTCTGAGCACCCGTTGGCCGCCGCCATTCTGCAGGCGGCAGAAGCAAAAGAATTAACGCTGGCTGAGGTCACTGATTTCCGTATGACGGCCGGTACCGGCATTGAAGCGCGGGTGGAAGGCCATCAGATTGCCATTGGCGGGGATGCCCTGTTAGCCGCACTCGGCGTTGACAGTCCCTGGTGTCAGCAGCAGGGGGAAGCGCTGGCGGCGGCGGGTAAGACCCGGTTGTTTGTGCTGGTGGATAAACGGCCGGCCGCAGTGATTGCCGTGGCCGACCCGCTGCGTGACAGTGCCCGCCAGGCGGTAACGGCGCTGCATGCCCGTGGGATCCGCACGGCCATGATAACCGGGGATAATGAACGCACCGCCAGCGCCATTGCGCGGCAGCTGGGCATCGATGATGTGATCGCCGGTGTCCTGCCGGATGGTAAAGTGGCCGCGCTGCAGCAACTGCGGGAAAAGCTGGGAGCGGTGGCCTTTGTCGGTGACGGGCTGAACGATGCGCCGGCGCTGGCGGAAGCCGATGTTGGTATCGCGCTCGGCTCCGGTACGGATGTCGCCATGGAGGCGGCGGATGTGGTGCTGATGAATGCCGATCTGAATTCCGTACCGCGCGCCCTCAGCATCAGTGCTGCCACCCTGCGCAATATCGGTCAGAACCTGTTCTGGGCCTTTGCTTACAACGTGCTGCTGATTCCGCTGGCCGCCGGGGTACTGTATCCGCTGTGGGGTATTCTGTTATCCCCCATGCTGGCGGCCGGCGCCATGGCGCTGTCCAGCGTGTTTGTGCTGGCTAATGCGCTGCGCCTGCGGCGGCTGCAGCCGGAGAGGTAACGGATGGCGTAGCGCCGGAGGATGTGAATGAAGAAGTGGCTGTTGCTGGCCCTGATCGCCGTTGCCGGCTGGTGGTGGTATACACCGCCGGCGCTGGAACCACTGCAGCAGCAGGGGGATCAGCTGACCATCGGTGAGTACCGCATCACCCCGCTGCAGGACAACTTTGTTCTGACGGCACGCATTCTGAGCCGTCAGGATTACCGTATCGGGCGTGAGGCTGATCTGTCACCGCTGGATCTGGCGCTGGGCTGGGGGCCGATGGCGGAGCCGGATATTTACGCTCAGTTCCGTATCCGTCAGGCCAACCGCTGGTATTTCTGGCGCGCCGAATCGCTGCCTATCCCGCAGCGGCAGGTGGAAACTCACAGCGCCAATATGCACATGGTGCCGGCTGACCGGCGGGTGGCGGCGCAGCTGCAGACACTGCAGGCGCACCAGCTGATCGAAATTCAGGGCAAACTGATCCGCGCGGATGCGGCGGATGGCTGGCACTGGATCAGTTCGCTGACGCGCGACGATACCGGTAACGGCGCCTGCGAACTGGTGCTGGTGGAAAACGTCCGCGTCCTGCCCTGATCAGCTGTCGGGCCGCGGGCCGCCCATGACCTCTTCCATCTGTTCCGGCTGCGGCATACCGCCGACCGAGCCGAAGCCGCCATCGGCACGCCGGTAATACAGCGCCGGGGTACCCCGGATGCCAAAGCGGCGCATCAGGCTTTCGTTGGCCGTGACCTGCTGCCGCGCGGCGCTGGTCGCAGCGCTGACGTCGATCTCACTTTTGCCTTCACCATGATAGGCCTGTTCGTGCTGCAGCAGCGCTGCGGCCGGGTCGCCGGCGGCGAGCAGCGCGGCCGATTCCGCCGGGCTGCGGGCGGTGATAATGCCGACCATGATATGCCGTATCTGTACTTTGCCGGCATCCACCCAGGGCCGGGCTGCCTGCCAGAAACGGTGACAGTAGGGGCATTCCGGGTCATCGAACATATAAATAATATGTGGGGCGTCGGCAGCACCGTCCTGTATCCAGTGGCTGTCTTTTTCCACGGCATCCCACACGGCTTTATTCTGCGGATCGGTAATCAGCTGGCGGACGGGCAGGGTGCTGAGGTTGTTGCCGTCCTTGTCGATCATCGGGCCGACCAGGGCATAGTCACCATCGGCAGTGACATAGATGGTCAGGGGTCGGCCGTTGGCCTGGACCGCGAAACCTGTCATCCCGGCGGGGGCGGCAAAGGAGCCGACGATCTGCAGCCCCTGCTGTTGCAGGGCCCTGACCGGCGCCGGCAGTTCCGGTGTGGTGGCGGCACCGGCAGTGAAAGAAATGGCGGCTGCCGTGGTCAGCAGGGCGGCTTTGCTCAACCCGAACATAAAAAGTCCTCTGTCCTGTCATAAGAGTGTTCAGGGTAAGTCAGCCGGCACCGGATTTATATCCGTGAACATTGTATTTCAGCCGCGGCACCAGTCAGCGCGCCAGCCGGCCGACCATTTTATACAGGAACAGCTGGCGGTTATTTTCCTGCTGCTGGCGCTGCATTTCCTTCAGCTCGTCGATGGCGGCGCGCAGCTGCAGTACTCTGCTGTCGTGATGGTTGCTGTCGGTGTGCAGCTCATCACGCAGATTCAGTGGTGTTGTGTTCACGGCTACTGACCAGTTTTTCAGCTCGCCATCATGGCCGGACGGGCCCTGACCGCTGTCGGTCAGGTTGGCGCTCACCACGCGGCTTACCCACTGCCGCAGACTGAGCTGGCTGGCGGCTGTCGTTGTGCCGTTGTGCTGCGCCGGTTGTGAGGCCGGAGTCAGGGCAGGTGTGCTGCCGCCGGCGTTGTTGTTGAGTGGTCCGGCTACTGAGATCAGGGCATCCTGCGTGAACCGGGTTTGCAGCCTGACCAGGGTGTGTTCGTTGCGGCTGTTCAGGATTTCGTTATCAAACTGGAAAAAACTCAGCGCCGAATCGATCACCATGCTGCCACTGTCGGTCGGGATGGATTGGGCGGAGTGGGTGTAGGCCGGCTGCACGGGGGATGGATAGCTGTTGAGATGAATTTCCTGCAGCAACAGGGCGTCACCGTTTTCGCTCAGCGCCACGCCGGAGCGGCGGATTACCCCCTGCAGTTCGCCCTGCCCGTTCTGCAGTTCATAGTCTGACGCGACCGACCCCAGATACAGGGCACCGACGCCAGCGGCGCTGGCGGAGCTGAGCTGCATTTCCCCTGCGGCGTTGAAGTCCATGATGCTGAGCTGAGAGAAAATGGCATCGTTTTCATCGATCCAGCCATTACCGTCATCATCGTACTGCGCCAGATCGGCAAAGCCATCACCGTTCTGTGGCCCGAATAATTCACTGCCGTCATCAATGATGCCGTTGCCGTTTTTATCGAACGCCAGATAACCGCTGCCGGAGGCGGTGCGGGCCAGCCGTTCATCCTGACCGTCGGCGTTGAGATCAAAATAAAAGAACTGATCGGTGAGTTCGACGGCGCCACCGTTCAGGTTGATCATCAGCGGATCAATCAGATTCACTTCACCGCTGAACTGGTTGATCTGTTCTTCTTCACGTTTGCGGTACAGATCCAGCGCCAGCATAAAGTCGATCCGGCGGCCATCTTCAGTCTGTACCTGACCGAGGGCTTCAAAGCTCAGGGCATCTTCCTGCTGCAGCTGCAGAATGCTCTGCACTTCCACCAGCGTGGCCGTGCCGCTGC
Source organism: Pseudomonadota bacterium (assembly GCA_030145845.1). GTDB lineage: Bacteria > Pseudomonadota > Gammaproteobacteria > Pseudomonadales > Oceanobacteraceae > Venatoribacter. Next base: position 13,520 of record JAIXHJ010000002.1, read on the forward strand.
TGATGTTCTGCGGGAAAGAGGCGGTGACGGTGATTTCCAGCTGGCTGACCTGTTCCGTCAGCCGTTCGGCCAGCCAGGCTGACGATGACTGGCTGCTGCCGGTGGCACTGGTCACGTTGCTGCTGCGGCTGACGGCGGCGGATTCCTGTGTGCGCGATGACAGCGACAGCAGAATGCTGGCCTGATCGGTGGCCGGGGTGTCGCCGTCTGTGTCGGTTACGCTCACGGCAAAGCCGCTGAGGCGGGCGGACGCAGCTTCTGACTGCTGCGCGCTGAGCTGAACCTGGGACTGACTGATCTTCATCGCCGTTCTCCTGCCGGGGGATGTTGTCAGGTCATCGGCCGGCGGAGCGGGGGCTTAAGATGATTACTCTATTAATTAATAAATGTTCATTAATTAATCGTCTATGGCTGGCCTATTCAGCCTCTTCCAGCTGTTCGGTCAGCTCCATCCATTCCATTTCTACGGCTTCGAGTGCGCTTTTCAGCTGACCCTGTTGCTGTAGCAGGGTGTTCAGTTCGTCTTTACGGCCGGCGTCATAGATGCCGCTGTCAGCCAGCTGTTGTTCGGTGTCACTGAGCTGAGCCTGCAGTTTTTCCATCTGTTTTTCTGCCGCCTGCTGTTGCTTGCGCAGTGGCGCCAGACGCTGACGCTTTTCGGCCTGCAGACGCTTCTGCTCTTTGCGGTCAATGGCGGGTTTCGCGCTTGCCGGCTGACTGCCGGCGGCGCTTACGCTGTCGTTGAGAAGGTCTTCGCGCTGCTGCAGGTACTGATGGTAATCATCCAGATCGCCGTCAAATTCCTGCACGCGGCCGTTATCCACCAGCCAGTATTCATCGACGGTGGCTTTCAGCAGGTGACGGTCGTGGCTGACCACCAGAATGGCTCCGGGGAAATTCTGCAGGGCCACGGTTAAGGCCTCGCGCATTTCGATATCCAGATGGTTGGTCGGTTCGTCCATGATCAGCAGGTTGGGTTTCATCCAGGCGACGCAGGCCAATGCCAGCCGCGCTTTTTCACCACCGGAAAAGGGTTCGATCACTTCCAGAGCACGGTCGCCATGAAAACCGAAACCGCCGAGGAAATTACGGATTTCCTGTTCACTGGCTTTCGGTTTCAGGCGCTGCAGAATCAGGGCGCCGGTGGCTTTTACATCCAGCGATTCCAGCTGATGCTGGGCGTAGTAACCAATACGCAGATGCTCGCCCTGTGCCCGTTCGCCGCCGAGCATACTGAGTCCACCACACAGGGTTTTCAGCAGGGTGGATTTACCGGCACCGTTGGGACCGAGCAGACCGATGCGGTGGCCGGGCACAATGCTGAGTTTCACATCGGGCAGAATGATTTTATTGCCACTGCCATCGTGATAACCGAGCTGGGCGTGATCAATGGCGAGCAGCGGCGTCGACATTTTTTCATACGCCGGGAATTCAAAATGGAACGGTGAATCGACATGCGCCGGAGCAATCAGCTCCATGCGCTGCAGTTCCTTTAAGCGGCTCTGAGCCTGTTTGGCTTTACTGGCTTTGGCGCGGAAACGGGCGACAAATTTTTCGATATCGGCAACCCGTTCCTGCTGTTTCTCATACAGGCTCTGCTGCTGGGCAAGCTTTTCGGCACGGATGCGTTCGTAGGCACTGTAGTTGCCCGGATACAGGGTCAGGCTCTGGTTGTGCAGGTGCACGATGTGATCGGCGACCCCGTCGATGAAATCACGGTCGTGAGAAATAAACAGCAGCGTGCCGGGGTAATTTTTCAGCCACTGTTCGAGCCACATGGTGGCTTCCAGATCCAGGTGGTTGGTCGGTTCGTCGAGCAGCAGCAGATCGGAGGGCATCATCAGCGCCTGCGCCAGATTCAGACGGATACGCCAGCCGCCGGAAAAACTTTTTACCGGGCGCTGCAGTTCTTCTTTGCTGAAGCCGAGGCCGTGCAACAGCTGTTCGGCTTTGACCGGCACCTGATAGCCCTGATGCTGATCCATCTGATCCAGCCATTCAGCCAGCTCGTTATCGCTGCCGGCATTGCTGATACCGGCTTCGATGCGGCGGTAAACCTTGTCGCCGTCCATCGCATAATCAAGCGCGCTGCGCTCGCTGGCTTCCACTTCCTGACGCATATGCGCGATGCGCCACTTGGGCGGGATATACAGCTCACCACCGTCAACCCCCAGCTCGCCGTTAAGCAGGGCGAACAGACTCGATTTACCGGCGCCGTTAGGGCCGATCAGGGCCATTTTCTGGCCGTCATGAATCCGCAGGCTGGCATCTTTCAGCAGCATCTGCGTTCCTCGTTGCATGGAAACCTGATTAAATTCGAGCATGGCGATATCTGAAAAATGGTGACAACAATGGCGGCGCAGTTTGCCACAGAATCCGGCGATAACCCACTGTGGAACTATGCCCTGGCCGTGTATGACAGGCCGGGGGTAAAAGCGTGTCTGCTGACACTGCAGAACGAACATCAGGCCGATGTACTGCTGCTGCTGGCCGACAGCTGGCTGCGCAGCCGTCAGCAAGGCTGGCCGCAGACGGCGCCGTCTGCGGATTATGTGCAGTGGCGTGACAGTATGATCCGGCCATTACGGGCGCTGCGGCAATCGCTGCCGCGGGGGGCGGAACCTTTGCGCCAGCAGTTACTGGCGGCGGAGCTGACTGCCGAGCAGGAAGGGCTGCGGCGGCTTTATCTGTCACTGGCGGCGGCGCCGGCCGGCGTGTTAAGCGCAGCGCCAGAGGATTTTTATTTCACCGGTCCGGCACAAAAAAAAGAGGCCCGGGGGCCTCTTTTTCAGCACTTCATCAGCCTCACGGCCGATTGATTATTCCCCGAACAGACTGGACTGTTTGTCGTCTTTTTTCTCTTCCGGCTTTTCTTCTGTGGCTGCTGGTGCCGGGATTTCCGGTACCACGGGCGTTGCCGGTTTTACTTCTTCAGCAACCGGAGTGGTCACTGCAGCCGGTTCCGGAGCCGTGATGGTGGCTTCAACCGGAGCTGTCACCTGAGTTTCTTCTTTCACCGCTGCCGGCGCTTCAGTTACGGCAGGTTTGCTGGCGGCAGGTTTCTTCGCCGGTGCTTTACGCGCGGCTGCCGGTTTTTTCACGGCGGGTTTGGCAGCTGCTTTCTTTTCTGCGGCTGGTTTGGCAGCTGCTTTCACTGGTGCTTTCTTCACGACGGCTTTTTTGGCCGGTGCTTTTTTCGCAGCGGCTCTGGCCGGCGCGGCTTTTTCTGTGGCAGCGGCCGGCGCTTTGACTGGCGCTGCTTTTTTCGCTGCCGGGGTACGGGTCACTTTTTTCGCGCTGGTTTTGGCTTTGCTTTTTTGCGCCTGTTCTTTTTCGAAGGCGACAACCGCTTTGGCCAGTGCTGCACGTGACTTCTGTTCAGCGACCAGCGCAGCCAGTTCTGCTTTGGCAGCGGTCAGGGCATCTTTCGCGGCGGTGGCTTCGGTGCGGGCCGCAGCGACGCGCTCACGTGCGTTTTCCAGCTGACGTACGGCTGCCGGAGTTTTCTTCGCTTTGACTTTGTCCTGTGCTTTCTGGCGTGCTTCATTGGCTTTGGCCAGTTTCAGCGCCGCTTTGTCTTTGCCGGTGCTGGCTTTGGCAACCGCTTTTTCAGCGGCAGTCAGTTCTTTTGCACGGGCCGCTTCCAGTTTCATCTGCAGGGCAGAAATTTCTTTCTCCAGCAGTTGTACCGCTGTCAGGGCTGCTTTGGCAGCAACGGCTTTGCGGGTAACCGCTTTTTTCGCCGGCGCTTTGGCTGCAACCGTTTTACGGGCGACGGTTTTTTTCGCAGCTGCTTTTTTTACCGGTGTTTTTGCGGCTTTTGCCGTTACTTTGGTTTTGGCAGCAGGAGCCTTTTTGGCAGGTGCTTTTTTGCGGGCGGCCATACACAGATCCTCAGTCAGTTTTGAATAGGGGCATTATACGAACAGAAGCGTTTTCATCCACGGCTTTTCGTCAGTTTTTCTGATTTAACCCGATACAGATTACAGATTGAGTTATTAAGCCTCTGAATAATCCGGTGCCTGCCATCCCCGCACGCTGCGCTCTTCCAGCCCGCATAGCGGCGTTGGCGAAGCTGAAAAGGCCCCGCCATTCACTGCATTCGCGGCCTGGCTCTGCAGCGCGGAAAGATTTGCGCAGCGCTGTACCGGGTTATTCAGAGGTTCCGTAAGAACAACAGGTTAATGCTGATAATAGCCGCAGCGGTCAGGGTGTCTGCGTGGTGCGGATTTTTTCAATATTCTGATTCAGCCAGCCGATCAGCGCTTGCCATTCGCGGATGTCTTTGGCATCACGCTGATCAAAATCAATCAGACCGAGGCCGTGTTCACTGGCACGGACATAAAACTGGGTATCACGGAAGGCGGCGACAAACGGAATCTGCAGGCTGTTAAGGAAGCGCTCAAGCTTGGCGTAAATAATGGTGTTTTTGCGGACCCGGTTGGCAACCACGGCAATGGGTTTGGGGTTACGGCGGTAAGCATAGGAGAGCATGACATCACGGATAAAACCGGTGGCAGCGCGGATATCAATGGCGGAGGGAATGACCGGAATGACGATCAGGTCGGCCAGCTGAATCAGATCAGACAGTTCGTTGCCGGACAGGCCGGCCGGTGTATCAAGGATGACTCTGGAGGTATTCACCGGCACGCGCAGGCTCCAGCTGCGGGTCGAGGCACTGGGGGCATGACGCTGAAAGGCGGCAATGCCATTGATCTCCGGCATTTCTTCGGCGCGTGCCTGCAGCCAGTCCATGGATGATCCCTGCGGATCATAATCAATCAGGGCGGTGATCTCACCATGACGGGTAAAGTAGCTGGCGAGGTTGGTCGCCATTGTTGTTTTGCCACAGCCTCCCTTGGCGTTCGCAACCATAATGCGCACGGGCATCTGCCGCGATACGACGCGGACAGCGGGTCCGGATTGCTGAGGTGTTTCGGTTTCGGTCACGGAATTATCCTGTTATCCCTGATGAGAGAACGCTCTGAAGTCGTTCTTTTTGTAGCATAGGTTATAATTTAATGGCGTGGAACCAATCACAAGGACTGATAATGAAAGTAAAAATTGCCCTGATGGCTGTCACTCTGGCCGTTGTTCTCGCGGTGGCGGTGATCGCGCCTTACTTTATCAAAGGGCCTGACGGAAAACCGCTGATGTCGGCGGATAAGACTTTGTCTTACCAGGGCAGCCGCCAGACATTTTATAAATGGCAGGATGATAAGGGCATGTGGCATTTTTCCGATGAAGTTCCGGACGGTGTGCAGGCGCTGCCGGTAGAGGTCGATACTGCCGCCAATATTGTGCAGAGTGTGCCAGTGGAGAAGAAGGCGGAAGAGGATGCTGAACCGGCTGCGGAAGTGGCGGCAGATCAGGTCAGCGCGCCGGCCGGCTTCCCGATGACGGTCGACCCGGCCGCTATCCCGCAACTGATCAAAGATGCTCAGAATGTGCAGTCGCTGGTCGACAAACGCAGCCAGCAGATCGACGACAGCGCCCGCTGACAGGCTTTATTCAAGAATATACATCAGGCCGTTGGTGCCGGCGGCAACCCAGTGGTTGCCAAGAAAGGCAACATCTTCCACCAGTACGTTATTGCTGACCCAGGTGTCCCTGGGTTTGGCGCGCCAGACCTGGGTACGTTTGCCGCTGCTGACATCCCACAGTTCAATTTCCCCGGAGCTGTTTCCGGTCAGCAGCTGACGGTTGCCGGGGGCGAAACGGGCGGCGCTGTAATGGCCCCGGGTTTTGTCGATTTCATGCAGCAGCTTACCGGAGGCGGCGTCCCAGATACGCCCGGGTTCATTGAGGGCAGAGGTGAACAGCAGGCGGCCATCCGCCGACAGCTGAGCGGTGCGCACCTGATTGTCATGGGGCAGGGTGCGGATCAGCCGGCCGTTTTCCGGGTTCCACAGGCGGGCGTTGAGATCGGCGCTGGCGGTGGCTGCCAGCAGGCCGTCATCGCTGAGGCTGACATCGTAGACGATACCGTCGTGCGCCAGACGCTGGCGGATGCCACCGTTTTTAATATCGAACAGGGTGGCGGTGAAGTCCTGCATACCGAGTAAGGCGTAGTCGCCATCTGCGGTGAGGGCGATGTCTTCAATATTGCCGGGTGCGTTCCAGTACCAGACGGCTTCACCGCTCTGCCGCTGCCACAGCACAATGGTGCGGTTATCCGTGGTGGCGACGTAATTACCTTCCGGTGAAAACGCCGCACTGATGATATTGCTGTAACCTTCGCTGCTATGATTCCAGTCGTAAATACGTTCCGTTGGGGAGGTGGTCCACAGACTGCCGCCGTGATGAATACTGCCGACCAGAATTTCGCTGCCGTCGTGAGAGAGGGTGGCAGAGTAAACGCCCTGGCGGGCAACTTCGTGTACTTCAGCCGGCGCTCGGGCCTGATCGCAGCCACTCAGCAATACCATGGCGGGCAACAGCATGGACAGCAGGCGTGCGGGTACGGCGGTGGGCATTGGTTCCTTCCCTGTATGATGACTACGTATGCATTCAGTGTAGCCTGATATGCGGCTGTTGGCAGGAAGGTGGCGGAGGAATGTGCGGGTTGTGTGCAACCCGCAGGGTGGTCAGCCGGCGACCGGGATCTGATGGATGGTGTGCAGACGTTCGATCAGCTGGTCTTCCAGCTCAAACCGTTCTTCCAGCAGTTCGCCGATGGCGGACAGATCGTGCGGCAGCTTTGCCAGCTGATCGAGAGTGCAGTTTTCGTCGTAGGTATCATTGAAGTCGACGCAGCGGCCGGTCAGTTCATCCAGCCTTGGCACGGTAGTGCGTGCCAGCTTCAGGGCTTCATCATCACCGTGCTCTTTCGCTTCCTGCACCAGCTGGTCGTAGATTTCAAAATGGCCGGTGGAGCAGTAATCCATCATATCCTGACAGAAAACTTCCAGCGTGGCGGTGAGGGGCTGTTCGGCAGACAGAGGTTTGCTGGCGCTGAGAGCGCAGAAACGGACGATGAGTGCCTGCCGCGCGCTGAGCCAGTTATCGATCAGTCGGTTAACGCCGCCCCAGCGTTCCTGTGCGGTTTTGCAGCTTTCCAGCATAGTGCTTCTCCTTCCCGCCAGTCGCTCTGTCCGGCGTTATATTTCTTGTGGTCTGAAACACTATAGGCTGGCGGAAAACGGCGAAGCAAGCGGCTTTTTTGCTTTTTTCGCCTTGAAAATGCCGGCTTTTATGCTTTGCGCGGCCAGACTTTCCACAGCGCAAAAGCGGCGGCCAGAGCATAGCCGGCATACGCCAGGCGGGTCCACCAGGGCATACTCAGCCCCATCATGCTCCAGCTGACTTCGGCACAGTTACCGTCACCGTGCAGCATCACTTTCAGCAGTTCAGCCAGTGGCAGGGTGTCGAGCATATAGTCGAAGCTGGGTCCGCAGGCGGGCACGTCTTCCGGTGGCAGTCCCTGCAGCCACAGCTGGTGGTTGGCAGCCCAGACCCCGAACAGCGCCCAGGCGAGGGTGAAGATCAGCGAACCGCGCAGCAGCCAGCTGCCGGGTTGTCCCGGCCGGCTGCGGGTAAGGAACGCGGCCAGAAAACCCAGTCCGATCATGAGTGTGATCAGACGCTGCAGCATGCACAGCGGGCAGGGGTCGAGGAACATCACATATTCGAAATAATAAGCCGCGCCGAGCAGGCCGGCACAGGTCAGGAATCCGGCCAGATAGCCATGGTGCAGGGAAAGGGATTTCATACGGAATTCCATACTCGATGAATCATAGTCAGGCAGTCTAACACAGGGCAGATTGCAGTATTTGGTCTAAGCTCAATTAACAGAATCGCTTCACATTGCGGGTTCGTTGAAGCGTTTCACATCATTACAGGAAGATCGGAGGAGCGGCGGTATGTTCCGCACAGTTGCAAATATTTTTCTGCTGACAGTGTCTGTGCTGCTGTCAGTCTTGGTGCGGGCAGAAGATCCGCCACCGTCAGCCACTCAGTATATTTATCTGGAGCCGGCGATCGTGGTGAATTACGGCAGCAGCGGGCGCATGAAATATCTGCGTACCGAAGTGGCACTGAAAGTCACCAGTGGCGAAGCCGCAGCGAATGTCAGCCACCATAAGCCCTATATCCGCAATAATCTGGTGCTGTTATTCAGTGCGCAGGATGCCGACACCATGAACTCGTCACAGGGACGCGAAGCGCTGCGCAAAGTGGCGCTGGATGAAGTCCGGGCGCTGATGGTGAAGCTGGAGGGAATGCCCTATATCGACGATCTGTTCTTCAGCAACTTTGTGGTGCAGAACTGAGTCGTACCGGGGAAGGTAAATGACGGTCAATAAAAAACGGGAGGCTGAGGCCTCCCGTTTTTTATCAGCGCTGCAGATAGCTCTGCAGATACTCAGCAAAGGACTGGGTATCGGCGTGTTCCAGCGCTTCCTGCTCGGCCAGGGAATCGCGCGCCATATCGGCCCAGCGCCGGGCAACGTCCGGTGCCAGGTTTTCTGACAGCTCTTTGCGGTGTTTACGCGCCAGTTCCAGCGTCAGTTCACTGAACTCAAGACCGCTTTCTTCCAGTGCGGCGAGTACGCGGGCGGACGGCGTCAGACTGCTGTCTGCCAGTTTCAGCCGCTGCTGGTTGAGAGCGTCGCGGTGGAAGGTAAAGCCGCTGGTTTTGTCCATCAGGCCGGCCAGGGCTTCCATTTCGTCCAGTAACGACAGCCCCCATTGCTGCAGGCTGATACTGCCGTTGCTGCTGTCGAGCATCAGACCCGGCCGGCGGCCTTCCATCACCACTTTCTGCTGGTTGCCTTTGATGCGCCAGTATTCCGGATCTTCAATGGTGTCGCTGGGTGACAGCAGGCACCAGGTCAGGAAGACATCCATAAACTGCATCTGCGGCACGTCAATCCCGAGCGGCATAAAGGGGTTGAGGTCGGTGCTGCGTACTTCAATATACTCAACACCGTATTTGGCCAGCGCCTGCAGCGGTTTTTCACCGTTGCGCGCGACGCGTTTCGGCCGGATATCGCTGTAATATTCGTTTTCAATCTGCAGCAGATTGGTGTTCAGCTGACGGTAGTGGCCGTTGGCATCCTGTACCCCGATGGCATCGTAGGCAGGTACGGTTTCACCAATGGCTTTGCCCAGGGTTTTGATATAGCTGTCGACGGTGTTGTGGCACACCATGAGTTTTGACTGGGCATTGTTCTGATAGCCGAGATCGCTCATGCGCAGTGATGTGGCATAAGGTGAAAACAGCGTGTGCTGATTGATGCGGTCAAGCTTGTGATCGCGGCCGGAGAGGAAGCTCTCACACACAGCCGGCGAGGCACCGAACAGATACATCAGCAGCCAGGAATAACGGCGGAAGTTACGGATCAGACCGAAGTAGCGGGCAGAGATATAGCCCTGCGCGTTGTACTGGCTACCGGCCGGATCGGCGGCATGCAGCAGTGGCCACAGCGCTTCCGGTGCCGAGAAGTTGTAATGGATACCGGCGATGGTCTGCATAATGCGGCCATAGCGGTGCCACAGGCCATGACGGTAAATATGTTTCAGTCGGCCGACATTGGAGGTGCCGTATTCTGCAATGGGGACGCTCATTTCGCCCTGCAGGATACAGGGCATGGAGGCCGGCCAGATCAGTTCGTTATCCAGCTGTTTATAGGAATGACGGTGCGCGATTTCCAGATACGCCAGTGCCTCGTGGGCGCTGGGAAACACCGGGGTAATGAATTCCAGCAGCGCTTCAGAATAATCCGTGGTAATGGCCGGATGCGTCAGCGCTGAGCCCAGCCCGCGCGGGTGCGGTTTCTGACTGATAATTCCCTGCGCCGAGCAGCGCAGCCCTTCCTTCTCAATACCACGCTGAATGCGGTTGAGCAGGGACAGGGTATCGGGGTTGCTGAACAGGCTCAGGGTGTCCTGGTAACTGGTCGCTTGTTGTGTGGCCAAGGGTGCCTCGGGGCAGATTCAGTGATCGACGGATTATAGGTGTAAATGCAGGAGAAACGATACCACCCAAGGGTGCAGCTGGTGGTATTCATTGTTCGTTCTGAATGTCACTGAAGGAAGGGAAGGCAGGGCTCTGCCTTCCCGGCAGGCTTACTTCTTCGCTTTGGCAAAGGCCGCTGCCAGAGCACCGGCCATGGCACCCTGAGGTTGTGAACCTTTATCACCAAAGCTGGTGCGTGCTTTACCGGCGCTGCGGTTACGGTTCGGTTTTTCGCCCGGCGTCCGTTCGGCGGCACGTTCATTGGCGTCATCGCTCATGCGCATGGACAGGCCGATACGCTTACGTGCGACATCGACTTCCATCACTTTCACTTTGACGATATCGCCGGCTTTGACCACGTCGCGCGGATCTTTGACAAAGGTATCGGACAGGGCAGAAATATGCACCAGGCCATCCTGATGCACGCCGATATCCACGAAGGCACCGAAAGCGGCGACGTTGGTGATCACGCCTTCGAGCACCATGTTCGGCTTCAGGTCTTTGATTTCTTCCACACCTTCTTTAAATTCAGCGAATTTAAATTCCGGACGCGGGTCGCGGCCCGGCTTCTGCAGCTCGGCAACGATGTCTCTGACGGTGATTTCGCCGGTTTTATCGTCGCTGAAGCTGGCTGCGTTAACCGACTTCAGGGTGGCGCTGTCGCCGATCAGGCTGGCTACGTCACGGGAAAACTCGTGCGCGATTTTTTCCACCACCGGATAGGATTCCGGGTGCACCGCGGACGCGTCCAGCGGGTTGCTGCCGTTCATAATGCGCAGGAAGCCGGCGGCCTGTTCGAAGGTTTTGTCGCCCAGACGCGGGACTTTTTTCAGATCGTCGCGGCTGCTGAAGGCGCCGTTGGCATCACGGAAGGCGACAATGTTGCTGGCCAGCGTGGTGTTCAGGCCGGAAACGCGGGTCAGCAGCGGTGCGGAGGCGGTATTCAGGTCGACACCGACGGAGTTCACACAGTCTTCCACCACCGCATCCAGGGTGCGTGCCAGCTGCGACTGGTTAACGTCGTGCTGGTACTGGCCGACACCAATGGATTTGGGTTCGATTTTCACCAGCTCAGCCAGCGGGTCCTGCAGACGGCGGGCAATGGATACGGCGCCGCGGATGGTCACATCGAGATCAGGAAATTCTTTCGCCGCCAGTTCAGAGGCGGAGTAAACCGAAGCGCCGGCTTCGTTCACCATGACTTTCTGCACGTTTTTCAGCGCTGGCTGGGCTTTGATCATATCGCCGACGAATTTGTCGGTTTCACGCGAACCGGTACCGTTACCGATGGAGATCAGTTCGACGTTGTGTTTGGCGATCAGCGCGCTCAGTACGGCGGCGGATTCCGCCAGTTTGTTCTGCGGCGGGGTCGGATAAATGGTGGCGTAGTCGACCACTTTGCCGGTGTTATCCACCACCGCAACCTTCACCCCGGTACGCAGGCCCGGGTCCAGCCCCATGGTGGCTTTACGGCCGGCCGGTGCGGCTAACAGCAGGTCTTTCAGGTTGTCGGCGAAGACCTTGATGGCCGACTCTTCTGCCTGCTCGCGCACATCGCCCATCAGTTCGGTTTCGAGGTGGGTCAGCAGCTTGATGCGCCAGGTCCACTTCACCACTTCCGCCAGCCAGCGGTCGCCGGCACGGCCTTTGTTTTCGATACCGAAATGGCCGGCAATCATGCCTTCACACGGACTCGGTGTCAGTTTGTCGGCCGGGTCACCGGTGACCAGTGAGAAGCTCAGCACGCCTTCATTACGGCCACGCAGAATGGCCAGCGCACGGTGGCTGGGGACGCTTTTCAGCGGCTCATCGTGTTCAAAATAATCCGCGAATTTTGCTCCCGGTCCTTCCTGACCCGGCACTACCCGTACCGACAGCGTGGCTTCCTGTTTCATAAAGCTGCGCAGGCTGGCCAGCAGGTTGGCGTCTTCGGCGAAGCGTTCCATCAGGATGTACTTGGCACCGTCCAGAGCGGCCTTGGCATCGGAGACTTCTTTCTCAGCATTGATATAAGCCGCGGCTTCGGCTTCCGGGTTCAGATCCGGGTTACCCAGCAGGGCATCGGCCAGCGGTTCGAGTCCGGCTTCGATAGCGATCTGGCCCTTGGTGCGGCGCTTTTTCTTGTACGGCAGATAGAGATCTTCGAGGCGGGTTTTGGTGTCGGCGGCGAGAATGTCGCTTTTCAGTTCGTCGCTCAGTTTGCCCTGCTCGTCGATGCTTTTGAGGATGGCGTCGCGGCGGTCTTCCATTTCGCGCAGGTAACGCAGACGCTCTTCCAGGGTACGCAGCTGACTGTCATCCAGTTCACCGGTGACTTCTTTCCGGTAACGGGCGATAAAGGGTACGGTGGCGCCTTCGTCCAGCAGGGCGACGGCGGCAGATACCTGTTGCGGGCGGATGCCCAGTTCTTCAGCGATGCGGATACCGATGGACTCGTGACTCATAACTCTCTGAATAAATAGCGGAAAATGAAGAGCTGAGTATACCTGATCCGGGCTGTGGCGAGGCAGTGTTAAGTGCGTATCAGGCCACACTGTGGGGCAAATAAAAAACGGGAGATGCTTTCACATCTCCCGTTCCGGTCAGCTGTTCAGCGGGGGCTGATTACAGCTGTGGGCCGGCTGCCAGAATGGCTTCAGATACATCGTACTTGGTGAAGTTAGCGATGAACTGTTCAGCCAGAGCTTTGGCGGCTTCGTCGTATTTCGCCGGGTCAGCCCAGGTGTTACGTGGGTTGAGCAGCTTGGAGTCAACACCTTCCAGTGTTTTCGGCACCAGCAGGTTGAATACCGGTACGGTCTCAGTTTCCACACCACGCAGCTTGCCGTTCTGGATCGCAGAGATCACGGCGCGGGTGGTCGGGATGCTGAAACGCTCACCGCCGGCACCGTTGGCACCACCAGTCCAGCCGGTGTTAACCAGGTAAACCTGAGAGTCGAATTCAGTCACACGCTTGATCAGCAGCTCGGCGTATTCGCCAGCCGGACGCGGGAAGAACGGAGCACCGAAGCAGGTGGAGAAGGTAGACTTCAGTCCTTTGGTGCCGCCCATTTCGGTGGAGCCGACCAGCGCGGTGTAACCGGACAGGAAGTGGTATGCCGCCTGTTCTTTGCTCAGTACTGAAACCGGTGGCAGAACGCCGGTCATGTCGCAGGTCAGGAAGATAACGGCTTTCGGTTCGCCGGCCATGTTTTCCAGAACGCGTTTTTCAACGTGCTCCAGCGGGTAGGCACAACGGGTGTTTTCAGTTTTGGAAACGTCAGCGTAGTCAGCGACACGGGAAACCGGGTGAGTCACCACGTTCTCCACGATGGCGCCGAAGCGGATCGCTTTCCAGATAATCGGTTCGTTCTTCTCAGACAGGTCGATGGTCTTGGCATAGCAGCCACCTTCGATATTGAAGACGGTACCTTTGCCCCAGCCATGCTCGTCGTCACCGATCAGGTAACGCTCAGGGTCCGCGGACAGCGTGGTTTTACCGGTACCGGACAGACCGAAGAACAGACAGGTATCACCATCTTCACCGACGTTGGCAGAACAGTGCATCGGCAGCACGTCTTTTTCCGGCAGCAGGAAGTTCTGTACTGAGAACATGGCTTTCTTCATTTCACCGGCGTAACGCATACCGGCCAGCAGTACTTTGCGCTGGGCGAAGTTAATGATGACGGCGCCATCAGAGTTGGTGCCGTCACGCTCCGGATCACATTCGAAACCGGCAACGTTGAGAATCTGCCACTCTTCTTTGGAAGACGGGTTGTAGTTATCCGGGCGGATAAACAGGTTACGGCCGAACAGGTTCTGCCAGGCAGTCTGGGTAACCATTTTAACCGGCAGGTAATGCTGAGGATCGGCACCGACATGAACATGGGATACAAAGCTGTCGTGCTGGGACAGATACTCTTCAACGCGGTCCCACAGGGCATCAAATTTGTCGGCATCGAACGGGCGGTTGATGTTGCCCCAGTCGATGGCGTCTTTGCTGCTCGGCTCTTCCACGATGAAACGGTCCATCGGGGAACGGCCGGTGCGTTTACCGGTTTCAACAACCAGCGCACCGTTGTCCTGCAGGTGGCCTTCGCCACGGGTAATAGCTTGTTCAATCAGTAACGGTGTCGATAAGTCGGAGTAAACAGTGGTCATATCTGTGCCCGGAGGGGTCCTCATTAAAGTGTATGGCTTAAGCCCTACTCAGATGTTGCTGTAACGCCCTGAGGGTGCGCGGGCGAACCCATAAAAGTCAGAAGGCGCGGAATTATGCCAGAAAATTGCTCAAACGCTAAGCCCCTTTCAGGGTTGTTGAGAGCTATTCTCTTTTAGCTTGATAGTTATTGTCTATTTATTGTTCAGGCGCGGCCCTGCTCAGTGCAGGTTCCGCTCCGGAAACAGGTCATTAATATCCTGTTCATCAAAGACATAGTGCTGCTGGCAGAACTCACAGGTGATGTCGATCTGGCCCAGCTCATGGAGCATGGACTGCAGTTCATCGTAGCCGAGCTGATGCAGCGCCGTGGCGGTCCGGTCTTTGGAACAGGTGCAGAAGAAGGACAGTGCCGAGGCCGGGTAGACGCGGGTCTGCTCTTCATGGAACAGGCGGTGCAGCAGTTCTTCGGCCGGCAGCTGCAGCAGTTCTTCGTCTTTGACGGTGGACGCCAGATGGCTGATGCGGTCCCAGGCGTCTTCGTCATCGCTGGCTGCGGCAGGCATTTTCTGCACCATCAGGCCGGCGGCAGAGTTATCACCACAGGCCAGCCAGAAGCGGGTCGCCAGCTGTTCTGACTGGGTGAAGTATTCTTCCAGGGCCGCGGCGATATTGCCGCCGCTGATGGCGGTAATTCCCTGATATTTCTGCCCCTGTTCCGGCTCAATGGTGATAACCAGATGGCCGTCGTCAAAGCTGAGGTCGGCTTCGCTGCTGTCGTGATCGTAGCGGGCAATGGCGCGCAGCTGGCCCTGATCGCTGGTTTCCGCCTGCAACAGGGAGACGTTGCCGGGCAGACGTACCTGCAGGGTCAGGCGGCCGGCAAATTTGAGGTTCGAACTGAGCAGGGCGGTGGCGGCCATCAGTTCCCCCAGTGAGCGGCGCACAATCTGCGGATATTGGTGGCGGCGGATCACTTCGCGCCAGCTGTCGTCCAGATGGGCAATTTCACCGCGCAGGTCGGTATTGTCGAAGCTGAAACGCTGCAGGGTATCGCGGCTGATCTCACTCATGTCAGTAGTCCTGATTCTGTGCAAAGCGGCGCATATCGCGGCGCTCTTTTTTGTTGGGTTTGTGGGCCGGGGCCATCATGGATGATTTCATCACGCGCCGGCGTTCGGAATCGTCCATCCGCTTTTTGATGCTGGCCGGGGTTTCTTCGTACAGCAGGCGCGCTTCCGGCGCTCCGCGGCGCTGATCGGACAGGGCTGTGATCACCACTTCTTTTTCGTCGAAGCCCTGACGGACGGTCAGGGTGGCACCGATTTCGGCGATCTTGCTGACCTTGCAGCGCTGCCCTTCATAATGCACTTTGCCGCCTTCAATGGCGGTTTTCGCCATCGCACGGGTGCGGAAGAAACGGGCTGCCCACAGCCATTTATCAAGACGGATTCGGTCGTTGGCTTCAGTCATCTGCTTTCTCGCTGTCCGGCGCCGGCCGGTTAAAAATCCAGTTCATTGAAGTGATGGATGCCGGGGAAACGGTCGCTGGTGACCGGCTCTCTGCGGCTGTCCGGATGAAAAATGGCCAGCAGATTGCGGATGCCCCAGCGGGCGGCGGATTCTAACACAGACTCACTGTCGTCGATGAGCAGGGTGCGCGCCGGATCGAAGGCTTCATCGCGCTGCAGGTGATCCCAGAAGGCCTGGCTTTCTTTCGGCTCCTGATAATCGTGGGAGCTGATGATGCGGTCGACCATGGTATCGAGCCCGGTGTGTTCCATTTTCAGGTTAACGCTGTCGCGGTGCGCGTTGGTCACGATCACGGTGCGTTTGCCCAGCGCCCGCAGGCGGGCGAGGAAATCCTGCACGTGCGGCCGGAAGCCGATCTTGTGCTGCACATCGCGCTTCAGTTCCGCCACCGGCAGGCCGGTTAGTTCGGTCCAGTAGTCGAGACAGTACCAGTTCAGGGTGCCGCGCAGACCGACGAAACTTTTGTTCAGCTCCGCCAGGGCTTCTTCTTCACTCATGCCGTGATGTTCGGCATAGCGCGCCGGAATATGCTGCAGCCAGAAATAGTTGTCGAAGTGCAGGTCCAGCAGGGTGCCGTCCATATCCAGCAGCACGGTATCAATTTGTTGCCAGTCTGGCAGACTCATAGGGTTATACTCGTCCGATGTCATACGCAATATTTAAACAGGGCTGTTATGCATAAAAAACCACAGATTCTGGATCGTCATATTGTGGCGCAGAGCCGTCTGTTCCGGGTGGAGTCGTTCGACCTGCGTTTCAGTAACGGTGTGGAACGGACTTATGAGCGTCTGGTGCCCGGCGGTTCCGGCGCGGTCATGCTGGTCGCTCTGCTGGATGACGATACCATCGCTCTGATCAGGGAATATGGGGGCGGTATTGAGGATTACACCCTGACGCTGCCAAAAGGTGCCATTGATATGGGTGAAAGTCTGCGCGAAGCCTGTAACCGTGAGCTGCAGGAAGAGATCGGTTATGCCGCGCGTGAGTTCACTTTTCTGAAAAAGCTCAGCCTGTCACCCAGTTATATGGCCGGTGGTATCAGTGTGGTGGTGGCGCAGGATCTTTATCCGTCACAGCTCGAAGGGGATGAGCCGGAACCGCTGGAACTGGTGCCGTGGAAACTGGATAACCTGGCAGAGCTGTATCGGCGTGACGATTTCAGCGAGGGGCGCGCTCTGGCCGCCATCACGCTGGCACAGGAATATCTGGCCGGACGTTTTCAGGGCGAATTGCTCAGTTCCTGATTCTGCTGCAGGGCGCGGGCGATGGCGTTGGTCAGTTCATCCATGCGCATGGGTTTGCTGATGAAGTCGTCCATGCCGGCGTCCAGGCAGCGCTGGCGGTCTTCGGGCATGGCATTGGCAGTCAGGGCAATGACCGGGATACGGCTTTTGTCACTGCTCAGGTCGCGGATACGGCCGGTGGCGGTAAGGCCGTCCAGCACCGGCATATTGACGTCCATCAGAATCAGATCGTAGTCGTGAGCCAGTACTTCAGTAATGGCTTCTTCGCCGTTACCGACGGTGGTAACGGCCAGCCCCAGACGTTCCAGCATGCGTTCCGCAATCTTCTGATTCACCACATTATCTTCTGCCAGCAGGATACGGCCGGACAGCGCCGGCGGCTGGCCACTGGTGACGGCTGGTGTTTCTGCCACCGTGGGGGTGCCTTCATGCAGCGGCAGGCAGAGGGTGAAGGTACTGCCGTTGCCGATTTCAGACTGCAGGCGGATATCACCGTTCATTGCCCGCGCCAGATGGCGGCTGATGGTCAGGCCGAGGCCAGTGCCACCGTACTGGCGTGAGGTGCTGCTGTCAGCCTGGCGGAAGGCTTCAAAAATCTGCTGCTGTTTCTCTTCCGCGATGCCGATGCCATTGTCGCTGACGGCGAGCAACAGGTTGTACTGATGATCCCCGCTCTGCTCGCCGCTGATGCGGATTTCGATACGCCCTTTGGTGGTGAATTTGAGTGCATTGCTGAGCAGGTTGGTGATGATCTGGCGGATACGTTTGGGATCGCCCAGCCACCACACCGGCAGCTGACCATCGTAGTAGTAAACCAGTGACAGACCTTTACGCCTGACCGGCTCATTGAACAGCTGGTAGATACGGGTCAGCAGTTCGTTGAGGTCAAAGCTGATGCTTTCCACTTCCAGCTTGCCGGATTCAATTTTCGACAGGTCGAGGATGTCGTTGATGATATCCAGCAGCACATGCGATGAGCTGTGGATAATACTCAGATAATGGCGCTGATCTTCCGTCAGCGATGAGTCCAGCAGCAGTTCTGCGGCGCCGAGAATGCCGTTCATCGGCGTGCGGATTTCGTGACTCATGTTGGCGAGGAACACGGATTTGGAGCGGTTCGCCTGTTCGGCCTGTTCCAGGGTTTCGCGGATTCTGCGGTTGGCCGTTTCCAGTGCCTGCTGATTGGCAACGGAGTCGGTGATGTCGAGTCCGGCCAGCAGGATTTCGCCGCCACCGTGGCGGCCGTCATTCAGCCGCGTCATGCGCCAGCTGATAATGGATTCGCGGCCGCTGGCCGACACCAGCGGAAACTGGGTGGCAATATTGTCTTCATGGCTGCCGAGCAGACGGCGCAGGTCGGCGCGGAAAGCAATGGCACCGGAACGCGGGATCAGGTAACTCAGCGGCTGCTGTACCAGTTGTTGCTCATCCATATTCAGCAGCGTCTGCACCGGCTGGTTGAGGCGCAGAATGCGGCCGTCGCTGTCGCAGATAATCAGCAGTGTCTGCATGGCGTTGAAATAGGCACTGACGCGCTGCTGCTCGGCGCGCAGCTCGATTTCCATGCCGTGCCGTTTACTGATGTCGTCACCGGTCACCAGTAGGTAAGTCTGCCCCTGGTACTGCCAGCGGCGCACACTGAGCGACCAGTGGCTGCTGCCTTCCCGGCGGCTGTTCAGGGTGCATTCGAAATCAAGGGTATCGTCGCTGTCGAGTGCCTGCTGCAGGTAATCACCGGTACGGCTCTGCTCATGGCCCGGCATCAGCTTCTGCAGCCGTTCGCCGGCGTTCAGGTCAAAGCGTTCGCTGAAGCCGGGGCTGGCTTCCAGCAGTACCTGGCGCGGGCTGAGCAGCAGGGCAACGCCGGTCATATGTTCCCATTTCAGGGCATTCTCCAGCCGCCGCCGGCCGGCGTAGCCTTCCAGAGGCCGCACCAGATGATAAAAACCGGCCATGCAGATAACGACCAGTGCCAGGTTGATCAGCATGACCTGCAGGAAGGATGACAGGTACTGACTCTGGATTTCGTTCAGCGGGATGCTGACCGCCAGGGCCGAGCGGCCGGCCAGCGGACGGTAAACCGCCAGATAATCATGGCCGTCATCCGCCTGATAGCGCACGCTGCCCTGCCTGCCCTGCAGGGCGGCTGTCAGTTCCCGGGAACGGATGCTGGGGGCGGTAAAGCGGTAGTCGACATTGCCATTATCACTGGCGGCAGCGATCTGAATACTGAAGCCGAGGGTTTTCAGGTAACCGAATTCGGCCGCTGAGATATCGCCGGACGCCTGGGTCAGCCACTGCTGGGCAAAATTATCCGCCCACTGCTGCAGCCGTTGTTCCTCATCCCTGAGCACGGACAGATACAGCATCAGACAGCTGGCGATGCTGACGATCACCGTGATGCTGAGTACCGTCAGCCAGAGATATTTTTTATAGCGCCCCATAATTCATCCTGATGAGGGAGTCCCTGTAACCATAGTTGCTGAACGCGCTTCTGCCTATACCGCCCAGGGCAGAACCAGCGCGTGCAGCGTGGCGGTCAGTGTCATCGCCATGGCAGCATAGGCCGACTGCTGCGGCCCCAGCTCCAGCGCCCGGCTGGTGCCGATGGCGTGGGCGCAGATCCCCAGCGTCAGGCCGGTGGTCTGCGGGTCATCCATACGCGTCAGGCGCAGCAGTGGCGGAATCATCAGGGCGCCAAGAATACCGGTAATGATGACAAAGGCCGAAGCCAGGGCGCTGATGCCTCCCACCTGTTCGGTAATGGCAACCGCCACCGGGGTGGTGATGGATTTGGTGTACATGGTGGTGGTAATGGCGTCATTACCGATCCAGAAATACGCCATGGCCACCGCACAGGCAACCGTGGTGCCGCTGCCCAGGGTGATGGCGAGGACAATGCGCAGCCATTGCTTACGCATGGTATGCAGATACTGATACAGGGGCACGGCCAGCATGACCACCACCGGCCCGAGCATGGTATGCAGGAAGGTACCACCTTCCATATAGGTGGCGTACGGCACGCCACTCAGTTCCAGCGTCACCACCACCAGAATGATGCCGGTCAGGATCGGCGGCAGAAAGGCGTTGTTGCCGGTGCGGCGGTACAGCTGCTGGCCGAGGATAAAGGCGCCGATGGTGAGCGCAGCCCAGAATAGCGGGGTATGCAGCAGGGTGTTGATCATCCGGATTTCCCCCGGCTCATGATCCAGGCGCTGACCAGCGCGCCGGGAATAATACTGACCGCCAGAATCACCAGCAGCTCGGTGGCGTGGGCTTCGAGCAGATGCTTCTGGGTGACGATACCGACACTGACCGGAATCAGGAACAGCGGCAGCAGCGGCGACAGGGTCTGGGTGATTTTCTGCAGTGCATCCGGAGTCTGGCCGCGCACAATCAACGCCAGCAGCAACAGCAGCATACCGATGATGGAGGCCGGTACGGGGAGAGAAAACAGCTGCTGCAGAACCCCGCCGAGGAGGAGGAAAACCAGCAGGATAAGAAGGCCGGGCATGGTCTGCTCCCTGTGGATGAGCTGCTGTTGAATACTGGTGCGGAAGGAGAGACTCGAACTCTCACACCTTGCGGCACTGGAACCTAAATCCAGCGTGTCTACCAATTTCACCACTTCCGCGATCAGGGCGCGGATATTATAAAACCTGATCCGGTTTGCCAAGTGCGGTCTCAGCGGCAACAGAATCCTGTATGCTGCGCATGAATTCTGAACAGGGTGCGATTTATGGGAACGGATCATCGTCTTGCCGGTAATCTGCTGCTGACCGCCGCCGCCGCGGTGGTGGTGATTGCCGGCATCAAAAGCGCGGCGGCGATGCTGGTGCCGTTTCTGCTCGCCATCTTTATTGCCATCGTCAGTGCACCGGTGATGCACTGGCTGACCCGCCACCGGGTGCCGGATGTGCTGGCGGTGCTGCTGCTGGTGGTGGCTTTCCTGTTGCTCGGCAGTCTGCTGGCCTCCTTTATCGGTGGCACCATCAACGCCTTCTACAAGGATGTGCCGGTGTATGAACAGAAACTGCAGGCGCTGACATCACAGGGCGTGCAGTGGCTGCGCAGCCTGGGGGTGGAGGTGGCGGATAATGTGATCCGCGAATACGTGAACCCCGGGGTGGTGATGAAAACCGTGGCCTCGGTGTTCAATGGTCTCGGTGGCGTGCTGACCAATACCTTTCTGATTCTGTTTACCGTCATTTTTATTCTGCTGGAAGCGTCCGGTTTTCCGCGCAAGGTGAAAAAGGCCTTCGGTGAACAGACCCTGGCCTTCCAGCACTTTGAACGTTTTACCCAATCGGTGCAGCGTTATCTGCTGATCAAGACCATCGTCAGTTTCGGCACCGGCGGTACCGTGGCGCTGTTGCTGGCTCTGCTGGGGGTGGATTACTGGGCGTTGTGGGGGCTGGTGGCGTTCCTGCTGAATTACATTCCCAATATCGGTTCCATTATTGCGGCGGTACCGGCGGTGCTGATTGCCCTGATTCAGCTCGGCCCGGGCGTGGCGGCGGCGACGGCGGCGGTGTATGTGATCGTGAATACCCTGTTCGGCAATGTGGTGGAACCGCGATTGATGGGGCGTTCGCTGGGGTTGTCGACGCTGGTGGTCTTCCTGTCGTTGGTCTTCTGGGGCTGGATTCTCGGTCCGGTGGGAATGCTGCTGTCGATTCCACTGACCATGGTGGTGAAAATCGCGCTGGAAACCAACCCTCAGTCGCGCTGGATTGCCACACTGCTGGATCACTGACGGGCAGGGCAAAGAAGGGTAAAAGTCCTGCCCGGCGGCAGTGCGGGGCAGTACACTGAAAGACTCGGAGGTGACTATGAAATCCATTCTGCTGGTTGATGATGACTACGAACTCGGCGAGCTGCTGCATGAGTACCTGTCGATGGAAGGCTTCGATCTGACAGCGGTACAGGATGGTGAAAGCGGTCTGCAGAAAGCGCTGTCCGGTGATTTCGACCTGATCCTGCTCGACGTGATGCTGCCGAAAATGAACGGCTTCGAAGTGCTGAAAAAGCTGCGTGAAGACTCGGCTGTGCCGGTCATTATGCTGACCGCGCGCGGGGAAAGTGTGGACCGCGTGCTGGGGCTGGAACACGGTGCCGATGACTATATTCCCAAGCCTTACCACCACCACGAGCTGGTGGCGCGCATCAAGGCCCTGTTCCGCCGCATCGATCTGGCCTCCGACAGCCCGGTGAAAACCCCGGGCACGATGAACGTCGGTGAACTGCAGCTGAACATGACCAAACGTGTGGTGACCCTGAGCGCTGAGGAAGTGCCGCTCACCGGGGCTGAATTCGGCGTCCTGCAGTGCCTGATGGAACACGTTGGCGAACTGGTGGATAAAGACACCCTGTCGCTGGCGGCCCTTGGCCGTCCGCTGATGGCCTACGACCGCTCCATCGACATGCACGTCAGTAACCTGCGTAAGAAACTTGGCCACCGGGAAGACAACTCGGACTGGATCAAAACCGTCCGCTCGCGCGGGTATATGCTGGTGCCCTGATGCGCTGGTACCGCTCCCTCTTTTTTAAAATCTTTCTCTGGTTCTGGGGCGTTATTTTTGTCGCCATGTGGGCGGCTGTGCTGACCAATGACTGGATCGAGGAAGATTACTACCGTCAGGCCTCCCAGCGTGAACTGATGCATCTGGTGCAGATGATGGACCGTGAGCGGCCCATCATTGCTGAAGGACGCAAGCTGTGGCGCAAGTTCCGCCCGGGCTGGAATCTGGTGGCGGTACCGGTGGATATGCTCAGTCAGCTGCCTCACGATCTGGAAGAGTTTGTCGAGCAGGCGGCGGCGGAAGACGCTGTGCTGTGGGGGCAGAATGACGGCTGGCTGATGATCGGCCCGCTGCAGCGGCAGAATTATCTCTATATCGCCGTTACCCGGACCGGCTGGCAGAGTGTGCTGGATAATGAAAACCGCTGGCTGGTACCGGCGGCGGTGGTGGTGGTGGTGACCCTGCTGTGCTTTATCCTGGCCTGGAGCCTGACCGGGCCGATCCGCCGGCTGCAGACGACAGTCCGCCAGCTGGGGGACGGCAACTTTGATGTTTCCGGTCTGCGCCGCGACCTCTACCGCCACGATGAAATCGGCTCGCTGGCCGGCGAAGTGGTGGATATGGCCGGTGCTCTGCAGCGCCTGTTGCACAGTCATCAGCAGTTGCTGAGGGATGTTTCCCACGAGCTGCGTTCCCCCCTGACCCGGCTGCAGATTGCACTCGGCATTGCGCGCAAAAAAGACAGCGACGGCCTGCTGGCGGCGGAACATAACCGCATCGAGCGGGCGGTCGGACAGGTGGATGCACTGGTCAGTCAGATTCTCGATCTGGCCCGTCTGCAGCAGCAGGATTCGCAGGCGCTGCAGACCGAACCCCGTTCACTGGCGGCGCAGATCCGCCTGTGGCTGCAGGATGCTGAGCTGGAAATTGCGCAGCGCAAACTGACGCTGCAGGCCGACCTGACGGCGGATGCGTTCCGCTGCGACTGGGACTGGATTCTGATCGAGCGCGCCTTCGATAATCTGCTGCGCAACGCCATCCGTTTTTCACCGGAGGGTGGCAGACTCACGGTCCGGGTGCGTATCAGGGGTGAAAAAGTCGCCATTACCGTGACCGATGAAGGGCCGGGGGTGCCGGCGGAAGAGCTGCAACGTATCTTCGATCCTTTCACTCAGGTGGACCCGGCGCGGGACCATGCTGCCGGTGGTTACGGCATCGGGCTGGCGCTGGTCAAGCGGATTGTTGAGCTGCATGGCGGAATCATCAACGCAGCGAATGCATCACCCGGTCTGACGGTAACAATGTGCCTTCCGACCCGTCCAAAGCCCTGATCTGGGGCATTTTCTGACCACTCCCATAGCGGATTAGGTGGAAAAGGCAATAGGTTTTTGGTAGAAAGTACGGCCCTTATGCCCCGTGATCTGGACGACATTGATTGCACAGCCGGGCATTTATACAACGCGACGAAACTGGATGAGCACTATGTCAGAAGATTTAAAACAAGCAGCTCTGGACTACCATCAGTTCCCTAAGCCAGGCAAGATCAGCATCGAACTGACCACTCCGGCCCAAACTTCCCGTGACCTGTCACTGGCGTACAGCCCGGGTGTGGCTGAGCCGGTGAAGGAAATCGCTGCTGACCCGGAAAATGCCTATAAATACACGGCCAAGGGCAACCTGGTTGCCGTAATCTCTGACGGTACTGCCATTCTGGGTCTGGGTAACCTGGGTCCTCTGGCTTCCAAGCCGGTGATGGAAGGGAAATCCCTGCTGTTCAAACGCTTTGCCGGCGTTGACTCCATTGATATCGAAGTTGAGCACGAAAGCCCGCAGGCGTTTATTGATACTGTCCGCCGTATCGCCAACACTTTTGGCGGTATCAACCTGGAAGACATCAAAGCACCTGAGTGTTTTGAAATTGAACGCACACTGATCGAACAGTGTGATATTCCGGTATTCCACGACGACCAGCACGGTACCGCAATCGTAACCGTTGCCGGTGCCCTGAATGCACTGGAAATCGTCGGTAAGAAAATCGAAGACGCCAAAATGTGTGTACTGGGTGCCGGTGCCGCTGCGATTTCCTGCTCCAAGCTGCTGATTCTGGCTGGCATGAAGCCGGAAAACATCTTTATGTGTGACCGTAAAGGCGTGATTCATTCCGGTCGTGATGACCTGAATCAGTACAAGCAGGCGTTCGCGGTAGAAACTGACAAGCGTACCGTTGACGATGCCCTGGCGGGTGCGGACATCTTCCTGGGTCTGTCCGGTCCGAACATGGTGACCGGTGAGCAGATCAAAGCGATGGCGGAAAACCCGATCATCTTTGCCTGCGCTAACCCGGTACCGGAAATTATGCCGGAAATCGTTGCTGAAGCACGTCCTGACGCGATCATGGCGACCGGCCGTTCTGATTACCCGAACCAGGTAAACAACGTACTGGGCTTCCCGTTCATTTTCCGTGGTGCGCTGGATGTCCGTGCAGCCCGCATTAACGAAGAAATGAAACTGGCTGCCGCGAAAGCACTGGCTGGTCTGGCGAAAGAGCCTATCACTCAGGAAGTGCTCGACGCCTACGGTCTGGACTCTCTGGAATTCGGTAAGGAATACATCATTCCTAAAGCCGTTGATTCCCGTCTGCTGGGTGTCGTATCCAACGCTGTGGCTCAGGCCGCTGTGGATACCGGTGTTGCGCGTCAGCCGCTGCCAGCTAACTACCCGCTGAAGTCTCTGGCAGATATCTGATATCTGACCGGATACTGTGCAGCGTAAAAAACCCGGCTCCGGCCGGGTTTTTTTATGTGCTCTGAAGGCTGTCAGTGCAGCAGGTAATCGGCCAGCAGCTTCTGGTAGCTTGCCATGATGTGCTGATAATCCCCGTTTTCACGGATGATGCGCAGGCCTTCATCAAAGGCGTTGCGCACCGCTTCAGAATGAAAGGCGATGTAGTAGTAATAGGAATCGAACAGCCGCTGGAAGCGGTACTGACTGTGCAGCCTGGCATCATTGGGGGATAAACGGCGCAGCTGGCTGAGGTAATAGCGGAAGATGGTCTGGTCGAGAATCAGTATATCGGACTGATGACTGAACAGGGAGGCCACCTGACGGCTCTGATCTGAATATTCGGTGTACTGCGGACTGCGGCTGACGGCAGCGGCATAAGGGGCAGGCAGCAGGTGGGTGGCATTATTGAAGGCGCTGACCCGGTAGTGGCTGAGGTCAGCAACAGAATTGACGGTGACTTCCGGGGTGTCCAGCGTCACCGCCAGGTTCTGCAGTTCGAGCAGGGGCTGCGAAGAAAAATAAGCACCCGGTGAGGCATTCACATTACTGATGCAGGCGACATCCAGCATCCCTTCATTAAAGGCGTGGACGTTGTCAGTATTGCTGCCATAACTGATTTTCAGCTGATAGCCCTGACTGCTCAGGGCAGCACGCAGGATATCGAGGATAATGCCGCGGTCATTCTGCTGGATAACGTAAGGTGGAATATAACCGTTACAGCCGACTACCAGAATTTCTGCCCGGAGCGGCAGGATGAACAGCAGCAGAAACAAGGGCAGCAGGCGGCGCATAAAGACTTCCCGTCAGACAGATGTATCAGTAATAAGGCAAAAAAAAAGCCGGCACAAGGCCGGCTTTTCTTATCAGGCAAAAATCAGCCTTTTCTGGCGCGTTTACGCTCGTTTTCTGTCAGGAATTTCTTACGCAGACGGATGCTGACCGGCGTTACTTCCACCAGTTCGTCGTCTTCGATAAATTCCAGAGCCTGTTCCAGCGTATGTTTTACCGGCGGCGTCAGCACGATCGCTTCGTCAGTACCGGAAGCACGGACGTTGGTCAGCTGTTTGGCCTTGGTCGGGTTAACCACCAGATCGTTATCGCGTGAGTGCAGACCCACGATCATGCCTTCATACACTTCAGTCTGCGGGCCAATAAACAGGCGACCACGGTCCTGCAGGGTGTACAGGGCATAACCCAGTGCCTTACCGGCAACCATGGAGACCAGTACACCGTTGTGACGGGTAGCGCCAAGGCTGGTCTGTACCGGACCATAGTGATCAAACACGTTGGTCAGGATACCGGAGCCGGACGTCAGGGTCAGGAACTGGCCACGGAAGCCGATCAGGCCACGTGCCGGAGCGATGAACTCCAGACGCACACGGCCTTTGCCGTCCGGTACCATGTTGGTCATTTCTGCACGGCGGTTACCCATCTCTTCCATGATGGAGCCCTGATGTTCATCTTCAACATCAATCACCACCTGTTCGTACGGCTCCTGCAGCTCACCGTCGATTTCTTTCTGTACCACTTCCGGTTTACCGATGGCCAGCTCAAAGCCTTCACGGCGCATGGTTTCAATCAGTACTGACAGGTGCAGTTCACCACGGCCGGAAACCTTGAATTTTTCCGGGCTGTCACCTGGCTCAACACGCAGGGCCACGTTGTGAATCAGCTCCTGATCCAGGCGGTCCTTAATGTTACGGGAAGTCACGAACTTACCTTCTTTACCGGCGAACGGGGAATCGTTCACCTGGAAGGTCATGGATACGGTCGGCTCGTCCACGCTCAGTGGTGGCAGGGCTTCAACGTTGCCGACAGCACACAGGGTGTCGGAGATGTTCAGGCCATCGATACCGGAAATACAGACGATGTCACCGGCGGTGGCTTCTTCCACATCCACACGGTTCAGACCGTGGAAGCCTTTCACCTGCTGGATACGGCCTTTACGGACTTTTTCATTCAGATCGATCAGCTGTACATCGGTGCCCGGCTTCAGCTTGCCACGGGTGATACGGCCAACCCCGATAACGCCGACGAAACTGTCGTAGTCCAGTGCGGAAACCTGCATCTGGAACGGACCATCAATTTCCACTTCCGGCGGCTGTACGTGATCAACGATCATCTGGAACAGAGGCGTCATGTCATCGGCCATGGCATCGGGATCATTACCGGCGATACCGTTCAGGGCGGAAGCGTAAATAACCGGGAAGTCGAGCTGCTCTTCGGTGGCGCCGAGGCGGTCGAACAGATCAAAGATTTCGTCCATTACCCAGTCCGGACGGGCACCCGGACGGTCAATCTTGTTGATCACCACGATCGGCTTCAGGCCACGTTCGAAGGCTTTCTGAGTCACGAAACGGGTCTGTGGCATCGGACCATCCACGGCATCAACCAGCAGACAGACGGAATCCACCATCGACATAACCCGCTCTACTTCACCACCGAAGTCGGCGTGTCCGGGGGTGTCAACGATGTTGATGCGGTAGTCGTTCCAGCGGATGGCGGTGTTTTTCGCCAGAATGGTAATACCGCGTTCTTTTTCCTGATCGTTGGAATCCATCACGCGCTCGCCACCCTGATTACGTTCGAGGGTGCCGGACTGCTCGAGCAGTTTGTCGACCAGAGTGGTTTTACCGTGGTCAACGTGCGCGATGATGGCAATATTTCTTAAGTTATTGATTTCGTTAGACATATCTTAATAGTTCAACCTGTGTGTGCGTCACAGTACGCACACTTGCATGTACGCTCTCTGATGCGTGGACTGCAGCTCAGGTTGCACTGTTAAATCCCTGTCAACAGGCCCTGAAAAACCGCCACTGAAAAAAATGGTACGGGATTGTACATTGTCTGACCGCAGGGATATACGCCAAGGCGAAAATTAGTGCTGTCAGTGGTGAGAATGACAAAGACGTTTGACAGAACAGAGACAGCGGGCGCGGTGGCCGGAGGCCGGAAAAATAAGAGGGTGGGGGAAAAGCGCTGAAATGTTGCGGCAGAGCGCTTTTTTTGTGCCTGCGACCATGTACGGCAGTGATCGGGTGAACCTATAATGGGCGTACCTGTTCCGGCCGGTACAGGTAGTGGATTTAGATGCACCATAATGGGTCGTTTAAGTCATATTTTGTTTTATATTGGTGCAGTTGATATCCCCTGTTGCTGTGCTGGCCCTGATTTTGTGCGGCTTGTGGCTGACATTTGGGTGGCATACTAATTGCTCCAAGACTGAGCATGGCAAAACCAGGGCGAACCCCTGAATCAATTTGAACCAGCATCTGGAGACAACAAGATGTCAGAGAACACTCTGAATTTGATCAAAGAAAATGATGTGAAGTGGGTTGATCTGCGCTTCACAGACACCAAGGGTAAAGAACAGCACGTTACTATCCCTGCTTCCTACGTAGATGAAGACTTCTTCGAAGGCGGCCAGATGTTCGACGGTTCTTCTATCGCTGGCTGGAAAGGCATTAACGAATCCGACATGATCCTGATGCCGGACGACACCACTGCGTTCATGGACCCGTTCACCGAAGATGCAACCCTGGTTCTGCGTTGTGACATTATCGAGCCTTCTACCATGCAGGGTTACGAGCGTGATCCACGTTCTGTTGCCAAGCGCGCTGAAGAATACCTGAAGTCTACCGGTCTGGGTGACACTGCATTCTTCGGTCCTGAGCCTGAATTCTTCATCTTTGATGACATCCGTTGGGGCGCCGACATGACCGGCAGCTTCTACAAAATCAACTCCGACGAAGGCGCATGGGCCACTGAAGCCGTGACTGAAGGCGGTAACCTGGGTCACCGTCCGCGCGTTAAAGGCGGTTACTTCCCGGTTCCACCGGTAGACAGCATGCACGACATTCGTGCCGCTATGTGTAACACCATGATGGCAATCGGTCTGGATGTTGAAGTGCATCACCACGAAGTGGCCAACGCCGGTCAGAACGAAATCGGTGTTAAATTCAACACACTGGTTAAGAAAGCTGACGAAGTGCAGATGCTGAAATACGTTGTTCACAACGTGGCTGCTGCTTACGGCAAAACAGCTACCTTCATGCCTAAGCCGGTTGTTGGCGATAACGGTTCCGGTATGCACGTTCACCAGTCTTTCTGGAAAGACGGTGTGAACCAGTTTGCTGGTGACGGCTATGCTGGCCTGTCTGAAACTGCCCTGTACTACATCGGCGGTATCATCAAGCACGCTAAAGCACTGAACGCGTTCACCAACCCGTCCACCAACTCTTACAAGCGTCTGATCCCTGGCTTCGAAGCTCCGGTAATGCTGGCATACTCTGCCCGTAACCGTTCTGCTTCTATCCGTATTCCTTACGTTGCGTCTCCGAAAGGCAAGCGTATCGAAGCCCGTTTCCCGGATCCTACTGCTAACCCATACCTGGCTTTCGCAGCGATGCTGATGGCTGGTATCGACGGCGTTAAGAACAAACTGCACCCTGGCGATGCAGCGGATAAAGACCTGTACGATCTGCCGGCTGAAGAAGCTGCACAGATTCCTCAGGTTTGTGGTTCCCTGCGTGAAGCACTGACCAACCTGGCCGCTGATAAAGACTTCCTGACTGAAGGCGGTGTATTCACCGAAGACATGATCGAAGCTTACATCGACCTGAAAATGGAAGAAGTTTACCGCGTTGAGCACACCACTCACCCGGTTGAGTTCGACATGTACTACTCTGTTTAATCTGTTAAAGATTACCGAGTTGTTGAAAAAGGTCGCTTCGGCGACCTTTTTTTCCGGGTTCGTGGTGTGCTCAGTGAGCACAAGGTCCCCGGCCCGGTTGAGTCCGGCATGTACTACTCTGTTTAATCTGTTAAAGATTAACGGGCTGTTGAAAAAGGTCGCTTCGGCGACCTTTTTTTGTTTTCCGGGTTCGTGGTGTGCCCAGTGAGCACAAGGTCCCCGGGCCCGGTTGAGTCCGGCATGTACTACTCTGTTTAATCTGTTAAAGATTACCGAGTTGTTGAAAAAGGTCGCTTCGGCGACCTTTTTTTTGTTTTCCGGGTTCGTGGTGTGCTCAGTGAGCACAAGGTCCCCGGCCCGGTTGAGTCCGGCATGGTCTGCACTGTCTGATCTCCGGATTATTCAGATAAAAAAGTCGCTTAAGCGGCTTTTTTATCTGTGTGGAGTGTCGGGTATTCTGCGGGATTGCCGGCCGGTTATTAATAATGCTGGCCTTTGGGAAGCAGACGATGGTCTGCCTGGCTGGTCGTGAAAAGTCAGCCTGTGTGTGCCCTGAATTCTGTTACTATATTCTGAGTTTTATATCGACAGTGGGAGTCCCGATGAGCTGGAGTAAACAGGGTGTGGTGGCTGAACTTTCTGCCATGGACTGGAGCTTCAGACATCCGGCTGCCGGCGTGCAGTGGCAGCAGTATTGCGACTTTTATGGTCTGCAACTGGCGGAGGAAGGCTGCAGTGGTCACTTCGCCGGCCTGATGGACAGCGCCGGCTATCAGGTGGTGGTGCAGGTCTGGCAGAAAGACGACGCCCGCGGTACGGCGGTGCTGGTACACGGGTATTATGATCATACCGGGCTGTACAGCTCACTGGTCCGCTTCTGTCTGCAGCAGGGCTGGAATGTGGTGGCGTTTGATCTGCCGGGGCATGGCCTGTCCAGCGGTGAGCAGGCGTCGATCGGCAGTTTTCAGGAATACGACGAAGTGTTCAGTCATGTGCTGCAGCGCGTCCAGCAGAGTCTGCCCGGGCCGCTGTATGCGTTCGGTCAGAGCACCGGTGGTGCGATTCTGATCAATTATCTGCTCAAACGACAGCTGACTCCGCTGCAGTCTCCCTTTGCCGGGGTGACACTCATGGCGCCTCTGGTGCGGCCTCTGGGCTGGGCCCGGGGGAAGATCATGCATACCTTTGCCAGTCTGTTTGTGCGCCGTATCAAACGTAAATTCAAAGCCAATTCCGGTGATCTGCAGTTCCTGCAGTTCCTGCAGGCCGACCCGCTGCAGCCGCGGCATCTGAATGTACGCTGGGTGAGCGCGCTGAAGAAGTGGATCCCTTATATCGAAGCGCAGCCGGCGTCGGCGGTGGCGGTGAATATTGTGCAGGGTGACCATGACGGCACGGTCGACTGGACTCATAATCTCGACATTCTGCGCGAAAAATTCCCGCAGCAGCAGCTGATGGTGCTGCCGGGCGGGCACCACCATCTGGTGAATGAAGCACCGGATCAGCGCCAGCGCATGTATCAGCAGATTGCCGGGTGGCTGTCCTGATACGCCATCTGTGACCGGCTTGGCGTTTCCGGTCAATCTGTCCTCTTTTGCCCTAAATGAACGCCCTCTCTCTGATTAAACTTCACCTTCTGTAACATAAAGATACATTTCTGCGGTGAAGCAGAGCGGGGAGCGGAATGGATGACACCAGTATCAGTCATAAGCGGCTGATCCATAACTTTATTGAGCTGACCTGGAATCAGGGGCGTTTTCATCTGGCCAAGGGCCTGCTGGCGCGGGATTTCACCTACTACGCCAGCATGGTTAACCGGCCGATGGGGATTGAAGCCATGGAAACCCTGATTCAGCAGATCCGCACGGCGATGGAAGATTTCACCATTCCGGTGGAAGAGATCGTCTGTGAGGGTAATCAGGTGGTCACCCAATCCACCTTCAGCGGCACTCTGGTGCGGCCGCTGCTGGGTTTTGAGCCGGTGGATAAGATGATTGCCCTGCAGGCCGCCACGTTCTGGAAGATCCGCCACGGGCAGATTCAGTCCGGCACCTCATTGCTGGATACCGGCGATCTGTTTCATCAGGTGCAGAAAATCTACGCCCCGGTCAGGGCCGTGTCCTTCTGATACGACGCCACAGATCTGCCAGCAGTTCGCTGGCGGCCTGACGTATGCTCATGTGCTGACGCGGGTTATGGCTGCCATCACAGTAAGGGAAGTCTGTACTGCCACCACAACTGCACAGCCAGACCAGTGACTTCCGGGTGCAGCAGACCATGACCGGCTGAGTACAGTCTGCCGCCGCCCAGGGCCGGCTGTGGCAATGACGGCAGCCACACAGCCGGTATTGCTGGCCGGGCGTAAAGGTGACCACAACCGGGGTAATGCTCACACCGGAGTCTGCACGGTCTGGCTGAGGATGTGCTGCCATTCTGCCGCGCTCACGGGTTGCACCGACAGGCGGGCACGGCTGAGCAGGGTCATGTCCTGCAGGGCGCTGTCCTGGCGCATGGATTTCAGCGTGATGACCGGTTTCAGTGCAGCGACGGCTTCGACTTCGATGGTGATCCAGCGTGGATTTTTTTGCTCTGAACGGGGATCAAAATAGGGTGAGCTGTTGTCGAACGCCGTCGGATCAGCCAGCCCGGTACGGGTAACCCGGCAGATGCCGGCAATCGCCGGTTCTTTGCAGGCGGAATGGTAAAAAAAGGCAAGGTCGCCCTGCGCGATATCATCACGCAGGATATTACGCGCCTGATAATTACGCACCCCGTCCCATATTGTGCGCTTATCCGGTGCGTTGACCAGATCGCTGAAGCTGAAGCTGTCCGGTTCGGATTTCAGTAACCAGTAATTCATAGTGAAAGGTTATAAGTGGTCTGGGTTTTGCTCCTGAGGAGCGGGGCATCAGATTAACGGGGATTAACCTGAGATAACAACTCCGGGGAAGTTGTATGGAGAAAAAACAATAATGAAGAAGCCAGATATCCTGATTTTAGTCACAGTCATCGCGCTGCTGGGGGCAGCCGTGACCAGTGCCACGACCAGTGAGCAACGCCGCCCGGCGGAGCTGACGACGCTGGAAAACAGTATCCGCTGAGGTCAGCGGAAACGGTGCAGCCGTTGCTCGGTGGCAATGGCGGTCAGCGGAATATCCCAGGGCTCGGCCGGCAGCTGTCCGGTGTGCTGACATTCATAAGCGCAGCCGATCAGTGCCGGGCGGTTACCCGGCTGGTGCATAAACGCCAGCGTGCGGTCATAAAAACCACCCCCCATACCGAGCCGGTTACCGGCATCATCAAACGCCACCAGTGGCATGCATACCAGGCCGATAAAACGTGCCGGCACGCTGCGGTGGCGGCGGAAATCAGGTTCCGGAATGCCAAAGCGGTTGCGCCGCATGACGGTCTTACGGTGGTAGGGAACGAAGCTCAGATGCCCTTTGCGCAGCGGGTGCAGCACCGGCAGGAACAATTGTTTACCACGCTGCTGCAGATCGCGGATAAAAACCGAGGTATCGATTTCTGCATCGTTGGTCAGGTAGACCGCGACCCGGCGGGTAAACTGGAAATGTTGTGAGCGGCGCAGGGAACGGAGCAGTCGCTGGCTGGCATCACGTCGCTGAACGGCTGACAGGCTGCGCCGGCGCTGGCGCATCAGGCGGCGGATTTCGGATTTATTCATCGGCATCCGGGCTGGAAATCAGAAGAGGGCTCCCCACTGTGCCGCTGTCATAAATAAAGCCCTTGAACCCTGTGGTCCAAGGTGGCAGGCCAGACTCTGAATCAGGCTTTCCGGCGGGCGGACATGCGCACATCAGCGAATGAAACCTTCCATAATAAAGTGCATCGGCTCAGGTCTTTATCGACTGGCAAACACCCCAGGGAGCAGGCACAGGATAACAAAACTGAGACTGAAAAAAACGGGGGTTTTGTAAAGCGGAAGGCAGATTTTCTGCTTGACAGAGCGGTTACAGTTCCAGCTGCAGATCCTGATCCAGCGCTTCGTCAATCAGGTCGCTGAGGTTACCCAGCTGCTGTACCGTTTCCTGCTGGTCGCCCTCCAGTTCGCGCAGCTGGTGAGCAATATTGAGGGCCGCAATCACAGCAATGCGGTCGGTGCCCAGCACCTTGCCACTGGCGGCACCGGCATTTTTAATTTCGGTCATTTTTTCATTCAGGTAGCGTGCAGCATCGCGCAGTTTTTCTTCTGCGCCTTCCGGGCAGTTGATGCGGTATTCACGGTCCAGAATGGTCAGTACCAGTGTGCGGGGAGAGTTAGCCACTGTTGCGCTCCAGCGTCTGCAGGCGGGTGATCATTTCATTGACCTTACGCCGGGCGATTTCGTTCTGCTGCATCAGTTTCGCCCGTTCAGATTGCCACTCAGCTTCTGCAGCGCGCATGGCCTGATTCTGCTCACGCAGTGACTCATGCACTCTGAGCAGTTTTTCGATTTTGAGCTGCAGATTCTGAATCTCTGACTTTTGCATCACAGGGCCACGTCAATAATTAGTGCGCTTACTATAAGAGGGGGCCGGCAGTATGGTCAATGCGCTTACTGAGTGCTCTGACGAGAATCTGCGCCAATCCCGATTATCGCAGAAAAATGGCTGCGACCGGTGTTAGAATGGCGCGCAAAGTGATCGTTCCGAGGACGCCATGACGATAGATTTCAACGCTGCCGCCGACCTGTGGGTTGAAGCCGGCTGCTTTCAGACTCCTTCTGCCCTGCAGGGCTGGCTGACCGGCTTTATCGCCGCCAGCGGACGTCTGACCACCGACGCCTGGCTGCTGGAAGCACAGGATTATCTGGAGCTGGAAAAAGAGATGCCGGCCAGCCTGAAGGAGATGCTGACCGCCTGGTACGATGAAGTACTCGCTGGCCTGAGCGGTGAGGCGATGGACTTTGCCATCCTGCTGCCGGCGGATGAAGACGCCGATATCGACGAACAGGTCGACTGCCTGGCGCAGTGGAGCAAAGGTTTTCTGGATGGCTTCGGCGCCTCCGGACGTGCGCAGGGCAAACTGCCCGACGACGTCACTGAAGTGCTGCAGGATCTGGATGCTTTTTCCCGCGCTGAGCTGGATGATCCGAAAGACCCGGATAACGAAATGCTCTATCTGGAACTGGCCGAGCACGCCCGTATTGCTGCCCTGACCGTCTTTTACACCATGAACCAGCAGCCACCGGCCAGCGGCCGTACCCTTCACTGATCTGCTGTGCTGACCGAGGTGACCATGAAATTAGATCCGCGTGAATACGCCAAACGCCGCGCCCAGCTGATGCAGCTGATGAGCCCGAACAGTATTGCCATTGTGCCGTCGGCGCCGCCCACGATCCGTAACCGTGATGTGGAGCATCCCTTCCGCCAGGACTCTGATTTCTATTACCTGTCCGGCTTTGCCGAAGAGCACGCGGTGCTGGTACTGATTCCGGGGCGGGAACACGGTGAATACGTGCTCTTCTGTCAGGAAAAAATCAAAGAGCAGGAAATCTGGACCGGCCGTCGTGTCGGCCCGGAAGCAGCACCGCAGGTACTGGGCTGCGATGATGCGTTTCCGATCAGTGATATCGACGATATTCTGCCGGGCCTGATTGAGGGCAAAGACCGGGTTTACGCCAGTTTAGGTGTCAGCCCGAATTTTGATCATCAGCTGATGCAGTGGGTCAACCACATCAAAACCCAGGTGCGCAACGGCGCCACGCCGCCGCGGGAATTCAGTGCCCTGGATCATCTGCTGCACGAAATCCGCCTGATCAAATCGGCAGCGGAAATCAAAGTGATGCAAAAGGCCGCCGATATCAGTGCCGAAGCCCACACCCGGGTAATGGCCATGGTGAAACCCGGCATGTACGAATATGAGCTGGAAGCCGAGCTGCTGCGCACCTTTATGGCGGCGGGCAGCCGCTGGCCGGCGTATCCGTCCATCGTCGGTGCCGGTGATAACGCCTGCATTCTGCATTACACGCAGAATACGGCGCAGATCCGGGACGGCGATCTGATTCTGATTGATGCCGGCTGTGAGCTGGATTATTACGCCTCTGACATTACCCGTACTTTCCCGGCCAACGGTAAATTCAGCGGGCCACAGCGCAAACTGTATCAGCTGGTGCTGGATGCCAATTACGCCGCCATCGCCGCCGTGAAGCCGGGCGTGGACTGGAATGCGCCGCATGAGGCCGCAGTGAAGGTGCTGGTGGCAGGACTGGTGGAATACGGCCTGCTGAGTGGGGAAGTGGATGAGCTGATTGACAGTCAGGCCTACAAGCCTTTCTACATGCACAAGACCGGTCACTGGCTGGGGATGGATGTGCACGATGTGGGTGAATACCGCATCGACGGCGAATGGCGCCTTCTCGAAGAAGGCATGGTGATGACCATTGAACCGGGCCTGTATATCGCGCCGGATGATCTGACCGTCGACGAACAGTGGCGCGGCATCGGTATCCGTATCGAAGATGATGTGGTGGTCACCAGAGATGGCTGCAAAGTACTGACCACGGCCGTGGTCAAAGACGTTGATGATATAGAAGCCCTGATTCAGGGCTGAGACCGTTGTCATGAGCACAGAGATTGCGCAAACGGATATGGTTGTACTCGGTGCCGGCATGGTCGGTGCCAGTCTGGTACACATGATGGGCCCGGCGCTGCAGCGCGGTATGAGCCTCACCCTGGTGGACCGTCAGCCGCTGCACTGGGACGGTGACCCGGGCAGCCGTCCACCGAGTTTTGATGGTCGTGCCACTGCGCTGTCCTATGGTACCCGGCAGATGCTGCAGCAGCTCGGCATCTGGCCGCTGATCGCGGAGCGCGCCTGCGCCATCGAGCATATTCAGGTATCCGATCAGGGCCGTTTCGGCCAGACCCATCTGCACGCCAGCGAACAGAACACCGACGCACTGGGCTACATCGTTGAAAATGCTGTGCTCGGCTATGGCCTGCTACACAACATTCAGCAGCCGGGTGTCACCCTGAAGGCGCCGGCGCTGGTCGCGGATGTGCAGATGAACGCCGCCGGTGCGCGGCTGACATTTGATGACGGCAGCCAGCTGCAGACTGCACTGCTGGTGATGGCGGATGGCGCACGTTCACCGCTGGCCGCCCGGCTGGGGATTCAGCATCAGCGTGAAGAATACGGCACCCATGCACTGGTCACGCAGGTGGAAGTGGACCGGGCGCATGAACACTGGGCCTATGAGCGTTTCAGCAGCGATGGGCCGATTGCCTTCCTGCCGCTGCGCAGCAATCACTTCTGTGTCGTCTGGACGCTGAACAACGATCTGATCGACGAAGTGATGGCATTGCCGGAGGCTGAGCTGCTGGCGCGTCTGCAGCAGCAGATCGGTTACCGTCTGGGCCGTCTGTTGCGCGCTGGTGAACGGCAGAGCTATCCGCTGGCACTGGTGCGCAGTCACGAGCAGGTGCGGCGTTCGCTGGTGCTGCTCGGCAACGCTGCGCACAGTCTTCACCCGGTGGCGGGGCAGGGCTTTAACCTGGCCATCCGCGATACCGCCATGCTGGCTGAACATCTGAACCGTGCCTGGGCGACCGCTACCCCGCTGGGCGATCTGGCGATGCTGCAGGATTATGAGCGCCGGCAGCAGCAGGATCAGTTCTACACCATCGGTGCCAGCGATGTGCTGCCGAAAGCGTTTGGCTCGTCCTCCCTGCTGGTGGGCGCGGCCCGTGACGCTGGCCTGCTGGCGCTGTCGGCGCTGCCGGTGGCACGCCGTCTGTTTACCCGCCACGCCATGGGGCTTGGTCAGAGAGCAGCGGATCTGGATCCGCTGTCTGCAGGAGAATAAGCATGCAGTACGATGTGGTGATTGTGGGAGCCGGCATGGTGGGACAGGCCATTGCCACGGCGCTGGTGGCGGCGGATGCCGGTCTGCGCATTGCGCTGGTGGACCCCGGTTATTGTGAACAGCCACCGGCGGCCGGCAGCGGCATCGACGCATTTGATCTGCGAGTCTCGGCGTTGACGGCGAAATCCCAGGCCTTCCTGACCCGCATCGGTGCCTGGCCGCACATTCCTGCTGAACGTCTGGCGCCTTACCGCCGGATGCAGGTGTGGG
Organism: Pseudomonadota bacterium; assembly: GCA_030145845.1. Taxonomy (GTDB): domain Bacteria; phylum Pseudomonadota; class Gammaproteobacteria; order Pseudomonadales; family Oceanobacteraceae; genus Venatoribacter. The sequence goes on from JAIXHJ010000002.1 coordinate 51,470, forward strand.
ACGCGGAAGGCACAGGCTCAGTAACCTTTGATGCGGCCGATCTGCATGTCCCGGCACTGGGGCATATTGTTGAAAACCGGCACACCCTGTGGGCCATTCAGCAGAGTCTGACCGGGTATGGCGCTGTGGATATCATTGCCGAACGCGTGCGTTATCTGGATAACCGCGACAGCGCCGGTTTCACCCCGGTCGCACTGGAAAATGGCACGCTGCTGCAGGCAAAGCTGGTGATCGGGGCGGATGGCGCCATGTCACGGGTGCGTCAGTGGGCCGGGCTGCCGACCAGGGAATGGGATTATGGCCATGATGCCATTGTTGCTACCGTGCGCTGTGAACAGCCGCTGGCGGCGACGGCCTGGCAGCGTTTCCGGCCGCAGGGGCCGCTGGCCTTTCTGCCGCTGCCGCAGGACCCGCATCTGGCTTCCATCGTCTGGTCGACCTCGGCGCAGGAAGCTGAGCAGCTGCTGGCACTGAGCACGGAAGCGTTCAATCAGGCGCTGACCGAAGCCTTTGAAGGGCGGCTGGGGGCGGTTGTGGAAAGCTCGGCCAAAGCCTGTTTCCCGCTGCGTCAGCGCCATGCCCGCGATTACTGGTGTGAGGGTGTGGTTCTGGCCGGTGATGCGGCGCATACCATTCATCCGCTGGCCGGTCAGGGAGTGAATCTGGGCTTCAGGGATGCGGAAACGCTGGCGCAGGAGATTCTGCGGGCGCACAGCAAAGGGCTGGATATCGGCAGTGCGCTGGTGCTGGCCCGCTATCAGCGCCGCCGTCAGGCCGATAACCTGAGTACCATGGCGGTGATGGAAGGCTTCAAACAGCTGTTCGCCGCTGATCAGCCGCTGCTGCGCTGGCTGCGCAATGAAGGTATGCGCCTGTTTGACCGCCTGTTACCGGTCAAGCAGCATGTGGTGCTGAAAGCCATGGGCCTGGACTGAGGCGCGGACCTTATTTGGGCACGCGCCGGATGCGGCCGTTTTCGTCGATGGCGACGTAAACAAAGACCGCGTCCACAACTTTGTGACGCTTCTCGTTCGGGTTGCGGGTCCAGACTTCAATGGCAATGCGGATGGATGAACTGCCGATATCCAGCAGGCGGGTGTAGATGCAGACATCGGCACCGACACGGATCGGCGACATAAACACCACGGATTCCAGCGCCACGTTGGCAATCCGGCCTCTGGCGACACGACTGCCGACGCTTTCCGCGGCGTGATCCATCTGAGCAACCACCCAGCCGCCGCTGATATCACCATGAATATTGGTGTCATTGCGGGTCGGGATAAGACGCAGGGTAAGCTCACCTTCGGGGGCAGGCTCGCAGTCTTCACGGGCCTCTATCTGATTGTTCATGAGATAAACCGGTTTAGTATTATTTTGCCGCGAGTTTACTGGTTTTCCGCGCCAAGAACACCTCTCTTGCGGGCGGAATTGTATGCAGTTGTAAACTCTGTGATCCCGGTCCGCTGCGCCAGCCCGCGGGGCCGGGGAAATACCATTATGAGCGGATATGCTGCTATGGCAGAGCGGATCGGTTAACCAAGTGGTCAATTGTCGTTGCTGGTCCGGCGGCGGCAAAGAAAAAAGCGCGGCTGAGCTGCCGGGCAACGATTGCTTTATCCGCCGGATGGCTGATGCGGTGGGGCTTCGCGGGCCATTGTGGCTGTCATCAAACTGTCATTATGCTGTCACAAATTGCTGCCCTGTCATATTTCTGTAACATTGCACTCCAATAATTGCGCCCATCCAAACCAAGATGTTCCGTCCTCCGGATCAGGAATATAAAAGGAAGCGAAGATGAAAAAAGCTCTGTTAACCGGCGCAGCACTGCTGGCCTCAATGGTCGGTGTATCGGCTCACGCTGAACGTGATTACATCAGCATCGTGGGTTCCTCCACGGTGTATCCTTTCTCAACGGTGGTGGCTGAGCGCTTTGGTAAGTCCACTGATTTCCGTACCCCGAAAGTGGAATCAACCGGTTCCGGTGGTGGTCTGAAGCTGTTCTGTAATGGTGTTGGTGATGCGACGCCGGATATCACCAACGCTTCCCGTGCGATCAAGCAGTCTGAAATCGATCTGTGTGCCAAAAACGGCGTGACCGATATCATCGAAGTGACCATCGGTTTTGACGGTATCAGCTTCGCTAACTCGGCGGCGGCCAAGCACATGGACGTCACTCTGCGTGATCTGTACCTGGCGCTGGCAAAAATGGTTCCGGCCCAGGATGGTTCAGAAACCCTGATCGCCAACCCGTACAAAACCTGGAAAGACGTGAATCCGGTACTGCCGGCCACCAAAATTGAAGTACTGGGCCCACCGCCGACTTCCGGTACCCGTGATGCGTTTGCTGAACTGGCTATGGAAGGCGGTTGTAAAACCTTCCCTTTCATCAAAGCGATGAAAAGTGCTGACAAGAACAAGTACAAAGCGGTCTGTCACGGTATCCGTGAAGATGGCGCGTACGTGGAAGCCGGTGAAAACGATAACCTGATCGTGCAGAAGCTGGTGGCTAACCCGGATGCGTTCGGTATCTTCGGTTTCAGCTTCCTGGAGCAGAACTCAGACAAGGTGCAGGGTGCAGCCGTAAACGGTAAACTGCCGACCTTCGACAACATTGCTGATGGCTCTTATCCGATCAGCCGTTCACTGTACTTCTACGTGAAGAAAGCTCACATCGGTGTGATTCCGGGTATCGAAGAATACCTGGCTGAGTTCACCTCAGAGCGTGCCATGGGTGAAGACGGTTATCTGGCTGATAAAGGTATGATCCCGCTGACTGAAGATGCTTACGCAGACGTGGTTAAACGGGTTAAGAACCTGACGCCGATGGCGGTTAAGTAACCGACGGGCAGCAGCACCGTTACGCAGCAGAAGCCGGGGCCTGAGCTCCGGCTTTTGCACGTCAATAACATTTCAATCAGATCGAAACCTCATGAACTACAGTAGCCTGATTATCGCGGTTCTGATTTTGCTGGGCGGAGCCTATCTGCTCGGCAGAAACCGGGCCAGAGCGATTGCCAATCAGGGGATGAAACTGCATTCCCTGCCAACTCATTATGGTGCCCTGATGGCATTGTGGACCGGCCTGCCACCTCTGCTGTTACTGCTGCTGTGGGGACTGATGGAACCCAGAATTGTCGATCAGCTGCTGGTTGCCCAGCTGCCGGCGCATATTCAGAACGGTTCGGGCGCCGAAATCCAGCTGGCGGTGAGCAAGGTGCATAACCTGGCTATCGGCTCCGGGGTTTCAGAGGCGCCGGAACTGCAGCCGGCAGTGAAACATCTGCAGGCGCTGCAGCAGCGTTTCGATCTGCTGCAGGCCGGTGTGATTCTGGCGCTGGCGCTGATTGGTGTGGCGCTGACCTGGCGCCGGATCAAAGCCGATATGCGCGCCCGCTCAGAAGTGGAACGCATTGTCCGTTACATGCTGTTCGCCAGCTCCGGTATTGCGGTGCTGACGACGCTGGGGATTCTGGCGTCGGTGGTGTATGAAGCCTGGCTGTTCTTCCACAAAGTCAGCATTTTTGAATTCCTGTTCGGTACCAGCTGGTCTCCCCAGATTGCGCTGCGTGCGGACCAGTCCGGTTCGTCCGGTGATTTCGGTGCTGTACCGCTGTTTGCCGGTACGCTGCTGATCTCCCTGATTGCCATGGTCATTGCCGTGCCGGTAGGGCTGATGGCCGCGATTTATCTGTCTGAATACGCCACCTCGCGCGTGCGTTCCTTTGCCAAACCGGCACTGGAAATTCTGGCCGGTATCCCGACCGTGGTGTATGGCTTCTTCGCTGCCCTGACCGTGGCGCCGATTATCCGTGGTCTGGGTGAATCCATGGGGCTGGATGTCTCGTCTGAAAGTGCACTCGCCGCGGGTCTGGTGATGGGCATTATGATTATTCCGTTCGTGTCGTCGCTGTCCGATGACGTGATCAATGCCGTGCCGCAGTCACTGCGCGACGGCAGTTACGGTCTCGGGGCAACCCGCTCTGAAACGGTACGTCAGGTGGTGATTCCGGCGGCGCTGCCGGGCATCGTCGGTGCTGTGATGCTGGCCGTTTCCCGTGCCATCGGTGAAACCATGATCGTGGCTATGGCTGCCGGTCTGGCCGCCAACCTGACCTTTAACCCGCTCGACAGTGTGACCACGGTGACGGTGCAGATTGTGACCCTGCTGGTGGGTGACCAGGAGTTCGATTCACCGAAAACACTGGCGGCCTTCGCGCTGGGTCTGGTGCTGTTCCTGGTAACGCTGGTACTGAACTATGTGGCTCTGAAAATCGTACAGAAATATCGGGAACAATATGACTAAATCATCCATGACGACCCGGGAAAAAGTCGAAAAAAGCATGAAGCGCCGCCGTGCCGCCGAGCAGCGTTTCCGCATGTACGGTGTTGCTTCCGTGCTGTTTGGTCTGCTGTGTCTGGTGGTGCTGTTCGGCGATATCCTGTCGAAAGGTACCTCAGCCTTTTCCCAGACCGTGATTGAAACCAGCATCACGCTGGATGCGGATTATCTGGGACTGGATAAAAACGCCGACGACCAGCAGGTGCGGCTGGCGAACTTTGAAGGCCTGATCAAACAGCATTTCAAGGACATGGTGCAGCCGGATGGGCGTAAGGAACGCCGTCAGCTGTACAGCCTGGTCAGTGCCGGCGCATCCTGGCAGTTACAGAATATGGTACTGAATGACCGCTCGCTGCTGGGGCAGACCATTGAAGTCGCGCTGATTGCGGATGACGATGTCGATCAGTGGTTCAAACATGACCGTGGCCATGCACATAACGCCATGCTGAATGAAACCCAGATCGGCTGGCTTGAGCAGTGGGCTGAGCAGGGCATCCTGAAGACCCGTTTCAACACCCTGTTCTTTGTTAACGGTGATTCGCGTGAGCCGGAACTGGCCGGGATCCGTGGTGCCATTACCGGTACCTTCCTGACCCTGCTGGTAACCTTCCTGCTGTCATTCCCGATTGGTGTGGCCGCAGCCATTTATCTGGAAGAGTTTGCGCCGAAGAACAAGATCACTGAGTTCGTTGAAATCAACATCAACAACCTGGCGGCAGTACCGTCCATTACCTTCGGTCTGCTGGGGCTGGCGATTTTCATCAATATTTTTGGTGTTGCCCGTTCCACCCCGCTGGTCGGCGGTCTGGTACTGACCCTGATGACCCTGCCGACCATTATTATTTCCGGCCGCGCAGCGATCAAAGCCGTACCGCCGTCCATCCGCGAAGCGGCACTGGGACTGGGCGCGTCACGCGTACAGGTGGTGTTCCATCATGTGCTGCCACTGGCGCTGCCGGGTATGCTGACCGGTACCATTATCGGTATGGCACAGGCACTGGGTGAAACCGCACCGCTGCTGATGATTGGTATGGTGGCCTTTGTGGTGGATGTGCCGGCCTTTATCAGTGACCCGTCCACCGTACTGCCGGTGCAGATTTTCCTCTGGTCAGACAGCCCGGAGCGCGCCTTCACGGAACGTACATCCGGCGCCATTATTGTACTGCTGGGCTTCCTGGTGATTATGAATACAGCGGCTGTTATGCTGCGCCGCCGCCTGGAACGCCGCTGGTAACCGGTACTGAGAATTTCGATTTGGATAAAATATTATGAGCATCATTGAAAATCACACAACCAATGGCCAGCCGTTCTGTAAAGACCCGAAGCTGACAGCCCGCGGCGTTGGCGTATTCTATGGCGAGAAACAGGCAATTTTTGATGTCAGTCTGGATATCGGTGCCAATGAAGTGATTGCCCTGATCGGTCCGTCCGGTTGCGGTAAGTCCACCTTCCTGCGCTGTCTGAACCGCATGAACGACACCATTGATATCTGTCGTGTGACGGGTGCCATCGAACTGGATGGCGAAGATATCTATGATCCGAAAGTGGATGTGGTACCACTGCGTGCGCGTGTCGGCATGGTGTTCCAGAAACCGAACCCGTTCCCGAAATCCATCTATGACAACATCGCCTATGGTCCGCGGATTCACGGTCTGGCGCAGTCGCGGGTGGAACTGGATGAAATTGTGGAAAAAAGTCTGCAGCGGGCAGGCCTGTGGAATGAGGTTAAAGACCGTCTGCATGCGCCGGGTACCGGTCTTTCCGGTGGTCAGCAGCAGCGTCTGTGTATTGCCCGTACCATTGCGGTGGATCCTGAGGTTATTCTGATGGACGAACCCTGTTCCGCACTGGACCCGATCGCAACTGCTAAAATTGAAGAGCTGATTGACGAACTGCGCGAGAATTACACCATCGCCATCGTTACGCACTCCATGCAGCAGGCGGCACGGGTTTCACAGCGTACCGCCTATTTCCACCTGGGCCAGCTGATTGAAGTGAACCCGACGGATCAGGTTTTCACCACGCCTGAGCATGCATTAACAGAAGCCTACATTACCGGCCGGTTCGGTTAAGGGGACGCACATGGAAATGAATTTTAACCAGCATATTTCCGGTCAGTTCAACGCTGACCTGGAAGCCATCCGTAACCATATGATGGGAATGGGTGGTCTGGTCGAGCGCCAGGTATCCAATGCCATTGAAGCCATTTGCAGCGGCGATTCCCGCATTGCCGATGACGTGATCCGCCGTGAAGACGAAGTGGATAAGATGGAAGTGAACATTGACCACGAATGCACTCAGATTCTGGTGCGCCGTCAGCCTGCTGCCTCCGATCTGCGGATGGTGCTGGCAGTATCGCGGGTCGTACGTGACCTAGAGCGTATCGGTGATGAAGCCAGCAAGATTGCCATCCATACCATGGAAGTGAGCGATAACAGCAGCAACCAGCTGTGTCAGCAGGCGATGCGTTATATGGGTGCTGAAGTGGTGAAAATGATCTCCGGTGCGCTGGATGCCTTTGCCCGTCACGATGTGGAAGGGGCGGTGGATGTTGTCCGTAACGATAAGCTGGTTGATCAGCAGTATGCCTCCGCACTGCGTGAACTGATTACCTATATGATGGAAGACCCGCGCTCTATCGGTCAGGCGATCAATATCCTGTGGATTCTGCGCGCCATTGAACGTATTGGCGACCATGCGCGGAATATTTCTGAGCAGGTGATTTATCTGGTGAAGGGTACCGACGTTCGTCACAGTTCGCTGACAGAAATCGAAGAGCAGGCTCAGGCGGCCGCACCGGAAAAAGACAACGGCTGATTGTCCCGGTCTTAAGTATGAAAAGCCCGTGTGGTGACTGCCACACGGGCTTTTTTATGTCCGATATTAATAGTGTGGAAAACAGGCGAAGACCGGCAGTCTGGTCTTTACTGATGGCGGGAAATGAAGTGGCTGTCATTAAATATTCATCCGGCTGTCACTTTAATGAAATATTTAATCTGGTTGTCATATTTCTGTAATGTTACGGAAACATAATTGTCATGTATCAGCCTGAGCCGGGTATGACACAAGGCATGAACCGGGTTTACAGGCGCATTTGCACGACATTATCTGGGAACACATTATGAAAAAAATCGCTTTGTCCCTCGCAGTTGCTGCTTCAGCCACCGCACAGGCAGAAACCATTAATATCGAAATTGAAAAGCCGGAATTTTATGGCAAGTTCAATCTGGCTCAGGAATTCGTTCAGCAGGAAAATGACGGCAGTTACAGTCAGCTGAACTCCAACGCTTCCCGTCTGGGTGTAAAAGGCCGGATCGCGCTGGATCACGGCCTGACCGGTATTTATCAGGCAGAATTTGAGATGTTCCCGGACGATGGCGATAAGGACGATGACCGTACCTTCAGTCAGCGTAACACCTACATCGGTATCAAAGGCGGTTTCGGTCAGGTGCAGGCCGGTATTTTTGATACCCCGTTCAAGAAAGCACAGAACAAAATTGACCTGTTCAACGATATGCAGGGCGATATCAAGAACGTTATCAGCAACAGCGAAAACCGTGAGAAAAACGCCGTTCAGTACAATACACCGGAGTTCGCCGGACTGGTGCTGACCGTGGATCACATCAACTCAGAAGACACAGAAGAAAACAACGGACTGTCTTCATCCCTGACCTATACCCGCGGCGCTGTCTATGTGGCTTATGCCTACGATAACGACGTTGAAGGTGAAGGTATTGATGCACAGCGTGTGGTTGGTCAGTACAAGGCTGGCGCGGTTCAGCTGGGTGCACTGTGGGAAACAGAAGATGATAACGGCGACAGCAATGATGGCTGGGTTGCTTCTGCTGCCTATAAGGTAAACGGCGATGTCACGGTTAAAGCACAGTACGGCGCGTCGGACATCAAAGAAGAAGGCGGTGAGACTTACAGTCTGGGTCTGGACTACAAACTGGCCAAGCCAGCCAAGGCCTTTGTATATGCCACCAATGAAGAGTCGGATGTCAGTGACAGTGCCCAGTACTACGGTGTGGGTCTGGAATACAAATTCTGATCTGACGACAGACAAAAAAAGCGCCTACGGACGCTTTTTTTGTCTCTGCGGCTTCAGTCTGCCGACAGCACGGCTTCTGCCCAGGCCGCAATCTGCAACAGCTGATCGTCAGCGTGCCGGCGGCCGGCCAGCTGCAGGCCGAGAGGCAGTCCCTGATCATCGTACATCCCGGGCAGGTTGATCACCGGTAACCCCATGGCCTGCCACGGACGGCTCATGTGCGGTGCGCCGGTTGCTGCCAGCCCGACCGGGGCGGCGCCCGGTGCGGCCGGTGTGAGAACAACATCGTAAGCGGCGTCTGCCGGCCACAGAGTATGGCAGGCCTGGTCGGCGGCAGTCAGGGCGGCAATATAGTCGTGATAGGGAATGCGGCGGCCATTTTCCATCAGCTGCGCCAGTGGCGTACTCAGATCCTGCGCATGCAGAGCCTCTGCCGCCAGATTACGGCAGACTTCATATCCCATAATGGTGGCGTGATGTGTCACGAGGTCGTGCAGATAGCCGGCGTTGCTGATTTCCGTCACCTCGGCTCCGGCGGCAGCCAGACGTTGTGCGGCCTGCTGCAGGGCATGGTGCATGGCGGCATCCGTGTCACCGATGACTTCCCCCGGACAGAGCAGAATTCGCGGCGCCCGCTGTGTCTGTAGTTGTGTCTGTGGCTGCAGCAGCAACAGTGAACGCAGCAGGGCAATATCGGCAGCGGAACGGGCAAACAGCCCCAGGGAATCCAGCGACTGCGCCAGCGGCTGAGCTCCGCGCAGGGAAAATTCCCCGCGGCTGCCGACGTAGCCCACCGCGCCACAATAAGCGGCCGGCCGGATAACAGAGGCGGCTGTCTGAGAGCCAAGGGCGACCGGCACCATGCCGTCGGCCACGGCCGCGGCGGAGCCACTGGATGACCCGCCCGGGGTGCGCTGCAGATCCCGCGGGTTGGCGGTTTTGCCGGGCTGAAAGAAGGCAAATTCCGTCGTGACGGTTTTGCCCAGAATAATACCGCCGGCCTGACGGATGTGGGTGACGCAGCTGGCATCTTCTGCCGGCTGACGTCCTTTGTGGATCACTGAGCCCATTTCAGTCGGCATATCGGCGGTATCAAAGATATCCTTGATGCCCACCGGCAGCCCTTTCAGCAGACTCTGCTGGTAAAACGACTGCTGAGCCCGGTAGTGCTGCAGGTAGGCTTCACGTGACAGGCGGTACTGCCAGGCGCCGACCTCGCTTTCACGGCTTTCCAAGCGGTCAAAACAGGCATTGATGATGTCAGTGGCGCTGCACTCTTGCTGTTCGATGGCCTGCAGCATCTGCTGCAGGCTGAGAAAATTGAGGGGGGAGGACTGCCCCATGGGTGGTTACCTCAGGTCAGGGAAAACCAATAAGGTACCGTCATGGATTTTATATTCAATTGAATAATCAAGTAATTGTCGGCATGGTTAACTCAGCCGGCACGTGTTGCTTCAGTCGTTGCTTTCGGTGCGGCAGCGCTGTGCCGGTATCACAAAACTGAAGGTACTGCCTTTACCCAATGTGGATTCAATATCCAGCAGGGTATCGTGGTGCTCCAGCGCGTGCTTGACGATGGCCAGTCCCAGACCGGAACCACCGACCGTTGATTCACGGGAATCATCCACGCGGTAGAAACGCTCGGTCAGGCGGCTGATATGTTCCGGGGGAATGCCCGGGCCATAGTCGCGGACACTGACTTTGACGCCGCCCTGGAATGGCTGGATGCGCAGCTCAATCGGGCCATCCCCGCCGTATTTCACCGCATTGGTGAGCAGGTTGGTGAGTACCGACGTCATTTCATCGGCAAAGCCCTGCACTTCAATCATATCGTCACAGTGATACTGCACACGGTCACCGGCGAGGGCGTGAATCTGATCAACGGCGGAATAGCCGGTACGGGTCAGACTGAACCAGTCGCCGGTGTCGTCGGTGTTGGCGCTTTCCAGTTTGGACAGCTGGATCAGATCGTTGACCAGACTTTTCATCCGCTGTCCCTGGCTGTTCATCTGCACGACCGCTTTATTGAGTGCCGGTGGCAGTTCCATGTCGGAGAACATTTCCAGATAGCCGTTAATCACCGTCAGCGGCGTGCGCAGTTCGTGCGACACATCGGCAATAAAGTTCTGGCGCATGGTTTCGACACGTTTACGTTCGGTTATGTCTTTCACCAGCATGACCTTCTGATCGAGTCCGAACTGGGTGATCTGCACCTGCAGGCTGTAGCGCTTGCGGTGGTTGACGTCGAACTGCAGCGCGTTGGCGTAATTGCCTTTGTTGAAGTAGCGGGTAAAGCGCGGTGCGCGGATCAGGTTGGTGATGTGCTGACCGTTATCGGCTTTGCGCAGGTTCAGCAGGCGGGTGGCGGCACCGTTAAAATTGGTGATATGACCATTCTGGTCGATGATCACCACGCCGTCGTGCAGGGATTCGATGCCCTGATTGTAACGCTGCAGCTGCTTGGCCTGCTGTGACAGCTTATTCTTGAGGTTCTTTTCGCGCCGGATCAGCTTATCCACACTGTAACCGACCAGCCCGCTGTCCTGTGGTGGCGGTCCCTGGCGGTAACTCCAGCGGAACAGGCTGGCCATGGAGCGGAAGGTCATGATCAGGGCAGCGCTCAGGCCGGCAATCAGCCCCCATTGGGCAAACCCCAGAGACCAGCCGAGCGCCAGTCCGAGCGTAATAACAACCACAATGCGCAGGATTTCTCTCTGCCAGGCGATCTGATGCAACGGCGTTTACTCCCTGCTGTCCTGTGGCGAGAAGCGGTAGCCGGCACCACGTACGGTCTGGATCATCTGATCCTGCTGCTCAATGGACAGGGTTTTGCGCAGACGGCGGATATGGACGTCCACCGTGCGTTCATCAATATACACATTGCCACCCCACACCCGGTCGAGCAGCTGGGAGCGGGAGAAAACCCGGTTCGGGTGCAGCATAAAAAACTCCAGCAGGCGGAACTCCAGTGGCCCCAGATTCAGCTCATGGTCACCGATGCGGGCGGTCTGGGCATGGCGGTCGAGGGCGATCAGGCCGGCCTGTAGCGGGGCATCGTCCAGCAGGGCATTGGTACGGCGCAGCACGGCGCGTACCCGGGCGACGAGCTCACGGGGCGAAAAAGGTTTGACGATGTAGTCGTCGGCACCGGACTCGAGACCATTGATGCGGTCATCTTCATCGGTGCGGGCAGTGAGCATGATGACGGGAATATCGGCGGTCAGTTCTTCACGCTTCAGCCGTCGGGTGAGTTCGATACCGGACAGCATGGGCATCATCCAGTCGAGAATAACCAGATCCGGACGATCATTGATGATCATCTGATGTGCCAGCGTACCGTTTGCGGCCAGCCGTACGCGGAAGCCGGCCATTTCCAGACAGGTTTGGATCATATCGCAGATTGCAGGCTCGTCATCGACAACGAGAATATAGCCACCGCTCACAAGGGCCCCCGATTCTAAGGCAAATTTCCGGGGGTAATTGTGACACTTTTGTGAAGATGAGGAACCCGCAGATTCTGCTGAGATCGGGTATTTTTTTCAGAAAGCGATAAATTTCAGAGGCTTAGCCAAAAAGCTATTGACGCTGGCCGGAGTGGCCTTTAATATCCCCGCCCACTTAGCCGGTATAGCTCAGTTGGTAGAGCAACTGACTTGTAATCAGTAGGTCCCGAGTTCGACTCTTGGTGCCGGCACCAGTTTAAAAGCCCGTCCATTGGACGGGCTTTTTTTATGTCCGGCGTCGGCTCAGAAGTGAAGGCTGAATTCGAGCTGATAGGTTTTGGCGGCAGGGTTGCTGAGGTTATAGCGTATTTCACCGGCCTGAGGGCTGCCCTGATACACTTCCCACGCCGTGAGCGCGAGAAATTTCATCACATCGGCCGAATCCTGACGGTCACCAACACTTTCCGGCTGACCGCATGGCCACCATTTACTTTCATGCAGCCATTCCTGTGAGAACTCTGCTTCAGCCTCGGCACTGCCGGCGGCATAGCTGGCAGAGAACGGCGCAATCAGCGCGAAGCAGGCGGCACAGGGGCGCAGCCAGCGCTGCTGGCGCAGCGTGCGGCTGAGGACTTTTTCATCCACGTAGCCCAGCGCCATCAGCGCCTGACCCAGGGGTTGGGGCGCACGCTGCTGCAGCGTCAGAGCTTCCTGCAGTTGGGCTTCGGTAATGGCTTTGCGTCTGAGCAGGAGTTGTCCCAGGCGATGTGGTGTGTGACTCATGGAGACCTCCCGTCCCGCTGAACACTTTGTTCCAAGAATGGCACCACCTGATCAGAAAACCAGCAGTTTTGTTTTACTGTAAGTTTATATTCGTAACAAAGATGGCACTGTTCTGTACGCGCTACTAATCTCTTCTGCGGAGGAGAAATCATGAGTCTGATAACAACGATAGCGGGTTATGTCCGGCCACATACGGATGATATTGCACTGGCTCTGGTGGCGACGCTGCTGGTGATCTTCGGCGATACCATCAATGATCTGGTGCGGAATATGGTCAGGAAGCGGCCGGTCTGGCTGCGGGTCGGAATCTTTATTGCACTGTGCACCTTTGGGTATGGCGCGTTATCGGTGTGGCTGACGCCACTGCTGGAAAGTTATCTGCGCGGCCTGTCATCGGGGGTCTTTCTGGGGATTGTTGGTGGCGCATTCATTCTGGTGGGGATTCTGGCGGAGCGTTATCACAGTCGTTGAGACAGGGCTGAACGGTAATTTTTTCTGACCGCCCAAAAAAATCGGGCGGCCAGAACATCCTGTCCTGACCGCCACAGCACCCTAGCGCCATCCTGGCTATCTAGAATTTCATCCATCCCTGCCGCTGTCCTTAGCGGAGTTACTTCCCTGTGGGCGTCCATGACCAAGTACATCGTCCATGACTGCTGTCCGTAGCAGTATCATCCTGATCACTGCAATCCGTGCAGTGCGTCCGTCCCTGTGGAAGTAACAATAGCAAAAACCCCCTGCCCGCACAGAGGAGGTTTCCTATACTTACCTGGTGGGTCAGACAATAAAGCTTTATGAAGTCCTTTAAAATCAATAGCTTAAGTTATTCTGTATTCGGATTTTCCGTATTGCATGTGTATTTTTACCTAAATGTCCCACTGCCTTGTGAGATATATCTCACAAGCAGATAGGGTAAAGTCTTAACGGGCTGTTTGCAGGGAATCATTAAACATCATGAGTCAGGTTGTGCCGGTTCCGTCCGGACTTGCGTTTCTGCCACTGGCAGAGGAAGTGATTCCTCTGCTCAAGCGCGGAGTTGTTCCGCTGACGGCGCCGGAAGACAGTCAGTTGCCGGGTTATCTGCCACTGGGTTCTGCATCGCGGAGCAGTGTCAGTCAGCAGGATTACGCCGCGCATATGCAGGCTGAGTTTGAACGCCTGCCGCAGAATCTGCGGTCGCTGCTGACGCTGGATGCGTTTCTGCAGCAGGCGGAAAGTAAGCGTGCTGATATTGAAGCGGCACTGATCCGCCAGCGTAAGGCGGCGGAAGAAAAGCAGCAAGGCCGGCCAGCGGAATGGCTGTGGCAGCATTTCTATTCGGATGCCCATTGTGCGCTGGCCTGGGGACAGAGCGGTTTTAATACGATCTGGCTGGGTGTGGATGCAAGCCAGTGGGACGGTGCTGAGCTCCAGCCGGTGCAGTACGTCCAGCGCTGGCCGGTATCGTATCCGCAGCGGCTGTTGTGTGATGCGGTGGCGCGCTCCGGGCTGATGCAGCAGCGGCTGATTCTGCCACGCGCAGAACTGGATAAGTCGGTGGTTGTCGGCGGCCGGCGTCAGTGGCTGCTGCGCCTGCCGCCGAAAGCGTTACGGGTGGTGTTGATTGGTGCTGGCTGCGGGCAGCCGCTGCGTCAGCGGCTGCATCAGTTTCTGCGGCAGGATTTCCGTTATCAGCGTATTCCGCTGGGCGAAATGACCGTGCTGGCGGATGGTATGGCGTGGCAGTTTCAGGCGCGGCCGTTTACCAGATCGGAAAAGGCCTGAGGATCAACCAGTTCGCCGTCTTCCCGCAGTGGCGGGTAAGGCAGGTTATGCTTGTGGCAGATCTGCGTTACCTGTGGCTGACACCATTCAAATAACAGGCGCTGATACTCATCTGCCGGCAGACGTGGCGCATCAAACATACCGGCTGCCGCACGCTGACGTTCTGCCTCGCTGAGGATAATCGCGCAGGCGACAGAAACGTTGAACGACAGCGTCATCCCCAGCATCGGAATGATCAGGTGTTCATCTGCCAGCGCGGCGGCTTCGTCGGATACCCCTTCTTTTTCTGTGCCCAGCAGCAGCGCGGTGGGCTGAGTGAAATCATAGTGACGATAGTCGATGGCGCGGTCAGTAAAATGGGCGGCGCAGACGCGGAACCCCTGACCTTTCAGTTCACGGATAGCACCACCAACGCTGTCGTGGGTTTTCACATCCACCCAGCTGCCGGCCCCGGCGGCCTGATTACGTGCCACGCGGTAGGTGTCCCCGTCCCAGACGCAGTGTGCCTGTGGAATCGCAAAGGCATCGCAGGTACGGACAATGGCGGACAGGTTGCGGTCTTTCTGAACTTCGTCGGTAATGACGGTCAGATCAGGCTGACGCAGACTCAGGGTGCGGTGAATTCTCTCCAGACGTTCGGGCGTCACTGGATATCCTCTCCTTGCCGGCAGGGGCGTTGGTGATTTGGCGGCCGGCATTGTATAAGGAACGCCGTCGGATGTCTTAAGCGATGGAGTTATCAATGAAAGGAAACCCTTTCCTCGGCTGGCAGTATGTTGCCCGGGGTTTTTCAATGCTGAAGCAGCCGGGGCTGCGCCGTTATGTGGCTCTGCCGCTGATCATCAATACCCTGATCATGATTTTTGCCACCTGGTGGGGTGGCAGCCGCATCAGTGGCTGGATTGATCAGCTGGTGGGCTGGCTCCCGGACTGGCTGTCGTGGCTTTACTGGCTGCTGATGCCGCTGGCGTTGCTGACCCTGTTATTTGTGATGGCTTACTTTTTCAGCACCCTGCTGGTGGCACTGGCCAGTCCGTTCAACGGTCTGCTGAGTGAAGGGGTGGAGAAGATGTATGGCGAGGTATTGCCGGAAGAATCGGTGCTGTCGCTGGTAAAGCGGACGCTGGGGCGTGAGCTGACCAAGCTGGGTTACCTGCTGCCGCGTTATCTGTTGTTATTGCTGGTCAGCTTTATTCCCGGCGTGAATCTGATCAGTCCACTGCTGTGGTTCTGGTTCGGCAGCTGGGTGGTGGCGCTGCAGTATGTGGATTATTCGTTTGATAACCACGGCCGCAGTTTCCCGGAAGTCCGTCAACAGCTGGCCAGTGATAACCTGACGGCTCTGGGGTTTGGTGCCCTGATCGCGGGTCTGATGATGATTCCGGTGGTGAACTGGTTTGTTATGCCGGCGGCGGTGATCGGTGCCACGCTGATGCGCTATGAACGTCTGCCGCTGTCCGGACAGGGCAAAGCGCCGGGCTTCAGCTATGCTGAAAGCAGTAGCGACTCACAAAGGCTCCGACATGGCAGCTCTCAACATTCTGGTCGTGGATGACGCCGCCTTTATCCGTGACCTGGTGAAAAAAGCGGTCCGGGATACTTACCCGGGCTGCGAAATCCACGAAGCCATTGATGGCCGCAAAGCCATCAGCATCATGAACAGCAAGACGATCAATGCCGTGCTCTGCGACTGGGAAATGCCGGAAGTCTCCGGCATTGAAGTGCTGCAGTGGATGCGTGCTGACGAACGTTATAAAACCGTCCCCTTTATGATGATCACCAGCCGTGGTGAGCGTGATCATGTGATCAAAGCGGTGCAGGCCGGTGTGTCCGAATACATCGGCAAGCCATTCACCAAAGACAATTTCGTCGCCAAGCTGACCAAGCTATTATGGAAACACCTGAAAATCCGCCCGGAGCAGGGCAAATCTGCCGTTGACCCGCGGGCGGCGGGTAATGCCGGTCTGCTGGGGGCGCAGCCGGTCAGTGATAATAAACCGAAAGGTGGCGATCTGGGCGGTGCGTCAGTGCTGATGGGAGCGGCGGCGAAAAAGGCCGACGCCGCACCTGCTGCGCCGGGTGGGGAGGAATCCTCCAATGCGGCATTACTGACCGGCACGGCCACGGCCGGGGAAAAACCGAAAGCCAGAAGCGGCGTGCGTGCCCGTGGGCTGGCCAATGTGCGCTTTGGCTCCGGCAGTACAGCCAAACTGGTGATCAAGGATATCAGCCTGCAGGAGCTGATCGGTGTTTTCCGCCGTGACAGTGAGCTGCCGGCTCTGCTGGAGCCGGCGGTGCTGGATATCGTCGATCAGGATACCGGTGAGGTGGCGCGGATTAACGGCTATGTGCGCATGATGCAGGCGCAGGAGCCGCACCCGGAAGCCGAAACCATTCAGATGATCATCCGCTATGTGGATGATGATCCGGAAAAACTGGCCACCCTGTCGCGCTTTATCGCTAAGGTGCGCTGATTCACAGCTCGCAGACCCGGGCCGGATCGAACGAGCAGCAGAAACGGCTGCCTTTGCCCGGTGTGCTGCTGATTTCCAGCTCGCCGTCGTGGCGCAGCAGAACGTGTTTGACGATGGCCAGACCGAGTCCGGTGCCGCCGGTATCCTTGCTGCGGCTGGGGTCGGCGCGGTAGAAACGTTCGGTCAGTCTGGGAATATGATGGGCGTCGATGCCGATGCCATTATCGGTTACACAGAAGCGTGGCCGGTCGTCGTGCCATTGCCAGTGCACCTGCACTTCCCCCCCGTCCGGGGTGTATTTCACCGCATTGAAAACCAGATTGGAAAAGGCGCTGCGCAGTTCGTCGCGGTAGCCTTCCAGTGCTGCCGGGCCGTCACAGCTTAAGCTGATGGTATGGCCGCGCTCCTGGCTCAGGGCGCGGGCATCGGCGGTAATCTGCTGCAGCAGAGCGCGGATATCGACCGCGGCCGGCTGCTCTGTGCCGCTGGTTTCCAGCCGTGACAGGGTCAGCAGATCCTTGATGATGGCTTCCATGCGTTTACTCTGTTCGGCCATCTGGCCAAGAATCCTGCCCCAGCGCGGGGGCAGCTGATCTTCTGCCATCGCCATGGTTTCGACGTAGCCGGAGAGGACGGTGAGCGGCGTGCGCAGTTCATGGCTGACGTTGGCGACGAAGTCTTTGCGCATCTGTTCCAGCTGTTTCAGACGGGTCACATCGTGCACCAGAAACAGCCGGTCCCGGCGGCCGAACTGAGTAATATTGAACTGCAGATGAATACGCGGATTCACCGGTGAGGCCATGGTCAGTGGCTCGCGGTAGTCAGCGGCATCGAAGTAGGTTTTGAACGCCGGGTCGCGGATCAGATTGGTGATCGGCTGGCCGACATCGACTGGCGAACGCAGGCCGAGAAAACGCTGGGCTGCCTTATTCCACCATTCCAGATTACCGTGGCTGTCGACCATCAGGACTGCGTCCTGCAGCGCTGCGGTGGAGTCCTGAATACGGTTAATAATGCCCTGCAGTTTGTGCTGATGCTTGAGGCTGCGCTGCTGCAGACGGCGGGTTTCGGCGAACACGGCGCCCCAGATGCCATAGGTGCGGGGCAGCCGTCCGGACTGGCCGGATTCCAGCCAGCGGTGCAGCCGGAACAGCTGCAGCATCTGCCATAACAGGTAGCCACTGACCACCGCGGTCAGTGCCCAGAGCATATGTTGCAGTGCATAACCGGCGCCGAGGGCGGCGGCCAGCAGAAGCACGATGCGGCGCAATTCCCTGCGCCAGACGGGGCTCATCAGTGAGCCCTTAAGAGGCTTTGGTGGAGAAGCGGTAGCCGGTGCCGCGGACTGTCTGAATCAGATGCTCATGGGCTTCACCCAGCGCTTTGCGCAGACGGCGGATATGTACGTCAACGGTGCGTTCTTCAACGTAAACATTGCCCCCCCAGACCTGATCCAGCAGCTGGGCGCGGGAGTAGGCACGCTCCTGATGGGTCATAAAGAACTGCAGCAGACGGTATTCGGTCGGACCGATTTCCACCGGCTTGCTGTTTGAGGTTACGCGGTGGCAGACCGGGTCGAGCATCAGACCGGAAACTTCGATCGGCTCTTCGATTCCCTGCGGTGTGGCACGGCGCAGTACGGCTTTCAGGCGGGCAACCAGCTCACGCGGGGAAAACGGCTTGGTGATGTAGTCATCCGCGCCGGCTTCCAGGCCCTGTACCTTATTGTCTTCCTCACCCTTGGCGGTGAGCATAATAATCGGCATTTCAGCGGTCAGATCATCCCGCTTGAGGCGCCGTGCAAATTCCACTCCGCTGGTGCCGGGCAGCATCCAGTCGAGGAGTACCATATCCGGCTTATGATCAACGATATGCGAGTGGGCTTCCTGGGCGCTGGCGGCTTCAATACATTCATAGCCAGCCATTTCCAGAGCCACCGCAATCATTTCGCGGATCGGCGCTTCATCATCAACGATTAATACCGTCTTGCCTGCTTTTGTCATAGTCGTCACGCAAGTGTCACATTCCTGTACTGCGCCCGTATTACACTGGCGCAATGTTACAGGGATGTGACAGGGGGCTATTCCGTGGCGTGGAAAGACAGTCAGGCAGCCGGCAGCAACAGATAATGAGCGAGGATACCGGCCCAGATAATCAGCCCGAACCAGTAGCTGCGCAGGAACTCGGTGAAGCACACATCGCGGCCGCGGGAACGGATTGCCCATAACTGGCGGGCAAAGAACAGGGCACCGGCGACGAGGGCGAGGTAATAAGGCCAGCTCATCTGCAGCTGGTTACCGGCACTGAGCAGACACAACAGGGTGATGGCCTGCAGAATCCCCGTCATGGTGATATCCAGATCGCCGAACAGCACCGCGGTGGATTTGATGCCTACTTTCACATCATCGTCCCGGTCGACCATGGCGTACATGGTGTCATAGGCCACCGTCCATGACAGGTTGGCCAGGTACAGCAGCCAGACCACGGTCGGCAGTTCATTGCTCTGTGCGGCAAATGCCATGGGGATGGCACAGGAATAGGCCGCGCCGAGAAACACCTGCGGCAGATGGGTGTAGCGCTTCATAAAGGGATACAGGGAAGCCAGAGCCAGTGCGGCAAAAGACAGCATGACGGTATAGGTATTGGTCAGCAGCACCAGCAGGAATGCCAGCAGGACCAGCACGGCAAAGCCGGTCAGCGCCTGTTTCGGTGTCATGCGGCCGGTGGCCAGCGGCCGCTGGGCCGTGCGCTTGACGAAACCATCCACCTTGCGGTCAGCAAAGTCATTGATAATGCAGCCGGCAGAACGCATCAGGAACACACCGACGATAAAAATCACCACCAGATGAAAATCCGGATGACCCTCACCGGCAATCCACAGTGCCCACAGCGTCGGCCCCAGTAACAGATAAGAACCGATCGGGCGGTTAAAGCGGGTGATTGCCATCCAGTCCTGCCATTGCGGCCAGTGGCGATTGAGCAGATTGGTCAGCGCAGTCATGCAACAGTGTTCCCGGGTCAGGCGGATTCAGACAAACTCGGTCAGGCGTGCAGAAAATGCTTCGCTGACCAGCAGCGGACGGCCCTGCAGGGTAAAGACCGAACGGCGCGCCCATTGTAACCCCAGATGGTTGTCGTTGCAGCGGCTGACCTGAAGTGGTGTACGGCGCAGCGATGGCTGATGAAACAGATAACTGCCGAGGGAACGGTTGCCCAGTGTCAGCAGGCGCCGCCCGGCACCGTTCAGACTGTTCATGGGCACGGCGGTGCGGGCATACACCAGCGGCACATCCGCCAGACATAACACCACCTCGCGCACCCAGACGCTCTGCTGGTTCCACAGCTGCAGGGATTCCCGCTCCAGCGGCGTCGGACGGCCGCAGAACTGGCGCAAGACCTGAACATGAAAGGCTCCCGGTTGCAGCTGACTGAGGCGGGCAGTCAGTGAGCCCCGGGCAAACAGCCAGTCGCGCCACAGGGGTGGCAGGCGGCAGGCCGGGATACGGTTGCGGCCGGACCAGCCGGGGGCTGCCGGCTGCAGAATGCGGGCAAGCCCGGTGCCGGTCCGCATAACAGGTGACGGAGTAGTCATGAACAGCACTGACTCTTGCGGTGGTACGTGGGGAAGGCGCGAGTATGCGCCAAAACCGCCCGCCGGGCAAGATCCTGCTGACAGAACAGTGATTGGCCGGGCGGGCTGCCCGGAATTGACCGTTGATTTTAGCCGGGCGGCTGAGTAGTTTTAGCGCCTTTCCGGTTTTCACGTCTGACTGAAGTTGAAGGTATTGAGATGAAAAAGTGGCAATGTGTGGTCTGCGGCTGGATTTACGATGAAGAAGAAGGCTGCCCGGAGGAAGGTATTGCGCCGGGCACCCGCTGGGAAGATGTACCTGACGACTTTATCTGCCCGGACTGTGGTGTAGGTAAAGACGATTTTGAAATGGTTGAAATCTGATCACCACCGTCCCTGCCGGTGCGGCCTGTCCGCACCTGTCTTTTACATTTACCTTTCCGGATATGCGCTATGAACAGTGAAACCGCCCCTATCGTGGTCATCGGCACCGGTCTTGCCGGCTATAACCTGGTGAAGGAAGTACGCAAGCTGGCACCTCAGCAGCCAGTGCTGATGATTACCACCGATGATGGCCGTAATTACTCCAAACCGATGCTGTCCACCGGCTTCGGTAAAAACAAGAGTGCTGATGAACTGGCGATGGCCAGTGCGGCCGATATGGCTGAACAGCTGAACATCGTCATCCGCACCAACACCCGGGTCACCGGTATCGATGCCGCGGCCCATAAGGTCTTTATCGGTGAAGAACCGGTGGCCTACAGCAAACTGGTGCTGGCCTGGGGAGCGGAGGCCGTCAGCCCGCGGGTGGAAGGCGATGCCGGTGAGCTGATTTTCTCCATCAATGACCTGCAGGATTACGCCCGTTTCCGTGACGCGGCAGCCGGGCGGAAAAAGGTGCTGATCATGGGCGCCGGCCTGATCGGGGCGGAATATGCCAATGATATGGCCAGCGGCGGTTTCGACATCGATGTGGTTGCTCCCTGCGAGCATCTGCTGCCGTCGCTGTTACCGGCTGAGGCCGCGCAGGCGGTGCAGACCGGGCTCGAAGGGCTGGGTGTGCGCTTTCACCTGGGACCGCTGGTGACCCGCATTGTGCGCGACGGCGACGGCGTGCTGGCGACCCTCAGCAACGGCGAAACCATCGCTGCCGATATCGTGGTGTCTGCCATTGGTCTGCGTCCGCGCCTGGATCTGGCGGTGAAGGCCGGTCTGCAGGTCGGGCATGGGGTACAGGTAAACCGCCTGCTGCAGACCAGTGAAGCGGATATCTATGCACTCGGAGACTGCGCTGAAATCGAAGGCCGGGTGCTGCTGTATGTGCTGCCGCTGATGGCGTCGGCGCGGGCACTGGCGAAGACCCTGTGTGGCACCGCGACCGAAGTCAGTTTTGGCGTCATGCCGGTGACGGTGAAAACCCCGGTTGTCCCGGTGGTGGTCTCGCCACCGGCAGCGGGTGCCGCCGGCAGCTGGCAGGCGGAGGTGGACGGAGTCGACGTTCAGGCCGAATTCCGCAACGAAAACGGCGAATTACTGGGCTATGCTTTGACCGGAGCCAGGGTTATGAATAAAGTAGCACTCAACAAAGAGCTGCCGGCGGTTATGCCCTGATCCGCTGAGCAGCCTGTTGCGGCTCTGCCGGTATTCTTCAATAACACTTCCCCCGGGATGCGGGGGGCAACATAACAGTCCAAAAGGATCATTATCCATGCGTAAACCTGAACTGGCTGCGGCCATCGCTGAAAAAGCTGATCTGAGCAAAGAAAAAGCAGCAGAAGTGATCACAGCAATCACTGATCAGATTGCCAAAGCACTGAGCGAAGGCGATTCCGTCAGCCTGATCGGCTTCGGTACTTTTGAAGTCCGTAACCGCGCAGAGCGTCAGGGTAAAAACCCTCAGACCGGCGAAGCGATCACCATCGCAGCAGCCAAAGTACCTGCTTTCAAAGCCGGTAAAGCACTGAAAGAGGCTGTGCAATAAGCACGCCTGAGCTGCTGACCCGGGAATGGGTCAGGCAGCTGGTCATCGGCGAGGGGCTCTGCCCCTTCGCCCATCCCGTTTTTGATTCCCTGCGTATTGATGTCTGCGACAGCACCGACCCGGAACAGCTGACGCTGGTGTTCATGAATCTGCTGCAGGAAGTGGCTGAGGCCGATCCGGCACAGTTACCCACCGCTCTGTATGTCGTCCCCGCCGCCTTCGCTGATTTCGATGATTACTGGAACTGGACGCTGATCTGCGACAATCTGCTGCTGCAGATGGGTTACGAAGGCTTGTTACAGCTGGCCACCTTCCATCCTCAGTATCTGTTTGAGGGTGAGGCCGAAGACGACATGAGTCACTTCACCAACCGCTCACCATTCCCGATGCTGCACATCATCCGTGAGGCGGATATCGAACAGGCGCTGGCCAGCGTGGCACAGCCGGAAAAGATTCCTGAGCGTAACCGCCGTCATATGCAGCGGCTGGGCAAGCAGGGACTGTTGCAAAGGATGCCGGCTCTGGCACAATCGCGCCTCTTTCAGAGCGCAGATAACACCCCCGAACAACCGGAGCTCTGAGAGTCCTTTCGACAACCCGAGGATGTACCATGATCAAGTTCCGCATGCTGCTGTGGGCGCTGGCCCTGCTTATGAGAAAAGCAGCCAAGAAAAACCCTGACTTCCGCAGTCAGCTGGATGGCAAAAATTTCGCCTTTCAGCTGCAGACTGAAGATGCCGCCATCAGCCGCCAGTTTGTCATCTCCGATAACAAAGTGCGCAGCCGTGGCAAAGCACACAATAATCCGGCCTTTACCATCAGCTTTAAAAATGCTGATACTGGCCTGCGTATCCTGACCTCCAGAGATAAGAATGCCTTTATGAAAGGGATTCAGGACAAAGACATTAAAATCGACGGTGATCTGTCGCTGGTAATGTGGTTCCAGAGTGTCAGTAAATATCTGAAACCGAGAAAGAAAAAGTAACCGGTCCTCCCGCAGGGGAGCGTCCGGCAGACAGGAAATCCGTATGAATCTCACACGCCAGATCCTGATCGCCATGAGCGCAGCCATTCTGCTGGGCAGTCTGACCCAGCAACTGCTGCTCAACCCGGAACTCAACGCGACCCTGCGTTATATTCTCAATGATCTGCTCAGCCAGGGCCTGTTCCTGCTGGGGGGAAAACTCTTCGTTGCCAGCCTGAAAGTCTTGGTTGTCCCCCTGGTGTTTGTGTCACTGGTGTGTGGTGTCTGCCACCTGCGTGATCAGAGTTCACTGGGCTGGCTCAGTCTGAAAACCATTGTGCTCTATCTGCTCACCACCGGCGCCGCGATCTCGCTGGCGTTGCTGCTGGCCAGCTGGTGGCAGCCGGGTACCGGCGTCAATATGACGGTCGACAGCAGCTATACGCCACCGCCGGCGACGCCGCTGATTGATGTGCTGGTGAATATTTTCCCGACCAACCCGATTGCCGCCATGGCAGAGGGCCGGATGCTGCAGGTCATCGTATTTGCCCTGCTGATCGGTGTGGCCATCGGCCGCAGTGGTGAGTATGGAGAACGGATCGGCAAGCACTTCAATGACTGGAATGAAGTGCTGATGAAGCTGGTCACCCTGCTGATGCATTTTGCCCCTTACGGTGTTTTCTGCCTGCTGTTCACCCTGTTTGCTGAACAGGGCATCGGTAAGGTCGGGGATCTGGCGGTGTATATGGCGACGGTGGTCGCGGCGCTGCTGCTGCATGGCTTTGTGGTGTACCCGTTGTTGCTGAAACTGCTGGGCGGACTGTCACCGCTGATGTTTCTGCGCAAGATGCGTAACGCCCAGCTGTTTGCTTTCAGCACCGCCTCCAGCACGGCGACGGTACCGGTTACCCTGCGTACCGTGGAGCAGCGTCTGGGGGTTAAAAACCGTGTGGCGGCCTTTGCTGTACCGCTCGGTGCCACGATTAATATGGACGGTACTGCTATCATGCAGGGCGTCGCTACCGTGTTTATCGCCCAGGCTTTCCAGCTGGATCTGAGCATGACGGATTATCTGCTGGTGGTGATGACGGCGATGCTGGCATCCATCGGTACAGCCGGGGTACCCGGTGTGGGACTGGTGACCCTGGCGCTGGTGCTGCAGCAGGTCGGCCTGCCGCTGGAAGGCATTGCCCTGATTATTGGTGTCGACCGTATTCTGGATATGCTGCGTACCGCGGTGAATATCACCGGCGATGCCATGGTCTCTGCTGTGGTGGCGCGCAGTGAAAAGGCACTGGACCAGGATATTTACAACAACCCGAAAGCAGGAGAACAGGTGTGATCCGATCGTCACTGGTGGCGCTGACCCTGACACTGATGCCGCTAACGGCACTGGTGGCTGCGGAACAGAGTGCCCCGGCGTTCAGCGCAGAGGCTGACAGTCAGCAGCTGCAGAGCGATAATATTATCCGTATTTCCGGTCTGACCGGGCTCAGCGAGCAGGCGCGCAATATCGCCCAGCAGGTGCTCAACAGTACCGCGGCGCCGCTGGGCAAACAGTATGACGTGGTGGACCGTCTGAGTGGACGGTGGGCGCCGGTAGCGCTGCAGCAGCGCCTGAGTGAGCAGCTCGGCCAGCTGAATGAAAAGCAGCGTGACCAGCTCGAAGCGCTGCTGGAAAACAGCCAGCTGCAGTCGGTGCGGGACAAAGAGCTGAAGGCCATTGCTGAGCAGAACAGCGACAGCTACCACAGTTATATCACCCGGCTGCGGGCCAGTCCGCCGGCCGCTGCCCGTCTGACCCTGATCCGGCAGCTGGATCAGGCGATGCAGTTTTCGGCGCTGATGACAGTGACCCGTCAGCAGGTTTATCCACAGCTGGAAGCCGTGCTGGACGGCTGGCAGCCAGCGGCAGACTGGCAGGCCGGTCTGCAGCAGGATGTGATTGAATTTCTGCTGTATGTGCACCGTTCCACGCCCAACGATGAACTGCAACGGATTATCCGCCTCTACCGCGAACCTGTGCTGCAGCAGTGGTTGTCGGGTGTACGCCGGCAGCTGAGCGCCGGCTGAGTCAGGTACTCAGCAGCCATAAAAAAAGCCGCAGTGCGGCTTTTTTTATGGGCGTCGCGTGCGGCTTACTTCTTTGCTTCCAGTGTGCGGCTGTTCAGCATCTGCACCAGCTCACTCAGATCCTCAACGTGAGACAGCACCCGGGCGGTGACTTCATCCACGGTCTGGGCGCTGAGGTCCATGGTATCCAGCAGATAGTCATCAATATGCTCGAACGGACCATCCCCGAAGCCATGGCGGCGCAGGCTGCGGGTGGCGATGTACAGCAGGCGGGCGTATTCCGCATGCGGGCCATCGTAATCCGGATTGTGCTGCTGGCGGGTGGCCACCACCAGTTCTTCCGGCATCCGCCACTGCTGCAGCAGGCAGGCGGAGATCTGCTCACGGGTCATGCCCAGCAGATGCCGTTCGATATAGAAACGGTTGATATGCGGGTTGGCTTCCACATGCCGGTTCACCAGTGAGAACTGCGGCGGGAATACGTGTCCCAGCACCAGGAAACCAAAGTTATGCAGCAGACCGCACAGATAGGCCAGACCCTGGCTCGGGCGGTGGCGGGACGGGATCAGCTGCACCAGCTCAGAACACAGGGTGGCGGTGACCACCGCCTGCTGCCAGAACGGTGAGTAACCGTGCGGTCCTTCTTTCGGTACCGACAGGGTGCGGCCCAGTGACAGGCCCAGCGCCAGGTTGATGACCAGGTCGAAGCCCAGTACGCGCAGGACAGCCTCTTCCACGGTTTTGATTTCGCCGCGGACACCGTAATAGGGGGAGCGTGCCCAGCTGACCACCTGTGCCGACATGCCGGGGTCAAGCTCGACCACTTCGGCCAGTGACATCGTGTCCGCGTTGGGATCGACCCGCAGCTCAATAATACGGCGGGCCGTTTCCGGCAGTGGTGGCAGGTCCAGGGTTTCTGACAGGCGCTGGCGGATACGCAGCGGCGTGAACTGGCGGATGGCGGCGTGAACGTCGTCGAGATCCTGCTGTTCGCTGTTGAGATGAATATCGGTCAGCAGCGGGGCGGTAAAGTTACCGATGCGGGAACTGGTGGTCAGACTGCGGAACTGCTCCATCGGGATCTTCAGCCATTCATGGCCACCGGAGACGATAAACAGCTCATCCTGATCGAGCAGATTATCGTCCACCAGGCTTTCCAGCTGGGTTACCTGAGGCAGGGCCGGAAATTCATCCAGGCCGTATTGGCCGCGCAGGCGCTCCAGTTCATCGGCCGAGACCGCCGTAAAGTGGCGGCCCAGCTGGTGGGAAAGCTGGTTAAGATCCAGTATCCGGTTGCCCGGAATAACGACCTGCACTTTGCCGAGATCGTCCTTGAGAAAAATGACATTGGCGACGCGGGCAGAGTAGGAAGCCGGCGGATTGCTTTGCATAAGGTGAAACAGTTCCTCATCGTCGGTCAGCGAGTAATCAATGTGCCAGTCGTCCAGCACTTTTAAAACAGTCGCGGGAATCGGCATACAGGGTCCGGAAATCTGTGGTAATGACCTAACTATAGACAATACCGGGGGGATTATGACGCTTTCTTGTTACAGCTGAATGGCTTTTTGCATCTGTTGGCTGAGTCCGTGTTAACCCGTGCTTATCAGGACGGCGGCGAATGTCCGCTTGGGCAGTGCTGGGACTGGGCAGCAGGATCGCCTATTATATGCAAATAATTCTTACTCACGAACCGGTATTCATTCCGCAGCCCCCAGATGAACGACGACAGTAGCGTAATCCGGACCTATCTGCAGCTGAAGCAGCAGCATTATATGGAAGGTCTTGCTGCAGATCAGCAGTATGAGGAGCGGGCGCTGTTCAGCACCTCCCTGACCCAGGTGGCGGCGGCGCCGCTGATCAGTATCCGTACGGCCGCCATCGCCGCGGGTATCGGCGCAGACTACTGTTCTTTTATCTGGCTGCAGCAGGGCCACGGTTACTGGTTTGGTGAACGACAACAGCAGGCGCTGGCGCCGGACTGTGTGATTTTTATTGAGGCCAGCCGGCCATTTACCTTTCACTTTGATCACCCCTACCGGGTGCTGAGCTTTAATCTGCCGCGTCTGTTGCTGGATGATGAACTGCCGCAGCATGGCCGCTGTTTCCGTCTGCCGGCGGAGCTGGCGGTGGCCTTACAGCAGGGTTACGCTGGCGCGCCGGCGGCATCCCGTGCGTGGCGGCAGCAGACGGAACAGACACTGCTGGCTGCTTTCCGCCGGCTGCCGCAGCTGCCGGACAACACGGCCACGGATGGCAGTCTGGCTCTGGTACAGCGGCTGGTCAGTGAGCACCTGCAGGATGAAGAACTCAGCGTCGACTGGCTGGTGGCCCGCTCCGGTTTTTCCCGTCGTTATCTGTTCAAGCTGTTCAGTGATCAGCCGGAAACCCTCAGTCAGTGTATTTTCCGCCTGCGACTGGAGCATGCTTACCGCCAGCTGACCGATCCGCATCAGCTCAGCCGGCCGGTCAATCATATTGCGCTGGATGCCGGTTTCCGTACCCAGGCGCATTTCAGCCGTCTGTTCAGCCGCCGGTTTCATGCCACACCATCGCGGGTGCGTCAGTGTTTGCAGCAGACGCTGGCACAGGACGTTATTCACTACGGTTAGAGTGCACTCTCAGACAAACGCCTGAAAATCATCTCTCTATAATCACGACTGCAAATTATTCTCGTTTACAGGTGTCAGAGATGAAACAGAACTCCTTTATGACGGCCTGCTTCCTGCCTGCAGCACTGATGCTGGCCGGGCTGCCGGCTGCTGTTCAGGCCGCCGGCAGTGATACGGCGGAAGACACGGCGGAAGTCGATAAGGTGGTGGTGTACGGTCAGGCGTACCGTACCACCGGTACCAAATCCGCTCTGCTGCCGCTGGAAGCACCGCTGAGCTACGAAATTTACGATCTGGAGCTGTTGCAGCAGCGCCAGGCGGACACGGTCAACCGCGCGCTGCGTTATGTGCCCGGGATTACCCCGGAAAGCCGGGCGACGGTGACGATCTTCGACCAGTACACGATCCGGGGTTTTGACAGCTACCGTAACTATTACGATGGTCTGCCGCTGCAGTACAACGGTCTGTGGAATCTGGCCCCTCAGGTCGATGCGTTCGCCACCCAGAGTATCGAAGTGCTGAAAGGACCGGTGTCTGTGTTGTATGGCTCGGCACCTCCCGGCGGAATGGTGAACCAGACAGCCAAACAACCACAGGCAACGGCGCAGACAGAACTGCGGCTGCGTGCCGGCAGTAATAATCTGCAGGAACTGGCGGCCGACACGACCGGCCCACTCAATGATGACATTCAGTACCGGGTAATCGCCCTCAGCCGCAGTAAGGATGGCCAGCAGAAAACCACCGAAGAAGAACGGCTGACGCTGGCACCGTCGGTCACCTTTGCCCTGGGTGAACGCAGCAGCCTTAATCTGAATCTCTATTATCAGAAAGATCCGGACCTGATTCCGTCCACGCCATTACCGGCGGCCGGAACTCTGTATGGTGCCAGTTATGGCAGACTGGACGCCGACGCTTATGCCGGCGATAAAAACTGGCAGGGAATGGACCGCGAAGTCACCATGCTGGGGTATAAATTCAGTCATGATTTTGCCAACGGCCTGACTTTTCTGCAGAACTTCCGCTATACGAAAGGCGATGCGTTGCAGAAAAATACCTACAACAGTGGCTTCTCCGGTGATGACCACACCCTGTTGCGCAGCGCGTATTTTACCGACGAAGAAATTGAAGGCTGGGTAATGGATAACCAGCTGGCCTTTATCCTGCGCAGCGGAGATGTCAGACATCATCTGCTGGCCGGGGTTGATTATCAGACGCTGGATTCATCGACCCGTTATGGCGATACCCTGGGCACGGATACCCCGTCACTGGATCTGGCGGCAGCGGATTATGATCTGTTTGATACCACCACCATGCCATTTGATTTTTATACACAGAATAATGACGTCAGCCAGAAACAGCTGGGGATTTATCTGCAGGATGAAATTCACTGGCACAACCTGACGGTAATTGCCGGGCTGCGCCGCGATCATTATCAGAGCAATGATGATTCGGATTACGTCTACGACGGTTATGCCTACAGCGGTGATGTGGAAATCGACCAGCGTGCCACGACCGGCCGACTGGCAGCGATTTATACCTTCGCCAATGGCCTGGCCCCGTACCTGAGTTACGCCGAATCGTTTGAGCCCCAGTCGGGCACCGATACCAACAGCGGCAAAGCCTTTGATCCGACCACCGCACAGCAGGTGGAAGCCGGTATTAAATTCCGCAACGCGGATAACAGCCTGACCGCTACTGCGGCGGTCTACGACCTGAAAAAGCAGGATGTGGTGGTGAATGATGTGTCTTATGCCACCTACACCCAGACCGGTGAAGTGCAGTCCCGGGGACTGGAGCTGAGCCTGCGGGCGCAGCTCTCAACGGATCTGGCGCTGGACCTGAGTTACAGCCGGCAGGATGTTGAAGTCACCGATAATGAACTGGACCCGTCACTGGAAGGCAATGCGCCGGTGTGGGTGGCAGACCGGCTGGCATCGGCCTGGCTGAATTATTATCTGTCACCGCAGGTCAGTCTGTCGGGTGGTGCGCGTTATGTCGGCGAAAGTCAGATGGACGCGGCCAACAGCGACATTGTGCCGGGCTATACCCTGCTGGATATCGCCGCCAGCTGGCAGCTGAATCGGTATCTGGATCTGGCTGCCAGCGTCAGTAACCTGACCGACAAACGTTACGTCGGCGCCTGTTACGACGAATATAACTGCTGGATGGGTGCTGAGCGCACGGCTGAAATCAGTCTTTACGCACGCTTTTAAGCGTTATTTAACTCATGCGTAAATACCTGTTCAAAGTGCATTACTGGCTGGCGCTGAGCGCCGCCATACCGCTGTTGCTGATTATCTTCAGCGGTATGTTGCTGGTGTTCAAGCAGCCGCTGGATGAATTACTGATGCCGCAGACAGCGGCATTGCCTTATGCCGGACTGGCAGATATGCCGCCGCGGAAAAATCTGAATGAGCTGGCCGCGCTGCTGACCTCTGAACTGCCGGAATATGAAATCGGCAGCTGGGAATTATTCAGTGACGGTCAGGAAGCTGACCGGGTGTATGTGATCCGCCATGGCACCGCTGACTGGTATAAAGTGTATCTGGACCCGTATGCCGGGGTATTACTGAGTGAACCACAGACGCTGACGCATTACCTGACGGACTGGCTGCTGACACTGCATTACACCCTGTTGCTGGACGATGTTTTTTCATCTGCGCCTCAGCTGGGATTAATCAGCGCATTCATCTGTGCCGTTATGCTCTGTGTTATCGGCGTGACTGGCCTGATTATTTACCGCCGTTTCTGGCGCCATTTTTTTACCTTTAAGCGGCAGGGGAAACCCATGGTGGTAACCCGCCGGCTGCACCGCTTGTTTGGCATCTGGAGTGCACCGGTTTTATTACTGGCCGGACTGACCGGTGTGTATTTTAATCTGGTGGAATACCTGGAAGAGACCGAAGAACAGCAACAGGAAGAATACCGGGTCACGCAGCGTCTGTATGCGGAAACACTGGATCTGCAGCAACTGCTGCAGAACAGCCGCGAGGAAATCCGCGGCTTTACGCCAACCTATCTGCTGTTTCCTTATCAGCCACACATGGGTATTACCCTGTACGGTGCTGTGCCGGGTAATAACCCGTTTGCCAGTGTGTACGCATCAGCGCTTACTTACGATGCATTTTCGGCTGACATTATCAGCCGTTATGACAGCCGTGAGCAGTCGTTCTGGTATCAGCTGGCTGACAGTCTGCGCAGTATTCATTTCGGTGATTTTGCCGGCAACAGCAGCCGGGTTGTCTGGGCGCTGTCCGCTGCCGGTCTGTTATTTCTGCTGGGCAGTGGTGTACTGATGTTTTCTCACCGGCAGTGGAAAAAACAGCGGCGCCGGTAGACCTTTTATTCCGCCGGTGCCGTTGCCGGGTCGGGCATCCAGCCGGCGGCGGTTTTACGGTACAGCGGAAATTTCAGTGGTGCATACACCAGTGCCGGTAAGGACGGGTCAATGGCCGCCAGGTTTTTTTCCCAGACATTGGTTTCCTTAACCGCGGTCACAATGCCCACCACGTTGGCACCGATGCGCTGCATCAGCCGCAGTTCACCGGCCAGGGTTCCGCCGGTACTGATCACATCCTCCACCAGAATGACGCGCTTACCGGCCAGCCGTTCCAGCAGACGCGGGTCGATAAAGACCTGCTTGGGTTTGCCCGGACTGGTAATGGATACCACATCTTCAGACAGTTCATCCTGATACCAGAACTTACGCGAATAGCCGAGCGGCACGTATTCGGAGTGACCGAGTTTTTTCGCCACCGGCGCAGCCAGCACCATGCCGAAGGTGGGCATACCGACCACCACGTCCGGTTGCAGGTGGCGCACCATATCGGCCATGGCAGTGCTCAGTACATCTTCAATTTCAAAGGTGGTCTGATTGATGGCGAGGTAGGCGATGGCGGTGTCAAAGTCGTCGGGCAGGGCGAGAAACGGCAGCTCCAGCCAGCGCCCGTCCGGCAGCCGGCCATAGCCACCGCCATCGATGGGCAGGGGCGGCGCTGGTGGCGTGAAATCTGCCGGCAGCAGACGCGGGCGGTAAGAACCCTGTAACGGCACTTTCAGGGGGCTGTCGGTCATGGCTTGATCTCCGCACTACAAACAGGAAAGTAATTTTCCTGACTGTAAACTGATCCGTGCGGGTGAGGCAGACGCAGTGGGCTGTTATCGTCAGCAATGCGCAGTGAATGCCGCTATTGCTGACTTTGGAAGCGGACAGCGGGCGTCAGACCGAGGCGAACCGTTCTGCGTCCCCCAGCCAGCGCTGTATCAGCGGCTCAACCGCCTGCGGATGCTGGCTCCAGATCTGCTGTGCCATATCGCGTACCTGTGGCAGCAGGTCACCGTCGCGCTGCAGGTCGGCTACCCGCAGCATCTGCAGGCCAGTCTGGCGGGTGCCGAGCAGCTCGCCGGGGCCCCGGATCTGCAGATCCTGTTCGGCGATATAGAAACCGTCCTGGCTGTCGCGCATCACCTGAATGCGTTGTTTGCTGACAAACGACAGCGGTGCTTTATACAGCAGCACACAGTGGCTCTTGGCGGCACCACGCCCGACCCGGCCGCGCAGCTGATGCAGCTGTGCCAGGCCCAGACGTTCGGGGTTTTCGATAATCATCAGGCTGGAATTGGGCACGTCGACGCCGACTTCAATCACTGTGGTAGCGACCAGCAGATCCAGCTCATGGGCTTTGAAACTGGCCATGACCGCAGCTTTTTCGGCGGCCTTCATGCGCCCGTGCACCAGCCCGACACGCAGATGCGGCAGCGCGGCGGTCAGTTCCTGGGCGGTGTTTTCCGCCGCCTGACACTGCAGCGCTTCACTTTCTTCAATCAGGGTGCAGACCCAGTAGGCCTGGGCACCCTCAGCACAGGCCTGGTTAACCCGTTCGATCACTTCCGCGCGGCGCTGATCGGAAATGGCGACGGTGGTGATGGGGCTGCGGCCGGGCGGCAGTTCATCAATCACCGAGGTATCCAGATCGGCATAGGCACTCATGGCCAGGGTACGCGGAATCGGGGTGGCGGTCATGATCAGCTGATGGGGCTGCAGACCCTGATGTTCGCCTTTTTCACGCAGCGACAGGCGCTGATGGACACCGAACCTGTGCTGCTCGTCGATGATGATCAGGCCCAGACGGGCGAAGTGCACATCGTCCTGAAACAAGGCATGAGTCCCGACCACCAGTTGTGCCGCACCGCTGGCAATATCTGCCAGTGACTGTTCCCGTGCTTTGCCTTTTACCTTACCGGCCAGCCAGCCCATCCTGATGCCCAGTGGTTCAAACCAGGCGGATAAGTTCTGCAGATGCTGCTCGGCGAGAATCTCGGTCGGGGCCATTAAGGCGACCTGAAACCCGGCTTCCAGCACATCGCAGGCGGCCATGGCGGCGACCAGGGTTTTACCCGAGCCGACGTCGCCCTGCACCAGTCTGAGCATGGGGTAGGGCTGCTGAATATCGTTTTCGATTTCCTGCGTGACGCGCTGTTGGGCAGCGGTCGGTGAGAACGGCAGCTGTGCCAGTAACTGCTGGCGTAACGAGGAGGATGGTCGGATCGCCGGCGCCTGATCGGCCTGCACCTGGGCGCGGATCTTGAACAGCGACAACTGGTGCGCCAGCAGCTCTTCCAGAATCAGCCGCCGCTGTGCCGGATGCTGGCCGCTTTCCAGTAATTCCAGCTGCGTATCCCGCGGCGGATTATGCAGGAACAGCAGGGCTTCTTTCAGCGTTGGCAGGCGCCATTGCTGCAGCCACTGCGCTGGCAGCATATCCACCAGATCAACGTCGTCATGTTGCAGGTGTTGCAGTGCCTGCTCGTGCAGCAGGCGCAGGCGCTGCTGGCTGATGCCGTCGGTGGCCGGATAAACCGGCGTTAAACTGGGCTCCAGCGGCAGGTCGGTACCGTCTTCAAGGATACGGTATTCCGGATGATAGAACTCCAGCCCGCTGGCCCCGCGGCGAGGCTCGCCATAACAGCGGATGGTGGCGCCGGTACGCAGCTGATTCTTCTGGGCGGCATTGAAATGGTAAAAGCGCAGACTGACCACCCCGGTGTGATCCTGCACTTTCACCAGCAGGCTGCGGCGCTTGCCGAACAGAACGGTGGAGCCTTTGATTTCGCCCTGAATCACAGCCGGCCGCATCGGCTGCACGCCACCGACCGGGGTGACCCGGGAGCGGTCTTCATAGCGGAAGGGCAGATGAAAGAACAGATCCGCCAGCGTGCGGA
Source organism: Pseudomonadota bacterium (assembly GCA_030145845.1). Lineage (GTDB taxonomy): Bacteria > Pseudomonadota > Gammaproteobacteria > Pseudomonadales > Oceanobacteraceae > Venatoribacter. Next base: position 85,744 of record JAIXHJ010000002.1, read on the forward strand.
TCTGCAGCTTCTCCAGTTGGCCGGCCAGTTTGGGGCCGACGCCTTTAAGATCGGTCAGCTGACTCAGGCGGGCCATATTGCAGACTCAATGGTGTCAGTGCGGGGTGTCGATCCGGCACTGACGGGCAGTAGCCAGCAGCAGATCAATGGCCTGTCCGCGCGGGAAGCTGGCGCGCCAGGCCAGTGCCACGGTACGGTGCGGGCCGGGCTGCTTGAACGGACGCGTTGTCACCAGCGTCTGATCCAGATTACTCACGGCGGATTCCGGCAATACGGTAATGCCGAGGCCGGAAGCCACCATGTGTTTCAGGGTTTCCAGTGAGCTGCCTTCCAGCACACTGCCGAGGCGGGTGTGATGTTTACGCGTCAGCGCCGGGCAGAATTCAAACACCTGATCGCGGAAGCAGTGGCCTTCGCCCAGCATCAGCAGATCTTCATCGGCGAGCTGTTCCGACTCAATAAATTCCTGCTTGGTCCAGGGGTGATTCTTGGGCAGTACGACGACAAAATTTTCATCGTACAGCGGCCGGGTGAGGACATCGGGTTCGGTAAACGGCAGGGCAACGATAATGGCATCGAGTTCACCGTCACGCAGCTGGCGGCGCAGTACGCCGGTGTAGTTCTCTTCCAGATACAGCGGCATGGTCGGCGCCTGCTGATGAATCTGTGGCACCAGATGCGGGAACAGGTACGGCCCGATGGTGAAGATGGCACCCAGCTTCATCGGTGAGCTGAGCTGATCTTTACCGGCATTGGCCAGTTCCTTGATGCAGCGGGCTTCTTCCAGCACACGCTGGGCCTGCGCCACAATGCGCTCGCCCAGCGGAGTTACGGTGACCGAACTTTTACTGCGTTCGAAGATGGCAATATCCAGCTCATTTTCGAGCTTCTTAATCGCCACGCTCAGGGTTGGCTGACTGACGAAACACTTTTCAGCCGCACGGCCGAAATGACGCTCCTGAGCCAGAGTCACAATGTATTTCAGTTCGGTCAGCGTCATGGGATGCCTTATTGTTTGCCTGTATGGGTATCATACTTGCGATTTATCTTACCTATTAATTCGGGCGGGATAAAGACCTGATCGGTCACATCCGTTTATCATCCGCGCGGGGGCTGTATATCTGCTGTCGGGCACGTAAGATGCACAGGACACGGATCAACAGAAAGTTTACCGGGTGTGAACAGGCTGAGGCTGACCCGGGTCAGCTAACCTGATAATAATCAGACCGTAAAGGCTGTGCGCAGGAGGACAATTACATGGCTCGTATTCTGATTGTGGGCGCGGGGGATATTGGTGGGCATCTGGCAGCGGAACTGGTCGGTGCCGGACACGAAGTATGGGGGCTGCGGCGTTCTGACAAGCCGCTGGCAGACGGCGTGAAGCTGATTCAGGCGGATGTGGCAGATGAGGAAACCCTGCAGCCGATGCCGGAAGATCTCGATATTCTGCTGTACAGTGTGGCGTCACCGGTGTTCTCGAAAGAGGGCTACCACGATTATTACTACAAAGGGCTGCGCAACGTACTGAAAGCCCTGAAAGGTCAGTCGCTCAGACATGCCTTTTTTGTTTCCAGCTCCAGCGTGTATCACCAGATGGATGGTGAATGGGTGGATGAAACCTCAGACACCAGTCCATCCAGTTTCGCCGGTAAGGAAATGCTGGCGGCCGAGCAGGTACTGCTGAAAAGTAAGATTCCCGCTACCGTTGTGCGCTTCACCGGGATTTACGGCCCCGGCCGCACGCGCATGATCCGGCAGGCGCAGAGTGGTGGCCATTGTGACCCGGAGCCGCCGGTATGGACCAACCGGATTCACCGCGACGATTGTGTCGGGGTACTGAAAATGCTGGTGGAAAAAGCACTGGCCGGGGAAGCGCTGGATACCGTGTATCTGGCCACTGACGATGAGCCGGCCACCCTGTTTGATGTGCTGGAGTGGATGAAAGACCGCATCGGCGATGTGGAGCCCGACCACGATGTGCCGGAAGCGACGCGTCGCGCGAACCGCCGTTGTTCCAATAAGCGTCTGCGTGAGCTGGGTTATCAGTTTCAGTATGCGGATTACCGCGAAGGCTACGATCAGCTGCTGACCGAGATGGGGCTGATTTAAGCGGGGAAACAGGAGGCGGAAGCGCCTCCTGCGTCAGGATTCAATCCAGTTCGAGCACGCCGTCCATTTCCACGGCAGCGTCTTTCGGCAGCTGGGCCACGCCGATGGCAGCACGGGCCGGGTAAGGCTGTTCAAAATACTGCGCCATGATCTCGTTGACGGTGGCAAAGTTGCTCAGGTCGGTGAGGAAGATGTTCAGCTTGGCGATCTGCTGCAGTGAGCCGCCGGCCGCTTCACATACCGCACTCAGGTTTTTAAAGACCTGATGGATACGCGCTTCAATACCACCTTCAATGATTTCCATGGTTTCCGGTACCAGCGGAATCTGGCCGGACAGATAGACGGTGCTGCCGACTTTGACGGCCTGGGAATACGTGCCGATTGCGGATGGGGCTTTGTCGGTGGCGATGATTTCGCGGGCCATGGCTTTTCCTTACTGGTTTGACTGGTTACGGACACGGACGATCTTGCTGACGCCGTGAATATTGCGCAGGCGGCGGATCGCCCGGGCAAGGTGTTTACGGCCGTGAACACTGAGGCTCAGGCGGGTAACACTGAGGCGGGCGTCGCGTTCCTCGACACTGATTTTTTCAATATTGGCTTCGGCCTGGGTGGCGGCGCTGGCCAGCTCAGCCACGATACCACGACGGTTTTCCATATAGACTTTCAGCTCGACGGTAAACTCACTGTCGATGTCTTTATCCCAGCTGAGAATGACGAATTTTTCCGGATGATTACGGTATTCTTCGACGTTCTTACAGTTCTGGGTATGAATCACCAGACCGCGGCCGGAACTGATGTGACCGATGATCGGGTCTCCGGGAATCGGGCTGCAGCATTTGGCGAAGCTGACCACCAGACCTTCGGTGCCTTTGATCGCCAGCGGCGATTGCTGCATGGTCTGCAGATCCACATCGCTGCCGCGGTTGGCTGCCAGCAGGCGGCGCGCCAGCAGCGGTGCCATGCGGTTACCGGAACCGATATCACCGAGCAGGTCGTCAAAGCTGTCGAGGCCGGCTTCCTTCAGCACCTGCTGCATATTCTGCGGGTCAATATCCTCAACGGTTTTGCCGAGTGCATCCAGAGCCTTATTCAGCAGGCGGTCACCCAGCGCCACGGATTCTGAGCGGCGCTGGTTCTTCAGATAGCTGCGGATATTGGAGCGTGCCTTACCGGTGACGACAAAATTGAGCCAGGCCGGATTCGGCTGGGCGCCCGGTGCCGTCACAATCTGCACCGTCTGGCCGTTCTGCAGCTTGGCACTTAATGGTGCCAGCTGGCGGTTAATACGGCAGGCAATACAGTGGTTGCCGACATCGGTATGTACGGCGTAGGCAAAGTCGATGGCGGTGGCGCCGTTGGGCAGCTCCATGATTTTGCCTTTCGGCGTGAATACGTAAATTTCGTCCGGGAACAGGTCGACTTTGACGTGCTCGACGAATTCGATCGGGCTGCCGGCATTTTTCTGCAGTTCGAGCAGGTTCTGCACCCACTGACGGGCACGCTGGGTGCCGCTGGTCTGATCGCTTTCGGATTTGTACAGCCAGTGCGCGGCAATACCATGGTTGGCCATGGCTTCCATTTCTTCGGTGCGGATCTGGATTTCAATCGGCACGCCACCGATACCGATCACTGTGGTGTGCAGCGACTGGTAGCCGTTGGTTTTGGGGATGGCGATGTAATCCTTGAAGCGGCCCGGGATCGGCTTGTAGAGACTGTGCATGGTACCGAGAATGCGGTAACAGGAATCCACCGAGTCACAGATAATGCGGAAACCATACACATCCATAATGTCGGTCAGCGATTTGCGCTGATCGCGCATCTTGCTGTAGATGCTGTACAAATGTTTTTCGCGGCCGACCACGCGGGCACTGATGGCGGCTTCCGTCAGACGGTTACGGATGGCGGAGGCAATATTGTTAACCACTTCAGAGCGGTTGCCGCGGGCGGTGGCCACCGCTTTGCGGATCATCTCCGAGCGCATGGGGTACATGGCTTCGAAGCACAGATCTTCCATCTCGACGCGGATGCTGTTCAGGCCCAGACGGTTGGCGATGGGCGCGTAGATGTCCAGCGTCTCACGGGCGATGCGGCGGCGTTTGTCCGGTCGCAGGGAACCCAGTGTGCGCAGGTTGTGCAGACGGTCGGCGAGCTTGACCAGAATAACGCGGATATCGCGCGCCATGGCCATGGCCATCTTCTGGAAGTTCTCCGCCTGCTGCTCTTCCTTGCTTTCGAAATGGATGTTGGTGAGCTTGGATACGCCATCGACCAGTTCGGTCACCACATCGCCAAACTGGTGGGCGAGGGCGTTTTTCGGTACCCCGGTATCTTCGATCACGTCATGCAGCATGGCGGCCATCAGGCTCTGATGGTCGAGGTGCATGTCAGCAAGAATATTGGCGACGGCCAGCGGATGGATAATATAGGGTTCGCCACTGCGGCGACGCTGACCGTCGTGTGCCTGTTCTGCGTAGAAATAGGCGCGGCATACCAGCTGAATCTGCTGATTGTTCAGATAGTGGGTAAGCCGCTCAGATAATGCATCAATGGTAGGCACTTAGTTACAGACTCCCGGCAGAGATAATCCCTGCTCAGAACTGCTGCTGTTCAGCCTGGGCTGCGGCTTCTTCCTGCGCGGCCATGGTCGCAGGCGTGACCAGGTTTTCTGCGATTTCACGCAGAGCCAGTACGGTTGGCTTGTCATTTTCTTCCGCAACCAGCGGCTCAGCACCCTGTACCGCGATCTGGCGGGCACGTTTGGTGGCCAGCATGACCAGTTCAAAGCGGTTATCAACGTTGGTTAAGCAATCTTCTACAGTAACGCGGGCCATGGGGATTCCTGTGCATGCAGTTAATTAATCCGGACCGGATATTTTAACGGAAAAACCGGCAAAATAAAGCTCTGTTGGTGCAGACAGCGGAAAAACTTATCTGTCAGCTGATGGTAAATCCCGCGTCCTTTACCTGAACCTTGCATACGGATGCCGGTCTTTGACCGACAGTGAGAGCAGCAGCTGCCGTTGGCTGATGGGCGGGGCGGCTGCAGACAATAACAGGGTTTAAGGAGAACTCGCATGCGCAGCAAATTTACCCGCAGGAAACTGCTGAAAACATCCGGTTCCTATCTGCTCGCCGTCCCCTTTGCCGGTCTGGCGGGTTGTGGCGGAGCATCGTCATCATCGTCTGCGGACAGCAGCTCCGGGACAGATGGCAGCACCACAACGGACGGTTCCGGTTCGACCACCACCGACAGTACCGTCAGCTGGGCTTCCGGTGGTACGGATCAGATCACGGTCGATTTCCCTGCCGACAGTCTGTTTGAGGATTCCGGCAGCTGCTCTCTGTCGCTCACCAGTAACACCACCGAAGGCCCCTGTTATATGGGGGTGAATGAGCGTGAGGATATCTCGGAGGGCGAATCCGGTCTGCCGATGCAGTTGTGTATGCAGCTGGTGGACGAAGACTGTAATCCGCTGGCGGGGTATTTGATTGAGGTCTGGCATTGTGATACCGGCGGTATCTATTCCGGCGATACGGATGATGAGGATGTGGATGACACCTCAAGCTGGGCCGGCAGTTTCTGCACCGACAATGACAGTGCTGCGCTGCAGAGTACCTGGTTCCGCGGTGAGCAGACCACCGACAGCAGCGGCCGGGTGAATTTCAAAAGCTGTTTCCCGGGCTGGTATTCCGGCCGCACCATTCATATTCACTTCCGGGTACGTAATGGCGGCGGTGATTACGTGGTGTCGCAGTTCTGTTTTTCCGACAGTTTTACTGCCGAAATCTGTACCACGCATGGGCTGTATAAAAGCCGTGGTGTGCAGGATACAACGCTGGCCAGCGGCTCGGACACGGTCTTTCCGTCTTCCGGCTACGACGACTATATGCTCAATATTGAACAGAACAGCGACGGTACCCTGCTGGCTTATAAGCGGGTCATGATTGACGTGTGAGTGCAGGCCGGCGGGCGCCGGCCAGTATTGGGTCTGATCAGGCTTCGCGCAGCAGGTTTTCCAGGGTGTCTTTATGGCGTTCCTGCTGTGCTGCCAGACGGTGACGGCGGGCGATGATGATGGCGCGCAGCTCTTCGACGGTATTGTCGAAATCATCATTGATGATCAGATAGTCATACTCGCCGTAATGGCTCATCTCGTTACGGGCGTCGCGCATGCGGCGTTCGATGATGTCGTCATTGTCCTGACCGCGTTTCTGCAGCCGTTCACGCAGGGCTTCAATGGATGGCGGAGCAATAAAGACACTGATGGTATCCGGCATCAGACGGCGCACCTGTTCAGCCCCCTGCCAGTCAATTTCGAGAATCACATCGCGGCCGGCAGACAGTTCGGATTCGACCCATTCCTGAGACGTACCATAAAAGTTATCAAACACCTGAGCGTGTTCGAGGAAAGCGCCGCGGCTGACCATGGCCTGAAAATCATCCACGGAGACGAAGTGATAATCCTTGCCACTGGTTTCACCCGGACGTGGTGCGCGGGTGGTGTGGGAAACCGAAACACCGATATAACCGGTGGTTTCCAGTAAGGCCCTGACCAGACTGGTTTTGCCGGCACCTGACGGGGCGGAAAAAATAAACAGGGTGCCGATCATGGTTTTGTTATCTGTCATGGTGTGCGTCCGCAAATATGGCCGTGAGTCGATAACGCCCCATTATAAGCTATCCGGCTGCGTTCGGCTTCCTGTAAAAGAAAAGCAGCGGGTTGTGGGAAAGACTGTTGATAGGCCGGCGTCGGGAATGAACATACAATGCCGGCCTTTAATTACCCGGCAGAGAGTATGAGTATGGCCGTATTATTACAGGTGGATTTTCCCCAGCAGGAACCTTTTGGGCAGGCGATGGCGGAGGCGTTTGCCGGGCTGGCGCAGTCCATTACCCAAGAGCCAGGATTTATCTGGAAAATCTGGACAGAAGATGCCGGCGCCAGACAGGCTGGTGGGGTGTATCTGTTCCGTGACCGTGACAGTGCAGAACGTTATCTGGCGATGCACACTGCGCGTCTTCAGGAATTCGGTTATCAGGATATCCGCGGCCGGGTGTTTGAGATCAATGAGCCTCTTACTGCCATTACCGCCGGGCCAGTGAGCGGCTGAAGCGGCCACAGTTTATTCGATATTCTGCACCTGTTCGAAGAATAATTATTTAAAAGTCTTTAAAAACAGATGCTTGATTTAGTTTTTACATCGATATTCGCCCGATACTACCCATTTTACTACCCATGGATAGAAACTTTATCTCTGATTGGCCCCATCGGTTACTACCCATGATTATAAACTGGGATATGTGGGAAACTGGGAATTTCTGATCCTTTTCCGATTTACCAACACCCTGTCTCAATCGAAAAAACCTGCTGGCAAGTCTAGCAAGAGCGGCACTCCCGATGCACCACCGCTGATACACCGAAGTTTGTATCGACAGTACAAACTATTGATTTTATTAAATATTTTTCCATTTTCCTCTTGTGTATTTGAAACTTCGTGCGAGTATTTTAGAAAACGCGGGAGTTCAAAATGACCAAGTTGAAGACCATTTGTTTTGCTGTAATTACAGCCGCGCTCGCGGGTTGCGCTGCCACGCCTCGACACTATGACGACGAATCATCCCGCGCACTGAATCTGGCCCGTGCCGGCGGCGTCTACGATCAGGACCTGCGGGACTCACCAGACGGGACGCGCTCGTATCGAAAGGGTTTGTTGGTAAGCACCCTCAACCTGGCCAGTCTGGCTACCTCATTAGAGGCGCCGCTTCGTCATCTTACCGGCACCCAGACGCTGCTCTTCAACGCCACTGACATCATGATGACGCCAGACAACCCTTCGGCGCGACCCAGCCTGATGGGCTGGATGCCGGAATCACTGGCGGCGAACGAGGATGACGCCTATGACCACTATGTTGCAGTCGTAGATGAGGCCATCACCCAGGCCGCCGAGTCGATGGCAATTACTGCAACGAAACTCACAGACGTGAAGACGCCAGAAATTGACGGGCACCCGCTCATGCTGTGGTCAGTAAAAGCCGAGCGATATGGCTGTGCCGATAGCAACTGCATCATCGCCTACAACATCCAACAGCCGAATCACTGGAAGACACCAAGCTATGTCATCGGCGGTGAAGCTGCCAGTTACAACATCGCTGCCAACCACCCCGAGAAATATTCCCGGCTGGTATTTCGGCAGTCCGGCCATGAACCCACCTTTCCAGTAGATGAGTTCTATAGCGCTGTCAGTGCCGCACTGCCTTCCTGGATAGTGATGTACTTTCCACCAAACACCGTGATCCAGGACGGCGAGCCGCTCTCCTATCCGGTGTTGTATGAACAGGGCCAACAGCTGATATTCAGGGAGCCCGATCATGAGTGACTGGCACAATGAACTTGAGTTGGCACTGCTGCCGCTGGAGGACCTGAGAGTCGATAGCGTCTACATGACTTTTGTGATCAGCAGCGCCTTGGGCGAGCACGGCATCTTTCATCAATGCCGGATCGGATACGCGGAGGACCGGCTGAGCCTAATGATCACCGCTCCCCATTGCTGGATCGAGCTCGAACAGGGCTGGTGTATCGATCTCCGGCTCAGACAGTGGCTGGGCGATGAGGACGACCTTCCCCATGGCGTATTCCAACCAACCAACTACCCGCGAGTTCGATACCAAGGCACTGCGTTGGTGGTTCCACACCTGGACGTGGAAGATTTGAGGGCGATGACGAACGATGCCTACAGCAAGGTGAAACTGCCGTGGCTGGCCGGGCAAGCCGCGGCGGCCTGACGCCGGGCAAAACTTGCATTTTCTCAGGTTCTGGTAGCTTCGAAGCAAAGAACTATCGGGGACTGAAACCATGGTGAGAGTGACAAAAATAGTAGCAGTGGTGCTCGCCGGGATCGGCGTTGTCGAGATCGTCTTTAGGGGTACCGATGCAGCGCTTTACGCATGGTATCTATTGTTCGCGCTCTGGATGGTCACACTGTTCAATCGCTTCGCACTAGCAGCAGTCGATGCTTACAAGACGGTTTTCGCCAAGGGACCCGATGGGGAAATGACGTTTCCTGAATTCGAACAAAAGATGGCGTCGTTCAGTCGAGGCAGTGATGAGGAGGCAACCGGCGCGGGCAACAAGGCAACTTCCGGCAATGGGAGCAATGGTGGTACAGAGGGTTTCTTCGATGACGACAGATTCAACCAAATTTATCGAGCGGACGATCCGTTCGGGGAGTTTCTCGACTCTTGAGGTGGTTCCTTATGGGTACAGATCAGGAGAACCAGAGGTTCGAACCCGGTAACGGCCACCAGAACCACCTAAACCAGACTGGCCAAAGAGAACCACTTGTAACAGACTGAGGGACTGACGATGTTCATTCGAGCCTACCTGCGGGCATCCACGCAGGAACAGAATGCGGAGCGAGCCCGGGAGTCACTGGTACAGTTCGCAGCCAACCACGGTCAGCGTATTGCCGCTTTCTACGTGGAGAACGTGTCCGGCGCCACCCTGCACCGCCCCGAGCTGACGAAGCTGATTGCAGATTCCGGCGAGGGCGACATTGTGCTAGTCGAACAGATCGACCGGCTAGCCCGCCTCAAACAGAGCGATTGGGACTCGCTCAAACAAAAGCTCGCCGCCAAGCGGTTAGCCATCGTCTCCCCGGAATTACCGACCAGTTGGCTCGCCCTGGAAAAGAAAGACGACACCGGATTCACCGACTCTATTCTACGAGCGGTCAACGCCATGATGCTCGACATGCTGGCTGCCGTGGCCCGCAAAGATTACGAAGACCGTCGGCGCCGGCAGTTCCAGGGCATCCATAAAGCAAAAACGGAGGGTAAGTACCAGGGGCGGCAGCCAGACCTGAAGCGCAGGCAACACATCGCCAGTCTTCTCAAGAGCGGCCACAGCTACAGCGAAATCCAGGAGATGCTGAGCTGCTCCCGGCACTTGATTGCGTCTGTCGCCAAAGAACAAAGACAGGCCGATGCTGTGGCCTGAAACCAACAAAGTGCCCTGACAGGGCAATCAACTATTGGAGGACTGAATATGCTGAACCTATCTGCCACACTGATTGCATTCCTGAGCTTTGTCTTGGTCGTACTTTTTATCTGCGTTATGGCCTACCGCAACGCCGATCGGCTGGAAGCGTTCCTGGAGCGAAAGTTTCGAAAAAAATCACCCCGACACAATGGCGATCTGAAATAAATTCGGGGCAAACCGGTGTTCTTGCCCAAAACGGGCAGTTTGAGAGCCGTGCCTCCAGCGCCGTGCATGGCAGCATAATCCTGAAGTCGATATGAGGTTATGCACATGAAGGACAGAACAGCCAGGCTTCCCGACAGCTTTCTCCTTTTATTGGAGCAGGAAGAAAAGCGGAGGCAGCAGCGGGAGGACGCGGGGCTTCCGGCTCTCACAATACTGATCGACGCCGCCCATAGCGGTGGCGGCCAGGCCCGGCATATCCGGCGATTCCTTCTTGGCCTATATAATGCCAGTTGCTGGCCATTCGAGTTGAACCAGCTGAGGGCCTTGGATACCGAACTGCAACAGGCTGCCTTGCAGGTCCTGGAGCTGGATTGGAATGGCCGGGAGGTTCACACCTATGTGCCGGGTGGTGATGAGCTGTTTCAATCTTGGTGGGAGTAGGAATCGGAATCCTGACTATCGGCCTGTTCCTGCGAGCTTGGGGAATCCAGGTCTTTCAGAATTTCCCGTGCTCGTTGTTGTGCCCGCGCCACAAGCACGGGCCTCTCATCATTCAGAATGTCATCAAGCGATCTTGCCACAAAAGCCCCTCCTGTTCGTTAACTCCAGCGTCTACTCCACAATGGCTTTGAGCAGAGCATCCCGAGCGTCGGAGTAGAACTGGATATCAATCTTGGTCGCCATATCATCCGACAGGTCAAATAACTGCCGGCGGCAGGCAACGGGCATCAGCAATGCAGTCGCGCCCTTCTCCACAGCGATTTCCGCAATCGTGACAGGATTGTGGATAGGCTCCACGGAGCCGCCCAGGTTGATCTCGCCCACAATGATCAAACCGCCGCGCACGCTTTTCTTAAGTAGCGCCGTGCTCAATGCAACCAGAGAAGCCATGCCGAGCTTGGCCCCCGATTTGGAGGCATCGAAAGCTCGCAACTGAACCGTAAACTCGTGGTGACGCGGATCCTTGTCTCCCACCAACTGCGCAGACCGGGCGTACAGGTTCTGCTCCGCATAACCGATGCTCTCCTTGAACGCGGGCGGTACTGGCTTGTTCAGGACCTTGACGCCGGACCCTGGACCCTCGTTCACCTCAATCCGGTACAGGCCGGGATGTTCCTCACCGCCTCCCGGAGAGATGGTCCATACCTGGCCAGGCTCCAGGGGATCGTCACCAATGCTGTTCTCGCTCTGAAGCTCCGGGGTGGAAACAAACTTCTCGACACCGTCGGCGCCCATGACATAGCTGAAATGGGTATTCCTGAATTCTGCCGCACCAATCCGCTTCTGCTGTTCCTTCACCCGGCGCCGGGCTTCCATGGCAATGCGAACGGCCCATTCGATATCTTCGTCCGAGACTTCATCATCGCCGGGATAAAGCAGCTTGAGCAAGCCGCTGATCGTTTTGTTCACCGCATTGGTATCCCGCCCTGACAGCGCGCCACCAAAAAACACCCGGTTCTGGATTAGGCTGACCCGGCTCTGATTACGCAGCTGGCTCCAGCACTCTGACAAGAAGTCGCTGACCAGGCCGAAATGGTCGGTTAATAGCTCCTTACTGATTTTCGGAACATCCCAGCCTGGCAAGAAGGCGTGGATACGGTCCATAAAGGCCGTATCATCCTTCATTTCCGGGGGCATGGGGCCGAACAGGTGGCCTATCCGCTGCTGATGTTCCACATCCACGTCAAAGTTGCCCACCAGTACGATGCTGCCATCGGCTCGGATGTTTTCCTTGCCACGGCTGAACTCACCCGATTCCATGTAGCCCTTCATGATGTTCACGCCGTCCTTCTGGTCGAAGGAAATACCCGAGACCTCATCGAAGCAGACCACGTCGTACTGACAGACCAAACCCCGCTGGCCGCTGGCGTTGTTTACGAACATCTTGGCCACCGTGGCCTTACCACCGGAAATCAGGTGGGCGTAGGGTGACACCTGCTGGAACAAATGGCTCTTACCGGTACCCCTGGGGCCGAGCTCCACCAAGTTATAGTTACGCTCAACAAAGGCCACCATACGCAACAAAATTGCGTCCTTTTGCCGCTCCGACAGGCCACTGGCCTCAATCCCCGTGGACCTTAGCAGCAGCTCTTTCCACTCCTGCGTCGTAAATTCCTTCCGGGCCTCTGCAAGGGTATCCAAAACGTCGCGCTTGGAGAGCTGGATCTCCCGCAGGGCTTCGACACCGAAGGGGCGACCATTACTTTCCTGGGCAATGGCAGCATCGTAATTGAGCGTTACCTCGGCATAGAAACCGCCGGTCAGCATCCGCTCATGCTCGTTTACCAAAGACGGTGAGATCCGCACGTCGTTCAGGCGGAGGCTGGGGAGGGACGCGATATAGGAGTCTGTTTTCGCATCCAGGCGGGCGGTAATCAGGTCGATGATTTTAACTTCACCGTTCTCCCTGGCCCGAGCCTTGAACAGCTCTTCCTCACCCGCCTTGACGGTGCGAGACTTGAGCTGCCGCTGCACGATCTCCAGGCCTTCGTTGATTTCGTCCTGGTCGGTGCTCGCGCAATATCGCCCGAGCAGGAACTCAACTACATAGGTGGGTACCGGGAATTGGCGGCTGAAGGTTCGTACCAGGTCCTTTCGCACCAGGTAGCCATCCAGGGCCGTTGCCGCCTTTCTGTCGATATCGTCCAATTCCATCACATTTACCTCTTAAGAAAGAGCCCCACCAATCACAGTGCCCGCCTGGGCAACCAGAGAACCATTTTTGTCGAGCAGAACAGCCACCGCTTTCTGCCCTTCCAGATCTTCATCTTCGACAACCACGGAAGCGGTGCCATTAGCTTTGAGCGGCTTCGAGCCGACCACCACACTGCTGGCTGCTTCACCCGCGCGGGTCCGGATATCCAATTTGAGCCCTGAATAGTCGCCCGTCACCGCCACCGTGCAGCGCAACCCTTTCCACACCAGGTCGGTAAACTCGATAGCCCCTTGTGCGGAGGCGCCACCCGTCACCACCAATTGGAGTGTCAGGCACTCCTGTAGGCTCAGGCCACCGTGAGCGTAATCCTCACCCTTCTTGAAACAACTGATGCCATCGGCCAGAGCAAAGTAGTGACTGGGATTCCAGTACCAGGGGAACAGACGCTCCTGGGTTTCCGCACCCGCCTTCAGCGCAGCACAGCGCCCCCACTTGCTCTCAGCCAGTACGCTGGGCAGGTCAATTTTGGGTAGCCCCCCGGGCAGAAGCAGCCAGCCATGATCGGTGACGACACGCACTCGCTTCCAGCCCGCCGCCAACAGCTCGGTAATGCGGTTCTGCACTTCATTCAAAAGGCTTTCCAGGTGTTTGGCCAACTTCCAGCCACGGTCGTGACCTTCATGGTCGATGTCACCAAACTCACACCAGGCGAAACCTTCCCCCTGGCCGTCCTCTGTTCGATCCAGCAGCGTCCAGCCGTTGTCCTTCAGCAGTTTCTTGAGGTGATAGCCTCCCTTGAGGGACTGGCCGGTCGCCGCCACGGCGGGTTCGAAGTCCGCGCTGCCATCGTCCCCCCGAATTTTATCCCGGACCGGTGCCACCGCCGCCTTGCCAGTGGCGGTCACGCTGGGCAAAGCTGCCCAGGTGGGCGCCTCGTCTACATCCAGCCCTGAAGCTTCTAGCATCTCTGCCAGCCGCTTGCCCGTGTCAAAGCGCAGCCCATCGACAAAGAGCACGCAATCGCCGGGACTGGCCGGAAAGGGGGCCTCTGTTGTGCAGGAGCCACCCGGATAGGAGGCGCCATCAACGATCTTCTGCAGGTAGCGGGCGGACTCTTCCAGCCACGGAAGGTAAACAGACCGGATGGCCGTTGTGACAGCCTCAAAGTCAGCCGCGCTCTCCACCTGGGCCAAGGCGCGCATTACGCCGTCATCCACTTTCCAGCCAGCGTTGGCATAGCCGTCCATCAGATCATCCACAGAGCCCGCAGCCAGAGACGATTTTGCATAGTTGGCCATGACGGCCAAGTGTTCCAGCGCACACGCCAGCGGAGCTTCCCCTAGCTCCGCCCATACCAAGGATCGCCTGCCGCCGTGTATCTGTTCGAGTTCCAGTATTCTGGCCCGTGCCTGGTGGGCAGGAGCCTGGGCCAGGGTCAGCATGTCACGGCGCAGGTGGTCTTCCTGGCCCTGGTTCCACTGAGGCCAGCCACCGGCCACGGTTTCATCGGCAAACAGATCAAAGGCCGGCGGTTGGCACTTGCGAATTTGGGCGGGAATATGGGGGTAGCGGTGGGGCGCCTCGCAGAAACGTTGCCAAACCGCCTGCCAAGGCCCCTCGTGGGCCGCAAGCTTGGCGCACCCTGCCAGCACACCCTCATGCTGGGGGTTGAAAGCTAACTGGGATGTGCATACTGCTACGAAAGCCTGCCATTCGTTCGCACCCCTCGCGGCCTGGAATGCATCGCCCTGGTCCAGCCACAGCAGCAGATCTCGGATGGGGTCGCCCCCGGTTAACAGAGTATTGAAGTAGTCCTTATCCAGGCGCTTACCTTTGAGCAAGTCCACGTCTTCGTCGAGCAGTCGGTACAGTGCCAGTTGCATGGCGTGCCGGGTTTCGCTGTCCTGTGCCACATCCAGGCCAAGGCCACCCTGGTCCGACTTCAGGTAGGCAAGGATGGTCCAGTCCTTGGCATTCACCTGGGACCAGATCACACCCCGGTATTGCAACTCAGCCAGCGGCTTGAGCGAGTCCGGGCAGCCTTCCACTGCCCGCAGATCCTGACGGCTGACGCCGGGCAGGTAGAGAATGGGGATCGTCCCCTCTGGCAGGGACATATCATCCACCAAGCCAGCGATTACGCAGCGCAGCCAAATCGCCGGGCCGGTGCGTGTTTCGGGGGCATAGTCACCCAGTACCAGAAGCTCCGGCAGTTCCGCCTGAAGGACTGGAATAAGCGCTTCCCATTGACGGTCACGATCTGGCCAAAGGATGCAGGTGGGGCCGACCTGAATGTCGGGGTTGTAGATGCCAGCATCACGAATGGCTGCAAGCAGGTGATCCAAAACTCTCATGCAGTACAGCTCCGGTCTCGCTCGGGCTTTAACATGCTCCTAACTCCCACTTGTCCGTAAGAAGCCCCAAAAGCTCATTTTGTCTGTTCGATACAACCTCGGGCGTCCATTCGTTTTCATTGAGCACCTGGGTCGTTAACGTATAGGAGCTAACCCCTGATCGCCCCCGGAAATAAGCATCTTTCTTACGGCCGAAATCGTAATTTTGAGCCTGAGAATTGCGCCGTTTGTTCAGGGGAACCAGATTCGCCAAGCGGTGAACCCAAGCATCTCTTGCCTGAGCGTCTGGCCAATCTTTTTCCCATTGGCTTTCCGCATCTACCGTTTGCGGCAGCACATGCTCAATGGTTAACAGGCTTGCATCGTAGCTGGCTGCACCATCCGACAAAAACGAGTCCAACCGGAGAATCAGGTAATTTCTCCTTCGTGCGGTAAGTGTATATATATCCCCATCGAGAACTTTCCTCATTTCCTGCTTTTCATCCTCAGTCAGCAAAACCGCCTGCACAGGGTTGTCCACGTTGTGATCTCCCATCAATTCTGAGATCACAGTGGAATAGCGCTCGATCCGTTCATTCACATTCTTTGCGGTCAGATGCAGACAGGCAGCAAGCCGTTCAAGCTTCTCCACAAACCACAGAACGTAATCCGGTCTGTTCTTTTGTTGGGATAAGAAAAGCATGGCCGCTGGCACCCAGTCAGAGTTATCGATTCGGTTAAGCCAACGCAGGTAGGTATTAATCTTCTGGGCATCCACCTCTGCCTGGTAGCTTGCGGAACGCAGAATCGATAAGGCCTCCGCATAAGGTTCCAGCACTTCATCGACCAAAGCTTTAGGTGACCGCACATTGGACAGAACATGTTGCCTGAACTCTTCCAACAGGGCCTTCTTGGCTTTTTCGCGGGCATAGACCATCCGAACGTAGGCGAACAGGTCATTAAAGCCGGAACGGCCCAGCTCAACTTCCATGTCCTCCCATTTCTCATTGTAAAGCTCTTGTTCTTCCGAGGACTCAATCGCGCCAATGATGTCGGCCTTGATGATGTCAGTAGGTTGCAAATCAAGGCCGCGGCTATTCATGACGGAGAAAACGCGAAATGCTGACTGCTGGCTAGGAGTTGAGACTGCTACCAGGAAACAATGCTGCAGCAAGAAACCAACAAACCCCTCAAGTAATGACATATCGTCACCGAAGGAGCGATCGATCCGACTCAGTAACAACCGGGCGTTGGCTTGGATATTCTTCCGAGATTCGTTCTGAAGTGACTCGGTGTTGAGATCCAGTAGATCGTCGAACTGAAGCGTCTGCACGTACTTTGCAAAAAACTCTTTATCCCGCTCGCGAAGCGTAAGGCGCGGCTTTGCGGCTAACTGCTCGAATTTGTTTCCAGCCTCAACAATGTAGTTCTTTAGCAATGCTCTATCATCTGACGTGGAGCGTGCTGCCAATGCGGCCAGCAGTATTGTGAGAGTTGTCAGACGCTGTTGACCATCAATAACTTCTGCGGCCGGCTTTCCTTCCTCTTTGATGAGGACAATACTGCCGAGGAAATATCCTTCATCCAGATCTGATCGATAAAAATCAAAAAGGTCATCAAATAGCTCTGATGCCTGATCAACAGTCCAGGCATACGGACGCTGATAGGAAGGAATGACATATTCAAACTCAGAGCTAAAAATCTTTGCGAGTGGATACTCGGCGCCGCTTATCTTCTTAGCCATACTACCCCCTAGAAATGATACTTTTCCCGTCGACGCCGGAAAGCCTCTTCTGTACCCTCCATGATGTCGAGGACAGCGGCAGTAACATCGGATTTGTCAAGGCCACCCTGTGCTCGAATCACTCCTTTTCCGTCTTTGGCCTCAAGCGCATACACCAACTCGGCATCACCATTTACAGGCAGGTTGGCATTGTGGGTTGCCAGTATGATTTGACGACCGGCTTTCACCTTGCGAAGCATCGGTATCAGCTCCTTGAACACAAAGTTTGAGTCCAGCTCATCTTCGGGCTGATCTATCACAAGAGGGCCGCCATTCTGAGCTAGCAGCAAGGCTAGCGCTGCGGTATTGCGTTGACCGTCGGAAAGAGAGCCTTCAGAGATGCTCCCGGCAACTGAGCCATCAGATCGAAACAGTTTTAAATCAACGACATCCTTCACACGAGATAACCGAAGCTGGTCCCAGCTCTCTATGTTTTCCACGATGTGCTGCTTTAGGTTGTCTGCCTGATTCTGAAAAAGTTGCCGAGCGCCCTCTCCGTCATTGTCATGGTAGAGATTCCTCAACAGCTCCCAGGGGGAGGTGCGATTACAGTCTGGTATCTGGCTGAATCGGTCCATCAGTGCCTGCCCTATGTCGCTCCATGAGCGGGCCAGGGCGGTTCGACCGTCTTTAGGGCCAAAGTGATTCCATAGCTCGGAGAAACTAGCCTGGTCAAACTGATATTGCACCGTCACTTCTATGAACTTGCGCTGCTCCTCAGTCAGAACGGCTAGATCATTTGCGCGATTCGCAGCTTCAACCCGTTTTTGTAGCTGTTCCTGCCAAATTTGATGTAATCGCTGGACCTGCGTCTCGGGGTCGCCAGCCTCGTCTTTCAATCTCTTGATTTCAGCCTGAAGCTCAGTAATTTCTCTGTGCTTCTTGGCCCTGGCTTGATCAACTTCCTTTAAGTGACCCACATCGTCAGGGGTCAGCCCCTTGGCGGCGCACGCCTGACTAAAGTTGGTATCGGCCTGATCAAGATCCTGCTGGATCGCGCTCCAAATAGGGTCATCGGCCTTGAACAACTCAACATTTTGCTGGTACTGCTCTACAGCTTGGCGAATATGCTTTGCAAGGTCCTCTTTGGCCCGTTTGACCTTCTCGTCAAGCTGATCAAGCCAAGGACCATGGGGCGCATCTTCAACCTGAAACGAAGTATGGGAGTTCGCTACAACGTCCGCGAGCTCGGCAACATCTGTGAATTGCCTACCCTGCTCCCCATAGAGCGAGTCAAGATAACGGCTTTCCGCCTTTAGTTTTTGGTGCCTGATTGCATCTGCCTGAATCTCACTTCGTGCTTTCCACTGACGATCAAGCTCCTGATATTCCTGCTGGGATTTTTTGAGATCTTTCTCTAAAGCCTTGGCTCGCCGAAGGTTGGAAAACGATGCCTGTATTTTAAGCTTCAGCTTTCTTTCCTGATCATCCAGATCAGCAAGTTCGTTTGTAGCGAACCCGTCGACCAGTTCCAATAGGCGCTGTGCCTGGGGTATCTGCCCGTCATCCCCTGTTTTTGACTCGGTTAGACGGTTGAGCTGCTGTTGACTGAAAAAGCGGATAGGCAAGCTCTGGAAGAACGTTTCAGGATCATGCATATCGTCACGTTGGACAGCAGGCTGCCCGTTTTGCCATACGATACGGTCTTCTACGCCATCAGCGCTGACCCAAGACACTTCCAGCTCTGCTCCTGGTTGGTTCAGGGTGTCCCGAACCCGTTTGATCCGGCTTTTCGTGTCCGCATCAATGTCCTCTGACTTATCCTTTCCAAAAATAATACGCAGGTATTCAAGCAAGGTGGATTTGCCGCTTCCGCGCCCACCAATCACACAGTTCATGTTTGGTGAGAAGTGAATCTCTTGATCGCCCAAGAAAGCTACGTTCTTAATTGAGAGAGACCGAATTGCCGCTTGGCGAACACGATTGGCAGGATGTACATCTGTCACCACATTTTCCGGCAAAACAATGCGAGACTGGTGATCAAGAAAAGCCTGCCGAAGCGATTCTATTGAAGGGGCCGACATTTTTATCCAGGAATATCGGTAACCAATACTGTTGGGTGTTGGCGCCTCTTCATGGTCGCAGTCAATTAGCTTCTTATTGTCCGAGGACATCAGTGTTGCTATCGGGCGTACACGTCTCCACCCTGGTTGACAATCACCCCCGGACTTCAGCAAACGTTGATATCCCGCTGACATCAGGTGAGCAGGTTTTGGAACTTCAATCGCTAGCAGTTCGGGATTGGTAAATTGGTCTTGCTGCAACCAATCTGAAATAGACTCGTCATCGAAAATCCCATCATTACTCATCGCATGAGGCATGATCACGATGCCACCATGTTTTTCTTGAACGATGCGCAATATGTCCTTGAGATTCTTGTCGGATTTTGCCAGTTGGCCGTCTGCTCCAACTCTCGGGTACGCAACACCACACTCTGTGAGGATGGCATCAAGCTGGGCTAAATCAGCTCCAGGCTCAAACAAGCAGAGTATGTGAACGCCGCGCCCAACACCGGCGGCTTCAAATTCAAATCCTGGAAACAGGGAGACGCTGTGATTATGCTCGCGCTCAAGCTCCTCGAAGGCGGACTGCAAGTGGGGAATAAACTCCTTACTTAGAAAGTTGTGGTCAGTTATCCCAACGATGTCCAGTCCGGCGTGATAGCAGGCCTCAGCGAATGCCGTTGCTGCAGAAGCTTCCTGACCGGCTTCGAGACGATCTCCTTGCCAATGACGAGCATCTGCTGGCGTCTGCATCTGGAGATCACACTTCAGCCAGCGCATTCCTTTGTATAGTGCGCTCATTCTGACACCTCCTTCGCAGATTTCTTCTCGGCCAACGTCAGATGGTGGTCATTAATCCGCTCACCGTTGAAGGTTTGGTACCAGGGCGCTGACTCAACATCCTTGCCACGGTCTTTGGTCCATTTGATGTTGGGTTTGTCGCGCAGGATGCCGGCGCCTTTCTTTTTGACGTCGCCTACGGTCATGAAGGGGCGGATGTTGAGGCGGACGCCGTCGTTGAGGTCCGGGTCCCAGCCTATGGGCTGTTGTTCAGTGGGCTTCCAGCGCACGAAGATGTCGTAGGGTGCTTCGCCTTCGAGGATCTGCTCCAGTTTCTTTTTCAGGGACTCGGCGGCGGCCAGGCGCTCCTCGGCGCCGTCGACGCCGCTGGCCTGGTCCTGCTTCTGGCGGCTGATCCAGTCGCCCAGGTAGGTGTAAATCAGGGTTTCCAGGTTCTTGCGATCCAGCTTGTGGTAGTTGACCAAGGCGGCGAAACCGTCAGGCAGGCCGTCCCAGATGTGCCAGATGAAGGGGCGGTGCTGAAAGAGTTTGCAGTGTTGCGTGAAGAACTTGTCGCGCAGCCAGGTTTCCAGGGTTTTGCCGGCGTGGTCGGCATCGTTCAGAAGTTCTGCCAGAACATCGTTAGACCAAGCCTCGCCGTAGGCAGCGGCCAGCAGGTTCAACAGGCGGTCGGCTGCCGAGGCCTCACCGCGCACCGGGGGAATGCAGGCGATGCCGTCATCATCGGCGAAGGGCAGCAAGGCGTCGCAGCGCTTAACCCATTTACGCTGCTCATCGTCCAGCTCCATCTCGGCATCCAGTTCGGCGGGCCAGCGGTAGCCGAGCAGACGGGCTACGGAAACTTGCAGTACAGTGTTGTCCGTGCGCAGCGGACCGTCGGCGGTCCATTTTTGCTCCTCATCCCAGATGACTGAACCACAAGGATGGCCGTGGAAGATCCATTGTGTGGGATCGTCGGTATAGGGCCTGGGCAGGCCATTTGGATATTTTTCTTCGGCGACCTTGGTCCAGTGGTCGAGGTCGAAGGGGACTTTTACCAAATCACCACGAACTTTTAGCGTCTGATTTGTTTTTCGTACATCTAGGTTGAACGAATCATCTTCACAATAGCTATAAATTTCCCTCAACTTACTTTCATCGCTAATAATTATTACAACTGCATTCTCGTCAAAAAAACCACCTAGATAACTTGTGGCTGGCAACGAACGCATAGCACTTATTAGAACTCCCTGTTTGCCCCATGCATTCTTACCTCGGAGCCATGACCCAACCTGGTCTTCGCCGAGTTTTTCAACTACAAAATTGTATAGATCACCGTCACCATTTTCCCAGAAAACTATGCTGTCACAGCCACCAAATGGCATGAACTTATCCACTGTACCTTGCATCCATTCCCATCCACCTCCACGAACGGGAAACTCCCAGTACTTTTTGTAAAACCTAAGTGAGTCACCAGTGCACAGGCCTAGGTTGTGGTAACTATATTTATTCAGCAAATCAAGCTCATTGCCAGCCTCCAAGCCGACCCGCGCATCAGGATTCTCCAACTGCTTCGCCTGATCAACGCTCTTAACTTCCGTCACCACCAACTGCTCAGCCTTCTCAACTGCCGTACGCGGCTCCGAAACATCCACGCCCCGAATCAGATTGGTATGTTCCACTTCACCGAACAGTCCGCCGGGTTCCTGAGCGTCATTGCCACGGCTCATGTTGATCAAAATGGCCTTAACCACCTCGCCACTGATCGTCTCAAAGGCTCCTGGCCCAAGCCGGGCAATTAAATGCCAGGTATCGTTCTTGAGCAGCTTTTCGCGGAACTTCTTGTAACTGGTGAGAAACAGCCAGTTCTGCGGCAACACAATGCTTGAGGTTCCGCCCGGGGAGCAAAGCTCCAGGCAGCGGTCGAGGAAGACGGTAGCCAGGTCATTCTTTGCCGCCGGATAGTGCCGCTCACAGAAGTCCCGCAACCGGTCGCTTTGCTTTCCCCGGGCCAGGTAAGGCACGTTGGTGATCACCCATTGGTATTGATCAGCCAGGAGAGTCGCCGCCTTGGCCAGCCCCTGAGCCACGACGGCGGCCTCGTGTTGGGCTTCGCCCCCTCCCGCTTGCGGGTCCTGGGATAGTCCTTGCTGTTCGTTTTCCAAGGCTTGTTTCAAAGTGGTGGACAGCTCCTCCCACTTCACCAGCTTGGCGGCGTCGGCTTTTGCCGGGTTAAGCAGGCTGCCGAGTACCGGCGCGTCCCTGAAGGTGTCGTGCATCCAGTCGAGTGCAATGGTGAGGTTGTGCTTGCCCAGGCCGAGTTGCTTCCACTCTTCCTTGGCGACGCTGACAGAGAGGCCGGTACAGGCCAGGTGCAGCTCCGGCAATGGCCGGTAGCCCTCGGCGCCGGGATATTTCCAGGCAGTCAAAGCCAATGCAAAGGCGGCCAGTTCCACACAACGCTGATCCAGCTCCAGGCCATGAATATTCTCTCGCAACACCGCATCCACGGCGTCCCGAGCGGACAAACCGTCGCGCTCCATGCGCATGGGTACCAGCATCAGAAAGGCTGCCACCAGGAAGTGGCCGGAGCCGCAGCAGGGGTCCAGGGTTTTCAGGTCGGCCAGTTGTTCCGGCCAGGCATCGAAGGTGCCGGCAGCCGGTGTCCAGGTGCCATTTTCCTGTTTCACAAACCGCAGGTACTCCAACGGCACACCAGGGATGGCTGCCTTGTGGCGTAGTTCGTCTTCGCTTTCGGCGTGCTTCAGGTCGCTTTCACTGAGCTGCCGGGCCGCCCACCAGGCGCCGAGGGCGTTGTCGAGCAGGAAGCTGACCATGTAGGGCTCGGTGAAGAGCTGGGTGACGGCGGGGAGCTCCCGAGCGCCAATCTTGACCTCGGACTGGTTAACCTGTTCCTTCTTCTTGGATTGCCAGAACTGGTAAACCCAACCCAGGCTGTCGGAGGCGGTAAATACCTCCAGCGGCAGGCCCGCGACCCGGCGCTCCAGGGCCTGTTGGTGCTCCGGTGGTAAGGTTAGTTGGAAGACTGGCGAATCCAACCGGAAGATCTGCGGCAGCATACGGGCCGCATAGCGGGCGGCCAGCTCCCAGCCGTTGGCGGCGCCTTCATCGGCAGCCAGGTCTTCACACTCTTCCAGGGTGATGGCCACCGGTTCGTCCGGGTCCGGGTACATGAGCAGGTCGTTTTCCGCCAGGAAGCGGGCAAAGAGCATGCGGTGCCAGTGCTCGTAGGCAACCTCTTCCACCAAACGGTCCATGCTTTGGACCTTGCCACCGTTCAGGGAGTCACCCAACTGTCGACCATGGGCGCGCAAGCGGCGGCGCAGCTCCCGGTCGGTCTCGCTCAAGTGCGAGGCCGGTGCCGGGTCGCCAACGCCGAGCTGCTCCAGGGCGGCGCGGGCACCGGTTTCGGCGATGTCCCGGGCGGCCTTGACGGCGCGCTCCAACTGGCTTCTCAGAGTCTTGTCGAGTGGCTGCATGTTCTTTTACTTCCCCAATCCTGAAAGTGATGCCACGGCTACGGCGTTTGTACCGTGAGAGCACTTTTTCCTGTCGCATCGGTGCGACTTGATATGCACAATTTTACCAATAATCGCATAGCCTACGCATAGAAATTTACCTATGCGAATTTCAATGCTGACGCGCATTGCTGTACTCATAGCGCGCCCAGCGCCGCTCACCCACCTGCTGGAGGCCGGTGTTCTCCTGCATCAGCTCCTGCATCAGGCGCCGGGCCTGGTTGCGGTCAAAGCGCGTGATTTGCCGGATTTCCTTGTTGCTCAGGCCCGGCTCGTTGCGGCGTGCGCGCTCCATCAGAATACTGAGCACGCGGGTTTTGGCGGCCTCCCAGTCGATGCGGCGGCGGGCCTCGCCCTGACCGTCTTCGGCCAGACGGTTATAGAGGTCCGGGTGAGCGCACCAATAGGCCCCCCGGCCAGTGCCGCCATGCTCGATGTAGCCGGCTGACTCCATGGCCGAGAGCCGCTCGCGGATTTCCGCCTCGCTGCGCTGACACAGGGCGGCGGCGGTGCCTGTATCCAACTCCGGGTGCTGGAGTAGGTATTGGAGCAGCAGGAGCTCGTCCACGCCCAGGTTGCGGCCATGCTCGCTCTCCTCGGCCACGAACAGACGGAAGGCGGCATTCAGGTCCCGCTTGGGGAAACTCATCAGCACGGATTCTCCAATCTCGCGGATCTGGGGCGGTTCCTTGCCCTCAATGAGCAAGGCGGAAAACATGCGGTTTATTCCCAGGTTGCTGCGGTTGACCAGGCGTAAACGGGTCAGGGCCTCCACCAGCAGCGGATTTCGGGCGGCGGGCTGGTGATGGAGGATATTGTTGGGAGTAATGCCGGCAATGAAGCCCCCGTTATTGCTGATTTCCAGCCGGTCCGGGTAAAGCTTGACCATCACCGGCCCGGCGATGCGCAGATCCGCATGGCAGAAGGCGTTCATCAACGCCTCGCGCACGGCGATTTCCGGCCAGGTGCGGTATTCGTAGTGGAACAGGCCCTGCTGATAGGTGGTGATCGGGTTGAAGGGGACCAGCAGTTCTTCAATGCGCTGAACGGACAATGGCAAGGCGCGGACCCGATCCTCCCGGATGCCGTACTCGGTATCCGAGGTCATTTGCAGGAAGGTCCAGTTGTGGCCGGGGAGGTGTTCCCGGATGGCGGCTTCGGTACCGGCCAGCAACAGCGCCGCGCGAGTCAGTTTGCCGTGTTTGATCAAACCCAAGGTGGACAGCAGCTCGACATCGGTCAGGCGTAGCAGGTCCTCCGGCGCCCGCTCCTTGCGGGCCTGATTGCGTAGGGACTCGAGGGCGGTGGCGGATAGTAACTGGTTGTCCACGGGGGAGACGGCTTCGCCAGTGTAATCGGTCTCGCCCGTTTCCACGCCGATTTTGCGGCGCAAGGTGCCGGTGAGCGGCTGGCAATCCTTGCCTACACGGATGGTGCCCCGGCCAGCGCTGTCGGTGTAGGGCGGCATGCCGGGGTAGATCTGCATAAGCAACAGGCGACCGGTGCCTTCCGGTACGGCCAGCTCTTCGAATACCGGGGTTATTTTCGGATCCGTCTGGTCGTAAACCGCCTTTTTCAGCAGGTTGATGTCGATTTCCGGCGGAACGCCGATAATGGCACTCTCACGCCCTTGGGACCGGTCGGCCACCCCAAACACCACGGTACCGCCGCCGGCATTGGCCATGCATACGGCCATCTGGACCACGGTTCTCACCGCTTTGTCGCGGCTTTGCGTGTCCCACTGCTTGAAGTCGAGGTCCTGGTCTTCCAGGTCGTCGGCTATGCAGTGCTCCAGCTCCGGAAGCAGGGACTCTATGTTAGCGGCAGTCCTCATGGATGAAGTCATTCCCCTTATTTGACTGGCTCTTTATTTGACGGGCTCTTTATTTGACTGAAATGGGCCCGTCTGGCAGCGCGGCCTTGAGTTGTTGCTTCACTTCCTCGGCCCAGGCATCGATGTCTGCGTCAGACTTCAGCGTGCGGCGGGGTACATGGATAAACTGGATCTCCGGCTCGCACAGCTCGGCTGCCGCCACTGCGACGTTGTCAAAGCGGCTGGGAAGTGCGGCGACGCGATCGGCAAACATGGCCAGAGCGCACTGATCCAGCGTGTTCAACACCTCTTGGGTGGATTGAACTGCGACCTCGGGCTGATCCGCCAGGGTCAGGCGCTGGTCTGCCAACAGCTGGTTTCGCTGTTCCGGCTCCAGTTGCTGCCAGTTGCTGTCATCGGCCAGGCGAGCCATGCCTTGCTCGTGGCGTTTCTGGTAATCCTGGTCCAGTCGATTCAATGCATCCCGGAGAGCCTGTGTCAGGCTGGTAATCAGCGGGGCTACCGGGTCGGGGTCGGTCAGCAACTGTCGCTGCTGTTCAATGGTTTCCACCTGAGCCCGGAAGACATCGGAATCGTCGAGCCCGCCTGCGTGGGACATCAATCGCTTCAATAT
Source organism: Pseudomonadota bacterium (assembly GCA_030145845.1). Lineage (GTDB taxonomy): Bacteria > Pseudomonadota > Gammaproteobacteria > Pseudomonadales > Oceanobacteraceae > Venatoribacter. Next base: position 111,601 of record JAIXHJ010000002.1, read on the forward strand.
CGCCCAGTTGGGCCAGCGCTGGTGAATGCGCTCCGAGAGGTGCTCCCAGGTCTCGATGCTGGAGGCCAGCTCTTCGCGTCGGTTATAGAGCGCCACCAATTGCTCGTTGCCGGCGGTGAGGCGAATATCGTCAAGAAAGCAGGTGTCCGGGCGCTCCGGTTTGGGCGCCTCTCCTCCGGCCTCGTCAGCCAGACCGGAAAGCTTCTGCAGGAATTGAGGCACATACGCCAGCTCCTCACCCTGCTTGGCGGACAAGCCCACCTTCTGCAGCAGCTTACGGATCTGGATACGCTGGGGGGTGGTGACGGTGGCGGACTCTACCTTGAACAGGGTTTTGCCAATGCTCTTGCGCTCCAGACTGGAGGGTTCAAGCGGTTGGCCGCGCTCGTCCTGGGCGCGGATAAGGCCAGCCACCAACAGGGCCTGAAGGCCCCCGTCCACGGCGTCGCGGGACCAGCCATAGGGAGAGGACTCAAAATGGGTGCGAATATCCACGCCTTTTTTGCCGCCGGCAATGGCTGCCAGAATGGCTTTGCACACCGGGTTCTTGGCCGGTTCGCCATCATCTCCCACGGCCTTGAGGGCGTCTGGGGCACCTTTCTGGGCCTTTTCGTATACCTTGGACCAGCCGGCATGGTCAGCCGTATGGAAGTGAGGATAAAGCCGTTGCAGGGCGTTGTTGGCGGCTTCCAGGATCATTTCCTGGAGATCGTTGCCCAGAATCTCGTTACCGCCCCCCTGGAAAACACGGGCTCCGGAGAAGGCTTCGTTCAGTAATTCCCGGATCTTGCCCTCAGCAGTCTGCTTGGTGGTTTCCATGGCAGCCCGGGCCTCTGTGCCCTCCGGGGTGTTGGGCACGCCTCGCTTATCCAGGGTGGCACTGGCGGCCTTGAAGTCGATCAAATGGTGGCGTAGGTCATCGGCAGAGCGCTTGGGGATGAACACGAATACGGTGGGCGATTGGTTACCGGCTTGCCGGGCATCGGCGCGTACGGAGTTCTCGTCGCCGCTCCATCCATCCCTAACCCAGACGCAAATACGTTGGTCGGCATCGTCTGGCAGCTGCGCGTCGAATACCGGGTAGATATCGCGGGTGACTTTTGCATCACCCTGAACCAGCGACAGCTTGCGGGCCGCCTCGCCAAAGGTGCGGCGGATACGGTCATCGCGTTCGGCATGAATGCGGTGCGCCTCGCTGGATAGGGCCGCGCGTTGGCTGAGGAATTCGTCTGTCCAGGCGGCGCTCTCTTCGGTCTGGATGCGGTACTCATCGCCGACTTTCATCAGCAGCTCGCAGCGATCCAGCAATCCCGGGAGTTTGCTGCGCAGGCTGCTACTGCCACTGGACAGGTCCTCGACAAGCAAGTCCGCCAGGGAATCCACCGTGGCACGAATGCCGACTTCGTTGTTCTGACCGCCCAGTTTGTTGATCAGGAACACCAGGCCACAGGCACGAGCCATCAGGCGTTCGTCGTCCGAGCCCTTGATCCAGCTCATGGTTTTTTCATGCACCTTGCGGGGCAGAATGCGGGACTGGAGTAGTTTGTCGGCGGAATCGAAGTACAGGTAATCGGCTGGCACCACATAGCCCAGAGGGGCCTCCAGGTTGGTCTGGATGACCTTGTGCACCATGCTGAGCTGGTTGCGCAACTGGCTGTCGGTGCCCGTTTGATCCAACACGCGAAGGGTGTTCTCCCAGAAACGTCTGCGAACCGGCAAGATGGGGTAATCCTGTGGGAAGTAGGGCAAGTCATCCTGACGGTGGCCGAGGGTGGTCCCGGCCAAGTGCCTGGAAATTTCCCCCAGGTTGGTTTGCATGATCTGCTCAATGGGGGACTTGGCTTCCGGCTTCTTGGCCAGGATGACTTGGCGGATCACGGCATCCACATCGGCGTCCGAGAGCTCGACACGGATGGTGAAACGGCCCTCGAGCTTTTTCAGGTTACTGGTGCCGGTAACGGCGGTCTGGCCGGTACCAATGAACAGAAGCTTGCCAGCAAAGTTCTTGCAGCACGCTTCCACCACTTCCTGTACGGCGATGGAGCGCTGGCTGTCCTCGCCAATGAACTGCTGAACTTCGTCCAGAACGACCAACGTCAGCGGGAATTTGCCCTCTTGTGTCAAAGCCTGGCGAATGGCCTTGAGCATATCGTCACTGGAGATGTCTTGAACGTACGGATACAGGTTGTTCAGGGTTTCGACGCAAGACGCTGGTGTGGTAAACAGGGCTGGCTTGGCCTGTACCAGGGCATCGTGCAGACCCTCAGCTACGTAGAAATTATCCAGCTCTTCATTCCAGTCGAAGCCGTTGGCTTCCACCTGATTGCGCACCTGGTCATAGATGCCCTCGTGCCTGAGCCACATGACGAAGCGGGCAACCGGGTACTGCTCCGGCAGGTCCACAGACTTAAACAGAATTCTGAGAAGGGCGAGGCGCACGCTGCCGCTGGCACCGGAACCCAGGGTGCCGGAAGCGGCATGCAGGCCGCCATGACGCTTGGCTTGAGTGCTGAGTTCTCTCAGGTGGTCGCTGATGCCCTGGGGCAATTTGGCGATTCCCCGGGCCGTGGCTCCGTCTTCGAAGACGGTATCCACCCACAGTGCCCGCAGCATTTTGACGAGGTGGGATTTACCGGACCCATAGAACCCACTCACCCACACTGCCGGCTGCTGGGCCTGGTCGATATTCTTGAGGTAGGTTTCGAGGATGTGTGACATCCCTTTTTCGTACTGACCATCGCAAACGAACGTTTCCAGTTCGTAGCGAAGCACCGCCAGGGCATGACCGGTGGTTTCATCGTTGACGCTCGCCACCCCTTCGTTGACCAGTTTGCGGGTGGTCGGATCTTTCTGATAAATGTCACGATTCTTCATTAACAACCTCTTATTCAGTAATCCTTATCCGCCGTGATAGGCATGGCGAGATAGTTCCACCCGTCGTAACCGTCCAGCAGTCGGTAGTTGTTGTTTTCATAGCTTCCAGGAAAGAATACCAGCAACCGTCCGGGTACCCGGGGGGCGAGCTTGTCGACCACATCCTTCACCTTGAGGAAACCGAACAGTGATCCAACGCCCTGGATTGCCACCACGGCACTTTCATCAATATTGCGGCTGCCCAGAAAGCGCTCGAACTCATCCACGATGTAATCGAGATATTTGGGCAGCACAGTGGCCAGTAAATGCGGCTTCTGGAAGTAACTCTTGGCATAGCGCTGGCTGCTGAGCCAGGCCGCGAAGGTGTTGGTCAAATCAAACAGCGCCCAGTCGTGGCCGGCCTGTTTGGTGACAATTTCAAACTCATCGACCCGGGCCCGGAGCCAGCGCTCCTCGTTCTCGTTGTACACGCAGAAAATGACGCGCTGTGCGGCAGCCGCATCGTCCCGCCAGGGGATGGATATATGCCTGCTGTAGGAATGTACTAACCGTTTAACCCTGCTCACGCAGCCACTCCTGTTCCTGCTGGTTGATAAGGCTGGGGAAAAGCACCTCGATCACATCCCCGACCCGCTTGAAGGTTATCCAGCCTTTACGTGAGGCTTCTTCGGCGAGTTCGATGGCCTTGTCGCGTGGGCAGTCGAGCAGCTTTATATATTCGGTGCGAAAGAGCTCCTGTCCCCTGGCTCCGGTCAGGTATCCAAGCAACAGCGCGTATGAAACACTCCCCGCGGTTGGTGTGGGGTGGGCGCGAACTTTTTTAACCCTGCCGTTCAAGTGACCAGACTTGGTCCAGCTTGAGTTGATGTTCTGCGCCGTCGATTTCAGGGTTGCCTTGCTGAAGCGGCCAGGTTCCTGGCTGTCGATAAATTCTTCCAGGGACTCCCTGTTAATCACTGTCCCTTCCGGACATTTCAAGATAAAGGGTGCCGTGGAGCGGAAGATGGAGTCCCGAGCATAGGCGCACAGCAAGGCCAGCAGTGGTCGCCCTGCTTCATCTCGCTTCCAAAAATGCCGTAGGGCGCGAAACAGGATGTGGGCGGTATCCAGAGAATAGAGCTCCGTCAGGTGACGGTAGGTCAACCTACGGGTTTTTCCTGAGCGTTTGGCGAGGCAATTGTCCTCTTCGACAGCCCGGAGGTAGTCGCTTTTCGAGGCATCTTCGCGGTCGACATAGCCAAGAAGCGCTGCCAGTTCGTCGAGCATCATGGTTCGGGAGCTGTGTGCTCCTCCCCGCTCGAAACGAAACCCGAACCGGGCTAGCGACTTATGATTTTTTGCCATTGTCGCCACTGGTGTCACTTGCTCCGCCGTTGCGTACCCACTCATCAATCTCATCTTTCTTGAACTTCCAAAAACGGCCCACCCGGTGGGCTGGCATGGAGTGTTTGTCTATCCAGCGGTAAACCGTGTCATTGCTAACACCCAGGTGCTTGCCTATTTCATCCACGGATAACCAGCGGTCTTCCATCTCGGCCATGTTTTCGCTTCCTATGGGCGATGGTGTTGCCGCCCCGTCTGAGGCAGCAGGATCTCACGGGCGAAGCAGCCCTAGCCTAAATTGACCTACCAATATATAGAGGCGCCCTTATGCTTTCAACCGATTTGATCCGGATAGACCGGCAGAGAGCGGCATTTATAGTCTTTTAAAATTTGAGATCACCAATCAATAGCGCTTTGTAATCAAGGCCTGAGGGGTGAGCGGGCAGGCCTTTTAGCTTCAGCAGCCCTTATCCCTCCTCGTTAGGAGGGCTTGCAGTCCGGCTGGCAGCCTCCTTCAGTCCACCGAGGTGCTCCTCCAGATCTTTCAGAAGGCGCTCGCTTTTCCGCACGATTCGACAAAGCTCCGCCTGGTTGGCATTGAGCCTTCGCAACATTTCTAAGCCGGCCTCAGTTTCCATGATGAGCGGTTGCTCCCAGTCCTGGGCCCGCGTGAAGGCTGGTTTGTGATAGCGGAACCGACCTTCTTTGCGGATGTACTCACTGAACACTGATCGGCCCTCCCCGCTCCTCTTCGGGACGAAGCGATTGTAGTACCAGGACAATTCCAATTTTCTTTTCCGGAGTCGAACACGGCAGCCGAAGTGGCCAGGATACCCGGGTGTCTTGTCGGTGCGATGGGCGATGTTGTGGGACCAAAAGTGATCACAGAGCCGCTGCGCCAGATAGCGGTACCTGGCTTGCTCCACGTCTGCTTGCTGGTGAATCGCCGTCAGAAATTGCCGGCATTGCGTGATGGCGGCTTTGGTACCACGCTGGTGGTTCACATTCTGGGCTCGGCTGACCGCCTCCCACTCTTCGCAGATTTCCTGGTGAGTCATTCGTTTGGTCATGGCTGGCTCCTTTTTGAAACGTCACCAGCGATCCTAATCGCACGATGGGTCAGAGCTGCCACGTGCTTTTGTCCTTTTTGGACGCAAAGGCGGGTCCAGGGCTGATTTTTGCCTCCAGGCCCTGGGGCCTTTCCAATTCCTATCCACGTAACTAACTGATTTGGGACTTTCGCATTGCGTTTCCCTGCCCGACGGCATAGGTAGCATGGGCTGAAAGCGTCGTGTACCGGTACTTATTTGGGACTCTGGCCTCCCGCCTCAGTGACAACACCGATATCCGGTGGCTTGATGGAACCGGGCTGATTGTCGTCGCTACAACAATTCCCGCTATTTCCTCGGGACACTTACAAGGGGCTTGGAAGAGGCCTTTTGGAGCCCCGGTGTGATACGGGGATAACCCGTGAAGTAACAGGGCCTCGAAAAGGCTCTTTAAGAGGCTGTTTTGATCACGTCCAGCATTGACTTTCACATGTGAAAGTTAATGAGCATTACCGCTTCACAAAATGATGCCGTGATGGTGGCGGGTGACAGCGGCCGTTCACATTTTCACCAGATTTTTCCCGTAAACCGATGGGATTCACATGGAAATCGCCCAAATAACAAAAATTAATCTTTAAATTCAGCTGGTTATAAATTTTTTCTCTTTGCGCCCAAAATGGCCAATTCCGCGGTTCTGGTCCTGACTCCTGATTACTAATAATCACTCCTGCCGTTAATCAACGAACCAGGAGTAGATAATGAAACACATGTTTTCCAGCGAGACCAACGAGCGCTTGCTCACATATGAAGAAGTGTGCGCCGTCACTCAGCTATCGCAAGCCACGCTTCGAAGGTACGTGAAAGCAGGTCGTTTCCCTGCCCCCATAAAGCCAAGCCCGCAAGGAAGAGCCGTCAGGTTCCGGATTCAGGATGTTCGTGACTGGCTGGACCGGTTGTGACGGAGGGACGAATGAAATTTCAGTTGAGAGACTCCGGGCTTTACTGCTATAGCTCTGAAGAATGGCAGAGAGTTGGCGGGTGGATAGAGGTTATTGCCAGAACCCGCCTCTCCAATAAAAAACACGGCCACGGCGCGCTTCTGCAGTGGAAAAATATGGACAACGTCCTGCTGCGCGAGGTGGTGTATGCAAGGACTCTGAACGGTGATAACGCCCGGCAGATACGAGAACTGCTCGTGGACAGCGGCTATCTGCTGGAGCCTGGCAATATCAGTTGGGCGCGACTACAACGCTACCTGCTTGAGGAAATGGCAAAGGCACCGCCGGCCACCACGGTCGACCGCACCGGTTGGCATGGCCCGGTGTTCGCGACGAGCAGCTGGACGGCAGGTCAGGCGGATGAGCAGCACTATTTCGTCGGGCAGCTATCGACATCCCCTCTGCTACAGGAAAGCGGCTCTCTCCAGGATTGGCAAACTCAAGTGGGGAAACTGTGTGAGGGCAACCCGCTAGCGATGTTCAGCATTGGGGTAGCCCTTGCGGCACCCCTGTTGAAACATGCTGGGTTAGAAAACGGGGCTTTTCATCTTGTCGGCAATAGTTCCACCGGGAAAACGACACTATTGCAGGTGGCCGCCAGTGTTTGTGGGGCTCCAACCTTCGTACGAAGCTGGGTAGCGACTGCCAATGGACTGGCAGCGGTGGCTGCCGAGCACAACGATATAGCGCTCATGCTGGACGAAATCGGCTTGGCTCGGCCCGAGGATGTCGACGTCTCGATTTATCACATCATGAACGGTGCCAGTAAGCTGAGGGCGAATATTTCCGGAGATCTGGCGGCACAAACGCATTGGCGGACGCTGGCCTTGAGCACCGGTGAGATTTGGCTATCGGAAGTATTTCAGCAGTTGGGGAAACCAGTCAGGGCCGGCCAAGAGAACCGTTTGGTTGAAATCCCAGCGTTTGGGCGATTCGGCGCATTTGAGGAATTGCATGGGTTTGCCAACTCTCAGGAGCTGGTCGATGCGCTGAAAAGCCGCACCAGGCACTGCCATGGCACATTGTTCCGGCACTGGCTCGAGCGTCTTACAGAAGATGTGGATGACTTGCCCGAGTATATCCAGAGGGAGACGGCTCGGTTGACAGATCAGTGGACGACGTCGCACATGGCTTCGCAGGTCATCCGCGTGGTCAAGCGGTTTGCATTGATTACCGTTGCGCTATGTCTGGCGTGTCGAAATTATCTGCTGCCCTGGACGGAGGAAAAATCTGAGCGAGCAGTGCACCAAGTGGCCGACGCCTGGATAAAATCGAGAGGACATATATTCAATAAGGAAGAGCACCGGATTCTATTGAAGCTCAATGAATATATGAACTCACGGAGGTTCAGATTCGCTGATATAGAGAAGGGTATAGCTGAATCGCCCTACGACGGATTCAAGCGCACGGTGAACGGTGAAAAGCAGCTACTTGTGAAGAAAGCCAATTTCCTGCAGTTTTTCGGGCTCCAATCTCGATATATGCGTGAAATAGAGTTCCTGATCCAGAAAGATCTGCTCGAAACCAATGAAAGGAGTCGTGGCACACTGAGAGTTAAAGTAAATGGCAGATTTGAACGATTCTTCGCCTTATGGCCTGATCGCATCAGAAACTATCTGAATTCGCTGTCAGAACTTGATGGGTTATCCCAGTTTCCCACCTTTCCCTGCGGTAATCCGGAGGTGGCAGAGGATGAGTGACAAATCGTTCAGTCCGCCTTCGGAAGAGGTGCGCACCAAGCTTCTGGCTCGTTCTGGACAGTGTGAGCGACTGGTCCGGGAGCGGGATCGCCGTGCGATTACCGGCGTCAGCCGAACTCAATGGTGGTCGCTGGAACGAAAAAAACTTGCTCCGGCACGGCTAAGGCTGGGCTGCAACTCGGTGGCGTGGCGGTTATCGGATCTGTTGGCCTGGATCGAGCAGCAAGGGGCCTGATCTGGCCCCTTTACTCTCCAGAGCTGACTTCACCTATCACGATGGGGGCAAGCCAGTCACAGAGCGCCTCGTGAGCCGCTCTCCGCTCTTCAAAATACGCATGCCGATTATAGATTTGATCAACCCGGTTGCCGGCCTGCTGGTTCAGGCAGCGCTTGGCCAGGTCGTCATCGAATCCCAGTTTTCCAAGCATGGTTCTCGCGGTGCCACGCAGGTCATGGACCCGCCTTTTATCAAATGAGAAGAACCTCTCCTCGAACAGTTTCTTGAGTGCGTGATTTAATGTGTTCTCGCAGACGTGCGGGGTGCGAGCCTTCTTGCTGATCCGTCTAGCCGGGAAGACCCACTCACTGCCACAAGACCGTACTTTCAGCTCTTCAAGCCATCCCATTACTGGCTCGGTCAACGGGATGTCAATCGCCCTGCGTTTCTTGGTTCGCTCAGCTGGCAAGTGCCAGACTTTGTTATCCAAATCGAATTCCGACCAAGGAGCTGCGAGAAGCTCCATCTTTCTCGTGCAAGTGCCAATGAGCAGTGCACAAGCCAAGTAATTTTCCCGGGAGAACTTGGCGGGGATGTCTCTGAGCTTGTCGAAGAACTCTTTCACTTCGAACTCTGTCATTGGATAGTTGGCCGCCTTTTCCTCTCCACCCGCATCCCGGGGGCGAAACGGAGTGGCCGGATTGAACCGCGTGACATCCAGCTTCATGCCGTGATCAAACACCCGCTTCAGCATTCGCATTACGTCGTTCGATATCGTTGGCCGAGGCGGGTTGTCATCGTACCCATTAGCTATATCCCGCAATATTTCACTAACGTCGACAGGCCGAATCCGTTCCAGGTCCACCTTGCCGATGCGCCAAGCGACCTCACGATCGTAAAGACTCTTCTCTTTTTGGTGGGTCGCAATCTCCCGCTGGCGCAGCTGGTGATAGTCTGCATACAAATCGTTCAAGGTCTTGAAGGGGTTTTGGTTGACCTTCTGCCTTTCCTGTACCGGGTCAGCACCCTCACGCTTGATCGCCAACCTCAGCTTCGCCGCTTCATCGCGGGCGTCGGCCAGTGACCAGTCGTCCACCTTGCCGATGGTGTATTCACGGCGGAGCTTGGTAGCTGGGGTGGTATAGCGCAGCATCCAGTAGGCATCGCCGCGCTTCGGGGTCATGAGGTAGAGACCATTGCCATCGGCATGCCGCACGGATGGCTTCTCTTTGATCAGTTTCTTGACGGTCTTGTCGTGTAGCTTGCCCACTTTCCTGCCTTAAAAAATTGGGGAGTACAATCTCGCCGATACAATATAGCGAGAAAATACTCCCCAATCTACTACCCATCACTACCCAAACTTGGCAGAACTTACACGAATACAGTGACCATCAAAATTTATTAACTTATTGATTTACAAGCATTTAAAGAACACCGCTGAACACCCAAGAACATCATTCTATGTTCTGCACCTGTTCGCGCATCTGCTCGATCAGCACTTTCAGATCAACCGCCGCCTGGGTAATAGCGCTGGTCAGGGATTTGGATGACAGGGTGTTCGCCTCGCGGTTGAGCTCCTGCATCATAAAATCCAGCCGCCGGCCAATGGGTTCATCCATGCTCAGGATGCGCTTTACTTCGCCGGTGTGGGTATCGAGGCGGTCGAGCTCTTCGGCCACATCGGCTTTCTGGGCGAGAATCACCATTTCTGTTTCCAGCCGTTCGGCATCCAGGCTGACGGCCAGCTCTTTCAGACGGTCACTGAGTTGCTGACGCTGGGCAGCCAGCGCCGCCGGCATTGCCTGCTTGACCCCGGCAACAATTGCGCTGATGCGCAGCAGACGCTGTTGAATCAGAGCGGCCAGATCATCCCCCTCGCGCTGACGGGTCTGTTTCAGTGCGGCCAGTGCGTCGGCGAAGGCGGCCAGCGCGGTCTGTTGCATGGCTTTGCCATCGGTTTCTGCGCTGCACAATACGCCGGGCCATTGCAGTACTTCCAGCACATTCATGGCATTGCCCGGGCCGATGATGGCATGCACTTCGTCGGCCGCCGCATTGAGCTGGTGCACCATGGCGGCATTCACCTGCAGTTGGCTGTCGGCAAGCGCCGGGTGGAAACGCAGGTGACATTCAACTTTGCCGCGGCTGAGCTGTTTTTTCAGCTGTTCGCGCAGCGCCGGTTCGAGGTCGCGGAAGGCGTCCGGCAGACGGAAGTGCGGTTCCAGATAGCGGCTGTTGACCGAACGGATTTCCCAGGTGAAACGACCGTTTTCATCTTCTCTGCCGGCACGGGCAAAGGCCGTCATGCTGTAAACCATAATGTGCTTTCTCCGCTGAATTCCGTCGGCATTGTAAGGGTTGAGGCATTTTGCCGCTATAATGGCGGCTTTTCACGACCGACGAATGAAGGAAGCTGTTTATGAGACCGAGTGGCCGCACGCACGATCAGATGCGCGACGTACGTATCACCCGTAACTTTACCAAGCATGCGGAGGGCTCTGTGCTGGTTGAGTTTGGCGATACCAAAGTCATCTGCACCGCTTCGGTGGATACCAGTGTACCGCCGTTCCTGCGGGGTAAAGGGCAGGGCTGGGTCACCGCGGAGTACGGCATGCTGCCACGTTCCACCGGCTCACGCATGATCCGTGAAGCAGCGAAAGGCAAGCAACAGGGACGCACGGTGGAAATTTCCCGCCTGATCGGCCGCAGCCTGCGTGCCGCTGTGGATCTGGAAGCGCTGGGGGAAAACACCATCACCATCGACTGCGATGTGATTCAGGCTGACGGTGGTACCCGTACCGCGTCCATTACCGGTGCCTGTGTGGCGCTGGCCGATGCGATTGCCTGGCTGAAAGGCAAAGGCAAAATCAAGGGTGAGCCACTGAAGCAGATGATTGCAGCGGTCTCCGTGGGCATCTATAACGGTGACGCTGTGCTCGACCTGGATTACGCCGAGGACTCCAGCGCCGAGACTGACCTGAATGTGATCATGACCGAGAAAGGCGGTTTTGTGGAAATTCAGGGCACAGCAGAAGGGGAAGCGTTTACCCCGGATGAACTGACTGCCATGCTGGCGCTGGCGCAGAAAGCGATTACGGAACTCAGCGCGGCACAGAAAGCGGCTCTGGCTGACGCCTGATAACAGCAGAGGCGCCGTATGGCGCCTCTGTCTCTGTTTTGCTGCCGCTGCATTCAGCTGCCGGCTTATTCCTCTTCGAATTCGTACTCCACCATCACCGCGGCGTGATCGCCGAAGCGCAGATTGGTATCCAGCTTGGCTTCCACCACATACTGGCGGATATTCGGGGTACAGATCTGATAATCCTTACGCCAGCCATTGATATTGCGGCGGGCGCTTTCCTCATCCGGCCACCAGGTAAACTGGTTTTCACCGAAGTTGGCTTCACGGAAGGCATCGACATAACCCACCGGACCAAACATCTGATCAAAGAAGGCACGTTCTTCCGGCAGGAAGCCGGGCGTATTCTGGTTGTCCTGCCAGTCGGACAGATCAACGGTTTTATGGGCCGCTTCAAAGTTGCCGCAGAAAATAAACTCGCGGCGTTTGCGCCGGGTCTTGGTCAGGTGATCAAGGAAATGCTGCTGAAACGCCAGCTTGTCTTCCAGTGTGTTGTGTTCATCGACCGGGGGGAACAGTACGGAACCAACGCTGACGTGTTCAAAATCTGCCTGAATAAAACGGCCCTGAATATCACACTGGGGAAATGCCAGACCGGTCATGATGGCTTTCGGGACTTCACGGGTCAGGATCGCAACGCCGGAATAATGGTCGGCTTCGGCATCGAAGAAATAGGCATTGAAGCCATCCGGATAAACGACGGAATCCGGCAGCTGATATTCTTTGGCCTTCAGATTCTGGATGGCGACCACATCGGCTCCGGCGCTCTGCAGCCAGGTATACAGCCCCTTTTCTACCGCTTGTTTCAGGCCGTCGACGTGTAAACTGATAATCCTCATACGTGGTTCCCAACTGGTGAAGCGTGTATCATACCGCATCCTCAGGAAAGCGGGTAAATCTGGCGCGGAAGGCCGGCATTTTACTGCCGGACACTGTCTCAGTATAGAACACCCCGATCAGACCATTCAGTCAGGTATCGTATGCAGGCCTATCAGAAAGAATTTATTGAGTTCGCTATTGCACAGGGCGTTCTGAAGTTCGGCGAGTTTACTCTCAAATCCGGGCGTGTCAGCCCTTATTTTTTCAATGCCGGTTTATTTAACTCCGGCCGGGCGCTGGCCCGTCTGGGCCGTTTCTATGCGGCGGCGCTGGAAGACTCCGCTATTGAGTACGATGTTGTTTTTGGTCCGGCCTATAAGGGTATTCCGCTGGCAGCATCACTGTCGGTGGCGCTTGCTGACCATTATGACAAAGACATGCCGTATGTGTTCAACCGTAAGGAAGCCAAAACGCATGGTGAGGGTGGTAATCTGGTTGGTGCGCCGCTGCAGGGCCGGGTGCTGATTGTGGACGATGTGATTACCGCCGGCACGGCGATCCGTGAAGTCATGACTATGATTAATAATGCTGATGGTGCGCTGCCGGCGGCAGCGCTGATTGCCCTCGACCGGCAGGAAAAAGGTCAGGGTGAATTATCTGCCATTCAGGAAGTCGAACGTGACTTCGGAATGAAAGTTATCAGTATCGTTGGTCTGAATCAGGTACTGGATTATGTGTCCGGGCAGGATGCGCTGAAGCAGTACGCAGATGCCATCGGTGCTTACCGGGATCAATACGGGGTGTCGTAATATGAAAGCTGTGGTGGGACTGTTTGTTGTTGCCGGACTGATCTGTGCCGCCGGTCCCAGCTATGCTGCCAAAAAGATGTACCGCTTCGAGGTCGATGGTCAGGTTATTATCAAAGACTATGTGCCGGCGGAATATGTACATCTTGGCTACGATATCCTCAATCATCAGGGCATGGTGATCGGTCACGTTGACCGGGCACCGACGGCGGAAGAGCTGGCCAGAAAAAAAGCCGCCGAGGCTGCCAGACAGGCGCGTAAAGACGCCATCGAACAACAGAAACAGGCCGACATGAATCTGCTGCGTCTGTATGCCGCGCCGGAAGATGTGGAGCGTGCCCGCCAGCGCAAAGCCGACGAAGTCGATTCTTATATTCAGCTGCAACGCCGCCGCATCGCCGACCTGCAGGCCAAGCTGGAAAAATCCCAGGGGCAGGCTGCCAACATCGAACGTCGTGGCCGCGATGTGCCGGCGGATATGCGCCTGGAAATCGTTGAGCTGCAGAATGCCATCCGCGATTCAGAAAAGAACATTGATGACCGTCAGCAGGAAATAATCACCGCCACCCGTGAATTTGCAGATCAGTATGAACGGGTGCGGATACTGCAGGTGTACCCGCCCGGTACCCTTGACGCTGATGTCGATCTTGATAAAGTCGATCAGGCATTTGAGTAAGCATTCTGTAAAAAGCCGGCAAACCTCTGCCGGCTTTTTTATGTCGCCGGTTAATCACCCGAAAGGGTGAAGTCTGAACCCTGTACCGGTGACAGAATCGGCGCAGATGCCACCGGAAATGTCTTTCTGCTCTGCCTGCTTTTCTGTCGTTGCAGTCTGTGCTGTTTTCTTTGGTGGTATTTCTGCTTGTTAGGGATTGGCTGAATAACCCGGTGTGGGCATTGTGCGGAGTGAATCAGGGACTCCCCGATCATTCCCGTGCGTGGTTATTGTTGCCTGTTGCATAGCCTATACCTGAGGACAGGGCCCCGAGTGAATCTGGTACAGAAATTCAGCTATAAAAACCATCCGCTGGTGACCCGTATCCAGTGGGAACGCCATCATCTGTTCACTCAGGAAGTCGGGCCGAGAATGGTGGCTTCGGCGATCGTCGCCGCAGTGCTGGGGCTGTTGTTTGTTGACCGTGTCAGCCGGGGGGAACTGCTGCTGTGGTTTGGCGGCACCTTGTTTGTGGCACTGAATTCCTGGTATCTGCTGCGCCGCAGCGGACAGGTTGCTGCACCACAGTCATCCTCGCGCAATCTTGATTATGTTAACCGCTGGCACTGGAAGAATTTATATCTGGCCCTGATCTGGGGGATTCTGTGGGGCGCTGTGCCCTTTATTTTCCTGCAGGGGGCGAGTGATATTCAGGTCTTGTCCGTGCTGATGCTGGTGGTGGTGATGTGTTCCATTCCATCCGTCACCATGGGTTGCTATCCGGATATTTATATCACCTTTCTGACGCCGGTATTTTTCAGTTTTACCTTCCGTATTCTGGCCATTGATTTCGGTGGTGAATGGTTGCCGGTGGTGATTGCACCACTTACCTGGTGTCTGCTGGTGGTATTCAGCCTGATGGTGCACCGGACTTATATGGAGTCGATTGTTCTGCGTCTGGAATATCACGATGCGCAGGATAAGGCGATCCGTGCCGATGACGCGAAAACCCGTTTTCTCGCCGCCGCCAGCCACGACCTGCGCCAGCCGCTGCAGGCCGCTTCTCTGTATCTGAGTGCTGTTGATCAGCATGAGATGAATGATAAAAACCGCGATCTGCTGCAACGCATGCGCAGCAGTATCGACAGTACCAATTCACTGCTGTCGCAGTTGCTGGATGTGTCGACGCTGGATGCACAGGCCATTCAGCCGGATATTCAGGTGGCTAATCTGTCGCTGGTACTGAAAGGGGTACAGAACGCCTTTGCGCCACTGGCGCGGCAGAAGAACCTGCGCCTGACCGTCGCCACACCGGATATTTATGCCCTGTTTGATCCGGTACTGCTGGCACAGGTAATCCGTAATCTGGTCGGCAACAGCATCAAGTACACTGAAAAAGGCAGCGTCAGTATTGAAATTGATGTGCGCTCTGACTGGGTGTACGTGAATATCCGCGATACCGGACGCGGTATCGCACAGCAGTATCATGGCCGTATTTTTGATGACTTTTATCAGCTGGAAAATCCCGGACGTCAGTCCGCCAAAGGCGTGGGCCTTGGTCTGGCCATCGTGAAGCGGCTCTGTCATTTACAGAATATTCCGCTGACGCTGGAATCGGCGGAAGGCAAAGGGACCTGTATCTCCCTGCGTCTGCCGCTTTCTGCTGCACCGCCTCAGGCCGAAGTAACACCGCTGGCGGCAGACGTGGAAAAATCACTGGCTGGCGTGTGTGTTCTGCTGGTCGATGATGATCAGGGGGTGCTGGATGCCATGTCGGGCATCATGGTGAGCTGGGATATGGATGTCTGGACGGCATCCGGTATGCAGGAGCTGAACGATACGCTGGCGTCGATGCCCGCCTGTCCGGATGTGATTATCACCGATGACCGTCTGGGGGGCGGCGAGCGCAGCAGTGATGTGCTGGCCCGGTTGCAGCAGGCCTGCCAGGACGTGGCGGTGGTGGTGGTGACCGGCAATACGGCGCCGGAGGATGTGCGCCGGCTGAAAGAGCAGGGCTATCCGGTGCTGCACAAACCGGTATCCGCAGAAGAACTGCAGACCGTGCTGCAGGGGGTCAGATAAGCCCCATCCGGGTGGCAATATTCAGGCAGTCGGTACGGTTACGCGCATCGAGCTTGTCATACATCAGGCGGATATGCGTTTTGATGGTGTTGTTGCTGAGGTGCATGAGTTCAGCCACTTCCTGCGTGCTGTGACCACTTTTCAGCAGGCGCAGAATGGTCAGCTGACGGGAGGACAGCAGGGATTCACGGTTGTCTTCGCGGGTCAGGCCGGCCAGGGCTTCTGTCGTCACCCAGCGTTCACCCTGCTCAATCTGCCCGGCGGCGTGCAGGATTTCCTGTGGCGAACGGTCTTTGGTGAGATAGCCGCGGGCACCGGCGCGGCGCAGGCGACGGGCCATTTCCGGGTTGGTATTGGCAGAACAGACCAGCAGTGGCAGGTCCGGGTAGCGGGCCTGAATCAGTTCGCACAGGCTCAGACCGTGAATGTCCGGCAGGTCGAGATCGATCAGCAGCAAGTGGAAATCAGGCTCGTCGCGCAGCAGGGTAAAGGCTTCTTCGCCGGAAACCGCCGTGCTCAGGCGGATTTCCGGGCGCAGGGACTGCAGGGCAATCCCCAGAGCATCGGCGAACATCCGGTGATCATCAATCAGCAGCCATTTTTCCGTCTGGCTATCCTCGTGCACGGGTCGGGCCTCCCTTCGCTATACCACGGATGTCAGATTCTTATCCCGCAACAGGGACGGTTGCAGCATCAGCCACTGTTCATGCCAGTACTGGGTCGGATGCGCTTCAAATTCGCTGCGCACATACTGACGGATACGTCCTTCGAGTACGGCGGTCAGTAAGTTGGCTGCGGCGCTGGCGGTCTGCACCGGCACCCGCTGTTCGCGCATTTCCGCTTCGCGCAGAATCTGTTTCAGCTGGGTTTCAATACGTTCAAAAAACTGCTGGATGCGCTGCCGCAGACGGTCGGTTTCACCGGACAGGGCATCACCGGATAACAGCCGGCACATGCCCGGATTTTTTTCTGCAAAGGTGAGTACCAGCGTCAGCGTTTTTTCACAGCGTTCATCCGCTTTATCGAAGTCCTGCATAATACGGTTAACGCGGGAGAAGACGGTTTCTTCAATAAAACTGATCAGCCCTTCGAACATTTTCGCCTTGGAGGGAAAATGCCGGTACAGAGCTGCCTCGGAAACGCCGACGGCTTTCGCCAGACTGGCGGTGGTAATCCGGGCTCCGGGGTTGCTTTCCAGCATATGCGCCAGAGCCTGAAGAATCTGATCGCGACGGGAAATTTTGTCGGCGCTCTCGTTCATGCCTGTCTCCACTCAGCTGCGACGGTTGGTAATCAGGGTACCAACACCTTCATCGGTGAACAGCTCCAGCAGTGTGGAGTGAGCAACCCGGCCATCAATGATATGCGCACTGGTGACCCCCGAGTGTACGGCATCCAGTGCACACTGGATTTTCGGCAGCATGCCGCCGTAAATTGTGCCGTCAGCAATCAGCTCATCCACTTCTTTGGTGGTCAGACCGGTCAGCACTTTGCCTGCCTTATCCATCAGGCCGGGAATATTGGTCAGCAGAATCAGTTTTTCTGCCTGCAGTACTTCCGCCACTTTGCCGGCGACCAGGTCGGCGTTGATGTTGTAGGAGGCGCCGTCTTCACCGACACCGATCGGTGCGATGACCGGAATAAAGTCACTGCGTGTCAGCATATCCAGCACCTGGGTATTGATACGCGAGACTTCACCAACATGGCCGATATCGATGATTTCCGGTTTTTCCAGTTCCGGCGATTTTTGCGTGACGTGCAGTTTGCGTGCGTGCAGCAGCTGGCCGTCTTTCCCGGTCAGGCCGATGGCTTTACCACCGTTCTGGTTGATCAGGTTAACGATGTCTTTGTTCACCAGACCACCGAGCACCATTTCCACCACATCCATGGTTTCGGAGGTGGTGACCCGCATGCCGTTGACGAAACGGCTTTCGATTTTCAGCTTTTCCAGCAGCTCGCCGATCTGGGGACCGCCGCCGTGCACCACAATCGGGTTAATCCCGACCAGCTTCAGCATCACCATATCGCGGGCGAAACTGTTTTTGAGGTCGTCATCGATCATGGCATTACCGCCGTATTTGACGACGATGGTTTTGCCGACAAAGCGCTGCAGATAGGGCAGGGCTTCGCTGAGGACCTGGGTGGCATTGATGGCGCGTTCACGCGACAGGGGCATGGGCTGGCTCCTTGGCTGAGCAGGTAAAATCGGGCCGGTAAGGCGGCCTTACCGGGAACGCATTATAGCGTTAACCGGTCAGCCGCCGCCAATGTGAATTGCCTCTTTCTCAGAACGGAAGCCTGAGTTCCGGCGCGTGGCGGGTAAGTGCCTGCTTCATCAGCGCGCTGATGCGGTCAACCGCGGCCTGATCATTGCCGGCGAAACGCAGGGTCAGCCGTGGGGTGGTATTGGAGGCCCGGATCAGTCCCCAGCCATCGCTGAATTCAATGCGCAGGCCATCGAGGGTGAACACCCGGGCGGACTGGGTTAAGGCGGTATCTTTCGCCAGTGCTTCAATCAGGGTGAATTTTTTCTGTTCGTCGGTATCGATAGTCAGTTCGGCGGTGCTCACATCTTCCGGCAGGGCGGCAAAGACGTCACTGACGCTCTGGGGCCGCTGGCTGAGAATTTCCAGCAGGCGGGCGGCGGTATACAGGCCATCGTCGAAACCATACCAGCGGTCATGGATATAGAAGTGACCACTGAATTCACCGCCGACCACGGCGTTCAGCTCCTGCATGCGGCGCTTCATCAGCGAATGGCCGGTCTGCCACATGGCCGGGCGGCCGCCATGACGGCTGATCAGGGCCGCCAGATGGCGCGATGACTTAACGTCATAGATGACATCGCGGCCCGGATTGCGCGGCAGGATGTCTTCAATCAGCAGCATCAGCATGCGGTCGGGCCAGATGATTTTGCCGTTGTTGTCGACCAGGAAAACGCGGTCACCATCGCCGTCGAAGGCCAGTCCCAGGTCGGCCTGATGGTCTTTGACCATACGCTGCAGATCCGCCAGATTGGCCGGATCGGAAGGATCGGGGTGATGGTTGGGGAAACGGCCGTCGACCTCACAGTAGAGGCACTCGGCAGCGACATGCAGCATATCCATCAGCTGCCGTGCCAGCGGACCGGCGATGCCGTTGCCGGCGTCGACCACAATGCGCAGGTCACGGCTGATCTGAACGTCGTTTTCAATCCGCTCCAGATAGGCCTGCGCCAGATGGCGTTTTTCCACGCTGCCCTGTCCACGGGGCAGGTCGTGGCGGGCGATGCGGTGATACAGGGCCATCAGCGCATCGCCGGCCAGCGGCTGGCGGTCGAGAACGATTTTCAGGCCATTGTACTGCGGCGGATTATGGCTGCCGGTGACCACCACGCCGCAGCTGGCGTCGGTTTCGTGGGTGGCGTAGTAGAGCAGCCCGGTCGGCTGTGCGCCCAGACTGATGACATCACAGCCGGCCTCCACGGCGCCTTTCTGTAACGCCGCCGCCAGCGCCGGGCTGGACTCGCGGCCATCCCAGGCAAGGCAGAGTCTGCTCAGCCCGCGTTCCTTCATCTCTGCCGCTAACGCCCGGCCGGTCCAGTAGCAGGTGTCTTCCGTCAGACCCTGACCGACCACGCCACGGATATCGTAGGCGCGGAAGATTCCCTGACTGATGGGCGGTATTGCTTCCTGCTCCACTTCCTCCACGGTGATCCCGGTAGCGGGCTGACTGCTGGAGGCGGTGGCTGCCGTGTTTTTACGCGGTTGCCTGAGCGGGACTTCCATGCGTTCGCGCGCCGGTTTGTCCTGTGGCGAACTGGTCTGCAGCGGACGCAGGGTCTTGATCAGGTGGTGCATGTTGTCGGCCAGCTCGTGGAACAGCTGCAGGCTGAACTGGGGCCGTTCATCAATGCCTTTGCGGCTCAGGCCGCGCACATAGGTCAGCAGCCGCAGCTGGTTCTGCAGGATGTCGCGTTTCTGGGCCCAGACCAGGGCAAACAGGCCGAGCAGGGTGGCGGACAGTACCACCAGCCAGGGCGTCACCAGCGGCAGCAGGCTCAGCTGCGGACGCTTATCCGACGGAATGTAGGTCAGGTACCAGTAGTCGTTGATCGGCAGGGTCACGATGGTGCCGCTGCGTTGCGGGGTATTACCGGTCCGGAAAATTTCGACCCCGGAGCTGCGGTCATCACCGACAAACTGGTTCACCACAATCTGTCCCATCTGATCACTGGTGCCGGAGCGGAACTGGCCCAGCCAGTCAGCCCCGTATTCGGCCAGCAGCACACCGGCGATACGGCCTTCCGGGCTGCGGATCGCTGAGGCCCAGAAAAAGCGTGTCCCCTTACCGTTGAGGTTGACCGCCTCCATGCGCATATCCGCTCCCCTGAGGGTGCGGCTGACCAGTTCCTGAACGGCAAAACCGTGGGTTTTCTGCAGGCCCATGGCATCACTGCGGGTCAGCAGCGAAAGTGAAATCACACCCGGCAGAAACTGGCGCAGGGTGGCTTTCCAGGCCGGATCATCCTGCTGCAGGGCCGCGTAGGTGCTGGGGTGGTTACTGGCCGCCTGCTGCAGGCGACGGGTGTCCTGCAGGCGGATACGGAGGGCGTGGGTCATCTGCTCGGCCATGGCGTTGGCAAATGCCTGATCGACGTCCAGCTGGGTAAACAGGTTAACCTGAATGCTCTGGAAGGCGAGGCCGCCGGTGATAAAGAGCAGTGCCAGCCAGATGGTGATACGGCTGTAGAGGGTAATGGTGCGCGTGGGGGCTTTGGCTTTACTGCTCATCTGAGTCCCTTCTTATGTGCCGGCCGGCAGCTGTGCAGCCGGCCATGTTTATGGTCAGAACATATGTTACGCCCGTCCGGTGTGGCCGAATCCTCCGCTGCCACGTTCGCTGTCACCGAATTCATCCACCAGTTCGAACTCGGCCTGAATGACAGGCACCAGCACCAGCTGGGCAATGCGTTCGCCGACTTCAATGGTGAACGGCTCAGAGCCACGGTTCCAGCAGCTGACCATCAGCTGGCCCTGATAATCGGAGTCGATCAGGCCGACCAGATTACCCAGCACAATGCCGTGTTTATGGCCGAGGCCGGAGCGCGGCAGAATCATGGCCGCCAGACCCGGATCTTCAATATAGATGGCCATGCCGGTCGGAATCAGCTGGGTTTCTCCCGGATGCAGGGTCAGGGGCGCATCGGTACAGGCGCGCAGATCCAGTCCGGCGGAACCTGTTGTTGCGTACTCCGGCAGCGGGATGGCGTTACCCAGACGTTCGTCCAGCAATTTTACCTGTAATTTCTGCATCTTTATTCCTGTTCCTGAGAGGATGTGGCTGCTTTGTCTTTTCTGTATTGCTGAAACTGATGGGCGATCAGTTCCATCAGATCACCGGCGAGGCTGCTTTTGCTGCGCGGCTCAAACGCCTGCTGGCTTTCGGCCCAGAATACGGTGACCGCATTCTGGTCGCTGTTGAAACCGATATCCGCCAGTGACACATCGTTGGCGATGATCATGTCGAGATTTTTTTCGTTCAGCTTACGCCGGGCGTAGGTATCCAGATCCTGGGTTTCGGCGGCAAAACCGATGCTGAACGGCCGCGGCTGGTGGCTGGCCACGGTACTGATGATGTCCGGGTTTTTCACCAGCGTCAGTTCGATGGTTTCGCCGGACTTCTTGATTTTCTGATTGGCTACATTGAGCGGGCGGTAGTCGGCAACGGCGGCGCTGGCGATAAAAATATCGCAGTCATCCAGCTGGGCGAGGGAGGCTTCCAGCATCTCGCGGGCGCTGACCACATCAATTACCTGTACCCGGTCCGGCGCCGGCAGATTGACCGGGCCACTGATCAGGGTAACCCTGGCGCCAGCGTCACGGGCGGCGATGGCCATGGCGTAGCCCATCTTGCCGGAGCTGTGATTGGAGATATAACGCACCGGATCAAGCGCTTCTCGGGTCGGCCCGGCGGTAATCACCACGTGCTGACCGGAGAGCAGGCCGGTTTCGAACAGGTCGGCGGCGGCGAGGGCAATCTCAGCCGGCTCCAGCATACGGCCGGGACCGGTATCACCACAGGCCTGGGAGCCTTCTGCGGGGCCGAACATATAGAGTTTGCTGCCCTTGATATCAATCAGGTGACCGATGTTGTCCTGCGTGATGGGATCGCGCCACATCGCCTGATTCATGGCTGGCGCCAGTGCCAGCGGGGCATCGGTGGCCAGGCTGATGGTGGTCAGCAGATCGTCGCCCATACCCTGTGACAGGCGGGAGATAAAGTTGGCCGATGCCGGCGCAATCAGCAGCAGGTCAGCCCATTTGGCCAGTTCGATATGGCCCATGCCGGCTTCGGCTTCGGAATCGAGCAGGGCGTGATGAACCGTATTGCCGGACAGAGCCTGCAGGGTCAGTGGGGTGATGAACTCCATGGCGCCTGAGGTCATCACCACGCGCACGTCGGCGCCGGCTTTCTTCAGGATGCGCACCAGTTCGGCGGCTTTATAAGCCGCGATGCCGCCGGTAATTCCCAGCAGAATCCGCTTGTTGGCGAGTTGTTGCATGGCTGCTTTCGTGCTGACTAGAATGGTCCGGCAGTATAAAGGGAACTTATCAGGAATTCAGCAGGCTGCCTCAGCGGAATGGCGGTGGCCTGAGAAAGATCAAGACAGGGAGGTGATTATGGCTATCTGTGACTGGCCGGCGGGCGAGCGTCCGCGGGAAAAACTGCTGCAGCAGGGAGCGGCGGCGCTGTCCGATGCTGAACTGCTGGCGATATTTCTGCGCACCGGCGTCAAGGGCAAGAGCGCTGTGGATCTGGCGCGGGAACTGCTGCAGGACTTCGGCGGTCTGCGCCAGCTGCTGATGGCGGATCAGCAGCGTTTCTGTCTGCCATCCGGACTTGGCAGCGCCAAGTTTGCCCAGTTGCAGGCGGTACTGGAAATGGCCCGCCGCCATCTGGCAGAGGAGCTGGAACGCAGCGATGCCCTGACCAGTCCGGAACTGACCCGTCGTTACCTGCTGGCACAGCTGCGTGACCTCGATCACGAAGTGTTCGCCTGTCTGCTGCTGGATAATCAGCACCGTGTGATCCGTTATAAGGAATTGTTCCGTGGCACCATTGACGGCGCTGCGGTTTATCCGCGCGAAGTGGTCAAACTGGCCCTGGCTCAGGGGGCAGCAGCGGTGATCCTGGCCCACAACCACCCGTCCGGCATTGCCGAGCCGAGTCAGTCCGACCGTGCGATCACCGAGCGGCTGGTGCAGGCACTGGGGCTGGTGGATGTGCGTGTACTGGATCACCTGGTGGTGGGTGACGGTTACGCCGTATCGTTCGCCGAACGCGGCTGGCTGTAAAAGACGGGGCTGTTGCCCTGTCTTTCGTATAAAAAACAACCTTTCGCTTGCGGTGCCTGGGCCGTTTTGGTATAAAGCGCAACTCTTTTCAGCCAGGGTCGTCCAAGGTCTTCAGATAATGATGGCCAACGCCCACGGTTGGTAACGAATTTACAGATTTCGATACAGTCAAGAATCGGGGCGAAGATCAAATGTCTAAGGTTTGCCAAGTTACAGGCAAGGGTCCTGTAGTCGGAAACAATGTTTCCCACTCCAACATCAAAACCAAGCGCCGTTTTCTGCCTAACCTGCAATATCACCGCTTTTGGGTAGAGAGCGAGAAACGTTTCGTACGTCTGCGTGTTTCAACGAAAGGTATGCGTATCATCGATAAGAAAGGCATCGATGCTGTGCTGACTCAGATCCGCGCACGCGGCGAAAAAGTTTAAGGAGAATTCTTATGCCACGCGATAAGATTCGTCTGGTTTCAAGTGCCGGTACCGGTCACTTTTACACTACAGACAAAAACAAGCGCACCATGCCTGAGAAATTCGAGATCAAAAAATTTGATCCCGTTGTTCGCAAGCACGTTGTTTATAAAGAAGCCAAAATTAAGTAAGTTTCTTTATGCTTGAAAAGAACCCGGCTCTGCCGGGTTTTTTTATGCCTGCGCGCCGGCAGCAGGGCATAATGGGCCGACATTCACCAGCTGACAGACCGACATGCCTGAATTACCCGAAGTCGAAACCACCAAACGCGGTATTGAACCGTGGCTGAAAAATCAGACCATCGACAAAATCATCGTACGCCAGCCAAAGCTGCGCTGGCCGGTAGCGGATGAGAT
The DNA here is from genome assembly GCA_030145845.1 of Pseudomonadota bacterium. Lineage (GTDB taxonomy): Bacteria > Pseudomonadota > Gammaproteobacteria > Pseudomonadales > Oceanobacteraceae > Venatoribacter. The sequence goes on from JAIXHJ010000002.1 coordinate 135,423, forward strand.
CTGCCAGCTTGAGGGCGAACAGATCACGGGGCTCAGCCGGCGTGCCAAATACATTCTGGTGACCACGGCCAGGGGCACTGCCATCTGGCATCTGGGTATGTCCGGCTCGCTGCGGCTGGTGGAGCCGGAAGAAGATCCGGGCGTGCACGACCATATCGACTGGCAGCTGAGCAACGGCAAAGTGCTGCGTTATCACGATCCGCGCCGCTTCGGGGCACTGTTGTGGGTGGCGCCGGGGGAAGACAGCGGGCACCTGACGCATCTGGGGCCGGAGCCGCTGAGTGATGACTTTTCAGCCGCCTATCTGTATCAGCGCTCACGGGGTAAAAAGCAGGCGATCAAGACCTTTATCATGGACGGTAAGGTGGTGGTTGGGGTGGGGAATATCTATGCCAACGAAAGTCTGTTCAAGGCCGGTATCCGTCCGCAGACAGCCGCCGGCAAAATCAGTCGGGCGAAGATGGAGCGTCTGGTGGCGGAGATAAAAACCGTACTGGCGGCGGCGATTGAACAGGGCGGCACGACCCTGCGTGACTTTGTCGGTGGCGATGGCAAGCCGGGCTATTTTGCCCAGCAGCTGTTTGTTTATGGCCGTGGCGGCAAGCTGTGTAAGGTGTGTGGCACGACCCTGAAAGAAATCCGTCAGGGGCAGCGGGCCACTGTGTATTGCCCGCTCTGCCAGCGCTGACCCGGCAACCGGCTCAGCCGCCGGTCAGCGCCTGCCACAGGCGGCCGATGTATTCATACAGCGCCCGTTCACTCTTGATGGCGGCACGGGCCTCAATACGCCAGTCGGAGTCGCTGGTGCTCATTCTGAGTGCCGGGGCGGCGATGGGCTGTAACCCCTGACGCTGAAAAAACACCATGGCTCTGGGCAGATGTGAGGCCTCACTGACCAGCGCAAAGGGAGCCTTGTCCAGCAGAGGGGCCATCATTTCTGCTTCTTCGGCGGTATCCCGCGCCTGCGGAAAGGTGCGGATACGTTCCGGGCTGACCCCCATATTGATGGCCACTTCCTGCATGACTTCCGCATGTGGACGGCGGTCAGAGCCGGCGTAACCGGAAAGAAACAGGCGGCTGTCCGGGTTGGCCTGCAGAATCCTCAAACCTTCAACCAGCCGGAACAGCGATGATGAACACAGCTGTGAAGCCGGCGGCATGCTGTGGTCACTGGCATGGCAGCCACCGAGAACCACCACATGGCTGACCGGCTGGCTGATGTCGAACATCGGGTAGTCGTCTTCCAGCGGTGCCAGCAGCCGGTCCGCGACCGGGTGCCAGCTGGTCAGTGCCAGCCATACGGTCGACAGCAGAATCAGGCTCCTGCCCAGCAGCGGCCGGCGCCGGAGCAGCAACAGGCCGCTGAGCAGGCCAATCAGTGTCAGCGGCACCGGCATCAGCAGCATGCCGATGATCTTCTTCAGCCAGAACAGCATCATGGCCGGACCTCAGCCTGGCCGATACCCCGTGGATCGGCCGCGGCGGTTACCTGGCCAGTGCGGTGATCCCAGAGAATGGCCTGCATGTTGCCGTAGCGGCGGCCGGTATTTTTCAGTCGGTGGCCCATACGCGTCAGCGCGATTTTTTCCTGATCAGTGAAGGTGTCCGGCTCATGCTGCAGCAGATCCGGCAAGTACTGATGATGGAAGCGCGGCCGGCTGACCCAGTCGCTGACGGCTTTGCCCTGCAGGTGTTCCAGCATGCCGAGCATTACCATGGTAATAATGCGGCTGCCACCGGGGGTGCCGAGAATGGCGGTCTGTTCTGAGCTGCTGACAATGGTCGGTGTCATGCTCGACAGTGGCCGTTTGCCGGGTTGAATGGCATTGGCATGGCTGCCGGTCAGGCCATAGGCATTAGGGCTGCCCGGGCTGGCGGAAAAATCGTCCATTTCGTTGTTCAGCAGCACGCCGGTGCTGCCGGCGGTAAACGCTGAGCCGAACGGCAGGTTAATACTCAGCGTGGCTGACACCATGTTGCCGTCCTGATCGAGGACGGACAGGTGGGTGGTGTGGAAGCCTTCGTCAATATTCTTCGGCCCGTTGAGGCTCAGGCTGGGCGTGGCCCGGGTCATATCGATACTGCTGACCCAGTGCTGCGCGCGTGCTTCAGACATCAGGTCACTGGCCGGTACCTCAACAAAATCCGGGTCCCCGAGAAATTCGGCGCGGTCATAGTAGGCACGGCGCATGATTTCAGTCAGCAGGTGGGTTTGCCGGATCGTATCCAGAGACTGCCACTGAAAATGACTGAGCATATTCAGCATTTCCACCAGGGCGATCCCCCCGGATGACGGCGGCGGGGCGCTGATCACCTGCAGGTCGCCATAACGAACATGCACCGGACGGCGCTCCCGCACGCGGTAATCGTGCAGATCGGCGGCGCTCCAGTCGCCGCCGGCGGCACGGACAGAGGCCAGCAGTTCTTCCGCCACGGCCCCGCGGTAGAAACCATCAGCACCCTGGCGGGCAATGGCTTCGAGGGTATCGGCCAGCCCTGGCTGGGTCAGTACAAAGCCGGTGTCGGGAATCTGATTGTCGTCGAGAAACACCGCTGCCGTGTCCGGGTAACGCTGCAGCATGTGCAGACGGTAATTGGCCATCTCCCGGTACTCGTCGCTGATGGCAAAGCCGTCACGTGCCTGGCGGATGGCCGCCTGCAGGGTCTGTGTCAGCGGCAGACGGCCGAAATGTTCAGCGATGTAGGCAAAGGCCGCCGGCTGGCCGGGAATGGCAGCGGCAGTAGGGCCGTTGACGGCTTTGTCGCGGTTGACGCTGCCATCGGCGTTGAGGAAGTAATCGTGCCCGGCCGCAGCCGGTGCCGTTTCGCGCGCGTCGAGAAAACGGTATTCATCCCCGGCGGCGTTATACAGCAGCCAGAAGCCGCCACCACCGAGTCCGGCACTGTAGGGCTCCACCACGCCCAGGCTGGCGGCCACAGCAACCGCAGCATCAAAGGCGTTCCCGCCGTTTGCCAGTACGTCCATGCCGGCCTGTGTTGCCAGTGGGTGAGCGCTGGCAATGGCCGCACTGGTGATTGCGGCCGGGGTGACCCGTGACTGTGACCGGGAATGATCAGGAGCGCTGCTGCAGCCGCTGAGCAGGGTCAGGACGGTGAAAAACAGGGCGCAGCTCTGTATCACGCGCATAAAAAAGGCCTCCGTTATAAGGAGGCCTTAGTGTGTGGCAGTGCACCGCCGGGTGCAACCGCAGCCAGGGGGCTGATCAGGCGATTTTCTTGCCGGTCAGCTTCTCGTATTTGGCTTCCAGTTCTTCCTGCGTTTCCATGTGATTTTCATCCTGTGGAATGCAGTCTACCGGACATACCAGCTGGCACTGTGGCTCATCGTAATGGCCGACACATTCGGTACATTTATTCGGGTCGATGACGTAGATTTCCTCTCCCGGGGAAATAGCTTCGTTCGGACATTCAGGTTCACAAACATCACAGTTGATGCATTCGTCAGTGATAATCAGAGACATGCTTTACCTCCGCCAGGGGCTGGTTACTTCACGCACTTCTTCAGGGCTTTGGCAACCTGTGGATGAACAAAGTTGCTTACGTCGCCACCGAGGGATGCGATCTCTCTCACAAGGGTAGATGAAATATAGGAGTACTGTTCCGCCGGTGTCAGGAACATACTTTCTACGTTGGGTGCCAGCACACGGTTCATATTGGCCAGCTGGAATTCGTATTCGAAGTCAGACACCGCACGCAGGCCGCGCAGGATGATATTGGCATTCTTCTCTTTGACGAAATCCGCGAGCAGATTGCTGAAACCAACCACTTCGACGTTGGCCAGGTGTCCGAGGGTGGAGTTGGCCAGGTCAACGCGGGCTTCCAGATCCAGCATCGGCTTCTTTTTCGGGTTGGATGCTACCGCCACAATGATGTGATCAAACATGCGGGAGGCCCGTTCCACCAGATCGGTGTGACCATTGGTGATGGGGTCAAAAGTACCCGGATAGACAGCGATGTTCATAGCAGGACCTTATCTTGGGCGGTAAGTGCCGCGCATAGTAAACAAAACTGTGAAGTCTGCCAATAAATCCGCTTATATCGCTGCATAAGAGATAAGGAATATTGCGGTGAATCAAGGGCTGCGCAGCATGATGGCATGAATAAGAATCGTTATTGAAACAGGGCGGCCGTGACACCAGCCGCCCGCTTATTCAGGCTTTGCCCAGCGTCTGCAACAGGGTGTTGGCCTGCTTGCAGGCCAGCGCATAAATCGACAGCTGCGGGTTGGCGCCGATGCTGGTGGGAAAGACAGAACCATCAAACACGTACAGGTTATCCAGATAATGGTATTTGCCCTGGCTGTCGACCAGACACTGTTTCTTATCTTCGCCCATCGCCAGCCCGCCCATGCAGTGAGCCGAACCGGCGGTAAAGGCATTGGAACGGAATTCCAGCTGGTTAATGGCGTGCCGGGCTTCGTCGATAGTGCGGTACCAGCCGGCATCCACATGCGATGGGCGCACGGCTTTGGCGCCGGCGGCAAACTGAATCTCCGCCATGGTCAGCCATGAACGGCGCACGCCGTCCCACAGGTAATCATTGATGGCGTAATCGATAATGGGCGAACCGTCGTCCGCCAGTTCAATGCTGCCGCCTTCACTGTCGGCATGGAAACCGTCACGCAGCAGGGCGATGATGGCATGCAGGTGCGGCAGTTTGCTGATGTCCTCAAAATGGTGGTGGCCATGGCCGAGCAGCAGCACGGAAGTCAGGGCCGGATGCAGGGGCGGTACTTCCAGTTTATAACCGGCTTTGCCACTGACTTCCTGCCACTGGAAATGATCAGAATAAATGGATTGCGGGGCGCCGTAATAGGGATCGATATAATCGCTGAATTCGGCAAACGAAAAGGTCGTCGGATGGAAAAAGGTGCGCTTGCCGATGCGCCGTTCCGGGTCCGGTGCCTGTGAACGTAACAGCAGTGCCGGACCATTGATGGCGCCGCAGGCCATAACGATATGCGGAGCGCGGGCAATCAGGGTTTTACCGGACGGCTGATAATCTTTATTCAGCGCGGTAATTTCCACGCCGAGTACTTTTTTACCTTCAATAATCAGGCGTTCTGCGCGGGCGCTGTACACCAGCTGCGACTGATGATTGAGTGCTTCCGGAATGGTGGTCACCAGCATTGACTGCTTGGCGTTGGTCGGACAGCCGGTGCCGCAGTAACCCAGATTCCAGCAGCCGGATACATTGCGCGGAATAACATGCCAGTCGATTCCCAGTTGGGTGGCGCCACGGGCCAGGACGGAATTATTGGCGTTCGGTTCCACCTGCCACGGGGCCACGCTGAGACGCTGTTCCATGGTTTCAAACCAGGGCGCCATCTCCGCCGGGGAAAAGCCCTGTACGGCGAATTCGTTATGCCAGTATTCCAGGGTTGGTTCCGGGGTGCGGAAACTGGAAGTCCAGTTAATCACCGTCGTGCCACCGACGCAGCGGCCCTGCAGAATCGACATGGCGCCGTCTTTACTCATGCGCCCGGCACTTTCCTGATACAGATCGTGGTAAGCCTGACGTTCATCCATACGGAAATCGTTGCTGCTTTTCAGTGGCCCTTCTTCCAGCATCAGGACTTTCAGACCGGCTTTACTGAGAATTTCGGCCGTGGTGCCACCGCCGGCGCCGGTACCGATAATAATGACGTCGGCTTCCAGCAGGGTGCCGTCATTGAAGGCGGTGGCTTCATCGGCCTGCCAGCCATTACTGAGACCTTCCAGTACCGGATCGCTGATGCCGGCAACCAGCGGAATGTGAGGCTGACGTTGTTCAGAATGCTGCATAAAACAATCTCTTATTATTTTTTATTCGGCGTTTGCCGTAACCGGCACGGGAATTTTCCGCGGTGGCCCGGGGTAACCCGTGGCGGCGAAAGTTTCCGGCTGTGAATACCAGCAGATCGACAGCAGTTTGCACAGCGAACCATAGCCCATGCGTTTTAATTGCAGACTGCTGTTTTTCCACTGCTGAAGAAAGGCCTCGATATCATCCGCGGATGCTTGCTGCCAGCTGCCCCACTGCGCCCCCATCGCCAGGCGCACCGGTGCCACCTGCAGCACATCGAGCAACAGCAGCAGCTGTTTCTGTGAATATTCCTGCAGTGTCAGTATCAGCTGGTCCAGCGACTGCATCAGGCGCGGCTGTGCCTGCGCCGCCAGCGGACCGGGATAACTGCCGGCCAGAATAACCGGTGCCAGGGCACCGAGTAATTCGATGTCGCCGGCACGTAATACCTGAAAGCCGTCCGCGGCCGGTGTTTTACTGCAGCCGCTTAATGCGGCCAGCGAACCGCCCAGTGTGAGCAGCGCGGCAGAGCCGCTACTGAGTTGCATAAAGCCGCGTCGTGTTGTTGTTATTGTCTGCATGCTTAATCTCAGCGGATAAAGAATTTTTTAATCAGAGACTGAATGGTGTTGCCATAAGGCGGATAAATAAATTTACCGCTGTTGAATTTTCCTTTGCGGTGCACCGCTTTGGCTTTCGACAGGGCAATAAATCCTTCTTTGCCGTGATAATGCCCCATACCCGACGGGCCAATACCGCCGAAGGGCATATCATCCTGTGCGATGTGCATTAAGGTATCGTTAATGGTGACGCCACCGGCATGGGTGCGTTCAAGAATTTTCTGCTGTTCGTCACGGCTATAACTGAAGAAATACAGAGCCAGTGGCCGGTCGCGGTCGTTGACGTAATCAATGGCGTCTTCCAGTGTGCTGTACGGAATCAGCGGCAGCAGTGGGCCGAATAATTCTTCCTGCAGCACTTTCATATCGTCGCTGGCATGTTCGATAATATGCAGCGGCATTTTGCGCGTGCCGGAAAAATCTTCAGCCGCAGGATTCATCACACTGATCTGTGCACCTTTTTCCCGCGCATCGGCCACCCAGCTCTGCAGGCGCTCAAACTGACGCTGATTGATGATGGCGGTGTAGTCACTGTTATCGCGCAGGGTCGGATACATGCGGGCAAAAACGCGGCGGTAGGTGTCGATAAATTCCTGTTCTTTTCCCCCCGGCAGCAGCACATAATCCGGGGCAATACAGGTCTGGCCGGCATTCAGCGATTTACCGAAACAGATACGTTCAACGGCATCGCTCATGCTGGTGCCAGGGGCAATAATGGCGGGGGATTTTCCGCCCAGCTCGAGCGTTACCGGCGTCAGGTTTCTGGCCGCTGCGCCCATCACAATCCGGCCCACGGCGGTGGAGCCGGTAAAAATCAGATGGTCCCACGGAACTTCAGCAAACGCTGAGGATACTTCTACTTCACCTTCCACCAGTGCCACCTGATCTTCGGCAAAAATACCGGCCAGCATTTTTTTCAGCACTTTATTGGTTGCCGGGGTGAATTCCGACATCTTGATCATGGCGCGGTTACCGGCGGCCAGCGCCGTCGCCAGCGGCAGAACCGCCAGCTGCACCGGATAATTCCACGGCACCATAATGCCGATGATGCCCAGAGGCTGATACATGACGTGATTGTGCGACGGTGCGAACAGCATGCTGACATGGCGGCGCGACGGTTTCATCCAGCGCTTCAGGTGGCGCAGCTGGTAATCAATACCCTGTACGCAGGTCATGATTTCCGCGATGTCGGTCTCGTCTTTTGAACGGCAGCTGAAGTCCTGATTAACGGCAGTAGCCAGTTCCTCACGGTACTGCAGCAGGGCCTGCTTCAGGCGTTGCAGGCTGTTGCTGCGCTCGGCGGCGGCTGGCATTGGCTGCTGGCGGCAGGCCTGACGTTGTTGACTGAACAGGGTCTGCAGGCGCTGCAGTTCCTGATCGGGGGCATGGAGACTGGTAACCGTGGCAACCATAACGGGGTCCTCAGGCTGGGTGATCGGGTCATTATTTTTGTCAGAGCATTATTAGAGTTATTGCTCTAATCTTGGTTAGAGTGTTTACTCTAATGTACTGGCAGTCAAGAGGTTATGGCTTTTCCGGCCAGATATGTGATCTTCTGACCGCAAAAGATAATAATGGGCGTATGAATAAACCAATCCGAACCCGGGGTGCCCCGGGGCGCACCAAAGACCGCATTCTGGATGCCAGTCTGGAGCTGTTTAACGCACAGGGTGAGCGCCGCGTCACCACCAATCATATTGCTGCCCATCTGGAAATTTCGCCGGGCAATCTCTATTACCATTTCAGTAACAAGCAGGCGATTATCTACGCCCTGTTTGAGCGTTATGAAGCCAGGGTGCTGGATATTCTGCAGGTGCCGGAAGGGCGGCCGCTGCAGCCGCAGGACAAACTCAGCTATCTGCAGGCGGTGTTTGCCGGTCTGTGGGAATACCGCTTTCTGCACCGCGATATGGAGCATCTGTTGCTCGCCGATCCGCTGCTGCATGCCCGCTACCGCGATTTTTTCCGCGTCTGTCAGCAGCGTGTGGAGACGATTTTCCGTGGTCTGGGCGCGGCCGGTATTCTGCGCCTCACTGAGGAAGACGTCGCCGCGCTGGCGCTGAATACCTGGATTGTGGTCACCTCGTGGTTTTCTTTCCTGCGTTGTAACCTGCTCACTGAAGATGTGGATTCCATTTCGCCGGAACTGCTGCAGGGCGGTATTTATCAGGTGTTTACCCTGGAACGGCCGTACCTGACCGACGAATACCGTGAGGTCATGAATGAACTGCAGCGTCAGTATATGCCGCGTCCGGCGTGGCTGGTTTCCCCTTAGTCTGTGGCTGATGGCCTGCCTGCTGAGCGGTTGCTCCGCCAGTGTGCAGGATCACCTGCAGGATTATCAGCAGCGGCTGCAACGGGTGCTGGAGACGGACCCCGTCAGCGCCGGCACGGCACAGCGGGTGGCGCGGCTGGCGGTTATTCACAATGCGTTGCCGCTGCCACAGGCGGACATCAATCTGCTGGAACTGTTCAGTCTGAATCAGTGCCGCATCGCTCAGGCGGTGGCGCAGAAGAATAGTGGGCTGGGCAAAGTGGCGGCGGCCAGTCAGACCCTGGTACAGGAGCTGGCCATCCTGCGTGACGGCCCGGATTGTGTGCAGCAGCTGCAGGCCGTGGATGCGGCCCTGGCGGCGAAACTGCAGCGGGCGCTGCAGGACAAATATCAGCAGCGTCTGCATTACTGGTGGAATGCCTGGCTGAGCGGTCAGGAGTGGCAACAGTTTGTGGCCAGTGCCGCTGCCCCACTCGCCTGGGGACAGCCGCAGGCGGCGCATATCCCGCACACTCTGGCAGCGCTGGATGACGCACTGCTGCAGGGCCAGCGTATCGCCGCCGGTGATTTTCAGCCGCCAGTTGGGCTGGAAACTCAGCTGCAGCAGTTGCTGCTGGGAGAAACCCTCGGACGCTGGCTGGCCAGTCAGTATCTGCTTACCAACACACTGCAGCAGGCCGCTGCGCTGCTGGAACAGCGGCTGGCACTGCGGCCGCTGTGTCCGACCGGGCAGCCAACGCCACAGGCGAAGATTCTGCACAATGTTTTCGGCAGGATTTACGCGGCTCAGGTGCAGCCTTATCTGAGTCTGACCGACCGGCTGGGTAACGAACTATCAGACCGTCTGGGGCAGATGACCGCGTTGCTGAATGAACCGCCACCGCCGGCATTCCGCCAGTGGCTGCAGTCGGTCAGTGCGGCGCGGCAGGCCTTTAAAACGGCGAATCTGCGTCATGTGCGGGCGTGGCAGGCGGCGCTGCGTCAGTGTGGGCTGATGCCCGCTGCCGCGCCGGCCGCCGGTTCAGACCACCTCGAATAAGCGGAAACAGAATTCCTTGGTGGTTTTGCTTCTGCGTTCCTGCCAGCTGGCCGGAATCACAGGGGTCAGTGTGGTTTCATGTTCGATATACACCAGAGCACCGGGCAGCAGCGCCAGCAGGTCGATGGCCGGCTGCAGCAGACCTTTGCCGAACGGCGGGTCGAGCAGTACCAGATCGAATGGCTCCGGGTTCTGTTCCATCCACAGCAACGCATCGCCGGCCCAGACCTGAGCATTCCGGGCGCCGAGCAGTTGCAGATTGTCCTTCAGCTGCAGCGCCGCAGAGGGATGTTTTTCCAGAAAAATCACTTCTTTGGCACCGCGTGACAGGGCTTCAAAACCCAGCGCACCGCTGCCGGCAAAGGCGTCCAGTACGCGGGCTCCTTCAATATCGAACTGCAGCCAGTTAAACAGGGTTTCACGTACCCGGTCGAGGGTCGGGCGCAGGCCATCGAGGGCCGGGAAACGCAGGCGGCGCGAGCGCCACTCGCCACCGATAATCCGCAGTTGCTGGGTCTGGGCTTTACTCATGGGATTCCTGAACATCAGGGGCGAGACAGCTCAGGGCCGCCGCCACATCGGATTTCTGTGCGTCTGCCAGTGCGTCATAAACGGACCGGTAGGCGTTTTCGGGCAGGCGATGGTAGGCAAGATCGGCCTGAATGTCGATCTGAGTGCCGTCATCCTGCCAGTGACGGCGCAGGGTGCGGCTCTGCTGCAGACGCCAGTCGGCCCATTGCTGCTGGCCGGGCAATAGCGGCGGTGCCTGCTGTGCCAGTGCCTGTGGCAGCTGCTTCAGCGTCTGCCAGCTGAGACCGGCCTGCTGCGCCAGCCACAGGGCGCCGGGCAGATGATTGCTGAGGCAGGCGGGCCAGAGCTCGCTACTGGGCGGCAGCGGCTGTATCTGCAGTTCGCGTATCAGCAATGCGGCGATGGCCTGCTGCTCCAGATCACTCCAGGGGCCGCTGACCAGAATCACGCCGGGCAGAGCCTGGTGCAGGCCGGTCAGCTGTTGCTGCAGCGGGATCGTCCAGTTGTCAGCCGGCAGATCAAAATGCCGGTGGCCGGAGGCGTTGCGCAGCACGACGCGTCCCCCGGCGGTGGTGCCGCCACGGCGCAGCAGAACGGTTACCTGCTCGGCGTTGGGCCATGACTGCCAGTGCGGATCGTACAGCGCCGGTTGCTGCAGTGGCTCCAGCAGGGCTTCGTCCGCGTCGTCACCGGACAGGTGGATCCAGCTGATCACGATCAGGCAGACGACGATAATAATGTTCAGCGAGGTACGGCTTAACCCGTGCATGACCGGCTTCCTGCGTTATTCAGAGATGGCAGCGCTCTCCGGCGGGAGTACAAGGGCCGGAATGATGGTAGGATAGCCAGCGGACGCCACCCGGGGAAAGAGTGTGATCCGTTTTTCCGCTGCTGGCCTGCCAATCCGTCATCTGATTCTGACTATCTGAGTAACCGATGTTTGATTTTTTCAAGCGCAAAAAGAATGCGCCGGACACTAAAAAAGAAGAACCCGCTGAGCAGCCATTGGCGGCGGAAGAGAGCACCGAACAACTGAGTGGCGCTGACGATCAGTCTCAGACAGACGTGGCCGCCGCGTCGCTGAGCGCAGACAGCACAACGCCGGCCGGGGAAAGTCTGACCACCGGCCCTGAGGAAGAAGCGCAGCCGGCTACCGAGGTCGTGGCTGAAGATGCCGCAACGGAAGAAACGGCGGCGCTGGCGCCAGAGCCAGAGGACGTTGCTGCAGACGAAGAAAACACGGCCGCTGACGGGGTGGCCGTTGCCGATGCTACTGGCTCTGCGGTACCGGTGCAGGACAAACCGCTGGACAACAAAAGCGACGGTGCAAAAAAAGCCGGCTTCTTCAGCCGCATCCGCCAGGGGCTGAGTAAAACCCGCAGCGGTCTGACTGACGGTCTGGCCAATCTGCTGCTGGGCAAAAAAGCCATCGACGAAGACCTGATGGAAGAGCTGGAAACGCAGCTGATCATGGCCGACGTCGGTGTGGAAACCACCACCGATATCATGCAGCGCCTGACCGCCCGCGTCAGCCGCAAAGAGCTGAACGATTCCGATGCCCTGTACGAAGCACTGGTGCAGGAACTGCAGGCCACGCTGCAGCAGGTGCAGGCACCGCTGACCATCGACAGCAGCAAACAGCCGTATGTGATCCTGATGGTGGGTATCAACGGGGTCGGTAAGACCACCACCATCGGCAAACTGGCGAAACAGTTCCAGAGCGAAGGCAAAAGTGTGATGCTGGCAGCCGGCGACACCTTCCGGGCTGCTGCGGTTGAACAGCTGCAGGTCTGGGGTGAGCGCAATAATGTGCCGGTTATTGCCCAGCATACCGGTGCCGATTCCGCGTCCGTCATCTTCGATGCCGTGCAGGCCGCAAAAGCCCGTAAAGCCGACGTTCTGATCGCTGATACCGCCGGCCGTCTGCACAACAAAGATAACCTGATGCAGGAACTGGAGAAGGTGGTGCGGGTCATGAAGAAGATTGATGATTCTGCCCCGCACGAAGTCATGCTGGTACTGGATGCCGGCACCGGTCAGAACGCCGTTAATCAGGCGAAGCAGTTTCAGCAGGTGGTCGGTGTGACCGGCCTGACCCTGACCAAACTCGATGGCACCGCCAAGGGCGGTATTATTTTCGCGCTGGCCCGTCAGTTCGGCCTGCCGGTGCGTTATATCGGCGTCGGTGAAGGCATCGACGACCTGCGTGCCTTTGATGCTGAAGAATTTACCCGTGCGCTGTTCCAGCGCGACGCCGCAGACGACTAGCAGGACAGGCAGTAATGGCCAGAAGCCCAGGCAATACCATGGTGCGCTTCGACCAGGTGAGCAAGCGTTACCCTGGTGGAAAGGAAGCCCTCAGCGGGGTTAATTTTGAACTGGAACGTGGTGAGTTTGCGTTCCTCACCGGCCACAGCGGGGCCGGCAAAAGTACACTGCTGAAACTGATGATGCTGATGGAACGGCCAAGCCGTGGTCAGGTGCTGGTGGATGGCCTGAACCTGGGCCGGCTGCGTGCCGGCCAGATTCCTTATCTGCGCCGCAAGGTTGGCGTGGTGTTCCAGAATCACCAGCTGCTGTTCGACCGCAGCGTCTATGACAACGTCTCCCTGCCCCTGCAGATTGCCGGTTATTCGCCGCTGGAAGCCGGCCGCCGGGTGCGTGCGGCACTGGATTCGGTTGGTCTGCTGGGGATGGAAAAACGCAATCCGGTCGAGCTGTCCGGCGGTGAACAGCAGCGCGTCGGTATCGCCCGCGCCGTGGTGAACAAGCCGCCGCTGCTGCTGGCGGATGAGCCCACCGGTAACCTCGACCCCGAGCTGTCCGCCGAAATTATGGATCTGTTTATGCGCTTTCAGCAGGTGGGAGTGACGGTGCTGATTGCGACGCACGATATCGCTCTGGTCGAACGCCTGGGGCACCGCCGGCTGATCCTCGACCATGGGCAGCTGCATGAGGATGCCACCATTGCCGGAGGTCAGTATGTCTGAACCGAGAGGCAATAAAGCCGCTAACAACCGCCAGAGCGGCGGTGCGTCGCTGCAGAAAATCGGCACCCGCAAACGCTTTTCCGCCTGGGCCGCACATCATCAGCTGGTGGCGGTGGAAACCCTGATCCGGCTGTTAAGGAACCCGCTCGGCAGCCTGCTGACCTGGATGGTGATCGCTATCGCCCTGACACTGCCGGGCGCGCTGTGGATGGCGCTGGATAATATGGAACAGCTGAGCGGCCGCTTTCAGGAGTCCGGCCGCATCAGTGTGTACCTGACACCGGGCACTGACAGCCGTGACGGCCTGGCGCTGGAACAGCGCATCAGCACACTGAGTGGTGTGTCTGCCACCGACTTTATTGATGCTGACAGCGCGCTGGACGATTTCCGCAATAACAGCGGACTGCAGTCGGCACTGGAATTCCTCACCGATAACCCGCTGCCGGCAGTGATTCTGGTGGAACCACCGCTGGATATCGGTCATGAGCAGCTGATGGCGCTGGTGACGCAGCTGAAAGCCTATCAGCTGGTCGATTCCGTGCAGCTGGATATGGCCTGGGTTGAGCGTCTGCAGGCAATTCTGTCACTGGCTGAGCGCCTGATCTGGGTGCTTGGCATCCTGCTGGCACTGGCGATTCTGCTGGTGGTCGGCAATACCATCCGCCTCGCCATTGCCGCACGGGTGGATGAGATCCGGGTGGTGAAACTGGTTGGTGGTACCAATGCCTGGGTGCGCCGCCCCTTCCTTTATACCGGCCTCTGGTTCGGCATGGTCGGTGGCCTGCTGGCCTGGCTGCTGCTGATTCTGTGCTGGCTGCTGCTGCATGATCCGGTGGGGGAGCTGGCGGAACTTTACGGCTCCGGATTTACTCTGAAACCCCTGTCGGCCGGTGCGGCCATGATACTGCTGCTGGCCGCCATGCTGCTGGGCTGGCTCGGGGCCTGGTGGTCGGTCAGCCGTCATCTGGATGAGATTGAGCCTTGAAATAAAACAGCCGGGGCGTATGCGAATGTATTGTTCCGTAAAGGAACTTAATAGGCCGTTGGCTGTCAAAGTTTCATGGTGCTAAACTGAAGCCCGGAAAGATGTCGCGGGGTGCACAGCAGGCACCCGATACAGACAACGATAGGAGTGTTCAATGAACCAAGGTCTGCAAGCCGTTAATGCTCTGACTCCCGGTGCCAATCTGGAGTCCTACATCGCTACGGTCAATGCGATTCCTGTGCTGACCCCGGAAGAAGAGCGGTCACTGGCGGAACGACTCCATTATCATGATGATCTGGAGGCTGCCCGTCGTCTGGTCATGTCTCATCTGCGCTTCGTGGTTCATATCGCGCGCAGTTATTCAGGTTATGGCCTGAACCAGTCCGACCTGATTCAGGAAGGCAACGTTGGCCTGATGAAAGCGGTCAAACGTTTTAACCCGGAAGTGGGTGTGCGTCTGGTGTCCTTTGCGGTGCACTGGATCAAAGCTGAAATTCACGAATTCATTCTGCGCAACTGGCGCATTGTGAAAGTCGCCACCACCAAAGCGCAGCGTAAGCTGTTCTTTAACCTGCGCAGCCAGAAAAAACGTCTGGGCTGGCTGAGTCAGGACGAAGCCAAATCCATTGCGGATGATCTGGGGGTGGAAACCAAAACCGTGTTTGAGATGGAAGGCCGTCTGAACGCCCACGATGCAGCGTTCGATGCCGGCGTGGATGACGATGACGATTCCGCCTGGCAGGCACCGGCTAACTATCTGGAAGACCACAGTGCTGATCCGGCGCTGCAGGTGGAGTCTGACGACTTCGAACAGGACGCCAATGAACGTCTGCAGTCGGCGCTGGAACAGCTGGACGACCGCAGCCGGGCGATTCTGCAGCAGCGCTGGCTGACTGAAGATAAAGCAACGCTGCATGAACTGGCTGCTGTGTATCAGGTATCCGCTGAACGTATCCGTCAGCTGGAGAAGAATGCGATGAAAAAACTGAAGGACGCCATGGGCGGTTCTCTGGTCGCAGCCTGATCGCTTTCAGCCCTGAGAAAACCGCCGCCTGCCGGCGGTTTTTTTATGCCTGTCTGTCAGCTTTAAGCGCCGGCGGTGCGCAGACAGGCCACGGGAATCCCCGTATAATGCCGTCATTTCCGGAGATAAGACATGATACGACAACAGCGCCTGCTGATGGTTTTACTGGCTCTGCTGACCCTGACCGGGCTGACCGCCTGTGGTCAGAAAGGTCCGCTGTATCTGCCTGACGATGCTCCGTCCAATTCAGACACGGAAACACAATCCTGATGCCGATTTTCAATTATCAGAACGGCGTTCTGCATGCCGAACAGGTTTCACTGGCGGCACTGGCCAAGCAGTACGGAACGCCTTTGTATGTTTATTCCCGCGCGGCGCTGGAACAGCAGTTCCGCGCCTATGATGATGCGTTGGGTGACTGGCCTCACCTGGTCTGTTACGCCGTTAAAGCCAACTCCAATCTGGCGGTACTGAATGTGCTGGCACGTCAGGGTGCCGGTTTTGATATCGTCAGCCAGGGCGAGCTGGAGCGGGTTCTGGCTGCCGGCGGCGATCCTGCGAAGGTGGTGTTTTCCGGCGTCGGCAAACAGGCGGCAGAAATGGCCCGCGCGCTGGAAGTGGGGGTTTACTGTTTTAACGTGGAATCCGAAGCCGAGCTGGAGCGCCTCAGTCAGGTGGCTTCTGAGCTGGGCAAAACCGCTCATGTCTCGCTGCGGGTGAATCCGGATGTCGACGCTAAAACCCACCCGTATATTTCCACCGGTCTGAAAGAAAACAAGTTCGGTATTGATATTGCCGTGGCGCCGCAGGTTTACGCCCATGCAGCCAGTCTGCCGGGGCTGCAGGTGAAAGGCATCGACTGTCATATCGGCAGCCAGCTGACCGAAATCACGCCGTTCCTGGATGCGCTGGAGCGCGTACTGGAGCTGGTGGATGAGCTGGCAGAACAGGGTATTCAGATCGAACATCTGGATCTCGGCGGTGGTCTGGGCGTGAAATACCGCGATGAAACCCCGGCCACGCCTCAGGAATATGTCGAGGCCATCAAAGCCCGCCTGGGCGGCCGTCAGTTCAAACTGATTTTTGAGCCGGGCCGTTCGATCGCGGCTAATGCTGGTGTCTTCCTCACCCGGGTGGAATACCTGAAACTGAGCGAACACAAGAATTTTGCCATCATCGACGGTGCCATGAACGACCTGATCCGTCCGGCTCTGTACAGCGCCTGGCAGGATATCCGTCCGGTCAGTGAAAGTGCGGATACCGAAGTCCGTACCTACGATCTGGTCGGCCCGGTGTGCGAAACCGGTGACTTCCTCGGCAAGAACCGTGAACTGGCGCTGAGTCAGGGCGATGTACTGGCAGTGATGTCTGCCGGGGCTTATGGCTTTGTCATGGCGTCCAATTACAACACCCGTGGCCGGGCAGCAGAAATCATGGTCGATGGTGCTCAGGCGCATGTGGTCCGCGAACGTGAGCCGGTGACCAGCCTGTACGCAAACGAATCCCTTCTGCCGGCGGACTGAGTACAGCAACGATGTGGTTAAAGTTCAGCAAAATGCACGGCCTCGGCAATGACTTTATGGTGGTCGATCTGGTTACCCAGACCGGGCACATCCGGCCGGAGCGAGTACGTGAGCTGGCGGACCGTAATTTCGGCGTCGGTTTTGATCAGCTGCTGATCGTGGAACAGCCGTCCAGACCGGATGTGGATTTCCGTTACCGGATTTTCAACGCCGATGGCAGTGAAGTGGAAAACTGCGGTAATGGTGCGCGCTGTTTCGCCCGTTTTGTTTACGATCAGCGCCTGACCGGCAAGCGCGACATCCGCGTCGAAACCGCGGCCGGGATGATGGAACTGCACCTGACTGATGACCGTCAGGTGGTGGTCGATATGGGCCGGCCGGTGCTGGAACCGCAGCTGATTCCGTTTGAATCGGCTGAGTTTGCGGCTGAGTATGAAGTCATGGTCGAAGGCATTGGTGCGGTGAAACTCGGTGCCGTATCGATGGGGAATCCGCATGCGGTGATCCGCGTGGATGATGTCGACAGCGCACCGGTGGCTGACTGGGGACCGCTGCTTGAGCCGCATCCGTCGTTCCCGCGTAAGGTCAATGTCGGCTTTATGCAGGTGGTGGACGAGCACCATATCCGTCTGCGCGTTTACGAACGCGGTGCCGGTGAAACCCTGGCCTGCGGCACCGGCGCCTGTGCGGCAGTGGTTTCAGGCCAGCTGCGGGGCTGGTTAAAGCCGGGGGTTACGGTATCCTTGCCGGGTGGCGACCTGTTTATCGAATGGGATGGCCAGTCGAATGTGAACATGACCGGGCCGGCCGTCACGGTATTTGAAGGCCGCATCAATATTTAAGGAACCAGAATGAGCCAGCAACCCCGTCTTACCGATGCCGATGTGGTGCAGTATCTGCAGGATCATCCGGACTTTTTTATTGGCAAAGATGATCTGCTGGCTGAGTTGCGGGTGCCGCATAACAGCGGTCCGGCGACCAGTCTGGTTGAGCGCCAGCTGTCGGTGCACCGGGAGCGCAACGTCGAGCTGCGTCAGCGCCTGTCCGATCTGCTGGAAAATGCCCGCCGCAATGACCAGCTGTTTGAAAAAAGCCGTCGTCTGGTGCTGGCACTGGTGGAAGCGGATAACTGGCTGGGCGTGCAGGCGGCTCTGGACGATTCGCTGCGCAAGGACTTTGGTGTCGATGCCTGGGCGATGCTGCATTTCACCGAACGCAATCTGGATGCACCACTGGTGGCTGTGCGTAATGCCGAACTGCAGCGCAGCATTCACCGTCTGTTCAAAGGTCACCGCGCCCTGTGCGGTCAGCTCAGTCAGCAGGAAATCGCCCTGCTGCTGGCCAGTCCGGCAACGGAAGCCCGGTCGGTGGCAGCCGCGCAGATCCGTGGTCAGGGCAATAATGGTGTGCTGACCGTAGCCAGTAACGACCCGGGCTACTACCGCAGCTCCATGGATACTCTGTTTCTCGACTACATCGCTGATATTCTGGCTCTGCGTCTGCCACAGATTCCGGTGGCCTGAGCCATGGCGGTACGCCTGCTGACCTTCGACCTCGATAATACCCTGTGGGAAACCGATCCGGTGATTGCCCGGGCGGAGCGCATTACCCACGACTGGGTCCGCGATCACTGTCCGCAGGCCGCGGCGTTTTACAGCCTCGAGTCCCTGCGTGAATACCGTAATCAGATTGCTGCCAGTTATCCGGACCTGCGTTTCCGGGTGTCAGCATTGCGCCAGGAAGTGATGCGCCGGGTGTTTATGCAGAGCGGTGAAAGCCATGAACGGGCAGCGGAACTGGCACAGCAGGCGTTTGCTGTGTTTTACCGGGCCCGCAGTGAGGTGACGCTGTTTGATGGTGCGCTGGCTGCACTGCAGGTGCTGCAGGCGCAGTATCCGCTGATGGCACTGACCAATGGCAATGCCGATCTGGAACTGATTGGTATCCGCTCGTTATTCCAGGCCCATTTCAGTGCCGAAGCCGTTGGTGCGCCCAAGCCGCATCCCGATCTGTTTGACGCCGCGTTTGCCGCCGCCGGGGTCAGTGCCGGCGAATGCATTCACATTGGTGATCATCAGGAACAGGATATTCTGGCGGCGGCGCGCCTGGGCATGAAAACCATCTGGGTGAATCTGAGTGATGCTGCCTGGGCAGAGGATGACTGTCAGCCGGATCAGGAAATCACTCACCTGTCACAGCTGCCTGCTGCAGTGGCGGCACTGGCAGACTGAAACCGAGCTGACCGATAAAAGCACCGGTGGTGGCATCCGCTCCGGGCATTCCCAGACCAATCTCAATCTTTTCAAGCGCGGGCAGCGGTTCTGCATATAACGCCTGCCAGTCATCACTGAGGTTACGCTTAACCTCATACCAGCGTTCGGCCCGGCTGTCCTGACCGGTGACTACGATACGGTATTCAAAATCCGTGATGGCTGTGCTTGTGCCGCGTGCTGCTGTGCTGTCCCACACATAATGCAGGGTGCGTGCCGGCCACTGTTCCGTTTCTGCGGTATACAGGGTGATACGCAGCAGGGTGCCGCCGTCGACATAAGGATCGACGCTCCATTGCCAGTGCAGGCTGGCGTTGGCCGGGGCCTGTGGCGCAGAACGGTGCAGGTAACGGCTGAGGCGGAATTCGCCGCCGGCTGAGAGGTGCACAACATCGCCCTGCAGCACATCGAACTGAGGTTCGGCTGCACAGTCACGGCAATCCTGATGCCACAGTGGCAGGGTCGCGGCGGAGAACAGCGGGGTGGCTTCTGTGTGCTGACTGAACAGCCACAGCAGACCGGCACAGGTTAAGGCCAGAGCGGCGGGAATTGCGTGCATACGTCGGCGGGACTTCGTTGAATAAGGGTTCATAACAGGCTTCCTTGCCAGTACCAGAGAAGAATACCGTGGTGGTGGGACAAGGTTAAGGCAAAGCGTCCGCTTTGCAGCAGTCTGATAACGAATTTAACCCCTTAGTGCGATAGTCCCGCACAGGATGGACGTTTGTGCTGGCTCACAACGGGCCAGCACAGGTGATCAGATCGGGCGGCTGCCATAGCTGGACTGGGGTTTGCGCGGCGGATCGGCCATGACATTGTCGTCAACCTGCTGGATCTGACCGCCACGGGCAAGGAAGGCTTCGACTTCGGCTGCCATCTCTTCCCGTACCTTATTCCGTGCTGCCAGCGATGAATGAGCACTGGCGGCAGCGGCGGCCAGATCTTCCTCATTATTGTTGTCCTCACCGGAGTCTGAATCCGATTCACCGTCGCTGTCGCTGTCGTTCATGGAATCCATTTCTTCCCCGTCTTCGAGGTTGTCATCCATTTCCAGTTCTTCGTCTGACATGAGTATTCTCCTGTCTCGTATCTGTCACACAGAGATGTTTTGCATAACTTATAGTCCGCTTTTCCGTGGCTGCCACACGCGGCAAAAAATTTTTACGAAAAAGTGGCCAAAGGCCGGTCAGGGTCGGTCCTCTGACGTCTGTGACAGTCGTTACTGTCCGAAATTCAACGAGCAGATGTTCAGTAAAAGGCAAGGCAGGGGCGGGAAAAGGACATAAAAAAACCGCGCCGGAGCGCGGTTTTCAGTTCAGCGGTGCCGATCAGCGGCCGGACATGAACTTGATGGCAGCCAGCAGCTCATCGTCAGAGCAGTTCACGCAGTTACCTTTAGGCGGCATCGCGTTCAGACCGTGAATGGCGTTCTGCAGGGTTGCGTCCATACCTTTGGCCAGACGGTCATCCCATGCGGCTTTATCACCTTTCTTCGGAGCACCCAGAACACCGGCTGTGTGACAGGCAGTACAGGCAGTGTTGAATACTTCTTCGCCGGAACGTGGTTCAGCGGCTACGACGGCAGCACCACCACATTCAGCACCAACACAGACGTCACCGACCGGCTTGATGCGTTCAGCGATTTTGTCAGTCCGGGCGTCAGTTGCAGCATAGGCCTGTGCCATGATCAGGGTGGCAGCGGCCAGAATCAGTGCTTTCAGTTGTTTCACTTGAGGGTCCTCTCTACTCGGCGTTCACGGCTTACCGTTATTAAAATTGCCGGGCATTATAGCGGCAATTTGTAGGGGTTTAAATTAAAACCCATGACACGCCTCAAAAAAGCAACGGATCCTGCGCCGGCCTGCTGCCGCTCAGGTTCAGAACTCGCGGAAGTAATACTCCAGAATCTGGTTGTAGCGGCCGGACTCTTTCAGCTGCTTCAGACCCAGATTGAATTCGTCGCGCAGTGCTTCCTTATTGAAGCCCACCTTGTAGTGGTTGGGGGTGAACAGCGGGAAGTAGCTGACCGGGCGTGAGTACTCCGGCCGGTTAATCTGGCGGCGGTACCAGTTGAAGATGTTTTTGTCAGATACCACCAGATCGACTCGCTCCTTGAACAGCATGCTCACCTGACTTTTCTGGCGGGACGTTTCGGAGTATCTGGAATTGCTTTCTGCCATCGCTGCGAACTCAGGACCGAGGTATTTCTTCGCATCGTGGAATCCCAGTACCCAGTATTTTTCCAGATCATCCATGCTCTCCACGGTCAGATTCCGGTCACGCAGGCCGATGACCATGTTCTGATAAGTGATGTGGGAATCGGAGTAAAACAGACTGTCGGCACCGGAGTCTTCACTGAGGGTCAGCGCGCCATCGACTTCGCCGTCCACCACCATCGGCAGGAACTTACGGAACGGAACATAGACCGCTTCGGTCTTATAACCACGCAGAGCCAGGGATTCGCGCACGATATCCAGCTCGGCACCGCGGTCTTCATCGGCAATCACATAAGGGGGCAGGGCCAGGCCGACGGCGACGCGGACAACATCAGCCTGAGCGGCGAACGGCAGCAGGGCGGCCAGGAGTAATGCTTTGAGTTTCATAGGTATGGTCTTGGTTATCAATGAGTAATGTGTCTTTACGGGCCAGTGTAAATTCTGACCAGATGGACATAAATGGGGAAATGTCCGTTTTATCCTTTCTTTGCAGATGACGGCAGTACGTCTGAGCAACCGCAGGGTGATCGGTAAAACCCTTCAGAAGCAGACAGTTAAGGCTGTGCTGCGGCAGAACCGTTGCAATACTGACCATTGCGGAGCGGCCTGGTTAATATCTGACCAAGGGGTCAATTATGATAACGGATCTGCGGCGTTCGTGCTGTCCGGACAGGCCATCGCCGGGCTTTACCGTGGCCCTGCTGTACCTGCGGTCAGACATTCCGCGCCGTGGCGGACGTGTTCCGGCGGTCATGGCCGGAACGGAGGGTTTCGGTTGCTTTCAGCCCCGGCGCGGTTAGAGTAGTCAGGCAAACCACTGGCGCTGAGAAAAGGAACCTGGATGAAGGCTCTGCTGACACTGCTTATGCTGGCACCTTTGATGGCCTGTACGCTCAAAGTTGCAGCACCGGAAAAACCCATCACCATCAACCTGAATGTCAAAATTGAGCACGAGGTCCGGGTGAAGGTGGAAAAAGAACTGGAAAATCTGTTTGAGGAAGAAGACGGGCTGTTCTGAGGCACCGTCGGCTAAGGAGTTACTGATGAACAAAATCATGCTGATGCTGGCTGCAGCGCTGTTTTCGCTCACCGCCTGGGCACTGGATGTGGATCAGGCCAAACAGATGGGGCTGGTCGGAGAGCAGAGCAACGGCTATTTAGGGCTGGTTGCCAGTGGCAATAGTGACGCTGCTGCGCTGGTGGTGGAGATCAACCAGAAACGTAAAGAGAAATACCAGGAAATTGCCGCCAAGCAGAACACTGCTCTGGGCAATATTGAAAAGATCGCCGGTGAAAAACTGACCCGCAAAGCGGCAGCGGCCGGTGAATATTATCAGAATACCAGCGGCAGCTGGGCGCGCTGAGGAAACTGTATGTCAACAACCGCCATCGTCATTCTCGTCATCATTGCCCTGCTGGTGGTGTATGCCATCAGTATTTACAACCGTCTGGTGACACTGAAAAACCGCTACGAAAATGCCTTCGCACAGATTGAGGTTCAGCTCAAACGCCGTTATGACCTGATCCCGAATCTGGTGGAAACCGCCAAGGCTTATCTGAAGCACGAACGCGAAACGCTGGAAGCTGTGATTGCCGCCCGTAACGAAGCCGCCGCCGGACTGAAAGCCGCGGCTGGCCAGCCGGGCGCGGCCGACGCTATGAAGCAGCTGGCCGGTGCCGAAGGTCATCTGGCCGGAGCGCTGGGACGGCTGAACGTGGTGATGGAAGCTTACCCGGATCTGAAAGCCAACCAGAATATGATGCAGGTGTCGGAAGAACTGACCAGCACCGAAAACAAAGTGTCGTTTGCCCGCCAGGCGTTCAACGATGCGGTCACCGCCTACAACACCTACCGCCAGTCGTTCCCGCCGGTGGTACTGGCGCCGACCTTCGGTCATCCGGCCAATGCCACACTGCTGGAATTTGAAGACAGTGCGCAGATTCAGAGCGCACCGAAAGTCAGCTTCTGAACCTGAGCGCCGGCATGACAGTGCCGGCGTTTACCTTTCCGGACACAGGTATGGATTTCTTCACCCATCAGGATCAGGCGCGTAAGCGCACCGGTCATCTGGTACTGCTGTTCAGCGCTGCCGTGATTACCCTGATCGTTCTGCTCAATCTGCTGCTGGCAGCCGTGCTGTGGGGCGCGGATGCGCATCTGGTCGGCACTTACCGCGATGCCGTGTATCTGGCCGATGATCCTTACACCGGTATGCCGGTCAAACCCGGTCTGTTCGACTACATGACAGTCGAACAGTGGCTGCTGATCACCGCCGCTGTGCTGGTCGTGGTTGGTGGGGCCAGTCTGGTGAAGTGGCTGATGCTGCGCGGTGGCGGCCGGCGGGTGGCGGAATCGCTGGGCGGACGTCTGCTGCAGCCCAATACGCGTGATTTTTATGAGCGCCGGCTGCTTAATGTGGTGGAAGAAATGGCCATCGCCTCGGGCATGCCGGTGCCACCGGTGTACGTACTCGACGACGACAGCATCAATGCCTTTGCCGCCGGTTATCAGCCCTCGGATGCAGTCATCGGCGTAACCCGCGGCACCATGCGCCAGCTCAGCCGCGATCAGCTGCAGGGCGTACTGGCACACGAGTTCAGCCATATATTCAACGGTGATATGCGCCTGAATATCCGTCTGATGGCGGTGCTGTTTGGCATTCTGTTTATCGGTATTATCGGGCGCTTTTTCCTTGAATCCGCCGCCCGTGGGGCACGTTTCCGCAGCAGTCGTAATAATAACTCGCTGCCGTTCTTCCTGTTCGGACTGGGGCTGGTGGCCATTGGTTATGGCGGTGTCTTTTTCGGCAATCTGATCAAGGCCGCGGTGTCTCGCCAGCGTGAGTTTCTGGCGGATGCCTCGGCGGTGCAGTTTACCCGTAATCCGCAGGGTATCGGTGGGGCGCTGAAAGTCATCGGTTATGGTGCCGGCTCGGAAATCAGTAGCCCGGAACGGGAAGAAACAGCGCACATGTTTTTCGGTCAGGCACTGAATTTCCGTCTGCATATGTTTGCCACCCATCCGCCGCTGGAAGAACGCATCCGCCGTATCGAACCCAACTGGGATGGCCGTTTTCTGGCGCCGCAGCCACGCGAGCAGGCCGAAGCTGAATCGCCACAGGAAGCCGGGCTGGCGCACATGAGTGGTGCCGCCGCGGCGGTAGCCGGTGTCAGTATGATGGCGGCCGCGCCGGGCAGTGACAGCGATAACAGCATTGATTACGTGCCGCCCGCCGGGGCGGATATGGCGCCGCCAGCAAGCTCACCAGTACGCAGTCTGGAGCGCCTGACCGATGCCGCGCGTGAAACCTACAGTGCCCGGGCACTGGTGGTCAGTCTGCTGATTGCTGAGCCGTCGCGCTTTGTGCACGAACAGCAGCTGGATATGCTGCGCCAGCAGCAGGGGCAGGATTTTCTGCAGCAGGTGCTGCGTACCCTGCCGTTACTGCAGGGCATTGACGCTGCACAGCGTCTGCCGCTGGTGGAGAAAGCCATTCCGGCGCTGAAACAGCTGTCGGCGGCCCAGTATCAGGACTTCCGCCAGCTGCTGGTGCGGCTGGCGAGGGCCGATGGTGAGATTGATATCTTCGAATGGTGCCTGTACCGGCTGCTGCTGCAGTACCTCAACCCGCACTTTGAGCCGGTGCAGCCGGCCGCTGCCCGCTATGCTAAGGCGGATAAGCTGGCCGCAGAAATTACCACGCTGTTATCCGTACTGGCGCATTACGGGCACGACACAGAGGAAGCTGCGGCGCGCGCCTTCAGTGAGGCGGTGAGCGCCGCCGGCTTCGCTGGCCTGACCCTGCAGCCGCGCAGTAACAGCCTGAAACCGCTGAATCTGGCATTGGCGAAGCTGACGGAGGCGTATCCTCACGTCAAAGGCCGGCTGGTCAAAGCCATGCTGGTCTGTATCCGCAGCGATGGCCAGGAACGTGCGGTCGAACGGGATCTGGTGACCACCATGGCCGCCATTCTGGAAGTACCGCTGGCGCCGGATGGCGGGCAGAACAGTGCTGTTCTGCCGTAGCAGCCTTATTGAGCATTCTGCGTTTATGCTAAGATACGCCCTTCACTCAGCCTGCTGATTCCGGCAGGCCGCCAAACCGCCCGGCTGCAGACGAGGCGGTGTCCGAATAAACATCCTGCAAAAACTGATCAAATTCCCGCGCCCGCAGGCAGGCTGGCGCGCCGATAACGACGGACGCCGGACCCGTGCGGAGCAGATGATGTTACAACCCGAACTGACCAGTGCGCAGCGCCGTATTTATAACGCCGCCATTCAGTTGTTTGCCGAAAAAGGCGCCACTCAGGTGACCGTGCGTGAGCTGGCCGATGCCGCCGGTGTGGCCCGCGGTACCATCTATAATCACGTCGATTCTGTCCAGACCCTGTTTGAAGACGTGGCCGTTTATCTCGCCGATGAAATGAACCAGCGCATCCTGCATACCTTCCGTCAGCAGTCGGACCCGTCCGCCCGGCTGGCCGCCGGTGTACGCTATTACGTGCGCCGTGCCCATGAGGAGCCGGCCTGGGGCAATTTTATCAGCCGTTTTGGTTTCAGCAGCGCAGCGCTGCGCCGTCTCGGTTCCGGTGCGCCGGTGCAGGTACTGATGGCTGGCGTACAGAGTGGTCAGTACCGTATCCGTCAGGACCAGCTGTCTGCGGTGATCACCATGATCGGCAGCTCCGTGCTGGGCGCCATGTATCTGGTGCGTGAAGGCCTGCGCACCTGGCGCGACGCCGGCAGTGACTGCGCCGAATTACTGCTGCGGGCGCTGGGGCTGCCGGCCGACAAAGCGCGCGAGCTGGCCACCGCCGAGCTGCCATTGCTGACCGAGGCCCGCCGCTGACAGCTTGCCGGGGTAAGTATGAACTCTGCCCCGGCTGTACCTTTTCCCGCCCTCAGCCCAGCAGCAGGCTCAGCCCCAGTACCGCCGGCGTCAGCAGTGTGGTGCCGACATTGGCAGCCATAAACTGTGGCTGTTCACCGATCTTATCCCCCAGTTTCCGTGCCCCCTGCCAGGCGATGACGCCCAGCGCCAGTGGCAGCAGGGACAGCAGTGACCACAACGGGAACCAGCCACTGACGGCGCCGGCGATAATCACCGCGGCGCTGGCCAGCAGAAACAGGCCATACATCTGTGTGCTGCGCGCAACGCCATAAGCAATCGGGAAGTGATAGCGGCCGGCGGCCTTGTCCGCTGCAATATCCGGGTACTGGTTCAGCAGCAGCAGGTTATTCACCAGAAAGAACGGCACCAGCGCCGCCAGCCAGAGTGTGGTGCTGTCGGATGAACCCATGGCATACGCCGTACCGGCGACCATCGCCAGGCCAAAGCCGGTGCCCGGCGCAATCAGGCACAGCCAGGGCAGACGGTTGATCTGGCGGGTATAGAAAATAATGATCAGTACGCCGGCCAGTCCCAGTGGTAACAGGCCGTATTCCCCCTGCCAGAGAAAATACAGACCAATCAGCACGGTGATCAGCAGCGTCACCACGCCGAAGGCCAGTACCGGGCCGGCGGCGCCCGGGTTCCGGGGCAGGGCACCGCTGCCGCCGCTGAAGGGAGTGCGGCGGGTATGCAGATCCAGCCCGCTGCGGAAATCGAGATATTCGTTCAGCGCATTAACACTGATATGGGCACACAGGGCCCCGGTCAGCACCAGCAGCAGGGCAGTCAGGCTGATGCTGTCACCGCTGGCGGCGACGGCGCCGATGCCGGTCAGTACACAGACTGGGGTGAGGATCAGAAAAGGGCCACGGGCGGTCTGCAGAACCGTTTGCATGAGAGTTTCCTTACGGCGTGAGGGTATGAGGGCGCAGGGCAAAGCTTACGGTCGGAATATGACAGAAGTCCAGACGGCCGGTGTGTGGCGGGCCGCTTGTATTAAAAAATGAATCGTGATTCACTTGTTTGAAATAACAACGTTGAACTGCTAACGGACGGACGCCATGGCCTACCGCGAAACCGACCATACCCGGGCGAAGAAAACCCTGACCCGCGAGCGCCTGCTGCGGGCGGCGCGGGATCTGGTCGCCGGTGGTGGCTTTGCTGCCGCGACGGCGGCGGCGGTGGCGCAGCGCTCCGGCGTCGCTGCCGGCTCGATTTACCGTCATTTCCCCAATAAAGCGGAACTGGTGGCCGAAGTGTTCCGCTATGCCACCGAGCATGAGGTCGCCAACGTACTGGCCGCCAGTGAGCCGCTGACCGCGTCCGAAAGCTGTTCCGGACGGGTGCTGAGGGCGGTGCAGACCTTTGCTGAACGTGCCCTGCGCGGCCCGCAGCTGGCATACGCGCTGATTGCCGAGCCGGTTGATCCGCGGGTGGAGCAGGAACGTCTGAAATACCGCCTGGCGTACGCCGATATTTTTGAAGAGCTGATCCGCGAAGGTATGCAGCGTGATGAATTCGCGCCGCAGGATGCTGCCGTCAGCGCCGCTGCGCTGGTGGGACTGCTGGCCGAAGCCCTGATCGGCCCGCTGTTTCCGGGCGCCGGACAGATCAGCGCCGGGGCAGAAGCCGCCATTCAGGCCCGCACCGGCATGAGTGAGGACCAGCAACAACAACTGATTCAGCAGATCGGCGCATTGTGCCTGCGTGCTCTCGGCAGTACACACAAGGTAGCCGCTCTGACCCCAGCGCAAACAATAACAGGAGGCCGTCATGAATAAGCCCGTTAACCCACTGGATTACCAGCAGCTCGATTGTCAGCAGCATAAAGCGCAGGCAGAAACCCATCCGCTGTTCAACCAGCCCACGGCGCTGGAAAACTTTAATACCTATACCAGCGACACCGCACTGCAATACTGGGTGAAAGCCTATGGCGGTGATTGGGCAGCTGATCGTCTGACGGCTTACGGTGAACGCTGTGGCGGTGATCTGATTGAGGCTGGTTTTCAGGCCAACGAAAATAAACCGAAATTTTATCCGCACGACCGCTTCGGCAAGCGTGTGGATCTGGCGAAATTCCATCCCGCTTATCACGAATTAATGCGCACGGCGATAGAAGCAGAAATGCATTCGCTGCCGTGGACCACTCCGCAGAAAGGCGCGCACGTTGCCCGTGCCGGTATGGTCTATCAGCACATGAATGCCGACGCCGGTTCCGGTTGTCCGCTGACCATGACCTTCGCTGCGGTGCCGGCTCTGCAGCATTCGCCGGAGGTGGCCAAAGTCTGGCTGCCGAAAATTATGGCGCGCCATTACGATGAACGTAATGTGCCGTTTTTTGAAAAACAGGGCCTGACCATCGGCATGGCAATGACGGAAAAACAGGGTGGCTCTGACGTGCGCGCCAATACCACCCGCGCTTATCCGCTGAGTGAAAAAACCGGCAACGGTGCTGAGTATGAACTGGTCGGTCATAAGTGGTTCTGTTCGGCGCCGATGTGTGATGCCTTTTTAGTGTTGGCGCATACCGACAACGGACTGTCCTGTTTCCTGTTGCCACGCTGGCGTCCGGACGGCAGTAAAAACCAGATGTATGTGCAGCGTCTGAAAGACAAGCTGGGCAATATTTCCAATGCGTCGTCGGAAGTGGAATACCGGGGTGCGTTTGCCTGGATGATCGGTGATGAGGGCCGGGGTGTACGCACCATTATTGAAATGGTTTCCATGACCCGCTTTGACTGCATGATCGGTTCGGCAGCGCTGATGCGCGGGGCGGTGGCACAGGCCATTCACCATACGGCCGGCCGCAGTGCCTTCGGTAATAATCTGCATCAGCAGCCATTAATGCAGAATGTGCTGGCGGATCTGGCTCTGGAAAGTGAAGCGGCGCTGGCGATGACCATGCGTGTCGGCCATGCGCTGGATAATCTGGATGACGAACAGGAAAATCTGTTCGCCCGTCTGGCGACTGCGGTGGGTAAATACTGGATCTGCAAACGGGCACCACACCTGTCATACGAAGCCATGGAATGCATCGGTGGCGTGGGTTATGTGGAAGATAATATTCTGCCACGTATTTACCGTGAGGCGCCGGTCAATGCCATCTGGGAAGGTTCCGGTAATGTGCAGTGTCTGGATGTGCTGCGGGCGATGGCCAAAGAGCCGAAGGTGGTGGATGCCTTTATGGCCGAGCTGGCGCAAGCAACCGGTCAGTATGCGGAATATGATCAGTTCCTGGCACAGCTGAAAAATGAGTTCACCGATCTGGCGACGTTGGAATACCGTTCCCGCACCGTGGTGGATAAACTGGCCGTCGCTCTGCAGGCCAGTGTACTGATTCAGAAAGGTGAGCCCGCCATTGCCGATGCCTTTGTCCGTTCCCGCATTGTGCGTAACGGTGCATTTAACTATGGCACGCTGGAAGCCGGTATCGATTGTGAAAGCATTATGAAACGGGCGCAGCCGCAACTGGGCTGAGCCGCGTTTTTCTGCGGATGCCGCACAGAGTGTGTGGCATCTGTTTTTCCCCGCCTGTCTTTTTTCTTCTTTACAAAAACAGCATATATAAAGTGTGTGCCTTCCGCTACAGTTGACGGGTTTTTCAGCTTTGGGGTCTGTATGTCTGTTGTGTCGCAGGGGCGTTACCGCCAACATCTTTTATTGTTATCTTTATTATTTTCTGTGCCTGTGTGTGCGGCACCGGGACAGCCGCCGGCGGGTGGTATCAGTTACGCCTATTTTTTTCCTGCAGAGGTGAAAGGAGAATCCGGAACTGAGGTAACTCAGCAGGATTTTAATCTTGCCCTGCCACTGGCTTTTATCGGTCAGCCGGAAGACGGTGCCGGTCTGCTGCAGCTGAAATACAGTGAGCGGCAGTTCTCGCTGGGTGATGATTATCACCAGCAGGTTTATGATATTGCCCTGCCGCTCGGTTATATCCGTAAACTGACAGATGACAGCCGTTTTATGGCCGGATTTACTCCGGCACTGAAATCTTCACTGGAATATATCGGCGCCGATGATTTTGCGTTCAGCGCCATGGCGCACTATTCCTACACCGGTGCTGTGCATGGTTATAACCTGGGCCTGATGTATGGCCGGGAACTGGGTGAGTCCCAGCTGATGCCGTTTATTAATTATAATTACAGCGCCAGTGACACCCTGAAATTTATGGTCGGTTTTCCTTTTACCCGGGTGGAATATAATCCGCAGAACGGCCGCAGTTATTTCGCCGGTTTTTCCCCCAATGGTGGTGGCTGGCATGTTTACCGTGACGGGAAGGAAAAGGATGACTTTTATTACACCCAGACCGGTTATCGCTTCAGCGCCGGCATGCGGTTTGACTTGTACGGACCGCTGCAGATGAGCCTTGAAGGCGGGCAGCAGTTTGGTCAGGAACTGGAGTTTGACAACGACGAAGGCAGTTCGTCGACCGTTGAAATCCGGGACTCGGCATTTATCAGTCTGTCACTGAATCTGAAAATGCCGTAAGAAAGCCGGCCGGCTGGCCGGCTTCTGTGTTGCTTATTCGCTTGCTGCTGCCGGCATATCCGCTTCCGGCTCAGCCATTTTTTCCGCTTCAGACATGGCGTCCGTTTCTGTCATGTCATCCTGGCTGTTTTCTTCCACCGCCATGGTGTCTTCCGGCATGGCAGTAGCGGTGTCGGAAACCGTCATGTTTTCCTGGTCGCCGGCACTGGCACAGTCCCAGCCCCAGCTGCGGTGTTTATCGATCAGGGTCTGCGCCTGTTGTTCACAGAAACCGGTCTGGTACTGAGCGCTCCACGGAATGTCGGTGACCCCGTTTTTGGTGTACTGCACTTCACAGGGCAACTGGCCGTCACCGCTGTATACGACTTCAATATCACGCACCATTCCGTCACGGGTACAGGTGGTTTTCATGCCGGCGTGGGCGGCAGGGATCAGGCTCAGCAGGGCTGTCATCATCAGCAGTCGGTTCATAACGCATCCTTATTGGTGGTTGAGTGAACGGGAGACTCTGTGACGGAAAATTAGTTCATTGCGCTGCGCCGTTTTTCAGCCGTTGTGCGTACAGGTTATCAAGAATACAGCTCAGGCGGACGCCGGCACGGGCCATGCGCTGTTGCAGCTGTGGGGCAAATTCATCACGGTAGGCGCTGCCTTCCTGCTGTGACTGCTGATAGCGGTGGTAAATCCTGTGCGTCAGCTGCAGTGACTCCGCCGCCCAGGCGGAAATATCCCCTTCGCACCAGTGAGCCTTCTGCTCCGCCGTCAGTTGCGTCTGCCAGTCGCTCAGCAGCTGGCGGATAGCATAGCGGCCAAGCAGGTCGCCGTCCCACAGGCGGTGCAGATTGGTCTTTTCACCATTAAAGGTGAGCCGGGCGCGGTTGCCGCCGCGGTCATCGGCAAAGCTGACGTGCAGTGGCTGATGCAGGTCGGCAATCAAGTGGGCAAGAAATAACAGTGCCTGCCAGTCGGACGGGTCGTTGTGCAGACGTTTTTCCATCGCCGGAATGGCCGTCATCAGACAACCGCTGGCAGGGCAGTCGGCGGCACTGACCTGAGTGGCGCGGCGTGGCACATTCACGTAATGCCAGCCGGCGGTGTGTTCCCAGGCGCGTTCACGGCGCGCTTCATCGGGCCAGGTGCAGCCGCTGTTGAAGCGTGTCTGCGGACTGCCGGCGATGGTCTGCTGTAACCACTGGCGGGTATCCTTCTGCAGCAGCTGCCAGCTCAGCTCGCAGATAGCGATATGGGCACGGGCTTCAAAGGCGGTGGCCGGCAGCAGCCAGCCAAGGGCACACAGCAGTGTAAGCAGGCGCAGCATAAGCAGGGTTCCTGTACAGCGGAGCCGGTGGTCCGGCAGGTATTTTTTCACTGCCCAGTGTATGCTCTGCGCTGTGAAAATAAACAGGAGCAAACCATGTTCGCGATCAGCGGCTTTTATATTGCCTTAATGGCGCTGTTATTACTGGTACTGACATTGCTGGTGGTGCGTCAGCGGCTGAAACTGAAAGTGGCCCTGCTGGATGGTGGTCAGCCGCCGCTGGTGGTGGCCATCCGCTCGCATGCGAACGCGCTGGAATACGCCTTACCTGTGCTGCTGCTGTTGCTGGTGGCGGAAGCCAATGGCGCCGGCAGCTGGTTTCTGCATCTGTGCGGCAGTGTGTTTGTGCTTGCCCGGGTACTGCATGCCTGGGGTCTGATTGCCGGACTGGGAGGCAAACATATCGGCCGTATGGCCGGCATCCTGCTGACCTGGCTGGTGCAGGCGGTACTGATTGTGGACGTCCTGTGGCTGTCGCTGGCAGCGATGGCCTGACGGGGGGCTCCGTTCATCGCCCCCGGTCAGCGGCCTAGGGTGACTTCCATGGCTTGCGCCAGTGCCAGTGCATCGACCGGATTGCCATCGATGTCGGTAATGCCGTCCAGCCACTGGCTGACCTGCTGCGGGTTGGCGTGCATCCAGATGCGCACCGCGCGGTCAACGGGTACGAAGCCATTGGTGGTCTGATCCATAATGGCTTCTTCCATGGGGGCAGTGAAGGTCAGGTTGGTAAAAAAGCGCGTCAGGTTCGGGCAGTTGACGGAAAAGCCGCGCCGCACGGTGGTGTTGACCGTGGCATGACCGTAATCCGGACCAAAGTAATCGTCGCCGCCGCTGAGATAGCGCATTTCATAATGCTGGTTCATCGGGTGCGGCTGCCAGCCAAGAAAGACAATGGCTTCATGGCGCCGGCTGCGGCCCCTGACCTGGGCCAGCATCAGCCGTTCTGAGGTTTCAATCAGAGTGAAATCCTGCAGCCCGAAAGCATTCTGACGGATCATATCGAGCACGGCAGCGTTACCGCTGCTGCCTTTTTCCAGACCGTAAATACGGCCGTCCAGCTGCTCACTGAAGCGCACGATATCACCGAAACTCTGCAGCCCCTGATCGTAGAGATAGGCGGGCACTGCCAGCGTCCAGCGCGCATTCTGCAGGTTACCGGTCAGATTCAGCACACTGTTCTGCTGGAAATACGGCCGTGCAATCTCGCTCATCGCCGGCGTCCAGTAGCCGAGAAACACGTCAATGGCGGCGGCGTCCATCTGGCTGAAAATCTGTGGCGTTGCCGGTTGCTCACTGAGTTCCACGCGGTAGCCGAGGCGCTGCAGTAATTCCTGTGCAATGCCGTTGGCGACGTGCAGGTCGGTCCAGTCGACCACACCGATGGTGACCGTCCGGCATGCGCTGGCTGCGCTGTCATCAGCCCGGGCCGGCAGCGCCAGACACAGCAGCAGGCAGGTGTAACTCAAGATTTTCATCCACACTCCGTTTTGTCCGTATTCCGCAGACGGAACAGTCTACGCAGCAGGCCGGAGACGGGCATTTCCCCATCGGAGGCATTCCTAATGGGGTATGGACAGTATTGATGGTTATCTCAGAAGGGGGAGTGGCTGCGGCTGATCAGTGCGGCAGCAGCTCCCGGACGGCGTCGGGTATCTGTGCCGGGCGGGCAATCCGCACCCGTTTATGACGGTTCAGTTCGCCACTGATAATGGCCACCGAGCTTTTGCTGACGCCAAACTGTCTGGCCAGGAATTTTGTCAGTTCCGCGTTGGCCTTGCCGTCCACCGGCGGTGCCTGAATGCGGATCTTGATGGCATCGCCGTGCAGGCCGGCAAATTCACTGCGGGAGGCTTTGGGTTGGAGGTGGCAGACGATGATCAGATCACCGTCTGCCCATTGGCAGCAGTCGTTCACAGGCCGAAGATCAGGCCGCCGGGTACATGCGCCATGACCGCCAGTGGCCGCAGCACCAGAATTTCAACGATCTGGATCAGCAGGAAGACAATGATCGGGGACAGATCGATTCCCCCCATATCCGGCATTTTGGCGCGGATCGGACGCACCACAGGTTCCAGAATCTGGTTGATCAGAATCAGCGCCGGGTTATAGGAATTGGGCGCGATCCAGGAGGAAATAACCACCACGATCAGACCCCAGAAATAAATGTTCAGCATCAGCGACAGCACGCCCACCGCTGCCCACACGATCATATTGGCCCACGGCAGGCCGTAACCGGCGACCAGCAGGATGGCGGCGATGGTCAGTAACTGCACCAGATAGGCCAGCAGCAGGGAGGCGATATCCAGTCCGCCAAGACCGGGAATGATGCGTCGCAGCGGCACCAGCACGGGGTTGGTGAACTTCACAATAAACTGGGAAATCGGGTTATAGAAATCGGCGCGGACCAGCTGCAGCAGAAAACGCAGCATCACCAGCAACAGCACGATGCTGCCGACGGTATTGATTAACAGTAAACCCACTTGCGAAAACGGCGACATGATTACTCCGTGATTGCTGAATCTGATATCAGCCGGCGGCCTTGCCGGCTGGCGCAGAAAGAAACATATAGGCGCTTTGCGCGGTTTTCCAGTGCCGGGCGCGAAAAAAGCGCTCAGCTCAGCTCTTTACTCAGCTCAACCGCACGCTGCTGACAGGCGCTCATGGCGGCATCGACGATGTCGCGCAGGTGAGCGGCTTCGAAGGTGCCGATGGCGCGCTCAGTGGTGCCACCGGGGGAGGTCACACGGCGGCGCAGTTCGGCCGGGTCAACATCCGAACCGAGCGCCATTTCGGCCGCGCCGAGTGCGGTCTGCAGCGTCAGCTTGGTCGCGGTTTCCCGGCTCAGGCCGAGTTTCTGACCGGCGTCGATCATGGCTTCCATCAGCAGGAAGTAATAGGCCGGGCCACTGCCGGAGACGGCGGTGACGGCATCAATCTCGGCTTCGTTTTTGACCCACACGGTCAGGCCGACTGAGCGCAGCAGGGAGTCGGCCAGATTGCGCTGATCCAGATGCACATCCGGGCTGGCAAACAGGCCGGTGGCGCCTTTGCTCAGCAGCGCCGGCGTGTTCGGCATGCAGCGCACGATGGCTTTACAGCCACTCCACTGCCGCAGTGCATCCATACTGATGCCGGCGGCGATGGAAATAATCAGTGGCTGACGGCTGCTGAGGGTACTGTGCAGCGGGGCCAGCACGTCTTTCATGACCTGAGGCTTGACCGCCATGATTACCACATCGGCTTTGGCGATGGCCTCCAGGTTTTCTTCGTGGGTGGTGACGCCGAACTGTTTTACCAGCTTCTGACGCTGCTCTGCGCCCGGGTCGGCCACATGAATCAGGCCGGCTTTGAAATCGCCCTGTTTGATCAGGCCACCGATGATGCTGGTGGCCATGTTGCCGCCACCGATAAATGCAATTTGTGTCATGGGATTCCCTTATTTCTGTTTACCGGCCGGCAGCGGCTGCCGGCCAATGTATGAATTCAGTCTGGCTGAACAGGGCTCAGCCTGCCTCCGTCAGCCGTTGTTGGCCGGATAATCGCGGGCGCCGAAAATATCGGTGCCGATACGCACTTCGCTGCTGCCGCAGGCGACCGCCAGCTCCATATCGGCGGACATGCCCATCGATAGGGTATCCAGCTGAGGATAGCGGCCCTGCAGGTCGCTGAGCAGGGTCTTCATCTG
This sequence comes from Pseudomonadota bacterium, assembly GCA_030145845.1. Lineage (GTDB taxonomy): Bacteria > Pseudomonadota > Gammaproteobacteria > Pseudomonadales > Oceanobacteraceae > Venatoribacter. The sequence goes on from JAIXHJ010000002.1 coordinate 171,090, forward strand.
CCGGAACTGCTGCGCCAGTTTTTCTTCATCGCCGGTGTGTTCGGCAATGCACATCAGGCCACGCAGGCACAGCCGCGGCATCTGACTGACCGCTGCCGCCAGGGCATCCAGCTGTGCCGTGGTGACGCCGCTTTTCTGTTCTTCGCCGCTGATGTTCACCTGCAGCAGGATATTGAGCGGTGGCATGTGGTCGGGGCGCTGATCATTCAGGCGGCGGGCAATCTTTTCCCGGTCGATGGTTTCCACCCAGTGAAAATGTTCGGCGACGGTGCGGGTCTTGTTGGACTGCAGCGGACCAATAAAATGCCAGTCGATGTCATCAAGATGAGACAGAGCGGTGATTTTATCCATCCCGTCCTGAACATAGTTTTCGCCGAACGAGCGCTGGCCGAGCTGATAGACAGCCTCGACCATGGCGGCCGGCTTGGTTTTGCTGACCGCCAGCAGTTTTACATCCTGTGCATCACGGCCGGCAGCGCTGCAGGCCTGATTCAGCCGCTGGCGCACGGCCTGGTAGTGTTGTTCCAGAGTAGACATTGCAGGGGCTTGGGTTAGTCTTATGACACAGCGCCCATTGTGCGCTGCAAAAGCCTGATAATATAGGAGCTTGTCTGCCACTGCATCCGTAATTGTGGCGGTAAGTCTGTACGAGGAGAAGTTATGGATATTACTGAACTGCTTGCCTTCAGTGCCAAGCAAGGGGCGTCGGATCTGCATTTGTCTGCTGGTCTGCCGCCGATGATCCGGGTGGATGGCGACGTACGCCGTATTAATCTGCCTTCGCTTGGTCATAAGGAAGTTCATGGTCTGGTGTATGACATCATGAACGATAAGCAGCGTAAGGATTTCGAGGAATTCCTCGAAACCGACTTTTCCTTCGAAGTCCCCGGCGTGGCGCGTTTCCGGGTTAACGCCTTTAACCATAACCGCGGCGCCGGTGCAGTATTCCGGACCATTCCGTCCAAGGTGCTGACCATGGATCAGCTGGGCATGGGACAGGTGTTCAAGGATCTGGCCATGGTACCGCGTGGTATCGTGCTGGTGACCGGGCCGACCGGTTCCGGTAAATCCACCACCCTGGCGGCGATGGTTGATTACATCAACGAAACCAAATACGACCATATCCTCACCGTCGAAGACCCGATCGAATTCGTGCACGAGTCGAAAAAGTCGCTGGTCAACCAGCGGGAAGTTCACCGTGACACCTTAGGCTTTAACGAAGCCCTGCGTTCTGCGCTGCGGGAAGACCCGGATGTGATTCTGGTGGGTGAGATGCGGGACCTGGAAACCATCCGTCTGGCGCTGACGGCGGCGGAAACCGGCCACGTGGTGTTCGGCACCCTGCACACCAGCTCCGCCGCAAAAACCATTGACCGTATTGTCGACGTATTCCCGGCGGAAGAAAAATCCATGGTACGTTCCATGCTGTCAGAATCCCTGCAGGGGGTTATTTCGCAGACCCTGCTGAAGAAAAATGGTGGTGGCCGGGTGGCGGCTCATGAAATCATGGTCGGCACACCGGCGATCCGTAACCTGATCCGCGAAGATAAAATCGCGCAGATGTACTCATCCATCCAGACCGGTGCAGCCTATGGCATGGTGACCATGGATCAGTCGCTGCAGAACCTGATGAGCCGCGGCATGATTACCCGCGAAGTGGCGCGCGAAAAAGCCAAAGTACCGGACAATTTCTGAGGATATAACGCATGGCAATGGATAAGTTTCTGCGCCTGATGATGGAAAAAGGCGCGTCGGATTTATTCATCACGGCGGGGGTTCCGCCGTCAATGAAGGTGAATGGCAAGATTATGCCACTCAGCAAAAATCCGCTGAGCGCTGAACAGACCCGCGAAGTGGTGCTGGGCCTGATGAACAGCAAACAGCAGGATGAATTCGAAGAGAAAAAGGAACTGAACTTCGCCATCAATGCCTCCGGCATCGGACGTTTCCGCGCCAGTGCGTTTTATCAGCGTAACGTCGCCGGTATGGTGCTGCGCCGTATTGAGACCCGCATTCCCGGCCTGGATCAGCTGGGTCTGCCGGACATTATCAAAGAAATTTCCATGGCCAAGCGCGGCCTGATTCTGTTTGTCGGTGCCACCGGTGCCGGTAAATCGACCTCGCTGGCCGCCATGATCGGCCACCGTAACCGCAACAGTAAGGGGCATATCCTCAGTATCGAGGACCCGATTGAATTCATTCACCAGCACGATGGCTGCATCATCACCCAGCGTGAAGTCGGGCTGGATACCGAAAGCTTCGACGTGGCCCTGAAAAACTGTCTGCGTCAGGCGCCGGACGTGATCATGATTGGTGAGGTGCGGTCGGCCGAAACCATGGAACACGCCATTACCTTTGCCGAAACCGGTCACCTGTGTCTGGCCACCCTGCACGCCAACAACGCCAACCAGGCGCTGGAGCGGGTGATTCACTTCTTCCCGCCGGAACGTCACAGTCAGGTGTGGATGGACCTGTCGCTCAACCTGCGCGCCATTGTTGCCCAGCAGCTGATTCCGACGCCGGACGGCCGTTCACGCCGGGCGGTGGTGGAAGTACTGCTGAACACGCCGCTGGCCGCTGACCTGATCCGTAAAGGTGAAGTTCACGAACTGAAACCGCTGATGGCGAAATCCAACGAAGCCGGTATGCAGACCTACGACCAGGCGCTGTATGCACTGTATGAGCAGGGTGAAATCACCTACGAAGATGCCATCGCTTACGCCGATTCGCCGAACGATCTGCGCCTGATGATCAAACTCGGTTCCGAAACCGACGCCGATCATCTGGATGGTGCCACCCGCAACCTGCGTCTGCAGGATTAAGCCTGTCAGGGGAGCCTTCGTGCTCCCCGTCTGCCGCCGGACCCTGCCGTGAAATCCCGCAAATTACGTATTCATGCCCCTGCCATTGTCTATTTCGACAAGGTGCGGCGCTGTGGTTCTTTCCGCGAAGCGGCGCGCAGCCTGAATGTGGCGTCGTCGGCGGTTAACCGCCAGATTCTCAAGCTGGAAGAAGAACTGGGCACGCCGTTATTTGAGCGTCTGCCGTCCGGCCTGCGTCTGACCGCGGCCGGGGAAATTTTTGCCCGCCACGTGCTGGTGGTGATGCAGGATACCGAACGTGTCAGCTCGGAACTGGATGCGCTGCAGGGGCTGCGCAGCGGTCATGTGGAGATCACTACCGTTGAAGGGGTGACGGTTGACCTGCTGCCGGTGGTGATTGAGCGCATGCGCAATCTTTATCCGAATGTGTCGGTGGGCGTTTCCATTATGGGCTCAACCGCCATTCCGGAGCAGATCATCAACGGTCAGGCCGACCTCGGGCTGGCCTTCGCCCTGCTGCGCAATAATGAACTGCATCAGCTGGTGCGTGGCCGTTTTCATCTCGGTGCCATTATGCCGCCGGATCATCCGCTGGCGTCGCATCAGCATCTGACCTTTGCCAGCTGTGCGGCCTACCCGCTGATTCTGGCCAAGCCGGATCTGTCGATTGCTCATCTGCTGCAGCCGGCCATCAGCCAGAGTAAAAACTGGGGCCGGGCGGTGGTGGAAACCAGTTCGGTGGAACTGGCGAAAAAACTGGCCATGCGTGGTTCCGGTATTGCCTTCCAGACCCGCATCGGTATCGAAGATGAACTGCAGCGTGGTGAGCTGGTACATATTCCGGTAATGCATAACCGTCCGGTCATGAGTGACCTGGGTCTGTATACCCGTGCCGGCCGTTCACTGCCGGTGGCGGTGGATGCCTTTGCGCGCATGCTGGTGGAAGAAATTGCCAACCGCGAACAGGCCGAGCGTCAGACTTTCGGTGACGACGGCAGCCGCCTGCTTTAACGGCGCCGGTTTTATTAAATAAGTCAGCTTTGATAGCTGGTTGTTATTCTCAGGATAAGCTAACTTGTACTGACGGCTGGCCGATTACTGAGGAAATAATGAAGCTGCTGCGCCGCAATATCTGGTTGCTGTTTTTTATATCATTTATAGCCACTCTGGTTCTGCTGCTGGTCCTCGCTTATTCACGCTGGCTGGGCATTCAGGAACATTATGGAATGCGTCAGCTGAACCTGGTTGAACAATGGTTCGGCAATCTCACGGCGATTCTGGTGCAGCAGGAAACCATTATCGATGCCGTCGGTCAGGATATTCATCACAGTGATGCGGTGCACGGCGCCGATGTGCAGCAAAAACTCGACGGCCTTTTTTCCCTCAGTCCTGGTTTTTTTGCCGGCTTTGCCCTGACCACGCCGGAAGGCGATCTGCATAAATTCAGTCATAATCTGAAAGATGCAAAGGTGCCAAAAAATCTGCTGCAGAATGAACTGACACGGGATTCCTTTCAGCAGGCGCTGGATTCGGATTTCATGGTGCTCGGGCGAACCTATAATGTGCCCGGTGTCGGCTTGGTGATGCCGGCACGCAAAGCCATCCGTGATGACAGTGGCAACGCGGTGGATGTCATGACCGCTGCCATCCAGCTGGATAATGCCGGTATATTTTTTACCCGTGGCATGACGCTGGGGGATTTTAACCGCATTACCCTGATCCGCAGCCGGGACCTCTATCCGCTGTATTCCGTCGGCGATAATGCGGATAAAGAGTTTTACCGCAGCGCAGTGGATAAAAAAGAATTTAATCGTTTGATTAATCAGCTGGCCGGCAATGCCGGACTGAGCCGTGAAGCACTGATGCAGTCAGAAAAAGCCATTCCTTACCGCCGTTATGTGACCGACGGCCGGGATAGGGTGTATGGGGTGGCCATGTATCAGCCGCGTTATGAATTCTGGGTCATGTCAGAAATCAGCGAACACTTTTACCGCAACGAACTGTATACGACGCTGCTCAGTTATCTGTCTATTTTCCTGATATTTCAGGGGGTGATGTTTTATCTGTTCCGGCTGATCGCCCGCACCGAATGGAAACGGCGCGAAGACCTGCTGCGTCAGGCCACACACGATGAACTGACGGGCCTGCCCAACCGCAGTTATCTGATGCAGACCATCAGCGAATGGGTTTTCCGCGGCCAGCCATTTTCGCTGCTGTTTCTGGACATGGATAATTTCAAAGGTGTGAACGATAACTTCGGCCACCGGGCCGGTGACCGGGTACTGGCGGAACTCGCCAGACGGCTGCAGTGCTGCAGTCATGACACCGAAACGCCGGTGCGGCTGGCAGGTGATGAGTTTCTGATTCTGACCCCGGAAACCGATGAAGAAAAACTGTATCAGCGCGCGGCCGGGTTTCTGGCCCAGCTTAAAAATGATTTTATTGTCGGCAATCTGCATTTCCGTCTGGGTGCCAGCATTGGCATTGCCCGTTTTCCCGACGACGGCGACTCCCTGGAAAGTCTGCTGCGCGCAGCCGATATCGCCATGTATCAGGCGAAAAAACGTAAAAGCAGTATTCAGTTGTTCGAGCCCTTATTTCAGGAACAGTATCTCAGCAAGCTGCGCATTGAGCAGAAACTGCATCACGCCATTGAGCAGAACGAATTCTTTATGGTCTATCAGCCACAGCTGGATGCGCTTGGCCGCCTGATCGGCGTTGAGGCGCTGCTGCGCTGGGAGAACTGTGAGCTGGGTAATGTGCCGCCGGACCAGTTTATTCCGGTGGCGGAAATGTCGGGGCTGATGGCTGATATCGGCCGCTTTGTGAGCGCCCGGGCGCTGCAGGAAATCAGCCGTCTGCAGCAGGACAGTGGCAGCCGTTTCCGGGTATCGCTGAACGTTTCCGTCAGTCAGTTTATGACTCCGGACTTTCTGCCGGATCTGCTGCAGCAGATTGATGCCGCCGGTCTGGATCATGCGCTGGTGTCACTGGAGATTACCGAAAACCTCTTTATTGAAGATATGGATTATGTCTGCGGCCTGCTGGGCGAGGTCCATGAACAGGGCATCCATCTGTCGCTGGACGATTTCGGCACCGGCTATTCATCACTCAGCGTGCTGCGCTGTCTGCCGCTGGATGAACTCAAGATCGACAAATCCTTTGTGGAAAACCTGACCACGGATGAAACGGCTTCCAAGCTGGTGCAGAGCATTATCTCCATCGGCAGCAATCACCATCTGCAGGTGGTGGCCGAAGGTGTGGAAACTGCTGAGCAGCTGGCCCTGCTGCTCGACTGCGGCTGTCAGAGCTTCCAGGGCTATCATTTCGCACGGCCACTGAAGATCGCTGACCTGCGCAACTATCTGAAGGATCAGCGCTTCCTCTGAGTGCTGCTGCCAGCGCCCCTCCGGTCTTGCCTGCTGATGCCGAAAAGGCATCAGGGTGGGCTAAATAATGTTCTTTGGTGTACGCCCTGCTTGCGGAATACTGATGTGGTTACGACATCATCAGTACACCGGAGCCTTGTTATGCACACCACACGCTCTCAGTCATTCGGCAGCACAGAATCAAAGTACGCCGCTGCCGATTCGCTGCCCATTATTGATATCTCAGGTCTGAATTCAGCGCAGCTGGCGGACCGCCAGGCGGTGGGTGAACAGATCCGTGCCGCCTGTCTGGCCAACGGCTTCTTCGTGATCAGCAACCACGGCGTTGATGCAGACCTGCAGGCGCAGGTTTTTGCCCAGGCCAGGCAGTTTTTTGAGCTGCCACTGGAACAGAAGATGGCAGTGGATAAAGCGCTGTCGGCGGCCAACCGCGGCTATGAGCCGATGGGCAACCAGACGCTGGAACCGGGCAGTCCGCCGGATCTGAAAGAAGGCTATTACATTGGTCAGCATAAAGCAGCGGATCACCCGGACGTGCTGGCCGGTAAGTTCAACTGTGGCCCGAACCAGTGGCCGCAGGCGCTGGCGGAATTCCGCCCGGTAATGGAAGAGTATCTGCAGCAGATGACGCAGCTCAGCAACCGTCTGATGCAGGGGCTGGCACTGTCGCTGTACCTGCCGGAAGACTACTTCCGTGACTACTGCACCGACCCGATGACCACACTGCGTCTGCTGCATTACCCGCCCCAGCCGGCGGATGCCGATCCGGCCCAGCGCGGGGCCGGTGCGCATACCGATTTCGGTGGCCTGACCATGCTGCTGCAGGATGATTCCGGCGGTCTGCAGGTGTGGGATGACAACCATCAGGTGTGGCTGGATGTGGAACCGATTCCGGGCACCTACAACATCAACCTCGGCGATATGTTCGCGCGCTGGACCAACGACCGCTACCGCTCAACCCTGCACCGGGTGATCAATAACCGTTCCGGTGGCGACCGTTACTCCATTCCTTTCTTCCACGCCGGTAATCCGGACAGTCTGGTGTCCTGCCTGCCCGGTTGTGTGGCGGATGGTGAACAACCCAAATACGGCCCGATCACGGTGGAAGAGCATCACCGTGAAATGTATGCACGTACTTATGGTGCAAAAACCGGGGAGGCAAAGTAATGGGCGACGTGGTGACTTTTCCCGCCAACCTGCTGCTGATTCATGGTGCCTGGGCCGGCAGCTGGGTGTGGTCACGTATCCGCCCGGAACTGGAAGCCATGGGCTACCGCGTGCATACCGTTGATCTGCCCGGTAACGGTACGGATAACACGCCACCCGGCGAGGTGAATCTGGACCGCTACCTGTGGTTCCTGTCCGAGCGTATTTCCACCATGGAAGGCCCGGTCACGGTGATATCGCATTCCGGCGCAGGGGTCATTGCCACCGCGCTGGCAGAAGCACTGCCGGAGCGCATTCAGGCGGTGGTGTATATCGCCGGCATGATGCTGCCATCGGGCATGAGCTTCGGCCAGCTGGTGCAGGAACTGCTGCCGGCGCATCCGGAAGCCGAAGGTATCAATCCGTATCTGTTGTGGAATGAAGATCGCAGCGTCAGCCGCGTGCCTCTGATCGCCGCGCGGGAGGTGTTCTTCCAGGATCTGGACGACGAAACCGCCATTGCCGCCGCACAGCAGCTGACGGCGCAGCCGGAAGGCGGCAAAACACTCACCGCACACTGGACCGCAGAGCGCGCCGGCCAGGTGCCGCGTCTTTATATTGAGGCGACGGAAGATAAATCGGTGACGCTGGCGGTGCAGCGCAGCATGCAGGCGCTGGTGCCGGGCGCCAAAGTGGTGTCCTTTCATACCGGTCATGCACCACAAGTGGGCAAACCTGTGCAGGTGGCCGAAGCGATTGACCACTTTCTGCGCACAGGGCTCAGCGGCAGAGCAGGGAAACATCAATAAAGCCGCAGCCGTCCTAAAACCTCAGACACTGAGGGGATTCAGGTATGTTTATTGCTGACACATATAAAACCTGTCTGATCAGTTAACAAATAAAGGCTGACAGTCGCAGAACCTTTACTAAACAGGAGAGAGACCATGCTTAAAAAACTGACCAAACCGTTAGCTTTGGCCGCCGCAATGACCGTCAGCAGCCTGACCATGGCCGCTGATGAAGTAACGTTCCAGCTCGACTGGCTGCCGGGTGGCGATAAAGCCCCGGTGTATGTTGGTGTGGTTGAAGGCTTCTTCGAAGACGCTGATCTGGACGTGAAAATTGCCAGTGGCCGTGGTTCCACCGATGCGGTAACCAAAATGGCAACCGGTCAGTCGGATGTCGGTACCGCAGACATCGGCGCCCTGATGGCTGCCCGTGCCACCGACAGCGTACCGGTATCGGCGGTACTGGCGTATTTCTCTCAGGCACCGCATGCCTTCTTTACCGTTAAAGGCAGTGGCGTCAGCAGCATCAAGGATGTGGCCGGCAAAAAAGTAGCCACGTCACCGTTCACCTCCTCCAACCTGTTCCTGCCACTGGTGCTGGAAGAAAACGGTCTGAAAGAAAGTGATGTCAGCCTGGTGAAATCCGATCCGGGTGCCCTGGGACCGATGCTGATGACGGGTAACGTGCCGGTTATTATCGCCTGGACCACCAACGTGCCGCTGTTTGAAAACCAGGCCAAAGAAGCGGGCAAAGAGCTGGTAGTACTGCCATGGTCTGACGCCGGTCTGGAACTGTACAGCTCCTCACTGCTGGCTGCGGATAAATTCCTGAGTGAACGTCCTGAGGTGGCCAAACGTTTTATCACCGCGTTTGCCAAGGCGGTGGAATTCACTTACGCCAACCCGGATAAAGCCGGTGCAGCCATTCATGCCATGGTTCCGGAAGTGGACGCCGCGACTGCTGCCGCCCAGATCAAGAGCATCAAAGGCCTGGTCTACAACTCAGCGTCTGAGGCTGATGGTTACGGTACGCTGACACCTGAGCGTATGGCCATGACCTGGAAGTGGGTTGCCAAAGCCAACAAGCTGGATCCGTCCAAAGCCGATCCGGAAACCATGGTTAACCGCGATTTCATGCCGGAGAAATAATATGGCCCAGGCATCTGACCGCGCCTTTGTCCGTATGGAAGGGGTTGGCCATTGTTACAACCCTGAAGGCGGCCCGATGGCCGTGCAGCAGATTGACCTGGAAATTCACCGCCACGAATTCGTGGCGGTGGTTGGTCCGTCCGGCTGCGGTAAATCGACCCTGCTGCGCATGGTGTCAGGTCTGCTGATTCCCAGTGAAGGGAAAGTCAGTGTGTTTGAACATCAGGTCACAGAGCCGCGTGATGACGTGGGCATTGTGTTCCAGAAGCCGACCTTGCTGCCGTGGATCAACGTACGCAAAAATGTACTGTTTCCGCTCAAACACAAATACGGTAATTACAGTAAGGCTGACGAAAAACGAGCCGACGAACTGCTTGCCATGGCCGGCCTGTCACAGTTTGCGGAACGTATGCCGGACGAACTCTCCGGTGGTATGCAGCAACGGGTCGGTATTGTCCGCGCACTGTTGCTGAATCCGGATATCCTGTTAATGGATGAGCCTTTTTCTGCGCTCGATGCCATGACCCGTGAACAGATCGGTTTCGACCTGCTTAACATCTGGCGTGACAATCCGAAAACGGTTCTCTTTATTACCCACTCAATTTCAGAAGCTGTGCTGCTGGCTGACCGGGTACTGGTCATGAGTCAGCGTCCCGGCACCGTACTCGATCTGATCGATATTGATCTGCCGCGTCCGCGTACCACAGAAACGATCCAGACGCCGGAATTTGCTGAATTAACCGCCCGTATCAGGAAGCATATTTATGAACCAGAAGCGCACTGACATTCTGCCGCCCAAGGTGCGCGCCTGGCTGATGCGTTATGCCTCGGCCATCTTTTTTATTGCCCTGGTCGGCCTCTGGGAAATGGTCTGCCGGATCGGCGACATTCCTAATTATATCCTGCCGTCACCGGCCAGTATTTTTAACGCCTTTTTCGATGTTGAATTCAGCCGCTGGCTGACGCACCTGTGGGCAACCCTGCGGGTCGCACTGCTTGGTTTTGTGCTGTCGATTGTGATCAGTATTCCGCTGGCTGTGGCTATGGTCCGTTCAGAACTGATGACGCGGGTTATTTACCCGGCGCTGGTGGTGGTTCAGGCGACCCCCGTGGTAGCCGTCGCACCGCTGATTATCGTGCTGATGGGAACCGGTGATCCGTCACGTATTCTGATTACCTGCATGATCACCTTCTTCCCGCTGGTGGTCTCGGCCACCACCGGTATGCTGGAAACCCCGGCCGAGCTGGTGGAGCTGAGTCAGTCACTGCGGGCGCCGCGTTACCGTGAAACCTGGCAGATCCGTATTCCGTATGCGATTCCGCATATTTTCAGTGGTCTGAAAGTCTCCATTACGCTGGCCATTATCGGTGCTGTGGTGGCGGAGTTCGTCGCTGCGGAAGAAGGGCTGGGCTACTTTATTCAGTTCTCGACCTCCTTCTTTAAAATTCCACAGGCGTTTGCCGGATTAATTTTCCTGGCGGTTATCAGTCTGCTGTTATTCAAGTCCGTGACCTGGATTCAGACCTGGCTGTTCCCGTGGAGTCTGCCGAAAAAATAAGGCGAGCTGAAAACGTGCCGCTGCGGCGGCACGGGCACAACACACTCTTATTATGACAAGTGATTTATGACTGAAGATCAGAAACTCAGCGAGCAGGACAAAACCTTTATGCGCCGTACCTTTGAACTGGCAGCGGAAGCGCGGGAGCAGGGGATTCACCCGTTCGCCGCCATCCTGGTGGACGGTGATAATCATATTCTGATGGAACAGGTGAACGGTTACCTGCCGGACCTGGATATGACCGGCCATGCCGAGCGGGTGCTGATGACCCGGGCGAGCAAGGCTTACCGGCCGGATTTTCTGCAGAACTGCACCATGTATGTGTCGGCCGAACCCTGTGCCATGTGCGCCGGCTCAGCCTACTGGGCCGGACTGGGACGTCTGGTGTACAGCCTGAGTGAACATTCGCTGAAACAGATTACCGGCAATCACCCGGAAAACCCGACACTGGACCTGCCCTGCCGTACAGTCTTTGCTTCCGGCCAGCGCGAGGTGGAAATCATCGGTCCGGTGATGGAAGCGGAAGGTGCGGAACTGCATAAAGGCTTCTGGGGCTGAAAGCCTGCCGCAGTGGCGGAGCCGATAATCAGGTGGGCGATGCCCACCTTTTTTATGTCAGTTATCTACTGATAGTTTTAATGTTGTTCGCGCATCAATAACGCTCATGGCGGGCTTTGTAAAAATCACGCTCAGGGCAAACGCATGACGGTGACCTGTTTGTGCCGCCGCCGGCTCTGTTGCAGTACCTTGTGCAGGGCCGGCTGCAGGGTTTCCTCATTCACCGCCACAAAGCCGTGACGGTGGTAAAAGTCATCCAGCTGGGGCAGAGGGAAGGTGAACAGCGGCTGGCCATCCACCAGTGCGGGCAGCTGTTGCAGCAGCTGCCCGGCGAGGCCGCGGCGGCGGTAATCCACTGCGGTGCACAGGTTGCGTAACAGCCACTGCCCGCCGTACCTGAGCAGACGGGCGCCACACAGCAACTGACGGCCGCTGAATATGCCACAGCGTGTGTCGTGCGGTGCCGCGCGGCCGCTGTCGTGGCTGGCTTTATACAGTGCATTCAGTTGCTGCACGCTGACGGCACTGCTGAAGCGCAGCGTTTCCTGCGGGATAAGGATGCCGCTGTCAGCCGCCATAAGCCTGAACATTATTGCGGCCGGAATATTTGGCCTGATACAGCGCCTTGTCGGCCTGATCGAGCAGGCTTTTCAGGCCGCCAGCGGTCTGATGATGAACTGCGAGGCCGATACTGATGGTAAAGGTCAGCAGGGTTCCATCGGCTGCTTCAATGCGGCAGGCTTCCGCCGCTGCACGTAATTTTTCGGCCACTTTCATCGCTTCGCTGCTGTGGCAGTTGGGCAGCAGAATCATAAATTCCTCACCACCGAAGCGGGCAATAATATCACTTGAGCGGCTGTTGGCTTTCAGTGTCCGCGCCAGCTCTACCAGCACTTTATCGCCGGTCTGATGGCCATGAGTGTCATTGATGGATTTGAAGTGATCGATGTCGATGGCCAGTACCGCCATGGATGTTCCCTGACGGCTGGCCAGGTTCAGCAGGTAATCCGCTTCTGCATTAAAAAAGCGGCGGTTGTAGAGTCTGGTCAGCGGGTCGGTTGCCGCCTGCAGCTTCAGTTCGGCCTGGCTGGCTTTGATCCGTTCCAGCATGCGGATACGGTAGGCAATGATAAAGGCCAGCATCAGGGCTTCCAGGGTAATGCCGATGCCGACACCGTGACTGGCAATATAACTGAAGCCAATCAGACCTTTATAAAACAGAACCGCCAGCGCATTGAAAATCAGAAAACACGAGTGACCGATAAGAAAGAATCCGGCCAGCGGATTGCCCTTACGGTAGAGGCTGATGCTGACGGAAATCGTCACCACCATCATCAGCGCTGCCAGTGTGCTGGCCGGTTTCAGGGCTGTCTGAATATCGAACAGGGCATAAAACAGATCGGCTGCCAGTAATAGCAGCATGCCGTTGAGAAAGCGGTGTTCGGTGGGGTAGTTGTCTTTGGTGGCGAAGATCGACGTCATAAACAGGATCAGGAATATCGGCATGGTAATCAGCGAAATATGCAGATTGAAAATGCCGGAACCATAGACGTTGAAAAGATTCGACAGCAGCCCGTAAGACAGCGAAATCCAGATGGCACCGGAAATCAGATACAGGGAGTAATACACATTTTCACGGTTGCTGGAGGCAAAGTAGAGCAGGAAATTATAAAAAATCAGCGCCAGCAGCACGCCGGTCAGCAGTGCGATGTCGGTGTGGGTTCCGATCAGGGCGCGGCGGGAATGGTCTTCATCCAGCAGCAGCAGGGTAAACCACTGGTGGGAATAGGAAACGCTTTTCACATACAGGGTACGTTTGCTTCCGGCAGGCAGATCAAAGCGGTATACCGCACTGCCGCGGTACATCAGCGGGCTGGTGGCGGCGTCGTCCATATCGACGATCTGCTTATCGATGAGCGTAGCGTTATTCTCCAGATAAAAACCCACCAGACGGTTGTGGTAGGCATAGGGGTGATGGAGAAATAAGGTCTGATCGTGGCTGCTATGATTTTCCAGCAGAAGGCGTGACCAGGTTGTTTTCGATGCGGTGCCCAGCGACAGCCCGTTCGTGGATGGCTGAAACACCTGCTGTCTGACGTCGCTGAAACTGAGCGACTCTGACTGATCCACGTAGTAAGCCATGGGGAAGGACGTCAGATTAATGCTATCGCCAGCAATGATCACCGGCTCCGCGGCCCGGGCAGAGAACGCGGGCAGGCAGAGTATGATCAGCAGTAACCAGCCTGCTGGCAGTCGTATTCGCAAATCCACAGGCAGGTGTCCCCGTGTGTTGTCTGATCCGGCGCCTGACCCCGGGTATGGCGATGAAAGATGGCAGGACAGCGGGCGTATCCGGTCGCGGTATAACCGGCGCTTCCACTGAAAAGCTTAGACAGCAGATGGCCTGACTGCAATATGATGATGGTCATGGCGGTGGATTGCAGATCCTGTCACATTAGCGGGTGCTGGTCAGGGCATCAGAGAGATTTCCGCCGTACGGCTTTGATACACTGATCCGGTTACCGATCTGTTAACTGTCTGCCACAGACAAGGAGAAACATATGCAATGCAATGTAGGTAAAACTGATCGTGTTATACGGCTTGTGCTCGGCATCGTGATTATTGCGCTGGGGCTGGGCTACCAGTCATGGTGGGGGCTGATCGGTGTGGTGCCGCTGCTGACGGCGGCACTGGGCTGGTGCCCGGCTTACCTGCCGTTTGGTATATCCACCTGTAAAAAGTAAGGTGGTCCGGCCGCCGGGCAGAGCAGCAGGCCGCTATTTCTGCGGCTTCAGATAGGTGTAACCGTTGATACAGGCTTCATAGAAGTCGTTCCAGCGCACACCTTCGCGGGGTTTGATCTGACCGGCCGCCACCTGTTTATCGATCATGCGTTTTACATCCGAGGTCATGGCCTGCGGGTTGTACTGCATAATGGTCAGCACATCCTTAACCGATGAACCCTGCACAATCTCTTCGATATAAAAATCCTGCGGATCTTCATCGTCACAGAAAACATGCACTTCGTTCAGGCGCCCGAACAGGTTGTGCATATCGCCCATGACATCCTGATAGGCACCGGTGAGGAACAGGCCGATAAAGTACGGTTCACCGGCGCGCAGTTTATGCAGTGGCAGTACCTGGGTAATTTCCCGGCCGATGGCGAACTGGTCGATTTTACCGTCGCTGTCGCAGGTAATATCCACCAGTGAACAGCTGACCTGTGGCTTTTCATCCATGCGTGTCAGCGGCGCCACCGGCAGCAGCTGGTCGATGGCCCAGCTGTCGGCGGCAGACTGAAACACCGAGAAGTTGCATAAATACTGCGATGAGAGGTTGCGTTCCATTTCCTGCAGTTCTTCCGGAATATAATCTGCGTCCTGATAGTAGTGGTGCAGGCGTTCCATAATCTGCCAGTACAGGGTTTCGATTTTGGCCAGTTCTTCCAGCCGCAGTACGCGCAGTTTGAAGGCATCCAGTGCCTGCTCTTTGTAGCGGGAGGCATCGTTAAAGGCAGCCTGCATATTGGTCTGCTCACCGAGGCCGGTATAAATATCGCGCATATTGCTGAGCAGGATATGCTCGTCCGCACAGGCAGCGGTATCCACCTGAGCACTGTCGGTGCGGATTTCGCCGACAATCTGGGTAACCACGCAGCTGTGATGGGCGGTGATGGCGCGGCCGCTTTCGCTGACCAGGCCCGGATGCGGTACCCCTTCCAGATCACACACTTCCTGCACGCCCTGCACCACGCTGCTGACGTATTCCTGCATGGTGTAGTTGCGTGACGATTCGCTGGTGGAAGCGGTGCCGTCGTAATCAATGCCCAGACCGCCGCCGACATCGACGTAATCCAGCGCAAACCCCATGCGGTGCAGTTCAGCGTAAATCATTGCGCCTTCGGACACGGCTTCTTTCACTGAGCGGATATCCGTCAGCTGACTGCCGATATGGAAATGCAGCAGCTTCAGGCAGTGATCCATGCCTTCGTCTTTCAGGTAACGGGTGGCATTGATGATTTCAGTAATGGTCAGGCCGAATTTGGCGCGGTCGCCGCCGGAGCTTTCCCATTTACCGCGGCCCTTGGCAGTGATTTTGGCGCGCATGCCGATAATGGGGTCAATCGCCAGCTCTTTGGCCAGCCGCACCAGCAGCAGGAGTTCGGAATATTTTTCCACCACCACCACCATGCGGTTGCCGAGGCGGCGGCCCATTAACGCCAGGCGCATGAATTCTTCGTCTTTATAACCGTTGAGCACGGTCAGCGAGCCGTCGTTGGTGTTCATCGCCAGAGCGGCCAGCAGCTCAGCTTTGGAGCCGGCCTCAAGACCATAGCGGAAAGGTTTGCCGGCGTAGACAATTTCTTCCACCACTTCGCGCATCTGGTTAACCTTGATCGGGTAGACACCCTGATATTCACCGCGGTAACCGCTCTGCTCAATGGCGTTGGCGAAGGCCGTGTTCAGCTGTGTGACCTGGGCGCGCAGAATATCGTGAAAGCGCACCACCACCGGAAACTGCAGCCCTTCCTGCTGAATCTCACTGAGCACCGAACCAAAGTCGATCCTGACCGACGGATTGCCCGGGTCGGGGGTAATCTGCAGATTACCGTTATCACCGATGCGGAAATAACCGCCGCCCCAGCGTGAAACACCGTACAGCTTTTCTGCGTCTTCAATGGTCCAGTCAGTGGCTGGTGTCATCCTGATCGTCCTCGCTTGGTTACCTGACAGGGGCTGCGACAGCCCGGGTACAATGTAGCCGGCACGCCGGCCGATTACCACCGTGGCGGAGGCTGTGGGATCAGGATTTCTGCGCTTTGCCGTAATCCAGCGGCAGCGCCAGACTTTCCTTCACTTCTTCCATCACGATATAGCTTTTGGAATTTGTCACGCCGGGCAGGGTCAGCAGCATATCGCCGAGCAGGGCGCGGTATTCCGACATACCACTGATGCGTGCCTTGATCAGATAATCGGAATCGCCGGAGACCAGGTGGCATTCCAGAATATAAGGCAACTGTTTCACCGCCTGGCTGAATTTCTGGAATGAATCCGGCGACTGATAAGACAGCGATATCTCCACAAACACCAGCATGTTGTAGCCCAGCAGCTCCGGATTCAGGCGCGCATGGTAGCCCTCGATATAGCCTTCTTTCTCCAGCCGCCGCACGCGCTCGATGCAGGGCGTGGAACTCAGGCCAACCTTGTCTGCGAGGTCGACATAGCTGATGCGGCCGTCGTTCTGCAGGGCACGCAGAATGCTAATGTCCAGTTTGTCTAGAGGGCGTTTACGGCTGTCTGGCATAGAAGATTAATCCACTATTTATTGGAATATAAAAAGGGTTTTACCCTTTTTAAGTTGAAAGTTCAAAGTTATTCACTGGTTATTTGGTAATACACTGGTGTTATCTGATTATTGAATTTAACGGTCCTGAGAGGCTTTTATGAAAGTTCTGGTATTAGGCAGCGGTGTGATCGGTGTGACCACCGCATGGTATCTGGCCAAGGCCGGCAATGAGGTGACTGTGGTTGACCGTCTCGACACACCGGCCACCGAAACCAGCTACGCCAACGCCGGTATGCTGTCATTCGACTATTCCACGCCGTGGGGTGCGCCGGGTGTGCCGTTCAAGGCCATGAAGTGGATGATGCAGGACATTTCGCCGCTCTACTTCAGTATCAAGGACTTCGACGCCAACACCATTGGCTGGATGATGAAGATGCTGGGCCAGTGCTCAGCCAATGCCTTTGACGTGAACAAAGAACGCATGCTGCGCGTTGCCCGCTACAGCGCCGAGTGCTTCAAAGAACTGAACAGTGAACTGACGCTGGATTACGACGTGCGCATGAAAGGCACGCTGGAAGTATTCCGCAGCCAGAAAGAAATGGACGGTGCAGCCGGAGACGTGGCGATTCTGGAACGCTGCAACGTGCCACATGAAATGGTGGACGTGGACACCTGCTTCAAACATGAGCCGGCGCTGGCCAATGTGAAAGAAAAAATCGTCGGCGGTCTGTACCTGCCGGGCGACGGCACCGGCGACTGCCACAAGTTCACCAAAGGCCTGGCGGAAGAATGTAAGAAGCTGGGTGTGACGTTTATGATGGAAACCGAAATCCAGTCCATCGAAACCAGCAAAGGCAAGGTGACCGGCGTGAAAACCTCAGCCGGCGAACTGAGCGCCGATAAATACGTGGTGGCGCTGGGCAGTTATGCACCGCACCTGCTGGGTAAAATCGGCATCAACCTGCCGATTTATCCGCTCAAAGGTTATTCACTGACCATGCCGATTATCGACGAAAGCAAAGCACCGGTGTCCACCGTGATGGATCAGAAATACAAGGTGGCGGTAACCCGCTTTGACGACCGCATCCGCGTGGGTGGCATTGCTGAAATCGCCAACTTCAACAAAGAACTGAACCCGAAACGCCGCAGTGCCATTGAGTTCTCGGTGAAAGATCTGTTCCCGGGTGCCGGTGATGTGGACGGCGCTGAATTCTGGACCGGCCTGCGCCCGATGACACCAGACAGTGTGCCGGTGCTGGGCGAAACCAAATACGACAACCTGATTCTTAACAGTGGCCATGGCACGCTGGGCTGGACCATGTCGTTGGGTACGTCGAAATACGTGGCCGACGTGGTGACCGGTAAAAAACCGGACATTAACCCGGATGGCCTGTCCGTCGCCCGTTACCGTTAATTAATGACCGGCTCAGCGTGAATGAGCCGGCCGCCCTTATTCAGAACGACAAAATATTAAAGGTATTCACCATGACAGAAAAAACCATCATCGCCACCGACAACGCACCGGCCGCCATCGGAACTTATTCACAGGCGGTAAAAGCCGGCGACACTGTGTATATCTCCGGTCAGATTCCGCTGAACCCGCAGACCATGGAGATGGTGACCGAGTCCTTTGAAGCCCAGGCCGTGCAGGTGTTTGAAAACCTGAAAGCCGTAGCCGAAGCAGCCGGCGGTTCACTGGGTGATTTTGTTAAAGTGACTGTGCTGCTGTCAGACCTGAAATACTTCGCCGAAGTGAACCAGATTATGGCTAAGTATTTTTCTGCCCCTTATCCGGCGCGTGCTGCTTATGCCGTCAAGGCCCTGCCGAAAGACGCCGATATCGAAATTGAAGCTGTTATGGTGCTGTGAGACTGAATCATGGCCAGAGCAGCAACCGTAACCATCGACCTGGACGCCATTGCGCATAATTACCGGGTCGCAAAATCCCAGGCGCCGGGGCAGAAAGCCCTGGCGGTGGTCAAAGCCAATGCTTATGGCCACGGTGCGATTGACGTCGCGAAAAAACTGCAGGCCGAAGCCGATGGCTTTGCCGTCGCCTGTATTGAAGAAGCGGTTGAACTGCGCGATGCCGGTGTAACCGGGCCCATCGTTCTGCTGGAAGGCTTTTTTACTGCCGATGAGCTGGACTACATCAGCGCCAATAACATCTGGACGGCGGTGCATAATGACTTCCAGCTGGAAGCCATTGCCGCCGCCGAGGTGGCACAGCCGCTGAATGTCTGGCTGAAGCTCGACACCGGCATGCACCGGCTGGGCTTCACCCCGGAAGAATACAAGGTAGCGTATCAGCGCCTGCAGGCCATGCCACAGGTTGGCAGCGTGACCATGCTCAGCCACTTTACCTCGGCCGACGATATGAGCAGCCCGGTCACCCGTCATCAGATTGAGATTTACGACAGCGTCAATCAGGCATGCCCGTCGCCGATGAGTTTTGCCAACTCAGCCGCGACCATGAAACACAGTGCCGCCCATCACGACTGGCAGCGCCCGGGCATTATTCTGTACGGCTCCTCGCCGTTCGAAGGGGAGGCTGACGTGCAGGCACAGCTGAAACCGGCCATGACCCTGACCTCCGAAGTGATCGCCATCCACGACCTGCAGGTCGGTGATGCCATTGGTTACAACGGCACCTGGGTGTGTGAACAACCGACCCGTGTCGGCACCGTCGCCATGGGCTATGCCGATGGTTATCCGCGGCAGGCAAAAAACGGCACACCGGTGATGGTGAGCGGCCAACGCACAAAGATCATTGGCCGTGTGTCCATGGATATGCTGACGGTGGACCTGACGGGCATTGATGCCGGACTGGGCTCAACGGTGGAATTCTGGGGCGAAAATCTGCTCGCCAATGAAGTTGCCCCGTACTGTGGCACCATTTCCTATACCCTGTTCACCGGGATTACCCGCCGGGTACACCGTAAGGTAAAAGGCTGATCAGAAAGGACGCGGTTGCACTGAACATTCAGAAGTGCAACCGTCTGTTCTGCGTTTTCTGAGTTTTAATTGCGCGCCTCCGGGGCTCCCTCCCCAGCGCATTTTCCGGGCTGCTTTGGCAGCCCTTTTTTATGAGGTTGTCAGATGTGGTAGCAGGGAGACAGAGAGGGGGGCTGTTAAAGCGGGGCGGGATCAGCGTCCGGGTGCTTTGACTTGTTAGGCGCTGCCTGTAACAACGCACTGATGCTTGGCTTTAACTTCTGCCTCTGCCACATCATGGGGTGTTTGGGTGTGCCTGAATTGTTTTTTGGCAATAAAATTTCATTTAGTGATTCCAGGTAGCTAAGGACTAATGCCTGTCTCTCTTTTATTTCCGCATCACGCTGACCCCAGTTTTCATAATCTCCGTAAGCCAATATATAGCTTTGGAAAATTGACAAAGGTAGCTTGTCAAAAACAATGCTATTTGAGTCCCTCAGGTTCCAGTTATCGAATAGATTCTGTGGTGACGGACTGGCATAGTCAAAAAGGTTGATGATATAAGGGTTTAGATTTGCTGCACCACAAACTTCTCTCAGGATTCTCAAGGTTGTATCTTTACTTAGATTTGATCCATCGCTACTCAGGCTTCCAGGATTAAACATTACGACTAACAAAGAATTCCATTTTGGATTTTTTATCTGGTGGCACCAATGACGATAATTGCCATCGCTCTCCCAGGCGACAGACCATCCATCTAATTCGTGATTAAAAACTTTTCCGCCATTGATAGAGTTCATGATGTTCCTTTTCGTCTAACGCCGGCAACACTGGCGCAGTGTAGTGGAGTAGTACTTGTGGTATAAGCGTAGCGCACCACAAGTACTACGGAACGTAACTGCGTCCACGTGCTTGCTATTGTTATGCATTTATCATTAACGCAGGCCAAAATGCTTGGTTTATGCAAATCAAGCAGTTATTTGCTTTATTTTTGACGCCATCCATCAATGTTTTGTTATAGCTAAAATCATAGATAAACTTAGGATCATCTGAATTGATCTTAAGTCCTAGAAACCCGTACCAAAGCAAAAGGTGGAAAATCTTTGTCGTAATATCACCAGGCTCTGAGCCCTCAGCAATTAAATTTAAAACTTCCTGTTCACTTAGCTCTGAGTTACACCCAATAAACGAATAAAGAACGTTTTCAGACTCTGGGGCTATATCTCTCAACTCATAGCCAATATCCCTTAGAAGATCTGAAGCATAGGCGGCTAATCCTTTTTCTATGTCTTTCTCAGAAATAATTTCATGATTTAAGTTAATAGCAAAACTTTTACAATGATTGATCAAGTTCAACAAGAAGCGCGGCCTCATCAGTGATCTATCAATAAAATACTGAGATGACTCCTCTCCTTTGTAATGGCTAACAATAATCTTAAGCCATGCTTCAATAAACTCCGTGTTTTCATCTAGACCATTTGCGATAATTCGTAACCTAACTAGTTCACGAAGTAAGTCAGGGTCTGTCCAATCCAGAAGAACACTCGCTTCTTTTCCTCTATCTGCTGTTTCTTGAACAAGGAGTTCATAGACATCATTCCTCAAGAAAACTGCCGTTTTGATATCTAGATCCTTTTTACCGAAGACTCTTTCAATTTTTCTTGTTGCGTCGATTAAAGCTCGTATTATCAATAGGTCGTTATGCTGCAAGCCTGAAGTGGGCCAGCCATTGTCAATATTGTCAAACAACAGCCATAAAGTACCTTTATGTTCCATATAATTTAGCAGCTCTTGGCGTAATGCCTTTACATCATGCTTATATAGCAATTGTGTAAGGTCAGAAGACGAAAGACTGACTTGCTCCTTCCCTGAGTATATTGACTCATATTCAGAATACACTTTCTCCATAAGTTTCGACATGCGTTCAGAAAAATCACCATCTGAATCGTAGTTTTCGACATTATATATTTGCGCTAGCGCCCTGTACCCATCATATAAAAGATGGTCATGTATATGCCTCTTCTTATCCTTTTCAAGCACCTTGTAGCAAATCTCAAGAAGAAGAACATATTCCCAGAAAGCAGTGATCGTATGTAAGTAGGTACCTTCTTCAAGAAATTCTAGAATTCTCTCTTTGAATTTAATCAATTTATAGCCTTCTGGCTTTAAATCTAAGACTATGTTTTTACTTCGATTCCTGTCCCTTTCAATATCCCTTATTTGAAGAAATATTGCAGATTTCCCAGATCCCTTGCGCCCTATTACAAGGTGAGCTTCACCTCTCAATGCCTTCAAATATTGGTCCGTTTCTAGATAATATGCGTTCAAATCTCGCATTTCGTTTTCCGCTGATGAAGCGCCCAAATTTAAGTTTTTGAGAAACGACCGTTCAGGCAACTTATTCTCTTCCGTTTTCTCCTGAAAGGCTCGAGCAACATCGCTAGCAAAGTCTGCAATGTGATCATTGACATCATCAGGATGATAAGTCACATGAACGAAATCCCGGTAGTCTAATGGTACTGGATCATCTCCATTCTGGAGTATTCGCAGGGCTTTGCCCATGCCTTCTGATAGGCCTGCAATGAATGCAGCTCGCATATTGTGAACTGCATTTCCTGATGAATTCTTAGATAAAAGCGGAACTACAATTCCGTATGAAGAGGAAACTTGGTTTATGGCATCATAAGCAGATAGGCGTGGCTGTTCATTAGGATCAAAATTTCGGAAAATATAACCGGACTTTTTTATTCTCGAGACGATACGACCAGACCAGTCTGTTTTATATGGTGTTTCCAATAAATACACGGGGGCTTGCCGATTGATTCCTGTAGTGATTTCTAAAGGTGATTTTGTTGAAGCTTCAAGGATGAAAGTTTTTAGCTCCTGAGAGTTTTGATACTCGCTGTATCCGAGAGTATCGAATATACCAACTTTATCTGCCATTAAGCCTTGATTCTCAATGCTTTTGTTCTTTGTTAGAAGAACTCTTTTCGATTTTCCAATTGCATATCCAATTTCATAAGTAACATTGAAGTTCAGCTTCGTTATATCTGCGATCAGAAAATCAGCTTCGTCTATACCCTTCAAAACCTCCGTTGATATAAAATGGCCAATAATATCGAGCTGTACCCAAGTATTCACCTTCGCTTTAGACTGAGATCGATTGTATTCATCAACCGCTTTTTCTATACATTGCCCAATCTCGGACGGCTGTGATGGATACGCATAAAACCCAGTCACCTCACTCATTATTATCCCTCTTAACTATTAAAATGTGAAAAATCATGCCCTGCATAACAGTTTATTCATACGCATGCTCACTTCGACGCCGCGCATATTTCCCTTGTTTTGCCCTTAACTTATTGTCAAACCTCGCAAAAGTCCACCTGTTAATATTTTCATCAGGTGGCTGAACGCGCCTGCGCGTTATCACTGCAGATGAAATCTTTAACTGATTGATTAATAAGTGTTTTTCAGGATTATAAGGTGTCGGTTCGCGCCTGCTCATTTGTCCTTTGTCGTGTAAACGAGCATAAAAAGGCTGAACCTCAAAGATACACTGTTTGCCTATCCAGTAACTCCGCCTGGGCTGAAACTCATCTGAGCCTGAGAATACCCATCTGATAACTCAATGATCAATGGCAAAAGGCGTCATTACAAAAAGGCGTCATTACAAAAAAGGGCCATACGGCCCCTGGTTGTCTGTGGTGCTGTTCCGGCGCGGATTAGATCAGCCGCTGTTGTTGCACACAGGCCTGGGGTGCTGCCATGGCGTTGGCGAATGTCTCCATCATCCGTCGATCTGCGCAGTGGTGATCATCAGCGCTGGGCAGAAGGGATAAGCAGGCTGGCGGGTGGCGGATGTGATTCAGCGTTTCAGCTTTCAGTCGCTTCGCTCTGCGGCCGGTTGCCGATCTGGTTGATGCCGATGGCGGCCATAATGATGAACAGCGCTACCCAGGTGGTGAGGGCGATATTTTCGTGGTTAAAGGCGGTGGCCATCACCACCCCGACCAGCGGCACCAGATAATTCGACAGCGAGGCAAACACCGGGCCGGCAGCACGGGTAAGGACAGCGTAGAGGAAGTAGGCCAGGCCGGAGGCGGTGGCGCCGATATACATCACGGAACCAACGGCGGCAGCACTCCAGTGCACTGTCTGCTCACTGAATGGCAGTACGACGGCGCTCAGCAACAGCAGCTGCAGGCAGGCGGCGGAGATAATATTGCGCGCCAGCAGCAGTGGGTGTTCATGGCTCAGGCGTTTCAGCATCAGCACGGCGATGGCGAAACTGGCGGCCGAGATCAGTACCGCCAGCCCACCGGCCAGCCCGATATCCAGCCCGCGCATAATATCCGGCGCGAACAGCACCAGCAGGCCGGCAAAACCGAGCAGCACTGACAGCAGGCCGGTAACGTGAATCCGCGCACCGGCCACAATCAGCGGGCTGAGCATGATGGCGAAGAAGGGCGCGGCGCCCATCAGAATGGAGGTCTCGGCGGTGGTCAGAAACTGCTGTCCCCAGGCAAGGGCAAAGAACGGCAGGGTGGCTTCGAGGAAGCCGACCAGGTGATAGGTCTGCCACGAATGCAGCGGCCGGCCTTTCAGGCCCAGCAGGCGGCACAGCAGAATAATAAACAGCGCGCCCATCAGTGCACGGCCGGTACTGACAATAACGGGGGGCAGGTCGTCCAGTGCCCGTTCCTGAAAAACAAACTGTGAACCCCAGATCAGGCCGATGGCCCCCAGAGTCAGATAATTGCGCAACATGAGTTTCTCCTTAATAGCAGGAGTGTATGCTGCGTATGGATATGGCTAAAATGAATTATCAGCATAACCCTATGGCTTAAATCGATATGTCGCGTTTTGATCTCAATCTGCTGCGTGTGCTGGATACCCTGATGGCCTGCCGCTCGGTGTCGGAAACCGCGCGCCGCCTGCACCTGTCGCAATCAACGGTGTCGCACGCACTGGCGCGCTGCCGTGAACAGCTGAACGATCCGCTGTTTGTCGCCAGCCGCCATGGTATGCAGCCGACGCCGCGGGCGCTGGCCATTGCCCCGGCGTTCCGCCAGGCGCTGGAAACGGTGGAGCAGGCGGTTAATGACGAAGCGGGCTTTGACCCGGCCAGCAGCGAACGGCGTTTTACCGTGGCTGCCGGCGCCTATTTCGACACCCTGTTGCTGCCGCATTTTATGGCCGAACTGATGCAGTGCGCGCCGGGAGTCAGTCTGGGAGTCAAAGGTCTGATCAGCTCTGACTATGAACGCGAACTGGAAGAGGGCGAGCTGGATCTGGTGATCGGTTTTGTTGAACCCAGCCAGTTATCCCCACGGCTGCAGACGCGGCCTTTTATCGAATATCCGCTCAGCCTGTTGTGCCGTCAGCAGATTGATCAGCCGCTGACGCCGCAGTTTCTGGCGCAGCTGGCGTATGTCTATCCGTCGGAGTGGGGCCACAGCCAGCTGCTGACCGACAAATGGTTTGCCGGCCATGGCATCAGCCGAGATATCCGTCTGCAGCTGCCGGATTTCCAGTCGCTGCCGCAGGTGCTGGTGCATACCGATCTGGTGGCGACAATGCCCGCACCCATTGCCAGCCTGTATGCTGAACAGTTCGGCCTGCACACCTATCCGCTGGATGATGGCCTGACCATTAAAATGGTGCTGGCCTGGCATCCGCGCTTCGCTATGGACCCGGGGCTGAACTGGCTGGTCGATAAGGTGATGGCGGTGAAGGAACAAATGCAGCCCTGATGGCCGCTGGCCATACTGCGGCCATAAAAAAGCCCGTGTGTTACCACGGGCGCAAAAGGAGACACTCAGAAATAATGGCCTGCCGGCTTAATCCATATCCGGCTCAAACAGGCCGCGCTTCATATAAAACTTCACCCACAGCGCCGCGATCACACTCAGCAGCAGCAGAATAATGCCGGTGATGCTGTACACCAGTGTGGTCATTTCCGGGGATGGCGAGTTATTCAGGGCGATATAAATCATCGCGGCAATACCCAGAATCTGTGGCAGTGGATAAAACGGCGTGCGGTACGGGCGCTGGTGCTGTGGCAGGCGTTGGCGCAATACCAGTACGTCGATATGAGCAACCATATAGGCCAGCAGGTAACTGGTGGTGGCAGCGATCACCAGCGTGATCAGCGAATCAATATCAACCAGCAGGAAAGGAATACTGGTCAGTACTGCCAGCATCAGGGTGGCGACCCAGGGCACACCAAAGCGGTTGGTGGCTTTCAGCTGCGGGAAGGCCTGTCCCTGCATGGCCATGCCGTGCAGCATACGTGGAATGGAAGCCAGCAGGGTATTCACTGTGCTGCAGGTAGCGGCCAGTGCCATCACGGTCGCAATAAATAAACCGCTTTTACCGAATACGGCGTTGGCATAGTCGAGGTAAGGAATCGGCGAACCGGTCAGGGTTTCGCTGTCGAGATAAAAGGTTGCACCAACGACAAACGCCAGAAAAATAAAGAAGATGGCGAACAGCGACAGCGTCATGGTGCGCGGAATATTTTTCTGTGGGTCTTTCACTTCATTGACCATCGGGCAGATAAATTCCACACCGACCATCAGCCACATGGCCAGTGCCACCAGGCCGATAAAGCTGCCGTCGAGTACACCACCAAAACTCCAGTCCACCGGGGTGCCGCTTAACTGCGGATGCGGTTCAGCCGTGCCGGTAATGGCCATCAGGCCCATCAGTACCATGGCGCTGACCAGAATCAGCGCCAGCACATTCTGCACGCGGGCAAAAATATCGGCGCCGATCAGGTTGGTGACCACCAGTACGGCAAGAATCAGCATGGGCACCACTTTTTCGGGCAACGCCCCCGGCATTAATTCACCGAGCATCACATCGACCATAAACATTTCCACCGGCATGGCGAGAATGGCGACCACCACATAACCGGCGAAGACCGCGACAATGGCGGGGAAATGACCGATGGCTTTCTGGGTGTAAGTTGCCAGTGTGCCTTCCTGCGGGAACATCAGCGACAGTTCTGAAAAACTCATGGCGTTAAACAGGGCGATAATCAGCGCCACTATCATGGCAGCAATAAAGCCCATACCGCCGATGCCGATGCCCTGCGTGGCCGAAATCATGGCGCCCTGCACAATCACCATGCCGATGCTGATGGCCATCATGGTCAGCAGCCCCATTTTCAGCTTGCGGCTGCCGGATGACGGCAGCGCGTCTGTCATTGTCATGCTGTCTGAAGGAGTATTTCCGCTCATGGCTGTTTCCTCTCGTATAGAAATCGTTTTTCTTAAAGGCGGTCAAACCGGTAAGGGCTGGGGTCAATAATGGGCGTTACGCCGGAAACCAGATCGGCGGCCAGCTGACCGGCAGCCGGGCCGGTGCCGAAACCGTGGCCGGAAAATCCGGTGGCAACGGTCAGGCCGGGGATGGCTTTAATGTGATCAATCACCGGATTGGAATCCGGCGTGACATCGATCAGGCCGGCCCAGGCTTCCTCAATTTCTGCGTTGGCAAATACCGGCCAGGCATTACGCAGGTTGGTGAGGGCGTCCTGATTGAGTCCGGTGTTCGGTGCCGGATCGTTGGTACGGATTTTTTCAAAGGGGGAAATCTGACCGGCATGCCAGTGGCGGGCGATGCCGAGGTCACGGAAAAATTCTTTACCCAGGCCGATGCGCAGGTTATCGCGCCCGGCCTTCAGCTGGGCCATGTACTTCCAGCCGATCAGCAGGTGGTCCAGCGTCAGCGGTGCATCCAGCTTGCCACGCTGGGTAATAATAAAGCCGCCGTCTTTGTGTTTGCGGAAGGAAAAATCCGGCGCGCCGACGGCAATATCGGTCGGGCCTTCCATCGGTCTGGTCCGCAGTACCGAACAGATCAGCGGCAGGGTTGGCAGCTGCACACCGAGGTTGCCGAGAAAACGGCGCGACCAGGCACCACCGGCGAACAGCACCTGATCGCAGCGGATTTCACCCTGCTCGGTGATGACGCCGCTGACTTTACCGGCACTCATCGACAGCGTGCGCACGGCGCAGTTCTGCACCATCACCGCGCCCTGTCTGATTGCCCCACGGGCAATGGCGGTTGCCGCCAGAGCGGGTTCGGCACGGCCGTCAGACGGGGTATAAACACCGCCCAGCCATTGTCCCTGACCACCGGGCACATGCTGGCTGATGGCCTGTGGTGTCAGCAGCTGTGAGTCCAGTGATAAATGGGCCACCGACTGATACCAGCCTTCGTACATGGCCATCTGTTCTGCTGTACGCGCGAGAAACATAATGCCGGCCTGACGGTAACCGACATCGGCGCCGATCCGTTGCGGCAGTGCAGCCCAGATACGGTCCGCTGCCTGGGCCAGTGGAACATCGTCTGCCAGACGGCTGGTTTTCCGGATCCAGCCCAGATTGCGTGAGGACTGTTCGCCGGCAATATGACCTTTTTCCAGCAGCACCACGGGAATATTCCGTTCCGCCAGTGCCAGCGCCGCTGTCACACCGACAATGCCGCCGCCGATAATCACCACGGAGGTGGACGGGGGCAGTTGTGCTGTTGTTGTGATCCGATCCAGTGTTTTTGTCATAAATAATTCCCGCAACGCACTGCTGTTATCAGGCGATTCTGATTTCTTCGCATTCAGCCTGTGAGGCCCCGCGGTAAGCGGTGACTTCCAGCTCAACTTTATAAACGGTGGAACCCAGTGGCGGACAGGTCACGGTGGTGGCCGGATTAATGCCGCGGAATTTCGTGCCGATAAAATCCATCACCGCCGGCACCTGTGCCGGGTCCTGAATAAAGACGCGTGACATCACCACATCGGCCAGTGATGAACCGGCTGCGGTCAGAGCACGTTCGATATTGGCGAAGACCTGTCCGGTCTGTTCAATCACGTCGGCCGGAATTTCCTGTGTTTCCGGATTACGGCCGGCGGTGTTGGAAACATAAATCCAGTTATCGACGGCGACCAGGCGTGAATAGCTGCCGCTTTCCTCAAATTTCGATCCGGTTTTTACTTTTAAAATTTTGCTCATTCGGTTTATCCGCAGTCGGTCGGTTGTGGCGGCACAGCGTTTGGCTGTGCCGCGGACAGTCATGAAATCAGGCGTTAACGCAGGACCGGGGTATCCCACAGGTTAAGTTTTACGCCGATGCCTTTTTCCAGCGCATTGCGGTACAGCACGGTGGCCCAGGCGACATCTTCCACCGGCATACCGCCGACGGACATGATGATGATTTCTTCATCGTTCTGACGGCCCGGTGTGGCGCCGGCGACGATGGCACCGAGGTCTTCCAGCTCGCTTTTCGCCATCAGGCCGTCGGCGATCATGTCCATAAAGCGCATTCCGACCAGCGGAATATGATGATGCGATGGCTTGGGCACTTCTTCGTACCAGGCTTCGTACAGACCGATGCTGTCCATCACTTTGCGCACACCCGGTCCGCTCATACCTTCATCCAGACTGCAGCTGGCCGGCATGGCGAGAAACGCGCCGGGTTTAACCCATTCACGTTTAACGATCGGGTAGGTTTCCGGGTCACCGACTTCACCGGAATTGCAGTAGGTCACCAGATCGGAATCGCGCACCACCGCTTCAACGCTGTCGACGATTTCCACCTTGGTGATCTGCGGATATTCCTGACTCAGCCAGCTGAGGAAACTGTCGAGACTTTTCTGGCTGCGGCCTTTGATTTTGATGGTATCGACTGCAGGACAGGCGGCCATAAAGGATGCCACCGTGGTTTTACCCATCACGCCGGGACCGAGCAGACCGATGACTCTGGCGTCCTTACGTGCCAGATGGCGGGCGCCGACACCGGGCACTGCGCCGGTACGGTAAGCCGACAGCAGGTTGGCGGACATATAGGCCAGCGGAGCGCCGGTATCCACATCGCTGAGAATAAACATGAGGATGGAACGCGGCAGACCCTTGTCACGGTTGGCGACGTTGGAGCCGTACCATTTCACCCCACAGGTCTGAAAATCACCGCCCAGATAAGCGGGCATTGCCATCAGCCGGCGGTCGGCCGTCGGCTTCGGCATGGTCGGGAAGGGTGACTCTTCCGGGAAGGTCACCATGGCACCATGGGAATCACTGTTGGGGCCGGCCATGCGGTAGTCGCCTTTATGCAGCAGGGCGAACATGGCTTCCATGGTGTCGACACACTGCGGCATGTTCATCACGCCGGCTTTGATCATGTCCGGCTCGGATAAGTAGATAAAATCGATTCTGGTATTTTCTGACATAAGGCTACCCATATAACTCTGTTCGGTGCGGCGGACCGCGTTCACGCTGTTGCAGCTGATAACACCGATGCTATGCAGTGCCCCTGATCCCGTATTGAATTTTTGCGACATGGTCATGGCGGGAAAAAATAGTGCTGGTAAAAACCGTGGCCGGGCGGAAGGTGGCAGCAGTGATAACACCGTGGCGGCAAAGCCGGGTGGGCTGCGGGCTGGCGGGTACAGGGACACGGATGGCGGCACCGGCACTGGGGCGGAAAAGCGGCAGAGCGGCTTGCGATGGGCATGAGCAGCAAAGTGGACAATTGAGCCGCAGAAGCGGCTGACGGGCTCAGCCGCGTAACATTCCGCCGGCCGGCTGCTGGCACTTAATTTGCTGAATCTGCTGATCAGGTTACTTGAATCATCAAATACCTTTGTTATTTCTCACACCGCCAGGCGCCGTTATGTCCGATACCTCAGCCCGCTCTTACGTTTCCGGCATTCATTCCAAGCAGCCCTGGTTTGTGCTCAGTGCGGCGCGGCATTTTTCGCTGTTCGGTTCGGATAACCCGTCTATTTCGCACTTCTACAGTTTTGAAGCAGGCAATACCGCCGAGCAGACCATGGCCATCCCGGATGGCTGTATTGATATTCTGTTCGACTGTCATGAAAGCCGGCCGGCCGCCAAAGTCTGCGGCACCACCATGCAGGCGACCAACGCGCATTTCTCTGCGGGTCACCGCTATTTCGGCGTGCGTTTTGTGCCCGGTATTATTCCGGATTTTCTGCAGGCTTCGGCGTCTGAGCTGGTGGAGCATGAACTGAATCTGCTGGATGCGGCGCCGCTGATCCGCGATACCTTTGAGCAGATCGTCAGCCAGCCGGAGTTTGCCCTGCAGGCGGAATTATTCAGCCGTTTTTATGCCGGCAAACAGCCGCGGCAGGCATCGTCTGCCAGCGCTCAGGCGGTGCAGGCCATCCGGGAGAGTCACGGCAATATCCGCGTCAGGGATCTGGAACAGCTGACCGGCTACACCACACGAACGCTGCAGCGTCAGTTTCACAGTGATATGGGGATGTCACCCAAGGCTTTCAGCCGGATTATCCGCTGCCAGTCGGCGGTGTATGACATTAATCACCGCGACGAACTGGCATTTTCAGAGCTGGCCTGCGACCTGGGGTTCAGTGATCAGTCGCATTTTCTGCGCGAGTTCAAACAGTTTGTCTCGACCACGCCGGTCGATTATCAGAAACGTATTCAGCACGAAACCTACCTGAACCGTATCCGCTACTGCTGAACCAGAATGGTTCCTGAATCACTGTTTACGCCCTGAAACAGGGCGTAATGGTGGGCGGAAAAAGAAAATCCGGCGGGGTTATTTGCTTTTCCACAGTTTGGCGACGGCTCGGTCACTGCCAAGAAAGGCGACCACTTCGCACAGCAGCCCGACCAGCAGGAAAACCGCCACCGGCAGCACACCCCCCCATTGTCCGGCGTAAACCGTGGCAATCAGCGCGACCACCGACAGAAAAATAAACAGCGCGCCCATGGCAATCAGGATCTTGCGGTGTGAAGGACGGTAGTCATAGTCCGCGTTACCGGCTTCCAGTGGATTCAGGACAGGGGAAAACAGTTTGCGCAGCAGGTCTTTCATAAGGTTCCGTCAGTTATTGGCTTGGAAGGGGTAATGTAACCTTTTCCGGCCGGGCAGGACAGGGGCCGGGGTCGTGGGAATTTAAACAGCAACGCCGGTTTGGCAGTCACTGCTGTCTCACAAATTTTTATTTAAACG
Organism: Pseudomonadota bacterium; assembly: GCA_030145845.1. Taxonomy (GTDB): domain Bacteria; phylum Pseudomonadota; class Gammaproteobacteria; order Pseudomonadales; family Oceanobacteraceae; genus Venatoribacter. Next base: position 202,727 of record JAIXHJ010000002.1, read on the forward strand.
TTTGTGAAAAATCCCAGTCCCCTTGTCCTCATAGAGGGGACTTACCCCTCTATGAGGACGGGCACAATCCTGACCGCCATGGATGGCGGAAATGCCTGTTTTGCAGGAGCAAAAACAGGCCCGCTTCGCGCTGTCTGGCTCGTTTATCCTTGAAACCTTGATATTTCCTGACCGCGTGACCCATCGTGAGACTACGGGCATCCATGCCCTTCGCCCTGCGGGCCAGCCTGTGGCTGTTCAATTTTGATCCCATCAAAATTGTCCATGGCCGGGGTCACTTGCCCGGGTCCCTGCGGGCAGGTCGGAAATATCGTCGCTTTCTGCGGCGAGCCCGGAGGCGCTGTTTTCCCCCAGCCTTATCGCCTGTTTATACGATTCACAACCAGGTTGAATGTCATGAAAAGCGGCGTCAAGGCTGCCACTTCTTCGCCTCTGGGAGCGCCGGAATGAATGATGATTTTTCCGGCCCACCGGGCATGGATGCCTGGCGAGCGCGCAGCGACAGGGATGTCGCATGGGCGCGTGGCCAGAAAAATCGAGAGAATGAGGGTCACGCTCCAGAAAGCGGAAAGCTGGGCCTGTTTTTGCTCCTGCAAAACAGGCATTTCCGCCATCCATGGCGGTCAGGTATAAATGCCCGCCGGCAAGGGGATAAGTTCCCCTGGGAGGCATCGGGCGTTGCGGATGTAAACGTCGTCTACAGAAAACAGATTTCGTTAAAACTGTGAGCCAGCAGTGGCTTGGCAGTATTTTTATAATACTGGCAACTGCTGTTTTTACCGGTCTTTTTTAAACCGGTGCAGAGGCATAAAAAAACGCCTGTGAATATCTTCCACAGGCGCTGATTATTATCACGGGAAAGCGTATCGCCGTTCAGGCAACGATACGGATTTCCATTTCATTCAGATGATTCAGGAACAGGGTAAAAATTTCACTCTGCTGCGAGGTATTCAGGCGGCTGTGAATATTTTTACGGTGCACCTTGACGGTACCGACACTGATATTCAGCTGGTCGGCAATCGACTGTGAACTGTGGCCCTGCAGAATCAGCCCGGTGATTTCCTGCTCACGACGGGTCAGTACGCCCTGACCGAAGGTACGCATGGCCTGGGTCAGGGTGCTGCGGCTTTTATCCCGGGGCAGGTATTCATCGGCATTCGACAGCCAGAACTGGCGCACCAGTGAACTGATAATCGGCAGCTGTTCCTGCAGGCGGTTCAGTTCGGCGCGGGTAATACAGCCGAGACTGGATTTACGGCCGAGGGAAATGGTGAAGTAGCTGGATTCTTCCAGCTCCACCACCAGATCTATTTCGTCCACCAGATCGAAGTTTTTGTAGCAGTTCTGGTAGTAGTCCGTCTGGCTGAAGGAATCCGGGGCCAGACTGCTGAGGCGTACCAGGGGGGCTACGTCGCGTTTTTCCAGCGCGTTGTAGAGCGGATCCAGCAGATAACTGTGCTGCAGGTAGGTGTGCAGCGTCGGGCTGACTTCTTCTGTTTCGGTGTACACCATGGCCGGCCGGCGCTCTGGCTGGTAAACCAGCATCAGGCAGGTGTCGAACAGGCACAGACCGGAGAGGTAAGCGGCCAGTTCGGTCGGAAAGCCCGACAGGCGTACGTGATCAATCAGTGAAGCAAGCTGTCTGTTATCGGCTGAATCAGGCATTACAGAGCTCCCAGTTTCTTGGCAGATTCGAGGGTCAGGTCAAGGCACAGGCGTGCTTTCTGCACCAGTTCGTCGATCTCTTCGCGGCTGATCACCAGCGGTGGTGACAGAATCATGCGGCTGCCGGTGGCGCGCATGATCAGACCATTACTGAAACAGTGGTCACGACAGATCATGCCGATATCGATGTCAGACGGGAACGGGGTTTTGCTCTCTTTGTCTTTCATCAGCGCCATGCCGGCAACCAGACCCACGCCGTCGATATGACCAACCAGCGGATGGTCACTCAGCGCTTCACGCAGGGACTGCTGGAAATAAGGGACGATATCGTCACGCAGGGTTTCGACAATCTTTTCTTCTTTCATGATTTCGATGGTTTTCAGTGCCACTGCTGCTGCTACCGGGTGACCAGAATAGGTGTAACCGTGGTTGAAGTCTTCATCGTGCTCAATCAGGGCGTTGGCAACGCGGTCACCAACGGCGACGGCTGCGATCGGCAGGTAGCCGGACGACAGGCCTTTGGCCATGGTAATCATGTCCGGTTCAATGCCGAAGGTCTGACTGCCGAACCAGTTACCGGTACGGCCATAACCGCAGATCACTTCATCGGCCACGAGCAGAATGTCGTATTTTTTACAGATGCGCTGAATTTCCGGCCAGTACGTGGCGGGCGGCACAATCACGCCACCGGCGCCCTGTACCGGCTCACCGATAAAGGCCGCCACGTTATCCGGGCCGACTTCGAGAATCTTTTCTTCCAGGGCGCGGGCGCAGACCAGACCGAACTCGTCTTCGCTCATGTCGCCGCCTTCACCGTACCAGTAAGGCTGGCGGATGTGTTCGATGTTCGGTACCAGCGGGCCACCCTGTTTGTGCATGCCGCTCATACCGCCCAGGCTGGTGCCACCGATGGTGCTGCCGTGGTAGGCATTTTCACGGGCGATCAGAATGTTGCGGTAAGGCTTGCCCTGAATGGCCCAGTAGTGGCGGGTCAGGCGCATGATGGTGTCGATGGCTTCGGAACCGGAACCGGCAAAGAAGATATGGTTCAGATCACCCGGGGTCACGCTGGCGATGGCTTCTGCCAGTTTGGCGGCCGGGGTGTGGGTGGTCTGGAAGAAGGTGTTGTAGTACGGCAGGGTCACCATCTGTTCGTAGGCAACTTTAGCCAGGTCTTCGCGGCCGTAGCCGAGGTTCACGCACCACAGGCCGGCCATGCCGTCGAGAATCTTGTTGCCGTCCTCATCCCAGATGTACACACCTTCGCCACGGGTAATCACGCGCGCGCCTTTTTCGTTCAGGCGACCGGTGTTGGTGAAAGGGTGCAGGTGGTAACCGGCATCCTGTTGCTGGATCTGGGTCTGGCTCATGGCATGAACTCCTGACAGTGAATCTTGAAAATGTGATCACAATTTTGTGATCACAAAACGAATGATGCAAGGGGTAATCAGAAAACTGACCTGAATTGTCAGGTTTGCGGGTATGATTGCTGGCAGGAACAGGGATAAAGGCCGGCCCGGCACTCAGCCGAGCAGCCTTTTCAGTTTTTCGGGGGCTTTGGCGAAGGCGCAGCCGTCGCGGATATCGGCCTCAATGGCCAGTGCCAGCGCCATCGGGTCCTGCTTTTCGATGGCGGCCAGTGCTTCCTGATGGCGGTCGATCTGGTAGTACTCTTCCAGACTTTCGGCCGACACGCGCATAAAGGGCGCCAGCTGCAGCCACAGGCTCTCGATCAGCGGCAGGGTGACCTGATGCGGGTTGGCGGTGTAAATGGTGCGGTGGAACTGCTGGTTGAGGCTGGTGACGGCCTCGGCATCACCGGCGGCTTCGGCGCGGTCGATGCCACGGTCGATGTTACGCAGCTCGGCCAGCCGGGTGGCGTCGATGTAGGGCATGGCTTTGAGGGCGGCGTGCGGTTCCAGCGCGATGCGTGCTTCCACCAGTTCGTTGAATTTCATCGCGGTCATTTCCGGCACCACCACCCGGCGGTTGCCGAGAATTTCCAGCGCGCCTTCGGCGGATAGCTGGCGCAGTGCTTCGCGCACCGGCATCGGGGAAACCCCCATCAGGCTTGCCAGTTCACGGATGGTCAGCGCCCGGCCGGGTGGAATCTGGCCCAGCAATACGGCCTGGCGCAGGGTGTTATATACCCACTGGGTGATAGTTACAGCATCATCACGCTGGGCTAGGGTGATGGTAATGGGCGAGTGTTTGTCCATGTAGAGAGAGCCGGTTTACCTGTTGTTCGGGATTGCCAGTGTTGTGGTTTTGTGATCACAATTAAAGCATATAGTGATTCCGGTGTCGGGTTCTACCCTTTCCTGCATTTCAAGTTAATGAAAACTCTGGTGTACCAATGGAAAACGATTTTGACTTATTTATCGTTGATCTGAATGGCAATCTGCGCGGTAAGCGCCTGCTGGGCAGTTCGCTCGATAAAGTTATGGAAGAAGGCATCAAACTGCCACGCTCTGTGGTTGGTCTGGACTTCTGGGGCGATGATGTAGCAGATAACGGGCTGGTCTTTGAAACCGGCGACAACGACGGTATCTGCATGCCGGTACAGGACGAGCCTGTGCCTGTGCCCTGGGCTGAGCTCGACCGCCGTCAGCTGCACGCCATGATGGTCAATCCTGATGGTTCACCTTTCGGTGCCGACCCGCGTCAGGTGCTGAAAACGGTACTGGAAAAATTCCACGCGCGCGGCTGGTATCCGGTGATGGCCACCGAACTGGAATTTTATCTGATGGATGCCGACTCGGAAGAGCTCCAGCGTCCGAAACCGCCGGTACTGGAACGTGGCCACGGCCGCCGCCTGAATACCAAAGACGCCTACTCCATTGAGGATGTGGACGGTCTGGAATCCTTCTTCGCCAACGTGCGTGACTGCTGCGATCAGCAGGGCGTGCTGGCCGATACCATTATTTCTGAACTCGGCCCCGGCCAGTTTGAAATCAACCTCAAGCATGTGGCTGACCCGCTGTCGGCCGGTGATCAGGCGATCTGGTTCAAGCGTCTGGTGAAAGGTATTGCGCGTAAGTACAACTACAGCGCCACCTTTATGGCCAAGCCGTACGCGGAAGAGTCCGGCTGCGGTTTCCACGTGCATTTCAGCCTCACCGACAAAGACGGCAACAACCTGTTTGATGATGGTGGTGATGAAGGTACCGAAATGCTGCGCCATGCCATCGCCGGTATCCTGAAAGTGATGCCGGAAAGCATGCTGATGTTCGCGCCGCATCTGAACTCCTACCACCGTTTCCAGGAAGGCTCACACGCGCCGGTGTACGCCTGCTGGGGCTACGAGAACCGTACCGCTGCGGTGCGCGTACCGGAGAGTGAACCGGAAGCACGCCGTATCGAGCACCGGGTTTCCGGCGCTGATGCCAATCCGTATCTGGTGCTGGCGGCAGTACTGGCTGGTGCTCTGTATGGCCTGGAAAACAAGCTGGCGGCACCGGAACCGACCGAGGGGGATGCCTACGCCGTCGGTGATGAATCAACCCGTCTGCCGTGGTACTGGGATGACGCGATTGATCTGTTGAAGCAAAGTGAAATCATCCGTCACTATCTGGGCGATGAATTTGTCGACGTGCTCTGTGCTGTCAAACGTCATGAAATGGAGTTGCTCAACAAACGCATCTCAGATATTGAGTACGAGTCTTATCTCGGCCTGCTCTGAATGCTGACGGGAAATGAACACTTTGTCACACTGGCACTGTGTTCATCCCGCGCCAGGTGAAGAATACCTAGGGGGGGGTATGGGATGAGATGGCCCACTCCTTTAGTTTTTGCGGTAAGGGAATGCAGAAGGCACCGGCAGTAGCTGCATTCGACGGATAACAACAAGGGTAGTGGCAACAAGGTTGACCCGCCCTGGAACTGCCTGCAGGTTCCGGTGCTGACACAACAGGCCATATCCAACTGGTAGCAAGGTTATGACGACAGCAGAACATCCGGCTCAGACCGAGTCACAGACTGATACAGCAGTAAACCCGCTGACCGCCCCCGCCCCTGAACTGTGGCGTGACCCGAACGCAAAACCCTTTGTCGTCTTTGATGGCATCACCAAGGAATTCGGCGATTTCACCGCCGTGGATAACATCAGTCTGGATATCTATAAGCGCGAACTGTTCTGCCTGCTGGGTGGTTCCGGTTCCGGTAAAAGTACCCTGCTGCGTATGCTGGCCGGATTTGAACAGCCGACGTCAGGCCGCATCCTGATTGACGGTGTGGATATGTCCGGCATTCCGCCGTGGAACCGCCCGGTGAATATGATGTTCCAGTCCTACGCACTGTTCCCGCATCTGAGCGTGGAAAAGAACGTGGCCTTTGGTCTGCGCCGTGAAGGCATGGCCGACGGTGATGTGAAGCGCCGGGTACAGGAAATTCTGGACATGGTGCAGATGGGGCATCTGGCCAAACGTAAACCGCATCAGCTGTCCGGTGGTCAGCGTCAGCGTGTGGCGCTGGCCCGTTCGCTGGTGAAGCGTCCCAAGCTGCTGCTGCTGGATGAGCCGCTGGGCGCACTGGATAAAAAACTGCGGGAAGAAACTCAGTTCGAGCTGATGAATATTCAGGAAGAACTGGGCGTGACTTTTATCGTGGTAACCCACGATCAGGAAGAAGCCATGACTCTGGCGACCCGCATCGGCGTGATGAACCAGGGTGAAATTGTGCAGGTTGGTGAACCGCACGATATTTACGAATATCCGAACAGCCGTTTTGTCGCCAGCTTTATCGGCTCGGTGAATATGTTTGAAGGCGTGGTGACCGTGGATGAAGTGGACCACGTGATCATTGATTCCGCCGAAGCGGGTGGCCTGCTGCGCGTGGATCACGGCATCAGCTGCGCACCGAATCAGAAAGTGCATGTGGCGCTGCGGCCGGAAAAAATCACGCTCAGCCATGACAAACCGGATCAGGACGTGAACTGCATGTTCGGTAAGGTCGAAGATATTGCTTACATGGGCAATATGTCGATTTTCCGTATCCGTCTCGCCAACGGCAAAGAGGTCCGCGTGACCCAGCCGAACTACGCCCGCGATATCAAAGGTAAATTTACCTGGGGCGATATGGTGTATCTGCACTGGGAAGTCGACAGCAGCGTGGTACTGACCGTATGAAGAAACTGACCGCTGCCTCTCTGTATGCCGGTAAAAACCGGCTGATGGGGTATTTAGCCAGACATAAATGGGGCCGCAAAGTTGTTGTCGGTATTCCGTTTGTCTGGCTGGCCCTGTTCTTCTTTATTCCGTTTGTGGTGGTGTTCAAGATTTCGCTGTCTGAATCAGCGATTGCGATTCCGCCTTATACCGATCTGTTCAGCTGGGATGTCGAAGATGCCTATGCCACGCTGAAAGTGAATCTGGGTAACTTCCTGTTCCTGCTGGAAGACAGTTATTACCTCGATGCCTATCTCAGCTCGTTGAAAATTGCCGCTATTTCCACCGTTATTACGCTGATCATCGGTTTCCCGATGGCGTATCTGATTGCGCGCAGCGAACCGCGCCGTCGTATGTTCCTGCTGGCCATGGTGATTCTGCCGTTCTGGACCTCCTTCCTGCTGCGTGTATACGCCTGGATGGCGCTGCTGAAGAAGAATGGCCCGGTGAATGATGTACTGATGAGCATCGGTCTGATTGATGAGCCTCTGCGCATCCTCAATACCGATATCGCCGTGTATATCGGTATTGTTTATACCTACCTGCCGTTTATGATCCTGCCGCTGTATGCGGTGCTGGAAAAGCTCGATAACAGTCTGCTGGAAGCGGCCGAAGATCTTGGTTGCCGTCCGTTCCAGACCTTCTTCCTGGTCACCGTGCCGCTGGCCATGCCGGGTATTGTTGCCGGCTGTCTGCTGGTCTTTATTCCGGTGGTGGGCGAGTACGTGATTCCGGCTCTGCTGGGGGGTTCCGATACCCTGATGATCGGTCGGGTGCTGTGGGATGAGTTCTCCAAAAACCGCGACTGGCCAATGGCGTCGGCGGTGGCCACTGTCATGCTGGTGGTTCTGGTGGTGCCTATTATGCTGGCCCGGAACCGGATGGGTAACAAGGAGGAGACTTACTGATGCAACGCAGATCCTATTTTCTGAATACATCGGCATTACTGGGTTTTATTTTCCTCTATCTGCCGATGATTTCACTGGTCATCTACAGCTTTAACAAATCCAAACTGGTCACCGTCTGGGGTGGCTGGTCACTGCAGTGGTACGTGGAGCTGTTCAATAATGACGAGATCATGAGCGCCGCCATGCTCAGTCTCAAGATCGCCTTTGTTGCCGCCAGCCTGTCGGTGGTACTGGGAGTCATGGCGGGTTTTGCTCTGACGCGCATGGGCCGTTTCCGCGGCAAGATGGTGCTGTCCGGCTGGATCAGTGCACCGCTGGTGATGCCGGATGTGATTACCGGTCTGTCACTGCTGCTGTTATTCGTAACGCTGGAAAACCTGTTCGGCTGGCCGTCCGGTCGGGGGGCGATGACCATTATTATTGCCCATACCACTTTCTGTATGGCGTATGTGGCGGTGATCGTGCAGTCACGCCTTACTGATATGGATGAGTCACTGGAAGAAGCGGCGATGGATCTGGGTGCCAAACCTTTCACGCTGTTTTTCCTGGTGACCCTGCCGCTGATCGCCCCGGCCATTATTTCCGGCTGGCTGCTGGCCTTTACCCTGTCACTGGATGACCTGGTGATTGCCAGCTTCGTGGCGGGTCCGGGTAACAGCACGCTGCCAATGATTATTTTCTCCAAAGTGCGTCTGGGGGTAACACCGGAAATTAACGCACTGGCAACGCTGATGATTCTGATCGTGGCTATCGGCGTGGTTGCCGCCATGTACCAGATGCGTCGCCGTGAGAAACAGGAAATCAAGCCAGACGCTTAAACCATAAAGAACGGGCCTGCCGGTACTGAATCAGAGGAATGCGCAGTGCGTGATGTCCTTCAGTGCCGGCGGGCCCGGATTGTTTATACGAGGTGTTATGAAAATAGGTATTCTTGCCGCCGGTACCACACCGGACGAGCTGACCGACCGTTACTCGACCTACGCTGAAATGTTTGTCGAGCTGTTTGATAAGGCCGGTAAAAAATTTGAATATGAATTTTTTGATGTGCGTGAAGATGTCTTCCCCGACAGCGCGGATGTCTGTGATGGCTGGATTATCACCGGCTCCAAATTCGGTGTGTATGACAACCTGCCGTGGATGATCCGTCTGAAACAGCTGATTCTGGATATCCGTGCCACGGGTAAACCCCTGATCGGTATCTGCTTTGGTCATCAGATCATCGCCGATACGCTGGGCGGTAAGGTGGAAAAATATCAGGGTGGCTGGGGTGTTTCCCTGCACACTTATCAGCTGCAGAATGCTGACTCTTTTACTACAGATAAAGAATTCACCATCAATGCCATGCATCAGGACCAGGTGGTGGAAAAGCCGGCGGATGCGACGGTGATTGCCAGCTCTGATTTCTGCCGCTATGCCGGCCTGATGTATGACGATCAGATTATGACCTTCCAGGCACACCCGGAATTTACCGTGGCCTATGAAGCCGATCTGGTTAAAGCCCGCCGCAGCACCGTGGTGCCGGATGAGATTGCCGATAAAGGTCTGGCGCTACTGGCTGAACGTAAAACGGATATTGATTCCGTGAAAGTGGCTGACTGGATGGCCGGCTTTCTGACTAAGCCGCGTTAACGGTCCGGCGGTCAGTCTCCGGCAGGATGGAGCACCACCATACCGGACCCTGTGACTGACATTTTATGGCGGCGGTAAATTAACGGCCGGCTTTCATATCTGACCAGAAGCGGGTCAGGATACGGTCGATTTTCTGACCGCGGATTTTGCTTGGGAACAGCTTCTTCTTGGTCTCTTCGCTTGGGTAAACCGATGGGTTGGCAGAGATTTCAGGGTCCTGAAATTCTTTGGCGCCGGTGTTCGGGTTCGCATAAGCAACGTAGTTGGTGACCTCAGCAATAACTGCCGGTTCCATCAGATAGTTGATGAACTTATAAGCGCCTTCCGGATTTTTGCTGTCGGCCGGAATGGCCATCATATCAAACCAGATCTGAGTACCTTCTTTCGGAATAACGTAGACGATTTCGTTACCGTTTTCAGCTTCTGCTGCGCGGTCGCCTGCCATCAGTACGTCACCGGACCAGCCGATTGCCACACAGGTATCGCCGTTAGCCAGATCGTTGATGTACTGGGAAGAATGGAACTGGGTAACGTAAGGACGCAGTTCTTTCATCAGCTTGGTCGCAGGGCTGTTGTCGCCGTAGTCTTTTTTGTCCAGGCTGTTCGGGTCAATGCCGACGTAGTTCATCAGCAGCGGGTAGATTTCATCCGGGGAGTCGAGGAAGCTGACGCCACATTCAGACAGTTTTTTCAGGTTTTCCGGTTTGAATACCAGATCCCAGCTGTCCACCGGTGCATCATCGCCGAGGATTTTTTTAATCATGGCGACGTTATAGCCGATACCGGTGGTACCCCACAGGTACGGAATACCGTATTTATTACCCGGATCCGCTGTTTCCAGATAACCGAGCAGATCTTTATCGATGTATTTCAGGTTAGGCAGTTTGGATTTATCCAGCGGCATAAAGGTGCCGGCCTTAATCTGACGGCCCATAAAGTGAGAAGTCGGTACTACAATGTCATAACCAGAATTACCGGCCAGCAGTTTGGCTTCCAGTACTTCGTTACTGTCGAAGTAGTCACTGATGACTTTGATACCGGTTTCTTTTTCGAAATTCGGTACGGTATCTTCGGCAATATAATCAGACCAGTTATAGAAATGGATTTCTTCCTGTGCCTGTGCCGTCGTTGTCAGACCTGCTACAGCCATGGCCAGAACCGAAGCTGAAAACTTCAGACGGGTTGACAGTTTTTTCTTCATTTCTCTTTCCTCGTAGTTATCGCTCAATGCACTTTAATATTACTTGAAATGATTAAAATGAATCCTTTTGTGGCCTGTCCTGCCGGTTAAGCAGGGCAGGCCGTATTTCATTTTATTTTCAGTAATTTACAGGCATAAATCGGGCCGATTTATACGCTAAACGTTCAATAATAAGTGCTCGCGCTCCCAGGAGCTGATTACCTTGTGGAAAGTCTCATATTCGGCACGTTTTACCCCGATAAAGGCTTCCACAAAATCCGACCCCATGAGTTCCTGAAGTTCCGGACACTGTTCCAGCAGGCGCAGGCCCTCTTCCAGCGTCCGGGCCAGTTCCACGGTATCACCATCTTCGGCAGCAGCGTCATAAGTTGGCTTGGTTGGTTGTATTTTTCCTTTCAGACCGAGGTAACCACAGGCCAGACTGGCGGCAATGGCGAGATAGGGGTTGCTGTCGGAACCGGGGAAGCGGTTTTCGATCCGGGTCGCCGCCGGAACGGCTTCCGGAATACGCAGACCGGTTGTGCGGTTGTCGATACCCCATTTCATATTAATCGGCGCGGCTATTTCTGGTGCAAAGCGGCGGTACGAGTTTACATTTGGTGCAAAAAAACTGAGCGCATTCGGAATATATTTCTGCAGACCACCGAGGTAGTGGTAGAAAGATTCACTGAACGTTCCGTCTTCATTGGCGAAAATATTTTTTCCGGTCTGCACGTCCACCAGACTCTGGTGAATATGCATGGCACTGCCGGGTTCATTCTGCATCGGCTTGGCCATAAAGGTGGCATAAATACCGTGCTTCATGGCCGCTTCGCGCAGGGTGCGTTTGAAGAAAAAGACCTGGTCGGCGAGATTCAGCGGGTCGCCGTGCAGGAAATTGATTTCCATCTGTGCAGCACCGGATTCGTGGATCAGGGTATCCACGTCGAGGTTCTGTGCTTCACAGTAACTGTACAGGGTGTCAATGAAGGGGTTGAATTCATTGGCAGCATCAATGCTGTAGGAGCGGCGGGCCGTTTCCTGGCGACCGGAGCGGCCGACGGCCGGCTTGATTTCATAGTCCGGATCGAGGTTACGCTCGATCAGATAGAATTCCATTTCCGGTGCAATCACAGGCTGCAGACCATCACGCTCGAACAGTTCGAGGATGCGGCGCAGGACGGTGCGGCTGGACAGCGGATGCAGCTGACCTTCAGAGGTATAGCAGTCGTTGATAACCTGTGCGGTCGGCTCATCGGCCCAGGGCACCAGACGCAGGGTGTTGGGGTCCGGGCGCAGCACCATATCACGGTCGCTGGCATCGACAATATCGTAATGGTTGTCGGCCCAGTCGCCGGTGACGGTCTGTACCAGGATGGATTCCGGAATCCGCCCGCCATTCTCGGCGAGGAACTTCCGTGGTGGATAAAATTTACCCCGGGCATTGCCGGTCATATCGGCCAGGGTGGATTCTACTTCAGTTATGCCATTCTCTTTGAGAAACCTTTCTACGGCTTCCATAAGTCACCTTTGCTTACGCGTTTTGTGGGCGACTCCCGGTGATTCCGGCTTACACAATCTTCTGCTACATCTCATGCAACCTCCGGAAGCGGGCGCCTGCCCGGGTTTAACCCGAATATTTATTCGGAAACTTAGGTTATGTAATTGCCTGACGCAAATCAACTGTAAAAGCTGCTGAATGTAACAATTGTTCTGTGTACAATCTCAAAAATTGAATTATTATTCGGTTTTCAATGATTCAGAAGATTATCAGCAAGGTGGTGAAGAGATGACTGCAGCCGGCTATGACGCCTCTTATTATGTTGCGACAGCCAATACACTGGACAGATTTCCTGCACTGGAAGGGGAAACGGATACGGATGTGTGCGTGATCGGAGCGGGTTACACGGGGATGTCAGCGGCGCTTCATCTGGCGGAAAAGGGCTATCAGGTGACCCTGCTGGAAGCCAACCGTGTCGGCTGGGGCGCGTCAGGCCGTAATGGTGGCCAGGTCTGTCCGGGACACAACAAAGAACACAGCTATCTGGCGGACAAAGCCGGGCGGAAGGATGCCGACAGCTTGTGGCAGATGTCACTGGAGTCGGTTGAACTGGTGAAGGAGCTGGTCAGCAGGCACGACATTCAGTGCGACCTGAAATCCGGCATTGCCTATGTGGCTGCGCGTCCGAAGGACGTGCAGTACATGCATGACTCCGCCACCTATATGCAGCAGGAACTGAACTACGATGGCGTGCGTCACCTGAGCACCGCGGAGGTGCAGGACATGCTGGGCACGGATCAGTACTACGGCGGCAAGCTGTGGACCGACGCCGCTCACCTGCATCCGCTGAATTATGCGCTGGGTCTGGCTGCGGCGGCGGTTAAGGCCGGCGTAAAGATTTACGAAAACAGCCGCGTCAGCGGCTATCAGGCCGGCAGTCAGGCGCAGGTGCGTACTGATAAGGGCGTGGTACGCTGCCGTTATATTCTGCTCGCCTGCAATGGTTATCTGGATAAGCTGGAACCGCGTATCGCCGGTAAAATCATGCCCATCAAAAGCCTGATGCTGGCGACCGAACCACTGCCGGAGGCACTGTGCCGTCAGATCAACCGTGACGACATCGCCGTGGCGGATTCCAAGTTTGCGGTGAATTATTTCCGCCTGTCGGGCGATAACCGCATGCTCTGGGGTGGCCGTGAAACCTATACCGGGCGCATGCCGGTGGACGTTGCCTCGTTTGTGCGTAAAGCCATGATCCGCCGTTACCCCTTCCTGAAAGATGTGCGCATTGATTACGGCTGGGGCGGCAGTCTGGCGATTACCCTCAACCGGCAGCCACATTTTGAACGCCTGGAAGACAACCTGTTTGTTGCGCAGGGCTATTCCGGTCATGGTGTGGCGATGGCGACCCTGGGCGGCAAGCTGATGGCGGAAGCCATCAGTACCTCGGCGGAACGGTTTGATGTCTTCTCGCGTTTCCCGACCCCGGCTTTCCCCGGTGGCACCCTGCTGCGTAAACCGGGACTGGTTGCCGGCATGCTCTACTATTCGCTGCTCGACATGCTCTGATCCCGTGCGGCCATCACCGCCGGGTTTCACCCGGTTGGTGGTTTGCCTGTATAATGCGCAGCCTTTAACTCCTCAAAGGATAATGCGTTCATCGTGAAAGCCCGTCAGAAAAAACAGGACCTTGCACCGCGCAATGCCCCCGTTCAGGGCCGGTCACGTGAACGTTCGCGACAGATTCTGGATGCCACCAGTGAGCTGCTGGAGCAGGTCGGTTTTGATGATCTGAACACCATTCTGATTGCCGAAGCGGTCGGTATTTCGGTGGGCTCGCTGTATCACTACTACCCCAATAAGCACGCTATTCTGCATGCCATGGCCATGCGCTGGCTGGAAGGTATTGCCCAGGCACTGGACAATATCCGCAGCTGGCCGGTGGAAGAAATGCCGCTGGATGATCTGCTCAACCGCATGCTGGCGGAAATGCTGGCGGTGTATAAAAAGCAGAAAGCGGTGCTGACCCTGGTGCAGGCCATGTTCTCGGTGCCGGAACTGCGCGAGCTGGATACTCAGCACGATGAGATGGTGATCGCCTGTATGGCCGATGTTTTCCGCCGCGCCGGTATCAACCGTCATATCCGGGAACGTGAGCGTCTGGGGCGTCTGTATCTGGAAATGACCCACGCTGCCTTTCTGGTGATCGTGAATCAGAAGGGGGAGCGTTCGCGCAAAACCCTGGCCGATCTCAAACTGATGCTGAGCACGCTGCTGCATCACCATCTGCAGGCAGCGGACGGCTGAACCCATCAGAGCGGTATGCAGATTTGCAAACCAAAAACGCCGGACACAATCTACTGCTGTCCCACAGTTTTACCGAAATCTGTTTTCTGTAGACGAGGTTTACATCCGCAACGCCCAATGCCTCCAAGGGGAACTTATCCCCTTGCCGGCGGGCGCACCCCAGCTTTTCGCTTTCTGGAGCGTCATCCTCATTCTCTCGATTTTTCCTGGCCACGGGCCCCTGCGACATCCCTGTCGCTGCGCGCTCGCCGGGCATCCATGCCCGGCGGGCCGGAAAAATCATCATTCATTTCGGCGCTCCCAGAGGCGAAGAAGTGGCAGTCTTGACGCCGCTTTTCAATACCGCTCTGTCGCTGAATACTGGTCAACGACATGACATTCAACCTGGTTGTGAATCGTATAAACAGGCGGTGAGGTTGCGGTAAAACAGCGCCTCTGGGCTCGCCGCAGAAAGCGACGATATTTCCGACCTGCCCGCAGGGACCCAGGCAAGAGGCCCCGGCCATGGATGGCCGATGGGTCACGTGGTCAGGAAATATCAAGGTTTCAAGGATAAACGAGCCAGACAGCGCGAAGCAGGGAGGTAGCCCGTCCGGCGAGAGGGGTAAGTCCCCTCTATGAGGACAAGGGGACTGGGATTTTTCACAAACGTTTAAATAAAAATTTGTGGGACAGTAGGGACACAGTCCGGCGTTTTTTTATTGCGGGGCTGATAAGTACCCGGATCAGTACTCGATCCAGGTGGTTTTCAGTTCGCTGTAATCGTCCAGCGCGTGCAGGGATTTATCGCGGCCGTTGCCGGATTCACCAAAGCCACCAAACGGCACGGTAATATCACCGCCGAAATAGTTATTCACACCCATGGTGCCGGTACGCACACCATCCGCCACTTTCAGCGCGGTGGAAATATCGCGGCTCCAGACACCACCGGCCAGGCCGTAGCGGGAATCGTTGGCAATGCGGATGGCCTCGTCAGCATCTTTAAAACGGATAGCGGAAACCACCGGGCCGAAAATTTCTTCCTGAGCGATGGTCATGCTGTTATCCACATCGGCGAACAGCGTGGCCTGGTGGAAGGTACCACCGTTATCGGTCAGCGCATCACCACCGGTCAGCAGACGGGCACCGGACTGCTGACCGATCTGCACATATTTCTGAATGGTGTTGATCTGGTTCTGGTCGATGACCGCCCCCATGCGGGTTTGCGGGTCCAGCGGATTGCCCGGTGTCCAGCTTCTGGCGTGCTCAACCACCTTCTGCAGGAATTCTTCATAGATGCTGTCCTGCACCAGCAGACGGGTACCGGCGGTGCAGGTCTGACCACAGTTATAAAAACCGGCAACGGCGGCCCACATGGCGGCAGTATCCAGATCGGCATCGGCAAACACGATATTGGCGCTCTTACCACCCAGCTCGAGGAAGGTACGCTTGAGGTTGCTCTGACCGGAATACTGCATCAGCAGTTTGCCGACCGCGGTAGAACCGGTGAAGGTCTGGCCGTCGATATCCGGGTGCAGTGCCAGATGTTTCCCCAGATTGATACCGTCGCCCGGCAGAACATTGAGGACGCCATCCGGCAGGCCGGCTTCGCTGGCCAGTTCGGCCAGGCGGATTGCCGTCAGTGGGGTTTTCGGGTCTGGCTTAAGGATGACGGAATTACCGGCGGCCAGTGCCGGTGCCAGTTTCCAGGCGGTGGTCGACAGCGGGAAATTCCACGGCACGATGGCTGACACCACCCCCAGTGGCAGACGCTGAATCAGTGCCAGGGTGCCGGGCGCGGTGGGAGCGATTTCACCATAGACTTTGTCGATGGCTTCGCCGGTCCAGCGGAT
Organism: Pseudomonadota bacterium; assembly: GCA_030145845.1. GTDB lineage: Bacteria > Pseudomonadota > Gammaproteobacteria > Pseudomonadales > Oceanobacteraceae > Venatoribacter. The sequence continues at coordinate 218,914 of JAIXHJ010000002.1, forward strand.
GGTGTTGACGGCACCGGGAACGTCGATGCCGGTGGTATCGGCAATGGGTTTACCCACATCCAGCGTTTCCAGCAGTGCCATCTCGTCGGCATTCTCTTCAATCAGCTGCGCCCAGCGCACGATGATTTTTTTGCGCTCCATTGGCGCCATCCGTGACCAGACGCCGGAGTTGAAGGCCGCCCGGGCGATTTTTACCGCGGCGTCGGCATCGGCCTGTTTGCAGTCCGGAATCTGTGCCAGCACGTCACCGGTGGCCGGGTTGATACAGGGCTGGGTCTCACCGGACAGCGCCTGTGCCGGTCTGCCATTTACCCAGGCGTGGGCAGGGATGGTTACTTGTGCGGCTGCGGCCGTCCAGTCGGCAGTGGTCTGGCTCATGTCGGTCTCCGGAAATTAACAGTCAGTAAGTCATTGTGGGTGCTGTTGCGCGTTTTGTGTATATATCCTGATGGGTATATGCTGCGGCAGCAGCCGTTTTATTATCAGAGCAAAGGAATTGCGATGAAACCGACCATCCTGAGCGTACTGCTCACTCTCCTGTCACTGCCGGCGATGGCAGACATTTATCAATGGACAGACGCCGCCGGCCAGGTGCACTTCGGCGACCGTCCGCCGCCGGATGCCGGCAGTAAAGAAGTGACCGTGCAGGTGAATACCTACACCAGTATCACCTACGACCTGTCGGTGTTTGATACCGGCAATACGCTGGTGATGTATACCACCGACAGCTGTGGTTACTGCCGGCAGGCCCGTGCCTACTTCCGCGCGCACAACATTCCTTATCAGGAGCGCAATATCGACAGCAGCCGCAGCGCCAGGCTGCAGCACAAAAACATGAAAGCCACCGGAGTGCCGGTCATCCTGCTGGGCAAACATCGTATGAACGGCTTTCAGGAAGCGCAGTTCCGGCGCTTCTATCAGCACTACGCGCAGAACTGAGACGCGGCGCCGCTACTGGTGACTGATCATGATGTGGCGCACGACGCTGTAATCCTCCAGTGAATACATCGACAGGTCCTTGCCGTAGCCGGAGCGCTTAAGGCCGCCGTGGGGCATTTCGCTGGGCAGCAGGAAGTGGTTGTTGATCCAGGTGGAGCCGTATTCCAGCTCGCTGGCCACCGCCATGGCACGGCCGATATTGCCTGACCACACGGATGACGCCAGCCCGTACTGGGAGTCGTTGGCCCAGGCAATGGCCTGGGCGGCGTCGTCACAGGGCGTCACTGACACCACCGGGCCGAACACTTCACGCTGCACAATTTCATCATCATGGCGGGCACCGGCGAGCAGGGTTGGCTGATAATAAAAGCCGTCGCCCGGTGGGATGCTGCCACCCGCGGCCAGTTCAATGTGCGGCAGTTCCAGCGCCCGCTCGACAAAGCTGGCAACGCTGTTGCGCTGACGCTGGCTGATCAGCGGGCCGAGGTCGTTGTGACGGTCATCCGCCTGATTGAAGCGCAGCGCCGATACCTGATCCGCGAGCCGGGTCAGCAGCCGCTCGTAGACGGGTTTTTCCACATACAGATGGCAGGCCGCCGTGCAGTCCTGGCCGGCGTTGTAATAGCCATAGCGGCTGATGCCGGCAGCCACGGCGTCGAGATCGGCATCCTTCAGCACAATCGCCGGTGCCTTGCCGCCCAGCTCCAGGTGGGTGCGTTTGACGGTTCTGACGGCGGCCTGCAGCACTTTCTGGCCGGTGGAAATATCGCCGGTCAGGGAGGCCATCTGCACATCACGGTGGTTGATCAGCTGGCTGCCGGTGTGTTCACCGCGGCCGAGCACAATATTGACCACCCCGGGCGGCAGGATGTCGTTGAAAATATCGGCCAGAATCAGTGCCGTCAGGGGGGTCTGCTCCGACGGCTTGAACACCAGCGTGTTGCCGGCGGCGATGACCGGTGCAATTTTCCACGCAGCCATCATCAGCGGGTAATTCCACGGCGCGATGGCGGCCACCACCCCGATCGGATCACGCCGCACCAGACTGGTGTGTTGTTGCATGTATTCGCCGGCGGCGGGCGCGTGCTGATTGCGCACGGCGGCGGCGAAAAAGCGGAATACGTCGGCGCTGGCCGGTATTTCGTCATCACACACCTGATACAGGGGTTTGCCGCAGTTCAGGGCCTCCAGGGGTGCCAGCCGGGCGGCCTGGCTGTCGATGGCGTCGGCAATGGCGAGCAGGTAAGCCGCGCGCTGGGCCGGTGTGGTGCGGCGCCAGCGGGTGGCGGCATGACGGGCGGCGGCGACGGCGGCATCGGTCTGCTCGGCCGACGCCTGGGGCAGATTGACGATCAGGCTGCCGTTGCGCGGATTGATGACGGCTTCGCTTTCACCGTCACCATTCAGGCGTTCGCCGCCAATCAGTAATTTCCGGGGCAGGGTATTGGCTTCCGGCATACATACCTCAACTGGTCAGGGATGGCTGGCGGGCGGGCAGGGATTCGCGCGCCACCGGCAGGAAATGATCAATCAGCGGATTGCGGGCACCGCCGCGGCGCCAGGCAAGGCCGATATCCAGCGTCTCGGAAATATCCAGAATACGCCGCGCTTCGACCCGGTCACCTTCCACCGACCATGGGCGGTAAGTCATATCCGGCATCAGTGCCAGCCCCATGCCGGCGGACACCAGACTGCGCACCGCTTCCACCGACGAGCTGCGCATGCTGATCACAGGTTTGCTGTCGGTATTGGCCCACAGGTTGCGGATGCGTTCTTCCATCTCGTCGACGTTGAGCAGAATCAGCGGCTCCTGCATCAGCTCCTTGAAGCCGATGGAATCCAGTTGCAGCAGGTCGTGCTCCGGCGGCAGCCACAGGCGGTAATGGGAGTAAGTGAGTACTTCCGTATTCAGCGCCGCCCGGTATTCAAGGTTGGACAGAATCATCACGCCGACGTCGATTTCACCACTCACCAGCAGGTGTTCGATGTAGGCCCGCTCGTCTTCGATCACGCGCAGCCGCACACCGTGATAGATGCGCTGGAAGCGGGCCAGCAGGTCGGCGAGAAAATAACCGGCGACCATGCTGGTGACGCCGATGGTCAGTTCACCGCTGATCTCGGTACTGGTCTGCTGCAGACTGCGGCGCGCATTTTCCACCGACGCCATGATCAGGTGTGCCTGACGCAGGAACTGGTGACCCTGATGGGTCAGCTCCATGCCCTTGGCATGACGGCTGAACAGGCTGACGGCGAGATCTTCTTCCAGCTGTTTGATGGCGGTGGTGAGGGTGGACTGGGAAATATGCACAGCCTGGGCGGCGGCCGACACCGAACCGGTTTCGGCGATGGCGATGAAGTAACGGATCTGGCGCAGGCTCAACATAGAGGCGTCCGGCAATGGCTGAAAGCGATTGTTGTCAATGTCCGCCGTCTGCAGCGGCGGTTGCTGACCACCCCGGCAGCAGCGGCATGGTCGTCACCGCCGGCGGCCCGGAAGGGCGCTAATCCCTTGTGCTGAGGGGATTTTTCCGCCGCCGGCGGAGTTCTTTTTCAGATATAGCACGGTGCTGCAGCGGCCTGCTATCGCTTTTTCCGAATGCTCCTTTCTTTATTAACAATTGGCGATACCTTTTGCCCGGACCATAGCCTGAAGCGGTCACAGACGCTCCGGCCGCCGCCGGGGTATGCAGAACCTGAACTACATAAAAGCGGGCGTAAGCCTCCGGACAATAAGGTTAGAGGACAGCATCATGGCAAAACCCAATCTGATACTCACGACACTGGCCGCTGCGGTCATGAGCGCCGCCAGTTACAGTGCCGCGGCGCTGGAAAAAATCGGCCCCGGTGAAGGACGCGTCGATATCGTCGCCTGGGCCGGTTACATCGAGCGCGGGGAAACCGATCCGGCCTTCGACTGGGTCACCGAGTTCGAAAAAAATACCGGCTGTATGGTGAATGTGAAAACCGCCGCGACGTCGGATGAGATGGTGAGCCTGATGGCCAAAGGGGGCTATGACCTGGTCACCGCGTCCGGTGATGCGTCACTGCGCCTGATTTACGGTAACCGTGTGCAGCCGATCAATCTCGATCTGATCAAGGCCTGGGAGTCAGTGGATGAACGTCTGCAGAATGCGCCCTGGCATACCGTGGCCGGTAAACATTACGGCGTGCCGTTCGAGTGGGGCCCGAACGTGCTGATGTACAACACCGATGTATTCAAAACCGCACCGGACAGCTGGAAAGTGGTGTTTGAAGAAATGACCCTGCCGGACGGCAAGTCGAACAAAGGGCGGGTGCAGGCTTATGACGGTCCGATTTATATCGCCGATGCCGCACTGTACCTGAAAGCGCACAAGCCGGAACTGGGCATTATTGATCCCTATGAACTGAATGAAGAGCAGTACGCCGCGGTACTGGAATTGCTGCGTGGTCAGCATGAACTGATTCACCGTTACTGGCATGACTACAACGTGCAGATGAGTGACTTCAAAAACGAAGGTGTGGTGGCGTCCAGCTCCTGGCCGTTTATGGCGAATCTGCTGATGGCAGAAAATCAGCCGGTGGCGATGACCTTCCCGCAGGAAGGGGCTACCGGTTGGGCGGATACCACCATGATGGCCACCGACGCACCACACCCTAACTGTGCCTATGAATGGCTGAACTGGTCGATCACGCCGAAGCTGCAGGGTGATCTGGCGGCCTGGTTCGGTGCCGTGCCGGCCGTACCGGCAGCCTGTAAGGGCAATGAACTGCTGGGCGATGAAGGTTGTGCCACCAACGGCTTCGATAATTTTGAGGACGTGTATTTCTGGAAAACCCCGACCGCCAAGTGTGAAACCCAGGGCAGCTGTGTTTCCTACAGCCGCTGGACGCGGGATTACATCGCCATTATGGGCGGCCGTTAATGCCATTGTTCTGCGGAAATTAAAAAAAACTAAAAAAGTCGTTCCTGTCTGCGCTGGCAGGCAGGAGCGGCATGATGCGCGGATTATTTTACAGAGTTTAAACGGATTACTATGACAACAGCCGTTGAATTTTCTTCCGTCAGCCGCCGCTTCGGTGAAGTGAAAGCGGTTGATCAGGTTTCATTAAAAATCGCCGAAGGTGAATTTTTTTCCATGCTCGGGCCATCCGGTTCCGGCAAAACCACCTGCCTGCGTCTGATTGCCGGCTTTGAACAGCCGAGCGACGGTTACATTATTATCCACGGCCGTGATGCCACCGGTCTGCCGCCGTACCAGCGTAACGTTAACACCGTATTTCAGGACTATGCGCTGTTTCCGCATATGAATGTGCTGGACAACATCGCCTATGGCCTGATGGTGAAAGGTGTCGCGAAAAAAGAACGTCTCACCCGTGCTGCCGAAGCACTGGACATGGTGGCGCTGGGGGAATACGGCAGCCGTAAACCGGCGCAGTTATCTGGTGGTCAGCGGCAGCGGATCGCGCTGGCCCGGGCACTGGTCAACCGGCCGAAAGTGCTGCTGCTGGATGAACCGCTGGGGGCGCTGGATTTAAAGCTGCGCGAGCAGATGCAGAGCGAACTGAAAAGCCTGCAGCGTCAGCTGGGTATTACCTTTATTTTTGTGACCCACGATCAGACCGAAGCGCTGTCGATGTCGGACCGCGTAGCCGTATTCAATAACGGCCGCATTGAACAGATGGATTCGCCACGCAATTTATATAACCGTCCGGCGACGGCGTTTGTGGCGGAATTTGTCGGCACTTCCAATGTACTCAGCGGCAGCCTGACTGAGCAGCTGAACCTGAGCGGTAAATCCTTTGCCCTGCGGCCGGAATACATCACCCTCAACAGCAGCGATGAACAGCAGGATATCCGCCTGCAGGGCAGGGTGTGTGATGTTCAGTATCAGGGGGCCAATACCCGTTATGAAATTGAGTTGCCGGGTGGCGCACGGGTTAACGCCAGTGAAGCCAACTCCATTCTCAGTCAGGCGGATGCGCCCCGGGCCGGCGACAGTGTGACGGTCAGCTGGCACAGCGATGCCATGATTGAACTGCAGGCCCAGGCCGGGGAGCGCTGATATGACTGCCATAAGCGGGGCTTCCGCCAGTCCGGCCGTGCGTTCAGCGGCGGGCCGTTTTGCTGATTTCCTCTACCGGCGGCCGAACTTTTATCTGCTGCTGTTACTGGTGCCGCCACTGTTGTGGTTCGGCGCGGTGTACATCGCCTCACTGCTGAGTCTGCTGTGGCAGAGCCTGTATACCTTTGATGATTTCACCATGACGGTGAGTCATACCCTGACGCTGGCCAATTACACGCAATTATTCGATGCCGCGAATTTCGATATTATTGTGCGCACCGTGGTGATGGCGCTGGCGGTGAGTGTGTTCAGTGCCATGCTCGCGTTTCCGGTTGCCTATTACATGGCACGTTATGCGACCGGGCGTACCAAAGCCTTTTTCTACATCGCCGTCATGCTGCCGATGTGGACCAGTTATATTGTCAAAGCCTATGCCTGGACATTGCTGCTGGCCAAAGAGGGTGTTACCAGCTGGTTTATTCATGGTCTCGGGCTGGATGCGGTGCTGCAGTTTTTACTGGATATTCCCGGCATTGGCGGTAATACCTTATCGACATCAAATATCGGCCGCTTTTTTGTTTTCACCTATATCTGGCTGCCGTTCATGATCCTGCCGATTCAGGCGGCGCTGGAACGTCTGCCACCGTCGTTGCTGCAGGCATCGGCTGACCTTGGCGCCAATCCGCTGCGTACCTTCCGCCATGTGATTTTTCCACTGGCGATTCCGGGGATTGCAGCCGGTTCCATCTTTACTTTTTCGCTCACCCTGGGGGATTACATCGTGCCGCAGCTGGTGGGACCACCAGGCCTGTTTCTGGGCAGTATGGTGTATGTGCAGCAGGGTGCCATCGGCAATATGCCAATGGCCGCTGCCTTTACCCTGGTGCCTGTGGTGCTGATTGCGGTGTATCTGAGTATGGTGAAAAAACTGGGAGCGTTCGATGCACTCTGAAAAAGCGTCTGTCTGGTTAAAAGCAGCTGCCTGGGGCGGCCTGGTTTTCCTGCATTTTCCGATTTTTATTATTGCCCTGTATGCCTTTAATACCGAGGAATCGGCGTTCAGTTTTCCGCCGCCGGGACTGACGACCAAATGGTTCGCCGTGGCCTTCAGCCGTAATGATGTGCTGGAGTCCATCGGCCTGTCGCTGCAGATCGCCTGTATGGCCACGCTGCTGGCATTACTGCTGGGTACGCTGGCGGCAGCGGCTCTGTACCGGCGTAATTTTTTCGGCCGTGACAGCATTACCCTGATGATGATTCTGCCGATTGCCCTGCCCGGGATTATTACCGGTCTGGCGTTGCTCAGCGCTTTTAAAGCGCTGGATATTCAGCCCGGCATCATGACCATTGTCATCGGTCATGCCACCTTCTGTGTGGTGATTGTGTACAACAACGTGGTGGCCCGTTTCCGCCGTACATCACACAGCCTGATCGAAGCGTCGATGGACCTCGGTGCCGATGGTTGGCAGACCTTCCGCTATATCATTCTGCCGAATCTGGGTACCGCCATGCTGGCCGGTGGCATGCTGGCATTTGCCCTGTCGTTCGATGAACTGATCGTTACCACCTTTACTGCAGGCCATGAAAAACCCCTGCCGATCTGGCTGCTCAATCAGCTGACCCGGCCGCGGGATGTGCCTGTTACCAATGTTGTCGCCCTGATGGTGATGCTGGTCACCATGATTCCGGTACTGCTGGCGTACCTGCTCACCCGTGGCGGTGAGGATGTTGCCGGTTCCGGTAAATAACGAGAGGAAATACTGATGCTGAACAAAATGCTGATTAACGGAGAACTGGTAAGCGGAGAAGGCGCAGCGGTTGATGTGTTTAACCCCTCGACCGGTGAAAAAATCTGCGCCATTGCCGAAGCCTCGGAGGCTCAGGTCGTGGCAGCAGTTGATGCTGCCGATGTGGCCTTTGACGCCTGGAGCCAGACCACGCCGGCAGAGCGTTCGGCGCTGCTGCTGAAAGTGGCGGATCAGGTTGAAGCCATGGCTGAAGAATTTGCCGGACTGGAATCGCTGGACGTGGGTAAGCCATACGACGCCGCGCTGGGTGATGAAATTCCGGCGATTGCCGATGTGTACCGTTTCTTTGCCGGCGCCTGCCGCTGTATGAATGGTTCGGCGGCGGCAGAATACCTGCCCGGTTTTACCTCCATGATCCGTCGTGATCCGGTGGGCGTGGTGGCCTCTATTGCGCCGTGGAACTATCCGTTAATGATGGCCGCCTGGAAACTGGCACCAGCCCTGGCCGCGGGCAATACCGTGGTGCTCAAGCCGTCTGAAATCACACCGCTGACCACCCTGAAGTTCGCTGAAGTACTGCAGGGTATTTTCCCTGCCGGGGTGGTGAATATTGTTTTCGGTACCGGTGCTGAGGTCGGGGCGCCACTGACCTCCAGCCCGAAGGTACGCATGGTGTCGCTGACCGGTTCCATTCCGACCGGGCAGAAAATTGTCGGCTGTGGCGCTGAAACCATGAAGCGTACGCATATGGAACTGGGCGGTAAGGCGCCGGTGCTGGTGTTTGATGACGCCGATATTGATGAGGTGGTGGAAGGAATCCGTGCCTTCGGTTATTACAACGCCGGCCAGGACTGTACCGCGGCCTGCCGTGTTTACGCTCAGCAGGGGATTTATGACCAGCTGGTGGAAAAACTGACGGCGGCAGTGGCGACGATAAAAATCGGCACGCAGAAAGAAGACGGTGTGGAAATGGGACCGCTGGTGTCGCAGGCGCAGCAGCAGAAAGTGGCGGCGATGGTGGATCGTGCCCGGGCACTGCCACATATCCGTGTGACCACCGGCGGCAATATTCCGGACATGCCGGGTTATTTTTATGAGCCGACGGTGATTGCCGGTGCGCTGCAGGATGATGAAATTGTGCGCAAAGAAGTCTTTGGTCCGGTCATTTCGGTCACGGCTTTCGACAGCGAAGAACAGGGTCTGGCGATGGCCAATGATTCTGACTATGGTCTGGCGTCATCCGTGTGGACGGCGGATACCGGTCGTGCAGCACGAATGGCGGCCCGTCTGCAATATGGTGCAACCTGGGTGAATACGCACTTTATGCTGACTACTGAAATGCCGCACGGGGGCGTGAAAATGTCCGGCTATGGTAAGGATATGTCGATGTACGGGCTGGAAGATTACACCACCATCCGTCATGTGATGATCAAACACTAGCGCTGACAGAATCCATTCTGGCGGAATACCGCAGCTTGCCGCACTGACGTGACGTCAGTGCGGCTTTTTTATGCCGGTTTATTCACCCTGCTGCATGACTGTTGTGGTTGAGTCTGCAGTGTAAGTGACGGTTGCTTCTGAGCAGGACGTGTAATTAATTTCAATCTCTGCCGTGCTGGTGGTGTCATCGATATTGACTTCCATGGTTCCGCTCTGGAAACCGGAAGCGTCATCGCACAGAACCAGGGCTGTGCCCTCGGCGCTGACAAAACCATAATCCGGCAGGTAGGCTTCAATTTCGATATTACCGTTGGAGTAACGCTCAGCGGAATAGCGGTGTACCTGGCCATTAATTTCCAGCAGTTCCTGGGCATCCTCGTAAATCAGGTTGGAGTAATCATCCGGATTGACGTGACTGCCAGCAACATTGGTGTAGTAGCCAGTACCGCCGGCAGAGGAAATGGCATAGGCTTCTTTGTTTTCATAGATGAAGGTATCCGGATCGTATTGAATATCGCCGGTCGTATCATCTTCTGTGCGGTCATAACTGCGGTGATAAGAATAAGCTGATGCCATCAGGAAGGTGGCAGAACCGGTGACCATTTTCAGGTCTGACGTTATTGTTGTTTTTTCATCGCGGGAATAAATATTAGCAGCCTCGTTATCTGTCAATGCCTGATAATCGTAATAGGACAGGGTGCCATTGGCGGTGATCATAATTTCTGAATCATCATCCATGGTGTAGTAATAACAGAGATCGGACATGGTCGCCGTGAACATGTAATCCCCGATGTCTTCATAGATCAGGGTTTCATCATCGTCATTATTGATCTCAGAGGTACTTCCGCTGATCACCGCCGAACCACCGCAGGAACCGGTAATGGCGGTAGAAAATTCCTGCGCCGTTTCCGGGTACTCAGAGGATGACGCCATGGCCTGCAGGCCGCTCTGTTGAGCGCTCTGTTTCTCCGGACTGATGGTTGTTTCCTTGATCAGGGCTTTATACATGCTGATCAGGGTGTCGACGGATATCGCGGCAGAGTCCTGTGCGGAGTTGATGCCGATACCGTCGGGGGCGATATTATTGATATAGACGCTGTTACGTTCGGACAGGGCGATCAGGTGCACACTTTCAGCGATATCGGCGTAATTACTGCTGCTGACCGTGGCATCGCTTTCCGCACCGGAGTAAGTCAGATCTTTGGTGGTCAGTCCGGAATAGCTGACAGGGGAACCGCTGTTGTCATCTGCTGCATCTGAACTGCTGTCATCACCGCCACAGCCGGTGAGAGCGAGGGTCATCAGAGCGAGGGGAAGAGCATGGGGAAAGAACGGCTTCATTTACAATTTCCTTACTTTTTAACGGCGTGCTGCCGGGACTGACAATAATGTTGATATAAGGATTAGTAGTGGTTTTTTATTCTGTAAAGGCCGGTTTCTGAATATTGAAAAATATTCTTTTTAACGGGCATTTTTTGTCAGACAACTCATTGATTTTGTGAGAGTTTTGAGAAGATATTTTCGTTTTTAAAGCAGTCTGAGAGGATTGAAACTTTTGCTTTCCGGAGAGCATAAATCAGCCTGGAGCCAGCTTTTGCAGGCTGGGGTGGGGGGAGGGAGCTGGCTGTTATTGTCGTGAGTGTTGCAGCGTATCAAGGCATCGTTACGCTGGCGCTTCAGTCTTTCTCCCGGCTCATGCTAATAAATAAAGGCTGTTGCTGTGACGGGTGTTCACAGCCCCACCGGGACCGCAGAGGCGCCGTTATGCTGAAGAAAGTAACCTGGGAAATAACACCGCAACGGACTGCGCTGATCATTGTTGATATGCAGAAAATTTTCTGCGAACCGGATGGTGACCTCTGGGTTCCTTCCAGCCGCGATGTGATTGCCCCGATCCGGGAGCTGGCGGCGACCTGCCGGGCTAATGGAGTGCAGGTGATTTACCTGCGCCATGTGGTCCGCGGCGATGGTTCTGATACCGGGCGCTTCCGTGATCTCTATCCGCACGCCGATGCTCAGTTTGCGCGTGCCAACCCGGCCATTGAAGTGATTGAGGAGCTGCGCCCGGAGGCGGGGGATATTGTGGTGGATAAGCTGTTTTACAGCGGCTTCCACAACACCGACCTGGATGCCATTCTGCGTATGAAAGACATTGATACGCTGATGGTCTGCGGTACCGTCACTAACGTCTGTTGCGAAACCACCATACGCGACGGAGTCCACCGTGAATATAAAATGATCGCCCTGAGCGATGCCAACGCTGCCATGCCCTATCCGGATATGGGCTTTGGTGAAGTGTCTGCGCTTGACGTACAGCGCATAGCGCTGACAGCGATGGCGTATGAATTTGGTGAGGTGACCACCTGTGCGGATATGACACAGCGGATCACCGCCGCTGAGGCAGACTGACCGGCTGTGCCGCAGCGGCAGTGGCCTGCTCGCCACTGACACTGGTGACAATCCGTCTGCCGGCCTGTTTCTGCGGCGCTTATCCTTTAGAATTTCCTGATGTGAATTTTTTATTATTCATGGTGAAAAACACCCTGAATGACAGGTGATGGCCCGGCGTTGCCGGCAGGAGATGAACACTTTGTTTGGCGGAGTCATTCTGGCGGTATCGGCCTGTATGCTGTTCGGCTTGCTGAGCTACTACAGCACCTTGCTGCCGCCTATGGATGCGTATGCCATCTGGAGCTGGCGGGTGCTGGCGACGGTATTGGTGGTGGCGCTGGTGATCAGCGTGCAGCGTGGCTGGGGCCTGTTTGTCCGGGAGATGACAGAGCTGTGGCGCGTACCGGCCAGTCTGGCGGCGGCGGTGTTCGGCGGTCTGATGATGGGTTTTCAGCTCGGGCTGTTCGGCTGGGCACCGCTGCATGGCGTCAGCCAGCAGGTGGCGATGGGCTATTTCCTGATGCCGCTGGTGATGGTGCTCGCCGGGCGGGTTCTGTACCGCGAGAAACTCAGCCCGGTCCGGGGGCTGGCGGTGGCCTGTGCGGCCTTCGGGGTGTCTGTGGAGCTGCTGCGCAGTGGCGGTTTTTCCTGGGTGTCGCTGGTGATCATGCTGGGCATGCCACTGTATTTTATTGCCAAAGCCAGACTGACCACGACGCCGCTGTCGATCCTGATGTTTGAGCAGCTTGTGGTACTGCCACCGGCGCTGTTTATTCTGCTGCAGCAGAACTGGAACCCGGAATATTTTGCTGCCACCGGGGCACAGGCGTGGCTGATGATTCTGGGGTTGGGGCTGATCAGTGGCGGATCTCTGCTGTTTTATATCGCTGCCAGCAAAAAGCTGCCTTTCGCCCTGTTCGGCATGCTTGGCTATGTCGAACCCCTGCTGATCTTTCTGGTCTCACTGGTGCTTGGCGAGGCGTTTACCGCCGCCGACCTGTGGACTTACATACCAATCTGGGTTGCCATCCTGTTGCTGATTGTGGATGGCTGGCTGCATCTGAAAAAGCCTGCAACTGCCGTGGCAGTGCAGGACCTTAACTGACTGACAGGGAATACCATGGCGACACAACTTTTTATTAACGGTGAATTTGTTGATCCGCTGCAGGGGCAGACGATTGATGTGATCAATCCGGCTGACGAAACTGTGTTCGCTCAGATTGCTGCGGCGACTGCTGAAGACGCTGATCTGGCGGTGCAGGCGGCACGCCGTTCATTTGATTCCGGTGTCTGGCGCAATAAAAGTGCACAGGAACGTGGCGCGGTACTGCGTAAAGTGACTGAGCTGATTATGGCCAATATCGATGCCATCGCTGAGCTGGAAGTAAAGGATAACGGCAAGCCACTGCCGGAGGCGCGCTGGGATATCGAAGATGCCGCGTTCTGCTTTACCTATTATGCCGGGCTGGCGGAGCAGATGGCGGCAGCGCCGGACGAAGAAATTGATGTTGGTGAGCCGCGCTTTCATTCAAAAGTGGTGCGTGATCCGCTGGGCGTGGTGGCTGCCATTGTGCCGTGGAATTTCCCCCTGCTGATGGCGGTGTGGAAAGTGGCACCGGCTCTGGCGGCCGGCTGCAGTATTGTGCTCAAACCGTCGGAGCTGTGTTCACTGTCGTGTGTTGAACTGGCGAAAATCATTCATCAGGCCGGTGTTCCTGACGGGGTGTTCAACCTGCTGACCGGTTATGGCCCTGATGCCGGTGCGCCACTGTCTGAGCATCCGCTGGTGGATAAAGTGGCGTTCACCGGTTCAGTCCCGACCGGCAGCCGCATTATGCAGGCGGCGGCGAAGGATGTGCGTACGGTGAGTCTGGAGCTGGGCGGTAAGTCGCCGTTTATTATTTTCGATGACTGCGATATCGAGAAAGCCGTTGAATGGATTATGTTCGGTATTTTCTGGAATCAGGGCCAGGTGTGCTCAGCAACGTCACGGGTGCTGGTGCACGAAGAGATTTTTGAGTCGCTGGTGGTACGTCTGTGTATTGAGGCAGAGAAAATTACTATCGGTAACGGTCTGGATGACGGCGTGCTGCTGGGGCCGCTGGTGTCTGAAGGCCAGTACCGCAAAGTGCTGGGCTTTATTGAAGGCGCGGCGGCGGAAGGTATCGAACCTGTGTTCGGTGGTGAACGTCCGGCGGGCATGGAGACTGGTTATTTCCTTGAGCCAACCATTTTTGCCGATGTTCCGACGGACGCCACCATCTGGAAGGAAGAGATCTTTGGTCCGGTGGTGTGTGTGAATAAATTCAGCAGCGAAGAAGAAGCGGTGCGGCTGGCCAACGACAGCGAATTCGGCCTTGGCGGGGCAGTGATGTCGGATGACCTGGCCCGCTGTGACCGGGTAGCCAGAGCGCTGCGTTCCGGCATTATCTGGGTGAACTGTTCACAGCCAACCTTTACGCAGGCGCCATGGGGCGGTTACAAGAAATCCGGTATCGGCCGTGAACTCGGGCGCTGGGGGCTGGAGAACTACTTCGAGGTCAAACAGATCACGTCATTCGATAAAGACGGTCACTGGGGCTGGTACATCAAATAATGGCCCCTCAGTTCAGCGGCAGTGACGCAGATAGCGGTGTACATTGTGCACCGCATCCACACTCTGGCAGCCGGTCAGGTAACTGCGGATGGATGAGCCATTAAACAATGAGCGGTCGGTGGTCGGCAGATTGAACGCCTGATAGCGGTAGCCGGGAGGCGAGGAGACGGCGAGCAGGCAATCGATTTTCAGCAGCGCTGCCAGGCATTCGCGGATGTCCTGCGGCAGGCTGATTTTTCCTTCACCGCGGGCCTGCTGCAGCCAGTCTTCCAGCGTGTTCAGGTCAACGCCGCCGAGCAGGCGCGAGATATCACTGAGGTTGAGGTGCCAGCGGTCTTTGTGAGCCTGTTGCTCAAGCCAGAGCAGGCCGTGTGCGGCCAGACGTTCGGTACTGTCCATAGCGGTTTATGCTCCCTGCTCAGATGCTGCGAAGTAAGTTATAAACCAATCAACAAATCAGTCTAGCAGAGATTATGACACTCATCGCGTGGACGCTGCATCAGACTGTTGTTGCTGTGACACTAATTGTCAGGGAGCTGATGCTCTTTGCAACAAACCGTTTCCTGCTGAACATCTTTTGTTGCTGCCGGTCAGCTACCATATAAAGACAGTAAGTGCCGGTTTTCAGCACGGTTTCTGCACCGTCATCCGGCACCGCTCTCCGGGACCAATGAATGACCTCCGTATCTGACAATAATCTTTCTCCCCTGCGTCACCGCACGGCGACGGCACTGATGGTGGCCGTGGTGTTTTTTATGGAAACACTGGACGCCACGGTCATCACTACCGCGCTGCCGACCATGGCGCAGGACTTTGGTGTGCCGGCCGCCCGGCTGTCGGCCGGGGTATCGGCCTATCTGGTGGCACTGACCATCTTTATTCCGCTCAGTGGCTGGGTGGCAGACCGCTTTGGTCCGCGGCGGGTCTTTGCGGCAGCGATCAGTGTGTTCGTACTGGCGTCGCTGCTGTGTGCTGCCAGCGACAGCCTGCTGACCTTTACGCTGGCGCGTATTCTGCAGGGCATCGGCGGGGCCATGATGGTGCCGGTCGGGCGGCTGGTGGTGATGCGTGATACGCCCAAAGAACAGCTGGTTAAGACAGTGGCGATTTTCACCTGGCCGGCCTTGTTCGGCCCGATTCTGGGGCCGGTGGTCGGCGGCTGGATAACCATGAACTGGAGCTGGCACTGGATCTTCCTGCTCAATCTGCCGGTGGGGATTATTGCCCTGACTGCCGCACTGATTCTGATCCGCCCGCACCGCTACGATACCGGACATTTTGATATGCGCGGTTTTATCCTCTGTGGCGCCGGCATCGGTCTGCTGATGGTGGGGGTGGAAACCGCCAGCCATGGTGAAGGCCTGTTGCTGCTGGCTCTGGCGGCGGTGGTGACCGGGATTGTGCTGCTGCTGACGTGCGTCTGGTATCTGCAGCGTGCGGCACGGCCGCTGTTCCGGCTGGATATTCTGCGTGTGCGTACCTTTGCCGTCGCGGTTGGTGGTGGCTCACTGTCCCGTATCGCACTCAGTTCAGCCCCCTTCCTGTTGCCGCTGACGTTTCAGCTCGGATTCGGATATACCCCGGCAGAATCCGGTGGTCTGCTGCTGTGGCTGTTTGCCGGCAACCTGACCATCAAACCGGCAACCACCTGGATTATGAATCACTTCGGCTTCCGCCGGGTGCTGCTGGTGAACAGTCTGCTGGTGGCCGCGTCCTTTATTGCTTACGCCCTGCTGGACAGCAGCACACCGTCTGCGGTCATCGGTGCGGTGCTGTTTGCTACCGGTATGGCGCGCTCAATGCAGTTCACTGCGTTTTACACCATGGGCTTTGCCGACGTTGAAAAACGCCATATGAACGATGCCAACACCCTGTTTGGTGTGGCTCAGCGCCTGAACAGTGGTATGGGGATTGCCATCGGAGCGCTGATGCTGGCGGTGGCGGAATGGCTGCGGGGAAGTAACGGCGCTATGCCGGGCGCGGAAGACTTCAGCCTGGCGTTTATTCTGATCAGTGTGCTGGCTCTGGTAGCCTTTGTGGATGTGCTGCGCCTGCCGGCGGATGCCGGTGCCTCAGTGCTGAAGCGGCGGGTGGTGTGATCGGACGTTGGTTAATTTGTTTGATATTCGTACTTTGCAAACAACTCATCCCAGCATGAGAACTCTTTATAAATGATTATAATTTGTTCTGTTTTGTGTAGCACCGGCCACATTTATTGTACTAACGATAGATTAAAATTTTACTGGTCTTAGTGACGTACAATAAGGTTTACGCTGTAAAGGAGTACAAATTAGCTGGGGTAAGTTCATATTTGAGAAAATAGCTCCACGCTGTAGATTAATGAACCAGCTGTGAGTTAAATCTTTAATGTGAAATGGGTCAGTCAGGTAAGAGTATGATGCTGTATTTTAACTGCCGCTCATTACTTCCTCTCCTGCTAAATCATACACAATGTACCCTTTATCAGTAAGGGTCGTGGTTATAAATATGTAATCATTGAAGTAATCCATATTGATATCTTCATCACCTGAAAACTCAAGGCGAATATTGGTTTGAATGTCTTTTGGAAGTTTATTCTGGTGTATAAGCTCTAAGGATTCTGAGTTCACTTCTGGATTATCATTGATGGTAATGCTGAAGCGATATTCTCCCACATGGATATTTATGGTTTGGTTGTTTACATCACATTTGAAGTTTTTTAATGTATCAACAACTTTTCGTGTGTCGATATTATACTTTTCTTTTGTGTAGATGAAGGCTTGATAGGACATGACTGTTACTCCATTATTTGTAGGTTATCAAATCTTTTTATCTGTTTTTTTATAGAATCTACAATGAATAGAGGTCTTTTTCTATGGATTAGTGTTGTAATTGTGAATGAAGGGCATATGGCTGGAGGTGTATTGCATACTACGGGTATTTTGTAATAGACATCGCTGGAGTCTTCAGGATTTAATTTAATGTCCCATTTACCATTGATGCCGGTTCTGTATAATTCGCCGATATAACAAGATATTTCATCCCAGATGTCGGGTGAGGATTTCATCATTTCGACTGTTTCATAGTTGTTCAATATCCAGTCAGATAAGTCTTTAACGACTTCTAGTTTGGGTTTGTTGAAATCTATTGAATCTTCTAGCCTGGTTTTAAGGTGGTTGATTTTTTCTGGTATCTTGCTTTCCCAAGACTTGAATTCTTGAAGTGATTGAAAATCATACATGTCATTTTCCAACTGTATACGGGATTTCTAACTCAGCTAGTTTAGCTTTTAATGGTTTGGATGCATAGTCATCAAAATGCCAGTGTATCTCCCAGTCGGTATTCTTCATTAGCTTAGAATCCCTCTCGGCTTCGGACAAGATTTCTTTAGATAGGTATTGTTTTCCTGTCTTATGTTCCACTGCTTCTGAAAGATCCGGATTTGCAATGTCTAGACGTCTGGATGTTCCTGAATTATCAGAAATTGTAACCTCTCTTCTCCAGCCTGCTTCTTCTGATAATCCGTGTCGAGCACTATATTCATCCACGGCTTTATGCGCTTTATTAGCTTGCTGCATATTTATGTCATATTGTTTGTCCCAACGGTCTTTACTCCATGTGCCACCTCGTTCTTTATATTCTTTCCATCTCTGAGCCCTATGCTCTTCAGATCCTGGGCCGGTTGAACGATTCGATGATGGTTCGCCATCTTCAGCCCCTCTTGCATCAGTCTTCTTAACCGGTGCTTCGGCGGTCTCCAGATCCTTAAAGTCCGCCGGCCTGGACTTGGCTTTACGCTCGCGGGCCTTGAGTTTCAGGCGACGGGTGGCTTTGGCGAACTCGCTGAGAAGGTCGCCGACCTTCTGAAACTTACGGATCAGAGCCGTTTTGCTGCCTACCGCTGCGATCACACCGGCACCACCGGTCACCGCCGCCAGCACAATGGTGAGGATAATTTCAAACGCACCGGAGCCGGCCACATTGGTGATTTCGACGGCGTGCTGGGCTTCAACATAGTCTTTGACGAAGCGGTACAGCATATCGCGCAGAGACGGATCGTCCAGTACCAGATTGGCCATGGCAATGGCTTCGTCTATCTGCTGTTCGGTGATGCTGGTGGGGTCGAAGCCGAGGGCTTCCACCAGTTCCCGCTTCTGCGCCATGGCCACGTTACTGGAGTAGGTGGCGTAGAAGTCTTCGGATTCCCAGCCGGCCTGCACGGCTTTGGCGTGGTTGCTGATAATGACGACGGGGTTGATCAGGTCGCTGACCTCTTTGGCCCAGACGACGGCACCCCAGGCGGAGCTGCCGATACCTTCCATAAAGGAGCCGGTGTAGATCAGACCTTTGGTCAGGATGTTTTCCTGATCCATCTGCCGCTGGTACATGGCAGCTTCGGCACGTTCGCCGGCGATGATCTGGGTCAGCGCCTGCTGAATTTTTACCCGCAGTCCGGCGCGGGGATCGGGTTCTTCGTCATCGACGGCGAGGGCGGTACCGACTTTTTCAATGGTGAGGTGCGATGAGGCAATGGCGCTGGCCAGCGCGTCGGCGGGATTACCGGGGCAGTCAGGAATTTTGCACAGGGTATCGAACCAGAAATAGTCGTTGGCAGCGACCAGCGATTCAAAGGGCATGCCCTGCAGCAGGCCGGAGGCGATCAGGGAGCTGCCGGCACCGATATTTTCCGGGTGCGGGTAATCCGGCCCGGCACCTTTGCTGATGCGGTAGCGGTTGCCCTGTGAGTCTTCAATTTCATAACCAGCCATGGATACTTCAGCCTCGTCCGTTGATAAGGGTGCTCAGCGCACCAGTTCCCGTACCAGGCGGAAGCCGGTGACATCGTCCGGGCCTCCGTCGTGGGCTTCTACTGTGGTGTAACGGCATTCACTCATGGGGGTTTTGCGTGAGCCGCCGGCAGCAACCAGCTGGCTGCCGCGGAAAGCCCATTCCTGAACATTACCGACCTGGCTCACCAGACCGTACGAGTTGGGCTTGCCGTTGGTGGTTTTCAGCAATTCGGTGCCTTTCTCAATGGCGCCGTACTTGAGGAAGCAGTTACGGTCGGGTGATTCCGCTGTGCCGTCCGCGGTTGCCGCCAGCAACCATTCATCATAATGGGGCAGGCGATAGACCTGGCCGGTGACGGTGCTGAGCCAGCCGGCAAAGTTTTCCGCGAAATCGATATTGATGTTGCTGACTGGCAGCAGGTTGTTGCGGTACACGCTGGCATCGCATTTAGCGGTTACGGTGCAGTAGTCGGCAATGTCGTCATAGGTGATTTCATACTGGCTGATGGCAACCGGTTTGCCTTCCTGAGGTGAAGGGACAACCACCATGACCGGCCCCTTGGCATCGTTTGGCAGCGGGTCCGCACAGGTATAACGTCGCCCTTTGGCGCCGGTGCCCGGTTCAATATGACGGCAGTAGTCGACCTTCAGTGTGTCGAGTACGGACTGAGCGGGCAGCAGGGTGCGTGATTCTTCCAGCATGTTGGCAGCGGAGTAGGGGCTGACTTTCGACAGCTTGTCGAAACACTGAACCAGGGACGCCGCAACCACACTGCGCAGCTCTGCCGAGCGTTCGGGTGCCAGGGTCTCCAGCAGGTGCAGGTGGTCGGCAACACGGCCGGCGACGTCGATTTCATTCGGGCAGCGCAGTGCACTTTCCAGCCGGTCGGCTTCCTGGGCGATCTGTTGCTGCCGGGCTTTTTCCAGTTCGGCTTCGCGCCGTTCCTGCTCAACGCGCATGCGTTCCGCTTCTTCGCGGGCTTCTGCGAGACGGGCATTTTCTTCACGCAGACGCTCGGCTTCCTGACGGGTAGTGACCTGATTGGTCAGCAGCGCCACCTGTTCTTCCGGTGCATTCCAGCGTGATGCGTATTGCAGCAGGGGCAGGATGTTATCCAGATCGTCGTTTTCCAGGCGTTGTCTGGCTTCATTAATATAAGCCGTTGCTACCCGGTGGGCGATCTCCGTACTCATATTGTCATCGTCGGGTACCAGCTGGTTATAGGTGGCCAGCTCGTTACGCAGTTCGCGGTCCCATTTTGGCGTCAGCGCTGCAATCTGGATTAAACGTTCTAATACTTGTTTCTGGTTTTCGATCGCAGAATGTTCAAGCTTCTGTGCCAGCTCTTCCTGTAACTGAACCTTGAGTTTTTCCTGTGCTTCAGCCTGTTCACGGTAATTTTTCAGATAAACGCCACCGACAACGGCAAAGGCGATAATACTGGCGGCCAGTGCCCAGAGCAGAACCCGTGGCTTACCGAAAAAGCTTTCATAAAATTCTGCCACGGTAGCGATACGGGTTTCACGGGTCAGTTCCAGAGCCCCGGCGAGCGCATTCCACTGGCGGCGGCTGAGGTGTCTGAGCTTTTTCGGTTTTAATTTCTTACGGAAGGCTTCATCAGCAGGGGTTTTATTAAACGGGTGTTTGCCGCTGTAGAGTTCATAGGCAACGCAGCCAAGGGCATAAACATCGTCCGATTCTGATGGTTCCTTGCCGTCCAGCATTTCTTTACTGGCGTACGCCGGTGTAAGGGCGCCGAGGGTGCCGGCATCGAAAATGGTTTTTTCGCCGGCACTGTTGGCGGTACTGCCCTCTGAAACTGCTCGTGCGATACCGAAGTCAAATACCTTGGCGCCCTTGGCTTTGGTGACGTAAATGTTACCCGGCTTGAAATCAGAGTGGATGATGTTGTGTGAATGCGCGTAGATAAGCGCATTGGAGATGTCCTGCAGAACTGAGGCCGCTTTTTCCGGCTCCAGTCCATGAGGGAATTTCCGCAACAGCTCATCAAGCGGTGAGCCTTCAAGAAATTCCATGGTCATAAATACCGTGTCACGGTCACGGTCGAAGTCGTATACGGTTACGATGTTCGGGTGTGCCAGTGTCTGTGACTTGCGGGATTCACGCTGCAGGGAAATAAAGGCATCAGGATGTTGACGGAAGTCATCATTCAGCAGTTTTACTGCTACGTAAGGGTCGGAATCACTGGCCTCAACTTTACGCCGGTCTAATGCTTTATACACAGCCCCCATGCCACCGGCACCGAGCATGGAAACCAGCTCAAAGCGTCCTTTAATAACACGGCGGTTTTCCGATGAGGCAGAACCTGCTGAGACAGAACCGGTTTTTACAGGAGGAGGTGTCGTTTTTTGCCCAGAGGAAAGCGTCTGTGAATGAAGGCGGACAACGGTAAGGTCCGGATTTTCTTCCTGCTGGCCGGCGGCCGGTCTGTTGCCAGCAAAAACCGTTGCATCTTCAGCGGTTTTTTTACCGTCCGGTGTATTTTCCTGCCCTGATTTATTACCGTCTTTTACAGGATTTTTTCCTGTCGGTACGATCCGGGTTTTATCATCCTTGTTCGTGGTCATAATGCGCCTGTTAAATCTTTGGCAATCACAATTATGCATCCCCGTCCTGACCGTGAAGTCCTTTCGGTCGTTTCCTGGTTGCTTGAACTCGCGAGAACGCGCCGATACTATAGGAGATGCTCTTGCGGCTCAAGACGGAAGACGGACGCATGTCTTGTTGAGAGCACCGCTTTAATGCCCCCGCAAAAGCGTTCTGTTGTTATCTCTTATGGAATCTGATGGTGGATAAATGGATTTGGTTCTGACAGTGGTTGGGTGTCCATCACATGCCAATATGCTTAACCATACCAAGGTCTTTAAAGAAAAGGGCGGTGTTATTGGCCGCTCTGATTCTAATGACTGGGTTTTGCCCGATGCTGAACGCATTGTTTCATCGCGCCATGTTGAAGTTCAGTTTTCCGCCGGAAAATTTTTTATTGTCGACCACAGCACCAACGGCACATTCATCAATGACAGTCAGTCGCCGCTGGGTAACGGTAATTCTCATGAATTAGTATCAGGCGATATTCTGAATTGCGGTGAATATCAACTGAAGGCGAGCCTTAAGGCGCCACCGGCAGAGGCACCTCCGGCTGCCGGGTTGGGGTCGGTCGATTTTCTTGATGGTGATAAAACCACATTTAATCATGCGACGGCTGCACGGCAGCAGGCTGCATCGGAAGCGAAAGAGCTGGATTCCTGGCTCGACCCGCAGGCGCCACGGGCACCGGTATTTGATGATGACTGGGGAACGGCGTCACAGAATGAACGCCATGAAGAACATATTTCTGATCCCTGGGCTGCATCGCAGGGACCTGCCTCATCTGTGATCCGTGGTGCGGAAAACCTTGACCCTCTTGCGGCATTTGACCGCACCCCGCAGGCTTCGTCTTTTTCCACTCCGGCAGCACAGACTCCCGGCTGGGACGACGATGACTGGTGGAAAAGTGGCAGTGTAGCTGATCATGCTCCGGCCGATCAGCACCAGATGCGGGTAACAGAGCAGAAACCCTTTGTGCCGCCCGAACCTGCACCGGCAACGCCTCCACCGCCGGCACAGGATAATCCTTTTGCTGCTTCGCAGGCCGGCAGGCCGGAAGGGAATGATGATATCGACAGTCTGTTTGGACTGGCGTCCACTCCGCCGCCGGAGGTACGTCGCGAAGTGCCGCAGACACCGCCACCGGCGGCTGCAGACCCTGCTCCGCAGGTAGCAGCGTCTGATGATTTTTTCCGGCAATCTGCCTGGAATGAGACACCCCGCGCAGAAATGCCACCACTTTCTGCGCCAGAATCGCCAGCCGCTGACGCAGTTAAACCGCAGGCGGGTGGTGCTCACTTTGGTGCTGATGAATTGCAGCAGCTGGCAACCTTGCTGGGCGTGGATGACATCCGTTCTGAGCAGCTGCGTTCTCTGCTGCCGGAAATGTCGAGCATGATTAATGAAACTGTCACCCGGCTGATTGATCTTTTACGGGCACGTACGGCGATTAAAAACGAATTGCGTGTGCAGCACACCATGATTCAGACGGTGGATAACAACCCGCTGAAATTTTCGGCCAGTGCCGCCGATGCACTGAAGGTAATGTTTGCCGGGGATCGTTCGGCATTCATGCGTCCGTCTCAGGCAATTCAGGACAGTTTTGATGATCTGTCGGATCATCAGGTCGCTGTACTGAAAGGAATGAACGCAGCGTACGAAGCAATGCTGAGACACTTTGACCCTGAAAACCTTAAGCGCTATATAAACGCGAAAGATTCTTTGCTGGGTAACCGGGAAGCGAAGCAGTGGGTGGCCTTTGAGCAGTATTACGACACCCTGAAACGGGATTATGAAACCACATACAACAAGTTGTTCGGTGAAGAGTTCGCGCGCCATTATGAACGGCAGTTGAGCGAACTGAAAAACACCAGGGCTCTGAATCAGGGTCAGTAAAGATCGGGTAAATATTCGCCGCAACCTGACATTTTATAGGGAAGTAGAATGAAGTTCAGAACATGGTTTGGTTTGTTTTTTGTCCTGCCTGCAATCCTGATGAGTGGCTGCCAGTCAGTTAAAAAAGCTCTGGATCTGAATACCACCGCAGTGGTTGAAATCTCAGCCGCGACAGATATCAATCCGGATTTCGATGGTCGCCCTTCACCGGTGGTGCTGCATGTTTTCAAACTGGCAGATGACCGTCAGTTCCGCCGTCAGGATTTTCTCAGTCTGTATGAAAGTGCGGCGGCGCGGCTGGGCAAGGACCTGATCGGCTCGGTGGTGCTCAAGGAAATTACGCCGGGTGAATCCCGGCAGGAAATTATCAAACTGACTCCTGAGGTAAAGTATCTCGGTGTGATGGCTGAATTCAGCCAATACCGCGATGCAGATGCCATTATCGTATTGCCGGTGCTTGAACATAATAAGAACAGCTTCGCTATCTCCGTTAATGGTATTTCCATTGCAGAGCCTCAGCCTGATGCAGAAGAAGAAAGCCTGTCCCCGGGTTTTCAGGCATTCAAGAAAGAGAAGATACGCTAGAACCGGATCGGTCACTGATCCGGTGCTTCGCTTTAAAGGATTTAAATCTGTCTGCGCAGCGCGCAGGCACGGGATTTCACAGGATGACAGATGTCTTCACAGAATAAGGTAATCTGGTCGGAAGGGATGTTCCTCCGGCCACAGCACTTCCAGCAACAGGACCGTTTTGTTGAACGCCTGGTGGATGCGCGCACGGGTGCTATCGGCAGCTATTATTGGGGCATTCAGGAGCTGACGATCGATGTTGAAGCTCTGTCTCTGGGGAAAGTGTCCGTATCTTCTGTACGCGGTATCTTTCCTGACGGTACACCGATTCTGGCTCCTGAGGCTGAAGAGCTGCCGGCCATTCTGGAAATTCCGGAAAATACCCGCGATGAGGTTGTCTATCTGTGCGTACCGTTACGCCGTCCGGGGGCACAGGAATCGGTACGTGATGAAGAAGAGTTTCCACAGGCGCGCTATAAAACCTACAACTACGATGCGCGCAACACGGCGTCGTCATCCGGCGAGTCGGCACGTATTCAGATCGGCAAACTGTCAGCCTGTTTCAAGCTGGAATCTGAGGATCTTGGTGGTTACGCCTGCATCGGTATTGCCCGTATTGTTGAGCGTCTGCCGGGTAATCCGGTGAAGCTGGACAAAGGCTATATCCCACAGCTGATTGACTGTCATGCCAGCGCAGAAATAAAAGCCTATCTGGAAGAAGTGAAAGGTCTGCTGCACCAGCGTGGTGAGGCACTGAGCCACCGTCTCAGCGATTCAGGCCGTTCGGGTTCGGCCGAAGTTGCGGATTACATGCTGCTGCAGGTGATTAACCGGGTTGAACCTGTGATTCAGCATCTGAGTAACCTCAGTGTTCTGCATCCGTTAGCCCTGTATACCGAACTGCTGCAGCTGGCCGGCGAGTTATCAACTTTTACCGCCAGCAATAAACGGCCGCCGGACATCCCGCCATATAAGCATCAGGATCTGCAGCAGACGTATGCCGGTCTGTTCTCTGCGCTGCGTCAGTCCCTGAGTATGGTGCTCGAGCAGTCGGCGGTTTCGCTGGATCTGGTGGAACGCAAATACGGTATCCATGTGGCGCCGATCACGGATCCGTCCCTGACGCGGACGGCAACCTTTGTTATTGCGGTGAAAGCCGATCTGCCTTCCGAAGTATTGCGCAGCCGTTTCCCGTCACAGGTGAAAGTGGCGCCGGTGGAAACCATCCGTGAACTGATCAGTACTCAGTTGCCGGGTCTGCGTACCCGGCCGTTACCGGTCGCACCGCGGCAGATACCGTATCACGCCGGTTTTACTTACTTTGAAATTGAATCGACCGGCAAGCTCTGGCAGGCAATGCAGCAGTCCGGTGGTTTCGCGGTTCATCTGGGGGCGGAATATCCGGGGCTGATTATGGAACTTTGGGCGATCAGGAGCTGAGCAGATGAGTGGTAATCAGGACAGACCCATGCCGGGCGCGACTGACCGCACCGTGATGATTCCGACACCAGGGGCAGCCCGGCGTGGTGGTGCAACACCGCCGCCTGCGCCCGCTCCGGCGATGGCCGTCAGTGAAGCCATCGAAATGAAAAACGGCCTCAATCCGCTGGTGAATTCAGCGGCCACACTGCTGACGCTGGTGCATAAGTTGCGCAGTACCATGCAGCATGATAATCCGCCGGATCTGCACCGCCGCCTGACCGAGGAAATCAAAACCTTCGAGCGCAATGCCCGTAACCGCGGTATTGAATCAGACAGCGTGATTGCAGCCCGCTATCTGCTGTGTTCGGTGATCGATGAAGTGGTACTGAATACCCCGTGGGGCGCCGGCAGTGGCTGGAGTCAGCATTCTCTGCTCAGCCTGTTTCATCAGGAAACCTCCGGTGGCGAAAAAAGCTTTCTGATTCTGCAGCGGCTGCTGGAAACACCGGGAACCCATCTCGATATTCTGGAGCTGTTCTATCTCTGCCTCAGTCTCGGCTTTCAGGGCAAGTACCGGGTGATGCCCCGTGGTAACGAGCAGATCGAACAGATCCGCGACAATCTCTACAACACCATCGAGCAGCACCGGCCATCACGTGAGGGCGATCTTTCACCGCACTGGGAAGGCAGCGTCAAACCTCAGGCGTATATGAAAAATTATATTCCGATGTGGGTGATTGCCAGCGTTGTACTGGCGGTGCTGGTGCTGACTTATTCCGGCTTCCGCTGGTGGCTGTACGAAGAAACCGACCCGGTTGCAGAACATATTCTCAGCGGCATCAGCACGCCGGAAGATGCGCCGTTACTGCCGGCTGGCCCGGTTACGGATAACGAGACCACACGCTTCTACTGATCAGACGAAGTAATTACCGGTATACGGGCAGCCAGGCCGGAGCGACCTGCTGTTTTTTGAAAATGGAGTATTCATGAAACGACTGATTGATTTTCTGGGAAACAAGTGGGTCCTGGGAGTAATCGGCCTGACCGCCTTGTCGTTGCTGATCTGGTTCGGCGCCGGGTTTATTAAATTCGGGGCTGATAACGTTACCCTGAGTGCCACCGCGCGCATCATGATTATCGCGGTGTTCTGGCTGATCTGGCTGAGCTGGAACATCAGTCAGTTGCTGGTTGAGCGGCGTCAGAATAAAGAGCTGATCGGTGGCATTGAAGAATCACAGGAAGACGCTGCCGACCCGGATGCGGAACTCAGTCAGGAAGAGCAGATGGCGGTGGCCAAACGTTTCCAGGAAGCCCTGCTGACACTGAAAAAATCGCGTTTCAAATCACGGTATGGCAGCCGCAGCCTGTATCAGCTGCCCTGGTACATCATTATCGGCCCGCCGGGTTCAGGTAAAACCACCGCACTGGTGAATTCGGGGCTGGAATTTCCGCTGGCAGAAACGCACGGTAAGCAGGCGCTGGGAGGCATTGGCGGTACCCGTAACTGCGACTGGTGGTTTACCAATGAAGCCGTGCTGATCGATACCGCTGGTCGTTACACCACGCAGGACAGTCACCGGGTAGTGGATAACAATGCCTGGAAATCCTTTCTGGCATTGCTGAAAAAATACCGCCGCAGGCGGCCGATTAATGGCGCTCTGGTCGCCATCAGCCTGCAGGATCTGATGGTGCAGACCCGGGAGCAGCGGCTGCAGCAGGCAAAAACCATCCGCTCGCGGATCAATGAGTTGCAGGAAGAGCTGGGCGTCCGTTTTCCGGTTTATCTGACCTTTACCAAATGTGACCTGGTTGCCGGCTTCAGCGAGTTTTTCGCCAATCTGTCCCAGGCGGAACGCGAACAGGTATGGGGGGTGAGTTTTCCCCAGGAAGCCAGTGAAGATACCGGCGCGGATATCAGTAGTTTCCGCAGCGAACTGTCACAGCTGATTCACCGCCTGAACGAGCGTCTGCTGTGGCGCGTACATCAGGAGCGCAATACCGATAAGCGCGCCCTGATTCAGGGGTTCCCGGCACACATTGAAAGTCTGACGTCGGTGCTGGATGAATTTCTTGAACAGACATTTGCGCCGAATAAATACGGTGCCGTGCCAATGCTGCGCGGCGTCTATTTTACCAGTGCGACCCAGGAAGGCAGTCCGATTGACCGCATGATGGCGCAGGTCAGTGCTAACTTCGGCCTGGAGCGCAGTATGGCCAAGCAGCAGCATAACAGTGGTAAGAGTTTCTTTATTACCCGCCTGTTCCGGGATGTGGTATTTCCGGAATCTGAACTGGTGGGGGTTAACCGGAAAACGGAAAATATCCTGTTGTGGCTGCGCCGCGGTGCACAGGCGGCGCTGGCGGCATTGTTTGTCGGCAGTGTGACGCTGTGGGCTGCCGGGCTGAGCCAGAATAAATCCTATATGTCGGAAGTTGATGCGCTGTACGCAGAGCACCGTCAACAGCTCGGTCAGTATGACGCTGAGCGGGCAGACATGGCGGATGTGCTTAAGGTGATTGAACCGCTGCGTCAGGCGGCGGGCGTTTACGATCAGGAAGAGCATCCCTTTATCAACAACCTTGGCCTCTATGACGGTCGGGTGGATGAGGCGGCTGATAGCCTTTACCGCAATCAGTTGCAGGAAATACTGCAGCCGGCGCTGGCACGGATGCTTGAGCGTCATCTGCAGACCCTGAGTGCCGATGACAGTGCATTACTGCCGGTTTTTAAAGCCTATCTGATGATGTTTGATGCCACGCACCGCGATTATCAGGAAATCCGCAGTTATGCCCAGACCCGCTGGGAAGATCTTTTCCCAGGCCAGGCCTCAGAGCAGCAACGCCTGCTGCTTAATCTGGACAACCTGATCCAGAGCGGATTTGCCGAAGATCAGAATGCGGATGAGGCTGTTGTTTTCCGTGCGCGTCATCAGCTGAAACGTATTACCGTGGCTCAGCGCCTTTATATGCAACTGCAGAAAATGGATAACAACGCGCAGCTGGTGGATCTGTACCGGGAAATTGGTGGTGATACCCAGCGTGTTTTCGGCATCAGTGAAAACGATCCGCTGTTCCGCATGCCATTCCTGTACACCAAAGCCGGTTATGACAACGCTGATTATGGTCCGGGATCAGACATGATGAAGCGCATTGCTGAAGACCGCTGGATTTATGGTGACGATGCGACCGGTGCAGACTACACCCGTGCTGATCTGGAGAAACTGAGCGGGGAAGTGGAAAAACTGTATCTGACCGATTATGCACAGCGCTGGCAGACTTTCTTCCGCCGTTTCAGCCTGACACCGGTACGTTCTGTCGATCAGGCGGTTAATCTGTCCCTGCAGCTGTCGGACCCTGTGTCATCACCACTGCTGCATGTTGCCGGTCTGGTGGCTGAAAATACGCTGCTGACGCCGGAAGTTGACGTCAATATACCGGCCAAGGCTGGTAAGATCTCAAAGGCCAGTGGTGCGCTGGAAAAAGCAGCCAATACGGTGCGGGAGCCGACGCTGGTGGATGAAACCTTCCGTGATGTACACCGTCTGGTCAAATCAGAAAACAATATGCCAAGTAAACTGCACGGTTATCTGGGCGGCATTAAGCAGCTGGGGGAATACCTGGCACAGATCAATAATGCGCCGGATGCCAATGGTGCAGCCTTTGAAGTTGCCAAAGCGAGCTTTATGGGCAGTAACGCTGCGCCACTGCAGCAGCTGAAAAATATGGCGACAACCGCGCAGGATCAGGCGAAGGGATGGCTTAATGATCTGGCGGATGGCTCCTGGGTGGCACTGATGCGGAAGGCCAAGGTGCATGTGGATACCGTATGGCGTTATCAGGTTTACGATAATTACCGTAACAACCTGTACGACCGTTATCCGTTATCGCGTGGACGTCAGACCGAGGCATCGGTTACGGCATTTAATGATTTCTTCAAACCCGGTGGCATACAGCAGGCATTTGTTAATGAATATATTGCACCGTTTGTGGACACCTTCCGCTGGAAGCCCAAAAGTTATGCTGGTGTATCGCTGGGGCTGAGTACCGATACCCTGACCCAATTCCGCCGTGCAGATAACATCCGTCGTGCTTATTTTTCCAAAGGCGAAAGTGCCGCTGTTGCCTTCCGGGCCGAACCGATGCGGCTCAGCTCGTCGGTACGTCTGTTTACGCTGGAAGTCGGATCCTCCCGTACAACCTATTCGCATGGTCCGAGGATTGCGGACAGCATGGTCTGGACCGCAGGAGAGGACAGCCGTGCCCGGCTGATTTTTGAAGACCTTAATGAAAATGTAAATTCTGAACAGTATGACGGTGGCTGGTCCTTTATCCGCCTGCTGGATGATTCTGGAATTTCTGCGACAGCCAGCTCTGCCAGTCGTGATTTAACGTTTGAGAAAGACGGATTTAATGCCATTTTCCGCGTGACCTCAGCCACCAATATCAATGCGTTTGATCTCGGTCTGCTGCGTAACTATCGCTGTACCGAAGTGCTTTGACCGGGGGACGAATGAGCAAAACAGGCCTGTTCGGAAAACTGCCCGCGCACGGTGACTTTATCAGCCGGCGTCTGCCACAGAGTTTTATCTCGGTATGGGATGAATGGCTGCAGTGTTCTGTTGCCGGTAGCCAGGAATTACTGGCTGATGACTGGCTGGATCTGTTTCTGACCGGCGCTATATGGCGCTTTGCGCTCAGGCCCGGCGTAATTGATGATTCGGGCTGGGCCGGAATTCTGGTGCCCAGTGTTGACAGTGTCGGGCGCTATTTCCCGCTGACGCTGGTGCGTCCGCTGGTGCGCGGAACGGACTTCCTTGATTTTATCGCCGCGGCCGACGGCTGGTTTGCTGCAATGGAGGGCATCGCAATATCGGCGTTGCAGGATCAGCTGAACGCTGATCAGGTTCTGGTTCTTATGGATGAGACAGAAAGTTCGGTAATGCAGAATTATGGCGTAATAAATAAACCATCGGTGAATACGATTGCCAATGGCAGCATGATTCTGAGCGGTGAAAATATGGCGTCGCAATTTATTGAACTTGCCAGAACATCGTCAGAATTCGCCGGCGCGATGGGTGTCTGGTTTTGTCAGAAAACTGATTATTCAGATTCTCATACTTTGTTACGAAAAGGTCTGCCCGAACCGGGTGAATATACCGCAATGATCAGTGGCCGTTTTTATTAACAGAAAAGTATTAGACCTGCAAACTGATAAATGCGGATGGCGACACACTGAGACCAGTTTTACAGACTGTTAAATTTTTTTTCAGGGGTGTAAGCTTGTGCGCCTTGGAAAATGATCGACTATGAAGGGATGCAGCATAATGTCATTTAGCCATGTTGTTGATATTGATCGACTGGTATCACCGGTAAGTGATGATGCCCCGCAGGGAACGGATATCCGCGCTGACCGCTCGCCGGCGTCAGACTATTACACAATTAAAGATGCGCGTAACGCCGCGCGTGCAGCCGAACGTTCCGCTATGTTCGGTGATGAAGACTCCGGCGACAGTTATTCTTCCTGGCAGACCGTGTCAGAAGTCGCCGAAAAAATCCTGACCTCCACATCCAAAGACCTTGAAGTTGCCGCCTGGTATATGGAAAGCCTCGTGCGTATGCAGGGGCTGGCGGGTCTGCGTGACGGCTTCCTTATTATCCAGAAACTGGTCAATGAACATTGGGATGGCCTTTTCCCTGAGCCGGATGAAGATGGTATTGAAACCCGCGTGGCACCGCTGACCGGCCTTAACGGCGACGGTGGTGAGGGCACGCTGCTGGCTCCCCTGCGTAATGTGGCCATTACCGAGGAAGGCGATCAGGGGGAGTTCACTTACTGGCAGTACCTGCAGGCACGCGATGCTGAACGTATCGAAGATGAAGACAAGAAAGCAGAACGTGTTGCTTCGCTTGGTTACAGTCTGAGCCAGTTCAATAACACCATCGCCGCGATGAGTGCCGACAGCTGCCGTAACTATGTCACTACCCTCGAAGAGTGCTCGTCAGTTTTTAAAGACACCAGTGCAAAACTGCGCGAGCTGTGTGGTGCGGATGCACCCCCGAGTTCAAAAATCTCTGAGTTGCTGGATGAATTAACGCGTACCGTCCGCTTCGTTTATAAAGAAAAAATTGAGGCGGCAGATGCTGCTGCAGCGGCGGCGGAAGCCTCGGCTGCGGAAGAGAGTGCGGAAGCCGGAGCGGCTGATAATAGTCATGCGCAGACCGGACAGGTCATTCAGCTGGCTGGCGGAGTACGTAACGGCCCGATCGCCAGCCGCGAAGATGCACTGAAAGCCATGGAAAGTGCAGCCAGATATTTCCGTCAGTATGAACCTCACACGCCGTTGGCTCCAGGCCTGGAGCGCCTGATTGCCTGGGGACGTATGACGGTGGCAGAGCTGATGATGGAACTGATTCCGGATGGTTCGGCCCGCAGCCTGTTTTCCCAGTATACCGGCGTTAAACTGGATGGCACCGATACTGCCTCTTATGTTGCGCCGCCGGTGACTGCACCGGCAGCAGAAGCACAGACAGAAACCGATTCGCAAGAAACCAGAGCAGAGCCTGCGCCTGCGGCTCCACAGCCTGAAAAAAGTTCAGGGATGGGCTGGTAAATTTTAACCGATCAGACGACGGGGTAAGACCGTTGTGACCTTAAAAGGAGTTGAGTATGTCCGAAAGTATTCACAATAAGTTAAAACGTGTCCGCAAACCTCGTGTGCATATAACTTATGACGTTGAGACCAACGGCGCTGAAGTTAAAAAAGAGCTGCCATTTGTCACCGGTGTGATGGGTGATTATTCCGGTGATAACGCGGAGAACCGCAAAGCACTGAAAGAGCGTAAATTCGTGCAGGTTGACCGTGATAACTTCAATGAAGTGATGGCCAAGGTGAATCCTAAGCTGAACCTGCAGGTGGAAAACACCCTGAGCGGCGATGGCAGCAAGATGGCTGTGGATCTCGACTTCCGTAAAATGGACGACTTCTCTCCGGAAGCTGTGGTTGATCAGGTTGAACCGCTGAAAAAACTGCTGGATGCGCGTAACAAACTGCGTGATCTGCTGAGTAAGGCAGACCGTTCCGAAGATCTGGAAAACGTACTCGAAGAAATTCTGAAGAACACGGATAACGTTACCGAAATTTCCCAGCAACTGGGCCTCGGTGAAGAAAAAGAAGGGAGCGAATAATCGATGGCTACTGAAGAATTAGAGAGCGCGGTTGGCGCAGAAGCAGAAGAACAGTCAGTCAGCCTGCTGGAGCAGGCGATTTCATCCACCAAACAGACCAAGCGTGAAGAAACCCAGGACCTGATTGCCAATCTGACGGAACAGGTTCTGAAAGGTACTGTCAGCTGGGACCGCAACCTGACCAACACGATCAAGAATGCGGTACAGGCGATTGATGAAGCCATGTCGCGTCAGCTGACGGCGATTCTGCACGATGAAAAATTCCAGAAGCTGGAAGGTTCATGGCGTGGTCTGAATCATCTGGTGATGAACTCCGAAACCGGTTCGACGCTGAAAATCCGTATGCTCAACCTGTCCAAGCGTGAGCTGTTCCGCGATCTGGATAAGGCCGTTGAGTTCGATCAGAGTCAGACCTTCAAAAAACTGTACGAAGAAGAATTCGGCACTGCCGGTGGTGAGCCTTATGGTGCACTGATCGGTGATTTCGAATTTACCAGCCACCCGGAAGATATCGAACTGCTGAGCAAAATGTCGAATGTGGCCGCCGCCGCTTTCTGTCCGTTTATCTCCGCCGCTGGTCCGGGTATGTTCGGTTTTGACGACTTTACCGAGCTGTCCAAACCACGTGATCTGGGCTCCATTTTTGAAGCACAGGAATACATCAAATGGCGCAGCTTCCGCGACAGCGATGATTCCCGTTTTGTGACCCTGGTTATGCCCCGCGTTCTGGCCCGTCTGCCGTATGGTGAAGCGTCCAAACCGGTCGAAAGCTTCAATTTTGAAGAGTTTGATCAGGATGATTCCGGCATGTCGAAAGCAGCTGCACATGATGATTACTGCTGGATGAATGCAGCTTACGTGATGGGTACAACCCTGACCCGGGCTTTCTCTGAAACCTCCTGGTGTACTGCCATCCGTGGTGCTGAAGGTGGCCGGGTTGAAGGTCTGCCTTCCCACATCTTTAAAAGTGATGACGGCGATACTGACCAGAAGTGTCCGACCGAAGTGGGTATCACTGACCGCCGTGAAGCCGAGCTGTCCAATCAGGGGTTCCTGCCGCTGTGTCACTATAAGAATACTGATTACTCTGTGTTCTTTGGTGCTCAGACCGCACAGAAGCAGAAGGTTTACGATGACCCGGATGCCACTTCCAACGCGGCGATCTCAGCCCGTCTGCCATACCTGATGGCGACTTCGCGTATTGCGCATTATCTGAAAGTGATGGCACGCGATAAAGTTGGTTCCTTTATGCAGGCTGAAAGCTGTGAACGCTGGCTGAACCAGTGGATTTCACAGTACACCAACTCTAACCCGGACGCTTCGCCGGAAATGAAAGCCAAGTATCCGCTGGCTGAAGCCCGTGTTGAAGTGAAGGAAATCCCTGGCCAGCCAGGTGCCTACAGTGCTGTAGCGTACCTGAAACCATGGCTGCAGATGGAGGAGCTGACGACCTCCCTGCGTATGGTGGCCAATATTCCACAGCCTAAGTAAACAGGAGTGGGGCGCTCTGCGCCCCCTGTTTCAGCAGTGATTAAGGGATCTGATGTGCTGACTGATACTTCCGCCCCCGATGGGCTGCGTCAGGCCCCGTCTTCTGTCCGTTCTCCGCAGGAATCTGATTACTCAACCGGTGTCGACGCCTTTCTTGCTGCTGGCGATCCGGTGCGTGCCTTTACCCTGTGGAGCGATAACTTTGCCGCTGACGCGGAGCGCAGTGCCTTTACCGCACGGCGCTGGCTCAACCGCCAGATCGCGTTGATTGATGAGCTGATCAGTGAGCAGATTAATGCCGTCATTCATCATCCGTCCTTTCAGCAGCTGGAGAGCTCATGGCGGGGTTTGTGGTTTCTGGTGGATGCGCTGACCAACACGGAAAATACCAGAATCCGCCTGCTCGATGTCAGCTGGAAAGAGTTGTCCAGGGATATGGAAAGAGCGCCGGATTTTGATCAGAGCGGCCTGTTTCATCTGGTTTATAACCAGGAGTTCGGTACCCCCGGTGGTGAGCCGTTCAGTATTCTGCTCGGCGATTATTACGTCGCCCATCAGCCGTTTGATGGTCACCCGTTTGATGATGTGTTTACCCTGCAGGGCATCAGCCGTACGGCCGCGGCGGCTTTCTGTCCTTTTGTCTGCAGTGCGGCACCACAGCTGTTCGGGCTGGACAGTTATGACAGCCTTGGCCTGCCGATTAATTTTGATGAAGTCTTCCGGTCAAAAGAATATATCCGCTGGCGCTCGCTGCGTGAGCATGAAGACAGCCGCTTTCTGGCGCTGACTTTACCGCAGGTGTTACTGCGCGAACCCTATCAGCCATCAACCCGCTCACGACTGGGGCTGAATTTTACTGAGTCGGTAAACGGTCGTGACAGCAGCCGTTATCTGTGGGGTAACGCCTGCTTTGCACTCGGTACGGTACTGATCCGCGAGTTTTCCGAAGTCGGCTGGTTCAGCCATATCCGGGGTGTCCCGCGCGATCATTACGGCGGCGGACTGGTTACCCAGTTTCCATCGCTGCCGTTCACAACCGATCCGGCGTCTGGTTCGGTAAAAATGTTCACTTCCGTAGCGATTACCGACCAGCTGGAGCGGCAGTTAAGTGATATCGGGCTGATTTCGTTGTGTCACAGTTTTCAGACGCCCTATGCCGCCTTCAATAACTGCCCGTCGCTGCAGATTTCAAAAAACTATGGCAGTAAGTCGGCCAACGCCAACGCCCGTATCAGTGCCATGATGCAGCAGATTCTGTGTGGCTCCCGCTTTGCGCAGTACATCAAGGTGATCGTGCGCGATAAGGTCGGTTCCTATATTACTGCCGAAGCCTGTGAGCGTTATCTGCAGAACTGGCTGGATGATTATTCCACCGGCAGGGATGACCTGTCGTGGGAAATGATGGCCCGCTATCCGCTGCGCGAAGCCAGGGTCCGGGTTGAGGAAGAACCAGGAAAACCGGGGCATTACTCCAGCATTGTGCATCTGAAAACCCATTACTCGGTTGATCATCTGGTATCCGAACTCAGGCTCACCACATCGCTGAACCAGCTGGATACAGGAAAAGTTTAAGATGAAAGAATACCGCGAAAAACGCCTGATCCCACCGGTGCTGGATCGCCTGCTGGAGCAGAATCAGAATGCTGATTTCCGCCAGAGCCACCACATCGTACGCTGTATCCGCGAGAGCATCCGCCGGGATCTGGAGAACCTGTTCAATACCCGTTACTGCTGTGTTTCACCGCCACCGGAATACCGTAATCTGGACGATTCGGTGCTGAATTATGGCCTGCCGGATCTGTCGACCATCAATATGACCACCTTCGATAACCGCAATGAATTCTGCCGCAAGATGGAAAAAACGATTCTGAAATTTGAACCCAGAATCAAGACCGTTAAGGTGAAAACAGAAGCCGTGCTGGATAACGAAGATCCGACCATTCATTTCCGTGTTGAAGCCACACTGAATGTGAACCCACTGCAGGAACTGATTATTTTTGAATCCATGCTTAATCCGGTCAATCAGACCGTCGATGTTTCGGAGATTTTCTGATGAGTGACCGACTTCTTTATCACTATGAAAAAGAGCTGGCCTTCATCAAACAGTCGGCCGGCGACTTTGCCCGTCAGCATCCTTCTGTTGCCGAAAGCCTGAAGCTGGGCAGTGATGCGGTTGATGATCCTCTGGTCGCACGTCTGCTGTCCGGTTTTGCGTTTCTGAATGCCAGAATTCAGCAGAAGTTGAGTGATGATTTTCCTGAACTTACCGATGCCATGCTGGAAACGCTTTATCCTCATTACCTGCGGCCGATTCCATCCATGGCGATTGTGCAGTTTTCCCCGGCGGAAGATCTTGATGGGCGGGAAACCGTTCCTGCCGGTACGCTGCTGGATACTACGGCCCAGGATGGACAGGAGTGCCGTTTTTCCAGCAGTTATCCGGTTGAGCTGTGGCCTCTGCGGATTGAGTCTGCTCAGCTGATGCCACGGCCATTTATTGCTCCGGGCAGTTTTGATATCCAGGGGGCAGCAGCGGTACTGAAAATTTCGCTGAAAACCCTCAGTGCCGATCTGAATATTGCTGAGATGGGACTTTCACAGCTGCGTTTCTTCCTGCGCGGACAGGCGCAGCACGTTCATCCGTTATATGACCTGATTCTGACCAAATGTTTCAAAGTGGTGATTGCCAATGGTGAGGGTGACCCTCATCCGGTGATTTTCAATCCCGACTGTCTGCAGCAGGTCGGCTTCGGTACCGATGAAGGCATTCTGCCTTATCCGCAGGAGTCGTTTAAAGGTTACCGTCTGCTGACGGAATTCTTCGCCTTTCAGGAAAAATTCCAGTTTATTGATGTGACTCAGCTCGATCAGGCGATCAGGGATTCCTACTCCGATACGCTGAATATTTATCTCTATCTGCGCGAGAGCGACAGCGAGCTGGAGCATCAGGTCAATGCCGGTGCTTTTGCCCTCAACTGCACCCCTGTGGTTAATCTGTTTGAAATGTCTGCCGATCCGGTACCGCTGACGCATACTGAGTCGCGTTACCCCGTGGTGCCGGACTCCCGCCGGCGAGAAGGGCTTGAGGTGTACAGCATTCTCGAAGCAGGGGCCACCGACAGCGATGGGAACTATATTCCTTACCGGCCGTTTTACGGTATCAATCACAGCCGTAATCAGGATAAGAAAGCCGCTTTCTGGCTGACCCACCGCCGTCAGGTGATGGAAGGCGATCACCGTAATGAGCTGGCTTCGGAAACGGACATCAGCCTAGTTGACCTGAACTTCAATCCGTTCGCCGTCAGTGATCAGAACCTCGAACTCAGGCTGCTCTGTTCCAACCGTAACCTGCCGAAAAAACTGCCATCCGGGGCGGGCCAGCCGCTGTTTGAAGTGGTCGATGATGAATACCCGACGGAAAGAATTTCCTGTGTGGTGGCGCCGGGGGCGACCATCCGCCCTCCCTTGCGTGAGCGCGGCTACTGGCGGCTGATTTCCCATCTCAACCTGAACCACCTGTCACTCAGTCAGGGCAGTGGTTCCGTCGATGCCCTGAAGGAAATTCTGCGCCTTTATGATTTCCGTGATTCGGCCAGTACGCGCAATATGATTGATGCCATCGTCGCCATTCACACCAAACCGGTGACGGCGCCGATCCAGATTGATGGCATGGTTGCCATGTGCCGTGGAACGCAGATTGAGCTGGTGCTCGACCCGGTCATGCTGGCCGGTACCAGTACGATGATTTTTTCCAGTGTCCTGGAGCATTTCTTCGGTCTGTACGGCTCAATTAATTCCTTTACCAAACTGATTGTTACCCTGAACGGTAAAGTCGGAGAGTTTAAACGATGGCCACCACGCGCCGGCGAAAAAGCCTTAATTTAATCGAGCAGCTGCAGTCAGAGCCGTATCGCTTCGATTTTTTTCAGGCGGTACGTTTGCTAGAACGGGCTGCTCATCAGCCTCAGGATGATGAGGAAATCGCTGCCGACAGCGTCGGCGGTCTTGCCCGTCCTGATCAGGAAGCCGTGCATTTCTCTGCTGATCCCGGACTGGCCTTCCACGGCAGTGATGTTACCCGGGTGACACAGAAACGGATTC
Source organism: Pseudomonadota bacterium (assembly GCA_030145845.1). Lineage (GTDB taxonomy): Bacteria > Pseudomonadota > Gammaproteobacteria > Pseudomonadales > Oceanobacteraceae > Venatoribacter. The sequence goes on from JAIXHJ010000002.1 coordinate 257,116, forward strand.
ACAGCCGCGAAACGGAAGAATCATCCGTACTGCAGTGGCAGATGAATGTTGCCATGATGGGGCTGACCGGCAGTCAGGGGGTGATGCCTTATGCCTTCAGCGAAATGGTGCTGGGTGAACTGCGTAAGAAAAACCGGGCGCTGAGTGATTTCTTTGATCTGTTCAATCACAGAATCATCTCGATGTTTTATGAAGCCTGGCATAAATACCAGATGGTGCCGGAATACGAACGGGCGCAACAGAACGGTTCACTGAAAAATGACCTGTTTACCGAATCCCTGTTATCCATTTCCGGCCTGGGGTTGTCAGAGCTCAGATTCAGGACCGCCGTCAGTGATGAACACATGGCCCGCTATGCCGGCCATCTGGGGCGCGGTATCTGTTCAGCCGAATCCCTGCGCAGTGCCATCGAAGGTATGTTTGGCTTTGATACCCACATTGAGCAGTTCCGTGGTGAATGGTACGAGCTGCCGGAAGATGTGCGCTGCCGCCTGCCGGACGAGGATCACCCGCAGGGGGTTAACAATCAGCTGGGCATGAGTACCGTGATTGGTTCGGTCTGTTATCAGATTCAGAACAAATTTGGTGTGGTGATTACGCCACGGTCAAAAGATGAGTTTATGTCTCTGGCGCCCGGCTCGAAGACACTGGAAGAACTCAGATCCTTTATCCGTATGAGTGCCGGCAGTGAACAGGACTTTGAAATTGAAGTACGTCTGAACGATGACAACCTGTCGCTCAGAAACCTGCTGGAAAGCGACGGAAATATGGGGCTGCTGGGCTGGAATACCCACGTGAACCCGGAAAACCTCGACGGGAAAATGATTTCAATCCGGTTGTCGCAGGAAATACCGACGCCGCTTGATGCATTGCCGATGGCCTATTAATCAGTCCGTTAATCAACCGGATAAGACAAGGAACCCAACCTATGATTAACATTAATCTGAAGTCGCTGGTCGACAAGATGTCACCCTATATGCGTGACTCGCTGGAAGGCGCTGCGGGTCTGTGCCTGGCCTATAACCAGTACAATGTTGAGCTGGAACACTGGCTGCTTAAACTGCTGGATATTCCGGATACGGATTTTGTCCAGCTGCTGGAAAAACACGATGTGAATCCCGCCGATCTGGCCAAACAGCTGGCAGGTGTCATCGCGCGCTTCCGCAATGGCAGCACACGCCCGGCGGCACTGGCGCCATCCATCGTTGATGCGGCCAAAAATGCCTGGATGCTGGCATCGGTTGATTATCAGCACGGCATGATCAGCTCCGGTCATCTGCTGGCAGCATTGCTGCTGGAAGACAGCTCGCGCCGCCAGCTGCTGGAAAGCTGCCCGGCACTGAAAGCCATCGCGCCGGAATCCATCCGTGAAACTGCCCGTGCCATCTTCGGTACCACAGGTGAGACCGATCACCTGGTGAAGGGCAATGAACCGGGTGCCGGTAATGCCGGAACCGCCAATGTCGCGGCGTCGAAAACGCCGGCACTGGATAAGTACACGGTTAACCTTACTGAGCGGGCGAAAAACGGCGAGATTGATCCGGTGCTGGGGCGTGATGAAGAAATCCGCCAGTGCATTGATATTCTCACCCGTCGGCGTCAGAACAACCCGATCATGACCGGGGAAGCGGGTGTCGGTAAAACCGCTGTGGTTGAGGGCTTTGCGCTGCGTATCGCCGCCGGGGATGTGCCTGATCCGCTGAAAAATGTGGCCGTACGGACACTGGATCTGGGGCTGCTGCAGGCCGGTGCCAGTGTGAAAGGCGAATTTGAAAACCGTCTCAAATCGGTGATTGAAGAAGTCCGCGCTTCTGTCACACCGATTATTCTGTTTATCGACGAAGCCCACACCATGATCGGTGCCGGTGGTAAAGAAGGGCAGGGCGATGCCGCCAACCTGCTGAAACCGGCTCTGGCCCGTGGTGAGCTGCGCACTATTGCCGCCACCACCTGGGCTGAATACAAAAAATATTTTGAACGTGACCCGGCTCTGACCCGCCGCTTCCAGGTGGTGAAAGTGGAAGAGCCATCGGAAGAAAAAGCCATTGATATGATGCGTGGTATTGCTGAATCCCTGCAGCAGCACCACCATGTCCGCATTCTGGATGAAGCCATCGTGGCGTCGGTTAAATTATCCCACCGTTATATTCCCGGCCGGCAGCTGCCGGATAAATCCGTCAGCCTGCTGGATACCGCCTGCGCGCGCGTGGCTCTGAGCCAGTCTTCCACGCCGGGCGCAATTGAAGATGCCGGCCGCCGTATTCAGCGCGCCAGCATCACCATTCATAAACTGGAACGTGAAGCCGCGGCGACCGGCGAGCACGAAGAACGGCTGGCCGCTCTGTATGAAGAAAAGCAGACCGCGGAACAGGAACTTGCACAACTGGAAAACCAGTATCAGCAGGAAAATGAACTGATTACCCGCATCCGCGAATGCCGTGATCAGATTGACAAAAACTTCCTGAATAAGGAAGAAGACAAGCTGCCGGCAGCGGAAATCGACCAACTCAAACAGCAGCTGAAAGCGCTGACTGCTGAGCTGATGGAGATTCAGGGTGAAACCCCGCTGATGCAGGCCAACGTGGACGAGCAGGCAATTGCCGAAGTGATTGCCAACTGGACCGGTATTCCGGTCGGCAAAATGGTCAGCGATCAGATCACGGCAGTGAAAACCCTGGCCGACCGACTGGGTAAACGGGTGATTGGTCAGCCTCATGCATTGGAAGCCATCGCCCAGGTGATCCGGACTTCCCGCGCCGGGCTGACCGACCCGCGTAAACCGATGGGGGTCTTCCTCTTCTGTGGTACCAGTGGTGTCGGTAAAACCGAAACCGCGCTGGCGCTGGCGGATGAACTGTTCGGCGGTGAACAGAATATCACCACCATCAACATGTCGGAGTTCAAGGAAGAGCATAAGGTTTCCATGCTGCTGGGCTCCCCTCCGGGTTACGTCGGCTATGGTGAAGGCGGTGTGCTGACCGAAGCCGCCCGCCGTAAACCATACTCAGTGATTCTGCTGGATGAGATGGAAAAAGCGCATCAGGGCGTACAGGATATTTTCTACAACCTGTTCGACAAGGGCACGATCAAGGATGGTGAAGGGCGCGATATCGACTTCAAAAATACCATCATCATCATGACCTCAAACGCCGGTGAGGATGCCATCCGCGCGATCTTCAATCAGGTGGAAGAAAAACCCGATCCGGAAGTTCTGCTGGACAATATCCGTCCTTACCTGCTGCAGAGTTTTAAGCCGGCTTTTATGGGCCGGGTCAACACCATCGCCTATTACCCGCTGGACGATGAAAACCTGATGGAAATTGCAGCCATCAATATGCGAAAAATCGAAAAACGGGTATACGAGAAATATGGCGCTCCCTTCACCTACGATGAAGATGTGCTGGTTAATATTGTTGCCCGCTGCCAGGAATCGGATACCGGTGCGCGTAATATTGAAACCATTCTCAGCCGCACCCTGCTGCCGGCACTGGCATCCGAATGCCTCGACAGAATGGCCAACGGCGAAGAAATCAGCAAAGTACACGTTGGTGCAACGGAGGATGGCGACTTCACTTATGAGGTGGCCTGATACGTTAATTCGCTGAAAGCAGAAACGGGGCTCAGGCCCCGTTTTTATTTGCTGTGGCGCAGGGGCAGAAGACAGGGCTGCTCATGGATACTTGTTAGTGACATAGAAGTACAGGGTTTAAACTGCGGGTTCTGATAGGACGTGATAGCAACAATGGATATTAGCTGTTGTTGTAGACAGCCCTCTCTGCGGCTTGACCATTTGAGTAGCAATCGCCGTAGCTCTGGACATACCGGCTTCGGTCTCCTTTCATACGTACAGAGGCTTGCGGCCGCCAAACGGACGGAAGTAATGCACTCCCTCCAGCAGAACAGAATCCTTCAGTTGGTTACGGATAGTGCGTGCGTCGTACTTGATGCGTTGAGCCAGTTCTTCGGTGGTTAAGTAGGTCTGTGACATAAAGGTCGTCGTCTAGTAAAGTAAATCCAACTCATAGAAACCAAAATGATCTTCTATAGATCATATCGATTTGCAAATGATCTTTTGCAGGAATTTTTAATCTGCAGGAGATAAAAAAGGTCTTTTAAAGATGATTAAGTGTCATTTGTCTCGCATCATGGGCGAGAAAAAGTTGAAGATTGCTGATGTGGCTCGTGACACGGGTATCAATAGAGGTACTATCACCAGGCTCTATCAGGAAACTGCCGTGCGTGTAGAATTTGATGTGTTGGAGCAGCTTTGCCGATATCTGGAGTGTGATATCTCTGACTTGTTAGAGCTACAGGCTGAGGCTGCAACCAATGAAGGAAGCGACCGCAAGTGAACGCTGTTGAAATTGAAGTAGCCATTTCTGATCTGGCGCAACAGCCATTTGATGCTGAAGAATTCCCTTATGAGTTTCTGCGTGCCTTCGGGAACAAAGAAACCACCATCAAAAAACTCAGATCCGGCAGTACCAACAAGTCCGATGTTGGCGGTGTGCTGCAGCGAAACAATATCCATATCCTCGTCAGCGAGCGGGGCCAGGTTGCCGAGGCGTTAAAAGCGCTGCGTGACAGCCCGGCTACCGCCAAAAACAAAGTGAAGTTCATTCTGGCGACTGACGGTGAAACTTTTGAGGCCGAAGCGCTCGATAGTGGTGAAACTGTTGCCTGTGAATACACCAAATTTCCGGATCACTTCAGTTTCTTTTTACAACTGGCAGGTATCAGCACGGTAAAGCAGATACGTGAAAATGCCTTTGATATCCGCGCCACCAGTCGTTTAAACCGCCTATACGTCGAGTTGCTGAAAGATAACCCGGAATGGGGCAGCGCTGCCCAGCGCCATGAAATGAACCATTTTATGGCGCGCCTGATCTTCTGTTTCTTTGCCGAAGATACCGACATCTTTAATGGTAATGATCTGTTTACCGCCACCATCGAACAGATGAGTGCGCGCGACAGTTCCAATACCCATGAAGTCATCAGCGAAATGTTCCGGGCGATGAACACAAAAATCGCTGATCGGGCAACGTCGGGCTTGCGCCCTTGGGCAGATCAATTCCCGTATGTAAATGGTGGTCTGTTTTCGGGCAGTACCCTTTCCGGCGAAATAGAGGTACCGCGCTTCAGCAAAATCGCCCGCTCGTATCTGCTGCACATCGGTAACCTGGACTGGACCCAGATCAACCCGGATATCTTTGGCTCGATGATTCAGGCGGTCGCCGATGACGAAGAGCGTGGCGAACTGGGCATGCACTACACCAGTGTGCCCAATATCCTTAAAGTGTTGAATCCGTTGTTTCTGGATGATCTGCGTAGCAAGCTCGAAGAAGCCGGTGACAACGCCCGCAAACTGTTAAACCTGCGCAAGCGTCTGGAGCGTATTCGTGTGTTCGACCCGGCCTGTGGCTCGGGCAATTTTCTCGTCATTGCCTATAAGCAAATGCGCGAGATTGAAAACACCATTAACGAACGCCGGGGCGAGGCCGGGCGTAAAAGCGATATTCCACTGAATAACTTTCGTGGTATCGAACTACGGGATTTTTCTGCGGAAATCGCCCGCCTTGCGTTGATTATTGCCGAGTACCAGTGCGACGTCAGTTATCGTGGCCAGAAAGAAGCGTTGGTGGAGTTTTTACCATTGAACAACCAGAACTGGATCACCAGCGGCAATGCTCTGCAGGTCGACTGGGAATTGGCCTGCCCAGCCGAAGGCACAAGTGTAAAGCTCTATGCGGATGATCTGTTTGAAACCCCGTTAGATCAGAGTGAAATCGACTTCGAAAACGAAGGCGGCGAGGTCTATATCTGTGGCAACCCGCCGTATCTTGGGTCCTCACAGCAGTCGAGAGAGCAGAAGGCCGACCTGGAAACGATTTTTGATAAGCGAGTAAAAAGCTGGAAGTCGCTCGATTATGTCGCCGGCTGGTTTATGAAGGCCGCCGACTATTGTGCACGCCATACCGCGAGTGCCGCTTTCGTATCCACCAACTCCATTTGTCAGGGGCAGCAGGTACCGATTTTATGGCCGGAGGTATTTTCAACTGGCTGTCAGATTGAATTTGCTCATACCTCATTTAAGTGGGCTAACCTTGCCGCTAATAATGCGGGCGTGACGGTTGCTATTGTCGGAATTTCAGCAGTAGTTAGTAATATTAAGAACTTGTTCTCTACGGGTGTTGATGGTCAGGTTATAGAGAAGAAATGCGACTTTATAAATGCGTATCTGGTATCTAGTAGTAATATTTTTATCTCAAAATCTTCTAGGTCCATATCTGGATTGACTGAAATGAGCTATGGTAATTATCCCGGTGATGGAAATTATTTGACTTTAAATAGAGTAGAGCGAGAGAGTTTAATAGATAGCTACCCTGAAAGTGAATTTTTAATTCGTCCAGTTTATGGTGCGCAAGAGTTTATAAAAGGCCTAGTTAGGTACTGTTTGTGGATTGATGATGAGTTTTTAGAATTAGCTAAATCAGTACCAGAAATAAAAATTCGAATCTCCTCAGTAGAAGAACATCGTAATAGAAGTAAGGATATATCTTTAAATAATCTGGCATATAGGCCGCACCAGTATAGAGACCGAAAAAGTGCTAAAGGGCATCTCCTGTTAGTTCCTACTGTATCATCTGAGCAGCGTGAATATGTGCCAGTAGAGCTCAAAGATGCGGTGGCAGTTACAACAAATCAAGCCTTTGCATTGTACGACGCCCCTCTCTGGAATATGGCCCTGATCGCCTCCCGTATTCATCTGGTCTGGATCGGGACGGTCTGTGGGAAAATGAAAACAGATTTCCGTTATTCCAATACGATGGGCTGGAACACCTTCCCAGTGCCTAAACTGACGGAGAAAAACAAAGAAGACCTGACCCGCTGCGCAGAAGATATTCTGCTTGCCCGTGAACGCCACTTTCCGGCGACGATTGCTGACCTGTATAAACCTGAAGATATGCCCGCTGATCTACGCGCCGCTCATGAACGCAACGATGAAGTATTGGAACGCATCTACATTGGTCGCCGCTTCCGCAATGACACCGAGCGGCTGGAAAAGCTGTTTGAGATGTACAGTAAGATGACCGTAGATAAAAAAGGAGCTTAAGGACAGCCGTTATGAGCAATACAGTCATCCCCGCATCTGAATCCCTCACGGTCGAATTTAAAAGCGACCGCAAGCGTCTGCATGATGATGAGCTTGTACAGGCTTTGGTGTGCTTAGCCAATACAGAAGGTGGTGAATTGTGGCTGGGTGTTGAAGATGACGCCACGCCAACCGGCCTGCATGCAGATCATGTGAATTTAACCGGCTTGCCGGGGTTAATTGCTGCCCGCACGTCACCTGCGCTGCAGGTCAAGGTTGAGTCTTTTGATGTCAATGGCGTGATTGTGGCCCGTATTCTGGTGTCTAAAGCAACGCACTCTGAAATTGCCACAACGTCTGGCCAATATTTACATCGTCGTATTAAACAGGATGGCACGCCTGAATGTGTTGCCATGCTGCCACATGAACGCTCCAGCCGGTCTTCCAGTATTGGTATTTCTGATGCCTCTGCACAGGTTGTAGCTGGGGCAACGGTTGCCGATTTTGACCCGATTGAACGCGAGCGCCTGCGCCAGGCAGTGCAACATTATGGTGGTGATCGGGTATTGCTGGAGCTGGACGACGAACAATTGGATGCTGCACTTGGGTTTACTGCCCGGTCGGCCGCTGGTGAGCGCCTGCCAACACTGACCGGCTTACTGGTGATTGGCCGGGAAATGGCGATTCGTGATTTTGTGCCCACCCATGAGCTGGCGTTTCAGGTACTAGAGCGGGAAGACGTTCGTTTTAATGAGTTCCGGCGGTTTCCTTTATTAAAGGCGCTTGAGTGGTTAGAAACCAACTTCCGTCCGTATAACCCTGAGCGTGAAATCCAGGTGGGTTTGTTCCGCGTGCCCGTACCCATGGTGGATATGGGCGCGTTCCGCGAGGCGGTCGCTAATGCGTTGGTGCACCGCGATTATCATCGCCTTGGTGCGGTGCATGTGCGTTTAAACGATAACAGCCTGACCATCAGTAACCCCGGAGGGCTGGTAGATGGGGTGACGATCGGTAACCTTCTCAGTACCGAGCCACGCCCGCGTAACCCCAGATTAGCGGATGTGATGAAGCGCATCGGTGTGGTTGAGCGCTCGGGCCGAGGGGTCGATAAGATTTATCGCGGTATGTTGCGTTTTGGTCGTCCGCAACCCGACTACAGCAGGACGGATTACAACAACGTGATTTTGCGCCTGGAAACGGTGGAGGCTGATGAAGTCTTTCTGCGTTTAGTGATCGAGCAGGAAAACCAGCGGGGCAGTTTGCCCGTAGATAGCTTGATCGTGCTTTCGGCACTAAAAGGCCAGAAGCGTATGAACGTGGAAGAGCTGGCCGGGCTTGTTCAGCAGGATGTTGCTGTTGCTAAACGCACCGTCGAGTCACTGGTTGAAGCCGGATTGGTAGAAGCACATGGCAAGACCCGTGGTAGAAGTTACACCTTATCTGCAGCCATGTATCAGGCTAAGGGTGATAAAGCTGCGTATACCCGTCAGGCGGGCTTTAGCAAACTGCAGAATGAGCAGATGGTTCTGAATTACGTTCAGCAACACGGTCAGATTCGCAGATCCGAAGTTATGGAGTTGTGTCACTTGACCAAAGATCAGGCGGCTCAACTGCTTAGCGCGCTGAAGAGTGAAGGTCATATTGTTCAACATGGTGAACGGCGGTGGGCGTACTATTCATTTGGTGATGCTAAGGGTGAGTAGAATGGTTATAAGTTCCTATGAGTTTCTATGAGTTCCTATGAGTTCCTATGAGTTCCTATGAGTTCCTATGAGTTCCTATGAGGCGTTGTTCGAGATTCCGCTCGAAGCAATTCGACGATATTCAACTGTCAAGGACTCCTTAACAGTTCGGTTACAAACACCAATGGCGGGCATGAGGCCTGTTTAATCAGCCAGGGCAACTTTTAAACATTCAGGCGAAGCGTATGAATAAGAATGTTCCTTCTGTGTCGGTATCGTATGCACAGAGCGGTAAGACCAACAAATCCAACGAGTTAGGCATGCGCCCGATGCAGGAGCGTGCCTATGAGTATCGGGGTGAGCAATATCTGCTGATCAAGTCGCCACCGGCCTCAGGTAAGAGCCGGGCTCTGATGTTTATTGCACTCGATAAGTTGCACAATCAGGGCTTACGCAAGGCGATTATTACCGTGCCTGAGAAGTCCATTGGCTCCAGCTTTGCCGATGAACCGCTGACGAAGTTCGGCTTCTGGGCCGACTGGCACGTTGAGCCGAAGTGGAACTTGTGTAACAGCCCCGGCGAAGGCAGCAAAGCCGATTCGGTAGGGAGCTTTCTGGCCGGTGACGATCAGGTGCTGGTGTGCCCGCACGCGACGTTTCGCAATGCGGTTGAAAAGTTTGGTATCGAGGCGTTTGACGGCTGCCTGATTGCGGTCGATGAGTTCCATCATGTGTCCGCGAACCCGGAGAACCGTTTGGGTGCGCAACTGGCCGAGCTGATGGCACGCGATAAGGTGCATATTGTCGCGATGACGGGGTCGTATTTCCGTGGCGACGCTGAGGCGGTACTCGCCCCTGAAGACGAAGCGCGTTTTGAGTCGGTTACCTATACCTACTACGAGCAACTCAATGGCTATGAGCACCTGAAGACGCTGGATATTGGTTACTTTTTTTACACCGGCCCGTACGCGGATGACCTGCTGAAAGTGCTCGACCCGGATGAGAAGACCATTATTCATATTCCGAGTGTCAACTCGCGTGAAAGCACCAAAGATAAAATCCGCGAAGTGGAGCATATTATTGAAGAGCTGGGCGAATGGCAGGGTACGGATGACAACACGGGCTTTCAGTTAGTTAAGGCAAAATCAGGTCGTATTTTGAAAATCGCTGATTTGGTGGATGATGATGCCAGCAAGCGTGACAAGGTGTCTGCGTCGCTCAAAGACCCAACTCAGAAGAACAACCGCGATCATGTCGATATTATTATTGCCCTGGGCATGGCGAAAGAAGGCTTTGACTGGATCTGGTGCGAACATGCGTTAACGGTGGGGTATCGTGCGAGTCTGACCGAGGTTGTCCAGATCATTGGTCGTGCCACCCGCGATGCACCGGGTAAAACCAAAGCCCGCTTTACCAATTTAATTGCCGAACCAGACGCCAGCGAAGACGCGGTGGCCGAAGCGATTAATGATACGTTAAAAGCGATTTCGGCCAGTTTGCTGATGGAGCAGGTGCTGGCTCCACGCTTTGAGTTTCGGCCAAAAAATCCGACCAACGAACCGACTCCGGGCTTTGATTACGGTGACGAGGGTTATAAACCGGATAAAACCAATGTTGGCTTTAATCAGGAGACGGGCCAGTTTCAGATTGAAATCAACGGTCTGGTCATGCCTAAAACCGAAGAAGCCACACGTATCTGTCGCGAAGATCTTAACGAAGTGATAGCGACCTTTGTGCAGGACAAGCCGACCATAGAACGCGGCTTGTTTGATGAAGAGACCGTGCCGCAGGAACTCACTCAGGTACGCATGGGCAAGATCATTAAAGAGCGCTACCCAGAGCTGGATGATGAAGATCAGGAGGCCGTACGTCAGCATGCGATTACGGCGTTAAACCTGATTCAGCAGGGTAAACAGGTGGCGCTGGATATCGCCGGGCAGGATGGCATGTTGACTGATCCGGGGGCCCCCGGCGAGCCTGGACCGAATACGGCGCTGATTCAGGGGATTCGTAAGTTTTCGATGGACGTGCGTGAGCTGGATATTGACTTGATCGATAGTATCAATCCATTCAGCGAGGCGTATTCGATTCTGTCGGTCGCGATGAATGAAGATACGTTAAAGCAGGTCGCCGCGGCGATCGCGGCGAAGAAGACCCGCCTGACCCCAGAAGAAGCGAAAGAGCTGGCATTACGGGCAATAAAATTCAAGAAGGAGCGCGGACGTTTACCGTCTATAAATGCGCAGGATGCCTGGGAACGAACAATGGCCGAAGGTGCAGCTGCCTTCGTTCGATTTAAAGATGAGGGTCGCTACGATGGATCTTGATGATCTGCGTGCAGAGCTTGATGAGTATGCAAAACCGGAGAAAAAACAAACGTTGTCAGCGAAAGAGCAGCGTATTGTGGCCGGTTTTGAAGACATACAGCGCTTTTACGATGAGCACAACCGTATTCCGCAACATGGTGAAGGTGGCGATATTTTTGAGCGCTTGTATGCCACGCGTTTAGATCGTTTGCGTGCATTAACAGAGTGCGCAGAGTTATTAACGCCTCTGGATCATCAGGGGATACTGAACGGGACTGCTGAATCGACTTCGTTGGATGCAGCGACCAGCGTAAGAGAAGAACCACCGGGTTATGGTAATGACGAATCTTCTGGCCCCAGCGATGATGAGCTTCTGGCTGAGTTGGGTGAGATTGCTGGTGGTTCATTAACCGAGCTTAAGCATGTGCGCAGTGCGGCGCAAAAGCGTGAAGTCGACGAAGTAGCTAAGCGTGAAGTCTGTGAAGATTTTGACGACTTTCAGCTGATTTTTGAACGGGTGGAGCGCGAGATTAAAAATGGATTACGCGTGACCCGACGTTTTAAAGAAGATGCCAGCATTGAGCGAACCAATCTGTTTATTCTGGGTGGTCAGATGGCGTATGTCGCAGAAGTCGGCGAGACCATTAAAGCGCCAAACGGAGATAACGATGCCCGCTTGCGCGTGATTTACTCCAACGGCACTGAGAGCAATATTCTGCGTCGGTCACTACAGCGTGCGCTGTATAAGGACGATACTGGCCGTCGTGTGACCGAGCCTGATGCAGGCCCTTTGTTCAGCAACCAGTGGGAAGATGAAGACGTTGAAAGCGGAACGATTTATGTGCTGCGCAGTCAGTCGGATCATCCGACGGTTGCTAGCCATCGCGAGTTAATTCATAAGATTGGCGTCACTGGGGGTAAGGTAGAAACACGAATCGCCAATGCAGAAAACGATGCGACGTATTTATTGGCAAAAGTTGATGTGGTAGCGACCTATAAACTTGCTGGCATTAACCGCACCAAGCTTGAGAACCTGCTACACCGCATGCTGGCCCCGGCGCAACTGGAGCTGGTGATTAATGACCGCTTCGGCAAGCCAGTAAAGCCACGGGAGTGGTTCTTGCTACCACTGAAGGTGATAGATGAAGCCGTTGAGCGAATCCGGACGGGGCGGGTCGAGGGCGTAGTGTATGATCCGGAACAAGCCACCCTGGTGGAGTCGAGTTAATCAGACTGAGGGAACGGAGGCCTGATGCAGGATAACCCAGCACGACAACTCGCCCGCAAATATATCAGTGCGCGTCATAATCATGCGGCATGGCGCCTGCTTGCCTCTCCGCGTGCGCCGTTGATTGCCGGTTGCCTGTCTGTTTTGTTTGATGGGGCTCAGGATGGTGTCGCGGAAGAAGATGCGCTGCAGGCGCTGTCTGATATGTTGTCGTCGTTTGCGACGCACGATGAATTTAACATCGATACAGATCAGGTGCTGCAACAGGCCGGACGCGAACTTCGTGAATGGATTAAGCGCGGGCTTGTGATTGAGCGTGGTCAGCGTATTTATGAAACCGATGCACTGCGCAGTGCGATGCATTTTGTGGAGTCGCTGGATAATCGCATTATGACTTCCACTGCCTCGCGTTTGTCGGTTGTTCAGCAGCAGATTGAGCAGCTTGAAACCGGTATGAACCCTGACCCTGCCAGTCGTGTGGCGTCAATTAAGCGCAAAATCCGTCAACTTGAATATGAATTGGCCGATGCCGAGGCCGGTAATATTCCCGTCTTCTCGGAAGCTCAGGCTATTGAAGCAATACGGGAAGTATTTGCACTGGCAACAGGTTTAAGTGCTGATTTTCGCCGGGTTGAAGATTCCTGGCGGGAGGCTGATATGCAGTTGCGACAAAAAGTGGTGGCTGAAGGCACGCACCGGGGAGACGTACTGGACCGGCTTCTTGATAGCCAGGAAGCTCTTCTGAACACATCCGAAGGACAAGTCTTTGACGCATTTCTGCGCCAACTGCGTGAAACGACTCGACTTGAAGAAATGAACCATCGTCTGCGTACGATACTGGCACACCCAGCTGCGCGTAAGGCGCTTAGCAGGAGCCAGATAACGGACCTGAAATGGCTCCGTCTTAAACTCACCCAGGAAAGCCGCACTGTTATCACAGCGAGATCTCGCAGCGAGCAGGATGTCCGCAGTTTTATTAAAACCGGATTGGCCAGTGAACATCATCGCGTAGGTATTTTACTGGCTGAGGTATTTAAAGCTGCCCAAGGCATGAATTGGGATAAGCAGAGCATCAGGAGGCAGGCGTCCTCACTACCTCCGCTTGGGTTTAACACCTCTAACCTGCCAGTGATAGAGCGCCTTCGCTATCGGGCTGCGCCTCAGGGCGATGACTCTGCATTGGATTTCTCGCAGCCGGATGTCGGTCTTGAAGGCGTGGACGAGGAATTTTGGACCGCGTTGGATGGTTTGGATCGGGAAGCATTGATTACCAGCACCCTTGAGCGTATTCGGGTCGCGGGAAAGCCGGTGATGTTGTCGGAACTACTTGATCTGCTGCCACCCGCCCATGACCTTGAGACGCTGGCTTTATGGATCAGTATGGCCAGAGAGGCTGAGATTCAGATTATTTCTGAAGATACGGAGTGTTTCGAATTAACCGATGAACATGGCCGGCGCTGGGAATACACGGTGCCCAGGGTTTCTATGGATGAGCAGGCGTTAGCTGGGGTGGATTGGGATCTTTGATGAAAAGCATATTTGATGAATTGACGGCGGCAGATGGTGAAACTGATCAAGCGAATGTCGATCAGCCTGCTACACAGAAGACACTATCGACAGAACCTGATCCGGATCGTACCGACGCTTCTTTGCGTGCCGCCGCACAGCAGTTACTTGCCTCGGGCCTGATTGAGGCTACGACAGCCGGGCATCTATATCAGCAATTACTGACTTCAATGGAGGACGTTAATCGTATTCTGGAGCCACTGGACTTATATGCTCGCGCCGATGATGTGCGTGGTCTGGTGTATCTTGCCGTGCGTAAAAGGCCGGACGATGCTGAAGATGAATGGTCGCATCCGTTGGTGCGTCGTCAGCGCCTGACGCTGGAGCAGTCTTTGCTGGTGGCGATTTTACGTCAGTATTTCATCAGTTATGAGCAGGACAGCGGAATCGGGCGCGGAGAAGCGCGGGTCACTCTGGATGAGTTAATGGCCCAGTTGCAGGTATATCTCGGTGATCCAGGCAGTGAGAGTAAAGAGCGTAAGCGTCTGAGTAATTTACTTGATCAATTAAAAGGTCATGGCTTGGTGGGAACGCCAGATGCGCATGGCCGGGTCGAGATTCGCCCTATGATTGCGCACGTTGCCAATCCTGAAAATCTTAAATCATTACTGGCAGATTTTATTGCCATGAATGCGGAAAGTCATACGGCTGATGGTTTAGATGATACGGATATCCATACGGATGAAGAGGAACAAGGATGAGCACACAGGTCGTCATGCCGGGCTTTGAAGAGACCTTTCGCCTGTCGAAGTTGGAGTTGTTCAATTGGGGCGGATTTTCAGGCCCGCAAGAGGTTGAGTTTGACCCTATGGGTACGGCAATTGTGGGGCCGACGGGCAGTGGTAAAACGACACTCATAGACGCGTTGATGACGCTGTTGACGGCCAATCCCAAATACAATCTTGCTTCAACCGGTGGGCACGAGAGCGACCGTGACCTCGTTTCTTACGTAAGAGGGGTATCTGGGGCTGGGAATGGTTCGGTGTCGCAGGAACATGTGTTACGTCAGGGAAAAGTGATTTCTGGCTTATGTGCGACCCTGGATAACGGCGTAAAAACCGTAAAACTTGGCGCGGTGCTATCCATAGACGATACGAGTTTTTCCGCAAAGGATCTGAAAAAATATTGGATATTCTCTCAGTCAGAATCGATAAACGAAAAGGCTACTGACCAAGACCATTTGACAACCCTTCGCCAATGGCTCGAGCTGTATGATCAGGGTGGGAGTAAAGCACTAACGCGGGAAGGAAAGGTGAGCTCCAATCTGGCGGTCTATGCTGCGAAGAAAAATTATCTTGCCAGAGTCCGGGATTATTTTGAGGTGGGGCAGAATGCGTTTGACCTGCTCAATCGTGCGGCTGGGTTAAAGCAACTTAACAGTATCGACGAAATCTTCAGGACTCTGGTGCTGGATGATGAATCACAGTTTCAACAGGCCGCCGAAGTCGCCAGCAGTTTTGATGACCTGAAAATTATTTATGAAGAGCTGGAGCTGGCTCGGCGTCAGATCGCTTCTCTTGAACCCGTTAAGAAATACTGGGACCAGTATGAGAAAGCCAAGATCGACCGTGACGATATGCGGCATTTACTCGCCGTACTTCCCGTATGGTTCGCTGAAGGTATGTATAAACGCTGGAAGGAAGAAGCGGAGCGTTTAAAGCGTCTTTCTTCAGAATGTACCGCTCGAAAAGCTGAGCTGGATGAAATATATCAGTTAAAAACATCAGAAAAAGACGAACTCTATGCCCGTTACTTACGTTCTGGTGGTAACGATCTTCAGACCATTGAAGAACATATTACGTTGCTTGAAAAAGACGTTTACGCGTGTCGGGGCCGGGCAGATATTTATCTGAAAAAAGTGCAGTCTCTTGGGTTAGATGAGGATCTGACACGAGTGACCTTTGAGCGCAATCAGGCACATCTGGATAACATTATCGAAAAACTGGAGCAGGCGTTCACTCAGGCAGAGCATCTTCATTTTACTTCAGGTTCTGAATTAATGGGGGTAGAGAACCAGTTCCGGGAACTCAGGGAAGAAATAAAAGAAGCTGAGAATGTACCGGGTTCGAACATACCCGGACAGTTCCTGAAGTTCCGGTCTGTGTTGGCAGAAGGCCTGGGGTTGCCGGAGTCGGAGCTGCCGTTCGTTGCGGAAATGATTCAGGTGAAGCCTGAGGCGGCAGAGTGGCACGGTGCTATTGAGCGGGCCATTGGTAGTCACCGATTGCGTATCATGGTTCCTGAAAGTGATATGAAACTTGCATTGCGATGGGTTAATCAGCGTAACAACCAATTGCATGTCCGGCTGTATGAGGTAAAGGTCGTCTCAGGTCAGACCGCCTTTTATGACGATGGTTTTACCCGGAAACTAAACTACAAAGCACACCCGTACAGAGAGGCCGTAAAAGAGCTTCTTGCGGGTATCGACCGGCATTGTGTATCAACCGCTGAGGAATTACAGCACACCCCTCATGCCCTGACCCGGGAAGGGATGATGTCGGGTAAGGCGCGTTTCTTTGAAAAACAGGACCAGAGGCGTCTGACAGATGACTGGATGACAGGATTCGATAATACGATTCGTCTGATGCAGTTAAAAAAGCGCTTAGAAACTCAGGCAGACCAGCTTGCGGAACTTCAGGCCGTAGAACGAAAAAGGCGCTCTGATAAAGAAGAATGCCAGCGACAGTTGGCATTTGCGCAATCGCTTAAAGAAGTCACTTTCGACAGTATCAATGTTGAATCATTGGAAGCACAGATCCGGTTGAAGAAAGAGCATCTGGAAAATCTGATGTCACCGGATTCGGATGTTGCAAAGATCAAAGCGGAACTTGAAAAGATAAAACAGGAATGCAGCAACATTGATGATCAGCGCAACACACTGATCGAAGAGAAGACGAGGGCGGATACTCAACTTGATATTGCTGAGGCCGAAGTTTCAAGGTTATTTGTGCTGGCTGAATCCGGACTGAAAAGTGACGATCGTGCGGTGATTGATCGCTATTTTAAGACGATTGCGAAAGCAGGTGACGATCTTATTGCTACGGCAGAACTGCAGCACATGAAGTCTTTGGAAGAGACAAGTCTACTTGATGTGCGTCAGCGCCAGGAAAAGCTGGATAAGCAGGTTGGGGATCTTTCAAAACAATTGGTCAGGGCGATGGAAGTTGCCAAACGCGAGGACAGAGGGGCTTTGGTCGAGGCTGGATCTGATGTAGAAGATGTTCCTGCTTATCTTGAACGCCTGCATACATTGACTGAAGAAGCATTGCCGGAGAAACAGAAGCGTTTCCGCGAGTATCTGAACCGTTCATCCGATGATAGTGTGACTACTTTGCTTGAAGGCCTGGAAGGAGGTGTCGCCAAGATCCGGGATAAACTGGAAGACGTCAACTACACGCTTCGTCGGGTAGACTTTCAGCCTGGGCATTATTTGCAGCTTATTGCCAACGACGTTGTTCACGAAAGTATCAGAACATTTTCCCGCCAGATGAGAGAGTTACGCGCAGCTCAGCTGGCTGCTGATGACGGTGAAAGTCATTACCGGGCCTTACAGGTGGTGGTGGCCTCACTGCGTAACCATTATGAGAAGAGCCATACTGCACCAGCAAAGGCGCTACTCGACCCTCGTTTCAGATTGGAATTTAAGGTGAATGTTATTGCCCGCAGCAATGGAGAAATCTTACACACGCTGAGCGGCTCGCAGGGGGGCAGTGGCGGTGAAAAAGAAATCATCGCTTCATATGTTCTGACTGCCTCACTGTCTTATGCGCTGTGTCCGGACGGCAGCAATAAACCACTGTTCGGCACCATTGTTCTTGATGAGGCATTCTCGCGTAGTTCCCACGCGGTAGCAGGCAGAATTATTAGTGCATTAACTGAGTTTGGTCTTAGCGCGCTGTTTGTGACTCCAAATAAAGAAATGCGCTTGTTAAGAAGCCATACCCGCTCAGCGATTGTTGTACATCGTAAGGGTGATCAATCAAGTTTAACGACATTGACCTGGAAAGAACTGGAACAGGCTGCTACTCAGCGCCGGACAGAAGGAGAGCGCCGGGATGCACTCCCCTGAAGAGTTGATTTTAAAGTTGTCGAAGCAGTGGTGTCAGGCGAATATTCGGGAGGCTCGCCTGCTGTCGTCTTCTAGCTGGCCGCTGGAGCTTAACATTGGTAAGCCAACGGCTCAGCAGGCAGTAAAGAAAACAGCAGATGTGAAGCGTCATATAGAACACTGGCAAAGCATTCAAATCGGGGAGGTAATCTACGATACCGTTAAATACCGTGACTTTGCTGAGCCTGTCGTCGTTCCTATCGTATGGCGCTTACGGCAGCCCAGTGAATGGATATCTGCTATCAATGACCCGGCGATTACCGAAGAATTTCACAGGTTAAGTCATATCATATCCGTTGCCGATCAAAAGTATCACCGACTGCTGATCCGGCAACGAGCGCTGTGGCTGAGTAAAACCGTTGAAGAAGTTATTGCTGCGTTGCAGCTGGTCGATAAGTTGACGCCGGGAATTGCTTCAGGCCGGCCTTTGCGGTTGTTATCGGGGATGGGCGTTGATACGAAATTCTTTGAGCGACATTTTACTCTGATTGAGAAGCTTCTTGATGTTCGTTATACCGGAGCTGTAGTAGAAGTTGGGTTGCTGGCATTTCTTGGAGCCCCTCCAGAGAAAGATCATTGGCTTTTAGTAAAACCGCTTTCTGCTGGAATTCTCCCTTTCGAGCGTATCCGGCTGACTTCGAAGGAGTTGGAGGCTCTTGATCTTCCCGCGCATCGAATTCTTTTGGTAGAAAATGAACAGTGTGAACATTTGTTGCCTGATGTTCATGATTGCATTGCGATACTGGGGGCGGGACTAGATTTGGGGTGGCTGGCTGGAGAGGCCTGGCAAAGCAAAGAGCTTCTGTACTGGGGAGACATTGATAGTTGGGGGCTTTTGATGCTCGCGCGCGCCCGTGAAGCCCAGCCGGGGGTGCGCAGTATTTTGATGAGCCTTACGGTTTATGACAGTAATAAGGACCATGCGGTATCAGAACCTGTAAAAGCTCAGGATCGTAGTCCTCTGAACCTGACTGCTGAGGAGAAGGGCTTGTATGAGCAACTCGTGACCTGCGATAAGGGGCGTCTGGAACAAGAGTTTATTTCAGCAGACCAAGTCAAGGACGCGATTAGTGGCTTATAAAAAAGTAGGGCAGTAGTCATAGTCGCGAGGCCGTTTAATTACTACGAGTCCGTGTGGTCACTATCTGGTCACTACTGAAATTTTGTAAGTGGTAACTAACCGGGAAAGGCGCGAAGCAATGGCCCGCCCGAGAGGATTACTGTCGGCCTGTGGCCCATCGTCGCGGGCTCCAATGTTCTCTCCGCTCGCAGGCTCACACGATTGTCTCTCCGGTGTCCTGCCTTCGCCCCTTCGGGCGCCTGCGGCGGACCAAATTGCTCCCGGCAATTTGTCGAACCTGTCAGAGGTTCTCGTCCATCTCAAGCGGGCATAAAAAAACCGACATGAAGTCGGTTTCTTTAAAATGGCCCGCCCGAGAGGATTCGAACCTCTGACCTTTGCCTCCGGAGGGCAACGCTCTATCCAGCTGAGCTACGGGCGGATCGGTTGTCCGCAGAGAGCGGATAACGTAAGTGCGCGCATTGTATACGTTTTTTTTGCCCGCCTCTACTCCTGTGCCGCAGTCTCTGCAGCAGCCCGGTGATGGCTGCGGGCCGCGGCCGGATCACTGTGTTTCCCGGCCGGCGTTGCAGCCTGGGGGAGGTGGGCATACAGTGCAGCCTGTAACTGACAGCAGAAGAGATACTTCCATGAGTGATGCGTATGAAAAAGGCCTGGAAATCCGCAAGAGCGTGATGGGCGATGACTTTGTGGAGAAGGCGTTCAGCAACGCAACGTCGTTCACCATGCCGCTGCAGAAGCTGGTCACCGAGAATTGCTGGGGCGATGTGTGGGGCCGGGATGGCCTGTCAAAGCGTGACCGCAGCCTGGTCAATCTGGCGATGATTTCGGTGCTTAACCGCCAGCAGGAGCTGGGCGGGCATGTCCGCGGGGCGATCCGCAACGGTGTGACGGTGGAGGAAATCCGTGAAGTGCTGCTGCAGGTGATGGCTTACGCCGGCGCACCGGCCGCGATTGATTCCTTCCGCACGGCATCGGCCATGCTGAAGGATCTGGGCATTGACCTGGATGATATGCCGGCGGAATAAGCCGGCTTATTTCAGTCCGCCGAAGCGTTGCCAGAAGGCGCTGGAGACCACGGGCAGCGGCCCTTCAGCGGTTTCCAGCGATTCTGCCAGCCACAGTTCAGCCCCGGGAGTCAGGCGGCGGTAGATATTGCGGCACAGTTGCCGGGCGGCGCGGCCTTCCCAGTCACCCGGCAGCAGCTCATCCGGCAGCAACGGATCGCGCAGCACCAGTTTGCGGTATTCGTGAATCAGCAGGGTGCGGGCGAGGAAGCAGTCCTGCGGGCGGATGTCCTCTTTCTCACTCAGCTCCTGCCACACCGGGCGGAACAGGGTCAGAAATTCCTCATACTGACGGCCAAGGGATTCCAGATCCCAGCTTTCCTTCACCAGCAGCCGCACCGGCCGGCCGGCGAGTTCTTCCTGTGGCCGGGTTTCAAACAGCACCACATCGTTTTCCAGCCCGGCTGAGCTGATGGCGCTGTGCACGTGGCCGGTATTGCAGTTGGGGCTGCCGTACAGCTGGCCGGTCAGCGCAGCAAAGCCCTGCCACGACAGGTCGTCCAGCAGTTGCTTGCGTTGTTCCGGGGTCAGCTGGTTGGTCATCAGCAGGCACCAGGAACCGTCCCAGGGCTGATTGTTGCTGCGGTAAACGCGGCGGAAGGCCTGCTCAAAGCGGCGCCGGCCGGGGCCGGTCAGGCTGTAATAGCTGCGCCGGCCGACGCGGTCACTCATCAGCCAGCCTTCCTGAGTGAGGCGGAAGATGGTGGTGCGCATCAGGCGCTCGTTAATGCCCATCGGTTCCAGCAGCTTGATCAGGCTGCCGAGCCAGACCGTGCCGCCATGCGGTTCGATGGAATCACCGTATACCGTAATCACCAGGGATGACGCGCGCAGCGGCTTCTGATGGCGGAAGCGCTCCGTCAGGCTTTCCAGCGTGTTGAGTTTCGTCATTGGCAAGTGGTTGTATCGTCCGTTGTGATGCGCAGCTGTGGATGAACGGGGCTGCCGCATCCTGAGAAAAGATACAACAGGTTACCAGTGGCGTCGCAGATATGCATCATATCAGCGGCTTTTCAGCGGTTCGTGTTCGCCGGTCTGCAGCGTTGGCCGCTCCTCTTCCACGGCGGTCAGCGGCTGACATTCGACCATGCCTGCCAGACTGCGCCGGGTGAGCTCGATGTACTGTTGCGTACCGGTCTGTTTCCACGCCAGTTCCTGATCCGACACCTGACGGCGCACCTCGGCCGGTGAGCCCATGACCATTGAGCGTGGCGGGCAGCTGAAGCGGGCTTTGACAAAGGATGAGGCGGCCACAATCGAGGCGGCACCGATGTCGGCATAATCCATCACCACGGCATTCATACCGACCAGGGTGTCTTCACCAATCACACAGCCGTGCAGGATCGCGCCGTGGCCGATGTGACCGTGGCGTTTAATCAGCGTCACTGTGTCGGGGAAGCCGTGCACCGTGCAGTTGTCCTGCATATTGGCTTCTTCTTCCATCACGATACGGCCGAAGTCACCGCGCAGGCTGGCGCAGGGGCCGACATAACAGCCGGCGCCGATGATCACATCGCCGATCAGAACGGCAGTGGGGTGCACGTAGGCAGTGGGGTGAACCACAGGCGTCACGCCATCGATTCTGTAACAGGGCATGGAGTACATCCTCAGTCGGGTGTATCGCTTCTGCGTCCGCCGGCCAGGGATTCCACGGCTGAGGCGGGGCGTAATCGGATGCTGCGCGGCATGCGGTTTAAAGCAATACGTTATTTTTATTTATTTTGATTTTTATGTATCAAAACATACTTTTCCGGCCGGTGGAAGTCACTGATTACGTACCGGCGTGGGTGTTTATTAGTCGGTATGTGTATCAATTCGGGCCATATTCCCCCGCGTCGAATAGGGTCATTAATCTCTCTGAGCCCCGCCGTTACTGCATTCTTATGGAATGTTAGCCTAAAGTGATACGTAAAATATAAAAATAAATGTTGTTTTGTATCTTAACTTCATGCAGTTTGAATAAAAGCGATACACCAATTCAGCACAATCTGTCAGCGCAGAAACTAAAAAACGAATGTGATCGCGACCGACCCGCTACAAAAACAACACCGGGCAGGTAACAGGTACTCAAATGACAAGCGATAATTACCAGACTCTGACCGTTGCAACGGCCGGAGCAGGGGTTCAGCTTATCCGGCTGAACCGTCCCCAGGCACTGAACGCCCTGACCACTGAACTGTTAGGCGAGCTGAGTGCCGTGCTCGATGCCGCCGAAGCGGCCGACGATGTGCGTGCTGTGGTTATCACCGGCAGCGCCCGTGCGTTTGCCGCCGGGGCCGACATCAACGAGATGGCGGCGCTGGATATGGTCGGCATCCTCAATGATCCGCGCCAGCAGCACTGGCAGCGCATTACCCGTTTCAGCAAGCCGCTGATCGCCGCCGTGAATGGTTTCTGTCTCGGTGGTGGCTGCGAGCTGGCCATGCATGCCGACATTCTGATTGCCGGCAGCGATGCGAAATTCGGCCAGCCGGAAATCAATCTCGGCATCATTCCCGGTGCTGGTGGCACCCAGCGTCTGCTGCGGGCGGTGGGTAAATCCATGGCCATGCAGATGGTGCTCAGTGGTCAGCCGATCACAGCCCAACAGGCCCTGCACAGCGGCCTGATCAGCGAAATCACCCAACCCGAATTTACCGTCGAACGCGCGCTGGCGCTGGCGGCGGATATTGCCGCCAAGGCACCGCTGGCTGTGCGGCTGGCGAAAGAAGCCATCCTGCGCGGCATGGATGCGGATCTGGCCACCGGCCTGCGCTTTGAGCGTCAGGCCTTCACGGTACTGGCCGGCACCGACGACCGTAACGAAGGCATCGCCGCCTTCCGGGAAAAACGCAAACCCGGTTTCAGCGGTCGCTGAAGCCAGAACCGGACCGGAGTGATCTCTCCATGACTTTTGAACACATTATTTATTCAGTGGATGACGGGGTGGCGCTGCTGAGCCTGAACCGCCCGCAGGCGCTGAACAGCTTTAACGAAGCCATGCACCTGGAGGTGCGTGAGGCGCTGAAAATGACCGCCGAAAACCCGGAAGCGCGGGTGCTGCTGTTAACCGCCGAAGGCCGGGGTTTCTGCGCCGGTCAGGATCTGTCTGACCGTAACGTGGCACCGGACGCCGATATGCCCGATCTGGGTCTGTCGATCGAGAAATTCTACAACCCGATGATCCGCCGTCTGCAGCAGCTGCCGATGCCGGTGATCTGCGCGGTGAATGGTGTGGCTGCCGGTGCCGGCGCCAATATCCCGCTGGCCTGTGATCTGGTGCTGGCGGCGCGCTCGGCAAAATTTATTCAGGCCTTCTGCAAGATCGGTCTGGTGCCGGATTCTGCGGGTACCTGGTTTCTGCCGCGCCTGGTGGGTCTGGCGCGGGCCAAACAGCTGGCCTTACTGGGCGAGCCGTTAAGCGCGGAACAGGCGCTGGAGTGGGGCATGATTTACCGCGTTACCGACGACGAAGCACTGCGCGATGAAGCACTGGTGCTGGCGCGCCAGCTGGCGACTCAGCCGACGGTGGGGCTGGGCTATATCAAACGCGCCCTGAACGACAGTCTGAGCAACCGCTTTGACGAGCAGCTGACGCTGGAGCGCGATCTGCAGCGCCTGGCCGGCCGTACCGACGATTACCGCGAAGGCGTGGCGGCGTTTATGGCCAAACGCCCGGCTGAATTTAAGGGGCGCTGAGATGAAAGCTCTGGATTCTGCTGTTGTTGTTGGTGTGATCGGTGCCGGTGCCATGGGCGCCGGTATTGCTCAGGTGGCTGCACAGGCCGGTCATCTGGTGTTCCTGTATGACAACCGCGAGGGCGCGGCACAGGCTGCCATCGACGGTATTCAGCGCCAGCTGACGCGGCTGGTGGAAAAAGGCAAATTCACCGCAGAAGAGGTGGCGGCCATCGTTGCCCGCCTGCAACCGGCGGCAGCGCTGAGCGATTTTGCCGGCTGTGGTCTGGTGCTGGAAGCCATCGTCGAAAACCTCGATGTGAAACGCGGCTTGCTGGAACAGCTGGAAAGCATCTGCAGCGCCGACTGCATTCTGGCCACCAATACCTCATCACTGTCGGTCACCAGTCTGGGGGCCGGGCGTCAGCGGCCGCAGCGTATTGTCGGCATGCACTTCTTCAATCCGGCGCCGGTGATGAAGCTGGTGGAAGTGGTCTCCGGGCTGGAAACCGATAACGCCGTTGCCGACTGTGTGTTTGCCACCGCCAAAGCCTGGGGTAAGCAACCGGTATCTGCGCGTTCAACCCCGGGCTTTATCGTCAATCGCGTGGCCCGGCCGTTTTACGCTGAAAGTCTGCGCTTACTGCAGGAACAGGCCGCCGACTGCGCCACGCTGGATGCGGTTATGCGCGACGGCGGTGGCTTCCGCATGGGCGCGTTTGAACTCACCGATATGATCGGTCACGACGTGAATTACGCCGTCACCCATTCGGTGTTTGATGGCTATTACGGCGACTTCCGCTTCCAGCCTTCCCTGATGCAGAAAGAGCTGGTGGACGCCGGCCTGCTGGGGCGTAAATCCGGCCGCGGCTTTTATTCCTATTCTGAGAACGCCGTTAAACCCGAGCCGCAGAGCGTAAGTGTGAGCGGTGATCCCGTACCCGGCTGCGTGGCACTGGGTGACAGCGGTGTTCTCAGTCCTCTTCTGTCACGGCTGGCGGACGCCGGCGTGATGCTGAGCTCAGAATCTTCGTCTGACGATGGCGTGCTGCGCATCGGCAGTGCCACGGTGGCGCTGACCGATGGCCGCATGGCCTGCCAGCGTGCCGGCGAAGAGGGTCTGCACAATCTGGTGCTGGTGGATCTGGCGCTGGACTACGGCAAAGCCACACGGCTGGCGGTCAGTCGTGCACACAACACGTCCGATGAAGCCCTGCAGCAGGTGGCTGACTGTTTCGCCCGGGCGGATATCCGTATCAGTGAAATCAGCGACGTGCCCGGACTGGTGGTGATGCGCACCGTGGCCATGCTGGCCAACGAAGGTGCTGACACCGTGCTGCACGGCGTGGCCAGTGCGGCGGACGTCGATACCGCCATGCGGGCCGGGGTGAACTATCCGCGGGGTCCGCTGCAGTGGGCGGATCAGCTGGGACTGCCGGCCGTACTGACCACGCTTGAACATCTGCAGCAGGCCAGTGGCGAAGACAGATACCGTCCGTCGCTGCTGCTGCGTCGCCTGGCACTGCAGGGAGGAAGTTTCCATGCCTGATCTGAGCGTTGTGAAAAACAATCCGGCGGAGATGAACGCCGCCGAACTGGCGCAGGCCTGTGCCGATGAACTCTTCCGCCGGGATGACGCCAGCCAGTTTCTGGGTATGCGTATCAGCGGGGTGGCGCCGGGTGCCGCAACACTGACCATGGTGGTGCAGGAATTTATGTTGCAGGGCCACAAAACCTGCCACGGCGGTTACCTGTTCACCCTGGCGGATTCGGCTTTTGCCTTCGCCTGTAATACCTACAACCAGGTGACCGTGGCCATTGGCTGCAGCATTGATTACGTCGCTCCGGCCTATGCCGGCGACCAGCTGGCGGCCAGCGCGGTGGAGAAATCCCGCAGCGGCCGTACCGGTAATTACGACGTGGAAATCCGCAATCAGGACGGCAGTCTGATTGCCATTTTCCACGGTAAGTCCTATCGCGTTCGCGGCGAGATCCTGCCGCAGGAGACAACAGATGAGTGATGCTCTGATTATTGATGCTATCCGTACGCCGATCGGCCGTTATGGCGGTGCCTTATCCGCTGTGCGGGCTGATGACCTTGGTGCGGTGCCGATGAAAGCGCTGATGGCGCGTCATCCGGCGCTGGACTGGTCGCAGCTGGATGACGTGATTTACGGCTGCGCCAACCAGGCCGGCGAAGACAACCGCAACGTGGCGCGCATGTCTGCCCTGCTGGCGGGTCTGCCGGTGACGGTACCGGGCACCACAGTGAACCGTCTGTGTGGTTCCGGTATGGATGCCATCGGTATTGCCGCGCGCTCTATCCGCGCCGGTGAAACCGGGCTGATGCTGGCTGGCGGGGTGGAATCCATGTCGCGGGCGCCGTTTGTGCTGGGCAAGGCCGAGCAGGCTTTCAGCCGCAGCGCTGAGATGTTTGATACCACCATCGGCTGGCGCTTTGTGAACCGGTTGATGAAATCGGATTTCGGCATCGATTCGATGCCGGAAACCGCGGAAAACGTGGCTGAGGACTTCAGCATCAACCGCGAAGATCAGGACCTGTTTGCCCTGCGCTCGCAGCAGAAAACCGCGGCCGCGCAGCAGAATGGCCGGCTGGCACAGGAAATCACCCCGGTCACCATTCCACAGCGCAAAGGCGACGCGCTGGTGGTCGACACCGATGAACACCCGCGCGCGTCCACCACGCTGGACGCGCTGGCGAAACTGGGTACGCCCTTCCGCAGCGATGGCAAAGGCACCGTCACCGCCGGTAACGCCTCCGGGGTTAACGATGGCGCCTGTGCCGTACTGCTGGCCAGCGAAGCCGCCGCGCAGCAGCACGGCCTGAAAGCCCGTGGCCGCGTGCTGGGCATGGCCACCGCTGGTGTGGAGCCGCGCATTATGGGCATCGGCCCGGCGCCGGCCACGCGCAAGGTGCTGGCGCAGACCGGACTGACGCTGGCGGATATGGATGTGATCGAACTGAATGAAGCCTTTGCCGCACAGGGACTGGCGGTGCTGCGCGATCTCGGCCTGGCCGATGATGATCCGCGCGTGAATCCCAACGGTGGCGCCATTGCGCTGGGGCACCCGCTGGGGATGAGCGGCGCGCGGCTGATCACCACTGCCCTGCATGAGCTGGACGCGCAGCAGAAGCGCTATGCGCTGTGCACCATGTGCATCGGCGTTGGTCAGGGCATCGCCATGATTATTGAGCGCCTGTAAGCCAGTAACACAGTGCCTGCCATCAGACACATAAGTATAAAGGATGAGGCAGGCTGTTTTCCGTCATAATCCATGAGGCCATGCCCATGAGAACAAAAATAACAGAGAGACTCAGCATGAATATCCGTCAGCAATTCAAGCCGGATCAGCTCGATCCGATGGAAACCGCCAGTATTGATGAACTGCGTGCGCACCAGCTGGAGCGTCTGCAGTGGAGCGTTGCCCACGCGTACGAGAACGTACCTCTGTACCGCCAGCGCTTCGATGAAGCCGGTATCCACCCGCAGGACATCCGTACGCTGGATGATCTGGCCAAACTGCCGTTCACCACCAAGAACGACCTGCGCGACAACTACCCTTACGGCATGTTTGCCACGCCGATGGACGATATCGTGCGCCTGCATGCCTCCAGTGGCACCACAGGTAAGCCGACCGTGGTCGGTTATACCCAGCGTGATATCGACACCTGGGCCAACATCGTCGCCCGTTCCATCCGCGCTGCCGGTGGCCGCAGCAGCGATAAAGTGCATATTTCTTACGGCTATGGCCTGTTTACCGGCGGTCTCGGTGCCCACTACGGCGCTGAGCGGCTGGGCTGCACTGTGATCCCGATGTCCGGTGGCCAGACCGAGAAGCAGGTGCGCCTGATCCGCGACTTTGATCCGGACATCATCATGGTGACCCCGTCTTACATGCTCAATATCGCCGACGAGATGGAACGTCAGGGCATTGATCCGCACAAGCTCAGCCTGCGTCTGGGTATTTTCGGCGCCGAGCCCTGGACCCACGAACTGCGCCGCTCGGTGGAGGAGCGTATGGGCATCCGCGCCATGGATATTTACGGTCTGTCAGAAATTATGGGGCCGGGGGTGGCGATGGAATGTGCGGAAACCCAGGACGGCCCGACCGTATGGGAAGACCATTTCTATCCCGAGATCATCGACCCCAATACCGGCGAAGTACTGCCGGATGGTGAGATGGGCGAGCTGGTGTTCACCACATTGACCAAGGAAGCACTGCCGATGATCCGTTACCGCACCCGCGATCTGACCCGCCTGCTGCCGGGTACAGCACGCCGCATGCGCCGCATCGACAAGATCACCGGACGCAGTGACGACATGATGATTATCCGCGGCGTTAACGTGTTCCCGACCCAGATCGAAGAAGAAGTGGTAAAAGTTAAACAGTTTTCAGATGAATATGAAATCAACCTGTATCGCAATGGCAACATGGACAGCATGGAAGTGCACGTTGAGCTGCGCCCGGAATTCAGCCATCTGAACGATGCTGAGACCCGTGATCTGATCGGTCAGCTGCGTCACCATGTGAAGTCCTCCGTCGGTATCACGGTGGCGGTTAACGTGTTCAAAAGCGGACAGATAGCGCGTTCTGAGGGTAAAGCGAAGCGGGTGTTCGACAAACGCAACGACTGACAGCGGCGGCTGACGGATAGCCGGCGGCTTCTGCCTGCCGTCGCTTATCCTCTGTTGCTGCATTTCGCGCCATGGGCGTTTTACACTCTAAATATGATACAAAAAACGGTTTAAATATTTATTTTTAGTGTCATTATAGAGGCAAATGAGCGAATAAAGGCTCCCGTGAGCCAAGCGGAGATTGGGTTATGTATGCACAAATGGTTGAGACCGGCGTTAAGAAGGTAAAAGGCCTGGATGAGATGAGCGCCGAGGAGCGCGCCTTCCAGGAGAAGATCGATGCCGAGATCAAGATTGAACCGAAAAACTGGATGCCGGATGCGTACCGTAAAACGCTGATCCGTCAGATTTCCCAGCACGCACACTCGGAAGTGGTGGGCATGCTGCCGGAAGGCAACTGGGTGACCCGGGCGCCGACCTTCAAGCGCAAACTGCAGCTGATGGCGAAAATTCAGGACGAGGCCGGTCACGGTCTGTACCTCTACAGTGCCATGGAAACACTGGGGGCTGACCGCGATGAAGAAATTGAAAAGCTGCACAGCGGGCGCGCCAAGTATTCCAGCATCTTTAATTATCCGACCCTGAACTGGGCAGATATGGGGGCCGTGGGCTGGCTGGTGGACGGTGCCGCCATTGTCAACCAGGTGGTTTTACAGCGCACCTCTTATGGCCCGTATTCGCGCGCCATGATCCGTATCTGTAAGGAAGAAAGTTTCCATCAGCGTCAGGGTTACGAAATCCTGCTGCACATGATGCAGCACGGCAATGACGCCCAGAAAGAGATGGTGCAGGACGCCATTAACCGTCTGTGGTGGCCGGCGCTGATGATGTTTGGTCCGAGCGATGCAGATTCACCGAACAGCGCACAGTCGATGGCGTGGAAAATCAAACGTCACACCAACGATGAACTGCGTCAGCGCTTTATTGACCAGACCGTCCCTCAGCTGGAATTCCTCGGCTGCACCGCACCGGACCCGGAGCTGAAGTGGAATGAAGAACGCGGTCATTACGATTTCGGCGACATTCAGTGGCAGGAATTTTACGACGTGATTGCCGGCCATGGCCCGTGCAACCGTGAGCGCGTGGAAACCCGCCGCAAAGCCATTGACGACGGCGCCTGGGTACGTGAAGCCGCGGTCGCACACGCGAAAAAGAAAAAACAACAGGCAGCTGCCTGAAAAGACAATAAATAAAAGCCGCAACAATCAGGCTTGGGAGATAACGCTTATGTCTCAGTGGACACTCTTTGAAGTTTTTGTACGCAGTAAACACGGCCTTAACCACAAACACGTGGGCAGTGTACATGCTGCCGATGCGCAGATGGCCATCGAAAATGCACGCGATCTTTATACCCGTCGCAACGAAGGCGTCAGTATCTGGGTGGTGCCATCGGCAGAAATTACTGCCACCGCGACCGATGAAAAAGAACCGCTGTTCGACCCGTCGGAAGATAAGGTTTACCGCCACGCCAGCTTTTACGAGCTGCCGGATGAAGTCGGACATATGTGAGGTAGCCGGTCATGACGAAATACGATGAGCTGACAGAATTTCTGCTGCTGCTTGGTGACAGCGCCATGGTCCAGGGCCAGCGCCTGTGCGAATGGTGTGGTCGGGCGCCGGCGGTGGAAGAAGAAATGGCATTAATGAACGTGGGCCTCGACCTGGTGGGGCAGGCGCGCAACTGGCTGGAATACGCGGCTGAACGGATTAACGACGGACGCGATGCCGACATGCTGGCGTTCCGCCGGGATGAACGTGCTTACCGCAATTTACTGCTGGTTGAGCAGCCGAACGGTGACTTTGCCGTCACCATGGTGAAACAGTTCCTGTACGACGCCTGGCAGTATCACCTGCTGGAAGCGCTGACGGAATCCGCCGATGAACAGGTGGCTGCGATTGCGAAAAAATCGCTGAAAGAAGTGACCTATCACCTGCGCCGTTCGTCCGAATGGATGGAGCGTCTGGGTGACGGTACTGAAGAAAGTCATGCCCGTATGGAAGCCGCCATCGACACGGTATGGCGTTTTACCTTCGAACTACACCGCTGTGATGCGGGCATGCAGGCACTGGCAGCTGCCGGCGTTATTCCGCAGGCGGATGAGCTGGCACAACGCTGGCAGACCACGGTGGCTGACGTGCTGGAAAAATCCACACTGACGATGCCGGAAGCGGCGCGCAGTTTTTATCTTAATGGCCGCGATGGCATGCACAGCGAGCACCTGGGCATTCTGCTGGCTGAAATGCAGTTTCTGCAACGGGCGTATCCGGATGCGAGCTGGTGATCTGATCGGTACTGACCGTTCTTCTGCCAGCGGGCAGAGACGGGAAGGTACTGCAGCGGACATTGACTATGCCTGGCAGGTACTGGCGGATGTGCCCGATCCGGAAGTACCGGCAGTCAGTGTGGTCGAGCTGGGGATCGTGCGTGAGGTCAGCTGGCAGGATGGTCATCTGCATGTGCTGGTGACGCCGACGTATTCCGGTTGCCCGGCAACGGAATTTATTGAGCAGCTGATCCGCGAAGCACTGGAAGACGCCGGTTTTGCAGAGCCGCAGCTGCAACAGAAGCTGGACCCGGCCTGGACCACAGACTGGATTACGGACGCCGGGCGGGAAAAGCTACGGGCTTTTGGCATTGCGCCGCCGGTGGGCAGTTCCAGTAAACGCTCACTGCTGGGGGAAGCCCCGCAGGTGCAGTGCCCGCATTGCGGCAGTGAGCATACGGAACAGATCAGCGAATTCGGTTCCACCGCCTGTAAGGCACTGTACCGCTGCCGCGACTGTCTGGAGCCGTTTGATTATTTCAAATGTATCTAGTCGACGGCGCCGGCAGTGAGCTAAAAAATTCAACGCCACACATAACAACAAAGTGGCACTGGAGATGACAATGACACAATTTCATTCTCTTACGGTTTCCGATATGCGTCGTGAAACCCGGGATTCAGTTTCCATGGCCTTTGCCGTGCCACAGGAACTGGCAGCGGATTTCCGTTTTAAGCAGGGTCAGTATCTGACGCTGCGCACTCAGCTTAATGGTGAAGAAGTGCGCCGTTCCTATTCCATCTGCAGTGGTGTTAACGACGGTGAACTGCGTGTTGCCGTCAAACGTGTGCCGGGTGGTTTATTTTCTTCCTTTGCCAACGACTCCCTCTCTGTTGGCGATGCCCTTGAGGTGATGCCACCCATGGGCTCTTTTTATTCCGAGCTTGATCCGGCACGCCAGGGCCACTATCTGCTGGTGGCCGCCGGCAGTGGTATTACGCCGATTCTGTCGATTGCCCGCACCACACTGGAAGCGGAACCGGACAGCGAAGTAACACTGCTGTACGGTAACCGCGCCACTGCGTCCACCATGTTCCGCGAGCAGCTGGAAGATCTGAAAAATGATTACCTCGGCCGCTTCAACCTGATTTTTGTATTCAGCCGCGAACAGCAGGACATCGATTTATACAACGGTCATATTGACGCCGATAAATGCCGCACCCTGTTCAGCCGCTGGATTGATGTCAGAAACCTCGACGGTGCCTTTATCTGTGGCCCGCAGGCGATGACAGAAACCGTGCGCGATGTGCTGCAGGAATGCGGTGCGGCAGCAGACAAAATTCATTTTGAACTGTTTGCCAGTGCCGGCAGTGAACACAAACGCGAAGCGCGTGCGGCGGCCGCCGCAGAACGCACGGATATGTCTGCCGTGACCGTAATCCGTGACGGTCATGCCATGACCTTTGATCTCGCTCAGAACACCCAGAGCCTGCTTGAAGCCGGTAATGAACACGGTGCGGATCTGCCGTACTCCTGTAAAGCCGGTGTCTGTTCCACCTGTAAATGTAAAGTGATTGAAGGTGAAGTGGAGATGGATGTCAGCATCGGCCTGGAAGATTACGAAGTGGAAGCCGGCTATGTGCTGTCCTGTCAGTCTTATCCGGTGACGAAAAAAGTCGTGCTGGATTTTGACGAGATCTGACGGCGCAGCACGGCACAGAACAATAACTCAACGCAGAACATTCACATAATAAGCGGAGGCAAGTATGTCAGCCCCGACACTACAGAGTTTTATCGCCGGCGAATGGGTTGGTCAGGAAGCCGCTCAGGCACTGACCAGCGCGGTTAACGGTGACGTGATTTATCACACCCATGCCGAGTCCATTGATTTCGGCCGTTCACTGGATTATGCCCGCAGCAAAGGGCACCGCTCACTGCTGGATATGGATTTTCAGTCACGCGCCTCCTGCCTGCGTGCACTGGGAAAATACCTGCTGGAACATAAAGAAAGTCTGTATGAAATTTCGGCCTTAACCGGTGCCACCCGTGCCGACAGCTGGGTGGATATTGAAGGCGGTGCCGGCACTCTGTTTGCCTATGCCAGCCTTGGCCGCCGCGAACTGCCATCCGGTAATTTAATTCATGAAGGCGATGCCATGCCGCTGGGCCGTGAAGGCCAGTTCTGTGGTTCGCATATTCTGGTACCGCGCCGCGGGGTGGCGGTGCACATCAACGCCTTTAACTTCCCGGTGTGGGGCATGCTGGAGAAATTCGCACCGAATTTCCTCGCCGGTATGCCCTGTATCGTCAAGCCGGCCTCGGCCACCAGTTATCTGACCGAAGCGGCTGTACGTCTGATGCAGAATTCCGGTCTGCTGCCGGAAGGCAGTCTGCAGCTGGTGATCGGCCGTACCGGTGATCTGCTCGATCGTCTGGACGGTCAGGACATGGTCACCTTTACCGGCTCTGCCAGCACCGCGGCGATGCTGCGTCATAACGAAAATCTGATTAAAAATTCTGTGCCTTTCAATGCAGAAGCCGATTCACTGAACTGTGCCATTCTGGCGCCGGATGTGACGCCGGATGATGCCGAGTTCGATCTGTTTGTGAAAGAAGTGGTGCGCGAAATGACGGTCAAAGCGGGGCAGAAATGTACCGCTATCCGCCGTGTGCTGGTGCCGGAAAACCGGATGGATGCAGTGGCTGAAAAACTGGCGGAACGGCTGGCAAAAATTAAGGTCGGCGATCCGTCAGTGGACGGCGTGCGTATGGGGGCTCTGGCTTCCCACGCGCAGCAGAAAGATGTTGCCCATCAGCTGGAAGCGCTGATGGCCGGCTGTGAAGTGGTATGCGGTAACAACCGTGATTTTGCCGCAGTGGGTGAGGGAACAGACAAAGGTGCCTTCTTTGAACCGACCCTGCTGCTGAATAAAACACCGGATGGTGAATGCGGTGCACACGATATTGAAGCCTTTGGTCCGGTGAGCACCGTGATGCCATACCGCGATCTGGAACATGCCGTTGATCTGGCTGCCCGCGGTAAAGGCTCACTGGTATCCACGCTGGTGACCCGGGATCCGGCAGTGGCCGGGCAGGTTGTGCCGGCGCTGGCGTCCTGGCATGGCCGGGTACATATTCTGGATGAAAAAGCAGCCAAAGAATCCACCGGTCACGGTTCACCACTGCCGCTGCTGAAGCACGGTGGTCCGGGCCGCGCCGGTGGTGGCGAAGAGCTGGGCGGCATCCGCGCGGTGAAGCATTATCTGCAGCGCGCTGCGGTGCAGGGTTCACCGACCATGCTGACCGCCGTGACGCGCGAATATGTCCGCGGTGGCGATACCTATGAAACCGAAGTCCATCCGTTCCGCCGCCATTTTGAAGACGTGAAAATTGCAGAATCCCTGCTGACACACCGGCGTACGGTGACCGAAGCGGATATCGTCAATTTCGGCTGTCTGTCCGGTGATCATTTCTATATGCATTTTGATGAGCTGGCGGCGCGGGATTCGCAGTTTGAACAGCGTATCGCACACGGCTATTTCGTGCTGTCGGCCGCGGCCGGGTTATTTGTTTCCCCGGGGGTTGGTCCGGTACTGGCAAACTACGGCCTTGATAATCTGCGCTTCATTACCCCGGTGGGTATCGGTGACACCATTCAGGCGCGTCTGACCTGCAAACGTAAAATCGATCAGGGTAAAGAGAGTCCGAAAGGCGAACCACAGGGCGTGGTGGCCTGGGATGTTCAGGTAACCAATCAGAAAGATGAGCTGGTGGCGAGCTACGACATCCTGACCTTAGTGAAGAAACGCGACTGAGCCCGCGTGTATTTCCCTGCCCTGGCAGGGAAATACTTCAGCGCTCATAAAAATATAACAAAGAGAGAAGGTACCTGTATGACAAAAATAAAAACACACGGCTATATTCCGGCACTGCTGATGACTGCTGCTTACGCATCATCGGCAATGGCTGCCGACAGTGCTGATCTGGAATCGCGTCTGGCGGAACTGGAAAGCAAGCTGGCGACCATGGAACAGAGCAGCGTCACCAGTTCTGATAAAGGCGGCTTTGTGATCGGTGATACCACCGTCAGCATCGGCGGGTATGTCAAAGCCGATATGGTTTATAAAAATCACGGTAACGTCGGTGCCAATGCCACCATCTTCGCCCGTCAGCATGTCGCGGCAGTGGATGAAGATGCAGAAAGCACCATTGATATGACAGCCCGTGAATCACGCCTGTGGGTAAAAACCAGCAGTATGCAGGGTGGCAAACCACTGACCACTTACATGGAACTGGATTTTTACGGTTCTGACGGCAGTGAAATGGTATCCAACAACTTTGATCCACGTCTGCGTCATGCCTACGGTTCCTGGGGCAACCTGCTGATCGGTCAGACCTGGTCAACCTTCGTCGACCCGGCCCACTTCGGTGAGCTGAATGCCTTCGGTCAGCACGCCTCAACCATTTTTATCCGTCAGACCCAGGTCCGTTACACCCAACCGTTTTCTGGTGGCAGCGTGATGCTGGCTCTGGAAAACCCGCAGGATGGTGATGACACCAGCAAAACACCGGACATGGTGGTACGGGTGAATTTTGACGGCGACTGGGGTCACGCATCGCTGGGTGCACTGGGCCGTGAACTGTCGGATGGTGATGACCAGAGTTTTGAATCGGCTTACAGCCTGACCGCGAAACTGAATCTGCCCACCGGTGGTGACATCCGTGCTCAGTACAATACAGGTAACCTCGGCCGTTACATGGGCGTGGCAGCGTATCCGGATGAGGATGCCACAGCTACCGATCTGTCAGGCTTTGAAAGCACCGGTTATTCCGTTGCCCTGCGTCATCCGTGGAGCAAGCAGTTTGCTTCCAACGTCATGTACTCAGCAACCGAAGCCGACAGCGATGTCAGCATCGGTGGTCTGGAATCCTCATCATCACTGCACGTTAACCTGATGTATTACGCCACGCCGAAAATCCGTTTCGGTGCGGAATACGCGCAATGGGAAACTGAAAGCCTGACTGCTGCCGGCACCGACGATAAGTCACTCGATGTCGTGCAGCTGTCGACCCGTTTCCTGTTCTGATCTGATCAGTCAGGAATGCGTGATATCTGTTTTCTCCTTTCAGATATCACGCGTTTTAAAACAATAATTACATAGCAAGGTATTGGCCATGATTTCACTGAAAAAGATTGCTTCTGCCGGCCTGCTGGCCGCGACACTGTTTTCATCATTCACTGCTTCGGCGGAAACCGTACTGCGCGTCGGTACCTGGCTGCCGCCCACAGACAAACAGAACGAGGTTGTCTGGCCGACATGGGCAAAATGGGTGGAAGAAGCCACCGAGGGACGGGTAAAAGTTAAACTCGAATATGGTCTGGGTCATCCGAAAACCATGTTCCAGCTGGTGGAAGACGGCATTGTGGATGCTTCCTTCAGCTTCCACGGTTATGTGCCGGGCCGTTTCAAACTGCCACAGATTGTTGAGGAGCCGGGGCTGGGTGTCGGTGCAGAAGCTGCGTCGGTGGCGCTGTGGCGTGTGTATGACCAGCAGCTGCGTCAGGCCGGTGAATTTGAAGGCCTGCAGGTACTGGCGATGTTTTCTCATGGTCCGGGCACCATTCAGTCCAATTTCCCGGTCAACAGTCTGGCCGATCTGGAAGGCAAAAAAATCCGCGTCGGCGGCGGTGTACAGTCTGAACTGGCAGAGCGCATGAAGCTGACGCCGGTTGGTGCACCAGCCACCAAAGCGTATGAAATGCTGCAGCAGGGTGTGATTGACGGCATCTTTATGCCGATGGCACAGCAGAAAAGTCTGCGTCTGAACGAAGTGACCAAATACATCACCATTTTCCCGGCCGGTATGTATATGGGCAGCTTCTCCATGTTCATTAACCCTGAGTTTATGGAAGATCTGGACGAGCGTGACCGTCAGGCGATTCTGTCGGTATCCGGGGAAAAACTGTCCGCCATGGCAGGTCGTGCCTGGGAAGCCGGCGATAAGGAAGGTTTTGCCGCCGCCCGTGAGGCCGGTGTTGAAATCAACGAGCTGAGTGCAGATTCTCCGCTGGCGCAAGAATTTGAGCAGATGATCAGCGGCATGGACGCTATCTGGGTTAAGTCTGTGGCTGACCGTGATGTGAATGCTGAAGCGGCGATGAAAGAGCTGCGTGATATTGCTCACCATTATTCTGCGGAAAAGTAATTATGTCAGTGTCTGAATGGGTTTCAGAACACTATCAGGAAGAGGGGCCGGTCAAATGGCTGGCCTTTTTCCTCGAAAGTGTGACGGGTGCTGTGCTGCTGGGGCTGGTATTGCTGACCTGTGCGGATGTCGGTGGCCGCTACTTTTTCGGCAATGCGGTAAACGGCAGTACGGAATTAACGGAAATTGCCCTGGCGGTGATTGTGTTCGCCGAAATGCCGGTGATCACCTGGCGTGGCGGGCATGTGATTGTCGATCTTCTCGACCGCTATATGAATTACTGGCTGGTAAAAGCACTGGGGCTGTTGTCTGTGTTGCTGGTTGCCAGCGCGTTTTATGCACTTGCCAGCCGTATGTGGTATCTGGCTGAGCGTTCTTTACGCAGGGATGTGGTAACAGAATATCTGGAAATCCCGACAGGCTATATCGTGCAGTATATCTCAGTAATGAGTTATATCTGTGCAGCCATGATGATCAGTTATGGTCTGTACCGGGTGATTAAAGAAAAGAACGGATAATAATAACCGGCTTTCTATTAGGTTGTCTTATGACTGTTGCTCTGATTGGTTTTGTAATCCTTTTGTTTCTGATTATTGTGGTCCGTATTCCCATTGCCTTTGCGATGGGGTTTACCGGATTTTTCGGCTTTGCTTACCTGCAGGGGCTGAGTTTTGATAACCTGCTGGACTTCCGCTGGAGTGGGGTGCTGTCCATGGCCTCCAACCGCGTGATTGATACGGTGCAGGAATACGGTCTGTCGGTTATTCCGCTGTTTATTCTGATGGGGAATCTGGTCACCAATTCCGGCCTGTCGCAGGCGCTGTACCGCGCGTCCAATGCGTTTCTTGGTCATCACAAAGGCGGGCTGTCGATGGCAACGGTGGTTGCCTGCGGTGGTTTCTCGGCCATCTGTGGTTCTTCGCTGGCGACCTCTGCCACCATGGCCAAGGTGGCAATGCCGCCGATGCGTCAGTATGGCTACGCCGATTCGCTGGCAACCGCTTCCATTGCCGCCGGAGGTACGCTGGGGATTCTGATTCCGCCCAGTGTCATTCTGGTGATTTATGGTCTGCTGACCGAAACCAGTATCCGTGAGTTATTTGCTGCCGGTTTTATTCCGGGGCTGCTCGGTGTGCTGCTGTATCTGGGCGCGGTGAAATATGTGGTGTGGCGTAATCCGGATGCCGGTCCGGCCGGGGAAAAATTAACCTGGTCACAGCGCATGCTGGCGATGAAAGGTGTCTGGGGTGTGGTTGTTCTGTTCACACTGGTGATGGGTGGGATTTATCTGGGTATTTTCACCCCGACAGAAGCCGCCGGCATCGGTGCCGGTGGTGCTTTCCTGATTGCGGTACTGCGGCGTACGCTGTCGGCCGGTTCGTTGTTCACGGCGTTAAGTGATACCGGGCGCACCTCGGCCATGCTGTTTTCCGTGGTGATCGGTGCACTGATTTTTTCCGACTTTATTAACCGCGCGGGTCTGCCGGATGACCTGCTGACCTTTGTGACCTCTCTGGATGTCAGCCCGATGGGCGTGATTCTGGTGATTCTCGGTATTTATATCGTCCTCGGTATGGTGTTTGAGAGTCTGTCGATGCTGCTGCTGACAGTACCGATTTTTTATCCGCTGGTGCAGAGCCTGGGCTTTGATCTGGTGTGGTTCGGTATTGTGGTGGTGGTGGTCACGGAAATCAGCCTGATTACTCCACCGGTGGGGATGAATATATTCGTGCTGAATGCCGTCATCAGAAATATTAATCCGGCCACCATTTTTAAAGGGGTTACCCCGTTCTGGTGTGCCGATATTGTCCGCCTGGCACTGATCACCCTGATTCCGGTGATTACTCTGGTGCTGCCTGACCTGCTTTACCGCTGAGGAGAAGACTGATGCTTCCGGGTGTAAAACGTATTCTGTATGCCTCCGATCTCCGTGAAGGCTCACGCCCGGCATTCCGGGCGGCGGTCAGCCTGTGTGGTCATTACCAGTCACATATTACGTATCTGCATGTGATTGAATCACCGGGAACCCAGGCTGAGAAAATCGTTCATGAAATGATGGCCAGGGATGCATCGCTGAAAGCGATGCACGACAGCTGTGTGAAGGAAGTCCACGACGGTATTTATCAGCGTGTGCAGGCGTTCTGTGATGCTGAACTGGATGAGGATGAGCAACTGCAGCCTGATCAGCTGGATGCCCGGGTGGTGGAAGGTGAAACCTGGCGGGAAATTCTGCGGGTGGCCGATGAAATCCGCGCCAGTGTGATCGTTATGGGCACCCGGCATGATCATCGTCTGGGTAAAGTCCTGATCGGTTCCACCGCCGTGAAGGTGATGGAACACAGCAAAAGGCCGGTACTGGTGGTACCTCTGTAATAAAAAATAAGGCGGCCATTGGCCGCCTTATCCGTCAGAACATCACGTCCATTTTTATACCGCTCAGATCCATCTGCTGCTGGTCGAAAAAGATCCGCCGCAGCTGCAGTCCGGCACGGATACGCGGGCTGAAGCGGTAATCGGCTGCGAGTCCGGCCACCGGCGCCAGGCCGCCACCGAAATTTACGTCCAGGCCGTCGCGGGCGGTATCAATTTTTCCCTGCCACCAGAGGTAGCCGGCGCTGGCCGAGAGCCCGGCCCGCTCTGACAAAGGCAGAGTAAAACGCTGCGCCAGCATCCAGCCGCTGCCACCGACCGGGTAATAATCTTTCAGCGCCGGGCGTACTTCGGTGGCGCTGTCAGTGCTGGTCAGTTCCGCTTCTGCGCGGCCCAGATCAAGGTAACTGAACTCCACAGCACCCCAGCTCAGGTAGCGGTAACCCAGGCCCAGTTCTTTGACCATGCGCGTTGTATCGTACTGACTGAAACTGACATAGAGTCCGTCAGCGGCCATATCCTGTTCCAGCTCTGACTGACTGATGCTGCTGTTGCCCTGATACAGGCCGGCAATCAGATAAGCGCCCCGTTCGCTGGTGTCTGCGCTGACGTGGGTCACAGGTGACAGCGTCAGGCTGGCAAAACTTGTGCGTAATGTCTGCAGTCGGGTGGCAGCGGTTATATCCGTCTGGTTCAGCTGCATTAACTGCTGCCGGAGTGACTGATTTAACAGACTCTGGGTGGTCGCATCCGGTTCCGCGTCTGCATACTCTGCCGCTGGCGGGCGGCCTGAAATATCCTGTGGTCTGGCAAACATCCTGTTGTCCTTTTTGCTTTTTATGTCCTGTTACTTATTTCTGCTGCTGGCCGGCACATGAGCAATTATTTTTTTATCAACACAGCTCCGCAGCGGTTTCCAGTGGGCAGACTTTGCTGAGACGGTTTTGCAGCCACTGATTGACCATCACATCCAGCACCAGATGAACGCGGCTGAGCGGGCTGTTATTAATGACTTCATGTTCTTCGGCGGCATTGATGTACCAGCATTCGCCCACCGCCATCGGCACAGCTTCACCGGCCACATAAAAAGCGACGCGGTTATCACTGATAATGGGGAAGTGCAGCCGCGCTTCCCCCTGTTGCCAGCTGCCAATGGGATCGCGGTGAGGAAAAATATGCGCGCCGGCATCGAGACGCATCAGCCGGGCTGACTTTAGCCGGCAGTCGTTTTCGATGAACTGATCAAGGCAATCCATTAATGCCGGCTGAGATTTCAGGACGGGCAAATTAATCCACTGGCCGGAATCAGAATGCAGCTGAAATGACTGTAAAACCGGATGGGCAGTGGCATGGCCGGCGGCACAACGCAGGGGCAATACCTGCCAGCCTCCCTGATAAATAGATTGATGAACGTGCGCCTGCCAGAGGTCTTCCGTCAGGCTCTGCAGGCCGGATAAAACTGCGGGTATATCAATCGCTGTATTGAGCCTGGCGCAACGCATGGCTTACTCCCGCTTGTGCTTATTATCATCCATGACCCTCAAGGGGCAGCCTGTCTCCCGCGGTATGGCGGGTTGTTCTGGGCAGGCATTTTCTGCAGCCATTACGCCTATCGTCTGAGATATGTCTGGAGTGCTGATATATTTTTATGAATAAGCACCCCGGTTGCAGGTCTCTATATAAAATCAGCCAGAATAGATGTTCAAATTGAGTTCGCTCCGGTTAGTGAAAATACCTGACATCTGTCATCATATTGAGCCAAAGAACGTGGTTTGCTTCATCCGGTTGGACTGAGCAGTTGACCATCCTTTACTCCGTCGCGGCCGGCGGCGGGTTATTATCGGCACTTTATAATTAATCTGATCAGGGAATTACTTATGACCACGTCTGTTGAGGTCAGGACTGTCAGGGTCTGGGATGTTTTTGTCCGTCTGTTTCACTGGCTGCTGGTGGCTGCTATCGGCTTTGCCTGGTGGAGCGGTGAACAGGGCGGAGAATGGATGGTCTGGCACATGCGTGCCGGTTATACCGTTCTCGGGCTGGTTATTTTCCGTCTGCTGTGGGGATTCGCCGGCAGCTTTTATGCCCGCTTCAGCCAGTTTGTGCAGTCACCCGGAACCGTGCTGAGCTACGCCGGTAAACTGGTTAAAGGACAAGAAGCACATTATGCCGGCCATAATCCGGTCGGTGGCTGGGCGGTATTACTGCTGTTGCTGCTGTGTGCGCTGCAGGCCGTAACCGGGTTGTTTGCCAATGATGAAATTTTTACCGAAGGCCCACTGGTGCACCTGATCAGTTATGACCTGAGTGTTGAAATTACCCGCTGGCATAAAATGTTGTTTAACGGGTTGCTGGCGGTGATTGGTGTACACCTGCTGGGCGTGATGTTTCATCAGTTTCTGCGTAAGGAGAAACTGGTTCCGGCGATGGTTACCGGCAATAAAAAGGTGGCAGAGATTGCCGATGCAGCGCCTGCCACCGCACCAGGCTCACGCATGATCGTGGGCCTGATGCTGGTACTGGCGGCAGGTCTGCTGGTGTGGGGAATAATCAGTCTTTGAACTGATCGTGGCAGCCTTTGCAGGTTTTGGCGACCTGCATAAAGGCTGGTCCGATTTCACCTTTATCACCGGTTTTGGCTGCTTCTGCCAGAGCCGCGCTGGCGGTCTGGAAACTTTCCATACCTTTGGCAAAGGTTTCCCAGTCGTCTTCGATCGCCGGCAGGGCAGCGGTTTTGCTGCTGTATGTACCGGCTACAAAACCTTCCAGCGGCATTTTGCTCAGTGCGGCCAGATTATCTGCACGGCTTTTGAATTCTTCCGCATTAAATTCGGTTTTACCTTTCATCATGTCGCCCATGGGACCGAAATTCCATTTCACGGCTTTGAAGATACCCTGACGGTATTCAATGGCTTCAAAAGGTTTTGGTGCTGCCAGGGCTGCGCTGCTGATGCCTGCCAGAGCGGCCGTCAGGCCCAGAACTGCTAATTTTTTCATGATGATATTCCTCTCTCATCGGTTGGGAGTGCAGCCAGTCTAACCGCTGGGCCAGAGGGCGCACAGTGGACTGTCTGACAAACAAACTAACCATTACCTTACTTTACACTCATGGCAAGCCTGAACAGCCGTATGATGATGTCAGTGCAACAATGGAGTAACGATTTTTGCTGACAGCCATACCGATCGTCCTGAGTCTGATGCTTCTGTCGGGCGCACTGCAGGGCTGTGCCAATGCGGCACCGGAACCGCCGGTGCCGGCGATGCCACTGGGGCAGCAGAGTTTTCAGGCATACCGTGCCGATATGATCCGCTGGCTGCAGCAGCGGCGCGATATTCAGAGCGCTGACCGGCAGCAGGAAATTCTCTGGAACGCACCGGCAGAATGGCGTCCGCAGCAGAGTAATGGCAAAGGTATTCTGCTGGTGCACGGGCTGGGGGATTCGCCCTGGTCCTATCACGATATCGGTGCCAGTCTGGCGCAACAGGGCTTTCTGGTGCGCAGTGTGCTGCTGCCCGGACACGGCACCCGGCCGCAGGATATGCTGACCACCCGGCTGGCGGAGTGGCAGCAGGTGGTGCGCGAGCAGGCCGGGATTCTGGCGGATGAAACGGACCAGCTGTATCTGGGCGGTTTTTCCACCGGCGCCAATCTGGTGCTGAGCTATGCCATGCAGCATGACAGCGTCAGTGGTCTGCTGTTGTTTTCGCCGGCGTTTGAATCGGATTCCGGTTTCGACTGGCTGACGCCTTACCTGAGTAAAATCCGGCCCTGGCTGTTACCCAATGACGGTTCCCGGCCACTGCAGAATGCGGTGCGCTATCTGACCGTGCCGACCAATGGCTTCGGCCAGTTTTACCTGAGCAGTGCCGACGCCCGCGATTATCTGGCAGAGCAGGTGTTCAGCCGGCCGGTACTGATGGTGGTGAGTGAGCATGATTCGGTGCTGGATACCGGTTACCTGCGTGATACCTTCAGCGCCCGTTTCACCCATCCGCACAGCCGTCTGATCTGGTATGGCGACACCTCATGGCCGGTCAGTGACGCCCGGATTCTGCAGCGCAGTGATTACCTGCCGGAGTACCGTATCAGCCAGTTTTCGCATATGGGGATTCTGTTCCGTCCGGATAACCCCCTGTATGGCAGGGATGGCAGTCTGCGCATCTGCTGGAACGGACAAAGCGAAACCCGGACTCAGGCCTGTCAGCAGGGGGCAGAGGTCTGGTATTCCGCCTGGGGCCTGCAGGACGATGAACACATTCATGCGCGGCTGACATTCAACCCTTATTACGACTGGCAGATGAATGTGATCGCTGAGGTGCTGAGTGCCGCTGCACCGGGTGTGCAATAATCGCCTTTTTATTTACCTGCCGGAGGAAATGCAGTGAGCGGATGGATGATGGTGATTGCCGTGCTGGTTGCCGGGGCTCTGTATTACCGGCTGACGGCAGTACGCCGGCCGCAGCTGATTTATCAGGACAATGCTTTTCAGCAGCAGCTGTTAAAACGATTACCCCGCCTGCAGCGCCATTTCTGGCCGACGCCGTGGATGTTTAATACGCATCTGCAGCTGATCGCATTGGGACTGAAAAAAGGGTTGGGAAAAAAACTGACCTATGACCAGTCGGACGTTCTCACCATGGCCGATGGTGGCACCACCGCACTGCACTGGCTGGGGCAGGACCTGCCGGCCACGGCACCGACGCTGGTGGTGCTGCATACCATTACCGGCTCGCCGCACAGTATGCGTGGCATCGTGCGCGACCTGCATCATTTCACCGGCTGGCGGGTGGTGCTCTGTCAGCGCCGCGGGCATGGTGACCTGCCGTTAACCGTAGCGCGCATCAATACCATGGGTGATACCGCCGACCTGCGTGAACAACTGGCTGTGATTACGGCCCGTTATCCGGATTCCCCGCTGTATGCCATCGGTATTTCCGCCGGCTCCGGCCTGCTGGTGCGCTATCTGGGCGAAGCCGGTGAACAGACCCCGGTTAAGGGCGCGATGGCGTATTGTCCCGGTTATAACATCGAAACGGCTTTCAGCCGGGCGCAGCCTTTTTACAGCCGCATGATGGCGAAAAAACTGATCCGTCAGTTTATTACCTCGCATGTGCCGCAGTTCTCCGGTCTGCGGACT
The DNA here is from genome assembly GCA_030145845.1 of Pseudomonadota bacterium. Lineage (GTDB taxonomy): Bacteria > Pseudomonadota > Gammaproteobacteria > Pseudomonadales > Oceanobacteraceae > Venatoribacter. The sequence goes on from JAIXHJ010000002.1 coordinate 301,539, forward strand.
TACGAAGCCTGCATTCAGTCGCAGGATCTGCACGAATTTCATCAGAACCTGTATGAGTTTGCCGGCTTTGCCACGTTGCAGGATTTTATGGATGCCAGTAATCCGATGAAGGTGATTGATCAGATCCGCGTGCCGCTGCTGATTCTGAACGCGGAAGATGATCCGGTGTGCCATATCGATAACGCGTGGGAACACGAACAGCAGATCCGCACCATGCCCACAACCTTACTGGCGGTTACAAGGCGCGGCAGTCACTGTGCCTATTTTTCCGGGCTGACGGCTTCGCCCTGGGCCAACCATCTGGCGGCGGAATATTTTATGGCGCTGGACAATACGCACTGATTATTCATAGCTGACGTAACAGACTTCCGCCGTCATGCCCTGCTGCAGGAAAAATTCCAGCCACAGCCGCTGGTGATCCTGCAGCCGGTCACCCGGTCCTTTCACTTCAATTAACTGCCAGCCGGCGCTGGCGTTGTCGCCGAGGTGGATTAAATCCGGCAGACCGCGGCTGTGATGGCGCAGGTCCGTAAGCAGATGACGGAAAATGACGCTCAGCTGCCCGGCGCTGATAACCTCCAGCGCCTGAGTGATTAATGCTTCGTCTAACGACGGCCAGTGAATCAGGGGACAGCTGATGCCCTGTTTGCTGCGCCAGTGAGTCAGGATGATTGTGCGGTAGGAGCCGTCCTCTAAGGCGGCAAAGGCGGCCTGAATTTCATGGCGGCGCGCACCGGCAAAATCATCCCGGAACAGATCCGCCGGCCCGCTCTGAAACGGATGAAAAAACGCCCCGGCAACCGGTTTATACAGGGCCGGCCAGAACAGCAGGGCAAATAACGCCGGAAACAGGGTGTTTTCCACATACCAGCAGCGGCCGCTGTGCCGGGTGTTGTAATAATCCAGTACCTGATATTCGACCCGCTGCGGGTGCCCGCCGGGCAGCGTCAGCTGGCGGGCCGGAACATCGCGGACGGGCCGGGGCAGACTGAGCGCCGGGGCCGGCAGTCCGGCTTTACGACAGGCACGCTGCCGTATGCGCTGAATACTGATACGGGATTCCGGCTGCTCAATGTGCTGCAGAGCGTCAGTGGCCTGTTGTGCGAGGGTGCTGAAATCCTTGTCACTGGCGGCCAGCCGTTCCAGCACGCGCAGCCGGCGGACACCGGCGTCACGGTGCAGGCTGCTGTGGTAAGTGTCCAGCGCGCTGTGCAGGTCGCCATAACGCTCAAGCTCGCGGCCGCTGCGGGCCATGGCTTTATGCCAGCTGTGCTGCAGCCAGGCCGTATCCGGCAGGGTTAATGAGCGCAGCGTCTGCACCTGTTGGCAGATAGCCTGTGCCGCCGCGGATTTGCTCAGCTGCCGCTCTTTGACCGCCTGGCTGAGCTGGTAACGGTCATCGTTCACGGCACTCAGGCGGCGGAAAAATTCAACCTCTTTGCGGCTTTGGAAGGCCCGGGAATCCCGGCTCAGCGGCACACTTTCATAGTGCTGGTGGCCGAGTTCGGTGAGCACAAATTCAGACCAGTCCTGCCAGCTGTTGCCGAAGAACAACAGCCGTACGGTATCGAACAGCGGCATACTGTGCAGCTGAATCATGGCGTCATGATTCCGCAGCCAGCCATGCAGGGTGGCGCTTTTAGCGGCGCTGATCTGTTGCTCTGCCAGCCTTGCCAGTGCTGTCTTTTTCAGGCCGGATAAGGCGGTCGTTTGTGGTCCGCCATGCTGCTCCAGCAGCCGGATCAGTTCGGCTTTGCGCAGGCGTGGCAGCAGTTCCGTCACTGGCAGGGTGGCATCGCTGTGACAGAAAGCCGCCTGCTGCAGTGCCTGCAGGGCGGCGGTCTGATCGGGTATTTCCGCATAGTTCAGCGCCGAGTGGCGGAAGTATTCACCTTTGCGCATCACCATCCTCAGCAACAGCGCCTGTGCCGTCGGCGGCAGCTGCTGAAACTGCGCGATCTGCTGCTGTTCCTGCGCGCTGAATAAATCGCCGCTGTGGCGGCTTACCCAGTTCAGGGCGGTGTGGAAATTGTGCAGGTAGTAAAAGGGCTGATTAACATCGGCGCCGGCCGGATTCATTGGTCCTGTTCCCGTCTGGCCTGCGCCAGCAGGCTGTCGCTGAGCGCGGAAAAATAACGCTGAAACGCCATATTGATACGCACCCGCTGTAATTTCTGCGGATAGAGGCCGAGCTGTGCTTCAGCGGATTTTTTGGTGCCTTTGACCAGAAATGCATTGCGGATACCGGCATCCTGAATAAAGGCTTCAAAGGCGCGCGCGCACAGTTCTTCCGGCTGGCTGTAATAGAAAATGCCGAGCTTTTTATCCTGTGCGGCGGACGCGTGAAAAAGCTCACTCGGCGCGTTGCCTTCCTGATCGAGCAGGATGGCCGCGAAGCACTGTACCAGCAGGGCCGTCAGGCGGTGCTGGCGGATGCTGCTGTCGTTAAGCCAGAGGGCGGAGGCAAAGCTGGTTTTTTTGCCGTCGCTGAAACTCTTGCCGGCAATGTAGTGATCGAAGGCGTGAAACCATTCGTGGGCAATGCTGCCGGGACCGGCATTTTTGGCCAGCGAGAACGTCCGCTGCAGCGGTACATAATGGGCGGACACGCCGGGGCGTCCGCCTTTACCGTACTGCAGTGCCAGCGTCCCGCGCAGGGAAATCAATTGCTGGCCCAGCAGCAGATTGTCGGCGGCACTGAGCATACGCCCGGAAAGAATCTGGCTGAGGTCGCAGAGGGCATCGAAAAACAGTCCGGCGGCCTGTTCCTGTTCCGCCTGCGTCACCCACTTGCCGATCTCCACAGTGCGGAAACTGAACCACTGGCGGATGGTGAGAAAATCGGGAATGACGCCGCCCAGCAGCTGCCGGTGATCCGGTCCGGCGCGGTAAAACGCGCGTTTCAGCAGTGGGGAAGGGGAATCGGCCATGGTGCATCAGGGCGTTAAGGGTAACGCCCTGATTATGCCACAGACACGCTGCTTCAGCGCATTTCAAACAGTTCCTGATGGAAACGGCCGGATGCCAGTCCGTGGGCACTGAAATCCTTGTGCAGGGCATGTCCGAAGGCTGACGGCCCGCAGAACCAGAGACTGGCCTGCTGCCAGCCGGGTACGGTGGCGCGGATCAGATCACCGTCCAGCCGGCGGCCATCTTTACTGGCCAGAACGTGCAAAGTGATACCGGCGGCGTCGGCGTCGGCGGTCAGTTTGTCGATGGCTGCCTGTTCATACTGGCCGGTGGGGTGGAACAGATGAATCGTGCGGCCATCCGGTTCTGCTGCCAGCTGCTTCATGCGGGCAATAAAGGGCGTAATACCGATGCCGGCGCCGACCCAGATCTGCTGCCGGCAGTCGTCATCGAAGGTGAAGCAGCCGTACGGCCCTTCAACACTGACTTCCATGCCCTGCTGCAGATACTCCGGCAGACGGCTGGTGTGATCGCCCAGCGCTTTGGTGACAAAGGTGATATGGCCATCTTCCGCCTGCCAGGCAGAGGCAATGGTGTAAGGGTGTGCGCCTTCGCGTTTATCCGAGGTCACAAAGGCAAACTGTCCGGCTTTATGGCCGGGCCAGCCGGGTTGCAGCTGAATGCGGGTTTCCATCACTTTCAGTTCCGGATACCAGTGCAGCTGTTCGATGTGGCCGCTGACGGTGCGGTTATGACCGCTGCGGCCAAGCAGGATCAGCACCGCGGCGGCTGAGCCACCGGCCAGCAGAATGGCCATGACCCAGCCGACGGGCTGAGTCCAGTAACTGAATTCCACCAGAATCAGCGAATGGTAGGCCAGCAGCAGATAAGCCACCGCCATCAGCTTGTGCGTTTTGGCAAACAGGCGGTAGGGCACGGCTTTGATCAGGGCGACAATCATCAGTATCGCGGCAGCATAGAAGGTCCACTCACCGATGGTTTCTGCCAGCCCGCGCTGGTCGCGGAATAACCCTTCAATCAGCCCCAGCGTTTCTTCGCCGCGCGGCCCACGTGCCGGTTTTTCCAGCCAGCCCCAGCCGACCATCCATTTGGTGCCTTTGGCGAACCACCAGTGCAGGATGGACACCACCAGGGCGGTAATGCCCAGCCATTTGTGCAGGCGGTACATTTTATCCAGCCCGTTCAGGCGCAGTTCCGGCCAGCGCGGGCGCAGGGCAATCAGCATGGCAATGCTCATGGCGCCCATGGCAATAACGCCGCTGTACTGCACAAACACATGGCGGAAGGAAAAATAGGTAAAGGGGTCCGGCAACAGACTGTCGGCCAGCAGCCATAACAGTGTCAGCAGCAGAAGAATAACGGGAAAGGTGAAGCGGATGGCCTTCATGTCAGTGTCCGTGAGGGTTTTCTTAAAGTGGAATAATGCGCCTGATGACGGAATTCTGCCCTGATCTGACGCAAAATTCCTGTCAGGACTGCGCAGCCTGAGGCAAAAAAATGTCAGAGCGGCTCTGTTGCCGGCCGGAATAGTCCGTTCTGGCGCCGGGCGTTGTGCTGTGGCTGTGGCAACGGCATGATGGTGGGTCTGATTCTCTCTGCTGTACCACCGTACCGACCCGGATATTCCATGCGCCTGCCGTTTTTCTCCCGCCAGCCTTCGCTGGGGCTTTATGCTTTGTCACTGCTGCTGTTTATGGCAGCTTCCAGTGCGCCGACACCACTGTACCGGCTGTACCAGTCGATGTGGTCGTTTCCGGTGGTGACGCTGACGCTGATTTTTGCCGCCTATATTCTCAGCCTGCTGCTGTCGCTGCTGTGTTTCGGCAGCTGGTCTGATCATGTCGGCCGGCGGCGCATGGTGACACTGGCGCTGCTGCTGGAGTCTGCGGCCATGGCGTTGTTCCTGCTGGCCCATGGTGAATACTGGCTGATTGCTGCGCGTCTGCTGCAGGGCTTTGCCACCGGTCTGGCGATGGCGGCGATGTCGGCAGCGCTGATGGATATCAATCCGCAGCGTGGTGCGACCCTGAACAGTCTGATGCCACTCACGGGTATGGGGCTGGGCGCGCTGGGCTGTGGTCTGCTGGCCCGTTATGCACCGCAGCCGACGCAGCTGATTTTTGCCCTTCTGCTGGCGGCATTTCTGCTGCAGGCACTGCGCACCTGGCGCGCGGCGGATACCGTGGAAGCCGAGCCGGGCGCACAGTTATCGCTGCTGCCGGCCATCACACTGCCGCGGCGGTTGTGGTTGCCCATGGCCTGCAGCGTGCTGCCGAATATGGCGTCCTGGGCACTGGGCGGCTTTTTCCTGTCGCTGATGCCTTCTGTTCTGCGTCAGCTGACACCGGATAATTACACTCTGCTGGGTGGGGTTACCACGGCACTGCTGACCGGCTGTGGCGTACTGTCAATCAGCCTGGCCAGGAACTGGAACGGTCTGCGCACACTGCAGACTTCCGCCGCCGGGCTGGTGCTGGGCTCAGTGGTACTGCTGCTGGGGCTGGAACAGGATAATGTGCTGATCCTGTTGCTCGGCTCGGCGGTGGCCGGGCTGGGGTTCGGTCTTGGATTCCTTGGTGCACTGCGCATTATGGTGCCCCGGGTTCATGCCCATGAACGGGCTGGTTTTATGGCCGCCCTGTATATTCTCAGTTACTGCGCCAACGCCATCCCGGCGGTAATTGCCGGCTATGCCGTGCAGCATTATGGCCTGCATCTGACCAGCCTGACGTTTGTGGCCGGTATCCTGGCGGTGGCGCTTTTCAGCCTGCTGCTGTTGCGCCTGCAGCGGGCGCTGGTGGCCTGCCCGGCGGGAAGCTGACGGCGTGGATTAATCGTGGCGTGGCGGCCGTGTCCGGCGTTATTCTCTGCCTATGCTGAATATTATGATTATTGTGCTGGCCCTGTTGCTGGCCGCTTATCTGGCGTTTTCCCCACGCCTCAAAGGCTCCGAGCGCTGGCGGGCGACGGTAACGCCGCTGGCCTCCATTATGGGCAGCGGTTTTCTGGTGGTGGCACCTCTGCTGGGAATGACCGTCGGGCATTTTGCGCTGCTGTGTATGGCGCTGCTGCTGTTGCTGGCTTATGCCACCGGCGATGCCATCCGCTTTAATATCCGCCATTTTGAACCCATCGAAAATGCCAGCGGGCCGGCGCAGCATATTTCCTTTGTCTCGCGCATTGTTCTGGCCGGCGCCTATTTTATTTCGGTGACTTATTACCTGAAATTACTGGCGGCTTTTCTGCTTAAGGCGTTCGGCATTCAGGATGATTTATGGGCGGATGTGATCACCACCCTGATTCTGCTGATGATCGGCAGTATCGGTATGTGGCGCGGGCTGACGGAGCTGGAAAAAATCGAAACCTATGCCGTCAGCCTCAATCTGGGCATGATCGGCGGGCTGCTGATTGCGCTGGCCATTTATAATGTGCAGCTGCTGGCCGGTGGTCAGTGGCAGCTGCCCGATCTGAATTCGGATATTTCCCTCACTGATCTGCGCGTGTTGCTGGGGCTGCTGATTGTGGTGCAGGGATTTGAAACCTCGCGCTATCTGCAGGCGGAACATTCTGCCGCCGTGCGCATCGCCACCATGCGCTCGGCGCAGCGTATTTCGTCAGTGATTTATCTGCTGTTTATTGCGCTGGTCAGTGTACTGTTCCAGCCGCAGATGAGTGCCGATGTCACCGGCATTACGGTGATGGTGCTGCCGGTGGCAGCGGTACTGCCGCTGCTGATTTCTGTGGCTGCCATCGGCAGTCAGTTTTCAGCCGCGGTGGCGGATACTTCCGGTGCGGGCGGGCTGGTGCAGGATATCGAGCGTCACCGCCTGCCACTGCGTTACACCTACCTGATGATTATGGTCATCACCATTCTGCTGACCTGGGAAACCCATGTGAATGTTATTATCGCCTGGGCGTCGCGGGCGTTTGCGCTCTTCTATACCCTGCAGGCGGTGGTGGCGTTTATTGTTGTTCTGCAGAAACCGGAATTACCGCAGCGGCGTAAAAAAATGGCCGCCTTCGCGCTGACGGCGCTGCTCTGTGCTCTGGTTTTTGCTTTTGGTCTGCCGTCGGAGTAACGGCTGCGACTCAGGTGTGATTGTCAGCCCGGGGAATTTTACCTAAGGTATGGCCTTCCTTTTACGGAGATAAATGTATGTCTGAAGACACTATTTTCGGCAAGATTGCCCGTGGTGAAGCCGAAGCCAATATCGTCTATGAAGATGATATGTGCCTGGCGTTCCGCGATCTTTATCCGGCGGCACCCATGCATATTCTGCTGATTCCGCGCAAACCGATTCCGCGTCTGTGTGATGCCAGCGCTGCCGATCAGGCGCTGCTGGGTCATCTGATGCTGACCGCCAATAAAATTGCCGAGCAGGAAGGGCTGGGCGATAAATTCCGTCTGGTGGTGAATAACGGTGAAGGTGCCGGCCAGTCGGTCTTCCACCTGCACCTGCATATTATCGGCGGCCGTCCGCTGAAGTGGCCTCCGGGCTGAAGCCGCGTTATTCTTGCCCCATTCCTGATCGATTACTGACCTTATAGCGGCCGCTGCTGTCTGCAGCGGCCGTCCGGATTACGCTATGCATTTCAGAAATATTCTTGCCCGTCTGCATGACGGACGCCATCTTCAGGTTGCCGACTGGCAGATGAACCCGGGTGAATTCTGGGCCATCACGGGGACCAACGGCAGCGGTAAAACCGTGCTGTCGCTGCTGCCCGCCGATCAGCTGGTGCTCAGTCATGGTGACGCCACCGGGCTGCCGGCGCAGGTGGCGTATGTGTCGCTGGAAGCGCAGGCCGCGCAGATCGAAATCGAGCGCAAAGAAGATGAGAGTGATCTGAATGACATGGCCGATAAAGGCACGCTGATCCGTGACTATCTGGCGCCGCTGGCGGAGGTCAGTGAATGGATTGAAAAACTGGGCATCGCGCATCTGCTGGATTCAGGTTTCCGCGATTTATCCACCGGTGAAAGCCGCAAGGTACTGCTGATTCATGCCCTGCGTGAACGGCCGGATCTGCTTGTGCTCGACGGGCCGCTGGAAGGTCTGGATCAGGGCAGCCGGGCGGTGCTGAGTGAAGCGCTGAGCCAGCTGCAGCAACAGGGGCAGGCGATCCTGTGGGTGGCCAACCGTCTGGATGAACTGCCGCCATGGATTTCCCATCTGGCCTTTATGCACGATGCACAGCTGTTGTATCAGGGCCCGAAAGACGAGGTGCTGGCCCGGCCTGAGCTGCAGGGGCTGATGCACTTTGACCGGCCGCTGCCGGACTTCCCGTCCTGTGGCCGGGCACAACTGCAGCTGGCAGAGGGTGATCCGCTGGTGGGCATGAAAGAGGTGTCCATTATCTATGCTGAGCGGGAATTATTTTCCGGCCTCAACTGGCGCGTGGAGCCGGGCGTGCACTGGGCCATTCAGGGGCCGAACGGCTGCGGTAAAACCAGCCTGCTGCAACTGATAACCGGTGATAATCCCCAGTGCTACCGCAACGATTTAAAGCTGTTTGGTATTCAGCGCGGCAGCGGCGAAACCATCTGGGATATCAAAAAACATATCGGTCTGGTGTCGGCATCGCTGCAGTGGGAATACCGCGCCACCACCAATGTACTGAGCACCGTGATTTCCGGTCTGTACGACAGCATCGGTCTGTATCAGAGTACCGGTGATGACGATAAACAGCTGGCGCTGAAATGGCTGGAAATTATCGGCCTGCGCGACAGAGCCAATCAGAGTCTGCAGCACCTGTCATACGGCGAACAGCGGCTGGTGCTGATTGCCCGGGCGCTGATCAAGCAGCCACCGCTGCTGATTCTGGACGAGCCCTGTCAGGGGCTGGATGACCCCAGTCGTATGCTGGTGCTGGCGTTTATTAACCGTCTCGCGGAGCAGCAGGATATTACCCTGCTGTACGTCACTCACCATCCGACGGAAATCCCGCCAGCGATTGATCACCGGCTGTTATTTACGGCCGTGGATGGTCACAGCACCATTCACCTGCAGCAGCCTTCTGACGGGGCTTAAACCGCCCCGTATCAATGACCGTTTTCCACAACTGGCAAACTGACACTGACCACTTAAACTGAAAGCAGGAGGGCTTTATGCCCTGTTTTTCACTACAGGTGTGCAGCTTTGATCGGTTCTGTTACCACGACACGTGATGGCCGTAAATTCCGTATCAACCGGAGGCATGTCCGCAGGAAACTGGATGTCTCTGAACTGACCGTCGGGATGTATGTTGTTGAGCTGGACCGGCCATGGGAAGAGTCGCCGTTTTTATTTCAGGGCTTTCTGCTGGAGTCCGAAGACGATATCTACATGCTGCAGGATGTCTGCAGCTGGGTGTATGTGGATGTGGTGGAAGAAGAGTGGGAGCCGCTCGATCAGCAACCGGGCAAACGCCCGCCAACCCGTACCCGCTATGTTGAAAAACAGGATGTTGCCCGCCAGCTGACGGAAGCCAACCGTACCTATCAGGCCACCAAAAAGCAGGTCAAACAGCTGATGATGTGCGTGCAGCTGGGGCAGGGCATGAACCTGCAACAGGCGCAGGCGGTGGTGAAGGACTGCGTCGACCGGGTGGTCCGTAACCCCAATGCCATCCTCTGGCTGACCCGTCTGAAAAATCAGGATGAATACACCGCCGAGCATTCGGTGAATGTCTGCCTGCTGGCAATTGCTCTGGGGCAGCAGTGTGACCTTGCCCCCTACGAGCTGGAGAATCTGGGCATCTGCGGCCTGATGCACGACATCGGCAAGATGAAAGTGCCGGACAGTATTCTCAACAAACCCGGCCGTCTGACGGCGGAAGAATTTGAGGAGATGGCGCGTCATACCAGCTATGCGCGCAGCCTGCTGATGGGGCGTTCTGATATTTATCCCGGTGCAGTGGATGTGGCCTGGAGTCATCACGAACGGCTGGACGGCAAGGGTTATCCGCGTGGTGTGGATGGCAGCAAGCTGTCGCTCTTTACCCGCATTGTGACCGTTGTCGATGCTTACGACGCCATGACCAGTGACCGCTGCTATCAGCCGGGTATGTCGTCGCTGGATGCACTGCGTATTCTGCATCACAACAGCGGCACTCAGTTTGACAGCGATCTGGTGCGCAAATTTGTTGCCATGATCGGCCTGTATCCGCCGGGTTATCTGATGGAAATGAGCAATGGTGAGGTGGGGATTATTCTGTCAGCCGAGCGGGGTTTTCAGCTGAAGCCTCGGGTGATTATGATTCTCGGCCCGGATAAAGAGCCGCAGCCGGAACGTATTCTTAATCTGGCGCATGCGCCACAGGATGACCGCGGCCATCCTTATGAACCGGCCGGGGTATTCCGCAGTGGCTGCTTCGGCATTAATGTCAGCGACTATGTGCAGCGCGGCCTGCGGATCAAAGGGTTTGAATACAGCCTGAATGACGACTGAGGTTATTCCGCCGCGTCAGGCTCTGTGGCTGCGGGTTGCTCTGGAGACCCGGCTTCAGTGGCGCTGCTGTCTTCTGCCGTTATTTCCGCATCTTCGGCGCTGCTGTCAGTAACCGGCGTCTGGGTTTCTGCTTCCGGCTCTGTGGCGTCTGCCGGGGTCTCAGCTGCTGCGGCGGCGTTTTCTTCCTCTGCCACTGAGGCACCGGTGCTGTCGCTGTGACCCGCGTCATCTGCAGCGGCGGGCAGCTGCTGATCCGCTGTTTCTGCTGTGCTGTCCGGCTCTGCTGGCGCTGTTTCCGCGGCTGTTGCTTCAGGTGTTGCTTCAGGTGTTGCCGCGGGCGCCGGGGTCTGACGCTGGCGTTCACGTTCCTGCTCCTGCAGGTACTGAATAATGGCCAGCGTCTGATCACGGAACGCCATATGCCGCAGGTCCTGATTGTCGGTCGCGGCGCTGATCCGGTGCAGGTAGCCTTCCAGTTTCAGCGCCTGTTGTTCAGCTTCGGCTTTTTCCAGACGCTGTAATTTCTCTGCCTCGCGGGCCAGATACAGCGCATGCTGGGCCGCACGCAGGGCCTGATGGCCGGTGGCCTCTGCCAGTTCACGGTTGCCGTATTCGCGGCTGATGGTGGCTTCTGCCTGCTCCACCAGATCTTCGGCGTAGCGGAAGGTTTCCGGCGCATTGTCATCGGCGTCTTCGTCTTCGGCTTTATCCAGGGTTTCTTCTGCCGGCCGCCAGTGAATAGCCAGCATGGTGTCACGCTCCAGCGTTTTCATATCCGCCAGCAGGCCGGCAGATTGTTTTACTGCTTTGGCACTGTTGCCGGCTTCAATCAGGGTGATCAGATCCTTCACTTCATCCAGCATATCGTCATAGTCAGACGGCAGTACGCTGGCGCTGCGGATATCATCCAGCACGGCTTTCTGCTGCAGCTGTGCTGCCAGTGTCTGCTGCGCGGTGGCTTTGTTGCGCAGGCCGCCCTGCAGCAGGCCGAGTACCCGGGCCGCTTGCTGCACGGCCGCGGCACTGTGACCGGCGAGGTCTTCCTGCTGCGCCAGTTTCAGGCTGTCTTCAATCTGCTGCATATGCAGCGGGGCATAAAATGCCAGCTGTTCGTCCTGCGCCTGCTGATAGGCATTGCGGGCTTCATTCAGGGCGCGGTCGCTGTCGTCACCCAGTTCAGAGACTTTGGCATCGGTAATGTCGTCGAGGTTGCCGAAGTCGGCGATCCGGGGCGCGGCACAGCCGGCCAGCAGGGAAAGGGTGAGCAGAGGGAGCATAAAGCGAAACATAAAACATCCGTATACAACACAAACAGAAAAATGCCCGGGCTGAGGCAACTCAGTCCGGGCATTATATCGGTTTTTTCATTCAGGCCGCGTGGCCTGATGCATAAAAACCGCGTATCAGTCGAGCATGCTCTTATCGCGGACTGCGCCTTTATCCGCACTGGTGGCGAATTTGGCGTAGGCTTTCAGCGCGGTGCTCACTTTACGTGGGCGCTCTTCGGCTGGTTTCCAGCCTTTTTTGTCCTGCTCGTGGCGGCGGTGGGCCAGCTCTTCCGTACTCAGCAGTACATCGATGCTGCGGTTCGGAATGTCGATTTTAATCGGGTCACCGTCCTGCAGCAGACCGATCGCACCACCGGCAGCGGCTTCCGGTGAGCAGTGGCCAATGGACAGACCGGAGGTACCGCCGGAGAAGCGGCCGTCGGTCAGCAGCGCACAGGCTTTACCCAGACCTTTGGATTTCAGGTACGAGGTCGGATACAGCATTTCCTGCATACCCGGGCCACCTTTCGGACCTTCGTAGCGGATGATTACCACGTCACCGGCTTTGACTTCATCGGCGAGGATGCCTTTTACCGCGCTGTCCTGGGATTCAAAGATTTTCGCGCTGCCTTCGAATACCAGAATGGAGTCGTCGACCCCGGCGGTTTTCACCACACAGCCGTCTTCGGCGATGTTGCCGTACAGTACCGCCAGACCACCTTCTTTGGAGAAAGCGTGTTCCAGATTGCGGATACAGCCATTGGCACGGTCGCCGTCGAGCGTTGGCCAGCGGGTGGACTGACTGAAGGCTTGCTGGGTCGGAATACCGGCCGGGCCGGCTTTGTAGAATTCCACAACTTCCGGCGATGGGTTACGCATGATGTCCCATTTATCCAGCGCGTCTTTCATGGTTTTGCTGTGTACGGTCGGCAGGTCGCTGTGCAGCAGACCGGCACGGTCGATTTCACCCAGAATACCCATGATGCCACCGGCGCGGTGCACGTCTTCGATATGGTATTTCGGCGTGTTCGGCGCCACTTTACACAGCTGCGGTACGATGCGGCTCAGACGGTCGATATCTTTCATATCGAAGTCCACTTCCGCTTCCTGAGCGGCGGCCAGCAGGTGCAGGATGGTGTTGGTGGAACCACCCATCACGATATCCAGCGTCATGGCGTTTTCGAACGCTTTGAAGCTGGCGATGGAACGCGGCAGCACGGATTCGTCATCCTGTTCGTAGTAACGCTTGGCGTTCTCTACGACTAAGCGTGCGGCTTCGAGGAACAGATTTTCACGGTCAGCATGAGTCGCCAGCGTGGTGCCGTTACCCGGCAGTGACAGGCCGATGGCTTCGGTCAGGCAGTTCATCGAGTTGGCGGTGAACATACCGGAGCAGGAACCACAGGTCGGACAGGCGCTGCGTTCGTATGCTTCAACTTTTTCGTCGCTGGCAGAATCGTCCGCGGCGATCACCATGGCATCGACCAGATCCAGCTTGTGCTCAGACAGCTTGGTTTTACCGGCTTCCATCGGGCCACCGGAAACAAACACCACCGGAATGTTCAGGCGCAGCGCCGCCATCAGCATTCCGGGGGTGATCTTGTCACAGTTGGAGATACACACCAGCGCATCGGCGCAGTGGGCATTCACCATGTACTCCACGGAGTCGGCGATGATTTCACGGCTGGGCAGGCTGTACAGCATACCGTCGTGACCCATGGCGATACCGTCGTCGACGGCGATGGTGTTGAACTCTTTCGCCACACCACCGGCCTTTTCAATTTCGCGGGCGACCAGCTGTCCCATATCCTTCAGGTGCACATGACCCGGTACAAACTGGGTAAAGGAGTTGGCGACGGCGATGATAGGTTTATGGAAATCATCGTCTTTCATACCGGTTGCGCGCCACAGCGCACGGGCTCCGGCCATATTACGGCCACCGGTAGAAGTCCTGGAACGGTACTCAGGCATGGTGTCTCTCGTCGTTTCATCAGCTGAAAATAAGGGCACATATTGTAGCAGCCGGAGTAGCGGCTTGTCAGTTGTCCACGGTATCTGTGCATAACTTTGTGAGTAAGTTCTGAGTGAATGCCTGTGAGCCATAAGATATGGGCACAGATGACAGATTGATGAAAGTTTGACCGCCCCGGCAGCATTCAGTGGTTTTCAGAAAAAACCGCTTGAATCAAGGCCTCGCGGGATTTTTTTAGCTGCAAATTCAATATCTTGAAAAAGAAAGGTTGAGCAGAAAGTCAAGAGTGGATAAAAAGGATTTCAGGATAATCCTGTGGATAACGTTGGGGGTAAGCTGGGAGCAGGGTGGGGAAAATACGCCGCATGGCGCGCAGGACGGGCGTTCTGCCGTTATCCGCCAGCACTCTGCAGCAGAAACATATACAGCGCCGTGCCGCCGGCAATGCTCACCAGTGCCTGCCGGAACAGCAGCTGCAGCAGGGCAACCAGCAACAGGCAGCTAAGCTGCAGCAGCACCGCCCTGGCTTCCCCGGCGCTGTCTTTGAAGGCATACACAATCAGCAGCACCATCATCATCGGCGGCAGAAAGCGTCCCAGCCAGGTCAGCAGTGGGTGGTCACTGACCCGGTAGAGCAGCACAAACGGCAGCAGCCGGGTGGTAAAGGTGGCCGCCGTCATCACCGCAATGGCGCTGAGCAGATACAGGGTGGTCTCCGTCATGGCTGTTCCGCCCTGGCTGGCTGTTGCCGGCGGAACAGCAGGATCAGCACACTGAGGCTGAGCAGAATAGCGATCAGCAGCATGTGTTCACGGCTGATCAGCAGCAGCGTGCCAAGCCCGATCAGCAGCGCCATGGCAAATGGCCGCCAGTCGCGCAGATGGCGGTACTGCTCGGTGGCCAGCACCATAAACAGCGCCGGCAGTACGAAGGCAATACCATCGGTATTGAATGACAGCCGGCTGCCGGCCCAGGCGCCCAGTGTGCAGCCGCACACCCAGTACAGCTGATGCAGTGCCGACAGACGCAGGCGGAAGCGGCCGCGGTCGGTGCCGGCGGGCAGATCGGTGGCAACCAGCAGTGAATAGGTTTCATCGGTCAGACTGAAAATCTGATACAGCCGCCGCCAGCCGCGGTGATCCTGCTGGCCGACGAGGGTCAGCCCATAGAACAGATGGCGGGAATTCAGCAGCAGGGTGGCGACCGCGATTTCCATCAGTCCGGCCTGATTGGCCAGCAGGCCGACGGCCAGGAACTGGGCGGCACCGGCGTAAATAAAGGTGGCCATCACACTGGCCCACAGCCAGTGATAATCCAGCGCGCTGAACAGCACACCAAACGCAGCCCCGAGCGGAATATAACCAAACATCACCGGCAGGGAAGTGCGCAGTACCAGGGCATTGAGGGGTGACAGCGACATAAGCCGGTCCGTGGAAAAGAAAGCGGCAGTCTAGGGAGGTGGCTGCGCTGCTGCAAGCGGCGGCAGGTAAAGACAGTGTTCCGTATCTGCGCTGACCGCGGGCAGACGGTATACTCGCCGCTGAGCCCGCTAATTCTGACAGACCAGACCCCCATGACACCGACTGATAACGATCTTTTCTTCCTGCCGCTGGGCGGCACCGGCGAAATCGGCATGAATATGAACCTCTACGGCCACGACGGGCAGTGGCTGATGGTGGATTGTGGCGTCACCTTTCCCAAACCCGGGCGCGTCAGTGCCGACGGCACGGTGCATCACTCCGGCGAGCCGGATATTCAGATGCCCGACCCCGGATTTATCGCCAGCCGGCGCGATAAGCTGGCCGGGCTGGTGATTACCCACGCCCATGAAGACCATGTCGGCGCCGTGCCGTATCTGTGGCCGCAGCTGCAATGCCCGGTGTACTGCACACGCTTCACCGCCGAAGTGCTGAAGAAAAAGCTGGCGGAACACGGCATGCTGCAGCGGGTGAACATTATTATTCCGGAAACCGGCGACCGGCTGATGATCGGGCCGTTTGACGTGCAGTGGTTAGCACTGACGCACTCCATTCCCGACCCCAACGCGCTGATGATCCGCACCCCCGCCGGCAATGTCTTTCATACCGGCGACTGGAAACTCGACCCGGACCCGGTGATCGGGCATGGCTATAAAAAAGAAACCTACACCCGGCTGGCGGAAGAAGGCGTGCGGGCGATGGTCTGCGACTCCACCAATGCCACCGTCAGCGGCCATTCCTGCTCCGAAGGCGACTTATATGCCGGCCTGAAACAGGCAGTGGAAAGCGCCAGCGGGCGGGTGGTGGTGACCTGTTTCGGCAGTAACATTGCCCGCCTGCTGACGCTGTCGCGCATTGCCGGACAGACCGGGCGTTATATGGGCCTGATGGGCCGTTCCATGGTGAACATGCACCAGTGCGCGCGCCGCGCCGGCATCTGGCCGCACGATGCCGGCGCCATTCAGGCCGGCCATCTGGGTTACCTGCCACGCCACGAAGTGCTGGCCGTGGCCACCGGCAGTCAGGGGGAACCGCATACCGCCCTGCGCCGGCTGGCCGCCGGCAGCCACCCCGATTTCGAACTGGAAGCCGGCGACCGGGTGATTTTCAGCGCCCGTGCCATTCCGGGGAATGAAGACGCCATTGCCGGTCTGATTCAGCAACTGCAGAGTATGGGCGTGGAAGTGATTACCGCCGAAGCGGCAGAACTGCCGGTGCACGCTTCCGGCCATCCGGCGCAGGATGAATTAAAAATCCTGTATTCCTGGGTGCAGCCTGAGATTGCCGTGCCGGTTCACGGTGAAGACGTGCACATGCGTGACCACGCCAGACTGGCGCAGGCCTGTGGCGTGCCACGAGCCATGACCGGGCGCAACGGCGACCTGTTTATGCTCGCCCCGGTGCCCGGTATTCAGCGGCAGAAAGTACACTGTGGCCGGTTGGGGTGGGAGAAAGGGAAGCTGGTGCGGGTGGTATAGATTTCTTAACAGGTTGTCGGGCCTGCCTGACCACCATGGATGGCGGACATGCCTGACGTGCAGGAGTGCGTCTTCAGGCCTGTGCACCAGGATGTCTCGTTCCCACGCTCCTGCTGTCTCGTTCCCACGCTCCTGCGTGGGAACGCAAATACCGCCAGCTTTATAGAGCAAGCTCCGGAGAGTATTTGCTTGGCCTATGCGGGGCTCCGCCCCCGCCCCCAACGTGGGGAACTTCTCCCCACACCCCTGCTTTCCGGCGCGTCCGTCGTTTAACGGCTTTCTCCTTGTCATCCCGGATCGCGCAGCAATTCGCCCGAAATTACTCTTTAAAAACCCTGATTAAGCTGGGTAATTTCGGGCAGGGCTGCGCTTTACTCCGGTCTGACTGGCGTCAAAAACCTACTCCGCCCGATGCCGGGAAAAACCACTACCGCAATGCTGCTTTTCAAAACAACCCTGATAGGGAGCTTAAGGATGTTGATTGCTACAAAGCGCCTTCACGATGGCGCCATCGGCCATTGACTCACCTGTCATCAGCGCACAGTATATTTTTTTACATCGCACAGTTTGTGCGCGATTTGCCGCAGGTATAAGCACGTTTTTCCAGTGCGCGAATATAAGCTATTGATTCATATATAGATTCTGAGTTCAGTCCAGGAATTAATGTGCCAGCTGGCCGGATGTTTGTGCGTGGGTGCGTTTTGGTCTGTAAGGTTTGTACAGGAACTGCGCGATAACTGAACAGAATCAACAGGCAGGAATGGGTTTTCGTTAATGGGCCCGGGGCAAAGTGAGCATACTCATGACTAAAACTGTTAGATTTCTGAGAGGTAAATATGGAACTAGGGAATACATATCTCAGATTAGATAAGGACTGGGAAATGCAGGAGCTTGCGGACCTAGCGAAGCTCTACACTCAGTGTTACAGCTTAGTTTATTCTTTGTCTGGGATGCGTGTCGAATCGGAAGATGAAAGAGTTATTGATTGGTTTCATGGAGTATACGCTAAATATCCATGGAGAGGTGGCTATAGCGCTATTAATTTCTACCATTCACTTTACGCAAAAATTCCATATGAGCAGCGCCCTCAAATTGAAGAAATCCAGTATGCCTCTCCAGGTCATATTAAGTTAAAAGAAGCTGCTTTAGTTGCGGGCCTACTTGCTGGAATAGTAACTGCAGTAACTACGTCATTTGATAAAATTCATGATAGTTACAATAAAATTCAAAACGGAATGAGTGAGCGAAAGCTCAGGAAGTTAGAAGTAGAGCTATCTGAATTAAAGTTGGATCAAGAGCGGTTGAAATTTATTCAGGCATCTAGGCAGTCTCTTATCGAACAAATGAAAACACCTGAGGTAATGCAGCAAGAGCTAAATCGGCGTACGGGCGGTAACGAATTAATGCAGTTAAAAATACTTATGTCATTCTACCGTAGAGTTCAACCTTTGTCTGAGTTGGAACTGAGGGGTATGCTAAAAGTTGAACAAGATATTCAGAGTGAGTGAAAAATTTAACAATATATTGTAGACGCCTGCAAGCGGGCTTGGACCTCAGCTGCTACGAAGCTCCGGTCCCTTAATTAGGCGTTAGGATCAGAGTTCTATGTTGAGAATCAAGGGATTGATATCGATAGCTGCGCTGCTGATGTTTGTTGAGGATGCGCTCGCTTATGGGCGAGGAGGAGGCTGTCATTCTGCTATATGTGAAGGAACCGGAATTTTAGTGTTATTCGCAATAGTAGTTGGAGCTGCCCTGGTCGCGTTAGAAGATATCAAAGAAAAGGGCTTGTTGGCGGGAATTATTCAAAACCGGGTTTTGGTTCCTCTTGTGGTCATCGGTGGTGGAGGGAGTCTATTAATTTGGTTGGTAGCTCAGAGTTTTAAGCTAAATGAAGATCTTGCGATGGTGGGGCTAATAGTTTGTGCTATTTGGTTTTATTCTAGAATTGGAAAGAACGATGATCATTCAAAAAATTCCTAGCAAACCGCTGAAATTTTTTACGGTCACAAAAGCGTGGCCTCCGTCGGATTTTTTACCAATCGCCGTTTTGCGGGGTGTTACAAATTGTGTAGAGTTTTTGTAATAAAATAGGATGGAATAAAGACATGGCAAAAATAATTAGTTTTATAAATTTAAAAGGTGGGGTTGGCAAAACGACAACTGCTGTAAATATAGCATCAATTTTGGCCAAAACTCATAGGAAGAAAGTTTTAGTAATTGATCTTGATCCACAAACAAATGCAACGGTTTGTTTGATAAAGCAAACAGAGTGGCAGAAGATACATGATAATAAGCAAACACTTTTTCATCTCTTTGAAGATATGTTGAGGTCTACCTCAAATTTCGATATTGATAAAGCTGTCTTAAAAGATGTAGCGGATATTTCCGGGTTAGATCTGATCCCTTCAAGTCTTGAATTTGTAAATATTCAAGATGAAATTCCCGAGATTAGTAATAAAGAATATGTAAGTCATGTGGATATTCTCGGAAACACTATTGAGAAAGTTAAGGAAGAGTATGATTATGTTATTATAGATTGTCCTCCAAATTTAGGGGCGATCACACTAAATGGCATAAATATTAGTGACTACTATATTGTTCCAACCATCCCGGATATATTATCAATTATAGGTATTGATTTGATTATAAATAGAATAGATATGTTTAAAGATAAGAAGCGGGCATGTAACGTAGAATTGGCAGGGATAATTTTTACAAAAGTAGATTATAGAACTAATCTTCATAAGTCAAAAATGGAGCAGCTTCGACGCGGAGACCTAAAAAAGTACGTTTTTGATAACGAGGTAGCACAAAAAATTGCTATTTCCGAAGCTCCAATTGATTCAAAGCCTTTTATTAATTCTCCTACTGCAAAAAAAAAGCAGGATTGGTCAACCACTCTTAATATGTTTATAAAAGTAACTAATGAAATGATAGAGAATGTAGGTTAAGGTGAAGCATGTCTAAAGTTACAAAAAATGATTTGAAAGCTTATGTGAAAGTATCGGCGATCTTAGAAGAGATAATGTTATCAAACCCAGACAGGCTTCTCGAGTTGTTGAATTCAATTAATGATGAGAAGTTATCGCCTGAAGTTGATGAGATTTTAATTTCTTCACAAGTGGATGGCTATGATTTATTTAGTAAAGCTTCGAGGAAAGAGTTTTCCGATATCGAAGAGTTTCTATCTAAATATGATGTAAGGGAGTTGTCCTTTATTAACAAGTACCTTAAGTTTCCTTACATCCGTTCAAAATCAAAAACCACGCTTACGCGAGAAATTGTAGATCAGTTAAGTAAAAGAACGGAGAGTGTATTTCGTGATCACGAATGAAATAAAATTGTTCTGAACACAAAAAAATCTCATAGGAAGTTTTTATCCATTCTGTAAAATTAATCTGAGGTTTTTTGGTTGTACTTCCTCTGCTCTATGTAATTTGTTAAATCCGATGAGGATATATTACCCATGATTCATGTTGATAATAAAACAGATCTTTCGTTAAAAAAGTGAGCTCCTGTCTTCAGAGACAAAAAAACGCCGCTGACGGCGGCGTTTTTTATCGCTCGAATTAATCCTTAAGAATCAATCCATCCGCGGTACGGCTGCCAGATCGACGGTAAATTTACCGCGGTTGTCGGCATCGTCTTCCTTGCGGTGTTCGCCGCGTTTCTGTACCACACCATTTTTACCGAAGCCGTCGGATACCGGACGGGCTCCTTCACGCTGAATCCACAGGCGCAGCAGGTGACGGCGGCGCTGCGGTTCGGGGAAGTCGATAAATTCGGTGCGTGAGTGCAGCGCGGCGTAGTTGGACAGCCACTGGATATCGCCCGGGCGGAAGTCCATCTCAATGGCCATGCCCGGTTCGTAGGTAATGTCTTCAAACAGGTCGAGCAGGTCAATCTGGTCCTGGGTCAGTGGCGGTACGCCCGGGTATTCCTGTGCGGTTTTGATATAGATGGAGCCGGCGTACATATTCATCACGCCGCCGTTTACATCCAGAATCGGTGAGGTGTAAGTGTCGGCCGGTGCTTCCGGGTC
Source organism: Pseudomonadota bacterium (assembly GCA_030145845.1). GTDB lineage: Bacteria > Pseudomonadota > Gammaproteobacteria > Pseudomonadales > Oceanobacteraceae > Venatoribacter. The sequence goes on from JAIXHJ010000002.1 coordinate 322,138, forward strand.
CTGGCGGCGCCAGTCCCAGTGGAAGGGTTCAAACAGCAGCGGCGCCAGGTCCGGACGGCGTTTGAGAATTTCATTATAAATTTCAGCACCGGATACCAGACAGGAGGCACCGCCTTCTTTTGATGGCCGCAGGCACATCAGGGATACCACATCGGAACTGTCGGAGTGGAAGGGCAGTTTGGCGCGGATGGCTTTTGACAGTGCATCCGGGTCTTCCAGCTTTTTGTTGGAGGTGGCATAAATATGGTCGATCAGGTCGCCCATTTCATTCTGGCGGAAGGGTTCGCCCATATGCAGGCCGAGAATGTAGTAAATCGCGGCTGACATGGCATCGGAATAAATGTGCGTACGCAGGCCGCGGACCAGAACAAAGCCACGGCCACGGTCGACTTCGTCACACCATTTTTTTACCCCTTCTGCGGTGGCCTTCAGCGGATAATCGCTGGCCTGAACAAAGCGCAGATCCGGATTTTCCTCTACAAAACGGGTACCCAGGCTTTCGAGTTCATTCACTTCGGCTTCGGACAGGAGATAAATCCAGTCGCTGGTATTTTTCTGCAGTTCATCACCGCGCCACGCGGCACGGGATGTGACTGGCTTCAGTTCTTCAGGCTTCATACATAATTCCTTGGTTACAGACAGTCGCGTTAAACATCAGGAGAGACATCAGGAAAGACATCAGAGGTCGAGAACCAGACGGTCACTCAGGGAACCTGAGCAGCACACCATCATGGTGTTGTTCTGCGCTTTTTCAGCATCCGACAGCACGGAGTCGCGGTGGTCCGGCGTACCTTCAAGTACACGGACTTCACAACTGCCACACACACCTTCGGAGCACATATAAGACACGCGCACCCCGGCCGCGGTCAGGGCATCGAGTACGGTTTCCCCCTGGTGTACGGTGACTTCTTTGCCGGAGCGGGCGAGGACCAGGGTGTATTCATTGCCGGTGGCGGCTTCCTGATCTGAGCTGAAGCGTTCGTAATGCACCTGAGCGGCGGGGAAGACTTTGCCGGCGGCAATATAATCATCAAGAAACGCGTTGGAGCCGCAGCAGTAAAAATGGCTGTCGGCGGTTGCGCCAGCAAACAACTCAGCAAAATTAAGGCGTTGCCCGCCTTCGCTGCGGGTCAGATACAGGTGCAGGCTGCCGTGGGCTGAGTGACGGACAAAGTCTTCCGTCATCTTCAGCAGAGCGGCTTCATCGCGGTTGCGGGCGGAAAAATGAATTTCCCAGCGTTTGCCCTGGGCTTCCAGTTCCATTGCCATGGCGAGAATGGGGGTAATGCCGATACCGCCGGCAACCAGCACCGAATGGGTGGCGGTGTTATCCAGCGCAAAGTGATTACGTGGCCCACCGATGGTGACCCGGCTGCCTGTTTTCAGCTGCTGATGAATCCATTCCGATCCGCCCCGGCTGGGGCGGGCAAGTGCCACGGCGACCAGATAACGGTAGCGTTCCTGGCTGCTGTTGCACAGGGAATACTGGCGGATAAGGCCGTTACCGGTATGAATATCGATATGCGCACCGGCAGTGAACGGTGGCAGCTCTGAGCCATCCGCGGCACGCAGATCCAGCAGCACGACGTCGCGGCCGTCCTCTGTTACATCATGCACGGTTAACTCTGAAGTGGACTCACTCATAACAGCCTCTGTTCTGTCTTTTTGACCGTTTCCGGATCATGGGTTTATGAGTGACTATATATTCCGCAGGGAAATCTTCTTGATTCTGAGCGCATAAGAAATTGCCTGATGACGCCTGGCTGAAGCCGGAATGGCAGGCAAAAAAAAGCCATAGAAAACTATGGCTGAACGATGAAGGATTCTTTTATTGCCCTGTTCAGCTGTGGAACATCAGGCTGGTCATGCTGAGGGATTTATGCATGACTTTATCGGTATAGAGCGTCACTTTGTCATCGGCCTGACGGGTGCCCATCACGTACAGCAGCGGCCAGAAATGATCGGGTGACGGGTGGCACATGCCGGCAATGCGGCCGAGGCCTTCGGCGCCGATAATTTTCGCCGGTTCATTATTGCGGATGGCAGCGCCGATATAGTTGTGAAAATCCTGCGCCCACGGATAGGGTGTGGAGCGCGGATTCCAGTCCATGGTACCGAGGTTATGGACAATATTGCCGGTGCCGATAATCAGCACGCCCTCATCCCGCAGGGCGGCCAGTTTACGGCCCATGGCGTAGCGGTCTTCGGCCGACATACTGACATCCATACTGAGCTGGATAACCGGAATACCGGCCTCAGGAAAGGCATGCACCAGCACCGACCAGGTACCGTGGTCGAGGCCCCAGCTTTTATCCAGCCCGATGGGTCTGGGGCTGAGCAGGCTGACAACCCGTTGAGCAAGTTCCGGGGAACCGTCGGCCGGGTACTGCAGGGTATTCAGTTCACGGCTGAACCCCCCGAAGTCATGGATGGTCTTCGGTTTATCCATGGCGGTAACGGCAGTGCCGCGGGTACACCAGTGGGCTGAAACACTGAGAATGGCTTTGGGAGCCGGATGCATTCCGGCCCCCAGCTTAGCCCAGCAACGGGTGAACTCGTTATCTTCCAGAGCGTTTCCCGGACTGCCGTGGCCGAAGAATATAACGGGCATGCGTGCCATAAGCTTTTCCTGTTTATCCTGCTTTCTGTTCGGCTTTCATTTTTTCCCATTGCGCACGGTAGCGTTTAACCGCCCAGGTATTGAACTGCCATTGGGCACCTTCTTCCCAGGAGTAACGGCCACGCGGTGCGTAACGCGAGCGCAGACCCTGCTGCACCAGATGATCAGCATGGATGTCCTGATCGTTAATTTCCAGTGAACGGGTCATAACGTCAGCCATTTTTTCTTCAAAGCCTTCTTCTGCCAGGGCGCCTTTGGCAAACAGGATACCCAGATCCAGATAGTGGCTTTCCGGACCATCGGCACGCAGAATCAGATAAATCACGGCGTCGGATGTCAGTACCAGTGACAGGGTTGGTGGCAGGTTGGCGAAGGCCATACGGTTACGTTCTTCGTCGGTCAGTTTCGGGAATACCGGCATCAGTGCCTTATGCGTGGTATTGAAGCTGGCATCTTTGTGCAGGGTGCCGTTGGTACGGAAGTAACCGGCGGTGTTTTCCGGCAGCGATTCCGGGAACTGTGCCAGTTCGCTGGGAATGTAGTCGTGCAGGCCGGCGTGCAGACGGCTGGCGTGGTAACCATCGTTGTTGTTTTCGAACTGTACTTTCCAGCCGAAATCATAATGGGTGTCACGGTCGGCGGCCGGACCTTCGGCATTTTCGATGTCGTAGTTGGCCAGAATCGGTTCCAGTGCGGTCAGGCGTGGTGTCAGGGGCTCGGCATTGTCATCGAAGTTGATGAAAATAAAGCCGTGCCAGATTTCCAGACGGAACTGTGGCAGACCGTTTTCCTCTTTGTGGAAGTCACAGGTTTTGTGCATTTCCGGCGCGTTGATCAGTTCGCCTTTGAGGTTGTAAGTCCAGTGGTGATACGGGCAGGTAAAGGTACGGGTATTGCCGCTGCCTTCAGACACCACCATGGCGCGGTGCTGACAGACGGACGACATGGCGCGGATTTCACCGTCGCGGTCGTGGACGACGACAATCGGTTCATCAACAATGGTGGTGTTAAAAAAGTCGCCCGGATTCGGTACCCAGTCGGTACGGCCGATGCACAGCCATTCTTTATCGAACAGGGCGCGTTTTTCAAATTCATAAAAGTCGGCATCGGTATAACAGAGCGGTGGCAGGGTTTCGGCTTTCTCAATCGCAATGATTGAACTTTCCAGGCTCTCAAAAAACTGATCGTTTAAAAACTGCTTACTCATCTTCAGCTCCTGCTTACGTATAAATAACAGCCACTTGTCGAACCCCTGAATATCAGTGTCCGGAACACGGGCGGGATATTGAGTTTTCATGCTACGTCAGGCCCGCAGAAGATAATTGACCATTCGCGTACAAGTTATGGGGTGTCAGCGCATTCGCTGCCTGTGGCCGGATTTTCTCTAATAAGGCGGTTGCTCCGCAGTGGGGCGGCCTGTCATGCGGATGTGACAAACCCGCTGTATGTCACTCTGCAGCCCATTATTCATTCGTATTTGTTCAAGAACCTGACCGGCTGTCACTGAGATAGTGGATGCACGATAAATCTGCCTGACAGAGGTGGGAATATGCAGGATTTCAGCCGTAAATTGCCGTTTTCAGCGGATTTTGTCCGCTACGCGATAACGCTGTCCGGATCCCGTTATGTTCACTGTCTTTCTGTATGGGCGGGCCTGAGGGTTCGGTGGTTTTTATGCCTGCATGGAAGCCGGCTGCTCTCAGTCACAACGCTTCGCTCTCTGCACACAGCGCTTTATGGCGGCCGGGCAACCCGCTGCTGTATCCGATTCAAGCTCAATGAACAACATAATTTGTGAATGAGGAACTGACCGTGAAAACAACCAAGCAACTGAAGAAACTGTCTCTGGCTTCGGCCGTGGCTGTGGCCTCGGCTGGCGCTCTGGCGGATACGCCGGTCGCAGAGCTTGCCAAAAATGTTGAAATGTACGGCGTACTCGACTTCGGTGTTACCTGGGTGGATGACGAAGGCGGTGAAAGCAAAGTGACCGGTCGTGACAGTGTGAACTGGGGTAACCGTATCGGTTTTAAAGGTTCACTGCCGCTGACTGATGATCTGAAAGGTGTGTTCAAACTGGAACATGGGTTCAAACTGTCTGACGGTGTTATTTCTCAGTACGACACTATGTGGGGCCGTCAGGCTTACGCCGGGGTTGAAAGCGCCAAATACGGTACGCTGACTTATGGCCGTCAGTACGACTTTATGTACGAAAACTTCAACCAGCTGAACATCGGTGGTTACGCAACCACTTACGCTGGCCATCACGGTGATCTTGACCGTATCTCCGGCTGGCGTATCGATAACTCCATTAAATACATGTCGCCTTATATGAACGGCTTCAGCTTCGGTGTTATGTATTCTTCTGACGACCGTGCTTATGCATTGCAGGGCGACGAGTACGGCTTCGGTAACACACCGCTGGAATCGATGAGTGCCGGTGCAAGCTACTTCGGCGGAACCTGGAGCATCGCTGCGGCTTACGTGAACATTGAAGGCGATACGGTTTACCCGTTACTGCAGGCCGGTGTTCCGTCTCTGGATGGCGTGACTATGTACGGCGCAGGCGTCAATGCTGACCGTGAAATCTTCGCGTTGGGTGGTTTTGTGATGCTGGGCGACTTCGCGCTGGTACTGAATACCAGTCAGACGACGCTGTCGGATATGGTTGAGCAGGCTACTCAGACTGCAATTGAAGACGATGCGACACAGAACGTTTATGAAATCGGGGGTTACTACCCGATTGCAGAAAAAACTCTGCTGATTGGTGGTTACCAGTATTCAGAACTGGAAGAGTATGACTTTGATCAGGTTACTCTGGGTGTCAAATACGACTTTACTGACTATGCCTGGTTGTACACGTCTTACTCCTACATGACAGGTTCCGAAGGCACTCAGGTTAATCAGGGCGCAGCCTGGTATCTGGAGAACTCCAGCACGGATTCCCAGCAGACTGCCCGTATTGGTATGATCCTGACCTTCTGATCAGGGATGCGCAGATAATAAACGAATAACAGGGTACAACTATGAAACGCAGAACGTTACTTAAAACAGTGCTGCTGTCTGCACTGTTCTCAGGTTCTCTGCTGACATCCTCTGGTGCCGCAGCAGAAGAAAAAGCCATTTCCATGGCGCTGCCATTTGATGTTGAGAGCTGGGATCCGACCGCACGGGTGATTCCGCACGCGACTTCGCTGTACAAAAACGTATTTGATCAGCCGCTGGAATACGATGCCGACAATAAACTGCAGCCGGGTGTGGTCAAGGCGTTTAACTGGATCGGTGATGACGGTCTGACACTGGAACTGGTATTACGCGACGATGTGTATTTCCACAATGGTGACAAACTGACCTCCGAAGATATTAAATTCACCTTCCTGGATCATCCGAAATCGGATAAGAGCATTCAGCTCGGCTATATCTGGTGGATGGTGACCGGTATTGATACCCCGTCAGCGGACAAAGCGGTGATGCATTTCAGTCAGCCGTTTGTGACGGCACCGGAATATCTGGGTTTTGCCAGCTCCTTTATCCTGCCGAAAAAATACATTGAAAAAGTCGGTATGGACGAGTTTCTGAAAAACCCGGTGGGCTCAGGTCCGTATAAACTGGTCAGCTATCAGCGTAATAACCGCATTGTGCTGGAAGCCTTCGACAAGTACTGGGGCGGCGTGCCGGAGATCAAAAAACTGACCATTCAGGTCATTCCGTCCGCCACTTCGCGAGTGTCTGCGGTTCAGTCCGGGCAGGTCAGCCTGGCTTATGCACTGCCGATCCGTGAAGCACTGCGTCTGGGTAAACTGCCGAATGTCACCAGTGCCCTGACTTCAACGGTCGACACCTATCTGATTCACATGGTGAACAAGGGACCGCTGCAGGATAAGAATGTCCGTCTGGCGATGCATTATGCGATCGACAAACAGGCGATTTCCCGCGCCCTGCTGAACGGTCTGGCCGAGCCTCTGTCTACCGCTAACCCTCCGGGTACGCCGGCCTATAACCCGGATTTCAGCTTCGGTTATGATCCGGAAAAAGCGAAAGAGTATCTGGCCAAATCCGGTTACAGCGTGGATAAGCCGGTGACCTTTAAGTTCCTCGCCACCAATGGTGTGCACCCGGCGGATAATCAGATGGCCCGCGCCATTGTGCAGATGTGGAAAAAAGTCGGCATTAATGCCGAACTGGAAACCATCGACTTCGGTAAATACTTCCAGGAAGTAGCGGCCGGTACGCTGGAAGGCCCGGCTCTGTGGCTGTGGAATAATTCCACCGGTGACCCGGAACTCTATACCGGCAGCTATCTGAACGCCGATACCATGTTCTCGGTATGGCGCAGCGAAGAGGTCATGGAAAAACTGCGTCCGCTGCTGAAAGAAACCGACTATGAGAAGCGTATGCAGGAGTACAAAGGCTTCAACCGCTGGGTGGTGGAAGAAGGCTTTACCATCCCGCTGATGGAAGGGGTTAACAGTGTGGCGCACAGCAATGAGCTGCCGTACGTACCTTACCGCAACGGCTGGATTCTGCCGGCCAAGTGGCAGTAAGCCTGAGGTCATCATGACCTTCGCGTGAACGGAAAAGCGGCCTGCGGGCCGCTTTTTTGTGCCTGTGCAGCGGGCATTTTCATGATTCGTTTCCGCACCACATTCTGTGCGCAGACAAACAAGTCAGCGCGCCGGCAGCTGAGTAGCATACTGACATGGCCTGCTTTCCTGCCGTTGTTTCCATTGTCGGAATTGACGGCCCGTTTTGCGCAGATCAGCCCGGAATTTGCAGCGCTTCCCCGTCGGTACACAAACGATGGCCGCTGCAGTACTCAGAAAAGGTAAGACTATGTCCGCTGTTTATCCTCCAGCCCCTGCATCCACCGGCGCCGTACCGCGCCTGATGCAACAGGTGTGGCTGCTGGCACGCCAGGTGTTATGGCGCCTGCCGATGCTGGTAATGGTTTCTCTGATTGTATTTATTATTCTCCGCGCCATCCCGGTTGATCCGGTCACCATGCTGCTGCCACCCGGCGCCTCGCAGGACGATATTGACGCACTCACCGCACAGCTGGGCCTCGACCGTAACCTGGCGGTGCAGTTTCTGATCTGGCTGAAAGATGCCTTCACACTGGATTTCGGTACTTCCATTCAGAATGGCAGTGCGGTGTCTGCGATGGTGGCTGATGCGTTGCCGATGACCATTCAGCTGCTGGTGTGCGGCTTTATCGGCGGCATTGCGCTGGGGCTGGCGCTGGGCCTGCTGACGTTCCGTTACCGAGGAACACGGCTGGAAAAAATTCTGCTGGCCAGCAACGGTGTGATGATCGCGATTCCGGATTACCTGTGGGCCATTATTCTGATCGTTATTTTTGGTGTGACCCTGCAGTGGCTGCCGTTTCTGGGGCCGGTTGGTGCCAATATCAGTATTGAGCATATTACCGGTTTTCTGATGCTGGACAGCCTGCTGACGGCCAACTGGGAGGGCTTCGCCAGTGCGTTCAGTCATCTGGTGCTGCCATCGCTGACGCTGTCTCTGGTGGTCGCCACGCCGATTGCCCGTATGGCTTATTCCAGTCTCAGTGAAGTGTACCGGGAAGATTATATTCATGCGGCGCAGTTACGCGGCTTAAGCCATAACCGCATTCTGCTGCATCACGCCCTGCGCAATGCCTCGCTGCCGACCGTGAGTCTGGTCGGGGTGCAGGCCAGTGTGATTATCGGCGGCACGCTGCTGATTGAATCGATTTTCGGTCTGCCTGGCATCGGTAACCTGATGATCAAAGCCATGCGCAGTTTCGATATGCAGGTGATTCAGGCGCTGGCACTGACCTACGCCGTGACTGTGCAGCTGGTCAATATGGCGACCGATTTTGCCCTCTATAAACTCAACCCGCGCCTGAGGATTCAGTCATGATGTCGTTTATTCCTGCCTGGGTTTTCTCTCTGCTGAGAGACAATAATATCCGCATCGGTGGTGGTTTTTTCCTGCTGCTGCTGATTGCTGCATTGTTTGCGCCGGAGCTGGCGCCACACGATCCGAATGAACAGGATCTTTTTAACGTACTGCTGCCACCCATGTGGGAAGCGGGGGGCAGTGCGGATTTTCCTCTGGGCACGGATGCGTTGGGGCAGTGTGTATTATCGCGGCTGATTTATGGCGCGCAGGTGGTGGTGATTATCGCCCTCACGGCGCCGGTCGGTGCTGCCATTATCGGTTCCATACTGGCCATGATCGGTGGTTATTTCGGTGGCCGTTCTGACTGGCTGATTAACCGCGTGGTGGAAACCTGGCTGTCGTTTCCGGCGGTCGTGTTGGCCCTGATTCTGATGATCGCGCTGTCGCCCGGTCTGCATAATGTGATTATTTCCATTGTACTGGTGGACTGGGCCCGTTTCTGCAAAGTGCTGCGCGCCGATGTACTGGTGATCCGCCGCCGTGACTATGTTGCGGCGGCGAGAATTACCGGGGCGCGTCCGGCCGGCATCATTATCCGTGATGTCTTTCCCGGCATTATTCCGACCATGATTTCGCTGATGGCGCTGGAAATCAGTATCGCCATTGTGGCGGAAAGTATTCTCTCGTTTGTCGGCATGTCGGTTGGCCCGGATGTGTCTTCCTGGGGCGGCATGATCAGTGATGGTCTGAGCAGTATGTACAGCTCTCCTTACCCGTTACTGCTGCCGATGATCGCCATGATCCTTACCGTACTGGCGACCACTTTCCTCGGTCAGGGAGTGCGTCAGGTGGTGGATCTTCACCTTGCCGAACGTACACGGGAGGCCTGATATGGGCAACACAATGGCAGTTGCGGATATGGAAGCTGTGGTGTTTCCGCGGGTGGAGGAAGACGTGTTACTGAAAGCAGAAGGTCTCAATCTGGATGTCAGTATCGGTGGTAAAACCTGCCGTGTTTTACGCGACATCAGCTTTACCCTGCCGCGTGGCAAAACCCTCGGTCTGGTCGGTGAATCCGGCGCCGGAAAAAGTATGCTGGGGCGGATTATTTCACGCCAGATTCCGGCGGGTTTTTCGGTCAGCTCCGGTTCGCTGATGTTCGATGGCGAAGACCTGTTGCAGGCTTCCGCCCGTCAGCACCGTGACTGGCTGGGTAAACGTATTGCGTTTATTCCGCAGGAACCGATGACGGCGCTGAACCCGGTGCTGACCATTGGCCAGCAGTTTACCGAACATATGCTGCGCTTCGGTGTGCCGGCGGCTGAATGCGAAGCGCGTATTATTCAGGCGCTGGAAGAAGTGCTGCTGCCGGAGCCGGCGGCGCTGCTGAGTAAATACGCTTTCCAGCTGTCCGGTGGTATGTGTCAGCGGGTAATGATTGCCATGGCCTTTGCCAGTGAACCGGATCTGGTGATTTCCGATGAAGCCACCACCGCGCTGGATGTCAGCACCCAGGCGCAGGTGGTGCGTCTGTTGCGTGACCTGCAGGCACGTAAAGGCACCAGCGTTATTTTTGTTACCCACGATATGGGGCTGGCCACACACGCCTGTGATGAAGTGACGGTGCTGTATGCCGGGGAAATGATGGAAACGGCGCCGGCGCGGAATATTTTTCAGCACGCTTCGCACCCCTATACCCGTGCCCTGCGTGATGCCACGCCGCGTCTGAAAGGCAGCGTTATTCCGTTGAAAACCCTGGAAGGACAGATGCCGGGGGTGGAAAGTTTTGCCGATATTCCCGGCTGCCGTTTTGCCAGCCGCTGCGATTATGCCGCGGCCAGTTGCAACGCCGGTGTGCCGGAGCGGGTCAGTGTCAGTCATGGCCACAGTGTCCGTTGTGCGCGTTATGCCGAACTGGAAACGCTCACGGCGGAACAGCACAGCAGCAGCGGCACGCATCAGCCGGGCCATGCTTTCAGTGCGCGCAGTGTGCTGCAGGCCAGCGGTATCAGTAAGGTTTATCCGGCCGCTAACCGCCGGCAGAAAGACAAGCTGGCGCTGGCGGCGATGGACTTTACCATCGCGCCGGGGGAATTTATCGGTATTGTCGGTGAAAGTGGCAGCGGTAAATCCACTCTGGGGCGGATGCTGATGGGGCTCGAAGATCTGACCTCGGGCAGCATTGATATTAACGGCAAAACCCTGGGCAATGATGAGGCCAGCTGGCAGCGGCGGATTTCGCTGGTGCAGATGATTTTTCAGGATGCACGTTCGGCGCTTAATCCGCGCCGCAAGGTCGGCCAGCTGTTGACGCAGGTGATGGACAGCCGTCCGCATCAGCGCCTCGAACGCAATATGCGCATGAAAGAACTGGCGCGCGATGTGGGGCTCGCTGAGCAGTCGGTGCAGCGTTATCCGGCGCAGTTGTCCGGTGGCCAGCGTCAGCGCGTGAATATCGGCCGCAGCCTGTGTGATCTGCCACAGATTCTGATCGCCGACGAAATTGTCTCCGGTCTGGATGTCTCGGTACAGGCGCAGATTATGAATCTGCTGCTGGAATTACGCCGTGAACATAAAGTGGCACTGGTGCTGATTTCGCACGACCTGAGTGTGGTGCGTTATCTCTGCAGCCGGGTGCTGGTGATGAAAAACGGCGAAGTGATTGAAAGTGGCGAAACCGAAAAAGTGCTGTCCGATCCGCAGCATCCTTACACCCGTCAGCTGATTGCCGCGGTGCCGCCGACCGACCCGGATGCGGTCTGGCCGGGGGCGTCTTTTACCGATAAAGAAGCCGGGGTGTTATGAGGCGTTCAATTCCGGCCCGGCGTCTGCCGGCGCTGTTTATCGGCCATGGCTCACCATTGAATGCGGTGGAAAAAAATGTCTACACCGACAGCTGGTCATGTCTGGGGGGAGGCATTGGAAAACCGCGCGGCATTCTGGTGATTTCTGCCCACTGGCTGACCGACGGCATTGAAGTGACGGCGATGGAACAGCCGCGTACCCTGCATGATTTTCATGAGCAGTTTCCGCAGCTGATGGATTTCCGTTATCCGGCACCGGGCAGCAGTCAGCTGGCCGCACGGGTACAGGAATTACTGACCGGGGAAAATGTCCGCTACAGTCAGAGCTGGGGTTTTGATCAGGGTGTCTGGTCAGTGCTGAATCACCTGTATCCGGCGGCCGATGTGCCGGTGGTGCAGATGAGTATTCATGTCCGACAGTCACTGGCCTGGCATTACGCCACCGGTCAGAAACTGCGTGCCCTGCGCGATGAGGGGTATCTGCTTATCGGTAGTGGTAATCTGGTCTATAACCCGATTATGGCCGATTATCAGCACGAAAAGTTTGCTTATGACTGGGCGCTGAATTTCCAGAAAAAAGTCGCGACCCATATCCTCAACGGCAATGATGAAGCGCTGCTTGATCTGGCGGCACTGGGTAAAGAAAGCGGGCTGGCTGTGCCTGCTAACGATCATTTCCTGCCACTGATTTACACCCTGGCAACCCGGGATGTGGATGACGACGCCGTCGAATTTATCACCCCCGATTGCATTTATGGCTCGGTGAGTATGTTGAGTCTGGCGCTGTGGCCGTCGGCAGATCCGGGCTGACAGATAAAAAATACCGGCAGCTGGCCACTGCTGTTCCACAGTTTTAACGAAATCTGTTTTCTGTAGACGAGGTTTACATCCGCAACGCCCAATGCCTCGCAGGGGAACTTATCCCCTTGCCGGCGGGCGGACCCCAGCTTTTCGCTTTCTGGAGCGTGATCCTCATTCTCTCGATTTTTCCTGGCCACGCGCCCATGCGACATCCCTGTCGCTGCGCGCTCGCCGGGCGTCCATGCCCGGCGGGCCGGAAAAATCATCATTCATTTCGGTGCTCCCAGAGGCGAAGGAGTGGCAGCCGTGACGCCGCTTTTCAATATCGCTCTGTCGCTGAATGCTGATCAGCGACATGACATTCAACTTGGTTGTGAATCGTATAAACGAGCCAGACAGCGCGAAGCGGGCCTGTTTTTGCTCCTGCAAAACAGGCATTTCCGCCATCCATGGCGGTCAGGATTGCGCCCGTCCGGCGAGAGGGGTAAGTCCCCTCTATGAGAAAGGGGACTGGGATTTTTCACAAACATTTAAATAAAAGTTAGTGGGACAGCAGTGGCAGTCAGCCGGTATTTTTTTATCGCTATGGCCCGCTTACAGACTCAGAATCTCGGTTTCCTGTTTCATGCTTTCCACCTGCTGGCGGCGGTATTCCCGTGGCGTGATGCCAAATGCAGCGCGGAAAGTGCGGCTGAAATGGCCAGCGTCGTTAAAGCCCCAGCGGAAGCAGATATCCGATACCGACAGGTGGCTGTATTCCGGGTTTCCCAGTTCACAGCGGCAGCGTTCCAGACGGCGTGTGCGTACGTAATTGACGAAACTGATGCCACCGGATTCAAACAGTTTCTGAATGTAGCGTGATGACACCTTGTATTTCTCCGCCACCATATTCAGGGACAATGACGGGTTGGCAAGGTTGGCATCAATCAGCTGGCAGATGCGTTTGAAATGCAGGATTTTAGCGGTACTGCCGAATTCCTGGACGCCGCTTTCGTGAATCAGATTGCTGATGACAAACTCTGACATGGCAATTTCAACCGGCCGCAGCATGGAGGTTTCCAGCTCGTCAATATTATTGCTCAGAGAGGTCAGCATACTGGCGAAGACCTGGTTGATACCGGATTCGCACGGCAGGTAACCAACGTCGATCAGGTTCGGATTGAGCAGGCGGGTGTTGACCAGACTGTCGGGGATTTTGACGTACAGAATACGGAAATCCGATTTTACCGACAGCGTCATATCGACCCCGGTGGGAGCATAAATAATCGAACCGGTTTCTGCCGGCAGTTCAGCACCACGGTATTTCAGTGAGAACTCACCTTCCAGCAGCAGAGCCAGCCAGAAGGGATAGGGCTGATCACCGGATTTGCCGGAAATTTCCAGTGGCGAGCCGGACATAACGGAAAACTCAATGCCCTGAGGGGTGTAAACACAGCTGATATCACCATGAAACTGATTATCACTGCAGCCGAACTGGCAGGACGGCATAAAGAGTTTGTCCATTGCTCGCTGCCAGATGCGGGCGCGTTCCTTAACGGAACAATCATCGGTTGAAACTTTCCACGAAGTCATGAGTACACCTCCAGAATTGTTGATATCGCTGGTCGTCCATGAGGCGTTTGTCGTTATGTCGAGCGTTGTTCTCTCATCTGTTGCTTATTTGAGCATTAACTGTACCAACCCTGTGGAAATGCAGAGGCAGATACAAATTGTTGCAGTGACAGGCAGAAAGCAGGGTTTTTCCCGTGTTTTTCCGCAGCTCATGGCGTTTTTTATTCCGTTTTTTATGTCTGTTGACGGGAACGCTGATCTGGCTGAAATAATGTCGGTTTATAGCCATATTTATTGTGTGTGAATTGTCTGCAATGGCCCCGGCTTTGCTGGTGACCGGGTAATGGAACAGCACTGATATTGATCATTGTCATTATCCGGTGCCCATATCTGTGCGCGGAGAACAGAATAAAACCAGCACAGTAATTGTGCTGGTTTTTACCTCTGTTGCCGTCCGGATCAGTGATCCGGAAACATGGATTTGCTGATGACGGCATGGATACCCCAGTTGCCATCAACAACCTGAGTAATGCCGAAGTCCACGCCGATGGACATCAGCGAAATGGCTTCGTCTTCACTCAGATTTCTGGTGGTCATCAGGAACTCGCGGGTTTTACGGTAGGCATCGCGCATGGCGAGGTCCATGGTTGCTTTGCGGAATACTTCCATCTGTGCTCCCTCCCCGAGATCAGCCAGGTAGTTAGGGAAGCTGAAGCCATGGATGACCCATTCATCTTTGGTTTCCAGTAACGGATAGGCCAGTTTTTCCAGTTTACTGTCCTGCAGATCAGCGGCTTTATGCAGAATAAACTGGAACTGACCGGTCAGTGAACATTCGATGGCGCTGCCGCTCAGCTCTGAATCACCCTGTGAAGCATGAGGGTCGCCGACAGAGAACAGTGCACCGTCAACAGATACCGGGAAGAACATGGTGCCGCCTTTACTGATACGCCAGTTATCGAGGTTACCGCCGTTGTAGCTTGGCGGAATACTGGACACATAATCCTCTTCTTTGGGGGCTACACCGATGGTGCCGAAGTGCGGGCGGACAGGAATCCGGATGTCTTTGAGCACATCAAAGTTTTTTTCGATGGTGTTGTGATCCACGACCACGCCGGGGTAGTCAATGGTCGGATGAACCACACCATCAGGGTCAGTCTGCGGTGTCCACCTGAAGTTATAAACTGCCTGTGCCCAATTACGTTGTTCGAAGGCATCCAGCTCATAAATCGTGACAACTTCACGCTGTTCATCACCGATATAATCCCTGTATTGAAAGCCCCAGGTCGCAGCTGCATTGGAGCCGAACGCCTTGCCGGCGAACTCCGGGTTAAAGCATGGACGTTGCTGAACATCCAGGATCCGTACTTCAAGAACATCACCAGGTTGTGCACCATTGATATAGACGGGGCCGGTACAGATATGTGCGCCCAAACCCCCTCCGCTGCCATTGGCACTGTCGGTGCTGCCTGCCCCACGGCGGTCAACGTTTTTCTGCTCACTGGTCCAGTGAAAAATACTTTCTGCCCCCGGATCACCTTTGATCATGCGCTCATAGTCGTCGCCGCTGTGGTGGGTCATGGTTTCGATGGTAGCGAAGTCACCGGAGTTGATATGGATCAGCGGTTCCTGTTTGTAAGAGAAAAACCCCCAATGAACCGTATCTGCATGGGCGGGGATGTAATAGTGCTGACTTTCGCGGAAATTGTTCTTTATCAGTGCTTCAATATCGCGGTTTTTAACTGCTTTCTGCAGGGATTCTTTATTGATGTGAGTAAATACTTTTACTTTATCAGAAGAAGAGTGATTGCTGTCTTTCATACAGGCACCTCGGATTTCATGTGATTTAAAATGATTTCCAGGGCCTGCCCAACGCTGCAGCTGAGCCGGTCAATATTTTCAGAGGCGGAAACTGAGTCTGAGCAGAACCCATTGAGGGCAGAGGTCAGCTACTCCTGACTTTTCCTTCCTCTGATGAGGATTGTCAGTCAGCAGAAAATGTTATTCTATAACACAGCTGAATGAATTATTGATGTTTTTCAGATGGTCCGGTCACGGCCCGGGAACTGGCAGGAAGGCGTGGCCGGCATGACTGCCGGCCGGGTATATCAGGCCGGAAACATGGCCTTTTTAATAATGGCATGAATACCCCAGTTGCCATCGACAACCTGAGTAATGCCGAAGTCCACGCCGATGGACATCAGCGAAATGGCTTCGTCTTCATTCAGACCTTTGGTGGTCATCAGGAATTCGCGGGTTTTACGGTAAGCATCGCGCATGGCCAGATCGACCGACGATTTCTGGAATACTTCAGCCTGGGCATTGGCACCCAGGTCAGCCAGATAATTCGGATAGCTGAAACCGTGCACCACCCATTCATCTTTGGTTTCCAGCAGCGGTGACTGCAGTTTTTCCAGTTTGGTCTGCGGCAGGTCTTTGGCTTTATGCAGAATAAACTGGAACTGACCGGTCAGTGAACATTCGATGGCGGTACCACAGAGTTCGGAGTCGCCCTGCGACGCATGCGGGTCACCGACAGAGAACAGTGCACCATCGACAGACACCGGGAAGAACATGGTCGCGCCTTTACCGATACGCCAGTTGTCGATATTACCGCCGTTATAATTCGGCGGGATGCTGCTGACGTATTCATCTTCTTTCGGTGCCACACCAATGGTGCCGAAATGCGGCCGGACCGGTACTCGGATACCTTTCAGGACATCGAAATTTTTCTGCACTGTGTTGTGGTCAACCACCACGCCCGGGTAATCAATGGTCGGGTGAACCACACCGAACGGATCGGTCTGTGGTGTCCATTTGAAGTTATAAACCGCTTCGGCCCAGTTACGTTGTTCGAAGGCATCCAGTTCATAAATGGTCACCACTTCACGCGGTACACCGCTGAGGTAATCGTTGTACTGGAAACCCCAGTTGGCGGCGGCGTTGGAACCGAAGGCCTTACCGGCAAATTCCGGGTTAAAGCTCGGGCGCTGGGCAACATCAAGAATCCGCACTTCCAGTACGTCACCGGGTTCGGCGCCTTCGATGTACACCGGGCCGGTGCAGATGTGTGCACCCAGACCACCACCATTGCCGATCGGGCTGTCGGCAGGGCCGGCACCACGACGGTCGACATTTTTCTGCTCTTTGGTCCAGTGGAAAACACTTTCCGCACCCGGATCGCCCTTGATCATACGTTCGTAGTCATCACCACTGTGGTGAGTCAGGGTTTCAATGGTGGCGAAATCACCGGATTTAACGGTCAGCAGTGGTTTCTGTTTATAACTGAAAAAGCCCCAGTGCACGGTGTCGGCGTGAGCAGGAATGTAATAGTGTTTGCTTTCTTCGAAGTTATTCTGGATCAGGCTTCTGATATCACGGCTGTTGGCAGCAGCTTTCAGTGACCCCTTACCGATGTAAGAAAAAACTTTTTCCTTACCGGCAGCGAATTCCCCTTTTTCGCTTTCGCCAATGTGACTGTGATGGTTGCAGCCTGCTGAGCACACGTGATCAGTCATATGAATACCTCTGAAAAATATCCGGTGTTGGTTGTCTGCCTTTCCGTCCGCTCTGTGGCAGCCGGAAAGGCTCTGCGCGTTATCTCATTATTCAGCGCTGCTCATGGCAGTTCTTTAATAAAAGCGCACAACTCTTTGCCTCTCAGCTCTGTGCTGCCAGTTGCGTTTCGCGCGGCATGGCGGCGTAACGCTGGGCAAGGACGGTACAGACCATCAGCTGGATCTGGTGGAACAGCATCAGTGGCAGGATCAGGGTACCCATGCTGGCGCTGCCGGCGAACAGCACCTGCGCCATTGGCACACCGGTGGCGAGGCTCTTTTTCGAGGCGGCAAAGACGATGGTGATGCGGTCTTCCAGCGGAAAGCCAAAGGCTTTGGCAACCACATTGGTGAGCAGCAGCACGATGCCCAGCAACAGCAGGCAGGCGACAATCAGACCGGCGATATCCAGCAGCGGCAGACGGGTCCACAGGCCTTCGGTTACGGCATGACTGAAGGCACCGTAGACGACCAGCAGGATGGACGACTGATCAACATTTTTCAGCCAGGCTTTATTGCGTGTCACCCAGGCACCGATCCAGATGCGGGCGATCTGGCCGGCAATAAATGGCAGCAGCAGTTTCACGACAATGCCGGAAATGGCGTCGGCGGGATCAATGCTCTGCGCCTGGCCGCCGATCAGCAGCATGACGATAAACGGCGTGAGAAAAATACCGATCAGGCTGGAGGTTGCTGCGCTGCACACCGCCGCCGGAATATTACCGCCGGCCATGGAGGTCAGGGCAATGGCAGACTGTACCGTGGCTGGCAGGGCACACAGGTACAGAATGCCGATATACAGTTCGTTGCCGACCATGGGTACCAGCAGGGGTTTCAGTGCCAGCCCCAGCAGCGGGAAGACGACAAAAGTAACACTGAAAATCAGCAGGTGCAGACGCCAGTGGATTAAGCCGGCAAACACTTCTTTGGTGGACAGCTTGGCACCGTGCAGGAAAAACAGCAGACCAATTGCCAGGTCTGTCACGCCGGAAAAGACGACCGCGGCCTGACCATGAACCGGCAGCAGACTGGCCAGAACAACGGCGCCAAGCATCATCAGGATGAGTTTATCGGGAATAAAGCTTTTTAATTTCATCGGTTACTACTCTTGCGGTCGGTTAAATCGGCTTGCAGCCATTTAACTGCCGAGTTTAATCTGCACATAAATTCGGACTAACGCGATTAATAACCATGATGTCGAGAAACGGACAGAGCGAAACGGTGTTCCGTGCCGTACCTGAGATGCCGTCGCTGCCGCGGCGGGTATTTGCCCGGGCTGAGTCACTGCGCCAGCCGGCCATTACCCGCTGGCACGATCATCCCTGGATTCAGTTGTCCTATGCCATCCGTGGCGTACTGGAAGTACAGACAGAGAGCGGCCGCTATCTGGCACCACCGCAGCGGGCCATTCTGATTCCGGCCGGCCTGCAGCATTGTGTGACCAGCGGGGCTGAAACCGAAATGCGCAGCCTGTATATCCGCAGTGAAGAAATTCCGGCGTTGCAGGATGACTGCCAGATTCTCGAAATTCAGCCACTGACACGCGAGCTGATCCGCAGCTTCAGCACCTATGCCGTGGATTATGACGAAGCGGGTGAGGAAGGGCGGCTGGTGAGTGTACTGATTGATCAGCTGCTGGCTGCGCCGCATACCGATCTGCATCTGCCATGGCCGGCGGATGAACGGCTGCAGAAAATCTGCCGTGAACTGTATGAGCACCCGGATAACAGCATGACGCTGGGAGAGGTGGCGGCGCAGATCGGGCTGTCAGAAAAAACCGTGACACGGCTGTTCCAGAAAGAAACGTCGCTGAGTTTCCGCGCCTGGCGCCAGCGGCTGCGGCTGCTGAGTTCATTGCCGATGCTGGAGCGTGGTGAGCGGGTAACGGATATCGCGCTGGCCTGCGGTTACGATTCCACTTCGGCTTTTATTTACGCTTTCCGCTCTCATTTCGGTGTCACACCGGGCAGTTTTTCACCTTCTGCCGCGGGCTGAATCTCTCAGCTGTGTGCCACCTGCGCTTTGTGCCGGCGGCATTCGGAACTGACGGTGTGGCGGATCACCTCGGCCAGATACTGCACGTGCGGTGCCGCTGAGCTGCCGTCGCGCAGGGCGATATACACATCCACCAGACGCTCGCCGCCGCGTTCCAGCGGCAACGGCAGCAGCAGCCCTTCATCCAGCTCGCGCTGAATTTTGACCTGCGGGTACCAGGCGAAACCCAGGCCGGAGGTGGTGCAGTGAATGGAGGTACTCATGGTGGAAACCGTCCAGCGTTTCTGCGCATCCAGCCAGCCGGCATCCAGCTGCTGTGTGCCCGAATCGCGGATCACGATCTGCCGCTCACAGCGCAGATCGTCGTAGGTCAGCGTGCGCCCCAGCAGATGCAGCGGGTGCTGCGGATGTGCCACCGCCAGCAGTTTGACCGGCATCAGGAATTCACCGATAAAGCGCGCCGACTCGTTGGCAATAATGGCCAGTTCGGCTTTGCCTTTACGCAGTGCTTCGTCGGTGCCACTGAGTGCGGTTTCATGCAATTCGACGCGGATGTAAGGGTATTTTTCTGAGAAGGCAAACAGCGCCCGGGTGAGGATCTCTTCCGGAAACAGCACTTCCATCGCCAGCTGAATACGCGATTCGCTGCCGGCCTGATAATTGCGCGCAATGTCTTCGGTAAAACGGGCTTTTTCCAGCAGCAGACGCGCCTGATTGTAGAGCGCCTGACCAGCGGTGGTGAGCACGGCTTTGCGGCCTTCGATGCGGAAGATGGCCACGCCCAGACGTTCTTCCATTTTCGACATCGAATAACTGACGGCTGACTGACTTTTGTTCATCCGTTCGGCGGCTCGGGCATAACCGCCGGCTTCCACCACGGCGACCAGCGTCTGCCATTGCTCGAGGGTAATTTTCATAGGCAATCAATCAACTGAGCAGGTCATTTGCGCCTGAGTATAGCGTTCGTATGAATTTTTTAGATAGATATGTTCGGTTTTTTTCTATTTTTCGGGCGCGTTTTTCTCTGCAGAATGGCAGCCTGAAATCGTTACCTTCAAGCGGAGATACAAATGGCAACTCTTCTGTATGTGAAAAGCAGCATCTTTGGTGACCACGGTCAGTCAAGCCAGCTGTCGGAAAAATTTATTGCGGCCTGGAAAGCGAAAAATCCGGCTGGTGAAGTGGTCGTACGTGACCTGAGCGTTGATGTTCCTCCGTATCTGGACGGTGCCCGTGTTGGCGCTCTGTTCACGCCGGAAGATCAGCAGACCGCTGAACAGAAAGAAGTAGTTGCCTACTCGGATGCTCTGATTCAGGAAATCAAAGACGCGGATGAAATCCTGTTCACTGCACCGCTGTACAACTTCGCGCTGCCGGCACAGACCAAGTCTTACCTCGACTACCTGTGCCGTGCCGGTGTGACGTTCAAATACACTGAAACCGGTGCCGTTGGCCTGCTGGAAAGCAAGCCGGTTTACATCATCACTACCCGTGGTGGTATTTATAAAGGCACCGATGCGGATACTCAGACTCCGTTCCTGAAAACCATCTTCGGCTTTATCGGCCTGTCTGATGTCACCATGATTCATGCTGAAGGCCTGAACATGGGTGATGAAGCCAAAGACAGCGCTCTGGCAGCCGCAGCGGAAGAAATCGCTGCACTGTAAGCCGCTCTGAGCGGAGCCGGGCATGGTCCGGACTCCGCCTCCTCTGTGTCTGCAGCTATATGCTTTGTCAGTAATGTCCTGTTGCTGACGGCGGGTTCACCTTCCCGGCAGCAGACACTTTTCCTCCTGACGTCGTTTTTCTTTCCTGCTGAATCAGTGACTTGCCTGTCATCAGCCACCGTTCTGCCCCAGTTGCGATTGTCGCCTAATGCCAGCTTTGTAATGTCCGCCAGCGGCGGCTGACTTTGCGGTGCCCGGCTGCGCCGTAGACTGGTGGCAACCATGACGGAGGATATGCGATGAAAGACCTGACCGGCCTCGACACCACGGTACACAGTGCCGATGCCCTGAGTGCATTTAACGAAGCGGTGAATCAGCTCATTCTGTTTCAGGACCCGATGGACGCCGCGCAGCGGGCGCTGGAAACCGAGCCGGACTTTGTGATGGGGCAGGTGTTTTATGGCTATGTGCATCTGTGGTCAACGGATAAGGATGACCTGGCTGCGGCGCGCACGGCACTTGCGGCCTGCAGCGCCGCGGCAGCGCGGGCGAATGCCCGTGAGCGGCTGCATATCCGGGCGCTGGAATATTGGGCCGGCGGTGATCTGTGGTCGGCTTCGCAGCTGCTGGACGCATTGCTGTATGAGTATCCGACCGATGTACTGGCACTGATGACGGGCCATCAGCTGGATTTTTTTCTCGGTGATGCCATGAACCTGCGTGGCCGGGTGGCCCGGGCGCTGCCATTCTGGGACCGGCAGCACCCGCTCTGGGGCTGTCTGCTGGGGATGTACAGTTTTGGCCTGGAAGAAGCCGGTGAATACCGTCGGGCAGAAGAGGCTGCACTGGCTGCCGTGGAAGCCAATGAGCTGGATATCTGGGGCATTCATGCGCTGGCTCATACACTGGAGATGCTGGGCGAATACGACCGCGGCAGCGCTTTTATGGCGCGCAGTGAACCCCAGTGGGCGGTCAATAATATGATGATTACCCACAACGCCATTCACTACGATCTGTTTATGCTTGAACAGCACCGGCTGGATGACATCGTGCGTCATTACGACCGTGATGTGCACCCGGCGGGGGCGCCGCCACTGCCCATGGCACTGGTGGATGCGTCATCGGTGCTGTGGCGGCTGTATCTGGAAAATGTGGATACCGGCAGTCGTTTCCGCCAGCTGGCGGCTAACTGGGATCACAAAAAAGATCAGCAGTTTTATGTCTTCAACGACGCCCACGCCATCATGGCTTATGCCGGTGCCGGCGATCACCGGGCTGCTGCTGAGGTGCTGGACGGGCTGCGCCGTTATGTCGCCGGCGGTGATACGCAGGAAACCAATTACCGTATGACCGCCGAAGTGGGGCTGCCGGTGTGTGAAGCAGTGAACGATTTTGCCCTTGGCCAATATGGCAGTGCGGTGCAGCGCCTGCTGCCGCTGCGTTACCGTTTCCACCATTTCGGCGGCAGCCATGTGCAGCGCGATGTGCTGGAACGGACACTGCTGGAAGCGGCGCTGCGTGATGGCAATAAAGCGCTCGCCGCCAGCCTGGTGGCGGAACGAATCGGCAGCCGCCCGCACAGCACGTATAACCACATCAAGCAGGAAGCCGTACTGGCCCTGTAAAACCCCGGGGTTATCCGCAGATTCTGTGGATAACTTTCTGAATAAGTTTGGGGCAAATGCCCACAGGCGGCATCAGACGGGCAGGCCTGTCAGAACGGTGAAATTTTAAACGTTTCTGACCAATGCCCGCGGGGCCATATATCCCCTGTGCTTTCAAGCATTTTTTATAAGAAAGATCAGTAGGATAGCAGCACTGTCTGTGGTAATGGCTGAACTGAGCGATGGTGTGAAAATCTGTGGATAAGTTTGTGGGTTAACCTTGAGCAAGATGGGGAAACCCGCCTGCAGCCGGCAACGGACCGGCATTGGCGGCTTTGCTTCACGCGCGGGGCCATTTTTGCGATAATCGCCGCCTTTTCCGAATTCATCTGATCTGACCACCAGGCCGAACCGATTCCCTATGAAACCGCAAATTGCCGAGTTGTTATCCGCTGCTGTCACCAACCTTAAGTCCCAGGGCGTTCTGCCTGACGATCTGGAGCCACGCATCCAGGTGGAAAACACCCGCGATAAAAGCCACGGCGATCTGGCCACCAATCTGGCGATGATGCTGGCCAAGCCGGCGGGCAAAAATCCGCGCGAGCTGGCGCAGCTGCTGGTGGCTGCACTGCCGGCCAATAATCTGGTGGAAAAAGTGGAAATCGCCGGCCCGGGGTTTATTAACTTTTATCTGAGCGATGCCTCCACCGCCAGCCTGATCAAAGCCGTGCTGGAGCAGAAAGAAGCTTATGGCCGTAACAACGACGGGGCCGGCCGTAAGGTGCAGGTGGAATTTGTGTCGGCCAACCCGACCGGGCCGCTGCATATCGGCCACGGCCGTGGTGCCGCGGTGGGTGACTGCATCTGCCGACTGCTGGATGCCTCTGGCTGGGATGTGACGCGGGAATTCTATTACAACGATGCCGGTCAGCAGATCAGCAATCTGGCGCTGTCAGTACAGGCTCGCTGCAAAGGTATGACACCGGACGATCTGGGCTGGCCGGAAGACGGCTACCGCGGTGATTACATCGTTGAGCTGGCGGAAAGCTACATGAACGGCGATACCGTCAGCTCAGAAGATCAGAGCTACACCGGTAAGAAAGATCCCGGTGATATCGAGGCCATCCGTCATTTTGCCGTGGCCTATCTGCGCCGTGAGCAGGATCTGGATCTGAAAGCCTTTGGCGTAGATTTCGATGTCTACTTCCTGGAATCTTCGCTGTACACCGGTGGCAAGGTTGAAGCGGCGGTCAAACAGCTGATCGACAACGGCTTTACCTACGAAAAAGAAGGCGCGCTGTGGCTGCGCACCACCGATTTCGGTGATGACAAAGACCGCGTGATGCGCAAGACCGATGGCGGTTACACCTATTTTGTGCCGGATGTGGCGTATCACCTGGATAAATGGCAGCGCGGCTTCGAACGCGTGGTCAACGAACAGGGTGCCGACCACCACAGCACCATTACCCGCGTGCGTGCCGGTCTGCAGGCGCTGAATGCCGGTATCCCGCAGGGCTGGCCGGACTATGTGCTGCACCAGATGGTGACCGTGATGCGTGGCGGTGAGGAAGTGAAAATTTCCAAGCGTGCCGGCAGCTATGTGACCCTGCGTGATCTGATTGATGAAGTGGGCCGTGACGCCACCCGTTACTTCCTCGCCGCGCGTAAGGCCGACAGCCAGCTGACCTTTGATATTGATCTGGCACGCTCGCAGTCGTCTGATAACCCGGTGTATTACATTCAGTATGCTCATGCCCGCGTCTGCTCTATTTTCCGCAAACTGGCCGAAGCCGGTCAGAGCTGGACTGCGGCCGACGGTCTGGCAGCGCTGGGTAAACTGGAGCTGGAAAGCGAGAAAGAACTGATCGTGAAACTGGGCCGTTATCCGGAAGTGGTGAAGCGTTCAGCCACCAACCACGAGCCGCATAATATTGCCACGTACCTGCGTGAGCTGGCCGGTGATTTCCACGCCTGGTACAACTCAGAGAAAACGCTGGTCGACGACGAAGCGCTGCGTAATGCCCGTCTGACACTGGCCGAAGCGGTGCGTCAGGTGATTGCCAATGGCCTGGGTCTGCTGGGTGTTTCTGCGCCGGAAGAGATGTAACGTCCGCTGCCTGAGGCGGCGCATACGGCGTTGACGTTTTACACGGAATGTTCACTTATCACTCATAAGCTGTGCCTTCCGGTAAAACTCCGCCGGCTGGCGCGGCACTGAACGCACCGGATCAGGGATGCTCTGACAAGGCTGAGCGCTCAATTTAATACGACAGATTAAACAGGAATACCAATGTCTGAAGGCACCAGCAAAATCCCGAAGTGGGTGTGGATTATCACCCCCACGCTGGCGGTGGCATTTATCGGTTTTATTCTTTATCTGACGACCATTCCCGCCGGCGATGAACTGAATGCGGTGAAAGGCGATGCCAGAAAAGCCTTGCAGCTGGGTGTGGAAAAAGCGAAAGAAGACGCGAAAAAAATCGATAAACCATCCTACGATTTTTATAAGCTGCTGGAAAAACAGACGGTAGAAGTCCCGGAAGTGGAGGAATATCACTCCACGCCGAAAGACGAAGTGAATTACCAGTACCGTCTGCAGGTCGGCTCTTTCCGCTCGGCGGACGATGCGGAACGGATGCGCGCCAGTCTGCTACTGGAAGGTATGGATGCCTATCAGCAGAAATCCGATGTCAATGGCAGTACCTGGTACCGCGTGTATGTCGGCCCGTTCACGGACCGTTCAAAAATGAATAAAGCGCAGGATATTCTCGCCGCGCGCAGCATTGTGCCGATTGTGCGCAAAGAGCCGGTAACAGAATAACGTCCGCTGCCGCGGGCTCATTGAATACAGGAGGTAGTCATGATCCCTGACTGGCAGCAACCCCTACAGCAGTATTTCGGCTTTGCCGGGTTACGTCCCGGCCAGCAGCCGGTAATCGAAACCCTGCTCAGCGGGCGTTCCGCCGCCGCCATTTTCCCCACCGGTTCCGGTAAATCCCTGTGCTACCAGTTACCCGCATTAATGCTGCCGCATCTGACGCTGGTGATTTCCCCGCTGCTGGCGCTGATGCAGGATCAGGTGCAGTTTCTGCAGTCGAAAGGTATTGCCGCTGCCACCATTGATTCCACCCAGAGCCGGGAAGATATGCATGTCGTGATGGATGGCGTGCGTAGTGGCAGCATTAAAATTCTGATGGTGTCGGTGGAGCGGCTGAAAAACGAAAGTTTCCGTCGTTTTATTGCCGCAGTGCCGCTGTCGCTGCTGGTGGTCGATGAGGCGCACTGCATTTCCGAGTGGGGGCATAATTTCCGCCCCGATTATTTAAAACTGCCTGATTACTGCCGCGAATTTCATGTGCCGCAGGTACTGCTGCTGACGGCCACGGCGACGCCGCAGGTGATCGCCGATATGCGCCGTTATTTTTCCATTGCAGAAAACGATGTGGTGACCACCGGCTTTTACCGCCCCAACCTGCGCCTGCTGGTTCAGCCGACCGCAGAGGCGGAGCGGGCAGATAAGTGCCGTCAGTGGCTGACTCACGTGGCGCAGAAGTCGGCACAGAAATCCCAGGATTTCGCCGCCATTATTTACGTCACGCTGCAGCACACCGCCGAAGAGCTGGCGCAGCGTCTGAACGCACAGCTGCCGTTTGCAGTGGAAGCCTATCATGCCGGCCTGGGGCCGGAACTGCGTGATGCCATTCAGCAGCGGTTTATGAACGGCGGTACGCCGGTGATTGTGGCGACCATTGCCTTTGGTATGGGGGTGGATAAAAGCAATATCCGTCAGGTGATTCATTACGATCTGCCCAAGTCCACGGAAAATTACAGCCAGGAAATCGGCCGTGCCGGCCGTGACGGGCAGGCATCAGACTGCATTATGCTGGCCGATGAAGCGGGCCTGACGGTGCTGGAAAACTTCGTCTACGGCGATACCCCGGAACAGACGGGTATTGAAGCGCTGCTGCAGCAGATCCGCAGTCAGACTCAGGGCGGTCAGTGGGAAGTGCTGATGACGCCGCTGTCAGCGGAAACCAATATCCGTCTGCTGCCGCTGAAAACCCTGTTGGTTAATCTGGAGATGCGCGGGGTGCTGGCGGCGCAGTACAGCTATTTTGCCGAGCACAGATACCGTCCGGCGGGTTCAGAAAGCGAATTGCTGGCCCGTCTGCAGGGTGAGCCACAGCAGTTTCTGCAGACCGTGCTGAACACCAGTCAGAAGGGGCGCAGCTGGTACACGCTGGATAGCGCAGCGCTGGAACAGGCTGTCGGTAATCAGGGGCAGCCGGCCCGTTTGCGGGCGCTGAAGGCGCTGGAATACTGCCAGGAAAAAGGCTGGCTGACGCTGGAAAGCAAGCAGATGACGGATGTGTACCGCGTGGATGAGCAGCGGCTGGCGGATGCGAACCTGGCGGCCTCCCTGTATCAGCATTTTCTCGACCGTGAGGAGAATGAAATCCGCCGTATCCGGCGTATGCTGGATCTGTTCCGCCAGCCGCGCTGTATCGCGCGTCAGCTGTCCGCCTACTTCGGTGAGGACATGGGGCAGGACTGTGGCCATTGTTCGGTCTGCAGTGGCCGCTTTGTTGACTGGCCGTCGCGACGCCATGGCCAGGATCTCAGCCGGCTGGATGCGCAGGCGCTGTGCGCGCCCCTGCAGGAAAAGATACAGGCTCAGTTTGCCCGGCAGGCCTCGCCGGAATTGCTGACACGCTTCCTGTGTGGCGTTCAGGTACCCTGGCTGAGTAAAGTAAAAGCGCGTACGCTGCCGGCAATGGGGCAGCTGGCGGATACGCCTTATGCGGATGTCCGTCAGTGGCTGCAGCAGTCGCTGCGCGGCTGACATTCACCACAGGGTCAGGAGTTGCCATGACACCGTCCTGTTCACAGCACGAACTGGTTATTGCCACCCCGGAAGGGCCACACCGTATCGCCTGGCAGCAGTGGCAGAGCAGCGACGAGCACGATCAGCCGCTGATTATCTGCGTGCACGGTCTGACCCGTAACAGCCATGATTTTGATTTTCTTGCCCGCCGGCTGGCTCAGCATGGCCGGGTTATCTGTCCGGATATTCTCGGTCGTGGTGACAGCGACTGGCTGCGTACGGCGGCGCTGTATGGCTACCCACTGTATATCAGCCAGATGCAGCAGCTGCTGACGCATCTGCAGCAGCAGCACGGCAACGCGACATTTGACTGGGTTGGCACTTCCATGGGCGGACTGATCGGCATGATGCTGGCCGCGTTACCGGGTGGCGGCGGAATCCGCCGGCTGGTGATGAATGATGTCGGTCCCTTTATTCCGTATGCGTCACTGGCGCGGCTGGGGGAATACGTCGGCCGGGGCACACTGTTTCATTCGCTGGCGGAGGCTGAGCAGTATCTGCGCCGGGTATGTGAACCGTTCGGGCCGCTGACCGATGAGCAATGGCAGCATCTTGCCCGCTATGGCACCGAACCCTGGGATGGCGGACTGCGCCTGCGCTACGACCCGGCCATTGCCGCCGGCTTTGCGCTGGTCAGCGGTGATGTTGATCTGTCCGGCGTGTGGCAGGGCGTGAGCTGTCCGGTGCTGGTGCTGCGTGGAGCCGAATCTGACCTGTTGCTGGCGGAAACCGCCAGAACCATGCTGCAGCGGCCGGATACGCGGCTGCTGGAATTTCCTGGTATCGGCCATGCGCCGGCACTGATGGCGCGCGATCAGATCGCCGCGGTGGAGAGTTTTCTGAGCGCGTCATCCTGACATCGCACGGGCTTACAAAAAGCAACAAAAAATCCGGAATAAATGATAGAGATATCAGTGCGAAAGCTCAGAATCCTTCTAAGCTATTGGACATAATGAGACATTAAAAGGTGATGTCGTGGAAGAGTCTGAAGTCCGGGAAAACGATCTGAGTGACGAGCAGATGGTGCATATTCATATGGCCGCTGCCGTGGTCAGTGCCATTCTGTTGTTTGCCGTGGCAGCGGTGACCATCAGCTGAGTGCCGGCAGAAAACAACCCGTCAGAAAGCCCGCTGTACTGCGGGCTTTTTTGTGCACGGATAAAATGGCTGCGGGCTGTGAACAGGCAATAAAAAAGCCCCGCTCTTTTTCAGGTAGCGGGGCTTCAGGAATAAATGGTGCCCGGAGGCAGACAAATGGGTCCGGAACCCATTTGCACAGCCGCAGGCTGCCGGCAGGGGCATAGCCATGGATGGCTATGATGAATCGGACTGGTGAGATGGCGTCTTAAAATGCATGCGCCAGAAACGAAAAAGCCCCGCTCTTTTCAGGTAGCGGGGCTTCAGGAATAAATGGTGCCCAGAGACAGAATCGAACTGCCGACACGGGGATTTTCAATCCCCTGCTCTACCGACTGAGCTATCTGGGCTTACCGGCTGACGACCAGGTCGTGATCAGCGAGTGGCGCGTATTAAACCGTCTGTCCGTTCAGGTGTCAAGTATCTGAAACACTTTATTTATCTTTATTTTCAGGCACATAGCCTTCAGCCTGGTCGTACTCTTCGCCACTGAGAAATTTATCGCGCTGGCTGGTGAGATAGCGGCGCGCCTGCATATCCATCATGTTGAGGTGTTTCTCGTTGATCAGGCGGGTCTGGTGCTGAGTCCATTCCTCCCAGGCCCGGCGTGAGACCTTATGGTAGATCTCTTCGCCTTTCGGTCCGGGGAAGGGTGGGGTGTCCAGACCTTCAAGCTGTTCACGGTATTTTTGACAGAAAACGGTGCGGGTCATATCAGTTCCTCACTGCTGTGACGTTGCAGCAGCATTTTGACCGGAGCTGCCAGCCCCAGTGTGCTGGGTGAATCGGGATTGTACCAGTGTACGGCGCTGGTGCCGGCTTCCTGTACGGCTGCGGGCAGCGCGGTCAGCCGGTAAATGACCGGCTGAATATCCAGATGATAATGGCTGAAGGTATGGCGGAATGGCGTCAGCCACTCGCCGTCGTCCTCTGTGCGGGCGCCGGGCAGCAGGCTCTGCAGCAGGGTGTGGGCGGTGGCTGCATCGGCTGCTTCGGGGAAGCTCCACAGGCCGCCCCAGATACCCTGCTGCGGACGCTGTTGCAGCAGGTATCCGCCGTCCGGGGTGCGGACCATCAGCAGCAGGGTGCTTCTGACCGGCTTTTCTTTTTTCGGTTTGCTGTGCGGAAACTGTACCGGTCTGCCGGTGGCAAAGCCCCGGCACTGTGGCTGCAGCGGGCAGATGCCGCAGGCCGGTTTGCTGCGGGTGCACAGGGTGGCGCCCATATCCATCATGGCCTGGGTGTATTCCCGTGAGCTGTGGGCTGGTGTCAGCTGTTCTGCCAGTTGCCACAGCTGTTTCTGTACACGGGTTTCGCCGGGCCAGCCGTCAACGGCAAAAAAGCGTGTCAGGACGCGTTTGACGTTGCCGTCGAGAATCGGTGCATTGATGCCCATGCTGATGGAGGCAATGGCCGCGGCGGTGGAGCGTCCGATACCGGGCAGGCTGCTGAGGGCGTCCACGGACCGGGGGAATTCACCGTCAAAGTCACGCACCACGGCCTGGGCGCAGGCATGCAGGTTGCGCCCGCGGGCGTAATAGCCGAGCCCGGTCCACAGATGCAGGACTTCGTCCTGGGTGGCGGCTGCCAGACTCTGCACATCCGGGAAGCGTTGCATAAAGCGTTCGAAATAGGGGATGACGGTGGTGACCTGGGTCTGCTGCAGCATGATTTCGGACACCCAGACCCGGTAGGGGCTGATGTGCTGCTGCCAGGGCAGATCTTTGCGGCCGTGCTGGTGATACCAGTGGAGAACGGCCTCACTGAAAGAGAATTCTGTACTCATATCGGACTGCTGGTTTGCGGGGAGCCCAGTATACAGGCCTGATGGCGTTACTGCAGCGGACCGGCGCTGTTCTCCGCCTGGCGTTCGTTCTCATTGAGGAACTGGTGCAGTTGTCCGAGAGAGAGCGGCCGGCTGAACAGATAACCCTGGCCTTCGTCGCAGTTATTACGGCGCAGGAACTGCAGTTGCTCCTGGGTTTCGACCCCTTCGGCGACCACGGTCAGTGACAGTTTGTGTGCCATCGCGATCACTGCCGCGGTAATGGCCATGTCGTTCTGGTCGCCGGGGATGTCGGTAACGAATGAGCGGTCAACCTTGAGCACATCAATCGGGAAGCGCTTGATGTAAGCCAGCGAGGAGTAGCCGGTACCGAAGTCGTCGATGGCGATGGCCACCCCGGTTTTTTTGATTTCCTGCATGATCTGAATGGCGGATTCCACATCTTCCATCAGCGTACTTTCGGTAATCTCAAGTTCCAGACAGGCAGGCGGGATGCGGGTGATTTCCAGCACGCTGCGGATACGCTGCAGCAGGTAAGGGTCGGTGAACTGCCGGGCCGACAGGTTGACCGCCACTTTGGCGTGTGGCGGCAGAACTTTGCTGCGGATCAGTGAACTGATCTGACGGCAGCTCTGTTCCAGTACCCAGCTGCCGATTTCCAGAATCTGGCCGGTTTCTTCGGCTACCGGGATAAAGCGGTCGGGCGTGATCATGCCCTTTTCCGGGTGCTGCCAGCGGATCAGGGATTCCACTCCGGTGACGGTGAAGTCGCTGAGGCTGATCTTGGGCTGGAATACCAGACTGAACTGTTCCCGGTTGATGGCTTCGGTGATTTCTTTTTCCAGTGACAGGTGCGCCAGAATGGAGTGGTTCATGTCTTCGGAGAAAAACTGGAAGTTGTTACGGCCGAGTTCCTTGGCGCGGTACATGGCCAGGTCGGCGTTTTTCATCAGCGTGTTCACATCCGTGGAATCATCCGGCGTCATGGTGATGCCGATACTGACGGTGGTGATGATGTCCTGGCCTTTGATGCGGATCGGCCGTGCCATGGTGTGCAGCAGCTTTTCGGCCACGACCAGGACATCGGAGGTCTGGTGCACGTCGGTCAGCAGAATGGTGAATTCGTCACCGCCGATACGGGACACCGTATCGTTTTCACGCACGGCGGTGGTCAGGCGGTTGGCCACTTCCTTCAGCAGAATATCGCCGGCATCGTGGCCAAGCGTGTCGTTAACGCGCTTGAACTGGTCCATATCGAGGAACATCAGCGCCATGGAAGAGCCGGAGCGGAGTACGCTTTTGACGGATTTTTCCAGCCGGTTCTTGAACAGCCGGCGGTTGGCCAGACCGGTCAGGGGGTCATAGAAGGCCAGGGTTTCCATCTGCAGTTGGGCGGCTTTCAGTTCGGAAATATCAGAGATGGCACCCAGGTAGCCCAGCAGTTCACCGTTGCGGTCATGCAGGGCTGAGGCCAGCAGCTGAATCCAGACATGGCTCTGATCGCGGCGTAACAGCCGCAGTTCAAGGGCGATGCCTTCCTGATCGCAGATCAGGCGGTTCCAGGCCTGCTGGACGTCAGCCAGATCGTCGGGGTGAATGCGGGCAAACCACTCCTGCAGGCCGGGCAGGTCATCCTGTACGCCGTGAATGTCGCGCCAGCGCTGATTGACATACTGCAGCCGTTGTTTGGCATCGACCTGAAAGATCCCCACCGGCGACAGCGCGGTCAGTTTACGGAAACGTTCTTCACTGGTTTTCAGTGAGGCGTTTTCTTCTTCCACGGTGCGCAGCAGGCTGTTGAACAGGTCAACCAGATCGCCGATCTCGTCGTTGTTTTCTTTGCCGGCACGGATGGAGTAGTCCTTGCGCAGCATGATGTTGCGCAGGGTGTTGCTCAGATCCTTCATCGGCCGGGCGACCACGTTCTGCAGCCGCGAGGCGAGCAGAACCGAGAGCATGACGGCGGCGGCGAGGATGATGACGGAGAACACCAGGAACTGACGGATTCTGCCCATCAGCCCGTCGGGGCTGACTTCAATATAAAGGGTGCCGATCGGGGTATCGTCGAGCAGGATCGGGAAAAACTGACTGAAGGCCGAATCCTGCTGGCTCTGCAGCGGGTGCAGCTGGTCGGGGCAGAGGCCCTCACGACTGTCCCGGTTGTACTGGGCGGCCAGGGTTTTCGGGTCGGCATAGAGGCAGCCGCGCAGTACGCTGCTGTCAGCGCGCAGGGTGTCGAGGTTGTTCTGCAGCAGGGCGTAATCACTGAAGGTCAGGGCGGCGGTCGAGCGGGTCGCAATCACCTGCCCGAGAATGGACAGTTTCTGCTGTACATCCTGACGCGCCAGATAATATTCCAGTGAAATAAAAGCTAGGTTGGACATCACCAGTGACAGGCTGGTGGTAATCAGGGCAATGATAACCAGCTTACGGCGCAGCGACTGGGCGTTCAGGGATCTGATCATAAGCTGTAACGGTTTCCCTGCGGAGCAGGTGTGGTGGGCCGGTGGCTGTGCTTCCTGATGATACTGCCTGTCGGAATCATGCTGTCCTGCTGATTGCTCTCGTTAATCTGGGCCATGACGGGTGTGTGTATGGCAGGTCCGGTGGCCGTGTGCTGCTGACCGGAACCGTATTAACAGGCTCTTGGAAGAAAGTGTCAATCTGTCTGACGATCCGGTGGCCTGATTCCGGTGCCGGGCGAAAACAGCAGAACCCTGATTCAGCATAGAAAAGCTCCGGCCGATTGCTATCGGCCGGGCAAAAAAAACTGGCCATTGAGGCCAGTACAAGGGGGAGGAAAACAACAATGGAGAGAGTTGTTACAGTCTTAGTCTGTGGCGTCAGCAGAAAGTTCCGCCAGTAACTCATTCATACTGATGTTCTGCAGTTTTTCGGTCAGCTGATCCCGATAGGTTTTGACCATACCCAGCCCGGCAACGATGGCGTCGTATACGCGCCACTGACCGGTTTCGTCGTCCAGGTAGAGGCGGAAATCGACCGGTACGGTCTGGCCGGTGGTCTGCATCAGGGTGCCTTTGACCAGTGCTTTATCGCCATTGGGGCTGAAGCGTGGTGCTTCAAAGTTGAACTGCTCGCCACTGAAGGCTTTGAAAGCGCCGCTGTAAGTACGGATCTGCAGTTCGCGGAAACGGTCGATAAATTCCTGACGTTGTTCAGGCGTGGCGCGGCGCCAGTATTTACCGAGAGCGCCCATGGCGATTTTTTCCTGATCAATGACCGGTACGATGTAGGTCATGACCAGCCGGCGGACCTCTTCTTCGGTGCGGGCTTCCGGTTCCAGTTTATTCAGCTCAGAGATAATCCCGGCGGTGGCATCTTCAACTACCTGCTGCGGTGGTTTGGTGTCACTGGCTGCTGCCTGGGCAGAAAGCACAACGGCTGCCAGGAACAGGATCAGAGCAGAAGCGGCCTGGAAGGCGATTCTCATGGTGTCGGTACTCCGCGATTATAGTGTTTATCCAGCCAGTATGGCTGTCCCGGCGGTCTGTTAAAAGAGATGCCATATGAATTTTTAGTTTCATTCATGGGACATTAGCTAATTTTTAATCTTAATTGTATCGTATTTTGTCATCTATCTGTTGAAAGCCACGCCGGAATAATGTCTCTCTGAGATCGTTCGGGCAGGTGCTGAGTTCCAGCGTCAGGCCTTCATTCCTCGCCTGTTGCTGAATTAGCTGCAGCATCTGATGCATAACACCGCGCCGTTGCGTGATTTGTCTGACACCAGCCTGGCTGAGGATAATCCGTTGCTCCTGCGGCTCAGCCAGCAGCACGCCGACGATACGGTCATTAAAACGTCCGGCCCAGATCCAGCCGCCAGCGGCGAGGAAGGTTTCCAGGCCGTCGTCGCTGCAGGTAAATCCCTGCGGGCTGGTTTCCTGACGGATTTTGCGGATGTCATTCAGGTCGGCTTCGTCAGGGGTACGGATGATCTCGAGTTTTACAGGCACTGCAGGCTCCGGTTTTCGTTCGGGGGAGAGGGGATGTCCGGGGAAGCTGATGCGGGTGGCAGAGAAGCGACTGGGAAATTGCTCCGGGGCCACATCCCCGGCCTACTTTCTTAAGCGCTTTGCTTTATAATGCTTTCTTTTCCATTTTGCGAGAGTTGGAGCAGACCATGACCCGCGCAGCCAAGGTCGAGCGGAATACGCTTGAGACCAAGATCAGCGTCGCCATTGATCTCGATGGTACCGGCAAATCAAAGTTTGATACCGGGGTGCCTTTCCTCGAGCACATGATGGACCAGATCGCCCGCCATGGTCTGATCGATCTCGACATC
Organism: Pseudomonadota bacterium; assembly: GCA_030145845.1. GTDB lineage: Bacteria > Pseudomonadota > Gammaproteobacteria > Pseudomonadales > Oceanobacteraceae > Venatoribacter. Next base: position 356,728 of record JAIXHJ010000002.1, read on the forward strand.
ACCTGCAAGGGTGACCTGCACATTGATGATCACCACACCGTGGAAGATATCGGCATCACGCTGGGGCAGGCCTTTGCCCAGGCGGTGGGCGATAAGAAAGGGATTGTGCGTTACGGCCACGCCTATGTGCCGCTGGACGAAGCCCTGTCACGGGTGGTGATTGATTTCTCCGGTCGCCCGGGTCTGTTTATGGACGTTGAATTTACCCGCGCAGCCATCGGTAAGCTGGATACGCAGTTGTTCTGGGAGTTTTTCCAGGGCTTCGTCAATCACGCCGGCGTGACCCTGCACATAGATAACCTTAAGGGTTTCAATGCTCACCATCAGGCGGAAACCATTTTCAAGGCTTTCGGCCGGGCGCTGCGTATGGCACTGAGTATGGATCCACGTATGGAAGGTATGATGCCGTCCACCAAAGGGTGTCTGTGAGGAGCGTATGAGCAGTACATTCTGTGCAGTCATTGATTATGGTATGGGCAATCTGCATTCAGCCCATGGGGCGCTGCAGACGGTGGCGCCGGATACCAAGGTGGTGGTGACCAGTGATCCGGAAGTGATTCTGAAAGCCGATCATGTGGTGTTGCCGGGCGTTGGTGCGATCCGCGACTGCATGGCGGAAATCCGCGCGCAGGGCATTGATCAGGTGGTGGCGGAAGTGCGCAAAACCAAACCGCTGCTGGGTATCTGTGTTGGCCTGCAGGCGATGATGGATCACAGCGAAGAGAACGGCGGTGTTGACTGCATGGGGTTGTTCCCGGGTCAGGTGAAGTTCTTCGGTCATGATCTGTACGAAAATGGTGAGCACCTGAAAGTACCGCATATGGGCTGGAATCAGGTGCAGCAGGTCGCCCACCCGCTGTGGTCCGGTATTGCCGACAACAGCCGCTTCTATTTTGTTCACTCCTATTATGTGGCCGCTGAAAAGCCGGAGCAGGTTAAGGGACGTGGTCATTACGGCGTTGATTTTGCGGCGGCGATGGGCGAGGACAACGTCTTCGCGGTTCAGTTTCACCCGGAAAAAAGTCACAACGCCGGTCTGGCGTTGCTGCGTAACTTTCTTGCATGGGACGGTCAGGCCTGACCCTCAACGAATACATTAAGGTAAAGCAATGCTGGTAATTCCTGCGATTGATTTGAAAGATGGTCAGTGCGTGCGTCTGCGTCAGGGCCGTATGGATGACTCCACCGTGTTCGGTGATGATCCGGTTTCCATGGCTAAGCGCTGGGTGGATGCTGGCTGCCGTCGCCTGCATCTGGTCGACCTGAACGGGGCTTTTGCCGGCGAACCGGTGAATGGTGAAGCGGTCACTGCCATCGCCAAAGCGTTTCCGGGGCTGCCGATCCAGATCGGTGGTGGTATCCGCACGCTGGAGACCATCGAGCATTACATCAAAGCCGGTGTCAGCTACGTAATTATCGGTACCAAGGCAGTGAAAGAGCCTGAGTTCGTTAAGGAAGCCTGTCAGGCATTTCCGGGCACTGTGATTGTTGGTCTGGATGCGCAGGACGGTTTTGTGGCCACCGACGGCTGGGCGGAAGTGTCTTCTGTTAAGGCTGTGGATCTGGCGAAACAGTTCAAAGACGACGGTGTGACCTCCATCGTTTATACCGATATTGCCCGCGACGGCATGATGCAGGGCGTCAACGTTGAAGCCACGCTGAACCTCGCGGTGGAAGGCGGCATTCCGGTCATCGCGTCCGGCGGTGTGACCAATATTGAGGATATCCGCGCGCTGTCGAAAGTGGCCGGTCAGGGGATTCTCGGGGCTATTACCGGTCGTGCCATTTACGAAGGTACGCTGGATGTGGCTGAGGCCCAGCAGCTGGCGGATGAGTTAACCGGAGCATAAACATGGGTCTGGCAAAACGCATTATTCCCTGTCTTGATGTTGATAAGGGCCGCGTGGTCAAAGGCGTGAACTTTGTCGGTATCCGCGACGCCGGTGACCCGGTGGAAATCGCCAAACGCTATAACGATCAGGGTGCCGATGAAATTACTTTCCTCGATATTACCGCCAGCCATGAGGGCCGGGAGACAACGGTACATATGGTGGAAGCCATCGCTGAGCAGGTGTTTATCCCGCTGACGGTCGGTGGTGGTATCCGCGAGCTGGATGATATCCGCCGCATGCTCAATGCCGGGGCCGATAAGGTCTCCATCAACTCGGCGGCGGTGTATAACCCGGAATTCGTAAAGGCGGCTTCGGAGAAATTCGGCGCGCAGTGCATCGTGGTGGCGATTGATGCCAAGCAGGTTGATGACCACTGGGAAATCTTTACCCATGGTGGCCGCAAGCCAACCGGCATTAACGCCGTTGAATGGGCGGTGAAGATGGAGCAGTACGGCGCCGGAGAAATCCTGCTGACCTCCATGGACCGCGACGGGGTGAAGTCTGGTTTCGATCTGGGCGTGACCCGGGCCATTGCTGATGCGGTGAACATCCCGGTGATTGCTTCCGGTGGTGTCGGTAACCTCGATCATCTGGTGGAAGGGGTGAAAGAAGGACACGCCGATGCGGTACTGGCGGCCAGCATTTTTCACTTTGGTGAATACACGGTGCAGGAAGCCAAGCAGCATATGGCTGCTGCCGGCATTGAGATGCGTCTCGACTGAGGCGCAGAATGCGGGCATAAAAAAAGCGACCCTGAGGTCGCTTTTTTTATGCCTGGAAGAAATCAGTACAGTACGCGGGCACGGATGGTGCCTTCGACTTCCTTCATTTTTTCCAGTGCCAGTTCCGACGCGTCTTTGGAAACATCGATTACCACATAGCCGACTTCTTCAACCGTCTGCAGGTACTGGCCTGAGATGTTGATATTGTTTTCGGCAAAGATCTGGTTGATCGCGTTCATCACGCCCGGCACGTTTTTGTGGATGTGCAGGATACGGTGAACATTCGGGTTGGATGGCAGTGCCACTTCCGGGAAGTTCACAGAAGAGGTGGTGGTACCGTTGTCGCTGTACTGAGACAGTTTTTCGCCCACTTCCTTACCGATGTTTTCCTGGGCTTCCATGGTGGAGCCGCCCACGTGCGGGGTCAGGATTACATTATCGAACTCACGCAGCGGAGTGACGAATTCTTCGTCATTGCCACGGGGCTCAACCGGGAATACGTCGATGGCGGCGCCAAGCAGTTTTTTGCTGCGCAGGGCATCAGCCAGTGCATCGATATCCACCACGGTACCGCGGGATGCGTTCAGCAGGATGGAGCCCTGTTTCATTTGTGCAAACTGTTCGGCACCCATCATCCACTTGGTCGCCGGGGTTTCCGGAACGTGCAGGGTCACAACATCGGCCAGGTTCAGCAGCTCGTTCAGGGAGCCGACCTGAGTGGCGTTACCGATTGGCAACTTGGTGACGACATCGTAGAAGTACACGTCCATACCCATGCTTTCTGCCATGACCGACAGCTGGGTACCGATGCTGCCGTAGCCCACGATGCCCAGTTTCTTACCACGGATTTCGTAAGAGTTAACAGCAGACTTCTGCCAGCCACCACGATGGCAGACCGCATTTTTCTCCGGCACACCACGCATCAGCATAATGGTTTCAGCCAGAGCCAGCTCGGCTACGGAGCGGGTGTTGGAATACGGTGCGTTGAACACCGGGATACCACGCTTGGTCGCAGCTTTCAGGTCGACCTGGTTGGTTCCGATACAGAAACAGCCCACGGCAATCAGTTTCTCTGCAGCGGCGAAGATCTCTTCGGTCAGCTGGGTACGGGAGCGGATACCGATGAAGTGTGCATCCTTGATGCGCTCTTTCAGTTCGTCTTCCGGCAGAGAGGTTTTCAGGTACTCAATGTTGGTGTAGCCCGCGGCATTGAGGGTGTCGATTGCCGACTGGTGCACGCCTTCCAACAAGAGGAATTTGATCTTGCTTTTATCAAGGGAGGTTTGAGCCATGGTGGTACCTATTAAGGACTGTAGTGGAACCTGAGCGGTGGCTACCGGTGCAGAAGCGACAGGCGCTGATTCTCAGCCTCTGCGGTAAAGACGCCGGCAGACCACCCGGAGTGAAAAGCACTCCGAAAAATAAGGCGCGTATGCTAGCATACCCGGCCTGTTAACGTGAGCCTCAAACCCGGTTTTCTTCCGGAAGATTACTCATATTGAGGTGAATACTATTCATTCAGGCGGAAACATTCATGACAGCTCTGACTCAGGAAGCCCTGATCGAACGGTTATCGGCGATTGTCGGTGCCGATAAGGTACGTACGGATGCCGATTCTCTGGAAACCTTCGGTAAGGACTGGACCAAAATCTACGAGCCAAAGCCGACGGCTATCGTTTTCCCGAAAACGACGGAACAGGTGCGGGATATAGTTCTGCTGGCTAACGAACACCGGCTGGCGCTGGTGCCGTCCGGCGGCCGCACCGGTCTGAGCGCCGGGGCGGTTGCCGCCGACGGTGAGATCGTCGTGGCGTTTGACTATATGAATCAGATCACTGATTTCAACGCCGTGGACCGCACTGTGAAATGTGGTGCCGGTGTGGTGACAGAACAGCTGCATAACTATGCGGAAGAGCAGGGTCTGTTTTATCCGGTCGACTTCGCCTCCTCCGGTTCCAGTCAGATCGGCGGTAATATCAGCACCAACGCCGGCGGTATTAAAGTGATCCGCTGGGGCATGACCCGTGACTGGGTGGCTGGTCTGACCGTGGTGACCGGGCAGGGTGATATTCTCGAGCTGAACAAAGATCTGGTGAAGAACAATACCGGTTATGACATGCGTCAGCTGTTTATCGGGGGGGAGGGAACGCTGGGCTTTATCACTGAGGCCACCATGCGTCTGACCCGTCAGCCACGCAATCTGACGGTGCTGGTGCTGGGTGTACCGGAGCTGGATGACGTGATGAAAGTGCTGAACCAGTTCCAGAGTCAGATGGATCTGACCGCGTTTGAATTCTTCTCCGATAAGGCCATGCAGAAAGTGCTGGCACGCGGCGATGTGCCGGCTCCCTTTGAAACCAGCACCGATTTCTATGCCCTGATTGAGTTTGAAGCCGTGACTGAGGCCGATATGGATCTGGCTATGACCGTCTTCGAACAGTGCCTGGAGCAGGGCTGGGTGATGGACGGGGTGATCAGTCAGAGTGAAACTCAGGCGGCGAACCTGTGGCGTCTGCGTGAAGATATCTCCGAGACGATTTCCCACTGGACGCCCTATAAAAACGATATTTCCGTGGTGGTATCCAGAGTGCCGCCGTTCCTGCGCGATATTGATGAAATCGTGACCCGGGAATATCCGGATTTTGAGATTATCTGGTTCGGCCATATCGGTGACGGTAACCTGCACCTGAATATCCTCAAACCGGATGACCTGCCGAAAGACGAGTTCTTTGCCCGCTGTGCCAATGTGTCGAAGTGGGTGTTTGAGATTGTGGAAAAATACGCCGGCTCGGTCTCAGCAGAGCATGGTGTTGGCCGCACCAAGAAACCTTATCTTGAATACACCCGTTCGAAAGAAGAGCTGGCGTATATGCGCGCGGTGAAAGCGGTGTTCGATCCGAACAATGTGATGAACCCGGGTAAGCTGGTGGATCTGTAACGCGGTCGTCGCTGCAGGCAATAAAAAAAGGAGGCTCAGGCCCACTGCTGTCCTACAGTTTTAACGAACTCTGTTTTCTGTAGACGACGTATACACCTGCAACGCCCAATGCCTCGCAGGGGAACTTCTCCCCTTGCCGGCGGGCATTTATACCTGACCGCCATGGATGGCGGAAATGCCTGTTTTGCAGGAGCAAAAACAGGCCCAGCTTTTCGCTTTCTGGAGCGTGATCCTCATTCTCTCGATTTTTCCTGGCCATGCGCCCCTGCGACATCCCTGTCGCTGGGCATCCATGCCCGTCGGGCCGGAAAAATCATCATTCATTTCGGCGCTCCCAGAGGCGAAGAAGTGGCAACCTTGACGCCGCTTTTCAATACCGCTCTGTCTCTGAATATTGGTCAACGACATGACATTCAATCTGGTTGTAAATCGTATAAACAGGCGGTGAGGCTGCGATAAAACAGCGCCTCTGGGCTCGCCGCAGAAAGCGCCGATATTTCCGACCTGCCCGCAGGGACCCGGGCAAGTGACCCCGGCCATGGATGGCCGATGGGTCACGGGGTCAGGAAATATCAAGGTTTCAAGGATAAACGGGCCAGACAGCGCGGAGCGGGGAGGTAGCCCGTCCGGCGAGAGGGGTAAGTCCCCTCTATGAGGACAAGGGGCCTGGGATTTCTTACAAACATTTAAATAAAAATTTGTCGGACAGCAGTGTAGGCTCAGGCCTCCTTTTTTATTGCTGTTATCCCGGATCAGAACAGCTGTTCCGGGATGACGTCTTCCTCGCCACCGAAGCCGTTGCTGCTGTCACCGGCCACCGGTACCTTGACGGTCTGCTTGGGGACATTCTCTTCGCGGAAGTATTCGAACATGGCATCTTCCTGACCGGGCGCGGCCAGCAGGCCGGTTTCCGGGTCAATGCGCACGCTGACAATGCCTTCCGGCTGTTCGAACGGGCGTTCCGGCACATCTTTAAGCGCGGTCTCCATATAGTCGACCCAGATCGGCAGCGCGGTGTTGGAACCGTAAGCCCAGCGGCCGAGGGTAACCGGCTGATCGAAGCCGACCCAGACGGTGGTCACCAGATCCGGGCTGAAGCCGGAAAACCAGGCGTCTTTCTGATCATTGGTGGTACCGGTTTTGCCGGCAATGTCGCGGCGCTTGAGTGCCAGTGCACGCTGACCGGTCCCCAGACGGACCACATCGCGCAGCATGCTGACCATCAGGAAATGCACGCGCTTGTCCATGACCCGTGGTGCAGCATTGATTCCGGCGGCGCCATCAGGGGTGCTGGCATCGGTCAGCAGGTTTTCTTCCGTCAGTTGTTGTTCTGCCTGGCTGAGGTTGTCTGCGGACTCCTGTTGGGGGGCGTTTTCGCAGTCGCGGCAGACCACAGCCGGGTTGGCTTCAAACAGCAGCTGATGTTCATCGTCTTCAATGCGGCTGATCAGATAGGGATTGACCGCGTAACCGCCATTGGCAAGGACGCAGTAGCCGGTGGCCAGCTCCATCGGCGTTACCGCGGAGGCGCCGAGTGCCAGTGACAGGTCGGTGTTCAGTTTATGGCGCGGGAAGCCGAACGGTACGATGTAGTCGACGGCTTTGTGCGGCCCGACCTGTTTGAGAATGCGGATGGATACCAGATTCTGCGAGCGGTAGAGGGCGCGGCGCAGGCGGGTGGGGCCGTTAAATTTGCCGTTATGGTTTTCCGGACGCCAGGTGTTTTCCAGACTGCTGTCCTCAAACACCACCGGCGCATCGTTGATGATGCTGGCCGGGGTGAAGCCATTGGCCAGTGCGGAGCTGTAGATAAAAGGTTTGAAGGAGGAACCGGGCTGACGGTCAGCCTGAATGGCACGGTTGAACTGGTTGCCGGCGTAGGCGAAACCACCGACCAGAGCCTGTACCGCGCCATCGTCCGGGCGCAGGGATACCAGTGCACCTTCAACCTCCGGCAGCTGCGCCAGACGCAGGCCATCCGGTGTGTCTTCGAGCCAGATCCGGTCGCCGGCGCTGACAACATCCGCAGGGGATTGCGGCTCGGCGCCGATGACATTGACGTTGATGTACGGCTTGGCCCAGGTCATGGCAGCAAATGGCAGCCAGTGTTCACCGTTGCCGGTGAAATACCAGATGCCATCCTCTCTGACACGGGATACTACCGCCGGGCTGATCAGCCCCATGTCATCCAGTGCGTTCAGTTGTTTGTGCCATTGCTCATAAGAGGCCGGCCAGTCGGTGTCATAAGCCGGGTCGGCTTTGTTCAGCCACTCAGCCAGCAGTGGGCTGTCACTGACCGTGAGGGTGACCGGTTTGCTGGACGGTTTCGGCTTGCGGTAGCCGTGATCCTGATCGTATTTCAGCAGGCCGCTCTGCAGGGCGCGGTTGGCGGCTTCCTGGCGTACAGAGCTGAGTGTGGTGTAGACGTTATAGCCATCCGTGTAGGCGCCGTCACCATAGCGGTCAATCATGTCGCGGCGCACCATTTCCGCCACATACGGAGCGTTCACTTCCGATACGGCACCGTGATAGCGGGCGGTTACCGGGGCGCTGGCGGCTTCTTCGAACTCTTCCTCTGTGATCATGTCCAGAGTGCGCATGCGGGCCAGTACATAGTTACGGCGATCGATGGCCCGGTCCGGGCTGTTGATCGGGTTGGCGGCCGACGGTGCCTGCGGCAGGCCGGCGATCATGGCCAGCTGAGCCAGATTCAGTTCGCGGATTGATTGGCCGTAATAAACCTGGGCGGCAGCTTCAATACCGTAAGCCCGCTTGCCGAGGTAGATCTTGTTGATATAGAGCTCGAGAATTTCTTCTTTGCTGAGGGACTGCTCAATCTTCAGGGCCAGCAGGATCTCAGTGAATTTGCGGGTAAAGGTCTTTTCGGATGACAGGTAATAGTTCTTGGCAACCTGCATGGTGATGGTACTGCCACCGGATTTCTTACGGCCGGTGCGGATCAGTTCGACCACGGCGCGGGCCAGACCCTTAATATCAATGCCAAAGTGTTCAAAGAAGCTGTCATCTTCTGAAGCCAGCAGCGCATTAATGAACTGGCGGGGGGTTTCTTCGTAAGTAATGGGGGTGCGGCGCTTTTCCCCGAACTCGCTGATAAGGCGGCCGTCGGCGGTAAATACCCTTAATGGTGTCTGTAATTCCACATCGCGGAGTTCGGCGGTATCCGGCAGACCCGGAGCCAGCATTAAATATATGCCCAGACTGACAATTCCTGTGCCCGCAACGATAGACAAAACAAGCCAGGAGAGGAAGCGGAGTAGCGGGTGTGACTTAGTCATAAAAAATTATGTGAAATACCTCATAAAGCCAGTAAAAATGCGGGTTGCGGCATTATAAGGGTTTTTTGTTCTTTTAATAGGAATGTGCTTATAATGACTTCGACTATATAGGATTTGAGTGAGCTTGTACGCGCAAGTTCGCGATATTGTGGGGATTTTCTTGTGCTGGCTAACCTGTTTAAGAAAAAGAGCAAGGCTTTGCTGGGGGTGGATATCAGTTCCACCTCAGTAAAAATTCTTGAACTGAGTCACAATAATGGACGATATCAGGTTGAGGCCTATGCATCTGAGACCCTGCCACCCAATTCCATTGTTGAACAAAGTATCAATAATGATGAGGCTGTCGGTGAGGCTATCCGTAAGGCGCTGACCCGTTCCCGGGCCTCGGCCAAGGGAGCTGCCATTGCCGTGGCCGGTTCTGCTGTTATCACCAAAACCGTGCAGATGAACGGCAGTCTGAAAGATGATGAGATGGACTTTCAGATCCGGGCCGAGGCGGACCAGTATATCCCCTATCCGCTGGAAGAAGTTGCCCTCGACTGGGAAGTTCAGGGGCCGTCGGAAAGCGGCAATGATATGGTCGATGTCCTGCTGGCAGCCTGTCGTCAGGAAACGGTCGAACGCCGTAAGGATGCGGTCGAGTATGCCAACCTCGAAGCGGTGGTTGTCGATGTGGAAGCCTTCTGCACCGAGCGGGCTTTTCAGCTGCTCGAAGGGCAGCTGGAGGGGGACGATATTGAGACTGTCGCCATTCTCGATATCGGCGCGACGATGACCACTCTCAGTGTTCTGAATGAAGGCAAGTCGATTTATACCCGGGAGCAGCTGTTCGGTGGTAAGCAGCTGACCGAAGATATCATGCGCCGGTACGGTCTCAGTGAAGAAGAAGCGGTGCGTGCCAAGCTGGAAGGTGGTCTGCCGGACGATTACGAGAGTGAGGTGCTGGAGCCTTTCCGTCGTGCTGTTGTGCAGCAGGTCAGCCGCTCGCTGCAGTTCTTTTATTCTTCCAGTCAGTTTAATGATGTGGACTACATTATTCTGGCGGGTGGTACCGCGTCTGTTCCTGATCTTGCTGATGAAGTACAGGAGGCGCTGGGTATCGCCACTATGGTTGCCAATCCCTTCGTTAATATGACTCTGTCGCAGAAAGTGAATGCCAACCTGCTCAGCAGTGATGCACCTTCACTGATGATTGCGTGCGGCCTGGCCATGAGGAGTTTTGATTAATGGCTAAGATTAACCTGTTACCGTGGCGGGAAGCGCTGCGGAAGGAAAGACAGAACCAGTTCTATGCTGTTATCGGGCTGGTGCTGGCGGTTGCAGGTCTGATTGTTTATCTGGTTAACACTTCCTACGAAAACAATATCTATAATCAGCAGCAGCGCAACAGTTACATCGTCCAAGGAACCAAGGTGCTGGACGCTAAAATTGAAGAAATCCGTAAGCTGCGGGAAACCCGTCAGCAGCTGATTGAACGGATGGAGCTGATTCAGGCGTTGCAGGGGAACCGGCCGATTATTGTGCGGGTGTTCGACGAGATGGCGCGTGCGGTACCGGACGATCTCTATTTCACCGAAGTGGCAATCAAGGATACTGCGGTCAGTATCAAAGGGGTCGCTAAATCGAACAACCGTGTGGCCGCACTGATGCGGAATTTCGATAGCTCAGACTGGTTTGCGGATCCGGCCCTGATCCGGGTGCAGGCGAAAAGTGAAGGCGTGAACGAATTCGAGATCAGTATGAAGCGCGTTCAGCCCAAGGCTGCTGAGGAGTAAGGAATGGCTGATCTGAAGAATATCGATCTTAAGGCTGCAGTGGCGAAGCTGAATGAGTTTCAGCTGGATGACCTGAATAATATTGACTGGGAAAATATGGGTTCCTGGCCGCTGCCGGGTAAAATCTTTTTCTGTGCGCTGATTTTTGTTGCGGTCCTTACTGGCGGTTACTTCCTGTTGGTGGCAGACAATATGGAAACCCTGCAGGGCGAAGTACAGAAAGAATCAACACTGAAGAAAGACTTTGAAGCAAAAGCATTCCGCGTTGCCAATCTTGATGCCTATAAAGCTCAGATGGTGGAAATGCAGGAAAGTTTCGGTTCTCTGCTGAAACAACTACCCCGGGATACCGAAGTGCCGGGCCTGATTGATGACATCAGTGCTGCAGCATTGGGAGCCGGGCTGAAACTGAATGCCATTGATCCACAGCCGATGACACAGACAGAGTTCTATAAAGAGCTGCCGATCAATATTGAAGTCACCGGTGGCTATCATGAAATGGGAGCCTTCGTTTCTTCTGTCGCGGCCCTTCCGCGGATTGTGACCCTGCATGACTTTACCATCCAGAAAAGCCGTGATTCGGGTATGTTGTCGATGAAGATACTGGCGAAAACCTATCAGTACAGTGACGGGGGGGATCAGTGATATGAAACCTCTTATTTTACTGACAGCTGCACTGCTGATTGCAGGATGTTCGGGCAACGAAGGTACTGCTGATATCAAACGCTTTATGGACGATACGCAGAGTAAACCGCGTGGCCGGATTGAGCCGATTCCGGTGTTCAAACCGTATGAGTTCTTCAGTTACAGTGCGGCCGGCCTGCGTTCTCCGTTTGAACTGCCGGTGATCGTGGACGAAGAAATGAAAGTGAAGGGTGGGTCGGATGTGCATCCGGATCTTGAGCGGGGGCGGGAGCATCTGGAGCAGTACCCGCTCTCTGAGCTGAGCATGGTTGGTACACTGAAACGCGAAGATGATGTGCTGTGGGCGCTGATCAAGGATGGCGATGGCAGTGTGGTGCGGGTTAAGGAAGGCTACTACATGGGACAGAATTACGGCCAGATCAAGTCGGTCTCTGAATATCGTTTAAACCTAATTGAAATTGTACCTGATGGCTTGGGCGGATGGATTGAACGGCCGCGTACCATAGCGCTTGAAGGACTGGGTGGGGAGTAATTTATGAATATGGTAAAAGGCTTTCAGGCTGCGATAAAACAGCTGCCGGTCCTGGCAATGGTAATGGTGGCGGGTCTGGCTTCAGCGGCAACGCTGGAAGACATGAGTTTTTCCTCTCTGCCTGGTGATATCACCGAAATCCGTATGACTTTTGACAGTAATCCGCCGGAGATCAGTGGTTACACCATTGAGAAGCCGGCGCGGATTGCCATTGATCTGCCAGGAGTCAGCAGTGCGCTGAAAACCAAACGTCATCAGATTGGTTCAGGCAATGCACGAACAGCAACACTGGTCTCCACCAAGGATCGTTCGCGACTGGTGGTGAACCTCACCCGTCTGGTTGGCTATACCACCCGCACTGAAGGTAATACTCTCCTGCTGCGTATCGGTGATAACGGCGATCAGCAGGTCTTTGCTGATGTAAAAGGCACTGCTCCGGTAGGGCAGAGTAAGAATTCAGATCTGAAAATTGTTGATGTCGACTTCCGCCGCGGTGATCTCGGTGAAGGTCAGGTGCGGATTATGCTCAATGATGACCGTGCCTCTGCCAATGTCCGTCGCGAAGGCTCAAAAATTATCGCTGATCTGGAGGGCGTTCGTCTGCCGGAAGAGCTGAGCCGTCGTCTGGATGTGGTGGATTTCGCTACGCCGGTGCGTTTCGTTGACGTAAAGCGTGAAAGTGGTTCTGCACGGATCATTATTGAACCGAATACCGATGATTTTGAATATCTGGCGTATCAGACCGACAAGCTGCTTTCCATTAATGTTTCAGTGCTGCCGGATGATGTACAGGAAGAGCGTAAGAAACAGTTCCCTTACACAGGTGAGAAGCTGTCACTGAACTTTCAGAATATCGAAGTACGGGCGGTGCTGCAGCTGATTGCAGACTTCACCGGTCTGAACCTGGTGGCTTCTGACACGGTGCAGGGCAACATTACCCTGCGTCTGCAGAATGTTCCATGGGATCAGGCGCTGGATCTGGTACTGAAAACCAAAGGCCTTGGTAAGCGCCAGATGGGTTCTGTGCTGCTGATCGCACCGTCAGAAGAAATCGCGGCGCGTGAGAAAGTTGAGCTCGAAGCGGTCAAGCAGGTAGAGGAGCTGGCGCCGCTGGTTACCGAATATATGCAGCTGAAATATGCCAAGGCCAGCGTACTGGTGGACCTGCTGACGTCTGATCAGGGTCTGCTGTCAGAGCGCGGTTCTGCGGTAGTGGATGAGCGTACCAATACCCTGCTGATGAAAGATACTGCCAGCAACCTGGAGAAGATCCGTGAAGCGCTGGCGATGCTGGATGTGCCTGTACGCCAGGTGCTGATTGAGGCCCGTATTGTTGTGGCAGCAACCAATGTCGGTGAAGAGCTGGGTGTGCAGTGGGGTGGTGGTGCTTACGATCTGAGCAGTGACGGTACCAGTGCAACTCTGTACGGTGGCAGTACCGACACAATGGCAGAACTGAGCACGATTCTGGTAGAAGGTGAAGGCGATATCACTTTCCCGAATGCCAATATTATTGACTTTGGCGTGTCCACGGCTTCTGCTTCCAGTTTTGCTATTGGATATCAGACTGCGGATATGCTGATTGATATGGAGATTTCCGCACTGGAGACGGAAGGGCAGGCGGAAACGGTATCCCAGCCGCGGGTAATTACTGCTGATGGCAAAACCGCAATTATCGAATCCGGTACTGAGATTCCTTATCAGAAAGCAAGCTCCAGTGGTGCAACCAGCGTTTCCTTCAAGTCGGCGGTGCTGAAACTTGAAGTGACACCACAGATTACACCGGATGACCGTATCATCATGGATCTGGTGATCAATCAGGATTCAGTCGGTGAAGAGACCAATAATGGACCGGCGATTGATACCAATGCGGTGGAAACCCAGGTTCTGGTTGATAACGGTGAGACGGTAGTACTGGGTGGTATTTTCCGTGAAGAGAAAATCAAGAGTGTCAGCAAAACGCCTTTCTTTGGTGATCTGCCGCTGATCGGGGCTCTGTTCCGGTACAGCAATGAATCAACTGAAAAGAGTGAACTGCTGGTGTTTATTACTCCACGTCTTGTGAAAGAGTCGCTGACCAGCCGCTGATGTAAATGAAGCGATCACAATCTGTATTTCTTGTCGGGCCAATGGGTGCTGGAAAAAGCACCATTGGCCGTCTTCTTTCCTCCGAACTGAAACTTGAATTTATCGACTCCGATAAGGTCATAGAAGATAAGTGCGGAGCTGATATTCCCTGGATCTTCGATATGGAAGGCGAGGATGGCTTCCGCGAGCGTGAAGAGCAGGCCATCGATGAACTGACCCTGCGTAATGATATCGTTCTGGCGACAGGTGGAGGCGTGGTTATGCGTGAAGCAAACCGCCGTCATCTGTCCTCCCGGGGGACGGTGGTGTATCTGTGTACCTCGGTAGAACAACAGCTGGCGCGTACAGCACGCGATAAAAACCGCCCGTTACTGCAGACGGAAAACCCGGAAGCTGTGTTACGCGAGCTGTTCGCACGCCGGGATCCGTTGTACCGAGAAATCGCGGATATCATTATTTACACTGACAGGCGCAACCCCCGCTGGGTTGTGCAGGAACTGAAAACAAAGATTAAAGGCTGATCTGATGAATACCCTTACGGTCGACCTTGGTGACCGCAGTTACCCTATTTACATTGGTACCGGTCTGCTTGATCAACACGAGCTGTACTCCCCGCATATTGCCGGTAAGCAGGTTCTGATAGTAACCAACGAAACTATTGCGCCTCTTTATCTGCAGCGTGTACGCAACGCCCTGTCCGCCTATCAGGTCGATGAGGTGATTCTGCCGGATGGGGAGGCCTATAAAAATCTGGAAACCCTGAACCGGATTTACGATGCCCTGCTGGAGAAAAAACATAACCGCACCACTACCCTGATTGCACTGGGTGGTGGAGTCATCGGTGACATGTGCGGTTACGCTGCTGCTTCCTATCAGCGTGGTGTGAATTTTATTCAGGTGCCGACCACACTGCTTTCTCAGGTCGATTCTTCGGTTGGCGGTAAGACCGGGGTCAATCATCCGCTGGGCAAAAATATGATCGGTGCCTTTCATCAGCCACAGTGTGTGCTGGCCGATACCGAAACCCTGAACACCCTGCCGGAGCGGGAACTCTCGGCCGGTATGGCCGAAGTGATCAAATACGGCCTGATCTGCGATAAAGCCTTTTATGGCTGGATTATGGATAACATCCGTGCGCTGATGCAGCGTGACCCTGCGGCACTGGCGTATGCCATCGAACGTTCCTGCCGGGATAAGGCCGAAGTGGTTGCTCAGGATGAAAAAGAATCCGGTATCCGGGCGATTCTGAATCTGGGGCACACCTTCGGTCATGCGATTGAGGCCCATCAGGGCTACGGCAACTGGCTGCACGGTGAAGCCGTTGGTACCGGAATGTTGCAGGCGGCCGACCTGTGCTGGCGCATGGGTCACATCAGTGCCGCAGAGCTGCATGCGCTGCGTGATCTGCTGGTTGCAGCCGGATTGCCGGTGGTGGGCCCGGCAGATATGGCTGAAGACGATTATCTGAGCCGCATGCAGGTGGACAAAAAAGTGCTGGACGGCCGTCTGCGGCTGGTGCTGCTGAAACAGATCGGTGAAGCCTATATCACCTCAGATGTGCCCCGGCAGCTGTTGACTCAGACCTTACTTGCGGGTGATAAACTGGGTCAGGCCTGACGACGGGGAGGCGCCATGGATACCGAATACTCACTGGATCAGCACGTGCGGCAGAATGAGAATGACTCTGCGCTGAGTGGATATGAAACCGGTATCCCGGCATTGTTGCCCGCTCAGGTCCGTCAGGTTGAGCTGCTTGCTCATCTGGCGTCCTACAGTGAACTGCTGGTTGCAGTCACCGCGCCGGATGGTGGCGGTAAAACAACGCTGGCGCAGGCGCTGGCGGCACACCGCGAAGAACCGGAAGAAATTCTGTGTCTTACCGCCGGCCTGACGCTGGGGTTGCCGGCGGTGCTGAGTGCTGTTGCCTCGCACTGGAATATGCCGCGTCTGCCGGATGATCTGGTCTCTGCCCGCGAAGCGGTCAGAAGCGAAGCGGAGCAGCGTCTGGCAGAAGGTACCAGCCTGCTGGTCATTATTGACGATGCTGAACAGCTGGACGCTGAAACGCTGAATGAAATCTCCCATTTTGCTCTGTTAGCCCCTCAGGCCATCTCTTTTGCCCTGTTTGGCCGTGATGGCTACGAAGCAGGGTTCCGTGAGAGCCCTGCCCATGCGCCACTGCATGTGATGGCGCTTGAGCCTTTGTCGCTGGATGATGCCGCCCGGCTGCTGCAGCAGGTGTTTGCTCCTGGTCAGGCGCTTGCGCTGAGTCAGGATGATATTCTGCTGATTTATCAGCAGTCCGGCGGCTGGCCCGGAGCCCTGCTGCGCCAGGCCGAAGATTATCTGCTGAACAACTCCTCCGGCCAGCCGGCTCCCGCAGCACGCGAGGACGAAGCCACAGGCAGCCGTTTCCCTTTGCCTCATCTGCTGGCCATTGCTGCGGTTGCAGCGGCTCTGCTGATGTCATATTTCTACAGCGGCAGCAGCACAGAAGATGCTGCAACGGAAAGCACAGAAATGCTAACCACGCTGACGTACCCGCCGCAGCAAGCTGAACCTGAGCCGGCTGAGGAGCTTGTCCCGCCAGTGGTGGCGGTAATGCCTGATGCCGGAGCTGAGTCAGAGTCTGAAGCGGCCCTGACGGAAGAACCTGATTACAACTATGAAGCACCTGCTTCATCGCTGCCGCAACAGCAGAAGCCGGCAGAAACTGTAGTCACCGGGCCATTGGCAGCGGCTCCTGCGGTAACAGAAAAAACCGTGCCGGCAGCGGAGCCTCAGCGCAGCAAAGCCGAGCAGGTGCTGCTGGCGGCGGCGGCGGATAGTTTTGTCGTGCAGTTATTTGCTTCGTATCAGGCGGACAGCGCAGAACGCTTCCGCCAGCAGTGGGCAGATAAAGTAACAGGCTCCCTTTATCAGTATGAAACTGAGTATAAGAACCGGCCCTGGCATGTGGTGGTGGCAGGCGTATTTGCCTCACGGGCGGAAGCACAGGCGGCGGTCAATGCCCTGCCTGTGGCGTTGCGCCGCCAGTCTCCCTGGATAAGGGATGTTACGGCTGTGCAGAAAGTGCTACGCTGACTTTCCTGATTAAGAATTCCCCCCGATACCGGCACCCGGCCGGCATCTGACAACAATAACGTGGGCGCGTTCACATTTGTGGCAGGGGCTGCAGATGTGTAGAATGGGCGTCCTTTTGTCTCGATGCTGCTTATTTTTTGCGCACCAGATTGGCGTAAGCCCTTGATATACAAAAAATTTTTACTGATGAGAGCTGTTCTATGAGAACTGGTCTGTACACCCCAGGCGACTTTAAGGACAACTGTGGATTTGGTTTGCTGGCCCACCTGGAAGGCCAGCCCAGCCACAAGCTGCTGAAAACGGCAATCGAATCCTTAACCTGCATGACACACCGTGGTGGTATTGCCGCTGACGGTAAAACCGGTGACGGATGCGGTCTGTTGATTCAGAAGCCGGACTCCTTCCTGCGAGCGGTGACAGCGGAAGCCGGCATTGAACTGCCGGCCCAGTACGCCGTTGGTATGCTGTTTATGGATACAGATGATGCCATTTTCAGCGCACAGAAGACGTCTGTTGAGCAGGCTATCAGCGAACAGGGACTTACCGTTCTTGGCTGGCGCACTGTGCCGACAGTTAACGATTGCCTGGGCCCGATGGCACTGGATTGTCTTCCACGTTTTGAGCAGGTGTTCGTTGCTCCGGCGGCCGGCATGGATGACATTACCTTCGGGGTGAAGCTGTTCTACGCCCGCCGGCATGCTGAAAAAGCGCTGGCCGGCTACCCTGACTTCTATATTGCCAGTCTGTCGGACAAGGTACTTTCCTACAAAGGTCTGATGATGCCGGTGGACCTGCCGAGCTTCTACACCGACCTGGGTGATGAGCGTATGGAAACCGCGATCTGCGTTTTCCACCAGCGCTTCTCCACCAATACAATGCCACGCTGGCCGCTGGCGCAGCCGTTCCGCATGCTGGCGCACAATGGTGAGATCAATACCATTCAGGGTAACCGCAACTGGGCCAATGCCCGTACCGGTAAATACCACAGTGACCGTCTGCCGAATCTGAGTGACCTGTCTCCTCTGGTTAACACCACAGGCTCTGACTCTTCCTCGATGGATAACATGCTGGAACTGCTGGTGACCGGTGGTGTCAGCCTGTTCCGCGCCGTGCGTATGATGATTCCGCCTGCCTGGCAGAATGTGGAAACCATGGACCCGGATCTGCGTGCCTTCTACGAATACAACTCCATGCATATGGAAGCGTGGGATGGCCCGGCTGGCCTGGTAATCACTGATGGCCGTTACGCCGTCTGTGGTCTGGACCGTAATGGTCTGCGCCCGTCGCGCTGGGTTATCACCAAAGATAATTTTATTACTGTGGCATCGGAAGTGGGTGTGCACAGCTATAAGCCGGAAGATGTGGTCGCCAAAGGCCGTGTCGGACCGGGTCAGATGCTGGCGATTGATACTCAGGAAGGTAAACTGCTGAAAACTGATGATATCGATAACGCCCTGAAAGCCGAACAGCCATACAAAAAGTGGCTGAAAGAGAACGCGATCCGTCTGGAAAGTCAGCTGCTGCTGGAGAAAGTCGGCGATGCTGAACCTCTGTCCGGCGATGCGTTGGAAACTCAGCAGAAACTGCAGCTGGTGACCAACGAAGAGCGTGATCAGGTGCTGCGCCCGATGGGTGAGGAAGGCCAGGAAGCCACCGGTTCCATGGGCGATGACACGCCAATGGCCGTACTCTCCCAGCGCGTCCGTCATATGGCTGACTACTTCCGCCAGCAGTTCGCCCAGGTAACCAACCCGCCGATTGATTCGCTGCGTGAAGCGATCGTTATGTCGCTGGAAACCTGTATTGGCGCTGAGAAGAACGTTTTCGACACCAGCCCGGATCATGCCAACCGTATTATCCTGACGTCGCCGGTACTGTCGCCGCTGAAGTTCCAGGGGCTGAAAACCACCGGTCTGGATGCTTTCAGTCACACGACGCTGTCGATGGCATTTGATCCTTCGTTGGGCCTGAAACAGGCGGTGATGAATCTGGCGGATGCCGCAGAACAGGCGATCCGTGACGGTGTGGTGATCCTGATTCTGTCTGACCGTAATGTCGGTGATGATCAGCTGATTATTCCGGCAGCCATGGCGACGGGTGCCGTGCACCACCGTCTGGTTCAGACCGGTCTGCGTACCAACGGTAATATTGTGGTGGAAACCGGCTCTGCCCGTGACGCCCACCAGTTTGCTGTGTTGCTGGGCTTCGGCGCGACAGCCGTATACCCATGGCTGGCATACGACATCCTCACCGACCTCCATCGTACCAACGAACTGCTTGGCGACCCGCTGAAGTCCCAGCAGAACTTCCGCAAGGCTATCCGTAAGGGCCTGCTGAAAGTGATGTCGAAGATGGGTATTTCCACCGTGGCTTCTTATCGCGGATCACAGCTGTTCGAAGCGGTAGGTCTGAGCAGAGAAGTTGTCGACCTGTGCTTCTGTGGTGTGACCAGCCGTATCGGTGGTGCCACCTTTGAAGATTTTCAGGCGGATCTGGAGCTGGTGCACAGCAAGGCCTGGAAAGCCCGTAAGAAAATTGATCAGGGTGGCCTGCTGAAGTTTGTTTACGGCGGCGAATACCACGCTTATAACCCGGATGTTGTTAAAAACATTCAGGAAGCGGTGCAGAACAACAGTCAGCCGGCGTATGACCGCTTTGCTGATCTGGTGAACAAGCGTCCGGTAGCGACTATCCGTGATCTGCTGGCACTGCGCAAAGACATCAAACCGATTGATATCAGTGAAGTAGAAGCGGCGGAAAATCTTTATCCGCGCTTTGATACGGCTGCCATGTCACTCGGTGCTCTGTCGCCGGAAGCGCACGAAGCGCTGGCGATGGCCATGAACGAACTGGGTGGCCGTTCCAACTCCGGCGAGGGTGGTGAAGATCCACTGCGTTACGGCACTGTCCGTAACTCCAAAATCAAGCAGATCGCTTCCGGGCGCTTTGGTGTCACCCCGCATTATCTGTCCAGCGCGGAAGTGCTGCAGATCAAAGTGGCGCAGGGTGCCAAGCCGGGCGAAGGTGGTCAGCTGCCGGGCGGTAAGGTTAACCAGCTGATTGCGACCCTGCGTTATTCGGTGCCGGGCGTGACGCTGATTTCACCGCCACCACACCACGATATTTATTCCATTGAGGATCTGGCGCAGCTGATTTACGACCTGAAACAGGTCAATCCGGAAGCACTGGTATCGGTGAAACTGGTCTCTGAACCAGGCGTCGGTACGATTGCTGCCGGCGTAGCCAAAGCTTACGCGGATCTGATTACCATTTCCGGTTATGACGGTGGTACTGCAGCGTCGCCGCTGACGTCCATCAAATATGCCGGTTCGCCGTGGGAGCTGGGCCTGTCCGAAGCGCACCAGGCACTGCGTGCCAATGATCTGCGCGGCAATGTCCGTGTACAGACCGACGGTGGTCTGAAAACCGGTCTGGATGTGGTGAAAGCCGCCATTCTGGGGGCGGAGTCTTTCGGTTTCGGTACCCTGCCAATGGTCGCGGTCGGCTGTAAATACCTGCGTATCTGCCACCTGAATAACTGTGCCACTGGTGTTGCCACACAGAATGATGATCTGCGTGACAAGCATTACATCGGTACCAAGGACATGGTGAAAAACTACTTCCGCTTCCTGGCAGAAGAAGTCCGTGGCTGGATGGCTCAGCTGGGTGTCCGCACCATGGAAGAACTGGTTGGCCGTACAGATCTGCTGGAAATGCTGGAAGGTAATACCGGTAAGCAGCGCCACCTGGATCTGACTCCGATTCTGGCCAACGACCATATCCCGGCGGATAAGCCGCACACGGTACAGGTTGCCCGCAATAAACCGTATGACGAAGGCCTGCTGGCGGAACGTATGGTGCAGGAAGTGCTGCCGGCGATTGAAAACAAAGCCGGTGGTGAATTCGAATTCCGGGTCACCAACTGTGACCGCTCCATCGGTGCGCGTCTGTCCGGTGAAATCGCCAAGCGTTACGGTAACCAGGGCATGGCTGATAAGCCGGTCACGGTGAAACTGCACGGTGTTGCCGGTCAGTCCTTCGGTGTGTGGAATGCCGGTGGTCTGGATATGATTCTGGAAGGGGATGCCAACGACTACGTGGGTAAAGGTATGACCGGCGGTAAGCTGGTGATTTACCCACCGAAGGTATCGGCGTTTAAATCCAATGAAACATCCATTGTCGGTAACACCTGTCTGTATGGCGCCACCGGCGGTAAGCTGCTGGCGGCCGGCCGTGCCGGTGAGCGATTCGGGGTGCGTAACTCCGGTGCGCACGCCGTGGTTGAAGGTGCCGGCGATCACTGCTGTGAATATATGACCGGCGGTATGGTCTGTGTGCTGGGCGCGACCGGTTATAACTTCGGTGCCGGTATGACCGGCGGCTTTGCTTATGTACTGGATCTGGATAACAGCTTCGTTGATAAGTACAACCACGAACTGGTCGATATTCACCGCATCTCCAATGAAGAGACCGAGGCGCACCGCAGTCATCTGCGCACTGTGCTGCGTGAATATGCAGAAGAAACCGGCAGTGCCTGGGGCCGTGAAATCGCAGATGATTTCGACGGTTACATCGGCAAATTCTGGCTGGTGAAGCCAAAGGCTGCTGACTTACAACAACTGCTGAACAACACCCGTGCTCGTCCTGAATAAGCGGACACATAGAGAGAAGCGGTCAGGACGAGAGAGAGAGGTTCGAGATGGCACAACGTCTGAACAATAATTTTCAGTTTGTCGAAGTCGGTCGTCAGGATCCGGCGAAGAAGTCCATCGACACACGTAAAGTGCAGTTCGTGGAAATTTATGAGCCGTTCACACAGGAACAGGTGAATGATCAGGCACACCGTTGTCTGGCCTGTGGTAACCCTTACTGTGAGTGGAAGTGCCCGGTGCACAACTTCATTCCTAACTGGCTGAAGCTGGCCAGTGAAGGCAATATTCTGGAAGCGGTGGAGCTGAGTCATCAGACCAACACCCTGCCGGAAGTGTGTGGCCGTGTCTGCCCGCAGGACCGTCTGTGCGAAGGTTCCTGTACCCTGAATGATGGCTTTGGTGCAGTCACCATCGGTAATGTTGAGAAATACATTACCGATACTGCCTTTGCCATGGGCTGGCGCCCGGATATGTCGAAAGTGAAGGCAACCGGCAAGCGCGTTGCTGTGATCGGTGCCGGCCCGGCGGGCCTGGGCTGTGCTGATATTCTGGTACGTAACGGTGTTACCCCGGTGGTTTTTGATAAATACCCGGAAATCGGTGGTCTGCTGACCTTTGGTATTCCTGAGTTCAAACTGGAAAAGAGCGTGATGGTTAACCGTCGTGAAGTCTTTGAAGGAATGGGCGTGGAATTCCGTCTGAACACAGAAGTCGGTAAAGACGTTCAGTTTCAGGACATCATCGATGAATTCGATGCCGTGTTCCTGGGGATGGGCACCTACAACTACATGAAAGGTGGTTTCCCGGGTGAAGATCTGCCGGGTGTACACGACGCTCTGGATTTCCTGATTGCCAACGTCAATCACAACCTGGGCTACGAAAAGGATCCGGCTGATTTCATCAGCATGAAAGGTAAGAAGGTTGTGGTTCTGGGTGGTGGTGACACCGCGATGGACTGTAACCGTACTTCCATCCGTCAGGGTGCGAAAAAGGTGACCTGTGCTTACCGCCGTGATGAAGAAAACATGCCGGGCTCGAAAAAAGAAGTGGTGAATGCGCGTGAAGAAGGCGTGAAATTCCTCTTCAACCGCCAGCCGGTGGCGATTGTCGGCGACGGCAAAGTCGAAGGCGTGAAAGTGGTGACCACTCAGATGGGTGAGCCGGATGAAAACGGCCGCCGCCGCCCGGAAGTGGTGGAAGGCTCGGAAGAAATCCTGCCGGCGGATGCTGTGCTGGTAGCCTTTGGTTTCCGCCCGAGCCCGGCACCATGGTTCAGCGATTTCGGTATTGAACTGAACAGCTGGAATGGTGTGGTTGCTGCGGCGGAGCAGGAATACAAATACCAGACCTCGAACCCGAAAGTCTTTGCCGGCGGCGATATGGTGCGTGGCTCAGACCTGGTGGTCACAGCAATCTGGGAAGGCCGTCAGGCGGCGGAAGGTATTCTGGATTACCTCGATATCTGATCCCGGTGAATGTCACATCTGAGCAAAGAATGTGACGGACGGCATAAAACGCGGCTTACCCGGTGGGTGGCCGCGTTTTTGTTTATGGCCTGTACAGGGTGGCCGGTGCTATCCTTGGGGCGATAAAAATCAGTTCCAATGGGAGTGGAAGGATGTTGAGGAAGATTTTACTGAGCCTGTTTCTGGCGTCCCTGACCGCAGCGCTGGCCGGCTGTGGCGGCAGCAGCGGCAATACCATCGGTGATCCGCAGACAATTGACGGTGATAATTCCTCAACCACTGATTCCGATGGTGATGATGCGGCGACCAGTGATGTCACCTATTTCCCATTGCATGTTTATATGCAGGGGGATGGTTATGTCGATGACGATGTCTTCGAAGGTGTCTGGTTTGAGCCTCTGGTGCATGGCTATATGATTGCTCCGGTGGATGCCTCGACTCTGGCGGCAGTTTCTTCGCCGAGCGTCGATGAATATCTCGTCACGGTTGACGGTGATGATGTGGATACCGTTGAGCGCGGTCTGATGATGCAGA
Source organism: Pseudomonadota bacterium (assembly GCA_030145845.1). GTDB lineage: Bacteria > Pseudomonadota > Gammaproteobacteria > Pseudomonadales > Oceanobacteraceae > Venatoribacter. The sequence continues at coordinate 380,352 of JAIXHJ010000002.1, forward strand.
AGGTTCTGGGTCTCGAAGTGACACTGGATACAGCCATCATTATCGACATCAGTGGCAGTACTCAGTCTCTGGACAAGGCTGCTTTCCTTCAGGAAGTGAAAGATTTCATCACTGCCGCTCAGGCATCTTCAGATGACACCATTGCGGGTCAGCGCTTTACTCTCTGGACTTATGGCAACAGTACCGTTACCCCGCTGGTGAGTACGTTGACCTCTGATGCAGCAACTCTGACAACCGCGCTGGACAGTATTGCAGACTGGGAAAGTAGCGGCGACTCCCCCCTGTATGAAGCCATTCTCAAAGCGATCGGCACCTATATCGGTAACGGGGAATCAGATCTGACGGATGAAATGGACCTCGGTGCCGATGGAAATGATGATCTGATCGATGGTTATGTTTATAACCAGAATTACGGTTCCGGCCGTACCCGGCTGGATGGTATTAATTTGTCCACGGTATTGGTTTTTGCCATGGGGCCCAACACCAATAATGATATTCAGCTGGCAGATGCCGAAGCCGCTATCCAGTGGCAGTCTTTTATTGTTTATGATGAAGACGCAGAAACGGAAGACACCAGCGCCGACGATACAACAACGGACAGCGATGCTGCCCAGGACGGAACAACGCTGCTGCCACGGCCAATGATTTACGTCTCGTTGGGCGACAATAATGTAAATTCAGATATCAGTGGTATGGCAAGTACCGTCATTGATACGGCCTCTGCTACCGATTTTTCGGGGGTGGCCGAGCAGGTGATTGCGGCGCAGCAGAATGCCATGGAAATACGTAGCCGTCCCGAGAATCAGTATCTGATCCGTTATCTGGTAACAGAGCGTGATGGTGATCACACGCTGATTCTTGCCAGCGATACCGATACTTATAACTATACGCTGACCACGGATCTGGAACTGGAAAACTGGTCAGAAGCCGCAGCTCAGCCAGCTGTCGAAATCACTGGCCCTGATAATGCCTACCTGGCCGGTTCGGGGGTCAGTCTGAGTGATACAACGACCCTGTACCCGGCTACCCGCTGGACGACCGTCGATTATGACTCTGCGAACTACAGTTGGACGGTGGGTGGCGCTGCGCGCACAGCGAATACTGATGGCTCAATTACCCTGACCTCTGCAGATGTTGGCGCCACTGTCATTCTGATCAATACCAGTCTGTCGGGTGGTACCAACAGTGCTTCACTGACAGTGACCGAGTAATCTGCTCAGTTACCCCGGGAACCCGGCTGCGGCCGGGTTTTTTGTATCTGCCTGATTAACACAGGCTATCCCCGGCTTTTGCTGCGTAAAGTCAAAAAGCGCCCGCGCATTTTTTTGTTATGATAGCGCGCTGATTCTTATGGCTCTTATCGGGTACTCCATGTCTGAACTGAAAAATGACCGCTTCCTTAAGGCTCTGTTACGTCAACCGGTGGACCGCACACCGGTCTGGATGATGAGGCAGGCAGGCCGTTATCTGCCGGAGTACCGGGCGACCCGTGCTCAGGCCGGCGATTTTATGTCACTGTGCAAGAACCCGGAGCTGGCCTGCGAAGTGACGATTCAGCCACTGGAGCGCTTCCCGCTGGATGCCGCGATTCTGTTTTCCGACATCCTGACCATTCCGGATGCCATGGGTCTGGGGCTGTACTTTGAAACCGGCGAAGGGCCGCGCTTCAACAAAATCATCCGCACTGAGGCGGATGTGCAGAGCCTGCAGGTGGTGAACACGGAAGCGGATCTGGATTATGTGCTGAAAGCCGTCAGTACCATCCGTCGGGAGCTGAATGGCCGGGTACCGCTGATCGGCTTCTCCGGCAGTCCGTGGACGCTGGCGACTTATATGGTGGAAGGCGGTTCGTCGAAGGACTTCCGTCATATCAAGGCGATGATGTATGACACCCCGGAAGTCATGCATCAACTGCTGGATGTGCTGGCAAAATCCGTGATTGATTACCTCAATGCGCAGATCAAAGCCGGCGCGCAGGCGGTGCAGATTTTTGATACCTGGGGCGGCAGTCTGAGTGATGTGGCTTACCAGCAGTTCTCGCTGCAATACATGCAGCAGATTGTTGCCGGCCTGATCCGTGAACACGAAGGCCGTAAGATCCCGGTCATCCTGTTTACCAAAGGTGGCGGTCAGTGGCTGGAGTCGATGGCGGCAACCGGTGCGGATGCCCTGGGCCTCGACTGGACCACTGATATCGGGAATGCCCGTGCACGGGTGGGAGATAAAGTCGCGCTGCAGGGTAATATGGACCCGTCGGTGCTGTATGCTTCTCCGGCAACGATCCGGGCGGAAGTGAAGCGTATCCTGGACAGCTATGGCCAGGGCAGTGGCCATGTGTTCAACCTCGGCCATGGCATTCACCAGTTTGTCGACCCGGAACACGCGAAAGCGTTCGTCGAAGCGGTGACTGAACTGAGCCCGGCTTACCATACGGCATAAGCTTTCCGGCACCTGCTTCCGCGGGTGCCAACTTATTGATATCCCAGCATAAATTCCCTCCGTTTAGCGCTGTTTTTCTGACAATTCTTTGCACCCGATAAAGAGCTTCTATGGGGCATCGCGGGGGAACATGCTATCTTTCCGGGATCAGGGTCACACCGGATGACCGCTATCTTCAGGAATGAGACTCTCTTTATGACATTGCTCTGGATTCCTCTGCTGCCATTGCTGGGAACCCTTGTCCCGCTGCTGGTATACCGTTTCGGCCGGCGGGTGACGCTGGCGCTGACGGCTATGCCGCCGGCCGTTTCACTGGTGCTGGTGCTCAGTCTGATGCCGGGTGTGTTCAACGGTGAGGTGTTCCGCTGGCAGATGGAGTGGATACCGCAGATCGGACTGTCGCTGGCATTTCATCTGGACGGGCTGGGTCTGCTGTTCAGTCTGCTGATTCTTGGCATCGGTCTGCTGGTGCTGCTGTACGCCCGCTATTACCTGTCTGAACGTGATCATATGGGGCGTTTTTACGCTTATCTGATTCTGTTTATGACCGCCATGCTGGGCGTGGTGCTGTCGGATAACCTGCTGCAGCTGTGGCTGTTCTGGGAGCTGACCAGTATCAGCTCATTCCTGCTGATCAGCTTCTGGTCGCAGAAAACCGAAGCGCGTAAGGGTGCCCGTATGGCGCTGACCATCACCGGTGCCGGTGGATTGTGTCTGCTGGCGGCGTTTATCCTGATCGGTGAAGCCTGCGGTACTTACAGCCTGCGCGAGGTGCTGGCCAGTGGTGACCTGCTGCGTAACAGCGCCGCGTATCCGGTGATCATCATTCTGTTTCTGCTCGGTGCTTTCACCAAATCCGCCCAGTTCCCGTTCCATTTCTGGCTGCCACATGCGATGGCAGCGCCGACCCCGGTTTCTTCGTATTTGCATTCGGCCACCATGGTGAAGGCGGGGGTTTTTCTGCTGGCACGTTTCTATCCGGTGTTGTCAGGAACTGACCTGTGGTTTGCCATTGTCAGTGTGGTCGGGCTGGCGACCCTGTTGCTGGGGGCCTATACCGCGCTGTTCAAACATGACCTGAAAGGTCTGCTGGCTTACTCCACCATCAGTCATCTGGGTCTGATTACGCTGCTGTTCGGTCTGGATACTGAGCTGGCGGCCATTGCCGCCGTTTTCCACATCATTAACCACGCCGTGTTCAAGGCATCGCTGTTTATGGCGGCGGGCATTATTGATCACGAATCAGGTTCGCGCGATATGCGCCAGCTGAATGGCCTGATGAAGTACATGCCGTATACCGCCACGCTGGCGATGGTGGCGGCGGCGTCGATGGCCGGTGTGCCACTGCTGAACGGCTTCCTGTCGAAGGAGATGCTGTTCGCTGAAACCCTGCATCAGTCAACGCTGGGTTCGCTGTCCTGGCTGATCCCGGTACTGGCGACGCTGGGTGGCGCGTTAGCGGTGGCCTACTCACTGCGTTTTATTCACGATGTTTTCTTCAATGGCGAGCCGGTCAACCTGCCGCGTAAACCGCATGAACCACCGCGTTATATGCGTGTACCGGTGGAGATTCTGGTGGTTATCTGTCTGCTGGTGGGCATTATTCCGGACATCACTGTCGGCCGCCTGCTGGATGCAGCGGCCGGTGCGGTGCTGCAGGCGCCGCTGCCGGACTTCAGTCTGGCGGTCTGGCACGGCTTCAATATGCCGCTGCTGATGAGTCTGGTGGCGGTGGTCGGCGGCAGCATTCTGTATATCAACCGCCGTCACCTGTTTGATTTTCAGGGGCAGTTCGCTGATATCGATGCCAAGCACGAGTTTGAGAAATGTGTGCAGTGGCTGACCGCTGCCGCCGGGCGCTTACAGCAGCTGATCGATAATGGCCGTCTGCAGCGTTATATCACCTGGCTGGTGATGCTGTCGCTGGCGGTGGCCGGCTGGCCGCTGCTGCAGCTCGACAGTGCTGCCGGCAGCCGTGCCGAAATGCCACTGGAACTGCCGGTGCTGATCGGTGGCGCCCTGTTGCTGATCGGCACGGTGACGACGGTTATCTTCAGCCATCTGCGTCTGCTGGCACTGGTGATGATTTCCATTGTCGGCCTGATTGTGGCGATTGCCTTTGCCTACTTCTCGGCGCCTGATCTGGCGCTGACACAGCTGTCGGTGGAAGTGGCCACCATCATTCTGTTCCTGCTGGCGCTGTATTTCCTGCCGCAGAAAACACCCCTGAAAGAAAGCACCACCCAGCGTATTGTGCGTGATCTGGGGATCGCTTCGGCTGTGGGGGCGGTGATCGGTACCCTGTGTTACGCCATGCTGACCCGGCCGCTGGCCAGTATCTCGGATTTCTTTATTGCCAACAGCAAAACCGGTGGTGGCGGCACCAACGTGGTGAACGTGATTCTGGTCGATTTCCGTGGCTTCGATACCATGGGGGAAATCACCGTACTGGGCATCGCGGCACTGGGTATTTATAAACTGCTGGCCGGCATGCGTCTGTATATCCCGCGCGCCGATCAGGATGGCCAGTCGTGGTCGAAGGATAAAAACCCACTGATGCTGGCGCTGGTCTCGCAGAGTCTGCTGCCGCTGGCGCTGCTGGTGTCGGCCTACATCTTCCTGCGTGGTCACAATATGCCCGGCGGTGGCTTTATCGCTGGTCTGATTACCGCCATTGCGCTGGTCCAGCAGTATGTTGCGCACGGCGTGGCGTGGATGAAGGAGCGTCTGAATCTGCACTATCACGCCCTGATTGCCACCGGCCTGTTGCTGGCGGTGCTCTCCGGTCTGGGCAGCTGGCTGTTCGGACGGCCGTTCCTGACCACCTGGTTTGATCATTTCCATCTGCCGCTGATCGGTGAGTTTGAGCTGGCCAGTGCCATGGTGTTTGATTTCGGTGTGTATCTGACAGTGATCGGGGCGACGCTGCTGATTCTGGCCAATCTGGGTCAGCTGACCACCAGTGAACGCCCCAAAGCAGGAGAAGGCTGATGGAAACCCTGTATGCAATCTGTGTCGGTGCGATGACCACCGGCGGTGTGTTTCTGGTTCTGCGCGGCTACACCTTTGCCGTGGTACTCGGTCTGACCCTGCTGTCTTACGCGGTTAACCTGTTCCTGTTTGCCAGCGGCCGGCTGGTGGTGAACGGTGCTGTGATTCTCGGTGAGAGCGATAACTACGCCGATCCACTGCCGCAGGCGCTGGTACTGACGGCGATTGTGATCGGCTTTGCCATGACCGCTTTTGCCCTGATTCTGGCGCTGCGGGCCCGTTCTGATCTGGGCAATGATCAGGTCGATGGCAAAACGCAGATTTACGATGAACTGCCGAATAAAGCCCGCAATGCGCGTCAGGCGGGGGACGATTAATGGACCTGATGCAGCACCTTATATTTTTCCCGGTTCTGTTGCCGCTGCTGGCCGGCATTCTGCTGCTGTTGCCGCCGCTGAACGGCCATCTGGATCGTCAGCGGGTGGCAGTGTTCCTGATCAATGTCCTGCTGTTACTGACGGCGGTGGCGCTGCTGCAGAAGAGCATTGCCGCAGGCCCGCAGATGTACATGATGGGCGACTGGCAGGCCCCCTTCGGTATTGCCCTGATCAATGACCGGCTGGCATCGGTGATGCTGTTGCTGACGGCGTTACTGTCGCTGGCGGCGCATACCTATGCCTGTGCCGGCGATGACGGTCGCGGACCCTTCTTTCATCCGTTGTTTATGTTCCAGGTCATGGGCATCAACGGTGCTTTCCTGACCGGCGATATTTTCAACCTGTTTGTCTTTTTCGAAATCCTGCTGATCGCGTCCTACTCGCTGCTGATTCATGGCGGCGGTAAGCAGCGTACCCAGGCGGCGGTGCACTATGTGCTGCTCAATCTGGCCGGCTCGTCGTTTTTCCTGTTCGGACTGGGCGTTCTGTACGCCGCCTTCGGCACGCTGAATATGGCGGACATGGCGCATAAGGCCGCGCAGCTGGACGCCGATGATATTGCGCTGGCGAAATCCGGGGCCCTGCTGTTGCTGGTGGTCTTTGGCCTCAAAGCGGCGCTGTTGCCACTGCATTTCTGGCTGCCACGGACGTATGCCTTTACTTCCACTCCGGTAGCGGCGCTGTTTGCCATCATGACCAAGGTGGGTATCTACAGTATCTGGCGCGTGCATACCGCTATTTTCGGTGACTATGGCGGTGAGCTGGCAGGCCTCGCGGTGGGCTGGCTGTGGCCTCTGGCCTGGCTGACGCTGGTGGCCGGCGTGGTGGCTGTGCTGGCCAGTCAGACGCTGAAGATGCTGACCGCCAATCTGGTGGTGGTGTCGGCCGGTACGCTGTTGCTGACGCTGGCACTGAATGATGTGCAGGCGACGGCGGCGGGCCTTTATTATCTGATTCACAGTACGCTGCTGTCGGCGGCGCTGTTCATGATTGCCGGCCTGATTCAGGAGCAGCGCGGGCAGTCGCAGGACCGTTTTGTCCGCGGCCGGCCGGTGGTGCAGCCGGTGCTGCTGGGTATTTTCTTTATGGTGGCGGCACTGGGGCTGATCGGTATGCCACCGTTCTCCGGCTTTGTCGGCAAAATCCTCATTCTGCAGGCTTCCTCGGCCGCGGTGGATGCCGCGTGGATCTGGGCTCCGCTGCTGATTTCCGGTCTGGCAGCGATGGTCATGCTGAGCCGTGCCGGCAGCACATTATTCTGGCGCGCGCAGGGGCAGCCGGCACAGTCAGACGGTGCAGAACCGCTGAAAATTGTTGCCGTGCTGCTGTTACTGGGTGCTTCGCCGCTGATGGTGGTGTTCGGCGGTCCGCTGTCTGAACTGACCCTGGCGGCGGCGGAAGAGCTGCACCGTGCGCCGGTTGCTGTGGCGGAGGTGATGCCATGAAAGCTGTTTTTCCGATGCCGTTACACAGCGCCCTGCTGTTGCTGGTGTGGCTGTTGCTGAATGGTTTTTCCGCCGGTCAGCTGGTACTGGGCCTGTTCCTCGGCTGGCTGATTCCGCTGATTACTGCGCCGTATACCGATCATCAGAGCCGCGCCGGTAAACCGCTGCTGATCGGGCGTTATATCCTGCGTCTGCTGTGGGACATTCTGGTGTCGAACATTGAGGTGGCACGCCGGGTGCTGGGCCGTAACCGGAAACTGAATCCGGGCTTTATTGCTTACCCTCTGGCGCTGACCGGTGATTTTCCGCTGACCGTTCTGGCGAGCACGATATCGCTGACACCGGGTACGGTGAGTGTGGACTTTTCTGAAGACAAGCGCTGGCTCTATATCCATGCTCTGCATATTGACAGCGAAGACGCGATAATCAGCGATATCCGTCAGCGCTATGAGCAACCGCTGCGGGAGATTTTCTCATGCTGAGTTCTGTCATCCTGGACAGTGCGATTATGGTGACGGCGGGGCTGGTGCTGCTGGCTCTGCTGATGAATGTCTGGCGTATGCTGAAAGGGCCGTCAGTCGCGGACCGCATTCTGGCGCTGGACACCCTGTATATCAACAGCATCGCACTGATTATTCTGCTGGGGCTGTATAACGGCTCGCCGTTGTATTTCGAAGGCGCTCTGCTGATTGCGATGCTGGGTTTTGTCAGCACCGCGGCACTGAGTAAATACCTGCTGCGTGGCGATATTATTGAGTAATGACTATGGATGATGTGATTAATATTGCTGTTGCGCTGCTGCTGCTGACCGGTGGTTTCTTTATTTTTGTCGGCTCTGTCGGGTTAATGAAATTACCGGATTTTTTCACCCGTCTGCATGCGCCGACCAAGGCTACCACGCTGGGGATCGGTTCGGTGCTGATGGCGTCCATGCTGCTCACCAGTCTGCGTGATGGTGGCCTCAGCATTCATGAGCTGGTGATCAGTCTGTTTCTGTTTATCACCGCGCCGGTATCCGCTTATATGATGGCCAAGGCCGCGCTGCACAAGAAAGTTGAGCCGCTGCAGCGTACCCGTCAGCGGGAACTGAGCAGCCGTATTACCCGCCGTCAGCCGCCGGAGTAAGCGCGCCGGCCACGACACCGGCAGTGGCACTTCCCCGATCACTGCTATACTAATCCGCATATCAGTTAAATCAGGGCTGCAGGCCGGAAAACAGTGCGTACAACGCGCTTATCGACCGGTTTGTGTCTGCAACCGCATCACAGGATTATCATGCAGAGTGTCAGTCAGCATAAACAGACTCAGGGGCTGTTGCTGTTCAGAATCAACGAGCGTCAGACGTTCGGTATCGGTACCCTGAAGGTTAAGGAAATCGTACCGTTTCAGCCGCTGACTGCCATTCCTCAGTCGCACCATGTGGTGCTGGGGGCTGCTCATATCCGCGGCACCACGATGCCGGTGATTGATCTGGCCGGTGCCGTTGGTTACCGCCCGGTCACGGAAGAAGAATTGGCACACTGCTTTATTATCGTTACCGACTGCCAGCGACAGCGGGTGGGTTTTCTGGTGCGTAAAATTGACCGCATTATTGATTACAGCTGGCGCAATATCAGCCCGCCGCCGAAAGCCTCCGGCCGGGATATTTATGCCACCGGTGTGATTTCCCATGGTGACGAACTGATTCAGCTGCTGGATATCGAGATGGTGCTGTCGCACATCTTCCCGGTGGAAGAGGATCAGCTGCATACCAATATCAGCAGCAGTGAGCAGGTCACCCTGCGTCAGCATCCGATTCTGCTGGTGGACGATTCCAGTGTGGCGCGGAAGCAGCTGGCGGAAGCGCTGAATTATGTCAACGTGCCGTTTGATGTCTGTGCCGATGGCAGCGAAGCGCTGGATATGATGGTGAAAGCCGCGGAGCGTGGTGAGGCTTACCATATTCTGGTCAGCGATATCGAAATGCCGGGTCTGGATGGTTACGAGCTGGCGTTTGAAGTGCGCAATAATCCGCAGCTGGCCGGCATATACATTATTCTGCACACCTCACTGTCGAGTGAGATCAGCGTCGACCGGGCGCATCAGGTCGGCGCCAATGAGGCGCTGGAGAAATTCGATGCGGCTGAACTGCTGCACGGTATGCTGCGTGGCGCGCTGCATGTGGAGCGCGGCGATGTGGTGCCCGGCGTCGCCAGCCGCCTGCAGCAGTAAGCAGGCAGCGGCAGGCAGGCTGTCAGAGGTTATCGATGGCTTCCTGCAGTTTATCCACGGCAATAATTTTCATCCCTTCCACCGGCTGACGCGGCATATTCGCGCGCGGCACGATGGCGCGGGTAAAGCCGTGTTTGGCGGCTTCCTTGATACGCTCCTGACCGGATGGCACCGGGCGGATTTCCCCGGATAAGCCCACTTCACCAAAGACAATCAGATCGGCCGGCAGCGGCTGATCGCGGAAGCTCGACAGGGCGGCCAGCAGCAGGGCCAGGTCCGCCGCGGTTTCCCCTACTTTGACCCCGCCGACAACATTGATATACACATCCTGATCACCGAGATGAATACCGCCATGCCGGTGCAGGGCAGCCAGCAGCAGGTTCATACGGTTCTGATCCAGACCGACCGCTACCCGTTTCGGGTGACCGAAATGGCTGTCGTCGACCAGCGCCTGAATCTCCACCAATAATGGCCGTGTGCCTTCCCAGATCACCATTACCACACTGCCGGCAGCGGGTTCCTCACTGCGGCTGAGGAAAATGGAGCTGGGGTTTTTCACTTCCTTCAGGCCGCTGTCGAGCATGGCGAAGACGCCCAGCTCATTGATGGCGCCGAAGCGGTTTTTGATACCGCGCAGGGTGCGGAAGCGGCTGTCAGCAGACCCCTCCAGCATGATGGAGCAGTCAATCATATGTTCCAGCACTTTGGGCCCGGCGAGGGTACCGTCTTTGGTGACGTGACCGACCAGCAGCAGGATGGTGCCGGTCTGTTTGGCGTAGCGGGTCAGTGCCGCAGCGCTTTCGCGGACCTGGGAGACACTGCCAGGCGCAGACTCCACCCCTTCAACGTGCATCACCTGAATGGAGTCGATGACCACCACTTTCGGCTGGTGCTGCTGCAGGGTCTGGATCAGACGGTCAACGCTGGTTTCGCTCAGCATATTCAGCTGATCGGTGGGCAGCCCCAGACGGCGGGCGCGCATGGCAACCTGCTGCAGGCTTTCCTCACCAGTGACATACAGTGCCGGCATGGCCGTGGCCAGGGCACACATGGTCTGCAGCAGCAGGGTGGACTTACCGGCCCCGGGATGACCGCCGATCAGAATAGCCGAGCCGGGCACCAGACCACCACCGAGCACGCGGTCAAATTCCTGCATACCACTGCTGACCCGCGGCACTTCGGCCAGATCCACCTCGGCCAGACGCTGAATACCCTGGCCGCCGGCGTTGCCGGCATAACCGCCGTAGCTGGTGTCACGGACGGGGGTTTTGGCAGAGGAAACAACAAACTCCTGCAGAGTATTCCAGGCGCCGCAGTCACTGCACTGGCCCTGCCATTTGGCATGTTCAGAACCACAGTCGGTACAAACGTAGGCGGTTTTTTTCTTGGCCATAAATGCAGACAGAATCCCGGTGAAACAAATGGTATGGGCGAGTTTACGGCGGGGCCGGGTTAATGCAAGTCAGGCTGACACTGACTGAGTTGTTACTATGGCCGGCCGCTGCATCTTGATACACTGGCTGCCTTACGCCAAAGCCGACAATAAGGGATGACTCACCCATGAAAATAGAAACGCAGGCGATCCACGCAGGGTTCAGTGAAGACCCGACCACGCGCGCGGTTGCAGTGCCCATTTATCAGACCACCTCGTACAGTTTCCGCGATACCCAGCACGGGGCCGATCTGTTTGATCTGAAAGAACCCGGCAATATTTACAGCCGCATCATGGACCCGACCAACGCTGTGCTGGAAGAGCGGCTGGCAGCGATGGAAGGTGGTATCGGTGCTCTGTGTATGGCGTCCGGTATGGCAGCGATCACGGCCGCCATTCAGACGCTGGCCCGGGCCGGCGACAATATCGTCAGTGTCAGTCAGCTGTACGGCGGCAGCTACAACCTGTTTGCCCATACTTTCCCGCAGCAGGGCATCGAAGTGCGCATGGCATCCGGTGATGATGTGGCCGCGCTGGAAGCGCTGATTGACGATAACACCAAAGCTCTGTTCTGTGAGTCTATCGGTAACCCGGCCGGTAACGTGGTGGATATTCAGGCGCTGGCGGAAATGGCGCATAAACACGGTGTCCCTGTGATTGTCGATAATACCGTGGCCACGCCTTACCTGTGCCGGCCGTTTGAATTCGGCGCTGATATTGTTGTGCACTCGCTGACTAAATACATCGGCGGTCATGGTACGACGCTGGGTGGTGCCATCATCGATTCCGGTAAATTCCCGTGGCAGGATAACCCGCGCTTCCCGCATTTTAATCAGCCGGATCCGTCTTATCACGGCGTGGTGTACACCCAGGATATGGGCGCGGCGGCATTTATCGCCCGTGCCCGTGTGGTGCCGCTGCGTAATATGGGCGCAGCCCTGTCACCGATGAACGCTTTCCTGCTGCTGCAGGGGCTGGAAACGCTGGCGCTGCGCATGGACCGTCATGTGGAAAATACGCAAAAAGTTGCTGAGTACCTGAACGCTCATGAGCAGGTCAGCTGGGTGAATTATGCCGGCCTGAAAAGCAGCCCGTACCACGCCGTGGCGCAGCGCATGACCGGCGGCAAACCGTCGGCAATTCTCAGCTTTGGCATTCAGGGCGGCGCGGAAGCCGGGGCAAAATTTATCGATGCCTTGCAGATGATCAAACGTCTGGTCAATATCGGTGACACCAAGAGTCTGGCCTGTCACCCGGCGACCACCACGCACCGTCAGCTGAATGAAAAAGAGCTGGCTTCTGCCGGCGTCAGCAAAGACCTGATCCGTCTGTCGGTGGGGATTGAGCATGCCGACGATATTATCGCTGATATTGCTCAGGCCCTGACAGCCGCGGGCTGAACAGGCCCTGTTACCTGAATCTGCCCGGGCACTGCCCGGGCCTTAGGAGAAACCGATGTCGTTCGGACAGTTTATTGCACTGGCCAGTTTTGTTTTATCCATGGGAACCATTGCGGTGACCTATGCGGTGGGCACTGCGCAGGGCACTGCAGAACTCTGTAATCCGTTTATTGATGGCTGTACCGATATTACCCATACCGGTATGAAGGGTGATGCCGGCTTTATTTTCCGTGGCGGTATGATCGCTGCCTGTGCTTTTTTTATTGTCTGGTGGCAGGTGATGCGCACCTGGCTGAGCGGGCACAGTAACCGGCTGGCATTAACGGTGATGCAGTTTTTCGGTGTACTGGCAGCACTGGGATTGCTGGCTGGTACAGCGGTGCTGCTGCCGGAAAAATCCGCCACACACTGGGGGGTGCATGTGCGCGGTGCCAACCTGTTTTTTCAGGGCATGCTGATCGCTCTGACGGTTAATTACGTGCTGGTTTTCCGTGCCCGCCGGGCGGGACTGGCAGTACCGTCGTTTGCGGTAAAAAGTGCGCTGATACTGGTGCTGTGGCTGATGACAGTGGCGTTTGCCGGTGTGACGGTCGGCATTGATATGAGCCACGGAAAACGCATTATTGAATGGTGGGCCACGCTCTTTATCGGCATTTATTTCCTGACGTCTTACTGGGACTGGAAACGGATCCGGCTGGTTCATTACTGAATTTAATCTGCAACAGGGATGTTTCTATGACGCTTCCTCAGCGTATTGCGCTGGTGGCGCTGGTATTGCCTATTATCAGTATCGCCAGCAGTTATTTTATGTCGGCCAATGCCGGTCATGTCGACTGGTGTTTACCTTACATCGACGGCTGCACCACCATCACGGCGACCGGCATTTTTTATCCGGCAGCATATGTTTTCCGCGCCGGGCTGATCAGTTCGGCGGTGGTCTTTATTATCTGGTGGTACTGTGTGCGGGCGTGGCTGGAAAGTGTCGGCCATCCGCAGCATCACCCCTGGATTCACCGTATTGTTACCTTCGCCATCATCGCCAGCATGCTGCTGGTCGCCTCCATTGCGGTGCTGGGCGAACATATGGAACCGCCGTCTGAACACCGGTTTCTGTGGCGCTTTCATACCACAACTGCCGGATTATTTTTTCTGATCACGGCACTCTGTCAGATCATGATGACCTGGCGTATGCGCCAGCTGCAGGATGACCTGGGCATTAAATTCAGCCGTATTGCCAGTAAACAGATTCTTGCCGCACTGCAGCTGCTGTTGCTGGCAGCCTTTATGCTGATTCTGATCTTTGATCTGAAAAGCGATGGCGTGGAGGAAATTTTTGAATGGTGGCTGGCGACGTTCAGCTGTCTGTATTTTTATACCACTTACCATGACTGGCGTGACTTCCGTCTGACGCGGCGTGAGCAGCAACCGCTGCAGGAGGCTTCACTATGACGTTACCGCAGCGTGTTGCTCATACCAGCTTCTGGCTGTCGCACGGCACCTTCTGGTTCACCCTGATTGTGGGGATGTTTCTCGGCACCAGTGATGTGTGCATACCTTACCTGACCGGCTGTACCAGTATTACCGCCACCGGTATTCCGGATCCGCAGGCATTTGTTTTCCGTGGCGGACTGATTTCTGCCTGTGTGCTGTTTATTGTCTGGTGGTACTGCATGCAGGCGTGGCTGCTTGAGATTGCCCCGGAGCGGCCGATCTGGACGGTGAAGTATATGGTCAGCGCCGGAGTATTCAGTTCTGTGTGTCTGATTGTGGCAACGGCTGTGCTGCGCCCGGATAAGGATGAGCTGCCATGGACCGTGCATACCGTGGGGGCGGCGCTGTTTTTTATTGTTTCACTGGCGGTGCAGACGCGTATCACCTACTGGCTGAAGCATCTGGCTGCCCGGGGTGTCGATATCGGCAGCAGCCTGAAAATGAAATTTATGCTGGTGTACGCGCAGTGGTTTTTTCTTGCCGTGATGGTGGTACTGCAGCTGCTGGAGTCGGATGACCGCTGGAAAAATATTGTGGAGTGGTGGATGGCCTTGCTGATCGGCCTGTTTTATCTGAGCAGTGCACCGGACTGGCGTCATTTCCGTCTCACGGAAACTGACTGAGATCAGGGCTGGCTCACTATGACATCGCCGGCGGCGGTGGCGCAGCGTATGCTTGAGCTTCAATCGTAAAGAGGACAGTGCAATGCCGATTTCCCAGGATCTGGTGGATGAAATGACCCTGCTGGCGCAGTTTGATCTGCACAGTATGCAGAAGGGCATCAAGGTGCATGAAGAGGCGGGCGAGCCGATGCTGGCTGCAGCCGGGCGTCTGCACGATAAAGGTCTGACCGATCAGCCGGATGGCGGTTATCTCACCAGCCTTGGTCATGATGCGGCGGAGCATATTCAGAATCTGCTGCAGATCCTGAAAAGCTGAGCGCACTTCCCGGCAGGAGAGCTGTGCTTTCCTGCCGCTTCAGAAATCTCCCCACTGAAACTGAAACACACTGAGTGCCGCCAGCGCGGCGGTCTCGGTGCGTAATACTCTTGGCCCGAGCGTCAGGCCGGCAAAACCGGCGCTGATGGCCTGTTCCACTTCGGCATCACTGAACCCCCCTTCGGGGCCGACCAGCAGCGCCACCGCAGCCGGGGCAGGGTAGTCGCGCAGCGGTTTCTGATCGCGCGGATGCAGAATAAATTTCAGCCCGCTGCTGGTCTGCGCGGCCCATTCACTGAAATGCAGCGGCTGGTGAATCTGCGGGATACGGTTGCGGCCGCACTGTTCGCAGGCACTGATGGCTACTTTCTGCCAGTGCTCCATTTTTTTCTCCAGCCGTTCACCTTTCAGACGGACTTCGCAGCGTTCACTCCACAATGGCGTAATCGTGCTGATGCCCAGTTCGGTAGCTTTCTGAATGGTGAAGTCCATGCGGTCGCCTTTGGATACCACCTGGCCCAGGTGCATCTGAGGGGACAGTTCAGCGTCGCTGCGCAGCAGTACCCCCACCTCTGCCGCGGCGCCTTTTTTCTGTACGTCACACAATACGGCAGCGTACTCATGACCATCGCCGTTAAACAGGCGCAGGCTGTCACCGTCGGTCATGCGCAGCACGCGCAGCAGATGCGCCGCTGACTGACTGTCGAGGTCAATACGGCTGCCGGTCTGCAGTGTCTGCGGGGTGTAGGTACGCGGGCCTGTGCTCATAACATCATCCGTCTGACGGGAAAAGGCGGATCATAGCAAAAAGGCCGGCGGGGAATAATGGCCTTACTGGTCGCGCTGCTGGCGCAGGGTACGGCTCTGCAGCTGGAACAGATGCTGGATCAGCAGCTCCTGCTCGGTTTCTTTCAGGCCTTCAAAGTTGACCCGCACCAGATAGCTATCACCCGCCGTGTGCGTTTTTTCCACCGAGACGATGGTGCCGGCCAGCGTCAGCATGGCGTTGGAGGGTTTGAGCTGCAGGTCAAACAGCAGATGGGTTTGCTTGCTCAGGTCTTCGCTGGTGGTGAACGACATGCCGCAGGCGCTCAGGTTGACCCGCACGCGGGCTTCCGCCGCCGACAGATTCAGCTGTGCGTGCTGATCGCCGTGGCCGTGCAGCAGATTGATTTTACGGTTGAATAATTCGATGACCTGACCGACCGCGGGGTGTGAGGATCTGAGCTGATGAATCAGGGTGCCGATTTCTTTTTCCAGCTCCTGCAGTTCACTTTTCTGCAGTGTCTGATGCTCTTTCCAATGCGCAAACTCTTCGCTGCTGATGGCCTGAAAATCCATCACCACTTCATCATTAAGCCTGAAAAAACGGCGTCTTTCTTCCATTCGCTGTGATCCTGATCAGAAAATCTCGTTGGGCCGGAGTTCAAAGTCTTCCGGCCGGGCATTGACGGCATCTTCCACGCGCTCATCGTCCGGCTGAATTTCCGGCACCTCGTCATCGTCGCCTTCGCGCGAGCGCAGGATAACGATTTCGACCCGGCGGTTACGCTCACGCCCTTCCGGAGTGTCGTTGGCCACCAGTGGCTGGGTGTCGGCATGGCCGACAATCTGGAAGCGGCTTTTGTTCATTTCCGGGGCGACAAACAATTCTTCCGCAAACGCCGCCGCGCGGGCCGCCGATAAGGTCCAGTTGGAACGGAAAGGCCCACCGGCTACCGGAATGTTGTCGGTATGACCTTCCACCGAGATACGGCCGGGTACGGTGACCAGCAGCTCACGGATTTTATCGATCACCGGCAGGAATTTATCCTCGATATAATCCGAGCCGGAGCGGAAGGCGCCACGTTGCTGGATACGGATAATAATTTTCTTACCGACCGTTTCGATCTCGACCTGACCCTGAGCGATTTCATCTTCCAGCTTGGACGCCATTTCCATCGCTTTTTCTTCGGTCTTCTTATTTTCGATGTCGTTCTGCGGCAGCACAATTTCGCGCGTGACCTGTCCCTGATCGCCCTGACGCTCCTCCTGCTGGGTTACCTCGTCCTGACACAGAACCTCCAGTGAACTCTTGGTGATGTCACTGGTTTTCTGCCGCACCTCGTTGATCGGGGTCGGCTCGGGAATGGACGGGCTGAAATGACGGGCAATCACACTGGTGCCTTTCGGCGGGTCACTGACGTTAACCACCGTCTGTACCCCAAAGGCGTTACGCAGCTCACCGGCCAGGCGCTTGAACTTGATGGCTTCCATCTCGGAAAACGACAGCAGCAGCACAAAGAAACACATCAGCAGCGACATCAGGTCGGCAAAGGTGGCCAGCCAACCTGGTATCGCCGGACAGGCGGGACATTCCTGTTCTTCTTCCGCGGCCATCGTTATTCACCTGACACAGTGCGTTTGCCTTCCTGAATGTAGGCCTGCAGCATGGATTCGATAATACGGGGATTCTGGCCGCTCTGAATGGCCAGCAGGGCATCAATAATCATGGATTTGAGGCGGTCTTCCTCTTCCTTGCGCAGGGTCAGCTTATCGCCGACCGGCAGGGCAAACATGGTCGCCATCATGGCGCCGTAGAGGGTGGTTAACAGGGCCACCGCCATGGCCGGACCAATGGTTTTCGGGTCGTCCATATTGGCCAGCATAGCCACCAGACCGATCAGGGTACCGATCATACCCATCGCCGGGGCAACGTCACCGATGGCTTTGAAAATGGCAATACCGATGTCATGGCGCTCACTGGCCTGACGCAGCTCTTTGCTCATCAGGGTGCGGACCACATCCGGGTCATGGCCGTCGACCAGCAGCTGGATACCTTTGGCGAGAAAATCGTCGCTTACTTCCTTGCCTTCCAGTGACAGCAGGCCGCCTTTGCGCGCCATGCCGGCCAGTTCAACCACCTCTTCAATGATGGCTTCAGGTTTGCTGAGCTTGAATGAAAAGGCTTTGGCGGCCACTTTGATGGCGCCGATAAACTGACCCAGTTCAAATTTCATCATGACGGCAAATAAGCTGCCGACAATCACGATCAGGACGGACGGTACGTTGAAGAACATACCGAGGTCACCGCCCAGAACCATGGCCATGGCGACAATACCAAAGGCACCGACCAGACCAACTAACGATGCGAGATCCACACTGGCTCCTTGCGCATAAAATCACTGTCTGTCTCTGAGTTTAGTCAAACATTTATATTCTTCCTCAGCATTGACGAATTTGTTGTTTACCCGCGGGTGGTTGCAGGCTGTGGCCGCCTTGACCCTGTCAGGTCCAGGGTTTAGTGTTGCCGCTCTCAGAGCGGATGGCTGTTATGACACAAGAAACGACCCCTCCTTTTGCTTTTGAAACGGCACTGGGCGAGCTGGAAAAACTGGTGGTACAGATGGAAAGCGGCGAGCTGTCGCTGGAAGATTCCCTGCGTGCCTTTGAGCAGGGCATTAAGCTGACGCGCCAGTGTCAGCAGGCGCTGACGTCAGCCGAGCAGCGTGTGAAGCTGCTGCTGGAACAGAACGGCAGCAGCGTGGAACAGCCTTTTGATGGCGGGGAATAAGCATGCGTGATGCTCTGCTGGCGGTGCAGCAGCGGGTTGAAGCGCAGCTGCAGCAGCAGCTGGCCGGGCTTGGTCTGGCCGATGCGCGTCTGGCCGAAGCCATGACTTATGGCGTTCTCAATGGCGGAAAACGCCTGCGCCCGTTCCTTACCTACGCCACGGCGGAAGCGCTGGGCGGCAGCCGTGAGCAGGCGGACTGTGCCGCGGTGGCGCTGGAAATGATCCACAGTTACAGCCTGGTGCACGATGACCTGCCGGCGATGGACAACGACGATCTGCGCCGTGGCAAACCGACCTGTCATATTGCTTTTGACGAAGCCACCGCCATTCTTGCTGGTGACGGGCTGCTGACGGCGGCGTTTGATGTGCTGGCCAGGGCGCCGCATCAGAGCGATGCCCAGCGGTTGCAGCTGATCCGCCTGCTGGCGCAGGCCGCCGGTGGTGCCGGTATGGTCGCCGGTCAGAGCATTGATCTCGGCCATGTCGGCCAGCGTATGAGTCTGAGCGAACTGGAAACCATGCACCGCCACAAAACCGGAGCGCTGATCCGGGCAGCCGTCGAAATGGGCGCCGCCGCCGTCTGTGAGCAGGTGGACACGGGGACAGAGCAGGCATTACGACGCTATGCCGCTGCCATTGGTCTGGCTTTTCAGGTATGGGATGACATTCTCGATATTGAGGGTGATACCGCCACGCTGGGCAAACATCAGGGCGCCGACCTCGCACTGAACAAGCCGACCTATCCGGCACTGCTGGGGCTGGAAGGCGCGCGTAACAAGGCGCAGGAGCTGATCGGTGATGCTCAGCAGGCGCTGCAGCAGGTTAACGGTGACACTGCCGTGCTGGCGGCACTGGCCGATTACATCATCAGCCGCGATCACTGATGCCGGCGCTGTTCCTGTGTCGTGCCTGTCACAGTGCTACTCATCAGCGCCAACTGCCGGTAGAATGGCACCCCTTTTACAAGGGCTGCCCGATAACAGGCCCGGCACATTATCCAACGCCACCGCGCTGAAGTAGCTGATGACACTGACAGAAATCCCGGCTTCCCGCCCCCACACGCCGCTGCTGGACAGCATGAACTCCCCGGCTGAGCTGCGTGAGCTGGACGCTGAACAGCTGCCGCAGCTGTGCGCTGAACTGCGTGAATTTCTGGTCTGGAGCGTGGGGCAATCCGGTGGGCATTTCGGAGCCGGCCTGGGGGTGGTTGAGCTGACCGCTGCCCTGCATTATGTCTTCAATACACCGGACGACCGTCTGGTGTGGGATGTGGGCCATCAGGCCTATCCGCACAAAATCCTCACCGGCCGCCGCGAACAGATGCCGCTGATCCGCAGCAAGGAAGGACCGGCAGCTTTCCCGCTGCGCTCAGAAAGCGAATACGATACCTTCGGCGTCGGCCATTCCAGTACCTCCATCGGGGCGGCGCTGGGGATGGCGCTGGCGGCACGGGCGCAGGGCAAAGAGCGTGAGACCATTGCCGTGATCGGTGATGGTGCCATGACCGCCGGTATGGCCTTTGAGGCACTGGATCATGCCGGGCATGAGAAAGCCGACATGCTGGTGATCCTCAACGACAATGATATGTCGATCTCCAACAACGTCAGTGCGCTGAACAAATACTTCACCCGCATCTGGTCCAGCCGCACCTATTCGGCACTGCGTGCCGGCAGCAAGCGCGTGCTGGAAAAAATTCCCGCGGCGTGGGAGTTTGCGCGCCGTACCGAAGAGCATATGAAAGGCATGGTGGCGCCGGGCACCCTGTTCGAAGAACTGGGTTTCAACTACTACGGCCCCATCGACGGCCACGACCTGGATGAGCTGGTCGCGACACTGCAGAACCTGAAAAAGCTCAAGGGACCGCGTTTCCTGCATGTGGTGACGCGCAAAGGCAAAGGCTTTGAAGCGGCTGAAAATGATCCGGTGAAATACCACGCCCTGAAAAAACAGGCGGTGGCCCCGGCGGCAGTGAAGAAGCCGACCTATTCCAATGTCTTCGGCAACTGGCTGTGCGATATGGCCGCTGCGGATGAGCGCCTAATGGGGATTACCCCGGCCATGCGTGAAGGCTCTGATCTGATCCGTTTCTCGGAAGAATACCCGGATCGCTACTTTGATGTGGCCATTGCCGAACAGCATGCAGTTACGCTGGCTGCCGGTCTGGCCTGCGACGGCGCCAAGCCGGTGGTGGCGATTTATTCGACTTTCCTGCAGCGCGGCTATGATCAGCTGATCCACGATGTGGCGCTGCAGAATCTGGATGTCCTGTTCGCCATTGACCGCGCCGGTCTGGTCGGGGAAGACGGCCCGACCCATCACGGCGCCTATGATCTGAGCTATCTGCGCTGTATTCCCAATATGGTGGTGATGGCGCCGTCGGACGAAAACGAATGCCGGCAGATGCTTTATACCGGTTATCAGCACACGGGCCCCGCAGCGGTGCGTTATCCGCGCGGCAGTGGCACGGGGGTTGAGCCACAGGCAGACATGCGGGCGCTGGCGCTGGGTAAGGGGGTGGTTCGCCGCCGCAGCAGCCAGCCAGCCGGCACACAGAAAGTGGCGCTGCTGGTGTTCGGTGCACCGCTGGCGGCAGCGCTGGAAGCGGCAGAAACTCTGGATGCCACCGTGGCGGATATGCGCTTTGTCAAACCGCTGGACGATGAGCTGGTGGCTGAGCTGGCGCTGAGTCATGACCTGCTGGTTACGGTGGAAGAAAACGCCGTGATGGGCGGTGCCGGCAGCGCGGTGCTGGAATCCCTCAGCGTGGCGGATATTCAGGTGCCGGTACAGATGCTGGGCCTGCCTGATCATTACATCGAACACGCCTCACCGGCACAGCAGCTGGCCGAAACCGGGCTGGACGCGGCCGGCATTCTGGCGGCTGTGCAGCAGCGTTTATCCGTTGTCCTGAGCGCCGGTAACGCCGGGCGCGGCTGAGCCCGGCTGGCGTTTTTTAACCTCCTGTTTTCCTGTCTCATTTGTCTGCGTATCCCCGGATCAGTGCTTTACTGAAAAGATAAGCTCTGATCCGCCGGCATCGGTCCGGTACGGGAGATACGGATTGCGACGCTATCTGCTGATTATCATTCTGATTGTGGCCGGCACCGCAGGCGCGGTGTATGACGGCGTCCTGCGTTATGAAAATGCGCGGGTACAGAATATCGCCGATCATCTGCTGGAGCGGGTCTATACCCGCGCCCTGCGGGAGTATTACCTGCTGCTGACGGATGTGCGCATGCTGCTGCAGCAGGGGGGCAGCGCAGCAGATCTGCGCGCGCTTGAACGCAGTGCCCCCATCGGCCCGTATATTGAAGCCGCCGCCACGGCCGGCCAGCTCGCCGGCGAGGGTGACTGGCTGATTGCGCTGGGGCTGGAGGAACTTGACAGCCGGGTGGAATATATCCGTGACAGTCAGCCGGTCAGCCCGGCAGAACGGCAGCCGGGCATGCTGTTCGACATCGGTATGCAGACCGGCAGTGCGGAACGGATGGCGGTGCGGCTGGATGTTGTGGCCTGGCTGCAGCAGATTACGGCGGATCTGGGGTTTGGTGTACTGCCGCTGAAAATCAGCTGGCAGGGCCATGTGCTGAGTGAGGCCGGCACGGCGTCGCTGAACCGGGCGACGGTCTTCCCGGATTTTATTCTGCCGCAGTTCACCCTTTATCTCAGTGACCGTGAGATCGACAGCCTGTTCCGCCAGCGGCTGACGGCGGCGATGATGGCAGCACTGGTGGCGCTGCCCGAATTTATCCTGCTGTTCTGGTTATGGCGCCAGTACTTTCATCGTCACCGACTGCAGCGGGCGCTGGAGCAGAGCCACCGCGATCTGGAGAAGCAGCGTTACGCCAATGAACTGCGGACCCGTCTGCTGCGTCACCGCACCGAACAGGTCAAGGGGCTGAACAGCGATCTGGAGCAGGCGCGGGCGCGCATGGCACTGTCGGAGCGGCTGGCCGCGCTGGGCGAAATCTCGGCCGGTATCGCTCATGAGATCAACAATCCGGTGGCCTACAGCCTGAGTAATCTCAACAGCCTGAAAGAGGATGTACACGACCTGACGGAATTTATCCGCCGGCTGGATCAGAACTCCGGCCAGCTCGATACGTCATCCGCTTTTTACCGTCGCCTGCTGCAGGATTATCAGGAACTGGCCATTCCGGAAGCCATGGCGTCGGTGCCGGAACGCATCGCGGAAATGACCGACGGCATTGAACGCGTCAGTCATATTGTGCGGGATATGCGTAAACTCAGCCGTGAAGGCACTATTGAGCGGCAGATGACGGATCTGAACAGTGATCTGACCAGCATCATCAATATTGCCCGCAGCCGCCTGAAAGGCAATATCGAACTGATTGCTGAGCTGATACCACTGCCACCGGTGTACTGCAACGGTTCGCAGATCGGCCAGGTGGTGCTGAATATTCTGGTCAATGCCATTCAGGCAATCGGTGACCGCCCGGGCTGCATACGGCTGACCCAGAGTCTGCAGGCAGACTGGCTGGAAATCCGTATCTGTGATGATGGACCGGGAATGGATGAAGCCACCGCCAGCCGGGTGTTTGAGCCGTTTTTTACCACTAAAGACGCAGGTCAGGGAACGGGCATGGGGCTGGCTTTGTGCTATCAGTTAATAGAGGAGCATCAGGGGCATATTGAACTCGATACCCGGCCCGGCAGCGGAACCTGTTTCACCCTCCGCTTACCTCTGCACCCGCAACCGCTGACAGCAGGAGATCAACACAATGCTGAGTGAAGGTTATATCGAACAGGCCCGGGAAAAACACGGCCGTCTGCTGATCGTGGATGACGAAGAAGCCGTGCTGCAGGCCCTCCGGCGCCTGTTTCACCGGCAGTACGATGTGGTCACTCATACCAGCGGTGCGGCGGCACTGGAGCAGCTGAAGACAGATGCTTTTGACCTGATTATTTCGGATATGCGCATGCCCGGTATGTCGGGGGCGGAACTGCTGAAAAGCTGCTTTGAGCAGTACCCGGACATGATCCGTATCCTGCTGACCGGCTATTCCGATCTGGAGTCGGCGATCAAAGCGGTGAACGAAGGCAATATTTACCGTTATATCTCAAAACCCTGGGATAACGACCAGCTGCGCGCGGTGGTGGCCGAAGCCATTGATACCCGCGATCTGCGCTCGGCCAACGAGCGCCTGAATGCGCATATCGTGGAGCAGAACGAAGAGCTGGCGCGGCTGAACCGTGAACTGCAGGACAAGTATCAGGAAAAGTCCGATCAGGTGGGCGAGGCCGAAGCGCGTCTGACGGATGCTTACCGCAACCTGCGGCAGGAATTCAACAGCATGGTGCATATCCTCGTCAGCATCATGGAGCGCCGCAATGGTGAGGAAAAAGACAGCTCCGAACGGATTGCACGGCTGGCAAAAGAATTTGCTGAATTTTCCGGTCTGGAAGGCCAGCAGATTCAGGATGTGTATTACGCCGCGCTGCTGCGCAACATTGGCAAGGTATCGCTGCCGGATGCGGTGCTGAGCAAAGCCATCGCGCAGATGAGTCAGAGTGAAAAACAGGAGTACGCGCGCTTTACCATCAATGGCCAGACAACCCTGATGCTGCTCGAACCGCTGCAGAACGCTTCCAGCATTATCCGCTCACATATGGAGCTGTATAACGGCAAAGGCTTCCCGGATAAGTTATCCGGTGACGCTATTCCGAAAGAAGCCCGCATCCTGCGCATTGTGAATGATTATGTGGAAGTACAGCGTGAGCATAATTTTCTTGGTGAGACGCTGGATGAGGAATCAGCCCGGGCTTACCTGCTGAAAATGGCCGGCCAGCGTTATGACCGCGAGCTGGTGGATATCTTTATGGATGTGCTGGAGGATTTCAGCGAGGGCGTCGTGCCGAATATGGAGCGGATCCCGATCGAGGAAGCCCGGGTCGGGATGACCCTGGCCGGCAATCTGGTCAGTCCGGCCGGTGTGGTGCTGTTGTCCGAGGGAACCTGTCTTACCGAGCGTCATGTGGCCAAACTGCAGGCCATGCAGCGTCAGTTTGAAGGGCATGATATCCGCCTGCATGTGCGCCGCGAAACCGCGGCGGACAAGGGCTGAGCGGCAAGGCTCAGACGTTTTCCGGCTCGTCGTCCTGATGAGTCGGCAGGCCCTGCGGCGGCAGATCCAGCGGCAGAAAATGGCCCAGCTTGCTGGCTTTGGTGCGCAGGTAATGATCATTGTGCGGGTTGCGGCCAACCTGCAGCGGTACCCGTTCAACCACATCCACCCCGGCATCGCTCAGCGCTTTCACCTTACGCGGATTATTGGTCATCAGACGGATAGCGTGAATGCCCAGATGATCCAGCATCGGCCGGCACATGCTGTAATCGCGCATATCGGCGGCAAAACCCAGACGCTCATTGGCTTCCACGGTATCGGCACCCTGATCCTGCAGATGGTAGGCGCGGATCTTGTTCAGCAGACCAATGCCCCGGCCTTCCTGACGCAGATACAGGAGTACGCCACGGCCGGCTTCGGCGACGGAGCGCAGTGCCGCTTCCAGCTGATAGCCGCAGTCACAGCGCATGCTGTACAGGGCGTCGCCGGTCAGACACTCAGAATGGGCGCGGGCGAGCACGGGT
Organism: Pseudomonadota bacterium; assembly: GCA_030145845.1. Classification (GTDB taxonomy): domain Bacteria; phylum Pseudomonadota; class Gammaproteobacteria; order Pseudomonadales; family Oceanobacteraceae; genus Venatoribacter. The sequence goes on from JAIXHJ010000002.1 coordinate 405,300, forward strand.
TCACCACTGTCCACATGACCCATGGTCAGCGCCACATGTTCCTTGCCGGTCTCTGTGTCTTCAAAGCCATGCATGGTAAACACGCCAAACGGCGTCGGCAGTTTTGATGAGGCGATGAACTTGATACTCAAGGGGAGTACTCCGGGGGCAAAACAGGGCGCGTATTCTACCAGCGAACGCCAGTCGTGCCTAATGGGATGTCAGGCAATGCAGGCGTCATATTGTCCCAGAGAGAAGAAAAACTGTGCCATATACGTATTCGGCCTGCAGGCCGGGCTGGCGTAGTATAAGGCCGCATTCACAATTGCAGGAATTGTCACATGATATGGCTGTTACTGCTGGCTGTGCTGGCGTTATTGCTGCTGCCCGGCTGGTGGGTAAAACAGGTGCTGCGCAAACACAGTGGCGAGCGCGCCGATTATCCGGGTACCGGCGGTGATATGGCGCGCCATCTGCTGCATAAGCTGGGGCTTGAATACGTGGCGGTTGAAGCGACTGCCATGGGCGATCATTACGACCCCGGCGCCAGGGCGGTGCGGCTGAGCGAAGACAAACTCAACGGCCGCAGCCTGACCGCCGTGGTGGTGGCTGCGCATGAAGTCGGTCACGCGCTGCAGCATGCCCGTGGTGAAACCCTGTTCAGCAGCCGTACCGGTCTGGCGGTACTGGCGCTGTGGATGCAGCGTATTGCCCCGCTGGCATTGCTGCTGACCCCACTGCTGGCGGCAACGGCACCCGGCGCCTCGCGTTTGTCACTGCTGATTGCGGTCGGTGCCATGCTGATCGGCACGCTGGTGCATCTGGTGACTCTGCCGGTGGAATGGGATGCCAGTTTCGGTAAAGCACTGCCCCTGCTGGAACAGGGGGAGTATCTGGATGCCCGGGATATGAAGCATGCGCGCCGCATTCTGACTGCCGCCGCCCTGACCTACGTTGCCGCCTCACTGATGAGTCTGCTCAATATTGGCCGCTGGTGGCGCTATCTGCGCCGCTGACAGGGCCTGTGTCAGGATGCGCCATCGGCTGTGCAGGGCGGGCTTTGTAAGCGTCTTTACGATTTATTGACACACCTGTCATGGTCGTCCGTGACAGTCGCTCTGTGCCGTGGCGGCGATGCTGATACACTCTGTCTTCATAAAACTGGCCTGATGTGCAAAATACCGGGCTGAACAGGCCATGCCTCCGGGCCGGCCTGCTGATAACGATAAAGTGCTGTCAGTGGAACAGACAGCCGCGCCGGTAAACCCGGCTGCAACCAGCGCAGGCTTGATAGGAACCGTCATGAGTGAGCATGATCAGCCGGATATTCAGTCCGGCCTGTTTAGTGAGTTATGGAAGAACTCTCCCGATAATATGTTTCTGCTGCGTGTCGCTGACGATGATTATTACATTGTCAGCACCAATCATGCGCAGCAGCAGACCGTGGATCTCAGCCATGTGGATATGCATGGCAGAGCCCTGAAGGAAGCCCTGCCGCCGGCCCTGTATGAGCTGGTGGTGCCGAATTATGACCGCTGCGTTGCCAGCGGTGAGCCACAGCAGTATGAAGAAACCGAGCAGCTGACCAGCGCTGACGGCAGTCAGTGCTACTGGAGCACCATGCTCTCCCCGGTGTTTGATGAGCAGCAACGGGTGGCATTTATTTTCGGTATTTCGCGCAATATCACGCCGCTGAAACAGGCTCAGGCCCGGGCGGAAAAGGCAGCCCGTGAGGCAGAAAAAGCCGACCAGGTGAAAACCACCTTTCTGGCGAACATGAGCCATGAAATGCGCACACCGCTGAACGGTATCCAGTCGGCGGCTGAGTTGCTGGCTGAAATCAGCGCGCAGCCGGAACAGCATGAACTCTGTCAGCTGATCCGCCGCTCGGCCGAAGCCCTGACGCGGCTGACCAGCGACATTCTCGAATACGCCAAAATGGATGCCGGTGCCCTGCGGCTGGAAAATAAAGACTTTTCCCTGCAGGAGGTCTGCCGCGATGTCAGTATGCTGCTGCGTCCGGCGGCGGTGAAAAAACAGCTCGATTTCCGCATCACGCAGGAAGATGGCCTGCCGGCACGGCTGCACGGTGATGCCGGACGGCTGAAGCAGGTGCTGCTCAACCTGACGGCCAATGCCATTAAATTTACCACCCACGGTGCGGTTCATATTCATATTGAAAAAGCGGCAGCCAATAATGGCGTGACCGTACTCAATTTCAGCGTGACGGATACCGGCATCGGCATCCGCGAGGATGACCTTGAGCGCCTGTTCCTGCCGTTCAGTCAGATTGATGATTCCACCACCCGTCACTATGAGGGTACCGGGCTGGGCCTGGCGATCAGTAAGTATCTGACCGAAAAAATGGGGGGCCGTATCAGCGTCCGCAGTGTTGCCGGGGAAGGCTCGGTGTTTGCTTTTTCATTGCCGTTTACGGCGGCGACCGGCAGCGCAGTGCCAGCGACAGCCGTGCCGGTCACACAGGGACTGGCTGGGCTGAAAGTCCTGCTGGTGGAAGACAACACCACCAATCAGATTGTGATGGAGCAGATGCTGGGCAATGCCGGGCTGGCTGTGGACGTGGCCGCCAACGGCCGGCAGGCACTGAAACTCTGTACGCAGCAGACGTTTGATCTGGTGCTGATGGACTGGCATATGCCGGTGATGGACGGGCTGGAATGCACACGTGCGCTGCGCCGGTTATCGCCGGCGTGGGAAAAAATTCCGGTGATCGGCCTGACCGCGGATGTGATGAGTCAGGATATGGCAGAGTTTACCCGTGCCGGCATGAATGATGTGATCACCAAACCGGTACGGCGGCGGGAGCTGCTGGATAAAATGGCGGCGGTGCTGGCAGCAGAAACGGCCTGATCGTTTGCCGCCATTGTGCGGCGGCTGTAGGCTGCCGTACTGGTTTCAGGTCTGAGCCTCTGACACACTGGCCGGGCGAAGACAGCTGTCCGGGACCCAGATCATGTACAAGACAATCATCCGCCTGACGTTATGGCTGCTGCTGGCGGGCAGTAGCGCACTGCAGGCAGCGGAAAAGGTGATCTTTACCACCAACTGGTACGCCCAGGCTGAACACGGTGGTTTTTATCAGGCCAAAGCCAGCGGTATTTATGCTCACTACGGGCTCGATGTGGACATCAGAATGGGTGGGCCGCAGGTCAACGGTCTGCAGCTGCTGGCGGCCGGTAAAACCGACTTTCTGATGGGCGTACCCATGAGTACGGTGCATGCGGTGGCGGAAGGCGTACCTGTGGTCGCGGTGGCGGCGACATTCCAGAAAGACCCGGTGGTGGTGATTGCTCATCCGGGGGTTCACAGCCTGCAGGAAATCGCTGCAGAAAAACTCGATTTTTACCGCTCACCGTCCGCCGCTAGCAGCTATTTTCCCTGGCTGAAAAAGCGGTTCGGTTTCAGCGACAGTATGAGCCGGCCTTATAATTTCAGCGTCACCCCGTTTCTGGTTAATCCCCGCTCCGCCCAGCAGGGGCTGGTGACCTCTGAGCCTTTTGCCATCCGGCAGGCCGGGGTAACACCAGCGCTGTTCCTGCTGGCGGATGAGGGATATCCGCCCTATGCCGAAACCATTGAAACCAGCCGTCGTCTGCTGGCAGAAAAACCGGATGTTGTGCGGCGTTTTGTGGCGGCATCCATGCAGGGCTGGGTCAGCTATCTGGATAATCCGCAGGCAGGCAATGCCCTGATTAAGCAGGATAATCCGCAGATGACGGATGAGCAGCTGGCCTTTGGCGTAAACACCCTGAAGGAATACGGTATTGTGCTTGGCGGCGATGCTGCACAGCATGGCCCTGGTGTCATGACCCACGCACGCTGGCAGGAACTGTATGACTTTATGACCGCCGCGGGTCTGCTGGCAAAGGATGTGGATATCCGTCAGGTTTATTCGCTGGATTTTGCCGGCCACTGATGCGGACCTGTGCCCGCGGGCGGGGGCAATGGATTCTGCGCCTGCGGGCCTCGGTTCTCCGGTGATGACTGGTTCTTTTTTATAAGATATTTTCCGACACGTTTTCTTTTCCTGTCTTATCGGGTGGTTTGTGCGGCACTGCAGACAGGCTCTGTGGTGGAATACCTGACATTCGTCGGGTATTCCGGCGGCGGATTTCCTCCGATAGTGATGGCTTTGATGGTCAAGGGCAAAGGAGACGGTTATGGGGATTACCAGAGCAGATTATGAAAATCAGGACCTGATGGGCTGGACCGGTTACTGGAGTTTTAATCAGGCGGCAACCGGTGTGCTCAGCAATGCAGCGCTGGGTTTTGGCCTCTGCCTTCCTCTGTCCTGTAAATGGATTGTTCTGGCGAAAAAATCGGATAAATATTTCTCGGAACTGAATAAGCCCTTACTGGACAACTATGTGACCGAGTGTGCCGGAGTAATCGGACCGAACATGAAGGGGAATCAGGATAAGGCGCTGGAATGGATGAAGAATCAGAGTGTCCATCCGATCGGCCGCACGCAAAAAAACAGAAGCCTGCACATGCTGAAAGCGGTTACGGTGGCTTTTACCAATGCCCATCTGTTGTTTGTGATTAAGGAATACGACCAGCAGAATGACCGCGGAATCGAAGGCCACGCGATTGCCCTGCAGCTGGGTACCAGTGAAAACAGCACCGGTCTGCTGTCGGTTGACAGCGTTGTCTTTGATCCTAATTACGGTGAATTTACCTTCCCCACCACAGAAAAAGCCATCGACTTTGTGATGTTGCTGCTGGGCTGTGATACCTATAAGAAATTCAACCGCTTTGATTTTATTAACTTTAACTGACCGGTTTCTGCCCGCGCTAAAGATGGCGCGGGCAGATAGATGGTTTAATCCGCTATCAGCGGACTTTTGCCAGCAGCTCTGCCACGCCCTGCTGCACATTGGCCACCAGTTCGGCTTCGTCCAGCCCCTTCACTGAACCGTTCTCCACGACCGGTTTACCCTGAATAAAGCTGTATTTGATTTCCACCGGTTCACCACATAACAGAGGTGCTTCCAGCTGCGCATGCACACCGGCAAAGCGTGGTTTATCGGTATTGTACAGCACGATATCGGCCGCCTTGCCGGTTTTAATTTCACCTGTGCCGGTTAAACCGAGCAGCCCGGCGCCATTTTTTGTCGCCCATTCAATGGCCATCGCGGCGGTGGTGGCTTCAGCATTTTTCTGTGCGGCACGGTGAATCAGCCAGGCCAGGTTGGCCTCCTGCAGCATGGAACCGGATTCCGCTGAGGCCGAACCGTCAACGCCAAGGGTGATGTTCATACCGGCGTCCTGCATTGCCAGTGCCGGCGCTATACCGCTGCCAAGGCGGCAGTTGGAGGTCGGGCAATGGGCGATGCCGGTGCCGCTTTCGGCCAGCTTCTTAATCACATAATCATCAGACCACACCAGGTGGGCGAACCACACATCATCGCCGAGCCAGTTGCATTTTTCAGCGTAATCAATGGCGCGCATACCGAAGTTATTTTTTGCCGCGATTTCGTCGAATTCCACTTCCAGTAAATGGGAATGCAGTTTTAAATTCTGGCTGCGGGCGTAGTCAGCACAGGCTTTCAGGTCATTTTCGGTGGAGGAATGAATAAAACTGGTTGGTGCGACCACCAGTTTCCGCATCGCCATCCCACCGTCCTGATGGTAGCGCGTCCGGCTGGCGTCCATACGGCTGATGATCTGGTCGATGGACTCCGGCTCAATGGTGGCATTTTTCATACCGCGGTGAGAGCCTTTGGTGGTGGTGCTGCCGCGGCACAGTACCAGCCGGATACCCAGTTCGTCTGCCGCCTGCCAGACTGCGTCTTCCGTTTCCGGGGTGGACGCGGCGTGATAAAGATAATGATGGTCGGCGCAGGTGGTGGCACCGGAGCGCAGCAGTTCATACAGACCGAGGCGGGCGCTGTGGTACATCAGTTCCGGTGAAATACTGGGCCAGAAACGGAAGGGCACGGATGCCAGCCAGTCATCCAGACCGTGGTTGAGGCCGGCAGGAATACCTTTTAAGACCGACTGAAATAAATGATGGTGGGTGTTCACCATGCCCGGATAAATCACGCAGCCACTGGCATCAATGGGCGTTTCATCGGCCGCCGGGATAAGGCCGCGGCCCAGTTCAGTGATCAGGCCATCGCGGATACGGATATCGCTGATATCAGGGGTGTCGCTGAATACCGCACGGGCATTCTGAATGAGATAGTGCATGGATGCTCCTTAACGTCAGGCAGCATCCGCACTGTGCGAGAGTAGTGAGATGCCCCCTAAGAGCAATGTCCCGGACCTGGGCCCTGACCGCTTCTACTCTTCTTTCTTTATATCCCTGCATGGCAGGGAATCTGCGCTGAACCCCGCCACCGGGATCCGTAAAAGGATAAGCAAAAAACCGTCCAACCGGATAAACCGGCGCGGCTGCGGGTTTTTCACCTGTCCATGTGGTCAGGTTTTGTGCCTGAGCGGTTTTACGGGAACCTTTTTGGTGCACAGTCTGCGTCTATGCCGGGCAGCTGCCGGCCGCAAAGTGCGCTGGCATGGCGTTTACCTCAGCTGGCACAGGGGTTGCTACTTCTGCTGCAGATACCCGCAAGGTATCACCTCCATGAGTAGAAGCAGTCAGCGCCGTCAGACGGTCCGGGTCATTGCTCACGGAGCTGGCAGCCCCTGTTCCGGCAGGAGGTGGCAGTTCGTGACGATGGCAGGTGTTATTGAACGATAACCCTAACTGTATTCTGCTGTCCTGACATCTGCCGGCTGCCCGACGGGAGTAGAAGCGGCAGGCGGTCATCCGCCAGGCATTGCTCCAAAGACCCCATTACTGTCTTGGAGAATCCCATGAGCAAACAAACAACATACGGCTTAAAAGAACTGAATTTTGAGAGCACGATCGGTGGTGAAGGCGGAGAAAATAATCTGCGTGAAATCCCGGTGATTGATCTGAGCGACTTTGATCAGCGGCGCGAAGAAATCAAGGATCAGTTATGGTTTGCCGCCACCGAAATCGGCTTTTTTCAGTTAATCAATCACGGTATTCCCACCGCGGATATTCTCACGGCGTTTGATGCATCTGAGCGTTTCTTTGCCCTGCAGAACCGTGCCAAGGAAGCTTATCCGTTAAAAGACGGCCTCAATGCCGGCTGGGAATTCAAAGCCCAGGTGCGTCCGTCCACCGGTACCGCTGACCAGAAAGAATCCTATCAGATCACCCTGCCGCATATGGATGGACTGTGGCCGAACCAGACGGTGGTGCCGGAATTTCAGCGTATTGTGCTGGATTTTGAATACCGCGCCTGGCAGCTGGGAATGAAAGTATTGTCCTGCTTTGCTGAAAAACTGGGTTTTGCCACGGATTTCTTTACCAACGCCCACGAACGTTCCTCGGCAGAATATCAGAGCACACTGCGTCTGCTGCATTACCTGCCGCTGGGTGATGATGTGAAAGCAGAACCGGGTATCTGGCGTGCCGGTGCGCATACTGATTTTGACTGTCTGACCATGGTGTTTCAGAAAGAAGGTCAGGGTGGTCTGCAGGTCTGCCCGGGTAAGGAAGCGGCGGATGGTTCGCAGGAGTGGACCAGTGTGGTGCCGAAAAATGGCGTCGTGACCTGCAATATCGGCGATATGCTGATGCGCTGGAGTGATGACCGGCTGTTATCCACCCTGCACCGGGTACGTATGCCGAAGCCGGAAGAACCGGCAGGGCCGCGTTACAGCATGGCATTTTTCTGTCAGGCGAATAAAGACCAGATTATTCAGGGACCGGAGAAAAAATATGAGCCGATCAGTGCCCGTGATTATCTGTTACAGCGTATTAACGCGAATTTTTCTGATAAAAAATAAACATTTTTCAGGCGGCAAACGGACAGCACCGGCCTGAATAATATTTCTGAGTGGAGAGTGGTCCGGCAGCGCCGGGCCGGAGAATGGATTCTTGCCCTCAGATCGGAAGCCTGCGCTGGCTGACTGTGTCAGTCACCGCCGGGCGATGTGATGTCCGGTGGTCTGCACTACGGGCCACCGCTTTCGATTCTGGGAGATCTGATGAAAACTGCAAAAGTTACCGTTGTTGTTGATTCACGTTATGGCACCACTCTGGCGCTGGCGCAGGCCATTGTCCGTGGTGCTCAGAGTGAAGGAGCAGACGTACGTCTGCGCCGGGTAAGTATTGAAGCACCTGAATTCAGTGTGGATACCGGACGCGCGGATTTTATTGCCGCGCAACAGGAATATCAGAACCTCACCCGGGCCAGTAACGATGATCTGGCCTGGGCGGACGGCATTATCTGGGGCTCCCCCACCCGTTACGGACTGATGAGTACCCCGCTGCGCGCCTTTATCGACGAGGCCGCTCCTCTGTGGCGTGCCGGTGCCCTGATCGGCAAGGTTGGCGCCGTATTTACCTCCACCGGTGGTATGCATTCCGGCAATGAAATGACGCTGATGTCACTGCTGCTGCCGTTTCTGCAGCACGGCATGGTGGTCTGCGGCGTGCCGCACAGCGAGTCGGCGCTGATCCGTACGCGCAAAGGTGGTTCCCCGTACGGCGCTTCGGCGGTAACTGGTTTTGACGGCACGCTGGGCGTGGATGAAAACGAACTGCAGATTGCCGCAACCCTGGGTGCCCGGGTTGCGCGTCTGGCGGCACAGATTGAAGCCGAACCGGCTTCCGTCGATGTGGCCGCTGCTGCGGCTGGCTGGTCGCCGGAACTTTAACAGCGTAATAAAAAATTCCTTGCCGCTGACAGGATCGCAGTCGTCAGCGGCGGAAAACCCTGTGGAGTGAACTCCTCAAAACTACTCGGAGCAGTTAATAATGAAATTAAGAAAACTTTTTACCGGCGCGGCAGCCGTCGCGGGACTGGTGGCTTTTTCGGTGTCTGCATCGGCAAAGGATCTGGATAAAGTTGTTTTCGGCACTAACTGGTTTGCCCAGGCTGAACACGGCGGTTTCTATCAGGCAAAAGCGACCGGTATTTATGAAAAATACGGCCTTGATGTGGACATCAAGATGGGTGGCCCACAGGTTAATGGCATGCAGCTGCTGGTCGCCGGTCGTGTGGATATGCTGATGGGCTATCCGATGTCCAGTGTGAAGGCCGTCTCTGAAGGTCTGCCGGTGGTCACGGTGGCAGCGGTCTTTCAGAAAGACCCGCAGGCTATTATTGCGCATCCGGGAGTGACATCGCTGCAGGAAATTGCAGATAAAAAAATGCCGACTTATATCGCTACCTCTGCGCACACCAGTTTTTATCCGTGGCTGAAAGCCAAATATGGTTTCAGCGATGACATGGTGCGCCCTTATACCTTCAGTGTGGCGCCATTCCTGGCCGATAAAAGCATTGTTCAGCAGGGTTATGTCACCTCAGAACCCTTTGCTATCCAGCAAGGTGGTGTAACACCGGCCGTCTTTCTGATGGCTGACTTCGGCTATCCTCCGTACGCCGAAACCATTGAAACCACGCAGAAAATGATCAGTAAAAATCCGGATGTGGTGAAACGTTTTGTTCAGGCCACGATGGAAGGCTGGGTGAGTTATTTCAGCGATCCGGCCGCCGGTAATAAGCTGATTAAGGAAGCCAATCCGGAAATGACTGATGAACAGCTGGCGTTCAGTATTGAAACGCTGAAAAAGTACAAACTGGTGAATGGTGGCAGTGCGGCGACTGAGGGCATTGGTACCATGACGGATGCCCGCTGGTCAGTGCTCTATAACCTGATGCAGAAAGAAGGGCTGCTGGAAAAAGACGTGGACATCAGCAGCGTATACAGCCTCGACTTCCTGCCGGAAGAACCCGTGCTGATGAAATAAACCGTCAGCCGGTAAGATAACGATAAGGTGCAGTCTGCGGGCTGCACCGGATAAGAAAGCGCAGGAGAACCAACAATGATTTCCCCTGAACCTGTAACAACTGCAGGCAAGCGCCGGCCGGTTATTGAGGCCCGCGATGTGAATAAAGTCTATGCCAATGGCACCGTTGCCCTGCAAGGGGCAACACTGGATATCCGCCAGGGCGAATTTGTCAGCCTGCTGGGTCCATCAGGCTGTGGCAAAAGCACGCTGCTGCGCATTATGGCCGGGCTGGGTGACGTCACCAGCGGCTCGGTGAAATGGTGGGAGCAGGATTATAACGTGGTCGGCGATAAAGGCCGTAAGCTGGCCTTTGTGTTTCAGAATGCAACGCTGATGCCCTGGGCGCGGGTTCGTAAAAATGTCAGTCTGCCGCTGGATCTTGAAAATGTTAAGGCGGAAGACGCGGGCCATAAAATCGATCAGGCACTGGCGATGGTCGGTCTGAGTAACTTCGCCGATTCCTTTCCGCGCGAATTATCCGGCGGTATGCAGATGCGGACTTCGATTGCCCGGGCGCTGGTGACAGAACCTGATCTGCTGCTGATGGATGAGCCATTCGGCGCGCTGGATGAAATGACCCGCAACCGTCTGAACGACGATATTCTGCAGCTGTGGCAGGACAATGGCTGGACCATTATGTTTGTTACCCACAGTGTGTACGAAGCGGTTTATCTGTCCAGCCGGGTGGTGGTGATGGCTGCCCGTCCGGGCCGGATTGTCGAAGAAATCAGCATTGATGAACCTTTCCCGCGTGGCCCGGATTTCCGTGTCTCACAGAGTTTTGCCGATTACTGCCGGCGGGTATCGGAGTCGCTGGAAAAAGCCAGCACCATGGGACGGGAGGTCAGTGCATGAAAACACCACTGCTGAAAAACGAACGCTTTGTGCAGGCGGCAGCACCGGTGGCGGTCGGCCTGTTGTTTCTGGCCCTGTGGCAGATGGCGGTGACCGCGCTGGAGGTGCCGCAGTATGTGCTGCCCGGACCGCTGGCGATTTTTTCCGCGCTGATTGATAACTGGGAAAGCCTGCTCCGGGCACTGCTGATTACTCTGCAGGTGACCTTTCTGGCGTTTGTGATTTCTGTGCTGCTCGGGGTTGCCTGCTCGCTGTTATTTATTCAGAGCAAATGGATTGAAATGAGTCTGTTCCCGTATGCAATTCTGATGCAGGTGACACCGATTGTGGCCATAGCCCCACTGATCATTATCTGGATTAACGATACCACCTGGGCACTGACGGTGTGTGCGGTGATCATGGCAGTTTTCCCGGTGATTTCCAATACCACTCTGGGGCTGCGCAGCGTTGATCCGAATCTGCTGAATATGTTCCGCATGTACCGCGCCAGCCGCTGGCAGGAACTGATCCGCCTGCGTATTCCCGGCGCACTGCCGTATTTTTTCGGTGGTCTGCGTATCAGCTCCGGGCTGGCGCTGATCGGTGCGGTGGTGGCGGAATTTGTTGCCGGTACCGGCGGTGCCAAAGCCGGACTGGCGTATATGATTCTGCAGTCCAGTTATAACCTGCAGATTCCGAAAATGTTTGCCGCGCTGCTGCTGATTACGGTAACCGGTATTCTGCTGTTTGCCCTGATGGTGTGGCTGTCGGATCTGGCCCTGCGTAACTGGCATGAAAGCGCGATGAAAACGGAAAATTAAGCATGGAACCATCCGCACTGAAAGGATATCGCGGCGGACTGCTGCATTTTCTGCCCGGTGGCCGGGCAGAACATTTTACCGATGGCCTGCTGGTCGTGGATACCGTCAGCGGGCGCGTGGTGGATGCCGGTAAAGCGGATTATCTGCTGCCGCTGTATCCGGCGGCGGACATCACTGTCTACCCTAATGTGCTGATTATGCCGGGGATGGTGGACTGTCATATTCACTATCCGCAGGTGGATGTGATCGCCTCTTATGGTGAACAGCTGCTGCAATGGCTGAACCAGTATACGTTTCCCACCGAAGCCGGGTTCGCTGATGACACGGTGGCGGAACAGACGGCCGGTTTTTTTATCGATGAACTGCTGAAGAACGGTACCACAACCGCGGCCGTGTTCGGCAGCGTGCATAAAACGGCGGCGGATGCTTTTTTCCGCGCCAGTCATGCGCGTAATACCCGTATGATTATGGGGAAGTCGATGATGGACCGGAATACGCCGGATAATCTGTCAGAAAGTACGGCCGACTCCCTGTCAGCGACTCACCAGCTGATTGAACGCTGGCATCATTACGGCCGCCAGCTGTATGCCGCCACGCTGCGTTTTGTGGTGACCTCCACCGAGCAGCAGATGCGGGATATCCGTTCGCTGATGAACGAATATCCGGATCTGTATATGCAGACCCATCTGGCGGAAAACCTGCACGAAGTGGAACTGGTACATAAACTGTTTCCACAGCGCCGGCATTATCTGGATGTCTTCGATTACCATGGCCTGCTCGGCCCGCGCAGTATTTTCGGTCACTGTATTCATCTCAGTGACGACGAGCGCCGGCGGATGGCAGAGACGGAGTCGCGTATTGCCTTCTGCCCGACATCCAACCTGTTTCTCGGCAGCGGTCTGTTCCGGCTGGAGGCAGAGAGCGGCCGTATCCGTACCGGTATTGCCACCGATGTCGGCGCCGGTACCAGCTTTTCCCTGCTGCGGACCCTGCATGAGGCCTATAAGGTCTGTCAGCTGAACGGCAGCAATCTGTCGCCGCAGCGGGCGTTCTATATGGCCACGCTCGGTGGTGCAGAAACCCTGAGTCTGGATGACCGCATCGGTAATTTCAGCACCGGCAAAGAAGCTGACTTTGTGATTTTCGATCTGCAGGCCACGCCGCTGATGGCACGCCGTCAGGCCCGGTGCCGGACTCTGGACGAAACCCTGTTCGCGCTGATGATGCTGGGGGACGACCGCGCAGTAAAGGAAACCTGGATCATGGGCGAAAAACGCTACAGCCGTTGATCGCCTGTAAATTCCCGTCGCATCCGTTACCATAAGCCTCCCGTGATACAACCGATACAGAGAGAGCTGATTATGGAATGGAACGTTTACCTTTCCGGTGAGATTCATACTGACTGGCGCGAACAGATTATTGCCGGCTGCAGAGAGCATAAGCTGCCGGTGACCTTTACTTCTGCGGTAACGGACCATGATGCCAGTGATGCGGCCGGTGATGTGCTGGGTGAAGAAACTTCCGGCTTCTGGCGCGATCATAAGTCGGCCAAGGTCAACGCCATCCGCATCAAGAACCTGATTGAGAAATGTGATATCGCCATTATCCGTTTCGGCGATAAATACAAACAGTGGAATGCGGCGTTCGACGCCGGCTTCTGTGCGGCACTGGGCAAGCCTTACGTTACCCTGCACAGCGACGATATTGTCCACCCGCTGAAGGAAGTGGACGCCTCTGCCATGGCCTGGGCAACCACGCCGGAACAGGTGGTGGACGTGCTGAAATACGTGATCAGCAAGTAAATTCTGGGCAATAACGGCCGGAGGGCATAATGGATAACCTGCTGCTGCAGATCACCACCATGTTTATGGGTTTCTTTGCCATTATGAACCCGCTGGCCAACACGCCGGTATTTATCAGTCTTACCAGTGACGATGATGAACAGACCACCCGCCGTATTGCCCGGCGCGCGGTGATACTGGCCTTTATTATCGTCGCGGTGTTTGCCCTGGCCGGCAAACTGATCTTCAGCCTGTTCGGACTCAATATGGATGCCTTCCGTATTACCGGCGGGTTGCTGGTATTTCTGATCGGTTTCCACATGCTGCAGGGGCAGCATTCGCACGTACAGCACCCGCACAGTCTTGACCGTCAGGATGAGCAGGAAGACGATCCGGTTATCGGCATTGCCACCTTTCCGCTGGCGATGCCGGTACTGGCCGGGCCGGGCACCCTGACCACCGCGATGAGTCTGTCGGCGCGCGGGGGCCTGACGGACATCAGTCTGACCATCGCCACCTTTGCCCTGCTGTGTCTGATTACCTATTTTGTTTTTGTTTCCGGTGAGCGTTTTGTGCGCTACATCGGTCATGATGCACTGGGGGTGATTACCCGGCTGATGGGGCTGATTGTGGCGGTGATGGGAACCGGCATGGTCATTGAAGGGGCACGCGGTGCCTTCTCGCTTGGCTGACAGGAAAACGCATCATGCCGGGATTCAGCGATAACGAATATTATGGCCGCAGTTTCACTAACCTTGAGTGGCGTGGTCAGTCCGTGGAAAAGACAGAATTTGAAAGCTGTCTGTTCAGTGGCTGTGATTTTTCTGCCACCACTTTCCGCAATTGCCGCTTTATTGACTGTGGGTTTAATGACTGCAACCTGGCCAATATCCTTCCTCATTACAGTACCTTTAATGACGTGACCTTTACCGCCTGTAAGCTGACCGGTGTCGACTGGAGCAGGGCAGCTTGGCCGCTGCTGCAGGCGGAAGCCCCGCTGACCTTTATCCGCTGTGTGATCAGTCTGTCGGGTTTTATGGGGCTGGCTCTGCCCGGGCTGATACTGGAAGACTGCCGCGCACATGAAGTGGATTTCCGTGATGGTGATTTTTCCGGCGGCAGGTTCACGGGGACGGATTTCGGGCACAGCCTGTTCGGCAATACCCGGCTGGTGGAATGTGATTTTTCGGATGCCAGTGGCTATAACATTGATATCCGCAACTGCGATGTCCGCCAGGCGAGGTTCAGCCGCTATGAAGCCGTACGCCTGCTGGAAATACTGGGCATTGAAATCACCGACTGAGCGTATCAGGTCGGATCAATAATGCCCTGTGCGATCATGCGCAGCGCGGTTATACCCGGCAGAAAGAAATAATCGCCACCGCGGGTTTCCACCATGCGTGGCAGATGCGTGCAGAAAAACGGCGCTTTTCCCTGTTTCGGGTTTACCTGAATAATATGTTTATCGGTCAGCTGACCATTGTTGGCCCCGATCAGTACATCGCGGTCATTCCCCAGATGAAAGTCATTGGAATAATTGATCCACTGCTGCTGCACAAATTCGAACTGGCGCTCGAGGCTGGCACCGATGCACATAAATATAATGCCCTGTTCGGTGTCATCCGCCGGGGTTTCATCTTCGCCCCCATAGGGCAGACCCCGGCGTAGCAGCCGGCGGCGGTCATCCAGTGCGCTGGGGGTATTGAATGCGTCTTTTTCGGTTTCCAGTGCCGCGCGGGTATTGGCGCGGCGGATATGGGCGCCAATCGGACAGCGGCTGCCGTGGCGGTCTTTGTTGTATGTAAAATCAATCCACTTCGCTTTTAAGGCGCGCAGCTCCGTTGCCGCCGTGTGATCGCCAGCGGCGGCTTTTGCCGTCAGTTGTGCCAGCTGCTGATCCAGTTCTGCTTTGGCAGCATCGTCCGGTGCCAGAACCAGAGGGGCGCCATTGTCCGGCCAGCGGCCTGAGAATTTCGCCATCAGCAGCTCACGGCTGCCATCAAAGTCAGTGGCCAGACGGTCGACATAACGGTTAAAAGTGGTGACGTTCTCATGCAGTTTGCGGTACACCATAAAGGTGCCGTTCAGGGCCAGCAGATGGGGCTCCGGGGCAATGGGATATTCGCGCGCTTCGTCAATGTGGCCGAGGATGAATTCACCGGTGGCCAGCGGCTGCCAGCCATCATCGCGTGTCAGTTTTCCGCGCCCCGGCAGACGCGAGGGATCATTGCCGCAGCCGGCAAAGTAGGGGTTGCCGATACCGTCCACGTAACCGAAGTGCTCCTTCGGTGTGACCCGGCCGTTTTCATACACGGCCGAAGCATCCTGCCAGGGCTGCAGTGAGCCCTGTGGCCCTTTGTGGCCGGGACGGATGGTGACACTGCCCTGTGACTGCTGCAGCAGCTGTTCAATCTGCCGGTATCTGTCCACGACTGCCTGCCGTGACTGACCGTTAACCGACAGCCAGGCGTGCACCGGTTCACCCTGCCATACCGGATCCCAGTTGGCAGGATCACTGGGGCCTTCGTCACCCAGAATACCGGCGCGGTTTTTCATCCCCATGCGGAATTCCAGCGGAAAGCCATCCAGTGAACGGCGTGGCAGACCCAGCGCACTCAGCCCGGCGTAGGTGAAGCCGATATTGGTGGTGGCCTGTGGCTTGTCAGACTGATCCGGGTGGTCTTTCTCACTCCAGGGTTCGGCCGTGGTAATCAGCGGAATCAGCTGTTGCAGAAAGGCGCGGGCACCGGCGTACTGGTGAAATTCGAGAAAAAAGTAACGCGCTTTGGGAAAGCCGAAACGGCCGTAACCTTTACATATATTGCCCTGGATGTCGTACAGGTCGAGTGCTCGGTCCATGGTCATTCCTTAACCTCAGAGTTGGGTCTGGCCCGGCTGCCAGCTGGGCGTCTCAATATTGTCAATCTGCAGTTGCTGCATAAAGGTTTTAAACGCCGCCCGCAATTCGGCAACGGGTTTGCCCTGATGCTGCAGGGCGAATTCGGTAAAGGCCTGTTTCACATACAGGGATTTCAGCTGCTGCTGCAGGGAATCGTCGGTGGAACCGTTGAAAAACAGCGTGGTGGTCAGCTGGCAGCGTTTGATGTAACGGATGAAGTCAGCGGCATTCTGTACCTTGTCAAAGGCCACCGCATACTGCCAGATATGGCGCACATCGGCTTCGGCATTATTCCACATACCCTGCAGATAGGGTTCCAGGTCACCGTGGAAATTGCTGGTGAAGACCAGATATTTTGATTGCAGGTGATCGCGGGCAACGTTATTGCCCTGTTCAAAAAAAACGTCGTTAAGAATAAACAGGCGGGCAAAATAGGTATCGGGAATACGGGCAAACGGACTGCCGCTGTTTTCTTCCAGTAACTGAATACGGTGGCGGGTGATTTTATCAAACGAGGTGTGCTGCTGATGGCCGTTGATCAGCGGGCAGAGGGTCGTCAGACCGTAGGAATTACCGAATTTATTGGCCATCTCAGGCTTCCTCCTGCTGCGTTTGCCGGGCGGCAAGCTGCAGGTCATCGTGATGATGTTCCTGCACCAGCTGGTTGGAGGTGCTCATCAGCGGACTGGTGCCCATGCTGCCAAGGCTGTGCTGATTGTCGGCCAGAAACTGCTGCCAGGCGGCGGCGAAAGCGTCGTCACTGAGAGCCTCACTGCTGTCGGCAAAGGCTGCCAGATCTGCGTACAGGGCCTGTGCGGACTTGACGTCGTTGGCGGATGCCAGCGGGTAGGCGTTGTAATAGTGATCGCATTCCACCTGATTAAAACGGATGTAATGGTAGAAATCGTGCAGCGGGATGGATTTCGGATATTTGATATTCCAGCGCCAGAACATATCCAGCCCGGATGGAATGGCGAAAGAAAAGGAGTCGATATACTGATCCCAGCTGCCGTTGAAATTACTTTCAAACAGCATATAGCTGTAGGTCAGCTTTTCTTTGGGCTGGCTCTTATCCAGCCGCGGAAATGACCAGCGGTTAATAATGGTCCAGCGGGCGTAGTGGATCAGCGACAGGGTCAGCAGACCCTTGAGAAAATAGGGGAAGGTTTTTACCACGACCCAGAAAATTACTTTCTGCCAGATGGCGGTCCACCACCGGAGTGGGGTCATCACGTTCATGCCATAAGCTTTGCCGGCAACGTTCGACATAGTGAATTCCTTTTCAGAGCGTCAGCTGAACTCTATCCTGTTCAGTGGTCAGGGTCTACCGCCTGCCGTTCAGCCGCTGGCGTCATCATCCATCTCTTTCAGCATGGCCAGACCTTTGGCGCGTTGTGCCATCAGAATGGATATTTTTTCCTGCAGCCGGGTCTGTTCCAGCTCACTGTCACACTCCGCCAGCCGCTGTTCCAGTTCGCGCTGTTTGTGACGGATTTTTTTCAGTGCGTCCCTGAGATCACTGCGTTGCCGGTGATGCTGGCGCTGGTGCGCATCGAACAGGGCGTTAAGGCGGTCCATCAGTCTGGCGAATTTCATGGCTTCTGCTCCGTCGGCTGTGCATCGTCCGTTTGTCTGTCTTCCAGACTCTGATTAATAACTGAAAGATCAGCAGTGTCCAGCTGCAGGCTTTCCGGCGTTTCGGCCTGTGGTACCTGATCATCGATAAACAGGTAACGGGCAGCGTTGATCAGGGCGCGGACGATATCCTGCGCATAGCCCTTGTCGGTCATCAGCGAGGTGGCCATTTCCGCGCTGATACTGCGGGAGCGGATCAGGCCCTCGATCAGCGAGTCAGACTGCTCACGTTCACGTTCATTGAGCAGCAGCTGGTGATCAAGGGCAAGGGCGCTTTCCAGCGGATCTTCGAGCTGACGGATTTCCTGGATAGCACGCAGCACATTGCCGATCTGCTCGCGCAGCTGATGGTAGGCCGCTGCCATTTCACTGTTTTCACTGTGCAGATAGAACAGCAGATTGCGCTGCAGGTGTTTGGTGGCTTTCAGGGCTTCGATCAGGTGGTGATCGGCGGCGCGCAGTTCACGCAGCTGTTCATCATAACGGCCACTGGATTTTTCCCGTGCGCTGGAGATAAAGCTGATGATGGCCGAGTAAATCCCCTTCACCCGCTGCTCATAGTTCTGCTGCATGTCGTTATGCACTGCCGAACTGCTGTGGTCGTTGAGCAGGGAGACCGGCTGGCCGCGCAGGAATTCATCCACATCCCAGCCCAGCCCCTGAATCATCACATCGGTGGCCAGCCGGTAGAGGCGGATACTTTCCTGGCGGGTCACCGTCACCGCCGCAGCCGGGGTGGCCATAGCGGCATCATTCAGGAACTGTGGCTGCTGCCAGTCCGGGGTTTTACGGCTGATGCGTTTTTCCAGCCAACGGCGCAGGGTATCCAGTTTCGGCACCATGATGGCAATGCCGAGCAGGTTGAACAGGGTGTGGAACAGCGCCAGCTTGAGCGTGTAATCGTCGGCAGCAATGTGCAGCAGCCGGGCGAGCAGATCGACGTTCCATTTCAGTACCGGCATCAGCAGCAGCGCCGTGGCACCGGTAATCAGGTTGAACATCAGATGGCCCAGTGCCAGCCGCTTACCGGCGACATTGGCGCCGAGGCTGCCGAGAACGGCGGTGACGGTGGTACCGATATTGGCGCCGATGGCCAGTGACAGCGCATCGGTGTAGCCGACATGGCCGGCGGACAGCGCGGTCAGCGTCAGCACCAGGGTGGCATGGCTGGACTGCATAATCACGGTGGCGACGGCACCGAACAGGGTATAAATCAGCAGGGCGCTGATACCACCGGAGCTGAAGGCGCTGAGATCCAGCCCTGACTGCAGGGTGGCAAAGCCTTCTTTCATGTAATCAATGCCGAGGAACAGGAAGCCGATACCGGCGAGGATATGGCCGATGCCGGCACGGGTCTGATTCGGCTGGAACAGCAGCATGACGCCGAACACCAGCATCGGCATCGCCAGCTGGGCCAGATTGACCGACAGGCCGAAGCCGGCGATCAGCCAGGCACCTGTGGTGGTCCCCAGGTTGGCGCCGAAAATCACGCCGAGGCCGGCATTCAGGCTCATCAGCCCGGCGGAGATAAAGGAAATGGTCAGCACTGACACCAGTGAGCTGGACTGCATCAGGGTGGTGGCCAGGACGCCGAAACCGAGTGAGCGGGCGGTGGTGCTGGTGGAACGTTTCAGCACGTGTTCGATAAAGCCGCCGGTAAAGCTCTGGAAGCCGCGTTCCAGCGACAGCATGCCGAACAGGAAGATAGCCACCCCGGCAGCGATCTGCTGCAGCTGCGGGCTGCTCCAGAAGCCGGCGGCGAGCAGAAGCATAATGACCGGGAACAGCAGCCGCTTGAGTAATTCCACCCGGGATCTCCGTTCAGTAAGCGCGGTAACAGACAGGTGAACAGTAAACCAGAGCTGCGGGCCTGACCAGAGACGCATATCACGTCTTCCGCGCGTCAGCGTCCGGCGGCCGGCCAAGTTATCCAGACGTCAGAAGCCGTTCTGCTGACTTATGCACAGCAATCTGTGTGTAAGCTGACCATAACCTGATAATAAGCTCTGGACAGCACCGCAGGTGGCGTTCCGGCGCTGCTGATGAATACCTTGTCCGATGATAAAACGCTTTAGTTTCAATGGGTTATTTTTATTGTGCCGGCCTGGGTCAGGGGCTGCGCAGATTGGCAGCGAATGTCCCCATGATTTTGACCTGAGGCCGGAATCAGCCCTTGTTTTTCATTAAAAAAGGTTTTATATGGCGTTTCTGTTACGCGTTACTCACAGAATCTGTGGATAACTTTGAGTATAAGTTGGAGAAAAATCTTCCTGTCCCCCGGCAGCCGGATAGTGATGTTAATCTGGTTAAAAAATGATCAATCGCTCTGCTGCCGGCTGGCAGACGGGCACAAAAAAGCCCGCGTTCACGGGCTGTTGCAGACGGTCGTCCGTGTCAGTCCTGCAGGTGCTTTTTCAGCGGTGCATGCTGTCCGGCGTTGAGGCGCGGACCAAACTGGCTGACCACCTGGGCTGATGCGGCTGAGGCCAGACGGCCGGCGGCGGCAAAGTCGTGGCCATGGGTGATGGCGTAGAGGAAGGCGCCGGCAAACATATCACCGGCACCGTTGCTGTCGACGGCGGTGACGCTGTGCGGGGCAATCCGGTGCAGGGTGGTGCCATCGAATGCGAGTGCGCCCTGGCTGCCCAGTGTCACCGCGAAGGCTGCGGCGTGCTGCTTCAGGTAGTCAATGGCGCTGTCCAGATCGTCGCTGCCGGCCAGCAGCATGGCTTCCTGTTCGTTACAGAACAGCAGGTCGACACCATCGCCAAGCATTTCCAGCAGACCCTCTTTAAAGAACTGCACCATGGCCGGATCGGAGAAGGTCATGGCCACTTTTACGCCATGCTGGCGGGCCAGTTCGCGCACGCGCACCGCCGCTGCCCGGGAGGCATCGGAGGTGACCAGGTAGCCTTCGATATAGACGTATTCCGAGGCTGCCAGGGCGTCTTCATGAATATGGTTTTCATGCAGTTCGCTGGTAATGCCCAGGTACGTGTTCATGGTACGTTCGGCATCCGGGGTCACCATGACCAGACAACGGCCGGTGACGCCTTCATCACGCCGGGCTCCCATATTGGTGTCCACCCCGGCGGCCTGCAGGTCGGCAATATAGAAATCGCCGCTTTCATCATTGGCAACATTACAGGTATAGAAGGTTCTGGCGCCGAAATAGCTGGCACCGATAATGGTATTCGCAGCACTGCCGCCACAGGCGCGTTTTTTCAGCCCGTAGTCGGTATTCAGGGTATCCAGCATTGTGGCGAGCTGATGTTCGTCAATCAGGGTCATCATGCCTTTTTCGATACCGGCTTTGGCGAAGAACTCGTCGCCGACTTCAAATTCTTTATCGACCAGGGCATTACCAATGCCATAAATGTGGTAGCTCATGGGAGATCCCGTCTTGTGAAAATGACCGGATTTTAACGGATTGTGGCGCAGTTTTCAGGAACAATGGTTGGCCGCGCCGGCGCTTGTGGGTAGATTAGGCGCCATGAACCGTGTTACCCGATTTATCCGTCATCATCAGCGTGTACGCCATGCGGTGTATCAGACTGAAGCCAATATCCGCCGTTCGGTGATCCGCTCGGCGTCGCTGCTGGTCGGTTTTGCCTGTCTGCATGTGCTGGCCATGATGTGGCTTGAGGGCATGGGCGCCTGGCAGGCGACCTGGCTGACGATGACCACGCTGACGACGGTGGGGTACGGTGATTACTCCGCCGAGTCGCAGGCCGGCCAGATCGCCACTGCGGTTCTTATGTTTATCTGCGGTATTACCCTGATGACGTTCCTGATCAGCGACTATGTGGATTTCCGCATTGCCCGCCGGGAACGTATCCGCACCGGACACTGGGACTGGAACATGGCTGATCACATCCTCATTATCAATTCGCCGAAATACAACCGTGAAGCCTATTTCCTGCGCATGATCGCTCAGATCCGGGAAAGCGGTGAGTATCACGACACGCCGATTCAGCTGCTGAATGACGATTTTCCCGAAGGGCTGCCCGACAGTCTGCGTCAGCTGGGGGTGGTGCATATCACCGGTCTGGCCAGCCGGCCGGACGACCTGACCCGCGCCGGAGTGGAGCGCGCCAGTCATATTGTGGTACTGGCGCGGGATGAATATTCCGCCGACAGTGACTCCTATACCTTTGATGTGGCTTACCGTCTGTACAAGCTGGGTCTGGGACCAAAAACCATCATTGAATGCGTGGAAGACGACAACCGCGAGCGCCTGCGCGGGCTGCAGATCAAAACGGTGCTGCGGCCGATCCGCTCGTATCCGGAAATCATCGTGCGTGCCATGGTGGCGCCCGGGGTCGAGCTGGTGATCGAAGATATGTTTACCCACGCCGATGATCACCCGGTGCGTTATCCGGTGTGGCTCGAAGGAGAACGCTGGGCGGACGTGGTTAACGCCGTGGTACAGGCCAACCTGGGGACGGCGCTGGCGTATGTGACCAAAGATGGCGAGGTCATTACTCATCCGGACGGCGATCACCATGTGCACGCGCAGTCACTGATTATTCTGGTGCACACGGAGAAATCACCGACCATTCGTGATGTGCAGCGGGCGATAGAGGTGCATTTCAATATTCATGCGGCTAAGCTGGACTGACCTGATCATTTTCTGATCTGTCGCCTGCGGGAGTCTGTATGCGCCGCCCTTCATCCATGCCGCTACTGCTGCTGTGTCTGGTGATGATTATCGCCGGCGGTATGAACAGCGTGCAGGATCTGCTGATCCCGGCGGCAGAGAAGGGGGGCTGTGAGTACTGTGCGCTGGCCGCTGAACCGCCCCGCTGGCTGCCACCCCCTGGTCTGGTGCTGCCCTCTCTGCTACTGGATCTGGCGCCGGCAACCCTGGCGCCCCTGATGCTTCCCGGGCTGTTAGCGCCATTGCCGCAGCAAAGCCCTCAGGAAGCCCCGTCACCGGCTGTCTGACGCAGCCTGTCGATCAGTTCCGTGCGACCGAACACCCGGGCAAACGCCGCCGCGTCATTGCCGGCACGGTTTTCATGCTGCAGATCGCAGTCTTCCTGCATCAGGCGGTAAGCCAGGCTCAGCTCACCACGGAACACCGCCGCCATCAGGGCAGTGTTGCCTTTGTTGTCTTCTGCGCAGGCATCGGCGCCCTGCTGCAACAGCAGTTCCACCGCCTCTGTGTGGCCATAGTAGGTGGCGATCATCAGGGCCGTGTAGCCACGCTGGTTGGTGGCATCAGCCGGAAAACCGGCGCTGATAAATTCCTGCAGCACTTCGTTATTGCCGGTGCGTGCGGCGGCATGAAAATACGACAGCAGCTCGGCCGACAGGGCAGACAGGTCATCTTCTGTGCTGTCTCCGGCAAGGGTTGTCTGGCAGGCGAAAATAATAAAAACGCTGATCAGTGCCTGTTTCATTTTCCGGCTCCTGTATTTTCTGAGGGATTAAGTGCCGGCCTCTGCAGGCCGGCGGCTGCCCTTACATGGACATTTTTTTCACTTTTTTGATATCCGCTTTCACCGCTTCAGCCAGACGGGTGCCGTAGTCTTTATCGGCACGGTAGAAGTAGCTGAGCATGATGTAGACGGTTTCTCTGTCCTTCACTTCGTTCAGGGCGGAAGACAGGTTTTCAATCAGGTTGGTGCGTTCATCGGCATTGAGGAAGTCACGGTAAAACCAGCCGGCCTGGGCAAACGGCAGTGTCTTATCAATGGCTTGCTGCTGATAGGTGCCACTCAGAGGTGTTTCCGCCCAGCGTGCTGAGGTGTCTTCGCTGCGTGGCTCACGACGGCTTGGCTGGTAATTCACATCGGAGGTCTGCTGGCCGTAGTTACCGGCACCATCCTGATTCCAGTTGTTTACTGCTACGCGCGGACGGTTGATCGGCAGTTGCTGGTGGTTCGCACCGAGGCGGTACATCTGGGTATCGGCGTAGGAGAACACGCGGCCCTGCAGCAGGCGGTCTTCGGACGGCTCGATACCGGGAACGATATTGGCGGGGGCAAATGCAGCCTGTTCGGTTTCCTGGAAGAAATTACTCGGTACGCGGTTCAGGGTCATGGTGCCGACTTTCTGTTCTTCGATACCGACCCACATTTTGGTGGCGTCCAGTGGGTTGTAATCAAAATCATCCAGCTGAGAAGGCTTCAGCACTTTGATGTACAGATCCCATTGCGGGAAGTTGCCCTGGCTGATGTTGTCATACATATCGCGGGTAGCGTGGCTGAAATCTTTCGCCTGCATGGCTGCGGCTTCTTCGGCGCTGAAGTTGCGTACGCCCTGACGGCTCTTCCAGTGGAATTTGGCATACATCACATCGCCCTGATCATCGACCAGTTTATAAGCGTGTACACCCCAGCCATCGGTTTCGCGCAGGTTAGCCGGTGTGCCGTAATCGGAGAACAGCCAGCTCAGCATGTGGGTGGCTTCCGGCAGGTTGCTGAAGAAATCAAAAATCCGGTTGGGGTCCTGCTGGTTGGTGACCGGTGATGGTTTGAAGGCGTGCACCATATCCGGGAATTTAATCGCATCGCGGATAAAGAATACCGGCAGGTTGTTACCGACCAGATCCCAGTTGCCTTCGGTGGTGTAGAACTTGGTGGCAAAACCGCGCGGGTCACGCAGGGTTTCCGGCGAGCCCTTGGAGTGAACCACGGTGGAGAAACGCACGAACACCGGTGTTTTTACACCTTTTTCAAATACCGCTGCGCGGGTCAGATCAGAAATATCGGCAGTGGCAACAAATTCACCGTGTACGCCGGTACCACGGGCGTGTACCACGCGTTCCGGGATACGCTCACGGCTGAAGCGCTGCAGCTTCTGGATGGTCTGGACATCCTGCAGCAGAACGGCACCGTTCGGGCCTGCCGTGTAGGAGTTCTGGTTATCGCCCACCGGGGCGCCATTATCGCGGGTCAGGGTTGTTGCCGCCGCCGGGACGGCAACACCCACAGTGAGGGCTGTGAGCAGAGCTAATTTTTTCATGAGTTTTCCTCGGAGTTGTTATTGCGGAAGCAGTGCTGCGTTCCGGGGAAAATAGTAGGTCTCTGATGACGCGCTGAATAATTGCAAATGCCAATGGTGGTGATAGCGGTTTACGATATTTTATTTTTCGTAAGTTATTGAAATTAAAGAGTAAAAAGTAAATTTAAAAGAATTAATCAGACCGTTAATTTTTGCTGATTAGGCGCTGGGGAAGCGCCTGGAATAAAGTAGCGTGCGGGAACCTGACGGCATAAAAAAGCGCCCCGCGGACCGGTCCGGGGGCGCTTGTGGTGACGTCAGATCTTACAGATCTTTCAGTGCACCAATGGTGTCCTGCAGAACTTTTTTCGCATCGCCCGGTACCATCAGGCTGTTGTCGCGGATAAAGAGTTCGTTCGGAATACCGGCGAAACCAGGTGACAGACCACGCTTGACCACGACCACCGTCTTCGCATTGTGAACATCCAGAATCGGCATACCGAAGATCGGGGAAGCCGGATCTTTCGCCGCGGCGGGGTTCACCACGTCGTTGGCACCCAGCACAATGGCGACGTCAGTCTGAGCGAACTCAGGGTTGATGGCGTCCATTTCAACCAGCTGATCGTACGGGACTTCCGCTTCCGCCAGCAGGACGTTCATATGGCCCGGCATACGACCGGCCACCGGGTGGATGGCGTATTTCACGCTGGCGCCTTTGCTTTCCAGCATATTGGCCAGTTCACGGGTGGCGTGCTGAGCCTGGGCAACCGCCAGGCCATAACCCGGAACAAACACCACGCTCTGCGCGCCGTCCAGCAGCATGGCCAGCTCGTCAGCGGATGAGAATTTCACTTTGCCTTCATAGAACGCATCGTTTTCCGATTTACTCACACCGGCAGAGGCCGCCATGGAGCCGCCGAACAATACGTTGGTCAGCGAGCGGTTCATGGCCTTACACATGATGGAGGTAAGGATGATACCGGACGCGCC
Source organism: Pseudomonadota bacterium (assembly GCA_030145845.1). Taxonomy (GTDB): domain Bacteria; phylum Pseudomonadota; class Gammaproteobacteria; order Pseudomonadales; family Oceanobacteraceae; genus Venatoribacter. The sequence continues at coordinate 431,043 of JAIXHJ010000002.1, forward strand.
CACCAGGGAACCGGTAATGATCAGACCGTTGTTGCCCAGTACGAAACCGGCGGCTGCGCCGGCCAGACCGGAATAGGAGTTCAGCAGGGAAACCACCACCGGCATGTCGGCACCACCAATTGGCATCACCAGACACACACCCAGCACCAGACACAGAATAATCAGGCCACCAACCAGCAGATCCGCGTGCAGCGGATCAACCGCAGCGAAGTAACCAGCACCACCCAGCAGGGTCAGCAGGCACAGCTTAACAATCCATTTGAACAGCTTAACGTTCTTGGCATCGCCGATTCTGCCTTTCAGCTTACCCACCGCAACGAAAGAACCGGTCAGGGTCACAGCGCCGATCAGAATGGACAGAATGACCGCCACAGACCAGTCGTAGGTCGGGGTGAATTTACCCATTTCCGCCAGCTGCTGACTTTCCAGATAGTTGGCGGCGGCAACCAGCAGGGAGGCACCACCACCGATACCATTCAGGGCCGCAACCATTTCCGGCATATCCGTCATGGCGACTTTTTTCGCCATAAAGGCACCGATGGCACCACCGATCAGGACACCGATAATAATGTATTCATAGCTCACCACATTATGGTCGAGCAGAGCGGCGACCACGGCGATCAGCATACCGGTGGCCGACAGCTGGTTACCGCGTACGGCGGTTTTCGGAGTGGTCATGCCTTTGATGCCGAGAATAAACAGCACGGCAGCAACCAGGTAACCGAGGTTAATCAGAATTTCCATTGTCGTGCGCTACCTTATTTCTTCTTGAACATGTTCAGCATGCGGTCGGTTACCATAAAACCGGCCACGATGTTGATGGTGGCCAGCGCGATGGCAGCCACGCCCAGAATGGTGGACAGCAGTGTGGTGTGCTCACTGCCACCGGAGCTGAGAATTGCGCCTACCACGACAATGCCGGAAATGGCGTTGGTGCCACTCATCAGCGGCGTGTGCAGGGTTGGCGGCACTTTGTTGATCACTTCCACGCCGACGAAAATCGCCAGCACGAAAATGGTCAGACTCAGGATGAACATTTCCATCAGTCTTACTCCTGTTCTATCCGGGCTTTCAGGCCCGCGTGTTTAACGTCGCCGTTCTCGGTTACCAGAGTGGCGGCCACGATGTCGTCTTCCATATTCACGTTGAGCTGACCGTCAGCGGCCATGTTCAGCAGGAAGGTGGAGATGTTTTTGGTCAGCAGCTGAGAAGCGTGCACCGGTACGCGGCCCGGGTGGTCTGTGTAACCAATCACGGTAACGCCATCCAGATACACTTTTTCGCCGGCCACAGTGCCTTCGACGTTACCGCCACGCTCGGCAGCCAGGTCGACGATCACCGAACCTTTCTTCATGTAATGCAGCATGTCTTTGGTGATCAGGCGCGGGGAGGCTTTACCCGGAATCGCGGCGGTGGTGATGACCAGATCCGCCTGCGAGACTTTGGCGGTCATCTGTTCACGCTGCTTGCGGTAGAACTCTTCCGATTTCTCCGTGGCGTAGCCACCGGAGGCGGTGCCTTCTTCAGTCGGCAGATCGAATTCAACGAACTTGGCACCGAGGGATTCCACCTGTTCGCGTACTTCGGCACGGGTATCGTAAGCCTCAACCACAGCCCCCAGACGGCGGGCAGTGGAGATGGCCATCAGACCAGCCACGCCGGCACCGATAATGAAAACGCGGGCCGGGTGAATGGTACCGGCGGCGGTCATCAGCATCGGGAAATACTGCGGCAGCGCCATGGCACCGGTCAGCACCGAACGGTAACCGGAAATGGCGCCCATGGAGCTGAGCACGTCCATGGACTGTGCGCGGGTGGTGCGCGGAATAAATTCCAGCGCAAAAGAACGCACGTTACGTGCCGCCAGCTGCCGGATCAGGGGCAGGTTGAACCAGGCATCCAGCATACAGATCAGGGTGCTGTTTTCTTTCAGCAACGGAATTTCACTGTCCAGCGGCTGACGCACTTTCAGGATGATATCGGCCTGCTGGTAGAGCGACGCTGCGTCCGGCGCAATGCTGGCACCACAGTTGCGGTATTCGTCATCGCTGAAGTGGGCGGCATCTCCGGCACCTTCCTGTATCACCACGTCAAATCCGGCGTTCAGCAGTGTCTGAATCCCGGCGGGGATCAGGGCAACCCGGGCTTCGCCCGGGTAAATTTCCTTCGGTACACCAATCAACATAGTTAAAACTCCTGTTGGATTATCTTGAATCTTTGCGGCCCGGCAGCGGGCCGCGGTGCTCAGTCGCGCAGCTTCAGGCTGCTCAGGGTGTTAGGGCGGATGCGGGTCAGCAGGTCGCTGTTATCCACCAGGGATTCACCGTAGGACGGCACGAGTTCCTGCAGCCGGGCGCGCCAGCCGTTGTTCAGCCGGTCAGCGAAGCAGCGCTCGATCACTTCGATCATGGCCTGCGCTGCCACCGAGGCGCCGGGTGAAGCTCCCAGCAATGCCGCCAGTGAACCATCGGCGGCGGCGACCAGTTCGGTACCGAACTCCAGCTTGCCGCGGCCGCGGGCGTCTTTTTTGATGATCTGCACGCGCTGACCGGCCTGGGCCAGCGTCCACTCAGCGGATTCCGCCCCCGGGAAGTATTCGCGCAGGGATTGCATGCGGTCTTCGTGCGACTGCAGCACTTCGCCGATCAGGTATCGGGTCAGGTCCATGTTGTTCACACCCACGTCCATCATCGGCAGCAGGTTGTTCGCACGTACCGACCTGAGCAGATCCAGCCTGGAGCCGGATTTGAGGAATTTGGTGGTGAAGCCGGCATAGGGGCCGAACAGCAGCGCCGGTTTGCCATTAATGATGCGGGTATCCAGATGCGGCACCGACATCGGCGGCGCGCCAATGGCGGCCTTACCGTAAACCTTGGCGTGATGGCGTTTTACCGTGTCTTCGTCCTGGCACACCAGCCACTGGCCGGATACCGGGAAGCCACCGTAGCCTTTGCTTTGCGGAATGCCGGATTTCTGCAGCAGCGGCAGAGCGCCACCACCGGCACCCAGGAATACGAAACCGGCGTTGATGGTCACGGACTTGCCTGAGTTGCGGTCTTTTAAGCGCACATCCCAGCGGCCGTCTTTGCTCTGTTGCAGGTCGGCAACTTCGTGGCTCAGCAACAGCTCAAAGTTGTCCTGCCTGCTCAGTGACGCCACCAGATTGCGCGTCAGGGAGCCGAAGTCGACATCACTGCCGTAACGGATGCGGGTGGCGGCGACTTTGTCGCCGGCGCTGCGGTTTTCCATGACCAGCGGCATCCACTCACGCAGAGTGTTGTGGTCTTCGCTGTATTCCATGTCGGCGAACAGATGATGAGCCGACAGCTTTTCGTAACGCTGGCGCAGGAAGGCCACGTTTTTCTCACCCCAGACAAAGCTGATGTGCGGGGTCGGGTTGATAAAGCTTTCCGGTGACGGCAAGTCACCTGAGGCCAGCAGCGAAGTCCACAGTTGCAGCGACACTTCAAAGTTGGCGTTGATGGTCAGTGCGCGGCTGATATCCACCTCGCCCTGAGCATTTCCGGCCGTGTAGTTGAGTTCGCAATAGCCGGCGTGGCCGGTACCGGCGTTATTCCAGCCATCGGTACTTTCATGAGCGACCTGATCCAGGCGCTCCGCCATGGTCAGCCGCAGGGAAGGATCAAGCTTACTGAGTAAGGTGCCGAGGGTAGCGCTCATTACGCCGCCGCCGATCAGCAGTACATCGACATCTGCCTTTTGTGTTGCCATCCGATTTCGCCTGTAGGAAAAAATCTTAATCAAACCGGCACGGGTGAGTGCCTCCGGTGGTGGCTTTTGGCCTGTTTCGCACCGGTCATAGTTTTCAAACGGGCGTTTTATACAGATGTTTGATGTTGGCTGCAATGTGGCGGATGTGCCGGAATCGGGGCAGGTCTGAACATAACGGCGACTGAATCGCCCTGATGCAGGTCAAATAATGGTCCGTCTGCGCGCGGTTTTTATGGGCTGACCCCGTGCCGCTGGCGGGGCTCCGGCGGAGGCCCGTCATGGCTGCCTGTAGTTGAGGCTGACGCTGTCAGCTGGCGCCGTTTCGCTTGCTTATATTCATAATTTCTTCTGTTTATAGCGGTGTGCCGGCAGCCGGGGCTGGCCGCGGCGGGCTGTGTGCTGTGCGCGGATCGGGTATATTGCCCGGCGGAGGTAAACACATGCTCAATCAGATTCTTGCGCTGCTGGCCGATGGTCAGTTTCATTCCGGTGAAGAGCTGGGTGCCCGTCTGGGTATCAGCCGGACAGCGGTCTGGAAACAGATGAAAAAGCTGGATGAACTGAATATCCCGTATTCATCGGTCAAGGGCCGGGGCTATCGTCTGCAGGAGGCCATCGAGCTGCTCGATGCTGAGCGTATACAGCAGCAGCTGACACACCGGCTGGACCGGCTGGAAGTACTGCTGGATGTCGGTTCCACCAATACCTATCTGTTTGAGCGGGCCGCCGATCATATGGGCAAACGCTGTGCGGTGCTGGCGGAGAAGCAGATCAGTGGCCGTGGCCGCCGTGGGCGGCAATGGGTGAGCCCGTTTGGTAAGAATATTTATTTGTCGCTGCTGGTATCCTTTGCCGGCGGTATGGCACAGCTGGAAGGCCTCAGTCTGATGACGGCCATTGCCGCGGAAAGGGCGCTGGTGCGTCTGGGAATCCGCGGTATCGGACTGAAGTGGCCGAATGATGTGTATGCGCAGGGGAAAAAGCTGGCCGGCATTCTGCTGGAGGTGACCGGTGAATACAGCAGTCACTGTCAGGTCGTGATCGGTATCGGCATGAACCTGTCGCTGAGTGATGACGATGCACGCAATATTGAACAGCCCTGGGCGGAACTGCGCAGCCTGAATCCGGACCTGTCGCGTAATCAGGTGGCGGCGGTGCTGCTGGATGAACTGCTGGCGGCGGTGGAGGACTTTCAGCGTGAAGGCTTTGCCCCCTGGCAGCAGTACTGGAGCGAACGGGATATATTCCTCAATAAAGAGGTCCGTATCCTGGCACCGAATCATGAACAGCGGGGCATAGTGAAAGGCGTGAACCGCAAAGGCGAACTGATGCTGCGTACCGAGCGCGGCATGGAGATAATTAATGCCGGTGAAATCAGTGTCCGTGCTGCTGATTGACGCCGGTAACAGCCGCTTCAAATGGCAGCTGCGTGCTGCGGGTCAGGTATTGCAGCAGGGGGTTGCCGGCTATGCCGACAGTCTCACAGAAACTTTGCCGGCGGCTGATAAAGTGATGGTTGCCGCGGTCCGTCATCATGAGTTGCTGCAGCAGCGGCTGCAGCAACAGGCGTCCGGGTTGGTGTGGCTGTCTGAACCCTTGCTGCAGCATCCGGCGTTCCGTCACTGTTATGCGGATCCGGCCCGTCTGGGTGTTGACCGCTGGCTGGCGATGCTGGGTGCGCGCCGGCTGACGGAGAAGCCGCTGCTGGTGATTGATGCCGGAACGGCCCTGACCATTGACCTGCTGGATGCAGACAATCAACATCAGGGTGGCTATATCGTGCCCGGTCAGGGGCTGGCGGCGCAGGCACTGTTTTCCAGTACCGAACGCGTGCGTCAGTATCTGGATGAAGCCGGTGGGGATGCAATAACTCCCGGCAGGGATACGCTTGGCTGTGTGACCGCCGGTCTGAAGTATCAGGCGCTGGCCATGGTGCAGACGGTCGTCGCGGAATATCCGCAGTATGTGCCGCTGGTCACTGGCGGTGATGGTGAGTGGCTGGCCCGTCAGGCCGGGCTGACTTTTAAGGCAGATCTTATTATGGACGGTATGGATTCCCTGTATGCGCTGGATCTTTTTTAGTCTGGTTTTCGCCAATCTGTTGTTGCTGGTGGTCTACTGGCAGCAGGAATCTGCGCCTGCGGCACCGGCTGCAGCGGTCAGTATGCCGGCTGATGCACGCCCGCTGTTGCTGGTCAGTGAGGTGGCAGAAACCCTGCGCCCGGCAGAACACAAAAAAACCGTAGCCACCCCGGGGCGTGATGACCTTTGTTATGTGGGTGGGCCATACGCGGATGAGCTTGATGCCCGTCATCTGCTGGCGCGGGTCAGCGCAGTAGGGCTTACCGGACATATCAAAACCGTGGAAGTCAGCAGTGACAAGCCTGCGGATTACTGGGTGCATGTGCCTCCCCGCAGCAGTCGCGAAGAAGCGCTGCGGGTACTGAAAGAGCTGCAGAAGCGCAAATTCGACAGCTATATCATTACGCAGGGGGATCTTGCTGAGGGGGTATCGCTGGGCCTGTTCCGTAATAAAGAGTCAGCATACGGCCTGCGGCAGCAGGTTGAAGACGCCGGCATTCCGGCCGCAGTGCGGGTGGTGAATCACGCCGGACGGGAATACTGGGTTGAAGTGGTTGAAGTCTCGCAGCTGAATGAGCGCATGCGTGAACGTATTCAGGCCGGTGATACTGAAATCAGCTGGGAACTGGTGGAATGCAGCCCGCGCTGAGCGCATTTTACGGCTCAAACGCCCGGCAAATCGTAAGTTGATAATAAATAAGAAAAAAAGTGTTGACACCTTACCGGATCGTGAACATAATGCGCGCCACTTTGGTGGGGTTCCCGAGCGGCCAAAGGGATCAGACTGTAAATCTGACGCGAAAGCTTCGCTGGTTCGAATCCAGCCCCCACCACCAAATTTAAGGCAGCGCAGGAATGCTGCCGGAGCAGGCAGGTAGCTGGTTACATTGACACCTGTTTGTTGGGTACGCGGGTATAGTTCAATGGTAGAACCTTAGCCTTCCAAGCTAATGATGCGGGTTCGATTCCCGCTACCCGCTCCATTATGTGTTACAGGCTGATATAGCTCAGGCGGTAGAGCGCATCCTTGGTAAGGATGAGGTCCCCAGTTCGATTCTGGGTATCAGCACCATTATTCGGAAAGGTAGACCTTTGGGTCTGCCTTTTTGTGTATGTGAAGCAGAAATCTGAAACCACACGACTGAAGAAGAGATTGGGTCATGGCAAAGGAAACGTTTGAACGTTCCAAACCCCACGTAAACGTGGGTACTATCGGTCACGTTGACCACGGTAAAACCACTCTGACAGCGGCACTGACCCGCGTATGTGCAGAAGTATGGGGCGGTG
>JAIXHJ010000003.1 GCA_030145845.1 Pseudomonadota bacterium
CCTATCTGACTGGCTATTACAGTCAGATCCGACCGCACACGAATAACGGTGGGAAAAGTCCAAATGCAGCAGAGAAACTGTATTGGGATTCCTACTAAACCGTGGCCAAAATTACTTGACCACTACACTGCCATTATCGTAAGTTAAGGATGCCTGATAGAACTTCGACTTATCTTCATCCGGTACGAAATCTTCACCAACCCCATTCAGGGTTGCAAGGCCAGCCAGCTGATCCAGCGGGCGGCTACCGGCAGGGTCGATGTCCATGCTGATCGCTGCCTGATGGTAGCTGACACGGGCACCGAAATTGCCATAGTTCATGCTTACGACCAGACCGGCCACGCGGCGCATTTCGATATTGTAGGTGTCACCGTACAGGTCGATGTCGTCGGCAAAACGGCCGGTATAAAGCTGTACAGAACCGTCAACCGAACCCGCAGAAAAACGCTGGGTAATATCAACACCGCTGATGGAAGACAGCATGTCCATACGGTAAACCAGTGACGGCGGCCGTACCCAGTTATAGGCATAGCCGACTTCAAGGAAGTCAGAATAATAGAACATGGGGGTACGCAGCCGGCCGACACGGATGTCGGTATCTGCGGACGGGGAATAAGTAATGTAAGCCCAGGATGCTTCCGTTTCGTAATCCTGTGAGCCACGGGAAATCAGCTGCAGGGTCGCCGACGTGCTGTCGTTCACCTGCTGGGTCATTTGCAGGCCGACCAGAGTGCCGTTGTCAAAAGACACTTCGTCGTCGTAGCCGTCGAGGGATATTTCATCGGTAGAAAGAACGCCGGCTGTAATATTCATAAAGCCGTTGATCTGCAGGTCGCTGGAAAATGCTGCGGGACTGCAACTGAAAAGAACGGCTGCAGCCAGAGCGGATTTGCGGAAAACCATGAATCAGAACCTCCACTGTTGGTTTCACAATAACCTTAGCCGAGGCCGGCGGAAGTTCAAATTCACTGATAAAAAAATCAGGTTGATTGAATGCGGGAAATTATTTTTGCCGCTTTTTTGGCATTTTTACCCTGTATTTATCAGGCATTTTCCGTCATGGCGGTAATATGTTTTATCTGTCGCTGAATCAGCTGGCTGGTTTTTTCCGGTAAATCCGCCAGCCAGTAACTGGACTGTTCACGCCCATGCAGGTCCGATACCAGCGGACCTTCTTCCCAACTGATTTCATTATCATTACCAAGGTGCTCAACCAGTTGCTGGCTGACCAGTAAACGATGTTCTTCGCTGTTGGTGGCGAGGTTGTAAGCCCAGTGCACGGTATCACCGATCAGATTGCATTCAGTACGGTCGTCGTGGGTAATCGGTGCCAGCAGGATATTGCCCCAGTGAGCGGCGATACGGAATCCGACCGGCAGGGTCTGCTGACCGGCATCCTGCAGATGAGCCACCAGACCGAGAAACAGCTGCGCGGCATACAGGCAATGCAACGCGGCGTTACCATGATCGGCGGTGGGGTTCGCCAGCCCGAACATCATGACCACACCGTCACCGAGGTAACGGTCAATTTTACCGTTATAGAGTTTGGCTGCCTGTGACAGCAGGCGGTGATACTGATTCAGCACCTGGCTCAGCTCGTCGGCAGACAGGCGCTGCTGCAGCACTTCCAGATCCTGAATTTCAATAAACAACAGGGCGCATTCGTGATAGCGCAGCAGCGGCTGAGTTTTGTTATCCACCGCCGAAACAAAGCGTCCGAGCGCTTCCTGCATGGCCTTCTGATGCAGCTCACGCTGGGCAATGTTATTCAGCGCCTGATGAATCCCCTGCATTTCACTGATGGCCGGGGCAGCCGGCAGAGTCAGCGGGCGCTCATCCTGCTGCCACTGACTGAGGCTCTGCTGTAGTTGGCGGATGTAGCGCAGCCCGCGTTCGGCCAGTTGATACGCGGCCAGTGCGGCAATCAGTGCCAGCAGGCCGCTGGCAATCAGCCCCAGTGACAGATAATGCCGTGCCGTCTGGCTGGCACTGTCCAGGCTGATGCTGGCACGCAGCACGCCGGCGGAAACATTGTCCTGAGTAACCGGCTGAGTGATTTCTGTACTGCCGCTGCGGTAGCTGCCGGTTTCAGCAATCACCTGCTGATCATGGTTCAGTACCTGAATCCCGGTCAGTTCCGGGCCCAGTTTCCACTCGGACAGGGTCAGGCTGAGTGTAATCCGGTCTTCTTTCAGCAGGCTGGGGGCGGTGGCCAGTGCCAGCCGCTGCAGCTGGCGCGCGGCATCCTGCTGCAAACGGCTCTGCAGCTGGCCGTGCAGGTGGGAATAGGTCAGGGTGCTGATCAGTATTCCCGACAGCAGGATCATCAGCCCGGCAATCAGCCCACAAATTTGACTTATATTCAGCTTTTGCCCAATCAGTCTGACTCTCTGCATCTGCTTACTCAAACAATCGAAGATTTCCGTAATTAAGATGGTATTATATGCGCCGCCTGCGGTAACGCCAGGATATTCCCGGTGGCGCAGCTTTATCCGGTGTCGGACCCTCACACTCCGACCAGAACTGAATAATTTGATGGGGATTCACCATGAGCGACGTGAAACAGTCTCTGCAGGACAAACTGCAACAACTGGAAAAAGGCCTGTTCCTGATGAGTGTGGACCGTGTCCGTGCACTGTCTGTCCATGAGACCGTAGATCTGATCGAAGAACTGCGTGCGGTTGTGGCTGCTGCAAAGGCAGACGCTGAAAAACTGTAACGTGCTGACGGTATTGCGAGCAGGATATATCCGTGACTGAATTGGTTCTAATCCGCGTGACTGGGGCCGATAAGCCCGGGTTAACCTCAAGCATCAGTGCCATTCTGGCACAGTACGATGTCACCATTCTTGATATTGGCCAGGCCGAAATTCACGACACTCTGTCGCTCGGTATTCTGGCCGCTATCCCTTCCCGGGCAGAGTCTGCCCCGGTTCTGAAAGATGTGCTGTTCAAAGCCCATGAACTGGGCCTGTCGGTGCGTTTTACACCGGTAACCCCGGACAGCTACGACAACTGGGTGCAGGGGCAGGGCAAGTCCCGTCACATTATTACCCTGCTGGCACGCACGATTGAGGCGGAAGCCATTGCCCGGGTGACCGCGATTGTTGCCGATCATGGGCTGAATATTGATCAGATTAACCGTCTGTCCGGGCGGGTCCCGCTGGAACAGACAGAGCAGGCCACCCGTGCCTGTGTGGAATTTTCCGTGCGTGGTGAAGCCGATCAGACTGCCATGCGCGCGCAGTTCCTTGAAGTAGCCAGTGACCTGGGGGTGGATATCGCGTTCCAGGAAGATAACGTCTACCGCCGCACCCGGCGGCTGGTGTGCTTCGATATGGATTCAACCCTGATTGAAGCCGAGGTCATCGACGAGCTGGCGGCTGCCGCCGGTGTCGGTGAGCAGGTGGCCGCCATTACCGAACGGGCGATGCAGGGCGAACTGGACTTTATTCAGAGCTTTGAGCAACGGGTGGCGCTGCTGAAAGGGCTGAGCGGCGATGTGCTGCAGGGCATTGCTGAACGTCTGCCGGTGACGGAAGGCGCCGAGCGTCTGATCCGTAACCTGAAAGCACTGGGCTACAAGACAGCCATTCTGTCCGGTGGCTTCAATTATTTCGGCCACTATCTGCAGCAGAAGCTGGGCATTGATTATGTTTATGCCAATGAGCTGGAGATGGAAGAGGGTGTCGTCACCGGCCGGGTCACCGGACGGGTGGTCGACGGTCAGCGCAAAGCTGAGCTGCTGAAAGAACTGGCGCTGCAGGAAGGCATCAGTCTGGAGCAGACCATTGCCGTCGGTGATGGCGCCAACGACCTGCCGATGCTGAGCATTGCCGGTCTGGGCATTGCGTTCCGGGCCAAGCCGCTGGTGCGTAAAAATGCCAAGAACTCCATCACCACGCTGGGGCTGGACGGTATTCTGTACCTGCTCGGTTACCGCGACCGGGATATTATGGAATAAATAAAAAAGCCCGCTCTGTGCGGGCTTTTTACACTTCAGATTTCGTTGTCTTCGGCGAAATCGAAGGTCATTGCCGACTGCGGCGGCTGGACATAATAACCCTGAATAAAATGCACACCCATCTGCCACAGTGAGGCCACGGAGGTGGCGCTTTCCACCAGAGGAACGATGGTCTGTTTCTCTTCTTCGTGCAGATCCGCCAGCAGTTCTTTCAGGTGCTTCTGGGTATCGGGGTTACTGCCCAGCTCCTGGGTAAATGAGCCATCGACTTTGACGTAATCCACCGTCAGGTGTTTCAGCATCTGCAGTGGGTTGAGGGCGCAGCCGAAACGGCTGACGGAGGATGGAATGGCCTTGTCCGTCAGCGCCTGGGTAAACATCTGTGCCTGCTTCAGCATGCGTCCGGCATCTTCTTCATTGAACTGGAAAATCACCGATCCCTTTGGCAGTTTGGCGGCGTTGATGGCCACACCGATCCAGCCCGGCAGAGTGTCATCGCACAGGGAGGCCCCGGACAGGTTGATGAACATGCGGGTATTGTGGCCCTTGGCCCGGTGCTCGCCCAGCAGTTTGGTGGTGTGCAGAATGACCCAGCGGTCGATTTTCTTTTTCAGCTCATCGCTGATTTCCGGGCTGTTGAGAAAATCACCGGCGGACAGCTCTTCACCATCGGGCAGCGGCAGGCGCAGCAGGGTTTCGTAATGCTCGGTTTCGTCACCACGCAGGCTGATCATCGGCTGGAACAGCAGACGCAGGGTGTTACTGCGGATGGAGTCAGCCAGACGGGTTTCCAGACTTTCCGCTGAGCGGCCCTGATCGTCGCTTTCTTTCGGCTGGAACAGATGCACACCATTACCGCGTTCCTTGCCTTCCAGTGTACGCACATCATCGGCGGCGTGATGGGACTGCTGCAGAATTTCATCGGGCCGTGAGCTGTTTTCGGTAATCAGGGCCAGGCCGATGGAGACGGTGACGGTGACGGTACGTTTGCCGAGATCAATCAGCATATGCTCAACGCGGCCGCGGATCTGTTCAGCAAAATCCAGCGCGCTTTCGGCATCAATGCCCATACGCAGACAGCAGAAAATATCTTCACCGATACGTGCCAGAACATCACCTTCCGTGCTCTGACTTTTCAGCATGTTGGCCACTTCACTGACCACCGTATCGGTATGGCTGATACCGATCTCGCTTTTCAGTTTGCCGAAATGATCGATATTCACATACAGGACCGCCCCCCGGGCTCCCTGCAGAACGGCTTTATCAACGGCTTCTTCCAGACGGCTGATAAAGGTGGGCTTGTTGTACAGGCCGGTCATCAGGTCGCGGCTGCTGATTTCTTTCAGTTTGGCTTCCAGTTCGGCATTGTCGGTGTTGGCACTGATCACCACCTGGGTGCAGCGCTCTTCAGCGTAAGTCGCCTGAGAAAACGTCAGGCGCATGGGAAAAGGTTTGCCCTCACCGTTAATACCGGTGGTCCGCAGCTCCTGGGTGTTGCCTTCGTTGTGGTAATTACGCAGGAAGGCTTTGAACCCCTGCTGGGCGGAGGCATCAATCATATCCATGATCGGCATGCCTTCCAGTTCTTCCACGGATTCGTAACCGAACAGTTCCAGATAGGCATGGTTGGCAAATACGTGCATACCATCATGAATATAGGCGATGGCATCCTTGGAACTTTCGAGTAGATTATGGCTGCGCTTTTCGGCATCACGGATACGGACTTCCAATGTGCGCAGATCGCGGCGGGTACGCAGGTGATTCAGTTCGCGCTGGATAACCAGTAACAACAGGTTGGTTTCATCGGCCGGCACCACGGTGCAGGCACCGCGCTTGATGGCACTTTCCATCACCATCGGGTCGACGTCTTCGGCAATCAGGATAACCGGCAGGTCTTTGTTCAGTCGCCGGATCAGTTTCAGCAGATCTTCATAGCCGATATCACCGACTCTCGGGTGGGCGATCAGCAGATCCCAGGATTTTTCCTGCAGTTGTTCGTTCAGATCACTCAGTGACCGGATCTGGTGGGCGCGCGTGGCACTGCCGGAGTTTCTCATCAGACTGACCAGGCTTTCAGCTTCATTCTGGGTTTCTGTGAGTAACAGCAGATGCAGGGTATCCCGACTTGATGACATGTAAACCTCAGGTCACTTCAGCCCGTATTTGTTGATGGGCTTATCATTTTGTTGAAACAATCTGCACAGAGTCTGGTGGAACAGATGGAACACTGTCTGAAAGGTAAATGCAGCTATGTACAGATAAATACAGCTTAACGCGGGTCCGGATTACAGAACAGCCACGGACCATGACACAGGCCGATTATAAGGGGCATTAATGGAAAAAAAATGACCGTGTATGACAAATGTGACAGCTTTGGGCTTTGCTGACGAAAAGCCCGCTCAGAGTTTGTTCCAGATAGAGTCGAAATCGTCTTCGGCAATACTGGCGGAAGGCTGCACATTATTGCTGGCAGAGGTGGTGGCTGCGCCGGCCGTTCTGAACTGGAACTGGCTGAAGCTGCTGGTTGAGGTCAGGCGTTTGGTCAGTTGATGACGCCCCTGCAGATCAGTGAACAGCAGTTCTGTTTTATTGCCGGTGCGGAATGGCATGCGTGGCAGCAGCAGGGTGGCCGGCTGGGCAATGGCCTTGATGGCCGGTAATAATAAGGCGCGCATAAAAGGACCGTTGCTGCCGGTCTTCTGCAGCAGCCGCGCGGCACCGACTTCCGCCCGCGGTGCCAGCAGTTCAATCCCCAGCTGAGTACCCTGGTCGCGCAGGTGACGGATCCAGCGGATGACACCGATGGACCAGTGTTTCACGCCTTTTTCCTGGATGCCCAGTAATTCCCCGGCCTGAATGCTGGACGGAATATCTCCCGCCCAGTGCACACAGTAACCACCCGGGCTGGTATTGATCAGGGTGACGTCATGGGTCGGGTATTTTGCCGTAAATTCGCCTTCGTCTTCATCCTTGCTTTTATGGCGGTTGATGAATTCGATGGCATCAATATTCATGCTGCTGTTTTCTGCCAGACGGGAACCGCCGGCGTCAAAGGCATTGGCCCAGACATCGTCGTCCGCAACAGGCCGGCCGACGTCAACGCTGCGGTCGGCCGTCTGGCCTTCCAGTGTTTTCGGGCGGATGGATGCAATCTGAGCTTCAAACTCTTTCATGTCGCCACTGTAATAGTGCGTGGCCGACAGGCCGATACACAGACGCAGCTGACCTTCACTGCTGGCGCGGCGGAAAGAGCGCTGCCAGTGAATGCCCCACGACTGGATGGCGTGGGACAGCAGGTTATCACTCAGCTTGCCCGGCACGGTAATCTGATGCGAGCCGTTCGGGTTGGCGGCCCACTGTTTCAGCGCCTGTACCAGGCCGGCGGTATTGAGACTGCGGAACAGTGGCTTCTGCGCGTCGCGCAGGTGCTGGCGGTACTGTGCCGGACGGTCGCGGTGCAGGTTGATAATAAACAGCGCTTCTTCATCATCGGCCTGTGCCAGGGAGGCAAATTCTGCCCACAGTTCGCTGGCGTCATAGAGCAGGGAAAGATCCTGCTGACGCAGATTGTTCGGTTTGGCGGTGCCCAGCAGGTGCGCACGGATGTACACGTCACGGATGGTGGACGTGGACATAAAGCGGGTCTGGCGGTCACTGACAGCAAAGGTCAGCAGCTTGTGCATTTCCGCCAGCAGATACAGCTGGTTGATTTCCAGCCAGGCGTGTTCCGGTGGCTGACAGTACAGCTGGAAGGCACGCAGGATGGTCTGATTGATATCGGATATCGCACGGTGGATCGCCAGTGTCACGACCTTGGACGGGCGTTCGGCTGAGCCCAGACGACTGATACTGTGTGCCACCACCATTTTATAGCCGGTGGCGAGATGTCCCTGCAGAGCCTGACTGAGGTTGGCAATCTTGAGCTGTTTCTCGTTCAGGGTAATGGATGACTGCAGGAAATGTTTATTCAGCAGGGTGCAGATCGAATAGATATAAGGACGCACCACTTCCAGCGTTTTGAAACGCAGCAGCGGATCAGTATTCCACTGATTCAGTTCGCGGATGGCTTTATACAGCTGACGGGCAGCCTCGCCGGTATTTGCCATCGGCAAAGCCTTCGCCCATTGGGTCACACCTTCCACGTTACCAGGACAGAAAGATGGCTGGCTGAGTGGTGTTGTCGGTATGTTCAGCTTGATCGGCGTTACTGGGCTATCCATGCAATCCTGCTGTCAAAATAGTTAATAAACGGCCTGATTAGGTGTAATTGTCATCAGGCTTTATGTTCAGTATAGCGGGTTTAATGTAAGTGTCTGTGTATGCAGCCGAAATCCACCGCTTTATAGGTGAGAAATTATTGCCTGTCGAGGTTGATTGGTGCCTTGTTGGGCAATCCTGCTATTTCCCGGACCAGTCGCGGAACCAGATAACCAGGCAGGCCGGCCAGTAACTCCCTG
Source organism: Pseudomonadota bacterium (assembly GCA_030145845.1). Lineage (GTDB taxonomy): Bacteria > Pseudomonadota > Gammaproteobacteria > Pseudomonadales > Oceanobacteraceae > Venatoribacter. Next base: position 8,421 of record JAIXHJ010000003.1, read on the forward strand.
TGCAGCTTCACGGCTTCCGCTTCACTGATTTCAAAGTGATGCGCGCCACTGACCCGGTCCAGCAGGTGAAGGTAATAAGGCAGGATGCCAAACTCAAACAGACTTTCGCTTAACTCAGACAGAACTCTGAAGTCATTGTTCACATTTTTCAGCAACACTGACTGGTTCAGCAGCGTGACGCCGGCCTCGCGGAGAGTACTGAGAGAGCTGTGCAGGGCCGGACTGAGTTCACGCGCGTGATTAATATGCAGCACCATGCTGGTGGTCAGACGGCTGTGCTTCAGGATCTGCGCCAGCTGAGGGGTCACCCGTTGCGGGATCACCACCGGCAGGCGGGTATGAATACGCAGGCGTTTTAACTGTGGAATCGCATCGCACAGGCTGACCAGTTCCTGCAGGGCATCGTCCTGCAGCAGCAGCGGGTCACCCCCGCTCAGTATCACTTCTGTGATGCTGGTGTCGTTGCGGATATAGTCCAGCGCCTGCTGCCACTGAGCGCGGCTGACACGGTTGTCTGCATAAGGAAAGTGGCGGCGGAAACAGTAGCGGCAGTTAACGGCACAGCCGGATGCCGCCAGTAACAGCACCCGTCCATGGTACTTGTGGATAATGCCGCGGTCCGGGTTCGCACCGGCTTCTTCCAGTGGGTCGGAACTGAAACCGGGCACCGGCAGCAGTTCGTCGCGCAGTGGTAATACCTGCAGCAGCAGCGGGTCAGCCGGATTGCCGGGCTCCATCAGACTGGCATAAGGCTGAGGCACCAGCAGCGGGAAATCACGGAATTCTGTTAATACCTGGGGCAGCCTGTCAGCAGCAAGGCCGAGGTAGTCCAGCAGGTCGCCGGCGGAGCGGAAAGCCTGGGCCAGTATCTGCCGCCAGTCATCACGCTCAACAGAAACGGCAGATCGGGTTATGATAGGCACCTTTTGAAAATATCCTACATTGATTGGGCTGTGAAATGGCGAACTATTCTACCAACGAATTCAAATCAGGTCTCAAGGTCATGCTCGAAAACGAGCCATGTTCCATCATCGAAAACGAGTACGTAAAACCGGGTAAAGGCCAGGCATTCAACCGGGTGAAACTGCGCAACCTGCGTAACGGCCGGGTTGTGGAAAAAACCTTCAAATCCGGGGATTCGCTGGAAGGCGCCGATGTGATGGAAGTGGACATGGAGTACCTGTACACCGATGGTGAGTTCTGGCACTTCATGGCAACAGACGGTTCCTTCGAACAGCATGGTGCCTCGGCCGAAGCGCTGGGTGACACCGTCAAATGGCTGAAAGAACAGGATGTGTATGTGGTCACCCTGTTTAACGGTGCGGTACTGACCGTTGCGCCACCGAACTTTGTTGAGCTGGAAGTCACGGAAACAGACCCGGGCGTGAAAGGGGATACTGCCCAGGGCGGTAACAAGCCGGCCACTCTGAGCACCGGTGCCGTGGTGAAAGTACCGCTGTTCATCAACATCGGTGACAAGCTGCGTGTCGATACCCGTACCGGTGAATACGTGAGCCGTGCATAAGGGCTGCACACTGCCAATGAAAGGGAGCTGCGGCTCCCTTTTTTAATGCCGTTCCTGACGCCGGTGATGTGCCGGCGGCTCTGCTGTCCGAGGACCTGTTATGTGGCAACCTTCTGCCGGGCGTGACGCCCTGCTGGCCCGCCAGAACCTGAATCAGACCATCCGCCGCTTCTTCGCTGAGCGTGGCGTGCTGGAAGTGGAAACCCCGGTGCTGTCACAGGCGGCGGTCTGTGATCCGAATATTGAACCCATGCAGACCAGCGATCAGCGTTATCTGCATACCTCGCCGGAATATGCCATGAAGCGTCTGCTGTGCGCCGGCAGTGGCGATATTTTCCAGATTGCGCGGGTATTCCGTCGTGGTGAAGCCGGCCGCCGCCACAATCCCGAATTCTCCATGCTGGAATGGTACCGGGTCGGCTGGGGGCCACAGCAGCTGATGCAGGAAGTGGCAGAACTGACCCGGACTCTGCTGGCGGCAGGTTATCCACAGTTACCGGTGATGACCCTGCATTACCGTGAGGCGGTACAGCAGTACGCGGCTATTGATGTCTTTGTCGCCACTGACGATGACATTGCCTGCCGAGGCATGCAGCTGGCGGGGCAGGATCTGCAATTGAGCCGTGATGGCTGGCTGGACGTGATTATGAGTCATGCGGTGGAGCCGGCGCTGCCGCCGGACACACTGGTGTTTATCGATGATTTTCCGGCTTCGCAGGCAGCGCTGGCGCGGGTGGAAAAAAATGCTGATGGCATGGCGGTCGCCCGCCGCTTTGAGCTGTATCTGAACGGTGCGGAGCTGGCCAACGGCTATCACGAACTGACCGATGCCGCTGAACAGCGGCGCCGGTTTGTGGCCGAGGCCGGCAACCGGCCTGTGGATGAAAATCTGCTGGGGGCACTGGCGCACGGGCTGCCGGATTGTGCCGGGGTGGCCATGGGCCTCGACCGTTTGCTGATGATGGTGCTCAATCACACAGACATTTCTGCCGTACTGGCTTTCGACTGGGCCCGGGCGTAACGGTTTACGGTGCTTCTGTACATGGCAGGCCGGCCTTCCACCAGGCCAGCATGCCACCCTGCAGCTGGGCAGCCTGAAATCCCATCGCCTGCAGTTGCCGCGTCGCCGGAATACTGCGGTGGGCGGACAGGCAGATGGTGACCACCGGCCGCTGCGGGTCCAGTTGCAGGGCGCGGATACGCTCATGACTGAACCGGGTGATGGGCAGGTGCAGCGCCTGCGGGATGTGGCTGTGGCGGTATTCGCGCTGGCTGCGGACGTCGACAAGCTGCACCTGATGGCGCCGCTGCCACAGCTCAGTGGCAGCAACTTCCCTGACATGTCCCAGCGGTAACCAGCGTAACAGACGTTTCATGCTGTCTCCTCTTATGGCTGACGGTCGAAATGCACGGTACGGTCATTCCGTGCCGCTATGCGGATGGCGATCAGTACCGGTGCCGCCAGCAGGGATGCCAGTAATTCCGTCAGCAGTTGGCTGTTGTCCGCTGCCCGGCCACGCAGGCGCGCAAGCAGGGCGTCAAAGGTATTGCCGCTCAGGTTGGCAAAGTAAATGGCGTATAAACAGGCATGGATTTCCCGTACCTGAGCTTTGCTGAAGGCGCTGCTGAGCCGTTGCCGGGCGGCGGCGGTGGGGTACCCCTGCTGTTCAGCAAAGTGCTGGGCATAGAGAATGGCAATGCCTTCCTGCTCATTGCCCAGCGGTTGCTCCGGGGTCGTCAGCAGCTCATTCAGAGCTTCAATATCAACCCCGTTTTTCAGCGCCAGATGCGTATGTGCCCAGGCGCAGTAGCGGCAGTCGTTGACCCGGGTGCAGGCCAGCATGATCTGCTCGCGCAGCCGGCGTGAGGTGGCCGGTAACAGCAGTGCTTTGCCCAGCCGTGGCAGGCGCAGCAGGGCGGCGGCGCTGATGCGCAGCAGGCTGGTCAGGGTGAAGACCCGTTTGCGGAAGGCTGTGTTCATCGTCTGTTCTCCTGAACGCGTTATTTTTGTTGTTGTGTTTGCTGGCGCCGGCTGCGCTGGCGGGCCGGTGTCACGTCAGCCTGGCTGATTCCCAGGGCAACATGGCGGGACCAGGCGGCGATGGTCATCGACGGCGGTGTCCCCGGCGCAGCGGGCAGGGCACTGGCATCGGCAATAAACAGCCCGCGGTGGCCATAGACCTCGCCGCGGGCATCCACCACGCCCTGTGTGGAGGATGGCGCCAGCCGGGCACCGCCGAGCGGGTGTACGGTGAGGGGACTGCGGCGGCGGAAATGAACCGGCCGCTGACTGCGCCGTGCCACCTCATCCAGATGGGCGTAAACACTGGCCAGTACCGGGTTGTTGCCCTGCAGGTAGCGGAACGTCAGACGGCCTTTGTGCCACTCGGCCACGCCATCGGCGTTATCCGCCCCCATGCCCACCAGAATCAGGTCACGTTGCAGGCGCCGGCGTAAAAACGCGGGCATGGGAATGCGTGCGATACCGTTCAGACCATAAGTTGTCAGGTCGGCCGGCAGACAGCCGGGTAATGTGGCGGGGCCACCGCTGTGTGGATCCCGCAGGGCAAAGCGGCCGTGACAGGGTGTGCCGGTGCTGAAATCAGCGCCATCTTCATTGAGCGCCCAGTAAGCCGGTACATCGCCATTACCACCGAAGCCCAGCCCCAGCGCCGGCATCCCCCGCAGACCACCAAGCGCGCGGCTGCGGAACAGCAGGCGCAGGGTGTTGAGGGTGCCCGCTGCCAGAACCACCCGGGCGGCGCTGAGCTGACGGATGGTGTTGTCACGCTGATCCAGCACTTCCAGCCGGTAGCCCTGCGGCTGTTGCCACAGGCTCAGGCACTCATGCCGGGCACGTATTTCCAGTCCCTGCTCCATGGCCGGCAGCAGCAGAATCCGGTCGAGCGTGGCTTTGGCGCCGTTTTCACTGCCGAAGAAACTGTTGTTGCAGAAATCGGCGGCATCCTTGTCCATGCGCACCGACATCGCCGGCTGCTGGTCAGCAATAAAGTGTTCTGAGCCGGCGTAGCGGCTGCCGGTGAAGTTGGGGATGGCGTCACTGTCCTGCGGCGCCCGGGCTCCCATGGTGCGCAGCATCCACTGATAATGTTCTTCCATGGCGGCGGAGGTGATGCCGTGCACGTGACCGTCCCAGTAATGGCTTTGGGCCGGGCGGGTATTCATGGCGCTGTAAACATGGCTGCCACCGCCGACCCCATTGGCACATACCAGGGTCATATCGCTGCTCTGATGAATATCGAACAGGCCCCGGCGGTTGAGACACCAGCCCCGGGCGGGGGTCCATGGTGTCGCCAGGCGGTGCAGCAGGTGGGTGTAAAAATGACGCCCGTACGGCAGCGGGCTGCGCTCATCAATACCGGCCATGCGTACCGGCCGGGTATCCCGCCAGGGACCACGTTCCAGCAGCAGAACCCGCTGGCCTGCCCGGGTCAGGGTGGCTGCCGCGACCGCGCCGCCAAAACCACTGCCGATAACGATGACGTCGTACGGCGCACTCATGGGCGGGCTTCCAGGGTGAAATAAAGCAGGGTTTTCAGGCCATGGCGGCCCTGCCAGCGCATACGGGCCAGCCACACACCGTCCGTCAGTAAGCGGGCTTCACCGCGTATGGGCTGCAGCAGGCGTGGGGTGCGCGGGTGTGCATAATTCAGCCGGATCAGCGCGCGGCCGTTGTCATCTTCAGCGCGGCGGATGTGGTAATAGCCGAAGCTCAGACTGCCGCGCGCGGACAGCCAGATATTGGCCCCCTCCTGGGCGCCGAAGCTTTTGCCTTTCCAGGGGTTAAGGAAACTGTCCAGCAGACGGCAGATCAGTCCGGCGAGCGGTCGTGGCAGACGGCTGACAGCGCTGATGGCAAACAGCCGGCCACGGTAGACGCCATCCGGGCTGATGTCCGCAGGGCAGCTCAGGGTGTCGAACAGTTCGTCCATCTCCGCTTGCCGGTGGCGGAAAAAATAGCGTGCGCTGAAGCCGGCCGGCGGGTTGCTGGCGGGGAAATCCGGGTGTGATTGCTGATTCATAACGTGCCTCCTTTGCGTGGCACTTTAGAGGTCAGCGGCTGGCGGCGACAAACGATAAAAAAGCGCTGTTCGGATTAGCTCTGCTTAACTGATTACAGGGCCTGCAGCAGGTCTCTGAGCCAGCCGGTGAAGGTGCGCACGGACGGATGTTGCTGCCATACGGCCGGGTAGACCGCATAGATAGCATCGTTCATGGGGCCGGCAGGCGGAAAGGGGGATTCCAGCCGGCCGCTCTGAATCAGCGGGTTCTCGACCGGATACAGGGCCAGGGCGGCGCCCAGGTTTTCGGCCGCCTGAATGGCCGCCGGGTAGTCATCAACGTGAAAGACCGGCCCGTCAGCCGCCTGTCCCTGACAGATACCGGTCTGTTCAAACCATTGCTGCCAGCTGCCCGGGCGGTCGTTCATGGCGATGCGCGGTACATGGCGGATGTTGGCCGGATTTTCCTGCAGGTGGTACTGCTGACTGAAACCCGGTGGGCAGACCAGCTGGACGCTGACATCCAGCAGTTTTTCATGCACCAGCCCCGGCCACGGCGGCGAGCCGAAACGGATGGCGATATCGGCTTTGCCCTGCTGCAGATCGGTATAACCCAGTGCGGTTTCGATGTGCAGTTCCAGATCCGGCTGCTGCTGACGGAATTCGGCCAGATGCGGAAAGATGACCCGGTTGGCAACCGGTGGCATGACGCTGACCCGCAGACGCTGATGGCCATGCTGCTGGTACAGTTCGGTGGTGGCCGCGCGCAGCCCGGCCAGCTGGCGGCAGACTTTCTGCCAGTACTCTTCACCGGCAGCAGTCAACGTCAGCGAGCGGTTATGGCGCCGGAACAGATCGACTCCCAGCTGGGATTCGAGTAACTGGATCTGCTGACTGACGGCGGATGGGGTTATGCAGAGTTGTTCGGCAGCGAGTTTGAAGCTCAGCTGCTGACCTGCTGCCTCAAAGGTGCGCAGCAGGTTCAGGGTTGGCAGGTCGCGCTGTGACTGCCGCTTCAACGGCTTATTCCACACTCATGCCGATGGCTTCGCCCATGCGCAGCGGGCTGTCGGCGCTGAGCTCTTCCTGCCAGTGAATTTTGTCTTTGGCAAAGCAGAGCACCACGGTGGAGCCCAGCAGGAAACGGCCCATTTCTTCACCTTTCTCCAGTGTGACCGGCTGCGGATTGGTGTAGTCCACCACTTTCAGCTCCCGTTTGGGCGGGGTGATCAGACCGGCCCAGACGGTTTCCACCGCTGCCACGATCATGGCGCCAACCAGCACCATGGCCATCGGCCCCTGCTCGGTATCAAAGATGGCCACCACGCGCTCGTTACGGGCAAACAGCCGCGGCACGTTTTCCGCGGTGGTTTTGTTCACCGAGAACAGATCGCCGGGGACGTACACCATTTCGCGCAGGGTGCCGCGCAGTGGCATGTGCACGCGGTGATAATCTTTCGGTGACAGATAGATAGTGGCGAACTCACCGCCCATGAATTCTTCTGCCCGTTCTGTGCTGCCACCCAGCAGTTCAATCAGTGAGTAGTCCTGCCCTTTGGCCTGAAAAATACGGCCGTTTTCAATTTTTCCCAGCTGTGACACCGCACCGTCGGCCGGGGATACCAGCTGGTTGTCGCCGTCTGCCAGCGGCCGTACGCCATCTTCCAGTTCACGGGTGAAGAAGTCGTTGAAGCAGCGGAATTCGTCCGCGCTCTTGCGTGCGGCTTCCTCCATATTGACGTCATAGCGTTTGATGAAGGCATTGATGAAGGTGTTCTTCAGCCAGCGGATTTCGCTGGCAGCAATCCAGCCGACCAGACGTGACAGCAGGTGCTGCGGAATCAGGTACTGGCTGACGATAAAGGCTTTATCTTTGAAAGTCATAATATAGGGTGCTGCCTGTTGTTATGGTTGTTCGCCGGTGTTGACCGGTGTTGCCGGGTCATTCCCCCATTCCGACCAGGAGCCGGCGTAGCCTTTGATATTGAGGCCGAGAATTTTGCCCACCAGATAGGTAAAGCCCGAGCGGTGGTGGGTCTGGCAGTGGGTGGCAATTTCCTTGCTGTCATCAATGCCCAGCCCGCTGAGCAGGGTGCGGAAGCCTTCCAGCTCATTGATTTTCAGCCCACGGGCTTTATCCATGCCCAGCGTCCATTCGTAGTTCACCGCGCCGGGAATATGACCGCCCCGTTGGGAAACGGCTTTTTCGCCGGTGTATTCCGCGTGTGAGCGTGCATCCCACACGGCGAAGTCCGACTGGCCGAGGCGCTGCAGAATCTGCTCTTTGGTCAGGGTGCAGTCGCTGTTGACCAGCTGGGCCTGATACTGGCTGGTCAGCGGCTGTACGGCACCACTTTCAGTTGGCAGACCTTCCTGCAACCAGGCAACCAGCCCGCCGTTGAGATAGGAATACTTACTGTGGCCGAGGCAGTCGAGTACCCAGATCATGCGCCCGGCCCAGCCGCCGCCTTCGTCATCGGAACAGATCACATGGGTGTCCGGGGTGAGACCGATGTCACTGAACGCTGCGGATAACTGCTCCAGTGGCGGCAGTTTGCCCGGTGCCGGCTGGCCCACGCACTGCAGCTTTTTAAAGTCGAGCCAGACAGAGCCGGGGATGTGGTTTTCCAGGAAAGCTTCGGCTTTGGCCTGTTCAACGATCAGAATCTTATCCGCCGCGGCGAAAGGGAGCTGCGCCGCCAGTGCGGCCGGTTCAAGTAACAGGGGAAGATCTGCCATGGAAAACTCTCGCAATAATTCAATACAGAGGCGGCAGTTTATCCAAGGCAGGCGCGGATGTCAGTTACCGGCGGCTTTCACCGTTCTGGTACGCAGTGTTGCAAGGCTCTGGCTGCTGACCATACACAGGTTTTTGAAGGTGATGTATTCGGCATTGGAGAGCGCGTCCTGCTGCTCACCGGCAAAGGCCATGGCAATACCGATGGGGCTGGCACCGGCATCAATCGACATCATCATCGTCTGCTGTGGCAGGCGGGCGGCCATGTCGGCCGGCAGCTGTGACAGAAAGCGTTCACGGTTGTCCGGCGTCAGCAGCACACTGGCCTGTTTTTCCAGCAGCCGGGTAAACAGGCTGGTCTGGCGCAGGTCGATACTGAAGCGGCGCATCGGGGACTGTTCGCTCATGCCCTCGGCATACACGACCTTAAGCAGGGTTTTGTCTTTATTCAGCAGTGCCACGCAGGCGGACGGCATGCCGATGCCTTCGGTCATGCCGCGCAGCATGCCACGCATCAGATAGTGCCAGTCACCGAAGCTGTCCGGCCGCTCACGCAGCTGGGCAAGCAGGTTCTTCATATAGCGTTCGTCGCTGTGGCGTTGCGGGTCGGCAATCTGCGGTCGCCCGGCGGGCTGACTGAGCGGATCGTCAGTGGTGGCGTTATCGGGGGCAATCCATGGGTAGGGTTCATACGCAGGGTTCGGGCTGAGCAGCAGGTGCAGGCCGGTACCCAGACTGCTGTGCTGCTGCTGGCTGGTCTGAACCTGAATCTGGCGGATCTGGGCTCCGGTCTGGAACGGCGGCCGGCCGAGCCAGTGGCTGACCAGCATCAGCCAGCGGCCGCAGCGGTGATGCTGTGGCGCAATGTGCAGATGCCACGCCATCTGGCCGGCCATCAGACAGATCATGGCCGGATCCTGGCAGAGGTGCAGCAAGGGCCGCTGATTATCCAGATCGCGGGGGTCGTGGCGGCGCAGGGTCTGCCACTGGGCGGCGTCGGGCAGGTGGCTGACGGCATACATGTCCTGTGCCATGACCGGCAGCTGCAGTTCGCGGAACAGCAGCGCCCATTGTTTATCGGCTTTGCCGAACACCCGCTCTGCGGCGGTTTTCAGATCCACATGCCGGGTCAGCAGATGCATCCAGTTGGCGGCGGCCGGCCAGTTCAGCAGCCAGGGCCACAGCGGTGCCTGGCTGAGCATGGTGCTCCAGCGCGCATAGCTGACCGAAGGCCGGCCCTTGATCTGTGCCCAGCTGGCCGCCAGATTGCCGGCAAACTGAGCGGTGAGCAGTGCCCGCCGGTAGGCGATCTGCTGCGGGTCATCGGTTGTGCTTTCCACCACCGGCAGCTGTTTCACCAGTCTGACCAGATCCTGCATCCCCAGCAGGGACAGGCAGCTGGCGGCCCCGGAGATCTGCGCCACTGACTCCGGCCGCTGGCGGGCGGCGAGCAGCAGCAGGTTCAGGCACATGGCCGGGTCCCGTTCAATGGAGGGTGCCAGCTCGTCAAAGCTGACGCGCTGGCTCTGCATTTTGCTGCGGATGCGCTGCCGGGTTTCTTCCAGAATGGGGAAGACAGTGGTTGCCCGTACCGTTTTCCACAGATCCGCCGGCGGCTTTATCGATAAATAGGTCATGTGCTGGTTTGTGTAACCGTCGTTTGTAGCCTTTACTTAACTATAGTCTTTAATCATTCCTTCGGGAGAAGTTGCGCCAGGGACCTTTAGCGAATGCTGTTCTTTATCGGACTTATTATTGTCTTTGGCAGTGTGCTGTTCGGCTATGTGATGTCGCACGGCAATCTGCTGGCCTTATGGCAGCCGTTTGAAATTCTGATTATCTGCGGGGCTGCATTCGGTGCGTTTTTGCTCGGGAATCCATGGCATGTGGTGGTGCACTGCTTCCGGATGACGCCGCAGATTATTATGGGCAGCAAGGTCAACAAAGCCATGTATATGGATGTGCTGGGGCTGATCTACGACATTCTTAACAAGGCACGCCGGGAAGGCATTATGGCGATTGAGGCCGACGTTGAGAGTCCGGCCTCCAGTGCGCTGTTCTCGCGTTATCCGGCCATTCAGGCGAATGAAGAGCTGGCCCATTTTATTGCCGATTATTTCCGTATCATCGCCGCCGGCAACCTGACCTCGTATGAGCTGGAGGCGCTGATGGATCAGGAAATTGATGCCCGCCTGCACGAACTGGAGCTGCCGGCCAATGCGGTCAGTAAGGTGGCCGATGGTCTGCCCGGTTTCGGTATTGTGGCGGCGGTACTGGGTATTGTGATTACGATGGGGGCGATTGACGGTGAAATTGCCGAAATCGGTGCCCATGTCGCGGCCGCGCTGGTCGGTACCTTCAGCGGGGTGTTCCTGGCCTATGGTGTGGTGGCGCCGGTGAGTGCGGTCATGCGTCATCTGGCGGAAGAAGAAATCAAACTGTATGAGGCATCCAAGTCCTGCATTATTGCGTCACTGAACGGCCTGCCACCGCAGCTGGCGGTTGAGTTCGGGCGTAAATCCCTGTTCACCCATGGACGACCCAGCTTTACCGAAGTGGAAAGCAAGGTCCGCAGCCGCTGATGGAAAACTTAGGCCCGCACCAGAATATTATTATCCGCCGCTCGAAAAAGGGCCGGCATGAGGAGCATGGTGGTGCGTGGAAAGTCGCCATGGCGGATTTCGCCCTGGCGATGATGGCACTGTTTCTGGTGCTGTGGGTGATCAATTCATCCAATGAACAGCAGCGCGCAGCTATTTCCGGTTATTTCCAGGACCCCAAAGCGTTCGAAGACGGTAATAAAGTGCCGTCGAAATATGTGATTGATCTCGGTGGCTCTCCGTCAGAAGCAGACAATATTGCGGAGTCGGAAGTTCTGGATCCGGAAAAAATTCTGCAGGCGGAAGAAATTGAAAGCATGGCGGAGGCCATCGAGCGCCACCGCATGGAAAAAATGAAGCAGCTGATCGAACAGCGGATTGATGCCAGCCCGACCCTGAGCCCGTTCAAGAATCAGCTGCTGCTGGATATCACCACCGAAGGTCTGCGGCTGCAGATTGTTGATCAGACCAAGCGGCCGATGTTCGATGCCGGCAGTGCTCATCTGAAATATTATTCAGAAGATATTCTCTGGGAGCTGGCGCCTATGCTGGCCACCATGGATCATCGTCTGTCGATTGTCGGTCATACCGATGCGTCGCGTATGGGCGGCGTCCGTGATGAGGATGACGCCAACTGGAGTCTGTCGGCGATGCGGGCCGATGCCGCCCGGCGGGCACTGATGGAAGCCGGGGTGGATAAAACCCAGGTGGCGGAAGTGATCGGTATGGGGGATACCGCGCCGCTGAAACCGGACGATCCTTACGCGGAAGTGAACCGCCGTATTTCCATCACCCTGCTGAACAAAGAATCCGAGGAGAGCGTGCGCGACCGTTCCGGTGGTGACCCTCAGGTTGAGTTTATCAACGACGGTGAAGCCGCCACGGATGAGCGTAAGCCGGTGATCAATCAGGCCGGTTCGCTGCTGGAAAAACTGCGTAAGGAACGTGAAGCGCGGGATAACAGCTACGATAACCCGCCAAACCGCGAAGAGGTTTTCTGGTAAGCGGTTTCAGAGATCAGTCAGGGTCTGCAGAATACGCTGATAACTGGCGAAGCGCTGTGGCCGGATTTCTCCTTTTTTCAGGGCGGCGCGGATAGCGCAGCCGGGCTCCTGATCGTGACGGCAGTCGCGGAAGCGGCAGTAGCCGGCCAGCGGCCGCAGTTCGCGGAAACCGTACAGCACGTCATCCTCCGACATATGCCAGAGTCCGAATTCACGGATTCCCGGTGAGTCGATCAGATCGCCACCGGCGGGAAAGTGATAGAGACGGGCGGTGGTGGTGGTGTGTTTGCCTTTGCGCGTGTTTTCCGACAGTGCACCGACCTTCAGTTCCTCATCCGGCAGCAGTGTACTGATCAGTGAAGACTTACCCACCCCGGACTGGCCGACAAACACACTGATGCGGCCGTTAAGGAATTCCTTCAGTTCATTCAGGCTGGATTCATCTTTGCTGCATACCCGCAGGGTGCGGTAACCCAGTGCCTCGTAGCCGGCCAGCAGGCTGGCAAAACGCGGGCGGCTGTTTTCATTCAGCAGGTCGGTTTTGTTGAGCAGGATAATGGGTTCGATATGGCAGTTTTCTGCTGCCACCAGGTAACGGTCAATCAGGTTGGCGTGTGCTTCCGGTTCCGGCGCTATCACCAGCACGATAAAGTCGATATTGGCCGCGACCGGCTTGATCTCGTTGTAGGGATTGGGGCGTGACAGTTCGGAACTGCGTGGCAATACGGTTTCCACCACGCCGCTGTGCACGCCGTTGGTTTCCGGTCCGGGGCGGAATACCACCTGATCACCGGTCACCAGCGAGCCCAGGTTGGCGCGCAGATAGCAGCGGTAGCGCTGACCACTGTCGTGCAGGGCTTCCACTTCCACCTGGGTGCCGAAATGGGCAATCACCCGGCCTTCGCTTTCCTCGCCCAGTTCACCGGCAGCCAGCTGGCCGGAAATCCCGGCTTCCTTTTGACGGGCGCGCTGGGCTTTCTCCTGCTGGATTTTCTCTACCCGCCAGGCCTGACGGCGGTTCAGTTTGCGTTTGCTCATACCGGTTTCACTGCTTACAGATGGCGCTATTCTCCGTGTTGGCTGCCCGGGGCGCAAGTTGGTAGACTGCAGCCATCCATCTGTGAGTGAGTAGTTATGAGTCAGAGTGACAATCTGGTGTGGATGGACCTGGAAATGACAGGTCTGGATCCCGAACACGACGTTATCATCGAAATCGCCACCATCGTGACCGACAGCGATCTGAATGTGATCGCGGAAGGCCCGGTGATCGCAGTCAGTCAGCCGGATGTTCTGCTGGATGCCATGGATGAGTGGAACACCAAAACCCATGGCAATTCCGGCCTGACTGAGCGGGTGCGTAACAGTACCGTCAATGCCCGCGCGGCCGAACTGCAGACGCTGGAGTTCCTGCGCCAGCATGTGAAGGAAGGTACCTCACCTCTGTGTGGTAACAGTATTCATCAGGACCGCCGTTTTCTGGTGAAATACATGCCGGAGCTGGAAGCTTATATGCATTACCGTAATGTTGATGTGTCCACACTGAAGGAGCTGGCCAAACGCTGGAAGCCTGAAGTCGTGTCATCGTTCCAGAAAAAAGGCAGTCATCAGGCACTGGATGATATCCGTGAATCCATTGATGAGATGCTGCATTACCGTCAGCACTTTCTTGCTCTGTGAGCTGACACTCAGTCATTGGCCGTCGTGAAATATAAAGCCCTGTTTTTTAACAGGGCTTTTTTTGTTGTACAGAAAGAAGGGTTATATAACCCGGTTTAATTTCTGATTATTCACCGGTGCTTTTAATTGCCTGATTTGTCTGCAGTTTTATTAAAAGGGGAGTGGGTTTACATGGCGGGACAGATTGTTGTCTTTTTCTGCGTCATAAAAATAGGTTAGAATCCGGGCACTCTGCAAATTATCTGTTTCCATAAGCAGAGAATAATAAAATTACTGCATATCTATATTCTTATGCGGTAATAATAAGCGCAGAAAAACACCGCCTGACAGAAACTTTTTTGTCGCGGTGTTTATGGGTAAAACCGCTACAACAGGCAAGGTTTTGACGAATACAAAACACGCCGGCAGCAACACTGCTGTTGGTGACCTCCTCAGTAAATCGGCATTGGCTCTGTCTCTGGTGGCAGCGGCCTGCGTATGCTTTGCTGATATGGTCAGTCTTGCCGATCTGCCTTATGCTGAGTTCCGGACTCTGTTAGAGCTGTGTGGCGTGGCGGTTGCCGGCGCACTGCTTTACGGCATTATTTTCTGGTTCTGTTTTTTCCACTGTAAAAATTCCTCCGCCGCCGCGCGTGTTTACCGTGCTTCCCGCCGGCGGAATATTTTCATATCTGAAATTCTGGTTTCTGCGCACGGCAGCCGTGCGCCTCCCCTGTAACGCAACGCCGGATCTCATGCAGAATTAAATTCCCGTTTCTGGTCAGCCTGCTGACTGGGTATCTGTATTTCTGCGTCTGCATTCTGCGTTGGTTTCCCCTGTGGCACGCCGTTATTCCGCACGCCTGCTGTTGAATACCGTGTCTTCCCTGCGGCACATGTCCGCATCTTCTGTGCGCCTGAATTCAGGTGTGCTGGTATGTATTACGTTTTAAAAGGCTGAGAAATGACAGATAAGAAGGTTTCCCGTGTGATCACGGGGCTTCTCATCAGTGGCGCTGCTCTGCTGTCGGGGTGTTCCGGTGGTGTGCTTGATCCGAAAGGACAGGTGGGCGTGGATGAGAAAAATCTGATTCTGATTGCTACCGGGCTGATGCTGCTGGTGGTAATACCGGTCATTGTGATGACACTGGTATTTGCCTGGAAATACCGGGCTTCGAATAGTGAGGCGGAATATGACCCGAAGTGGTCCCATTCCGGAAAAATTGAGCTGGTGGTGTGGACGATTCCCATCATTATCGTGGTCATTCTGGGCACCATTACCTGGGCCACCACGCATTCCCTCGACCCGTATCAGCCTCTGGATCACGACAGTGAACCGCTGCAGGTGGAAGTGGTCTCCCTCAACTGGAAATGGCTGTTTATTTATCCTGAACAGAATATCGCGACGGTTAACGAACTGGTGATTCCTGCCCACCGTCAGGTGGCCTTTAAGCTGACGTCTGAGTCGGTGATGAATTCTTTCTTTATTCCTCAGCTGGGCAGCCAGATTTACACCATGGCGGCCATGGCGACCAGACTGCATCTGATTGCGGATGAGCCAGGTAGCTACGATGGCTTCTCGGCCAATTACAGCGGTGAGGGTTTCAGTGAAATGAAATTCAAAACCATTGCCATGGCTGATGAGCAGTCATTTGACGACTGGGTGGCCAGGGTCAAAGAGGCGGATGCGGCGCTGACCGGCAGCGTCTATCAGCAGCTGACGGAACCCAGTGAAGCGGACCCGGTTGCTTATTATTCATCGGTCAAACCCGGTCTGTTTGATGACATCGTTATGAAGTACATGCGCCATCATGGTCATACACCGCTGACCGACCAGGGTGATATGCAACCTATGCCGGCCATGCCTGCAGAGCACAGGCACGAAATGCCTGCCCATGATGATGCTGAATTTATGCATGAGGCGGAGGAGTAAAGTTATGTTTGGTAAATTAACACTGGATGCCCTGCCGCTGCATGTGCCGATTGTGATGGGCACACTGGCTGTGGTTGCTGTGCTCGGCCTGGCACTGGTGATTGCGATTACAAAATACGGCAAGTGGGGCTATCTGTGGCGTGAGTGGATCACCTCGGTTGATCATAAACGCCTGGGAGTTATGTACATTATTCTGGCTCAGGTCATGATGCTGCGCGGTTTTGCCGATGCCATTATGATGCGCACTCAGCTGGCAGTAGCCACCAACGGCGCAGAAGGTTATTTGCCGCCGGAACACTACGATCAGATCTTTACCGCCCACGGCGTGATCATGATTATCTTTATGGCGATGCCATTTATGATCGGTTTGATGAACATCGTACTGCCGCTGCAGATCGGCGCGCGCGATGTGGCCTTTCCGTTCCTCAATAACCTCAGTTTCTGGCTGGCGGTTGCCGGTGCCCTGCTGGTTAATATTTCTCTGGCAGTGGGCGAATTTGCCAAGACTGGCTGGGTGGCTTATCCGCCTTTATCCGGCATTAATTACAGTCCGGGCTCCGGGGTGGATTATTACATCTGGGCGCTGCAGATATCCGGGATCGGTACCACGCTGACCGGCGTGAACTTTATTGCCACCGTGCTGAAAATGCGTGCGCCGGGTATGAAGCTGATGCAGATGCCGATTTTTACCTGGGCCTGTACCTGGGCGAATATTCTGATTGTTGCGTCGTTCCCGATTCTGACCGGCGCACTGGCGATGCTGACGCTGGACCGCTACCTCGGTTTCCATTTCTTTACCAATGACCTTGGCGGTAACGCCATGATGTACATTAACCTGTTCTGGGCCTGGGGCCATCCGGAAGTTTATATTCTGGTGTTACCGGCATTCGGTATTTTCTCCGAAGTGATTTCCACTTTTTCCGGCAAGCGTCTGTTTGGTTATACCTCGATGGTCGTGGCCAGTGGGGCGATTTCCATTCTGGGCTTTATTGTCTGGCTGCACCATTTCTTCACCATGGGCTCCAGTGCCGATGTGAATGCGTTCTTCGGTGTCACCACCATGATTATTGCCGTGCCGACCGGGGTGAAACTATTTAACTGGCTGTTCACCATGTACAAAGGCCGGGTGCAGTTTAAGCCGCCGGTATTATGGACACTGGGCTTTATGGTGACCTTCACCATCGGTGGTATGACCGGTGTGCTGTTGTCCGTGCCCGGTGCCGACTATGTGCTGCATAACAGCCTGTTCCTGATTGCGCATTTCCATAACACCATTCTCGGTGGTGCCGTGTTCGGATATATGGCCGGTTTTGCTTACTGGTTTCCGAAAGCCATGGGTTACAAGCTGGACGAGAAGTGGGGTAAACGCGCTTTCTGGTTCTGGCAGATTGGTTTCTATGTGGCCTTTATGCCGCTGTATGTGCTGGGCTTCCTGGGTATGACCCGGCGTATGAATCATACCGATAATCCGGACTGGAATATGTGGCTGTACATCGCCTGTGCCGGTGCTTTCATTATTGGTCTGGGCGTGGTGTCACAACTGATTCAGCTGTATGTCAGCTACCGTGACCGCGAGAAAAACCGCGATGTCACCGGTGATCCCTGGAATGGCCATACGCTGGAATGGTCGACCATGTCACCGCCGCAGTTTTATAACTTCGCCAAAGATCCTGTGGTCAGCGATATCGATGCCTTTACGGATATGAAAGAAAAAGGCACGGCCTATCAGCGTCCGGAAAAATACGAACCGATTCATATGCCATGTAATACCGGTGCCGGTTTCATTATGGGCATGTTGCTGACGGTATTCGGTTTCGCTTTTGTCTGGCACATCTGGTGGCTGGTGGTGATTACTCTGCTGGGTACCATCGCCACCTTTATCAAACGCTGCTATGACACGGATGTGGATTACTACGTCCAGCCGGATGAAATCGAAAACATTGAAAACGCACATCTGGCTGCGGTTCAGTCAACATTAAAGGCCTGATTATGTCGACAAGTGTGATGAATCACGATGCTCATGGTCATGAGCATCACGACAGCGGAAGCACAACACTGTTTGGTTTCTGGCTGTATCTGATGACAGACTGCCTGTTGTTTGCATCTGTCTTTGCAACCTACGCCGTGCTCTTTATGAACACCGCCGGTGGTCCGTCAGGGCATGATATTTTCGAGCTGGATTATGTCCTGATCGAAACCTTTGCCCTGCTGTTTTCCAGTATCACCTATGGCTTTGCCATGATAGGTGCCCAGCGTGGCAATCAGCGGGCTACGCTGCTGTGGCTGGCGGTGACCTTTGTGCTCGGGGCTGTCTTTATTGGTATGGAAGTGAATGAATTTTCACATCTGATCCATGAAGGTTTTGGCCCGCAGCGCAGTGCCTTTTTAACCGCATTTTTCTCTTTGGTAGGCATGCATGGTCTGCACGTCACTGCCGGTCTGATCTGGATGGCAGTACTGATGCTGGAAGTTAAAAAACGCGGGCTTAAACCACGCACGGTTACCCGTGTCGGCTGTCTGAGCCTGTTCTGGCACTTCCTGGATGTGGTGTGGATCTGTGTCTTCACTGTGGTTTATCTGATGGGAGCGGTGTCATGAGTCAGCATGAGCAGGCAAATCACGGCCATGATCATGGCGTAAAACCCTATGTCATCGGCTTTATTCTGGCGGTTATCCTGACGGTCATTCCGTTCTGGCTGGTCATGGACGGTGTGCTGAGTAAGGGCGCCACCCTGTGGACCATCGTTATTATGGCGGTGGTGCAGATTGCGGTGCATCTGAAATATTTCCTGCACCTGTCCTTTACCACAGAAGATGGCCGGCTGAATTCCTTTACCTTCCTGTTTTCCGCACTGATTATCGTGCTGGTGGTCGGCTTGTCGGTATGGATTATCTACGCCTCCAACGCCATGATGATGGGATAAAAGGTGGTGTCTATGAAACTGAGACGCTATCTGATGGTGACCAAACCCGGCATTATCATGGGCAACCTGATTGCCACGGCGGGGGGATTTTTTCTCGCCGCTCAGGGGCATGTGGATGTCACGCTGCTGCTGGCGACGGTCATGGGTCTGTCTCTGGTGGTGGCTTCCGGTTGTGCCATCAATAACTGTATCGACCGTGATATCGACAGCCGTATGCAGCGCACCCGTAACCGGGTGACGGTCACCGGGGAAATTTCCCCGGCGGCGGCACTGATGCATGCGCTGGTGCTGGGTGTGGCAGGTTTTGCGCTGCTGGCCTGGCTGACCAATCCGGTGGCGCTGTTTTTTGCCGCAGCCGGTTTTGTGATTTATGTCGGTATTTACAGTCTGTGGATGAAACGCAGTTCGGTTTACGGCACTTTAATCGGCAGCTTGTCAGGCGCGGTTCCCCCGGTGGTGGGCTACTGTGCGGTCAGCGGTACCTTTGATACCGGTGCCGCCATTCTGCTGCTGATGTTCTGTCTGTGGCAGATGCCGCATTCCTATGCCATCGGTATTTTCCGTTATGCGGATTATGAAGCAGCCGGTATTCCCGTGCTGCCGGTGGCGCAGGGAATTTCCAAAACCAAACTGCATATCGTGCTTTATATCCTGGCGTTTGCTCTGGTCACTGTTCTGCTGACCGCCACCGGCTATGCCGGTTATGGTTTTCTCAGCGTTGCCTGTGCCACCAGTCTGTGGTGGCTGGGTATGGCGCTGCGTGGCTGGCGGGTGGATGTCGATGATTATGGCTGGGCAAGGCAGGTGTTCGGATTTTCCATTATTACCATCACTGCATTAAGTGTGGCGATGGCGGTGGATTTCCGTGCTCCCGGGGTTTTGAGCTGACATACCAGACCGTCAGTTCAGAGCAGAGCCGGAAGACGTTGAGGGTCGTCTTCCGGCTTTTTTGTTTTTATCCGTCGGTCGGATTATTTCCCTGCCTGCTGCTGCAGCGCCCAGTCAATATGTTCCTGCACTAAGCTGCTGACCAGCGGCCTTTTGTTTTTTAACGCTTCTGCCACTTCGATGCTGTGCGGGGCATTGCCCAGTGCCACGGCGATATTGCGCAGCCAGTTTTCATAGCCGGTGCGGCGGATCGGCATGCCTTCGGTGTTTTTCAGAAAGGTGGCTTCATCCCAGGCGAATAATTCCAGCAGGCTGGCTTTATCCAGATTAGCGCGCGGGGAAAAATCCGCTTCGGTGGTGTGTCTGGAAAAACGGTTCCACGGACAACCGATCTGACAGTCATCGCAGCCGAAAATGCGGTTGCCGATTCCCGGCCGCAGGTCTTCCGGAATCGGACCGTCCAGTTCGATGGTGAGGTAAGAAATACAACGGCGGGCATCCAGCACATGAGGGCCAACAAACGCCTGGGTCGGGCAGATATCCAGACAGCTGGTACAGCGGCCGCAGTGATCCTGCTCATAGGCATCGTCCACCGGCAGCGGCAGGTCGGTGAGGATTTCGCCGAGAAAAAAATAGGAACCGGCTTTGCGGTTGATCAGCATGGTATTTTTGCCGATCCAGCCCAGCCCGGCCCGCTGCGCCAGCGCGCGTTCGAGCACCGGGGCGCTGTCGACAAAGGCGCGGAAGCCCATACTGCCGGCTGCCTGCTGTATGCGTTTGCCCAGCTGGGTCAGCCGTTTACGCAGCAGTTTGTGGTAGTCACGGCCGAGCGCATAGCGCGAAATGTAGGCCTGGTTTTTATCGCTGAGCTGGGCGGTCAGGCTGATGTCCGGCGGCAGATAATCCATGCGCAGGCTGATGACGCGCAGGGTGCCGGGCAGCAGTTCCTGTGGCCGCGAGCGCATGGTGCCGTGCTCGGCCATATAGTGCATATCGCCGTGATAGCCGGCCGCTAGCCAGTCCTGCAGGCGCTGTTCGTGCTCGCCCAGATCGACACCGGTCACGCCCACCTGACGGAAGCCGGCTTCGGCGGCCCAGTCGGTGATACTGGCACGTAAGGTGGCCAGTTCGGCAGCAGACAGTGGTGGATTGTTGTCGGACATTTCGTGTTCAGCGGCAGCTTCTATATAATTTTGAGAAATTTAACACATTGGACGTCCAACGGATGAATCGACCTTACAGTGCCAGGGATCACCTGCCCGGAGAGCTCTACACGGCAGCACAGGTACGCGAACTCGACCGGCTGGCGATCGACGGCGCCGGGATTGATGGTTTTGAGCTGATGTCCCGTGCCGGCGAAGCAGCGTTTGCCTGTCTGCTGGAGCGCTGGCCGGAAGAAGAGCAGGTGTGCGTTTTTGCCGGGCCGGGCAATAATGGCGGTGATGCCTGGGTATTGGCGGCGCTGGCCTGCTATCACGGTATGCAGGTGCAGTTTTATACCGTTGGCGATATGAGTCGCCAGTCTGAGACTGCTGTGCAGGCGCGGCGGATGGCGGAGCAGGCCGGGGTGCAGGCGCAGGCTTTCCGCGGTGAACTGGATTACGACGGCCATATTATTGTCGACGGACTGCTGGGCACCGGCCTGAATGCTGAGGTGCGCGGTGATTTTGCCACGGCAATTGCCGCCATGAATCAGCACCGCGCTGACGTGCTGGCGCTGGACCTGCCCTCCGGCCTCAATGCCGATACCGGCGTGGTGATGGGCTGTGCGCTGCAGGCAGCGATGACGGTGACTTTTATCGGTATGAAGCAGGGGCTGCTGACCGCCTCCGGCCCCGATGTGTGTGGCGAAATTGCCTTTGCGTCACTGGCGGTTGATCCGCTGCTGTACACGCGCCTGCCGCCAGCGGCAGAGCGCATCAGCTGGGATCGTCTTGACCGTCTGGGGCAGCGTCTGCCGGCCCGTCACGGTAATGCGCATAAAGGGGATTTCGGTCATGTACTGGTGATCGGTGGCGATACCGGTATGGGCGGTGCGGCGGCCATGGCTGCCGAAGCGGCGGGCCGCTGTGGTGCGGGTCTGGTCAGCTGTGCCACGCGCACTGAGCATGTGCTGCCGCTGCTGGTGCGGCGGCCGGAGGTGATGGTGCGGGGCGTGGAATCCGGCCTTGAACTGCAGCCGTTGCTGACACGGGCCAGCGTGCTGGCCGCCGGCCCGGGCCTGGGCCAGAGCAGCTGGTCAGAACTGCTGTTACAGCAGGTACTGGGATCGTCACTGCCGCTGGTACTGGATGCCGATGCGCTGAATATGCTGGCGTCGCCGGGCTGGCAGTGTGATTTTTCCGGCCGTGACGTCATACTGACGCCTCATCCGGGGGAAGCCGCCCGTCTGCTGGGCTGCAGCACGGCGCAGGTGCAGGCAGACCGCTTCGCTGCTGCACGGACGCTGGCGGAACGATATCAGGCGGTTGTGGTTCTTAAAGGACAGGGCTCGCTGATTGCGCTGCCGCAGGGTGAGGTATCCCTGTGCACCGACGGTAATCCGGGTATGAGCAGTGGTGGTATGGGTGATGTGCTCAGTGGTGTGCTGGCGGCGCTGCTGGCACAGGGCATGAGTGCTGCCGCCGCCGCCCGTTATGGTATCTGTCTGCACAGTGCCGCGGCCGATCTGGCCGCACAGCGTGGTCAGCGTGGACTGCTGGCCACCGACCTGATGATGGTTTTACGGGAGTTAATAAACTGATGTCCATTCGCCTCACCGGTGAACAGAAAATGCTGGAATTTGCTGCTGCCTGCGCTCCGCTGCTGGCGGTGGGCGGACTGGTTTTCCTTGAAGGTACGCTGGGGGCCGGTAAAACCACCTTCAGCCGTGGTCTGATTCAGGCGCTGGGTCATCAGGGCGCAGTAAAAAGCCCGACCTATACGCTGGTGGAAGATTATGAACTGAACTCAGCGCATGTCTGTCATTTTGACCTCTACCGTCTGGGTGACCCGGAAGAACTCGAATTTATGGGCATCCGTGACTATCTCGACCAGCAGGCGCTGTGCCTGATTGAATGGGCGGAAAAAGGGCAGGGCATTCTGCCGCCGGCGGATCTGATTCTGCATATCGACGATCTGGGTGACAGCCGCGAACTGAGCTGGGAAGCGGCGACCGATAAAGGCCGCCACTGGTGCGGGACACTGGATCGGCTGGCCGCAGCTCAGACCAACGCCGGGGATAACACATGAGACTGTTGTTGTGTCTCACACTGCTGCTGGGCGGCATCGCGCCGGCGCTGGCTGATGTGCAGGAAGTGCGGGTCTGGCAGTCGCCGGATAAAACCCGGCTGGTATTTGACCTGTCGGCCCCGTCTGAACACAAAATTTTTACCCTCAATAATCCCGACCGGGTCGTGATTGATCTGGACAACGCGCGGCTGAACGCCGATCTTGGCGGGCTGGACACCCGCTCCACCTCGATCCGTAAACTGCGCAGCGGTACCCGCAATCAGAAAGACCTGCGCATCGTGATTGATGTGGCCGAGCCGGTGAATGCCAGCAGTTTCCCGCTGGCACCGAATGATGTTTACCCGAATTACCGCCTGGTGGTCGACCTTGAACAGAGCAACAAGGCCAGGGCCGTGGTACCGGTTAAAAAAGCGGATGACGGTTACGACGATAACAAGCGCGATATTATTATTGCCATCGATGCCGGTCATGGCGGGGAAGACCCGGGCGCCATTGGTTATGGCCGTACCAAAGAAAAAAATGTGGTGCTGGCAGTGGCCAAAGAGCTGGAGCGGCTGCTGAAAGCTGAGCGCGGTTTTGCGCCGTTTATGGTACGCACAGGAGATTACTATATCGGCCTGCGTGAGCGCACTAACCGTGCGCGGAAAGCCAATGCCGATTTCTTCGTTTCCATTCACGCTGATGCTTTCAAATATGCCAGCGCCCGTGGCAGTTCGGTGTATATGCTGTCGGAACGTGGCGCGACCAGTGAAGCCGCACGCTGGCTGGCGGACAAAGAAAATGAATCCGATCTGGTCGGTGGTGTCAGTCTGGAAGATAAGGAAGATCACCTGGCGATGACGCTGCTCGACCTGTCCATGACGCACAAACGCAATGCCAGTGTGCAGCTGGGTAATTCCATTCTCGGTCAGATGGGGCAGATTTCCACGCTGCATAAAAAACAGGTGGAGGAAGCGGCATTTGTGGTGCTGAAGGCACCGGATATTCCGGCGCTGCTGGTGGAGACCGGGTTTATTTCCAATCCGCAGGAAGCGCGCAAGCTGGCGGACAAAAGTTATCAGCAGAAACTGGCACGGGCGATATTTACCGGAGTGACCGGTTATTTCCGTACTCATCCGCCACGCGGCACGCTGCTGGCGGCAGAAAGAGAAACGGCGCCGGTATTCAGCACTTACGTGATCCGCAGTGGTGATACACTGTCGGAAATTGCCGTCCGTAACGGTATTGCGGTGAACGATCTGCGCCGTCTCAATGACCTGAAAAACGATCAGCTGCGCATTGGTCAGCGCATCAAAATCCCGAACACCTGAATGTATCTGACCCCGGGCCGGAAGTTTTTATGAGCAGAATCCATTTACTGTCACCACGGCTGGCGAACCAGATTGCGGCCGGCGAAGTCGTGGAGCGGCCGGCCAATATCGTCAAAGAGCTGGTGGAAAATGCCCTCGATGCGGGCGCCGGCCGGATCGAAATTGATGCCGAGCAGGGCGGGGTCAAACTGCTGCGTATCCGTGATGACGGGCATGGCATTGATAAAGACGATCTGCCGCTGGCGCTGAGCCGTCATGCCACCAGTAAAATTACCACGCTGGACGATCTGGAAGCCGTTGGCAGCCTTGGCTTCCGTGGGGAAGCGCTGGCCAGTATCAGTTCCGTCACGCGCCTGACGCTGACCTCAAAAACCTCAGAAGCTGCGGAAGCCTGGAGCGTGAATGTCGAAGGCCGGGATATGGCGGCCAGTGTCAGTCCGGCTGCGCATCCCACCGGGACCACCGTCGAAGTGCGGGATCTGTTTTTTAATACCCCGGCACGGCGTAAATTTCTGCGTACCGAAAAAACCGAATTTTCTCATCTGGAAGAATACGTCAAGCGGCTGGCGTTAAGCCGTTACGATGTGGCTTTTTCGCTGCGCCATAATGGCCGTGTGATTCATCAGCTGCGCGCCGCTGAGCGTGAACTGGAAAAAGAAAAACGGGTGGCCAGTCTGCTCAGTGCGGATTTTATCGACAGTGCGGTGCGCATTGATGCTGAGGCGGCCGGGCTGACGCTGGAAGGCTGGGTCGGCCTGCCGACCTTCTCCCGCTCACAGGCGGATATGCAGTATTTCTTTGTTAACGGCCGTGTGGTGCGCGACAAACTGGTGGTGCACGCGATCAAACAGGCCTACCGTGATGTGCTCTATCACGGCCGTCAGCCGGCATTTGTGCTGTATCTGTGGCTGGAGCCGAAACTGGTGGATGTGAATGTGCATCCGACCAAACACGAAGTGCGTTTCCGTGACGGGCGGCTGGTGCATGATTTTCTCTTCCGCACGCTGCACCGCGCTCTGGGCGATGTGCGCCCGGAAGACCGTCTGAGCGGGAATGCCATGGGCACCACGCCAGGCAGTCTGACCAGTGCACCGCTGAGCAGTCAGCCGGCGCCGGCGACCGGGGTACAGGCCGGTGAATTTCAGGAGCAGCCCCGACTCGACTGGCAGGCACAGCGGCCGGCCGCAACAGGGTTGTCGCCGTCTTATTCGCGGGAACCGGTCAGCCGCTCGGCGGTCGCCGAACAACTGCATGCTTATCAGCAGATGAGTGACGCGCAGGTGCCTGCGCCGGCACCACAGGCACTGCCTGAGGCGGATGCCGATATGCCGCCGCTGGGCTTTGCCATTGCTCAGCTGCACGGCATTTATATTCTTGCCCAGAACGCCATCGGCATGGTGGTGGTGGATATGCACGCCGCCCACGAGCGCATTACCTATGAGCGGCTGAAAACCGCCGTCGATCAGCAGGGCGTGCAGACGCAGCCGTTGCTGGTGCCGGTGACACTGGCGGTCAGTGAACGGGAAGCCGACGCTGCCGAGCAGTTTGCCGATGAATTCCGCCAGCTGGGTGTGGAGCTGGCGCGGGTGGCGCCGGAGAGTATTGTTGTACGCCAGATTCCGGTGCTGCTGCAGCAGGCCGAAGTGCCGCGTCTGGTCACCGATATGCTCGGCGACCTGATGGAGCATGGCACCTCCGACCGGCTGTTATCGCACCGCAATGAACTGTTATCGACCATGGCCTGTCATGGCTCGGTACGCGCCAACCGCAGACTGACGGTGCCGGAAATGAATGCCCTGCTGCGGGATATGGAAGCCACCGAACGTAGCGGTCAGTGTAATCACGGCCGTCCGACCTGGACCCAGCTGAGCATGAGTGAACTGGACAAACTGTTTCTGCGGGGCCGTTAATGACTCAGATCCGTGAACTGCCGCCGGCCATTTTCCTGATGGGGCCGACCGCCTCCGGCAAAACTGCGCTGGCACTGGAACTGGTGGATAAATACCCGTGCGAAATCATCAGTGTGGATTCGGCGCTGGTGTACAAAGGCATGGATATCGGCACCGCCAAACCGGATGCCGTCATGCTACAGCGTGCCCCGCACCGGCTGATTGACCTGATTGATCCGGCTGACAGTTATTCCGCTGCGACCTTCCGTGAGGACGCTCTGCGGGAGATGGCGGATATCACCGCCTGTGGCAAAGTGCCGCTGCTGGTTGGTGGCACCATGATGTATTTCAAATTTCTGCGTGATGGCGCTGCGCAGTTACCGCCGTCGGTGCCGGAAGTGCGTGAGCGCCTGCTGGCGGAAGGGCTGCAGCATGGCTGGCCGGCCATGCATGCACGGCTGGCAGGGATTGATCCTGAATCCGCAGCGCGGCTGAAGCCGATGGATTCACAGCGCATCCAGCGGGCGCTGGAAGTGTGGGAAATATCCGGCAAGACCCTCTCCCAGCTGTGGGCCGAACAGAAAACCGAACCTTTACCTTACCATGTCGTCAATCTGGCAGTCTGTCCGGCGCAACGCAGTGTTCTGCACGAGCGCATAGCGCTGCGCTTCCGGCAGATGGTGGCGCAGGGATTTGTCGACGAGGTGCGTGGCCTCTACGCCCGCGGCGATCTGGACGTGAATATGCCGTCGGTACGCTGCGTTGGTTACCGTCAGGTGTGGGATTATCTGGACGGTAAATATGAGTATGAGGAAATGATTGAACGTGGCATCATAGCCACGCGCCAACTGGCAAAGCGTCAGATTACCTGGTTGCGGAGCTGGCCGGATCTTCACTGGCTGGATACTGATGACAGTAATCTTCTGCAAAGCGCCTTGAAAATCCTGCATGCCAACGCCATATTTGACGCATCGTCCTGAATTCGCAGCCTTACCGCCTGGCGTCGCTCCGGACGAAACTGGGGCTTATTTCTTTTTTGGCTGTCCCCGCATTGGACGGCAAACCTTATTTAAGGAGACTGTTATGTCAAAAGGGCACTCGCTACAAGACCCTTATCTCAACCAGCTGCGCAAAGAGCGTATCCCTGTATCCATTTTTCTGGTTAATGGTATCAAGCTGCAGGGCCAGATCGAATCCTTCGATCAGTTCGTTATCCTGTTAAAAAACACGGTAAGTCAGATGGTGTACAAGCACGCGATTTCGACGGTTGTTCCGTCACGCAATGTGCGTATGGCACCAGCAGACAGTGAAGACGGTCAGTCAGAAGACTAATCGCGGGAGCCGCTTACCTTGTTCTTTGAACGCCCTGATAACGGCGGCGAAACCGCAGTACTGGTCCATATCGACTTTCCCGAAGGGCCAAATCGCGAGGATCTTTATGAATTCCGCGATCTGGTCATTTCTGCCGGGGCCGATCCGGTTGAGCTGATTACCGCCAAACGGACCGTGCCGGATGCCAAAACCTTTATCGGTAAAGGCAAGGTGGAAGAAATCGCTGAGGTTCTGCGTCTGCATGGCGCTGAGCTGGTGATTTTCAATCATGGTCTTTCCCCCAGCCAGGAACGTAACCTCGAACGTGCCCTGCAATGCCGCGTGCTCGACCGCACCGGTCTGATCCTCGATATTTTTGCCCAGCGTGCCCGTACCCATGAAGGTAAGCTTCAGGTTGAACTGGCACAGCTGCAGTATCAGTCGACCCGTCTGGTACGGGGCTGGACTCACCTGGAACGGCAGAAAGGTGGTATCGGTCTGCGTGGTCCGGGTGAAACCCAGCTGGAAACCGACCGCCGTCTGCTGCGCGAGCGGGTGAAAACCATTCACGCGCGGCTGGAAAAGGTGCACGCCCAGCGTGACCAGGTACGCCGTGCGCGCAAACGTTCAGAGATTCCGGCAGTGGCCATTGTCGGCTACACCAATGCCGGCAAATCTACCCTGTTCAATACCCTGACCAGCTCCGAGGTGTATGCGGCCAATCAGTTATTTGCCACGCTCGACCCGACCTTGCGCCGTTATCCGGTGGAGAACGTCGGTGAGGTGGTGCTGGCTGATACCGTGGGCTTTATCCGCCATCTGCCGCATAAACTGGTGGAAGCCTTTAAAGCTACCCTGCAGGAAGCGGCCGACGCCGATCTGCTGATGCATGTGATCGACTGCGCAGCGGAAGAGCGTGATGCCAATATTGAGCAGGTTGAGCTGGTACTGAAAGAAATTGATGCCGATAAGGCGCTGCAGCTGCGCGTGTACAACAAGATTGACCTGCTGGAACACGCTGAAGCGCGCATCGACCGTGACGACAGTGGCCGGCCGGTGGCCGTCTGGGTATCGGCGCAGCAACAGCAGGGACTGGAGTTGCTGAATCAGGCATTGGGTGAGCTGCTGGCCACCGATATGTTCTCGGCAGACATTACCCTGCAGCCGCAGGATGCCAAGTTACGGGCAATTCTTTACGAAATTGGTGCTATTGAGAAAGAACACTGTGCGGAAAACGGTGATATGGTACTGACAATCCGTTTACAACGTCAGGATTTCCGGCGGGCACTGGCCCGGGCCAATATCGACCAAAGTCGTTTTCTGGAGCCGGAAAAAGAAGCTTGGCACTGAGATTCAGGCGGGACTGAAGGCCGGAACAGGATTCAGTCGCCGCCTAAATCCGTTATGATTGGTTAACAGATAAGATAAAAACTGTCTTCCTAACTGGAGTGATATATGGCCTGGAATGAGCCCGGCGGAAAGGGCAATCCTAATGACCCATGGGGAAATAACAACCGTGGCGGTGACAAGAACCGCGGCGGTGGTAATCAGCCACCGGATCTGGATGAAGCTCTCAAGCAGCTGATGGATAAGCTGAATGGTTTGTTCGGTGGTGGCAAACGTAATAACAATAACCGCAAGGGCGGTGGCGGTGCCGGCGGTCTGTTCGGTATCGGTGCAGCCATTATTGTGGTTCTGCTGGTATTCAATTCTGTCTATACCCTGGATGAACAGGAACGGGGTGTGGTTCTGCGCCTCGGCAAATACCTGAAAACGGAAAATCCGGGTCTGCGTTTCAAAATCCCGCTGGTGGATCAGGTCATCCCTGTGGCGACCACCAAGGTCCGTGAATCCGAAATCAAAGAACGTATGCTGACCGAAGACGAGAATATCGTTGAAGTCGAACTTAACGTGCAGTACCGCGTGAGCGATCCGGTGGCCTTTGCCCTGCGGGTTGAGCAGCCGGAGCGTACGCTGCTGTCGGCAGCTGAAAGTGCCCTGCGTCACGAAGTGGGCTCCGCTGCCATGGACCCGATTCTGACCACCGGCCGGGCGGAACTGGCCGATAAAGTGCAGACCCGTCTGCAGGATTACCTCGACCGTTACGAAACCGGTATGGTGCTGAGCAACGTTAACATCAAGGACGCGCGCCCGCCGGCTCAGGTGAAAGATGCGTTTGACGATGTACAGAAAGCGAAGAACGACAAAGAAACCATGACCAACCAGGCGGAGTCATACGCCAATTCCATTGTGCCGGAATCCCGTGGTAAGGCGCAGCGTCAGCTGGAAGAAGCCGCAGCTTATAAAGAACGTGTCATCGCCCGTGCACAGGGTGAAGCGTCACGCTTCGATCAGCTCTACGCCGAATACAGAAAGGCGCCTGAGGTTACCCGTGAGCGTCTGTATATCGATGCCGTGTCTGAAGTTTATGGCAAGAGCAGCAAGGTGCTGGTGGACGTCGATGGCGGCAACAACATGATGTACCTGCCACTGGATAAACTGATGCAGAGTCTGCCGGCCGCTCCGGGCAGTGCGCAGCTGAGCAACAGTGATATTTCCCGTCTGACCGATCAGGTGCTGAGCGAAGTCCGTTCACGTCAGAGTAATTCAGGTACTACTACACGCCGGGAGGGCCGCTAATGTCACCTAAAGCTATGATCGCCATCATCGTTGCCGGTCTGGTTCTGCTGGTGGGCAGTCAGTCCCTGTACGTGATCAATGAAAAAGAACGCGCCATCCGCCTGAAGTTCGGTGAAGTCGTGGGCGCGGATATCCAACCGGGGCTGCATTTCAAAACGCCGCTGGTGGACGAAATCAAGCGCTTTGATGCCCGGGTGCTGACACTGGACACCAATCCGTCACGCTTCCTGACCTCAGGTAAGAAATACGTGATTGTGGATTCCTATGCCAAGTGGCGCATTAAAAACGTCCGTGCGTACTACAAAGCGACTTCCGGTAACCGTCTGGAAGCCTCTAACCTGCTGGCTAACCTGGTTAACAAAGGTCTGCGTGACGAAATCGCTGCCCGTACCCTGCATGAAGTGGTATCCGGTGAACGGGATGAACTCATGACCCAGCTGACCGCCAGTCTGAATACTCAGACTCAGGATGACCTGGGGATCGAGATTCTCGATCTGCGCGTGAAAGCCGTGGACCTGCCGGATGACCTGAGTAATTCCGTGTATGACCGGATGGCGGCGGAACGTGAGCGGGAAGCCCGTGAATTCCGCTCTCAGGGTAAGGAACTGGCAGAAGGTATCCGCGCGGATGCTGACCGTCAGAAGACAGTCATTGAAGCAGAAGCCTACCGTGACGCCGAGCGCACCAAGGGTGAAGGGGATGCGGAAGCCTCGCGTATTTATGCCGCGGCTTACAACAAAGACCCTGAATTCTATGCCTTTACCCGCAGCCTGAAGGCCTACACTGAGACCTTCAGCCAGAGTGATGTGCTGCTGCTCAAGCCTGACAGTGACTTCTTCCGTTATATGAAGGATGCTAAAGGCAAATAATCGGATATAAAGCGGTGCGCCTTAACCATGTTCAAGGCGCAGCCACTTTGCTAGAATCCGTCAACCGGGCCTGGTGCCCGGTTTTTTTGTGCGATTTTCTCTGAATTCAGTATTTTTTACCCGGACGGGGGCACCTGGTGCAGGCCGACCTTTGGCGCGAACTCGCGATAGCAGTGTGTCTGGTGTTTATTATTGAAGGCGTGATGCCTTTCCTGTATCCGGCCCGCTGGCGCCGGCTGGTTGCCCGGCTGGCAACAGTGGATGATCGCACAATGCGTATGACAGGGCTGATCAGCATGCTGATCGGGCTCGGTCTTCTCTACATAATCAACTGATTTAAGGTTGGACGATGACAAGCGCTGACCGTTGGCTGTTGCCGGATGGTATCGAAGAGGTACTGCCGCCACAGGCGCGCCGGACTGAGCAGCTGCGCCGCCGTTTACTCGACCTGCTGGACAACTGGGGCTATGACCTGGTCGTTCCGCCGGCTCTCGAATATCTCGACTCTTTGCTGACCGGTGTCGGTAAGGAACTGGATCTGCGTACCTTCAAGGTGATTGATCAGCTTTCCGGGCGCCTGATGGGCCTGAGTGCTGACACCACGCCGCAGGTTGCCCGTATTGATGCGCACAGCCTGGCGCCGGAAGGCACCAGCCGGCTGAGCTACTGCCGCACCGTCTTTCACGCCAAGGCTGCTTCACTGCTGGCCAGCCGCACCCCGACTCAGATCGGTGCTGAGCTGTATGGCGAAGCCGGTGTCGGTGCCGATGTGGAAATCATCAGCCTGATGCTGTCGATGCTGGAAGCAGCCGGCATGCAGGACGTGCATCTTGATCTGGGTAATGTCGGCGTGTTCCGCGTACTGTCCGGTAAAGCCGGACTCAGCGCTGCACAGCAGGGCGAACTGTTCGATCTGCTGAAGCTGAAATGCGAATCCGATGTGGTTGCCTGGGCAGAGCGTGAAATTGCGGATGCCTCACTGCGTGAAGCCTTTACTCTGCTGCCGCGCCTGCAGGGCGCACCGGAGAAACTGGCTGAGCGCCTGCAGCGTCTGGCAGAGCTGGTGCCGGAGGTGAGTGCTGAGATCGCTCACATCCGTGATGTCGCTGCCCGGGTTGCTGGCCGCTTCCCGCAGACGCCGCTGTACTTTGATCTGACCGAACTGCGTGGCTATAACTACCATACAGGCCTGCTGTTTGCGGCCTATATTCCGGGTTATGGTGATGCCATTGCCCAGGGTGGCCGCTACGACGAAACCGGTGCAGCCTTCGGCCGCGCGCGGCCGGCAACCGGCTTCTCAGCCGACCTGAAAGTATTATCCCGCTTCGGCACCTTCGTGACCGGAGAAAAGCAGACCATTATTGCCCCTGACAGCGACGACGCTGAACTCTGGAAAGAGATCAATGCGCTGCGTGCCGCCGGCAAACGGGTGCTGACAGCGAGTGAACAGGATGCAGTCCGGGGTGATCTGTATCTGAAGCAACAGGATGGCCAGTGGCAACTGGTCGAAGCATAAAATTTTGTAAGAGATAGATCTGCCATGGGCAAAAGCGTTGTTGTTCTGGGCACCCAGTGGGGTGACGAAGGTAAAGGTAAAATTGTCGATCTGCTAACTGAAAAAGCAGCGGCAGTGGTACGTTTTCAGGGCGGGCATAATGCCGGTCACACACTGGTAATCGACGGTGTCAAAACCGCTCTGCACCTGATCCCGTCCGGCATCCTGCGTGACGGCGTGAACTGTGTGATTGCCAATGGTGTGGTCGTGGCACCGGATGCTCTGCTGAAAGAAGTGCGAGCGCTGGAAGAGCGTGGCGTACCGGTGATGGAGCGTCTGCGTTTATCCCATGCCTGCCCGCTGATCATGCCGTACCACACTGCACTGGATCAGGCCCGCGAAGTTAAACGCGGTAATGCCAAAATCGGTACCACCGGCCGTGGTATTGGCCCGGCGTACGAAGATAAGGTCGCCCGCCGCGGTCTGCGTGTCGGCGATCTGTATCAGCCGGAATTCGCTGACAAACTGAAAGAAGTGATGGAATTCCATAACTTTTCCCTGACCCAGTACTACGGCTGTGAAGCGGTGGATTACGAAGAAACCCTGGCTGCCTGTCAGGACTGGGCTGCACAGCTGAAAGACATCGTGGTGGATGCTGTGGATCTGATTCACGGTGTCCGTGAAAATGGTGGCGATATCATGTTCGAAGGTGCCCAGGGCACGCTGCTGGACATCGATCACGGTACCTATCCGTTCGTCACGTCATCCAACACCACTGCCGGTGGTGCTGCGACCGGTTCCGGCGTTGGCCCGCTGTATCTGGATGAAATTCTGGGTATCACCAAAGCCTATACCACCCGTGTGGGTTCCGGTCCGTTCCCGACTGAACTGTTCGATGACATCGGTGAACACCTGCAGACCAAAGGCAACGAAAAAGGCACGACTACCGGCCGTTCACGCCGTTGTGGCTGGTTCGATGCCATGCTGGTGAAGCATTCCATCCGGGTGAATTCCATCAGCACCATCTGCCTGACCAAGCTGGACGTACTCGATGGCCTCGATACCATCAAGGTGTGTGTGGGCTACGAAGACCAACAGGGCAACGCCATTAATGTGCCGGCTTCTGCAGACCAGTTTGAGAAAATCAAACCTGTGTATAAAGAGCTGCCGGGCTGGAAAGAATCCACATACGGTGCGAAGAGCATGGCTGACCTGCCGGATAATGCCCGCGCTTATATCCGTTTTGTGGAAGACGCCATTGGTGCACCGATCGATATTATTTCCACCGGTCCTGACCGTCTGGAAACCATCGTGCTGCGTCACAGCTTTGAGCTGTAATCGCAGGCACTGAAGTAAAAAACCCGCTGCGGCGGGTTTTTTTATGCCTGTTGTAAAGCGAATGAAACAAACAGCAGGTGGGGTATTTGCTGATTAAATGTTCTTAAGATAATGGCAGCCTGCTGTGCGCTGAATGGCGTAATCAGCCGCATAATATACGCTTAATCAGAATGGGCCGTAAAACGGCCGGCTTAACAGGCAGGACGATGCCTGATAAAGTGACCCTTTCAAAACAGAGAACAGAAGGGATCATGTTCAAGCGTCTGTTTGCCTCCCGCAAAAATCCTTACATCCCCGGCCTCGATAATCCTGAGCATATCAGTCTTAATATCGGCGGCTGCCGGTTGGAGATGGATATTCCACCGCATTACAGTTCTGATGGGTTTGAGGCAGGAAACGAGCCCACGGATATCCCTAATATTCATGATGCCAGTCTCTATGACCCTGACGGTGATTTTCTCTTTAATGGTCTTCTTCCGCTGAGGCGGAGTTGGGAATACCTTGGCCCTGTCTGGCGTGGTCGCTTTCTTGGACTTACGGATTTTTCAATATCTGTTAAGAGGGTTAATTGCCTGCCTGAAGGGATGAGCTGCCTCAATCCTGAACATCTGGAACAGGTGATTTTACGCTTTCTTTTTGACAAGGGGCCTGATAATCCTGGTTCGATAAAAAAGATAGCACCGGTGAACTGGCAGATAAAACAGATTGGTAATCAACCCTGGATACTGTTTGAGCAGCGGGTATGGGTCAAAGAAGGGCTACCGGATCGGGATGTCACTATTGCCAACTTCTGCTCGTATGCTGCGACAGCCATTGATGACCGTTATTTTCTGTTGTTAGATTTTGATAATTTTGGCTATACGCCTTCTGAAATTTCGATAGCGAATATGAATACGTTAAAAAATCGGGTTATCGATAGTATTCACTGGCAATTAAGTAAAGCCACTCAGAAGCGTCTGGATGAAGTTAAAGCTCAGTGGCCGGATGCCAAAATATCTCAACACCGCGAGCCGGAAGACTGGGTATACCCGGAGTGGCGGCGTGGCGATAAACAGAAGGGCGAGCCGAATATCGTGATTTTAAAGCGTAACACGCCTCCCCCTGAATTTAAGATTTGATCGATAAGGAGATAGGAAATGACTGGAAGTCACGGTTATAAAAAAATCCTCGGACCAGAAGATGACCGAAGTCTGACCCGTAATGTCTGGGTACCTGAATGTCAGTACAACGAGTGGAAGCGGATTAAAGACGGCAGAGATGGTAATTATTATATGACCAGTCTTTTTCGCTCGATAACCGATATGGCAAAAACGCCTGGTGCCAGGATGCCGATGTATCAGATGGGGCGTTATGGTGACTTTGATATGTCTTATCAGATATCACCAGCCTCTAAGGATATTTATCTGAATCTGGTTGCACTGTCGAACTCTTCCGAATCCATCGGTCCTCAGACGCCAGGGTTATATCGAACTTATTGGGAAGGTGATGCTACAGATGGCCGCTGGAAGGTTAAGGAATCCTGTACAACGATGGAGCTTTCTCATCAGTGGGGCGGTGCGCACTCGGCGGTGATTCCGGGAAAATTTGAATCGAAAGAAGTAGCAGGTCGTCTGATTGCAGAGCATCTTGAAAATGCTTACTACCCTCAGACCCGCCAAAAAAATGCGATTCATAAAAATAATAATCACTTTTCCATGTTCTGGCTGAATGATGAATTTACCAGTGATGCCCATGTGAAAAGTCTGGTCTCTATGATGCAGATTGCCCGTAAACAGAGTGCTGAACTTCAGTGGCTGGTGCATGGGGAAGCCTGTGGAACCTTTGTCAGGGCAGCAGAGTATCTGAAGAAAAATCCAATTTCAGATAATCCCCATGAAGCGCAGAAAGGCTTTGCATTGCAGAGTTTTTACTTTTCCAACCCCCGCGGTCGGCGAACCAGTAAATCTGATCTGGAAAAAATCTGTAAGGATGTCGGTTTTACCTACGAAGATACCCATATCAATAAACACGATGTATTCAGGAACTCTGATGCGCGCAAAGATGCTGTATGGGGAAGTCTGAAGAAATTATCCGGTATCAGTCTGGCGGTGTTGGGTGGAAGTGCAGGGCTTAACTCCACGATGGCAAACGATTTGATTGGCGTTGATACCGTTATGAAAATTAAAGATCTGGTAGACAGTCCACTGGGGTTGGCAACGGGCGTTGCTGTTGCCGCAGGTATTGTCGTTCTGGCAGATAAAGGTGCAAGCCTTTACGGTTATGGCCGGAATCTGGGTGGGGTGGCATCCTCCACCTTCGGCAATGGCAACCAGAACTGGGCCGCCTGATTCAGGTTTTCTGCGAGATGAAAAACCCGCTGCGGCGGGTTTTTTTATGGCTTCTGGTCGTCTGCTCCGGCTGCCAGTACATGGGTCAGATAATCCAGCAGAATTCTCACCTTCGGCGACAGCTGTCGTCCGGGCAGGCACAGCGCCCAGATACCTTCGTCATCCGGGGCGTAGTTGGTCAGAATTTCCCGTACCGAGCCGTTTTCCAGATAAGGCAGGGCGTAGTAGTCCGGCAGCTGTACGATGCCCAGTCCACGTCGGGCGGCGTCCATTAAAGCTTCACCACTGTTGCAGCGCAGGCGGCCGTGAATTCGCACCATGCGTTCACCGCGGCTGTCACGGAAGCGCCAGTAATCCAGGGTTCCCACCAGGCAGCTGTGACGGCTGAGTTCCGACAGAGTATCCGGCGTGCCGTAGTGATCGAGATAGTCACGTGAGGCACAGGTATACAGGCGCCGGGTGCCGAGCCGGCGGGCGATCAGATCCTCGTTTTCCAGCCGTCCGAGGCGGATGGCCAGATCGTAATTACCTTCCACCATATCCATCTTCTTGTTGGTCAGGTCGCACTGCAGGCTCAGACGGGGGTTGTCCTGCAGAAAGCGGTTAAGCAGCGGCATCAGCTGGCGTTCGCCATAGGTTACCGGTGCGGTGACTCTGAGTGTGCCCTGGGGGACGCTCTGCAGCTGGCTCAGGGTGCGTTCAGCGTCGTTCAGGGCATCCAGCAGCGGGCGGCAGGACTGATAGTAGAGCTGACCGGCCTCGGTCAGACTGACCCGGCGGGTGGTACGGTAAAACAGTTTCACCCCCAGCCGCTGTTCCAGCGCCTGAATCTGCCGGCTGACCTGAGCGGTGGATACCTCCAGCCGGTTGGCGGCACGGGTGAAGCTTTCGGTTTCAGCCACGGCGACAAACTCGCTGACTCCCTGCCATTCATTCATTGATTATTACCAATATGTAATAGTGATTTTATAGAAAGCCAGATTATCTCTGGTCTGTATGTAATTACAATGCCCGTCATACTTAACAGGAGATACCCTTGATGACTGATACCATTACCTGCCGTGCTGCCGTTGCCTGGGGGCCGGGTGAACCGCTGAAAATCGAAGAAGTTCAGGTTGCTCCGCCGAAAGCCGGTGAAGTGCGTGTGAAGATCGTTGCCACCGGTGTCTGCCATACGGATGCCTTTACTCTGTCCGGTGATGATCCGGAAGGTGTATTCCCGTCCATTCTGGGCCACGAAGGCGGTGGTATCGTTGAATCCGTCGGTGAAGGCGTCACCAGCGTTAAAGTCGGTGATCATGTGATCCCGCTGTACACCGCAGAATGTGGTGAGTGTAAATTCTGCAAGTCCGGCAAAACCAACCTGTGCAGCGCGGTCCGTGCGACTCAGGGTCAGGGCCTGATGCCGGATGGCACCAGCCGTTTCTCCATCGATGGCAAGCCGATTTTCCATTACATGGGTTGTTCCACCTTCTCTGAATACACCGTGCTGCCGGAGATTTCCGTGGCCAAGGTGAATCCGGAAGCACCACTGGAAGAAGTCTGCCTGCTGGGTTGTGGTGTAACCACAGGTATGGGTGCGGTACTGAAAACGGCCAAGGTCGAAAAAGGTGCAACCGTAGCGATTTTTGGTCTGGGTGGTATTGGTCTGTCAGCCATTATCGGTGCGACGATGGCCGGTGCCAGCCGTATCATCGGTATTGATCTGAACGAGAGCAAATTTGAACTGGCGAAAAAGCTGGGGGCTACCGACCTGATCAACCCGAACGATTACGACAAACCGATTCAGGAAGTGATCGTTGATCTGACCGATGGCGGTGTGGATTACTCCTTCGAATGTATCGGTAATGTGAACGTGATGCGCTCCGCGCTGGAATGCTGCCACAAAGGCTGGGGCGAATCTGTAATTATCGGTGTGGCCGGTGCCGGCCAGGAAATCTCCACCCGTCCGTTCCAGCTGGTTACCGGCCGGGTATGGCGCGGTTCTGCCTTTGGTGGTGTGAAGGGCCGTTCTGAACTGCCGGGTATTGTTGAAGATTATCTGGCAGGTAAGTTCGCACTCAACGATTTTATTACGCACACCATGTCACTGGATAAAATCAACGAAGCCTTTGATCTGATGCACGAAGGCAAAAGTATCCGCAGCGTAATTCACTACTGAGTTAAATAAAGAGCGCACTGCCCGTCCGGGTGGTGCGTTTTTTATTTCAGGAGAACCTGATGAGTCTGGAAATTTTAAGTCAGAACAAAAGCTTCGGTGGCTGGCATAAACAATATTCGCATACTTCAGACGTGCTGAACTGCAGCATGCGTTTTGCCGTCTATCTGCCACCTCAGGCCAGCGCAGAAAATCCGGTGCCGGTGCTGTACTGGCTGTCCGGTCTGACCTGTAGCGATGAAAACTTTATGCAGAAAGCCGGTGCACACCGTGTTGCGGCGGAACTGGGGATGGCCATTGTCGCACCGGATACCAGTCCGCGCGGTGATGATGTGGCGGATGAAGCCGATCAGTACGATATGGGCAAAGGCGCGGGCTTTTATCTGAATGCCACGCAGGAACCCTGGCGTCAGCATTACCACATGTACGATTATGTGGTGGAAGAACTGCCGGCACTGATTGAAGCGACGTTTCCGGTCACCACGCAGCGTGCCATTGCCGGTCACTCAATGGGCGGACATGGTGCACTGGTGATAGCCCTGCGCAACAGTGCGCGTTATTCCTCGGTGTCGGCGTTCAGCCCGATTACCAATCCGGTCAACTGTCCCTGGGGGCAGAAAGCCTTCGCTCAGTATCTGGGCAATGACCGCGAGCTGTGGCGTACGTATGATGCGTCTGAACTGATGAGTCAGGCGCAGGATAAACTGCCGGCGCTGGTGGATCAGGGCGAAGCTGACAACTTCCTGCAGGAACAGCTGAAGCCGGAAATGCTGGAAGCTGCGGCCAGACGCAGTGATTACCCGCTGCAGTTGCGTCGCCATGAAGGCTACGATCACAGCTATTATTTTATTGCCTCATTTATTGAGGATCACCTGCGTTTTCATCACGGTCATTTCTGATCCGTGTTGCCGTTTCCTGCCGGCTGCTTATAACAGCGCCGGCAGGGACAATGCCGCCAGAATACCGCCCACCACAAGCAGCAGCATAAAGACGATGCGCAGAAAAACGGCCTCGTTGATTTTATGGTGCAGAGCATTGCCCGCCAGAGCACCCACGACCACGCACGGAATCAGCCACAGAATATGCTGGTAATGTTGCTGCAGGCGGCCACTGATAAAGAACCACAGCGTCATTGCAGCATTCAGTGTCAGCCAGACCGTTAATAACGTGGCCCGGAACTGCGACTTATTTAATCCCAGCCGGGCAATGGCGTATACCAGCAGGGGACCGCCGGAGGCAAACAGACCATGTGTTATACCGGCACCGCCAATGGTGATGTCGCGGCGCAGGGGCGGCATGGCCGGTGGTTGTTGCTGCAATACCGCCCGCAGGGCAAACCAGATAATCAGCAGGGCAAACAGGAATTTTGCCCAGCCAGCGGGGACATAAGGCGTGATCATAATGCCGGCCGCGGTACCGGCCAGCATCAGCGGTAATACCCGCGTCAGCAGCAGCGGCCACTGAATATGAGCACGGTGACGGATCACCAGCGGGCCTGTCATCAGAATATTGAGCGAGACCATAACCGGCACCAGGGATTGCAGATCAAATACCAGTGCACTCAGGGATAATGCCAGCACAATGCTGCCGAAACCGGTCATGGCCTCAATGCCATAGGCCATGGTTACCGCAAAGCCAACCCACAGCCAGGCCATTATTTCACCTCCAGTTCGTGGGCAAACTTCCGGCTCATCAGTTGCAGAAACAGCCGCGGCCACAAACGGTAGAGAATGCTCGACAGATTGGTGAAGGTATCCGGAAACAGGCGTTCCTTATCCTGGCTGGCAGCCTGCAGCACCCGGCTGACCATCCATTGTGCGGAATGTACTCTGCCGACGGTTGAGCGCGCATGACGGGTTTTTCCACCGCTGCCACTGAGAGCGTTCTGCTCAATAGGCGTGTCGAGAAAACTGGGGTAAACCATCAGTACCGAGACACCATAATGACGCATTTCACAGCGGAATACTTCAAAGTACTGGTGCAGGGCAGCTTTTGCGGCACAGTAACCGGCACGCGCCATCACCGGCATCCAGCCGGCCATGGAACCGATATTAATCACTTTACTGCCGGAATTTTTCAGCAGTGGTAATAATGCCTGTGTCAGCCGCACGGGAGCGAAAAAATCCACCGCCATCACTTTTTCTATGACTTCCGGGCGGGTGATTTCACTCAGAGAACGGTGGGTAATGCCGGCGTTATTGATCAGCAGGGCGATATCCGGCTGGCGGTGGCTGATGTCAGCGGCCAGCTGGCTGATGGAACCGGCGTCAGACAGGTC
The DNA here is from genome assembly GCA_030145845.1 of Pseudomonadota bacterium. Classification (GTDB taxonomy): domain Bacteria; phylum Pseudomonadota; class Gammaproteobacteria; order Pseudomonadales; family Oceanobacteraceae; genus Venatoribacter. The sequence continues at coordinate 48,556 of JAIXHJ010000003.1, forward strand.
GCAGACAAAGGGCGTAGCCTCTGTCAGAGACTGGCAAACGCCCTGCAGCTGTTCTGCATTCACATCAATCAGGAACAGGCGGTAACGGCCATTCAGCTGGCGGGCCATTTCCAGGCCCAGTCCGGAAGCGGCACCGGTAATCACAGCCACTTGAGGGGATGACGCCGGCATCTCAGATCAGCCCCTGATGACGGGCGTAAAATTCAAACACCTCACGTGAAGATTTCTGCGGAATATAACCAAAGTCATTTTTCAGCGCGCTGTTATCCAGCACCGGACGGTAACGCAGAAAGTCCAGTTGCTCCGGACCATAGCGGGTCAGCTTCAGCAGTTTGCCAGCGGCCAGTATTGTTTTCAGTACCGTTGCCGGAATGGTCAGATTTTTCTTGCCCAGTGTTGCGGCAATTTCCTGAATGCTCATGGCACCATCACCAGCGAGATTGAAGCGGCCGCTCAGCTCCTGCTCAACACCGCGGCGGATAATTTCCACCACGTCTTCATCCCAGATAAAGACAAAAGGAGAACGTGAACCGGAAATCGCCAGCAGACGGTTTTTACGGAACAGATTGGTGATCAGGTTATCGGTGTTTTTTCCCAGCACCGTACCGGGACGGAGAATCAGTTGTTTCAGTTGCGGTGCTTCTGCGGCGAACTCCGCCAGCATTTCTTCAACCAGACGTTTGTGGTAGCTGTAAGGGAAACTGTAATTGCCGCGGATACTGTCATTTTCCTTCAGCCAGCCCGGGTTATCGGCATAGTAACCATAAGCGGCTCCGCTGCTGGTTACCGTAATATGACGTACGCCATGCCTGACACACGCCTGCAGCAGATTACGCGTACCGTTGACGTCAATATCATAGTCGCGTTCCCGGTCAGGACCGGGCTGCACAATACTGGCCAGATGGATCACATGGGTGATCCCGGCTTTTTCAATGAAGCCGGCCAGATCCGGTGAACGGATATCCATTTTCCGGTACTGGTAATGAGTCGGGCTGGCATCGCGGATATCGATACCGAAGACGTTATGCTGTTGACAGAGGACGGCTGCCAGACGTGAGCCGATATAGCCCTCGCTGCCGGTAATCAGAATATTCATTGACATGTTACGGATCCGTTCTTTTTGTTGTTGCCTGCGGAATACTTACGGTCCTGCAGGTTCCAGAAGGCGGTCAGGCTCAGGCCACTGACCAGATGCCAGATACCCCAGGCGGCGGCGATAATTGCCATGCCGGAAAGCTGATCAAAAAAGGTAAAAATAATACCGAGGCCGAGGCCGGAATTCTGAATGCCGACTTCCAGAGTGACAGCACGGCTGTCGGCGGTATTCAGCTTCATCAGCCGGGCCGACAGACGCCCGACGCTGAGGGCCAGGGCGTTATGCAGAATCACGATAAAGAAGAAGCTGCCGATACCGGAGACAAATACCTGCCAGTGTTTTCCCAGCGTGACGCCGACAAAAATAAACAGTACGGCCAGCGATACCATACGGAAAATACCGTCGCTGCGGGCAGCAAAGCCCGGTGACAGGCGGGCTGTTATCAGCCCCAGAATTAACGGCACAATCAGTACCAGGCCGACCAGCAGCAGAATGTTTTCCGCCGGCACCGAAATCTCTTTCAGCAGGGCCGCGGTGTCCGGATTCAGGCCACTGTAAAAGACAAAGCTGGCAGGTGTCATCAGCGCGGCACCGATACTGGAAATACCGGTCATGCTGACTGACAGGGCCGTATTTCCCCGTGCCAGATGCGTCATGATGTTGGAAAAACTGCCGCCGGGGCAGGAGCCCACGAGAATAATACCCAGCGCAATTTCTGCCGGCATATCAACCAGCATGGTCAGCCCCCAGCTGGCCGCCGGGAGCAGAATAAACTGGGCAAAAATACCGGTCAGCGGTCCTTTGGGGCGGACCAGAATGCGGCGGAAATCATCAAGGGTCAGGCTGAGTGCGATTCCGTACATCATAAATGCCAGAATCAGATTCAGCAGAATTAAACTGGTGCCTGACATATCAGGCACCATTCAGCAGTGGTTTCTGCGTTAAGCGTTTACGTTCACTGGCCATGGCGTCGAGATAATCGGCCTTATGAACGTAGTAAGCCATGCGCGCCAGCTTCAGATAATTCAGTCCACCATCAACGCGCTGTCCGGCTTCGGCACGGACTTTCTGCATCAGTTTCTCTGCCGCTGGTGAGCCGTCTTCCCTGGCACGGATAAAATCGGCGACCAGCTGTGCCTGATCATCGCGACCCTGCCAGCCAAGGCCCGATGCTTCGACCATCCCCATCACAAACAGGTTGTCGAAATGCGGGGTAAATACGTTCAGATACAGTGCCGGTGCATCCCCCTGCCAGTTCAGGTATTTCTCATCAATAAACGGATAGTGCAGGGTGTAACCGGTGGCTTCCAGAATCAGGTCGTATTCAGCTTTCTTCCCGTCGCTGAATTCCACACCTTCCGCGGTCAGCTGCTCAATGGCCGGGCGGACTTTAATGTCGCCATGACCGATATGATGCAGGAAGAGGGAATTCACCACCGGATGGGATTCGTACATTTTATAGTCCGGGTCCGGCAGGCCGAAGCTGCTGGGTTTGCCGGAAATCAGGCGCACCAGAGTACCGTCAACGATCTGTTTTAAGCGGTTGGGCAGGCGGATTTTTCCACCCAGGGTATCGGTCGGAATACCGGCAACAAATTTCGGCAGAAAATAGTAACCACGGCGCACTACCATATCCACGCTGTGTGCCCGGTGGACAGCATCCACGGCAATATCGCAGGCACTGTTACCGCAGCCGATAATCAGCACGCGTTTACCGGCAAAAATATCGGCACTGCGGTATTCACTGCTGTGAATCATCTCACCGCCGAAGTGGCCTTTGAACTGTCCGTGCCGCGGCTTATGCAGCGTGCCGTTGGCCAGCAGTACGCCGGCACAGTCGATCACTTCCGTTTTATCTCCACAGGTTACGGTCACCTGCCAGCCAGCGCCACGGGGTTCGACATGATCGACCCGGGTATTAAAACGGTACAGATCATACAGCCCGTTTTGGCGGGCATAGTCGCGCAGATATTTTGCCATCTCATCATGGCGGGGGTAGGTGGCAACGTCGTCACCCATAGGGAAGCCATCAAATTCCGTCATGCCCTTGGATGAGATCAGGTGGGCGGAGTCATACATGGTGCTGGTCGGGCTGTTAATGTCCCACAGGCCACCCACATCGGAGTGAGTTTCAATGCCGATCACCGGGAGGCTCTGTTCTGCCAGACGACGGACGGTACACAGGCCCATCGGGCCGGCGCCAATGACGATATAAGGTTTCATAGTGCGGTACCCTGTTTTTTATTGTTCAGGCCCTGGCCTGTGAATGCACCCGCGTGGAGACACTCTTCGTTATTGTCAGGGTCAGATTACTGAAGAAAGTACCGGCCGGCTCTGGCCCATTGAGACCAGAACTGGTTAATATGGGACAAACGATAATAACAAGCCGGACCTGACAGCATGACATCCAGCGTAACGCCGGGGTTTACCCGGGCAATTCTGACCGTACTGCCACAACTGAATATTGCCCTGCCAGCGGCACTGCAGCAGCGCCTGCAGGCGGTGCCGGCGGACGAGCGCCTGCCGATGAGTCTGCAGGATGAATTGTGGCAGGCGGTGGCAGAGCAGAGCCACGATAGCTGCACCGGTCTGCAGATCGGCCGTGCCCTGCAGCTGGCCAACTTTGACATGGTCGGATTCCTGCTGCTCAGCAGTCCGACACTGGCTGAAGCCGCCGATGCCCTGGTGTCTTATTCAACCCTGATTGGCGAAGGCGGCAGCTTTACCATTCTGTCCACGGCACAGGGCTGGAAGCTCAGCTACCGGGCGGAATTCCGCTGCGGCCGTCTTCTTCGTCTGGATGCGATTGTGGCCAGCATTCTGTTTGGTGCCCGCTGGCTGGTCGGTCAGGATCTGACCCCACTGGCCGCCGGTTTTGAAGGAGCGGATGACCAGTGCACCGAACGGCAGCAGTTATTTGGCCGTGCACAACTGTTGTTTGAGCAAGCGGATACCTGGCTGGAATTCAGCGCCGCTGACTGGCAGCGGCCACTGCACAGCGGCAGTCACGAAGTGCGTGAACAGATGCTGCGGCTGGCGCAGCAGCAGATGCAGCGCATGCATCCGCGCACCATGGTGGATAAGGTCAGTGCCCAGCTGCGCCAGCGGCCGTGGATGAACCGTCAGCAGACCGCTACCCTGCTGGCCGTCAGTGAACGGCACATGAACCGTAAGCTGGCAGAACAGCAGCTGAGTTTCCGCCAGCTGGCGGATAAGGTGCGCATGGAGTGTGCGCTGGAGCTGCTGAAAGAGCGCGGGGCGACACAGGAAAGCATGGCCAGTTATCTGGGCTATTCCGATGGCAGTGCGTTCGCCAAAGCCTTTAAACGCTGGACCGGCATGAGCATGCGTGCCTGGCTGACGCAGGGCCTGAAATGAAATCAGGCTGGCATCAGATAGTAATGGATATTATTATCATTAATATCCTGAGGAAATATTGGCCATGGAATGACCCGATTACACATTATTCTCATCTCAGTGGCGGCTGTTCTGCTGCTGCTCTGGCACTTTGCCGGTGGCAGCAATTATCTGATGACGTCGTCTGTGCAGGTTGGTCCGACCGGGACTGAGGTTGTTACCGTACCGGACACTGCTGCCGGTGAGATAGTCACCGTTGCTGAAGCTGCAGAGAAAAATACAGAAGCAGGAGAAGCAAAGACGTGCGTTGGTGTTAAAGGCAAGGCTGCCTGGCAGCCGATACTGAATGTTATCCGGGCAGCGAATACGAAAGGTGACTGGGAGACATTTCAGCAGTTGGGATATGAGGTGGTTTTCGGTAAATATTGCCCGCATGAACGATATGAGCAGGCTATCACGCCCTTTTATTATGTATTGGCACGGATGCCCCTGAATATGTTGCGCGGTTATCTGGAGCAGGGTCACCGACTGACGGATAAAGAATTACTGATGGCCTTCTGGGATCTGGAAAAAGCACGCTATCTGGTAAGACAGGGATATGTTCTCAGGTCAGAAGACGAGTACTTTGAAGCATCACGGCGGCTGATTACCCGACATGGTGCGGAAGCCGTGCAGTTTATGGTGGAGAACAGTTTCAGTTTTAAGAATCTCCTGACAGATGACGGTAAGGAGCGGAGCCTGTTCCATACGGTACTGTTCTCAATTGATAATGATGACGAGCCGGATATGGATTTACTGAACCGGGTTTATCAGTATGGTGCCAGGCCGGTCTGTTCGCGTATTGAGAAATACTATGCGGAGGGCTGGAGGTTTACTCTTGCTGATCAGGATCAGGAAAAGGCCGTCAGCTTCTGGAAATCAACGCGTTATTATCAGGAGTGTGCTGAGTCCGGCAGGTAAATCCGGCCTGAAAATCAGGCCGGTTGAATATCCGTAAAAGTTGAAACCGCCGGGTGGCCGGGATTGGCCGGAATATCGCCATCGCGGATCAGCCAGCAGGTCTGCAGACCGGCTTCCCGGGCAGCGTCCAGCTCTTCTTTAATATCGGATAAAAACAGCACATCGGCGGCCTGGATATCATGTTGCTGCTGCAGTTCAGCAACAATATTACGGTAGGAATCTGCCTCCCGCTTAGGGCCGCTATTGGTATCAAAATAACCGCTGAACAGTGGCTGCAGGTCACCGGCTTCGCTGTAGCCGAAGAAGAGTTTCTGTGCTGCCACGGAACCGGATGAATAAACATACAGCGGAATATTCTGCTGGTGCCATTGCTGCAGGCACTGTACGGCATCCGCGTACATATGCGCCTGGTAATCGCCGTTGTGGTAGCCCTGTTGCCAGATCATGCCCTGCAGAGCTTTGAGGGGCGTGGCTTTTTTATCGGTGGCGATCCATTGCAACAGAACATTGCTGATGGCCTCAATATCGTCAGCGCTTACCTGCAGACCTTCCGCCGCGGCCAGTTGTGCGGTTTCCTGCAGCAGCTTTTTTATGTCTGTTTTATCGGCATTGGCGCGGATAAATTCCGGCAATTTCTTTGCGGCATAGGGAAACAGCACCTCTTTCACAAAAGCAATGGACGAGGTGGTGCCTTCAATATCGGTAAGGATGATTCTGGCAGTCATCAGTTATCCAGACGGTTAAAGTGTGTGGCAATGTCACTGCCGGTAAAATTGGCAACCCAGCCTTCCGGATTATTGAACAGACGGATGGCAACAAAATTGGGGTTCGGGCCCATATCAAACCAGTGCGGGGTATTGGCCGGCACGCTGATCAGATCACCTTTTTTGCAGATAACTTCGTACACTTCGTGGCCGACGTGCATGGTAAACAGCCCTTCACCGGCGACGAAAAATCGCACTTCATCTTCGCTGTGCGTATGTTCGCTGAGGAATTTTTTGCGCATATCCGCTTTCTGCGGATGGTCAGCACTGAGGCTGACCACATCGACGGTCTGATAACCATCTTCGGCAATCAGGCGGTCGATATCCTTGCGGTAGGCATCGATGACTTCTTCCTGTGACGCGCCGGGGGTGATGGCTTTATCCGTTCGCCACTGCTCAAAACGGACACCGATATCCGCCAGCCGGTCGCGGATTTTTTCGGGGTTTTCAGTGGTAAACAGCAGGTCTGTGGTATGACTCAGATTGCTGTCTTTATAGATACGGATCGTGCTCATGCGGGCCTCACAGGTTGCGGATTTTCAGCAGTTCGAGCTGATAACCCAATAGGTTTTCGAGTGCTTCCAGATGACGGAAACATCCGGCCAGGTCTTTACCCCAGGTATATACACCGTGTCCCCGGATCAGGTACGCATGCCCCTGACCCTGCTGCTGCATATGCTGTTCAACCCGGGACGCCAGACGGTGAATGTCCTGATCGTTGGCAAACAGCGGAAAGGTAACCGTGTCTTCGTGGGTGGTTTCGCCGGCAAAAGCTTTCTGCAGCTCCCAGCCGGTGAGTGACAGGCTGTCGTCTTTCCAAATTTGGGAAAGAACCACAGCGATGGGGGAATGGGTATGTAATACAGCGCCAATCTGTTCGTCACGCTGATAGAGCTGGGTGTGCAGCAGGGTTTCCGCCGATGGTTTGCCAGCGCTCAGCGCCTTGCCCTGCCAGTCGACCACCAGAATATCTTTCGGGGTCAGTTCGCCTTTGTGTTTGCCTGAACTGGTCAGGGCACAGCACTGGTCATTCAGACGGACGGAATAATTGGAGCTGGTGGCCGGTGACCAGCCACGGTTGTACAGGATGCGGCCATAATCACAAAGCGCACTGGCCGCGCGGTTAAATTCCTGCGGATTGAACATTCGGTTAAACCTCTGGGCGCTGTCAGCGGGAAAACAGCAGCGCAATACTGTCGCTGTCGGGTTGCATGATCAGCCCTTTTTCGGTGGCGATCACATCAATCAGCCCGGCGGGGGTGACATCAAACGACGGGTTAAGAGCCTGGCAGCCGGCTGGTGCAATCGGCTTACCGGCCAGGCTGGTGACTTCTTCCTGCGGGCGCTGCTCAATGGGAATATCGTCGCCGGAGGGCAGGCTGAGGTCGAAGGTGGTGGTCGGCGCCACCACCATGACATTAATACCATGATGTTTGGCCAGCACGGCCAGACTGTAGGTGCCGATTTTATTGGCCACATCACCATTGGCGGTGATGCGGTCAGCGCCGACAATCACCCAGTCGACTTTCTCACGGCGGAACAGCTGCGCGGCGGCACCATCGCACACCAGAGATACCGGGATATTATCCTGCATCAGTTCCCAGGCGGTCAGGCGTGCGCCCTGCAGCCACGGACGGGTTTCACCGGCATAAACCTGCTGCACTTTATTATCGCCCCAGGCCGAACGGATCACACCCAGTGCAGTACCGTGCCCGCCGGTCGCCAGTGCACCGGTATTGCAGTGGGTATAAATCACGGAATTATCGTTGATCAGCGAAGCGCCGAACTGACCCATGGTCAGGTTGGCAGCGATATCTTCTTCATGAATTCTGCGTGCTTCCGCCACCAGAGTGTGGGCGTCGGCAGTATTCAGGGCGGCCATGCGTTCCAGCGCCCAGAACAGATTCACCGCCGTGGGGCGGGACTCTGCCAGTACCTGATAGGCGTCCTGCAGATCACGTCCGGCCAGTGCATCCAGCGCATAGCCATAGGCTGCGGCAATACCGATGGCCGGTGCACCCCGTACCACCATATCGCGGATGGCAGCGGCTACTTCAGCGGCGGTGGTGTATTCCAGCATATGGTGCTCATGTGGCAGGGCACGCTGATCCAGCAGATGCAGGCTCTGATGGCGCCATTCGATGGCATGGAAAGAAGCTGGGTGACCGGTGGAGAGTGCAGTCATAGTGATCTTCCTGAAGCGCGGGGTTAACCCCGGGGCGGTTCGAGGGGCGTATTCTAGCGCAGGAGGGAGCCGGGATGTAGTGGAATAAGCACAGGAAGGTCCTCTGGAAGGCTTCCTGTGCTGATGGTTTACAGCAGATTCTGCATCTGATGGAAGGCGCGGATCAGGCCGTTGGTTGAGCCATCAAAATCCTGTGGGATTTTATCCGACTCCAGTGCGCCCAGCACTTTGCTGCCCAGCTGTTTACCCAGTTCCACACCCCACTGGTCGAAGGAGTTGATGCCCCAGATAAAGCCCTGTGCAGCTACCTTGTGTTCGTACAGGGCAATCAGTGCCCCCACGGTCTGTGGTTTGGCTTTGGGGAAATACAGGGTATTACTTGGCCGGTTGCCGGGAATAACTTTCTGCGGTGCCAGTACGATGGCTTCAGCTTTGCTCATGCCGGCGGCGATCAGTTCGGCCACGGCTTCATCTTCCGATTTCCCCTGCAGCAGGGCCTGGCTCTGGCTGAGGCAGTTTGAAACCAGCATGGCGTGGAAGTTATCAATCGGGTTGTGGCTGCTCATCGGCATAATAAAGTCACAGGGCGAGAAGTGCGTGCCCTGATGCAGCAGCTGATGGAAGGCGTGCTGGCCGTTGGTGCCGACGCCGCCCCAGATAATCGGGCCGGTGTTGTAATCGGTGTGATAGCCGTCGATGGTGACGGATTTACCGTTACTCTCCATATCCAGCTGCTGCAGGTGAGCCGGCAGCGAGCGCAGGTAATGGTCGTAGGGCAGAATGGCGTGTGAGTTCACGCCGAAGAAATTCACGTACCACACCCCCAGCAGGGCCATGATGACCGGCATATTCTGCTCCAGCGGCGCGGTGCGGAAATGCTCATCCATCTGATAGGCACCGTGCAGCAGGTCGCGGAAGTTATCGATGCCGATGGCCAGTGCCAGCGGCAGGCCAATGGCCGACCAGAGTGAATAACGGCCGCCGACCCAGTCCCACATGGGGAAGATGTTTTCTTCATCAATGCCGAAGGCTTTGGCTTTTTCGACATTGGATGACACGGCGGTGAAATGCTTGGGCAGATCGTCTTCGGTGCCGCCGTTGTCGAGGAACCACTGGCGGCAGGCGGTGGCATTTTTCAGGGTTTCCTGGGTGCCGAACGATTTGGACTGGATAATAAATAAGGTGGTCGCCGGGTCGAGACGCTTGAGAATCTCGGTAATGTGCGAGCCGTCAATATTGGCCAGATAGTGAATGTTCAGGCGGCTGTCCCAGTAGGGCTTGAGTGCGCCTGAGGCCAGTTTGGGGCCGAGGAAGGAGCCGCCGATACCGATGGATACCACATCGGTGAAGGGTTTGTTGCTGTAGCCACGCCATTGGTTGCGGCGGACTTTCCAGCAGAATTCTTCCATGCGGTGCACGGTATCACGCACTTCCGGCATGATGTCCTGACCATCGACCAGAATCGGACGGTCACTGAAATTGCGCAGGGCGGTGTGCAGGGCCGGGCGGTTTTCACTGCGGTTAATGGCCTCGCCGGTGAACATGCTGTCGATCTGCTGTGGCAGGTTGCGCTCATGGGCAAGCTGAATCAGCAGGTGCATGGTGTCTTCGTTGATCCGGTTTTTGGAGTAATCGAGGCTCAGGCCGGCCGCTTCGGCATGGAAGCGTTCAAAACGGTTGGTGTCTTCGGCAAACCAGCTGCGCATGTGCTGGTGGCGGATGTCATCGTAATGGCTCTGTAATGACTTCCAGATTTCAGATTGGGTCAGGCTTCCTGTGGTCGCCATTGGCATTCCTTGTGTCCGAACTTTTCCGCTGAGTATACGGAAGGCCGCGGGGGTGGGCAAAAAACGGCAGCATTGGAAGGTGGCGGGGGTGTAAAAAAGCCGCTCGGGCCGGAGCCGGAGCGGCGTTTTCATGACAGTTCCGGGTCAGGCAACCTGTACCGGAATATCGAAACTGGTGTGGCTGACGCTGTTATCGGCGTTCAGGTACACCATTTTCGGTCGGAAGCTGGCCAGTTCTTCCTCAGAGAAAGCACCGTAGGTACAGATAATAATGCGGTCACCCAGATCGGCCTGGTGAGCGGCGGCACCGTTCAGGGAAATGATACCGGAGCCGTCTTCACCACGGATGATGTAGGTGGTGAAACGCTTGCCGTTATCAATGTTGTAAATCTGGATCTGTTCAAATTCGCGCATGCCGGCCAGGTCGAGCAACTGGCCGTCGATGGCACAGGAACCTTCGTAGTTCAGCACTGCGTGAGTTACCCGCGCCTGGTGGAGCTTGGCTTTAAGCATCGTGGATTGCATAGGAACCCCTTTCATTCAGGACAGACGCCGGTCCGGCTCGGAATGGCTGTGACACACCGGATCGGAATTGTTCACTTTGCCCGCAGCGGACTGCGGGCGCGCAGTATGCCTTAATCGTCTGACGCGTTCAATGTAACGGTCAGGTTGTCGATCAGCAGGTTGTCGATGAGGCGGGCTTTGCCGATATAGGCGGCGCCGAGGATGATGACTGAGTCATCTTCCGGGCTGGCCGGTGCCAGGTCGGAGGTGCGGCGGATTTCCAGATAATCGGTGCGGAAACCGCGCTGGTCGAGGCGCTCGCGGGCGTCTGTCAGCGAACGGCTGATGTCCTTGTGCTCACGGAAATCATTGGCAATTTCCTGCAGCGTGCGGTACAGACCGGTCGCCTGCTGACGCTCTTCTTCGGTCAGATAACCGTTGCGGGAGCTGAGAGCCAGACCATCGATGTCGCGGGCGGTGGGAACCGGGCAGATTGCCACCGGCAGGCACAGGTCGTCGACCATTTTGCGGATCACGGCCACCTGCTGGAAATCTTTTTCGCCGAAGAAGGCTTTATCCGGCTGTACCATGTTGAGCAGTTTGTTGACCACGGTGGCAACGCCGTCGAAGTGACCCGGACGGCTGCCACCACACAGGCCTTCGGAGACTTCCGGCACATGAATGGTGGTCTGGCGGTCCTGGCCTTCCGGATACATTTCATCCACATCCGGGGCAAACAGCAGATTGCAGCCGGCTTCCGCCAGCATCTGCTGGTCACGCTCCAGCGTACGCGGATAGCGTGCCAGATCATCGGGATCATCAAACTGCAGCGGATTGACGAAAATACTGGCAACGGTAAAACAGTCGTCGCCCAGCGAACGCTGGATCAGGCTGATATGACCTTCGTGAAGGTTGCCCATGGTGGGAACAAAACCGATAACACGCTGCGCAGAGCGCGCCTTGCGGACATGCTCACGCAGTTCGCGGATAGTGTGAACAGTAATCATGCACTGAATCCATGCTCGGCGGCCGGGAATTGGCCGTTTTTAACTTCTTCTGTGTAGGCGGCGAATGCCTGCTGGACGTTACGGCCACCGGTCAGGAAATTTTTGACAAATTTCGGGGTGTGGCCGGTATTGAGTCCGAGCATATCATGCATCACCAGAACCTGCCCGTCGGTATCTGCACCGGCACCGATGCCGATAACCGGAATGCCAACCGTGGCGGTAATGCGTGCAGCCAGTGATGACGGTACACATTCCAGCAGCAGCACATCGGCCCCGGCGGCTTCCAGCGCCTGACAGTGGGCCACCATGGCGTCTGCTTTGTCCTGTTCTTTGCCCTGTACCCGGTAACCACCGAGTTTATTCACTGATTGTGGCGTGAGGCCGAGGTGAACGCACACGGGAACCCCCTGACGGCCGAGGGATTCAACCAGCGGTATCAGCCAGTCATCCCCTTCCACTTTCACCATATGAGCACCGGCCTGCATCACTTTACGGGCGTTTTCCAGCCCCTGTTCCAGCGTGCCATAGGCCATGAACGGCAGGTCGGTCATCACCAGTGCCGGACGCTCAGCGCGGCGGTTGCCGCGGGCAACAGCGGCAGTGTGGTAAGCCATATCATCGGTGCTGACCGGCAGGGTGCTGTCATGCCCCTGCACCACATTGCCCAGAGAATCGCCAACCAGCAGGACTTCGACGCCGGCTTCCGCTGCCAGCTGTGCATACGTTGCATCGTAGGCAGTCAGAGAGGTGAACTTCTCCCCGCGGTCTTTCATGGCCTGCAGGGTGCGGATACTGATCGGATTCATGGGTGATCTCCGTTATCAGCGTCAGATGACGCGTTATTCTGGGGGCGTATAGTGCGGATTGGCCGGTATAAGTCAACCTTAAGGTATATAGACAAGCCGCAGATTCTCTGCTTCTGATCAGCTCAGGGCACAGTGTTGGCGGGGCCCGGCGGGCTGTTCACGGATGTGCAACACTGAGATGCAGAAACCGCCGGCAGCCGGGCAGGAAACAGCGGCCGGCTCATGACTGACTGTCCTCAGGCGACGGATGGTAAAGACGATGCAGAGGTTCGCCATAGCGTGGTGTCAGGCTGCTGAGGTCAGTGCCATCGGGCAGACGCAGCTGTGGTTCCAGTTCCAGCAGCGGCTTCACCACAAACGCACGTTCCTGCAGACCGGCATGGGGAATGGTCAGGCGCTCTGAGGTCTTGGTCAGGTCGGCATACAGCAGAATATCGAGGTCGATACAGCGTTCGCCCCAGTGACGTAACTTGGTACGTCCCTGTTGCTGTTCCTGCGCTTTCAGCGCATCGAGCAGGGCCAGCGGCGTGAGGCTGGTTTCAATCTCGGCCACGGCATTGACGTAGTCCGGCTGGTCCTGTGGCCCCATCGGCCGCGAGCCATACAGGGATGACCAGCGCAGCAGACGGCTCTGCGGCAGACCACTGAGGGCGTGCAGGGCAACAGCAATCTGGTGGGCGGGATCATCAAGATTCGCCCCCAGGCCAATAAAACAACGCTTCATCGGCAATCAGCGCGAGCGCGGCCGGCGGCTGCGGTTACGTGCCGGACGCCGGCGTTTCGGACCGTCACTGTCACCGTCTTCGCGTAACGGACGGCTCTGCACCAGATCCGGGTTTTCTTCCTGCAGGCGGGTCCAGAAGGCACCGATACCGTCCAGCTGTTCACCGGACTGCTCACGCAACAGGACAAAATCGTAGGCTGCACGGAAGCGCGGGTGAGTCAGCAGCTCCTGGGTTTTACGGCTGCGTACCCGGCTCAGGCGCAGCTGCATTTCCCAGATTTCACGCATCGGAATGGAGAAGCGCTTGGGAATGGCCGTCGATTTGGTCTGTTGGGACAGTACGCGGTCGGCGGCTTTCTGTAATGCCGGGTGTGGCGCCATGCCACGGGCTTCGAATTCCTGCGCGGTGCGTACCAGAGGTGCCCACAGCAGGGACGCGAGGAAGAAATAGGGTGTTACCGATTTACCCGCGCGGATGCGCACATCGGTGTTACGCATGGTGTTCTCGGCCATCGCCAGTGCCAGCGGATCTTCCTTCAGGCATTGTTCGGTGGCCGGAAACAGATAGGCGAACAGACCGTATTCACGCAACAGGCGCAGGGTATCCAGTGCCTGGCCGTGCAGGAACAGCTTCAGCACTTCCTCAAACAGACGTGCGGACGGGATCTGTTCCAGCAGTGGTGCCATCAGCGGAATGGGCTCTGCGGTATGGGCTTCGATATTGAAATCCAGCTTGGCAGCAAAGCGGATGGCGCGCAGCATGCGCACCGGATCTTCACGATAGCGGGTTTCCGGGTCCCCGATCAGGCGCAGACGGCGGTTCTGCAGATCATCCCAGCCGCCGGCGTAGGCGTGCACACTGAAGTCGGCAATATCGTAATACAGCGCATTGATGCTGAAGTCGCGGCGCATGGCATCTTCATCTTTGTTGCCATACACATTGTCGCGCAGGATCATGCCCTGATCGCCGGTGGCGGCTTCTTTCGGCGAGTTATCGTCGGTTGGCGGCGCGCGGAAGGTGGCGACTTCAATGATCTCACGGCCGAAGACCACATGAACCAGTTTGAAACGGCGGCCGATCAGGCGTGAGTTACGGAACAGGCTGTTGACCTGCTCCGGCGTCGCATCGGTGGCGACATCGAAATCTTTCGGGTTCAGCCCCAGCAGGGTATCGCGCACCCCACCACCGACCAGCAGTGCCTGGTAGCCGGCGTTGTTCAGGCGATACAGTACCTTCAGCGCATTGTCGCTGATGTTGCGGCGGCTGATGGAATGCTGATCGCGCGGAATGACGGTCAGGGGCGCCTGGTGCTGGTCTTTTTCCCGTCCGGACAGACGTTTCAGACCGGCGCCGAGTTTTCTGACGGTTTTCGCCAGTTTTTCAGTATTTGTCAGTGATTTGATCAAATTAGGTTGCCGTTTCACGGATTAAGCAGCAGGCGAGTTTACCGGTTAAGCGGTGACAAATAAATCTTGGCAGGAATATTGGTGCAGAGCCGGGGCTGCAGAAAAACAAAAAGCCGCATAAAGCGGCTTTGTGAGTCCCTGTTGTTATCAGTCCATTCCCTGTTTTCCTGATACGAAGCGGCTGTTTTGAATATACAGGCCGTAGCCCTTTATTTTTCTTATTGTCACAGCTCCGGGCTGTGCATTCGAAACAGTGCCTGCATGGTACCGCTCTGCTGTTGTTATTGTTATCGCAGAGCAGTAACCGGCCATTGTTATTTTTATTGTCGGCCGGTGTGGGACACAGGCGTTTTTTATTTTTATTGATCGCTGTGTTCCCTCTGATCTGTATAGAGCAGGCGCCGTGCCAGTTTTTAAATATCTATATAAATCAGTGGGTTATGATTTTTCTGGCGATATTGGTAACCCTGTGTAAGACCAAAGTGTTACGGCATCCGGGGTCTGAGGTAACAGTGACTGTTTCCCGGTAACAGTTTGTAACACCACAGTATCCGCAGGGCTTTACACGGACATCGGGGTTGTCGCCGGAGCCGCAGCAATCAGGCAGCCTGTGGATAACGCACACAGGCCGGTACGGGTCTTGCCCGGCTCAGGGCATGGGTGACAGGGAATAGCGGAACCTGTGTTGAAGTCCGGACTCCGGGTTTTGCTGTACTCAACGATACCGTCAGGCCGGTTTACGCTGCACAAGGTGCCTGGCGTCCGCCGCAGGTTTTGCGCGAACAGAGGTTGTCTGGCATCCGATGATGTCTGTGGGGGCTTGTGTTATGGGAGTGAATCGTCGGGGGAGAGAAGAAAGAGGATTGCTTTGCCGGCAGCGAAGTCGGCAAAGCAATCATCTGTCAGTGAGTCGGGGCTTATTATTTTTATTGCTAACTCAGAGGCCGTGCTTTTTATTTTTATTGTATGGCCGACGCACCCGGATTTTATTTTTATTCTATGGGGCGCATTTTTTATTGCTTTGTTTTCTTAAAGCGATTGCCGTGCCAAACCCTTTTATTTTTATAAATATCGTTATAAATCAAATAGTTGGCGGGTTTCAGGGCGTTGATTGAAGATGAGGGGAACGGCTGAAGTGTTACCGGTGGTGGCGTGATATGACGGATTTTTGGGTAAGTGTAACCCGGAGGTTACACTTTGTGTTACCCGTAACGGGTGTCCGTAGTTTTACTTACCGCCTTTTTTACGCGGGATACCCAGCCGCTGACGGCGCTCCCACAGGCTCTTACGGGAAATCCCCAGTTTGCGTGCCAGATCGGTTTCGGTCATGTTCTGTTCGTTTTCCAGTACGAAGTGCACGAAGTAATCGTCCAGTGACAGATCTCCCTGCTGGGGCTGGCTGTCAGCCGCTTTGTACTGTTCATCCTGTTCCAGGTGCTCACGCATACTGGAGCTGATGTAGCGGTCGGGGGACAGGTCGATACCGAGAATACTGGCCGGGATTTCATTCTCGTCGGCGAGAATCACCGCCCGTTCCACGGCATTTTCCAGTTCGCGCACGTTACCGGGCCACTGATACTGGCGGATGGCCTGCAGGGCGTCGTCGGTGAAGTGCATCGGCGGCTGCTGCATCTTCTCACAGGCGCGCGACAGCATGGCGTTGGCGATTTCGACCACGTCATCGCCGCGCTCGCGCAGCGGTGGCAGGTGCAGTTCCACCACGTTCAGGCGGTAATAGAGGTCTTCACGGAATTCGCCACGGCTGGCCAGGTCTTTCAGGTTACGGTGGGTCGCGGCAATCAGGCGTACATCAACCTGTTTACTCTGCACCGAGCCGACGCGGCGGATTTCACCTTCCTGCAGCACGCGCAGCAGACGGGCCTGGGCTTCCAGTGGCAGTTCACCGATTTCATCGAGGAACAGGGTGCCGCCGTCGGCGGCTTCCACCAGGCCCTGACGGGTCGCGTTGGCGCCGGTAAAGGCGCCTTTTTCATGGCCGAACAGTTCGGATTCGATCAGGGTTTCCGGAATGGCGGCACAGTTTACCGAGATCAGCGGTGCTGAGCCGCGCCGGCTCTGATCGTGCAGGGCACGTGCGACCAGTTCCTTACCGGTTCCGGATTCCCCCAGAATCAGCACGGTGGCATCGGTCGGCGCTACCTTGCTGATTTTTTTGAACAGCAGCAGCATGGGTTCGCAGCTGCCGATAATGCCGGTGGCCGGATA
This sequence comes from Pseudomonadota bacterium, assembly GCA_030145845.1. Lineage (GTDB taxonomy): Bacteria > Pseudomonadota > Gammaproteobacteria > Pseudomonadales > Oceanobacteraceae > Venatoribacter. Next base: position 65,379 of record JAIXHJ010000003.1, read on the forward strand.
TTCGCGGCTGACTTCCTGCTTCAGGCTGGCAGCGGCAGACGGTTTATGACTGAGGCTGGATTCTTTCAGGATACGTGCGACTGCCTGTACCATTTCGTCGTGATCGAAGGGTTTGGCGATGTAGTCCACGGCGCCCATTTTCATGGCATCCACGGCGGAGCGCAGACTGGCGTAGCTGGTCATGATCAGTACCGGGGTATCGCCGGCCAGTTCCACCAGTTCAGTGCCCTGACCGCCGGGCAGACGCAGATCACTGATGATCAGGTCGAAGCTGCCGAGGTTCTGGGCTTTGGCGGCATCCAGCGAATCCACTTCCGTTACTTCGTAGTTGTGGCGCTGCAGCAGGCGGCGCACTGACTGACGGATAATGGCTTCGTCTTCAACGACCAGAATATGACTCATGCTAAGGGTTCCGATGGTTCAACAGGGTTGTAGCGTGGCAGGCTGACTTTAACACAAGTGCCACGGTCTTCGGTTAACGGGCTTTCAATGCTGATATGGCCGTAGTGTTCCTCGACAATGCTGTAAACCAGCGACAGCCCCAGCCCGGTGCCTTTGCCCACCTCTTTGGTGGTGAAGAAGGGCTCGAAAATCCGGTCCAGTTTATCGGCCGGAATACCGTGCCCGAGGTCGGTCACCCGCAGTGTCACCTGATGTTCATCGGCTTCTGATGCCACCCGCACCTGCTGGCCGGGCTGGCTGGCATCGCGCGCATTGCTGAGCAGGTTGACGAAGACCTGTACCAGTCGCTGCGGGTCGCCGAGAATCTGCAGTTCTTCATCGCACTCATTGACGAAGGTGATGTCCTGACTGCGCTTGCTCAGGCGCAGCAGCTGCATGGCTTCGTCGATGACATGGGCGATCTGCAGCGGTTCGTGTTCGGTGGAGTGGTTGCCGGCATGGGCAAAGTTCATCAGTGACTGCACGATGCGTGAGACGCGGCCGGTCTGCTCCTGAATCTGCCGGGCGATTTCCAGCAGTTCCGGGTTGTCGGTTTCGTAGCGCATGTTCTGCGCCAGGCAGTCGATGCCGGTAATCGGGTTGCCGATTTCATGCGCCACCCCGGCGGCCAGCCGCCCGATGGAGGCCAGCCGCTCGCTGTGCATCAGCTCTTCTTCCAGCATCTGAGTGTCGGTCTGGTCTTCCATCAGCACGACAATACCGCCGGGCTGACCACCACCGGGTTTGATCACGGATTTGTGCAGGCTGAACCAGCGCGGGCGGGCACCGATATCGACCCGTTTCTTGTGTTCGTGCATGGCCTGACTGCGGACAAAATTCTGCAGCAGCGCACTCCACGGCTGGGGCAGACGGGTCAGGTGCGAACCGGTCACTTCGCCGGCCGGCACCTGGGTCAGATCGGTCATGGCCTGATTCCACATCAGGATTTCACCGTCGTCCGCCAGCGAACAGACGCCCATCGGCAGGCGTTCCAGTGTCTGGCGGTGGTAGCGGCGCAGGTTGTCCAGTTCACCGGCGAGACCGCTGAGACGGTCGTGGAAGCCTTCCAGCCGCTGTTCAATCTGATAGATGTCTTCGCTCAGCTCAGCGTTTTCCTGGAACGGCAGATAGCGGGTGACAATATCGTGCGCCACCGTCGGCCCCATCAGGCCGGACAGATTGGCTTCCAGCCGTGCGCGCAGCCGGCGCAGGGCATAAGGGCGATCTTCATAAGATGGCAGCTGCAGATCCTTCAGCGCCTGATACACCTCGCGCTCCGCCACGTAGCGGCCCAGCGGTTTGCTCAGGGCAGTGATGACATCGTTGGAATGAGTGGCAATCAGTGGCCGCCGGCTGGGGCGTGACACGGTATCAATGGAGCAGGCTTCAGCGGCTGACAGTTCAGACGCTTTCTGGCTGGTGGTCAGGCTGACCAGCGTAAACAGCACGACGTTGACGGCAAACGCGCTCAGTGCTGCCAGATGCCAGTTGCTTTCGTTGACCGCCGGCAATGGCAGCGGCACATCCCAGCCCAGAGCCAGTTCTGAAAACGGCAGCAGCATGCCCCAGGCCCAGACCAGTACCCCGCTGATCAGACCGGCGAGGAAACCTTTGCGGTTGGAGCGCGGCCAGTACAGCAGGCCCAGTACCCCGGGCAGGAACTGCAGGGCAGCGACGAAGGCCAGTACGCCGAGGCGGTTGAGATCCAGATCGGTACCGATCATGCGGTAGAACACATAGGCCAGCAGCAGGATGCCGGCAATCAGGCTGCGCCGCATCCACAGCAGCCAGCGGTAGAAGTCCTGTTTCGGGCTGGGTTTGTAAAACGGCAGCACCAGATGGTTGAGGAACATGGCAGCACTGGCCAGGGTCATGACAATCATCACCCCGGAGGCCGCGGCCAGGCCGCCGAGAAAGGCGACAGTCACCAGTGCCGGGGATTGCAGACTTAAACCGATGCCCAGCGCGTAGTATTCCGGCGGAACGTCGGTGTGCAGATACACGCCGGCCCAGAAGATCGGCGGTACCGCCATACTCATCGCCAGCAGGAACAGTGGAAAGCCCCAGCTGGCCGGTTTCATTGCATCGCTGTTGGTGTTTTCGGTGAAGGTCACATGGAACATGTGCGGCATCACAATGGCCGCGGCAAAAAACACCAGCAGCAGGGTACGCCATGGCCCCTCCTGCAGGGTGATCTGCTGATCGGCCAGGGTCTTATGGTTATCAATCAGCCACTGCTCCAGGCCACCGGCCTCCGGGAAAATACCGAACAGAGCCACACCGGCCAGCAACAGGATGGCCGCCAGTTTCAGCAGCGATTCAAAGGCCAGCGCAAACACCAGGCCTTCGTGCTTTTCCCGAGGCGAGACATGGCGGGCGCCGAACAGTACGGCAAACACAATCATGATCAGGCAGAAACCGAACGCCAGCGTGGTGGCCGGCCAGTCGCTGTTGAGCAGGTGCAGGGTGTCGGCAATGGCACGGATCTGCAGCGTCAGCATGGGGATGACCACCGCCAGATTGAAAACTGATACCAGCATGCCGGCGAGACGGCTGCGGTAGCGGAAGGCCAGCAGGTCGGCGAGGGAGCTGAGCTGGTAAATGCGGGTGATATGCAGGATCGGCCGCAGCAGGATGGGCGACATCACAAAGGCGCCGGATATCCCCAGATAATAGGCCAGGAAGCCATAGCCGTATTCGCTCGCCATGCCGACTGAACCGTAAAAGGCCCAGGCGCTGGCGTAGACACCGAGGGAAAAGATATACACCAGTGGATGACGGACCCAGCGCCGTGGCAGCCAGTTCTGTTCAACCGCGTAGGCGGTGAAAAACAGCAGGAACAGATACCCCAGAACAATCAGGCCAAGCGCACCGAGACTAAAGCTCATCATCACCCCGCCGGCGGTTCAGCCAGATATAGAAACCCAGCAACAGAAACCAGATGGCAAACGGGCGGTACCAGGCGCCTCTGGCGTCCAGCCACCAGTCCATCATGATGGGGGAAAACAGATATATCCCCACCAGAAACGCCAGTCCGAGGCGGTAATCGTACATATGCTTACTGTCAGCTGTGCCGTTGAAAGGGCCAAGATTAGCATAAAGTGGCGGGCCGCAGGCGAGCGCCGGTGATCTTCAGTCGCGGCGGAAAATGACCGGTGCCGGCAGGGCCTGTTGTCCGTTCAGACGGCGGATATCCCAGTGACTGACGGCCCACTGCAACAGTTCGCCGGCCGGTGCCTGCTGCAGCCCGGCTGGTGGCGACTGCTGCAACCACTGCAGGGCGGCGGTCAGGGTGGCGCTGATGTTGTCGGTGCGCAGCGGGCGCGCCAGATTCTGTTTGCTCAGTTTCTGGCCATTATTTTCCAACGCCACCGGAATGTGGGCGTACTGCGGTAAGGGTTGCTCCAGTGCCTGATAGAGGAGTGCCTGACGGGCGGTGGAGTCAATCAGGTCGATACCGCGCACGATATGAGTCATGCCCTGATCAATGTCGTCGCACACCACCGCCAGCTGATAGGACCAGGGGCCGTCGCGGCGCTGCAGGACAAAGTCACCGATGCGGCTCAGGTCTTCACACCAGCGTCCCTGCAGGCGGTCGTCAAAACAGTATTCACCCTGTGCCGGGCAGAGAAAACGCCAGGCTATATCTTCTGTGGCGTGGCAGTGACAGTTACCGTGATGGGGTTTGCCGGCCAGCTGTTTACGGGAGCACTGACAGGGAAACGCCAGCCCCTGGCTGATCAGTTGCTCAAGCCGCTGCTGATAGGCTGCATGGCGCCCGCTCTGATAACGGACGCTGCCGTCCCAGTGCAGGCCATAGGCTTCCAGGGTATGCAGAATGCTGGCCGCGGCGGTGGGATCTTCACGTGGCGGATCGAGGTCTTCAATTCTCACCAGCCAGCGGCCGTCATGAGCGCGGGCGTCAAGGTAACTGGCGAGTGCCGCCAGCAGGGAACCGAAGTGGAGAGGGCCGGTGGGTGACGGCGCAAAGCGGCCTGTGTACCCGCCCTGCAACAGAGGGGATGAGGATGCTGAATCAGTCATCGTCAGCAGCAGGATGCAGCCGCAGCTGCATCCTGACCGGTGTTATACGCCGAGCTGCTTTTCTTTGATTTCAGCCAGGGTTTTGCAGTCGATGCACAGTTCAGCAGTCGGACGTGCTTCCAGGCGACGGATACCGATTTCCACACCGCAGGCGGTGCAGTAACCGTAATCACCTTTTTCAATCAGATCGAGGGTTTTATCGATCTTCTTGATCAGCTTACGCTCACGGTCACGGGTGCGCAGTTCCAGGCTGAATTCTTCTTCCTGGCTGGCACGGTCGTTAGGGTCCGCGTAGTTGTTGAGTTCAGTCTGCATATGCTCTTTGGTGCGGTCCACTTCCTCCATCAGTTCCTGCTTCCAGTTGCGCAGGATGTTGGCGAAGTGCTCCAGCTGAGCATCGTTCATGTACTCTTCGTCCTTGCCCATCTGATATGGGGTGAAATTGGACAGTGCAAACTCTTTGTTTTCTTGCGGCATAGCTTACTGCCTCACCTGGTATACCGGATAAACCGGCGGTCTGGTCCATGCGCCCCGGGCAGGCTGCCTCCCGGCAGTGTGTCCGGACCCTGGGCCCCAAATGAATTAAGGCGGGGAAACTATCAGAGAACCTGTCAGGTGCCAACCGTTAATAAGACGTTTTATTGATGCTTATGAGGCATCTGGCACAATAGGCGGCTGTTTTTCTGTCGATCTGGTCATTATGTCTGCTGATCCTTCTGTTTTACGTGGTAATTCCGCCCGTGCCGGTCAGGTACGGCCGTTTCAGGTTATGGCCATTCTGGCCGAAGCGCAGGCCCTGCAGGCCGCCGGGCGCGACATTATTCATCTGGAGGTCGGTGAGCCGGACTTCCCGACGCCGGAGCCGATGATTGATGCCGCGGTGGCGGCCATGCGTGCCGGTAAGACCGGCTACACGCCAGCTCTGGGCCTGCCACAGCTGCGCCGGAAGCTGGCGGATTACTACCGTCAGCGCTTTGCCGTTGATATCAGTCCGCAGCGCTTTGTGCTGGCCCCGGGTGCTTCCGGCGCGCTGCTGCTGCTGAGTGCCGCGCGTCTGGACATAGGGCAGAAACTGTTGCTGGCTGATCCCGGTTATCCCTGTAACCGCAACTTTGCGCGCGTGTTTGAGGCTCATGGCCAGCTGGTGCCCTGCGGCGCGGACAAACGCTATCAGCTGACCCCGGCAGATATTCAGACACACTGGACAGAGTCGACCAAAGCCGCGCTGGTGGCTTCACCGGCCAATCCGACCGGTACTGTGCTGAGTCCGGACGAGCTGTCAGCTTTAGCGCAGGCGGTGAAGGCACAGCAGGGCGAGCTGTGGGTGGACGAGATTTATCAGGGGCTGAATTACACCGGCGCAGCGCAGACGGTGCTGTCGGTGGACGATGATGCTGTGGTACTGAACAGCTTTTCCAAATTCTTCGGTATGACCGGCTGGCGGCTTGGCTGGGCGGTGGTGCCGGAAAGCTGGGTGCCGGCACTGGATACGCTGGCGCAGAATCTGTTTCTGGCCCCGCCGACGCCGGCGCAGTATGCGGCACTGGCCGCGTTTGAACCGGAGACCATGGCGATTCTCGAACAGCGCCGGCAGGAACTGGCGCGGCGCCGTGATTATCTGCTGCAGGCTCTGCCGCCACTGGGGTTTGAGATTCCGGTGGCACCGGATGGCGCCTTCTATATCTATGCCGATGCCAGCCGTTTTACCGATGACAGTCTGAGTTTCTGTTCCCGTGTACTGCAGGAAACCGGGGTGGCCATTACCCCCGGCGTGGACTTCGGTGATTATCAGGCCGGCACGCATGTGCGTTTCGCGTTCACCACCGGGCTGGAACGTCTGCAGGAAGCGGTGGCACGTCTGCAACAATGGCTGGGGAAATAAATGGACTACGATGCTCCGCTGGTCAGTGGCCGCTTACTGCGCCGTTATAAACGCTTCCTGGCTGATGTCCGGCTGCAAGACGGCAGTGAAATTACGGTGCATTGCCCCAATACCGGTTCGATGAAACACTGCGCTGATCCTGACAGCCGGGTCTGGCTGTGGGACAGTGCCAACCCCAAACGTAAATATTCCTTCACCTGGGAATGGGTGGAAGTGGACGGCCGCTACCGTGCCTGTGTGAATACCGCGCGCGCCAATCAGCTGGTGGCGGAAGCGCTGGAAAACGGTGTGATTACGGAACTGGCGGGCGCTTACCGGTTACAGCGGGAACCGAAAGTGGCAGATGGCCGGCTCGATTTTCTGCTGCAGACAAAGGAAGAAGAAGCGGATGTCTACATCGAAGTCAAAAGCGTTACCCTGCTGAACGAAGGGGAAGCGGGGCTGGGCAGTTTCCCGGATGCGGTGACCGAGCGCGGACTGAAACACCTGCGCCGCCTGCAGGCGCTGAACGAAGAAGGTTTCCGTGCCGTACTGCTGTTCTGTGTGCCGCATGAAGGCATTGAGCGGGTGCAGGCCGCGGCGGATATTGATCCGGCTTATGCACAGGCACTGACGGAAGTGGCCGCCGCCGGCGTGGAAGTACTCGCTTACCGGGTGCGGTTTGAACAATGGGGCATGCAGTTAAGTGAGCGCATTCCGGTGCTGCTGTAAGCCGCTGTGATAATAAAGAAGGAAGTGTATGAAAAGCCTGAAACTGAATGTACTGATTCTGATCGTTGGTCTGTTGCTGGGCGCCTGGGTGGGCTCTAACTGGGTCCGTGACCGGCCGCTGTTTGCCAACCCCTTTGCCTCAGATACGGTGCTCGACCGCCTGAAGGATACCGGTTCCGGTCTGCTCGACAGCGGTAAGAACGCTATCGATAAACTGAAAAACTGATGCCCTCAGAGGTCAGCCCACAGCTGGCCGTCACGGATTTCCGCCGGCACGGCGGTCAGTGACTGGCCGCTGCAGGGGCCGGAAATACACTCACCGGAGTCGATCAGAAACAGCGCGCCGTGCATGGCGCACTGAATCAGGCTGCCCTCGCTGTCGAGAAACTGGTCCGCTAACCACTCCAGATTGATGCCCAGGTGCGGGCAGGCGTTGCGGTACACCACAAAGCGGCCGTGTTTGTGCACCGCAAACACGGCCTGACCATCCACGGTAAAACCCTTACTGTGGCCTTCCTCAATTTCGCTGGTATGGCACAATGCCCGCATTCATTCACCTCTTATCCACCTGAACAGGCCTTCGTCATGACCCATCTGCTGCGGCGCAAGCATATCCTGCTGCTGTCTGTGCTGCTACCGCCCCAGGTGATTCTGCTGGCCCTGGCAGCCGGCAGCCAGCCGGTTGAATGGCTGCTGCAGACCGATATGGGACAGACCGTGCTGTGGCAGATCCGTCTGCCCCGGGTACTGATGGCGTTTCTGGTCGGTGCACTGCTGGCCTGGGCCGGTGTCCTGATTCAGGGTGTGGTGCGTAACCCGCTGGCCGATCCTGGCCTGATCGGTGTTTCCGGTGGCGCTGCCGTCGGCGCCGCCCTGTTTACCGTACTGATCAGCAGCGGCCTGCTGCTGCCCTTGTGGGGGCAGTCGCTGATGGCCTTCGCCGGCGGTTTTATTGCTCTGCTGGTGGTAATGAAGCTGGGCCTCAGTGGTCAGTCGCTGCAGGCCATGAGCTTTCTGATTCTGGCCGGCATCGCCGTGAATGTACTGGCCAGCGCGCTGATCGGTCTGCTGTCCTATCTCGCCACCGACGATGCCTTACGCCAGATTACTTTCTGGTCGCTGGGCAGTCTGTCCGGTGCTGACTGGTATTGGGTGAGCGCGATGACGGTTCTGCTGATCGCCGCTGTGCTGTTCTGGCCCCGTCGTCTGCGGGCACTGGATGCCCTGTTGCTGGGCGAAGTGGAGGCGCGTTCGATGGGCGTGTCGGTCAGCCGCATGCAGTGGCAGGTGGTGCTCTGGGTCGCTCTGCTGGTGGCGCTGGCGGTGTCGGCCAGTGGCATGATCGGTTTTATCGGTCTGATCAGTCCCCATCTGGCGCGCCTGCTGACCGGCGCGTCACACCGGCGGGTACTGCCGCTGGCGGTGGTACTGGGCGGGACGTTGCTGGTGGCGGCGGATACCCTGGCGCGCACCCTGATTGCCCCGGCAGAACTGCCGATCGGGATTGTCACCACGCTGGTGGGGGCCCCCTTGTTTATTACGCTGATGATCCGTGAGAAAAGGCGTCTGTCATGGTAGCTGTGATCAGGGCGGAAGGGCTCGGCCACCGCCGTAACGGGGCGGATATTCTGCAGGACGTGTCCTTCGGGCTGCCACCGGGAGAGCTGGTGATGCTGGTCGGGCCGAATGGCGCCGGCAAATCCACACTGCTGCACATTCTGGCCGGACAGACGGCGATGTCGGCCGGCCGGCTGTTGCTGCAGGAACAGGACTGTGCGCAGTTCAGCCGCGCGGACTGGGCACGGGCGGTTACGCTGGTGCCACAGCTGAGCAGTATGGGCTTTCCGCTGTCGGCGGCGGAAGTGGTGGAACTGGGCGGGCTGGCACACAGCCCGTCGCTGACAGCACTGCGCCGTCAGGTACGGGCGGCGCTGGCAGACTGGGAAATTACCTATCTGGCCAGCCGCGACGTGCGCCTGTTATCCGGTGGCGAACAGCAGCGTTGTCAGCTGGCCCGCAGCTGGATTCAGGTGCAGCAGCCGGACAGCTGCCTGTGGCTGCTGGATGAACCACTCAGCGCGCTGGATCTGCGCCATCAGCAGCAGTGTATGCAGCGGGCGCAGCAGCTGACGGCGGCCGGCAAAACGGTGGTGATGGTGGTGCATGATCTGAATCTGGCACGACGCTTTGCCGACCGGGTGCTGATGCTCAGCTGCGGGCGGCTGGTGGCGGCGGGAACGGCGGCGGCGGTGCTGACGGCAGAGCAGGTCAGTCAGACCTTTATGCTGGATGTGCGGCTGGAAGGTAATGTGCTGAGCTGGGACTGAAGCGCGGACAAAAAAACGCCCCTCATAAAGAGGGGCAAAGCAACCGTGATTAGCTTGATGAGAGAGATCACCATCCCGACTGAGAGGGCCTGGATGCTGAACACCGGCGCTATCGCTAACGTCGATAAGCAAACAATAATGATTCTCGATAACTCAGTCAAGAATAATTCTCATTTATTTTTAAAAAATCTGCGGATGGCCCATGCGGCCACAAAAAACGCCGCATAAAGCGGCGTTCCCGGGAGTGGTTACGGCTGCTCAGAGCCTTCTTTTTCTTCTTCTTTATCGATCAGCTGCTGGTTAAGAATGGTGATGCGGCGGGCAAAGTTCTCAATCAGGTTCACCGCTGCCTTGGGCTGGGCTTCGATCAGCAGCACGAAATCTTTCTGCGGAACGGCCATCACGCTGCATGGCGTGCGGGCAATCACCGTGGCAGAACGGGGTTCACCGGTGAACACGGCCATGGCACCGAACACTTCTTCCTCACCGATATCACCGACTTTGACGCCGTCGACAAAGACATCCGCTTCGCCGCTGATGATGGTGTAAACGTGGTCTGCCGGTTCGCCCTGCTGGATGATGACCTCGCCGGGCTGCACATTCTGGAAGCCGGCGGTGGGGCGGACCTGATCCTTAAACAGGTCAGCCAGGTAATTCATCATCATGGCATTCTGGCAGACCAGCAGATGGCTCCAGTAATGCTGGCGGCGTTTGTCGCTGTAGATATGGCGCAGGAAGCGGTCGCGGTCGATGGGAATCAGCTCGACGTATTCGTCGGTACGCAGAATGGGGGTAGGCATATCGAACGCATGGTGGATGCCGATCAGATCGCCTTCGTCAAAGCTGACCATATTCTGACCGTTTTTGCTCATGTGGATCATACCATCCTGAATCAGGAAGATCTGATCACGGTCAAATACTTCGTACAGGTCATCGACCCCTTCCAGCTGCACCGGTGCGGCTTCGATCTCGAAATCTTCGAGCAGAACCCGCACCAGCTGCGGAATCCGGCTGGCAAGCTGATCAACGGTTTCGGATGATCTGCTGTTCAGATACATGCTTTCCCCCAATGGTTGCCTCTGCGGGCAATAGGTCAAAGCCCAAGAATGTACCGTAAAACGGCCGCGCCTTGAATAAGCAGCGCAGGGTATTTTCCGCTTTGTGCCGCAAACCTGATTATTCATGCCCGGGTCTGTGGGCTGGTGAATAACCGGCTGCTGAGTGCGGGTGGGATTGCCTGAGCCGGTGACCTGTGGGGATAAAATCAGCGCGTCTGCGGCTGGCGCAGACGGATACCATGGGTCACCGACAGCAGAATTTCCTGTGCCGGGATTTCCACCGGGAAATAGCAGCCACTTATTCTGGCGTCGGCCAGACTGACGCCGTCCATGTTGCAGCCACGGAAATCAATACCGCGCAGATCGGTGCCACGGAAATAAGCATCGGTCAGATCCAGTCCCTGCAGGTTGATGTTGCGCAGATCCAGCCCGCGCAGATCACAGCCACGCAGGTCGCAGCTCTGGCCCTGCGCCCGGGCGTCGTTAAAACCCTGCACGTTATCGTGGCGCAGCATCTGATACAGTGGGTCCTGGCTGATGACAGGTGTTGGCATATTCAGCTTCCTTTATAATTCCGCTTCCGCATATACACAGAGTATAGACGCTTCACCATGAAGGCTTTTCTGCTGACCAGCAGCTGGCATGACGATGATCAGGGGACACAGCTGACGTTCTGGTGGCATACAGAGCAGGGCCCGGTGCGTCAGTGTGTGAGGCAGCCGTCGGTCTGTTTTATTGACGCCAGTGCCGCAGAAAAGGCGCGCGCCTGTGCCAGCGCCCTGAACTGGCCGGTCCATATCGCCGATGTGCCGCTGCAGAGTTTTGCCGCTCAGCCGGCCAGTGCCTGCTATCTGCCATCCGCTTACGTTTACCGCTGGCGCGATGTTCTGGCCGGGCAGGGGATTATTTGCCGGGAAGTAGATATCCGTCCCACCGACCGTTATCTGATGGAGCGCTTTATTTATGGTTCGGCCCGGCTCAGTGGCGGATTACAGCCACACCCGGACTATCCTTTTCTGCAGCTGACGGACGGCCGTATCCGGAGTGTGCCACGGGCCACCGCTCTGCCGCCGTTAACCCTGCTGTCGCTGGATATCGAAACCTCCTTCCCGCGCCGCGGTCAGCCTGACCGGCTGTTTTCGGTCGGTTTTTACAGCGCAGGTATAGCCTGTGTGCTGATGATCGGCGATCCGGCGCAGAGCACCGACAGCCTGCGTTTTTTTACCGGCGAAGAACAATTGCTGGACGCCTCGCTGGCACTGATCAATGAGATTGATCCTGATGTGATCATCGGCTGGAACGTGGTGCAGTTCGACTTTGATTTTCTGCGCCGTAAATGTCAGGAGCACGGGCGGGAATTCAGCATCGGCCGTGATGGCAGTGCGTTGCAGTGGCGCCAGAGCAGCACCAATCCGGAACGCATTTTTCTGCACATTGCCGGTCGGGTGGTACTGGATGGCATCGACCTGCTGCGCAATGCGACCTGGCAGTTTGAGAGCTTCGCACTCAATGATGTGGCCGCGCATTTTCTTGGTGACGGTAAGCTGCTGCACGGCGAGCAGCGCGGTGATGATATTGAACGTCTGTTTCACGACGATAAGCCCGCTCTGGCCGCTTATAATTTAAAAGACTGTGAGCTGGTGTGGCGTATTTTTGAACGCGCCGGGCTGCTGGATTTTGCCATGGAACGGGCGCATATGACCGGCCTGCTGATGGACCGTATGGGCGGCTCTGTGGCGGCATTTGAAAATCTGTATCTGCCCAGATTACACCGTGCCGGCTATGTGGCACCGAATATCGGTGAAGGCTGGCATGAGCAGAAAAGCCCGGGCGGTTACGTGATGGATTCCCGCCCGGGTTTATTTGAACATGTGCTGGTGCTGGATTTTAAAAGTCTGTACCCGTCCATTATCCGGACCTTCAAAATTGACCCGATGGGGCTGACCGCAGGGTTACAGCTGGCAGAAAATTGTGTGGCCGATAAAAGCGCCGTGCCGGGTTTTTTTGGTGGCCGTTTTCATCAGCAGCAACATATTCTGCCCGACCTCATCCGTATGCTGGGTGAGAAGCGCGAACAGGCGAAAAAAGCCGGCAATAAAGCGCTAAGTCAGGCGATTAAAGTCATTATGGCATCCTGCTACGGCGTGCTGGGATCGGAAGGCTGCCGTTTTTACGATACCCGTTTATCCAGTTCCATTACCAAACGTGGCCATCAGATTATTCAGCAGAGTTCCGGCTGGATTGAAGAGCAGGGTTATGACGTGATTTACGGCGATACCGACTCGGTATTTGTCTGGCTGAAGCGCAGTGTCAGTGATGAGGAAGCCGATGCCATCGGTCAGCAGCTGGCCGGCGGACTGAATCAGTGGTGGAGGCAACGGCTGCAGCAGGAATTCGCCATCGACAGCTTTCTGGAAATGGAATACGAAACCCATTACCGGCGCTTTTTTATGCCGTCTATCCGCGGTGAAGAAACCGGCAGTAAAAAACGCTATGCCGGTCTGGTCCGCAATGCGGCCGGCGGTGAAGACATGGTATTCAAAGGGCTGGAAGCCGTGCGCAGTGACTGGACGCCACTGGCCCGCCGTTTTCAGCGTGAACTGTACCGCCGCATTTTTATGCAGGAACCGTATGACCTGTGGCTGCGTCAGCAGGTACAGGCATTACTGGCGGGTCAGCTGGATGCGGAACTGGTGTACCGCAAACGTCTGCGCCGGCCACTGAGTGCTTATCAGCGGAATATACCGCCACATGCCCAGGCCGCTGCCCGGCTGGAGCAGTGGCTGGCGGTCAAAGGTCTGCCATCACGTTTTGCCGACCGCGGCGGCTGGATCAGTTACCGCATGACGGTGGCCGGGCCGGAACCTGTGTGGCCCGATGGCTCCGCCGGCAGTGCCGCGGATTACCATCATTATCTGGAAAAACAGATTCAGCCGCCGGCGGAATCCATTTTTCAGTTTACCGGTGATGATTTTGCCGCCCTTTCCGGGCTACAGTTGTCATTATTTTAACGGCATGGGTGACTCAGAGGCATTTATGATAAGAACATTATTAGTGCTCGGTGACGGCAGTATCCGCCAGGGAGACGAGGCGCTGATTGACGACTGGCGCCGGCAGCCGGACAGCCGTTTATGGCTGGATATTTATGCAGAGGACAGCCGTGTTGAAGAACAGCTGCTGCTGAGCATGAACTGCCATCCGCTGGCCATCAAGGATGCGCTGCGCGAACGCCATCCGCCGAAGCTGGAAGAATTCAGTGACCACACTTTTATTCTCTACCGTGGCATTGCCAGTTTTGATAACGAGCTGAACCATGCCGGGCAGTCGATTGCCTTTTTTGTTTCATCGCGTTGTCTGATCAGCCGCCACCCGCAGGCGGCCATGAGCATTGATAAGCTGATGGAAGACGGGGCGGTGGCCCAGCTGCAGAAGAGCCCAGCGCATCTGGCGCTGCGCATTATGCATAATTCGGCCGGTATTTATCTGGAAAACCTGCTTGCTTTCGAAGAGCGGCTCAGCGATCTGGAAGACATTCTGATTGATCATGGTGACGATCAGCTGATGCGTGAACTGGTGCATTACCGTTCACGGCTGGTCAAACTGCGGCGCACGTTCAATTACCATAAAAACATTACCGATGAACTGAAGGGCGGCGAGTACGAGCGCTTCCCGGATGAGGACAGCATCAGCCATGTGCTGACTGATCTGCACGACCGTTTTGAACGGCTGCACAGCCTGGCCCAGATGTTCTATGACCTGTGTGGTGATCTGGTGGACGGTTATATTTCCATCACTTCCCATCAGCTGAACAGCACCATGCGCATACTGACGGTGATTACGGCGATTTTTGTTCCGCTCGGTTTTCTCGCCGGTCTGTACGGGATGAACTTCGATTATATTCCTGAGCTGAAGGTGCAGGGCGGGTACTTCATTCTGCTGGGCGTGATGGGCACGCTGGCTGTGGGGCTGCTGTATCTGTTCCGCCGTATGCGCTGGCTCTGAGACGGGCGGCCGCTTCAGTTAAGAACCGGCATACGGTCGACCAGAATCACCAGCAGGCTGAGCCAGAAAATAATGCCGATGGCAAACACGACGCGGGAAATATTACGGAATTTATCTTCCCGCGGCTGAATGCCTTTCAGGCGCATGGTCAGCTGGGTGGTGAAATTCACCGACGCAATGTTGACCAGCAACAGCGCCAGTGCGCCATAGGCAGCATCCCAGTGCTGGGTGGCAAGCATAATGCCCAACGTCACCGTTGGCGGCAGTAATGCCACCGCCACCATAACCCCGACCAGTACCGACGATACCCCGGTGGTGATTGACAGGGCTGCCGCTGCACCGGAAGCCAGCGCCAGCGCCATGCTGCTCATGCCGACATGGGTGCGGCTCATCAGTTCATCAGTCATGGTCAGATCGGGATACAGCAGGCCGATGCCATAAGCAATCATCAGCGCAATAACAATGCCTGACAGCAGGGTGCCGAGTGCGCGGCGCACTTCTTTCAGGTGGCCAAGAGTGGTGGCCAGCGACAGCGCCAGGTTGGGGCCGAGCAGGGGCGCAATCACCATGGCGCCGATAATGACGGCCACGTTATTCTCAATCAGGCCGATGGCGGCCACGATGGTGGACAGGAACACCAGCATGACAAACTGCAGATCAAGCTGGCTGTCAGCATTCAGCTGGCTGGATAAGGATTCCCGCGTCAGAGCGGATTTTTTCAGGCTCTCGTTCGGCAGTGCCAGCTCCAGCGGATGCACCAGCACGCGGAAATTATTGCGGCCCTCCATCATGCCCTGCAGCTGATCCAGTACTTTCTGCGACTTTTCGTTGCCCAGCAGGATTTTGACCGCGGTCTGATTATCACGCTGACCACTGATCCAGACGTCACTGACTTCGTTGCGTTTGGCCAGACGGATAATTTCATCTTCGTTGGAGGTGGGAGCGATGACTTCGATGATAAGCATGGAGAGACTTCCTGTAACACAGCTGCAGGAAGGGTACGTAAATTTCAGCGCCGGCGGAAGCCGGCATATAAAAAAGGCTGCCCGGGGCAGCCTTTTTCCGCTGCGGTTGTGCCGTCAGAACTGATAGCCCATGCCCAGATTGAAGCCGTCGGCGTTGCCGGCATCGTCATTCTGCAGCTGGTAATCAGCCTTGAAGACCACA
This sequence comes from Pseudomonadota bacterium, assembly GCA_030145845.1. Classification (GTDB taxonomy): domain Bacteria; phylum Pseudomonadota; class Gammaproteobacteria; order Pseudomonadales; family Oceanobacteraceae; genus Venatoribacter. The sequence goes on from JAIXHJ010000003.1 coordinate 81,011, forward strand.
TCCGGGTGCGGGAAGTAGCTGAAACCGAAGTCGGTCTGCGCTGCATCCACATCCGTCTGCAGGGTCCAGTTGCTCTGACGGGCGAAAATTCCCCATTGCTCTGCCGGTTTCCAGGACAGCTCTGCGTAGCCGCCTTCCTGTACATCCTGCTCGGCCTCGGCGGCTTCGTCACCTTCCAGATCCCAGCGTGCATAAAGGGCTTTGGCGGTAATGCCGCGCCACTGATAGATAACATGACCGCCAAGCAGGGTTGCTGAGTCTGCGTAGGAGTCTGCAGCACTCTGATCCAGGTCCGGCTGATACTGAGCATAAGCTGACAGTTCCAGACCGGCGATCCCGGTGTATTTGATGCGGGCGGTGGTGGCGAGATCGAAGACGTCGGCGTTGGAGGTTTTCTGCTTGCCGGCTTTCAGGTTAAACGGTTCAGCATCGGCATCTGTGGTCGGATCTTCGGTTTTCAGACCTTCAGAAATCATGATGTCGTAGCTGATACCATTGCTGAAGTTCTGGCTGTACATGATACCGCCGACATACCAGGTGGTCGGGATGACTGTCGTTTCAATTACCGGGCGCTCAGTACCGTAATAAAATACCGGTTCGTGAGTTTCGTTAATAATGCCCACCGGAGTAAGGATAATACCGGTTTTCAGCTGCTGGCTGTCTGACAGGTCCATTTCGATATAGGCCTGTTCCAGCTCAACGGCGCCATCGCCATCGGAACCCGGTACGACGGTATGTTCGATTTCCACTTCGGAATGAAAACGGATGCTGTCACTGAAGTCATAACCGACAAACAGAACCCAGCGGCGGAAATCCAGTGAGCGCTGGTCTTCACCATCCACGTCCAGATGGTTGTAGTTCAGTTCACCATAGCCACCGAAGTGAATGCGGCTTTCACTCTGTTGTGCAGGGGTGCTGTCCACGGCTTCGGCCAGCATTTCCAGTTTTTCATTCAGTTCTTTTACCTGTGCCTGCAGGTCAGCGATGCTGGTCTGTTCATCAGCATAACTGAGGTTGGCCAGGGCAATACTCAGCAGCAGTGGGGCAGTTGCTTTTTTCATGTCGGAATCCTGTTTAACGGTTTATATCTGAATAATGTTCCGGCGCTCAGTCGCCGTCTGAAAAATTAATGCCGAGCGTGACATCCAGGCTGTCAGGAATTTCGCGTTTGAAATTTCCGTCCAGCAGTGCGGCCGCTGCGTTAAAGGTGGTGGCATCCTGATCGGCAACCGCATCACGGGCCATCTGAATATTTTCTTCCACCGTGTCGACATTGCCGCTGTTGCCGGAGGCTGCCATCAGCGAAAAAATCGTCACAACAGTGTCTTCATTACCGGCCAGCATCCGTTCAATCTGATCAATGCTTTCACTGACCAGCGTCCAGGAATTATCCGCCAGCGGCGCAACATTGCTGACCACATCGCGGTTCTGCAGATAATCCAGATATTCCTGCACCGCTGTAATCAGGCCGGTCAGGGATTCCGAACCATCCGGTAATTCACCGCTGTTAAAGATGCTGATAAAGGGTGTGCTGGTGCCGGTGTAGGCAACCTGCCAGCCATCCTCAACATAGTCTGCGCGACTCTGCAGTTGGGTGGTCAGCCCGGTCAGTACGGCGCATTTACGGCTTTCGCTGTTGTATTCCGCGACGATATCGGCCGTGGCAGTACTGTGTGTGGCTGAGGTTTCGAAGGCGGCAATTTCAATCGCCGGCAAGCCGACTTTGTTGAACGTCAGGGCACTGAAAAAGTCATCGTCCAGGGTATCGGCAGACGCCAGCCAGTCAGCGATGGCTGTGCGGATAGTGCTGGTGTAGTCGTCACCACGCAGGCGGTAGGAATCAATGTACTGATAGGCCGGAAAAACCAGATCATCATCCAGCGGACCAAAATTAAACGGCAGCAGCCGGTACCAGGCTGCACTGGTTGTCTGCCATTGTGTCTGCAGTGCCGACAGGTTGCTGTCAGAAACCGCCGCACAGAAGGTGTCGGCTGCAGAATTCAGCGCTTCCGCTTCACTGGCAAAGTCATTCACGGCGGTGAGAATGGTCTGCTCGGCAATTTCCTGTACGGCTTTATCGAGAGACCCTTCAGTCAGGGCCGCTTCGTCGTTCTGCCGTTCACCACCACAGGCAGCCAGCGCAGCACTCAGCAGCAGCGCGGCAGGTTTTAAACAGTCTGAATACGTCATGGTTGTCTCAGCTCTCAGGCAATGTTTTGCGGTATTTTCACGGTAAATAAATGGTTGTCCCAGTGCATGCCGGAAAACTTCATGCGCCGGGATTTTTCTTCTTTCATGGTAAGGGCGTTAATCTGCCGGATCTCACCGTAGGAATTCGACAGAACGAAATAACGCTGATCGAGCGTGGTGGTCAGACCACACACATCGTGAAAGGCGTGATAACCGGTCAGCTCGCCGCTGTCGATATTCCAGAAGGCTGCCAGGTCACCGCGCGGGCTGGTAAAACCGGCAATGCGTTCGCGGCTGTTAATGGCAACGCTGCCCATATAATCGTTAAAGCGCGTCATCAGTGTCTGTGGTGCGGTCAGTGGGACGAGCTCAGGCTGACCGGGTTTATGCACGGCACCCAGATTGACCAGATGATTGTCGCTCATGGCCGGACGCTGTACCTGGGTGGCGACGGCGACGGTACCGTCATCGGCGACATCCAGATGACGGATACTGGCTTTGCTTTCCGCTAAGCGGTACTGGCCCAGCAGTTCACCGCTGGCGGCATCGATATACACCAGTGATGAATCCATACGATCGGCATTCAGGATTTTACGGCCGCTGTCGGGATGTGTACGCAAACCGCCATTGGCTACTACCAGGGTTTTCTGATCGGGCATCAGCAGCATCTGATGCGGGCCGGTGCCGTGGGTCAGGTATTCGCCGACAATCTGATAATGCTCTGTTTCACGGATCACCAGTTTGCCGGTGCCGCTGCGGTAATCCGACTCAGTGGAAAACATCAGCTGCCCGTCGGGGGTAAAGGCGCCATGACCGTGCATGTGATGGCCTTCGGCGCTGTCGAAACGCTGCACGACGTTACCGCTGCGGATATCCACGACCATGCCGTGAGTACCGGGGCTGCGGGAGTAAAGCACCATCAGCCAGGGTTTGTGCGGATGCTGGGCTGCACCATGGCCGCGGAAACCGGACAGGGCAGTCGTGGCGGATGATGAGGCCGGATTAATCCAGCTCATGGCAAAATGCCGGCTGCCAGCGCCCTGGGCTGATACCCAGGCTTCCTGTGGTTGCGCAGAGGTGCCGGCGGCAAGCGCCCGGACTGACAGCGGCAGTGCACTCAGTGCGGCAACGCCGGAGAGAAAATGCCGGCGTGAAATCCGGGAGGCATCCGCGGCAGAGGTCTGTTGAGGTATTGCGGTTGATGTCATACACACTCCTCAGTCACCGGATTGTTGATCCGGTGACTTACAACGATTCCACAAATTTAATCAGCGCCTGACGCTCCGTTTTTGTCAGGTGAATAAAGTTTTGTCTGACGGCAGTGGCTTCACCGCCATGCCATAAAATGGCTTCTTCAATACTGCGTGCACGGCCATCATGCAGATAACTGTTGCTGCCATTCACGCGTCCCAGCAGGCCGGCTCCCCATAAAGGTGGCGTACGCCATTCGCTGCCGCTGGCGAGAAAATCCGGGCGCTTATCTGCCAGGCCGGCACCCATGTCGTGCAGCAGCAGATCGCTGTAAGGCCAGATTTTCTGGTTCGCCAGATGCGGGAATTCTGCGCTGTCGCCGGTGGTATACGACGGCTGGTGGCAGGTCTGGCAGCCACTCTGATAAAACAGGGTGCGCCCCTGATGGACCTGCGGATCTGAGGCATCCCGCCGTTCTGGTACGGCAAGGTTGCGGCTGAAATCGGTCACCAGTTGCATCAGCGCGGCGGGTAATTCAAAACCGGGTTCACCATTGCCATTGATCTGGCGTGCACAGGCCGGCTGATTGTCTGTACAGGGCTGTTGCGGAAACAGCGGATTGCTGATGCCGATGTCGTTGGCAAAGGCGGAAGCAACCACCATGTCCATATTGGGACGGTTGGCTTTTAAGCCGAAACGACCGGGCACGCTTTTCTGCTGAACGGCATCCCAGACCTGATTAATACGGCCGGAAATACCGTCGTGATTGCTGTCATCCGGGTCGGCCAGGGCATTAATATCACGTTGCGGAATCAGTTCCAGCAGACCCATGCCGTGAATGGCCGGGGCATTGCGCAGGCTCATCAGGGTGTGCGGATGCAGCGCACCATACGCCGGATAACGGATATCCACGCTGGGTTGACGTAATTCGGCCTGCTGGCCATCGGGGTAGGTAAAGGTGCTTTTTTCCCACTCGATATATACATAGGCTTCCGGCGCCACGTCACCCTGTGCGGCAATATTGTCAGGGGTGTCACGGCGCAGCTGATGAGCCAGGGCAATGGACTGGGTCTGCAGCTGATCACCATAGGTCGGCTCCGGGATAACGCCGAGCGTTTCATCAACGCTCTGCCCTTTGTCTGCCGGAATACTTAAGCGCAGAAAAACATTAAAGAGTGGTGTGTTGCTGTCGTCCGGCAGGCGACCTTTACCACCACGGATATGGCAGGCGAGGCAGGCGCGGGCATTGTAAACCGGACCCAGACCGTCGCGGGCGGTGGTGATGGTCGGGGCTTTGACCCAGGGTTGTTCGGCCAGTGCCCGTCCGGCATAAAAATCAGCTTTCAGTTCCGCCGGCAGGTTATCTGCCATTTTATCCAGTGCAGGAAAAGGCAGAATGGAGGTGGTGGTGGCACCGCCGGGTAATAATTCTGCATCCTCCGGCGGGGGAACGTCCGTCGCTGTACCGGAACAGCCACCGGTCAGCAGGAAAGCGGACAGGCAGAGGGCAGCAAACCGGGACATGCCCGGTTTGCTTAAGTACTGCATTTTTTTCACAGTGTCGGTCCGCTGCTCAGCATTCTGCATCCGGGTTGGATGTATCACACTCAGACGCTTCCGGATCGACCACGTCGGCATCGATGTCCAGTGCCTCAGCGATATCAGCAATCACCTGTGACTGGGCATTCAGCGAAACAATGGTCTTATACACCGGATTATCGGAATTGCGGTTGGCATCCATAATCAGCACATCGAACGGCCTACCCTTACGGGCTTCATCATCAATGGCTTCATAATTTTCCTGGGTTGCGGTCAGGGCACTGACCATGGACGCTGCCAGAGTGGTTTCGCCGGCAGCGGCCAGCAGATCATCCAGACCATAGCCATCAGTAACAGCATGGGTGGTGACATCGACGACACCGTTCAGATCACTGTCATAACCGGCGTATTCACCGTAGTAGCTGTTGGCGACGCCCAGAGCATCCATCGCAATGTCCCGGTGGGTGTTATCGGAGAAGCAGGAATGCTCGTCTTCCTGGGAGTTACTGGCGAATGCAATCTGCATACGTTCACCGGCCAGCTCACCTTCAGACAGGGTACCCATACCGGTCAGAATTTCGGTCAGTTTCTGCAGGGCATCGTCTTCATCGGCAACGCTGGTAAAGGCTTCGCGGTAGTCTGCGCCCTCAGCCCAGCCGTTACGTACGCTGGTCAGGTCATCAACCAGTTTCTTTGCTGCCACCTTCAGGTACGTCAGACGGCGGTCACCATAGGTTGTTTCATAGAAGTCAGACAGCGGACGTTCACCACCGGCAGCAAACGGATAGGTGGTTCCGGCCTTGTCACGCACGGCTTCGGTTTTGACGGCTTCATCGCGGTCCGTGCCATCGGTGGTGCCAGCCTCGTCATTCAGATCCTGACCCCAGAGCAGGAATTCAATGGCGTGGTAGCCGGCGATGACGTCGTGTTCGTCATCCGCGGTGGCGGTATTGGCCAGCAGATCGGCATCAATGGTGACATTGGTATTGCCGATGATGTTGTCTGACGGGTTGCTGTCGGCGTAGGTTTTGTCGATGGCACCGTTACCGTTAATGCCGGCACTGTTGGCGGTCACACCGATCTGGTCGGTATCGAAGTCGCTGGTGTTGGTCTGTACATAGTCGATCAGCGCTTCACCCAGCGGCCAGGCATTGATATCACCTTCCGGACCATCTTCATTCTCGTAGTTGGTGGAATCAATCGGGCTCAGACGGAAACGGTAAACTTCAGACTGACCATACGGTTCACGGGCTACCAGCCAGGCTTTTTTGGCGGCCAGCAGGGCGTCCTGCATGGCCTGATATTCGGTGGAAACACCCGCGGCGGTCATGGTGATGGTACTGGTTTTGTAAGCTGCCACCGCATTGGCGAAGTTGCTGATGGCGGTCTGCAGGTCTGCAGCGGTGCTGACCGAGTCACTGTAAACGGCATAGGCAATATCGGCGTTGGTTTCCAGTACCTGCTCAACCGCACTGATGGTGATGCTGCTGTCATCAGCGTTTACGTCGTCAGAAGAAGAGGAGCTGCCGCCTCCGCAGGCGGTCATCAGGGAAGCAGTGGCAATACAGGCAGCCAGTCGAAGCAGTTTCATGAGCTGTTCCTTTCTTGGGGCGCGGTGCGCCGTCATCAGATTCAGTGCGGTCTGCCCCGTTACGGGTGTCAGACACCTTAAGGATGTGCAAATTAATGTAAATGCAAATAGTTTTCAAGTGCCTCTTTATTGGCTTATGAGTGTTTTTTCTATCTTTGCCTTGGGCTATGATGCGGCGGTGCTGTCCCCGGGCAGTCGTGTGTCTGATATGGCTTGCAGGAAACTGAAGTGAAATACGTATTCTGGTCTGTTGTGCTGTCTGCTCTGCTGACAGCTTGTGGTGGCAGCTCTTCCGGTGGCTCTTCTGATGATGGCTCTGCTGATGGTGATACGACGCCGTCGCTGGCGACCAAAACCGCGTTGGGTGAGAGTCTGTTTGAGGACGTTAATCTGTCCGCCAACCGCTCGCAGTCCTGCTCGACCTGCCATGATCCGCAGCGGGCTTTCACGGACGGACGGACAGACAGCAGTGGCGCTGTCAGGGCGGCATCGCTCGGGGACGACGGTACTTCACTGGGGGACCGCAATGCACCGACCGTGACCTATGCCAGCTTCAGCCCGGCCTTCAGCTCCGGTACGCGAAGCCGTTTCAACAGCCAGCAGGACGACTATGAAGGTTATCTGGGCGGGCAGTTTCATGATGGCCGCGCTTCTGATCTGGCCGCGCAGGCCGGCGGGCCGCCACTGAATCCGATTGAAATGGGCATGGCCGATAAAGCCAGTGTGGTCAGCCGGTTGCTGGAAAACAGTGACTATGTGGCGGCGTTTGAGTATCTGTATGGCGACGGCATTTTTGATGATACCGATGCTGCGTATGAAGCGATGCGTGATGCCATCGGCACTTACGAAGCCACGGATGAATTTGCCACCTTTGACTCAGAATATGACCGCTTTCTGGCGGGTGATGAGTCGGTGCAATACAAGTTTATTGCCGGTAAGGCCGGTACCGGGAAATCGCTGTTTTTCTCGCAGCAGTTCACCAACTGCGCGACCTGCCATCAGCTGAATACGCAGGGCAGCCGGACAGAAACCTTCAGCGGTTACGAGTACCACAATATCGGCGTGCCGGAGAACAGTGAGCTGCGTACCGCCAACAGTGCTGCCCGTGCGCTGGCCGGCGTCGACAGCAGCGATGCTTACGTCGATACCGGCCTGCAGAACAACAACAGCGCGGTGACCGAAGACAGCGGGAAAGGCAAATTCAAGGTGCCGACCCTGCGCAACGTGGCGGTCACCGGGCCTTATATGCATAACGGCGTGTTTGAGGATCTGGATACTGTTATCCGCTTTTACGATCATTACCTGACTGGTTCAGCGAACACCATTAATCCGGAAACCGGCGTGGCCTGGGCAGACCCGGAAATCGCCGACAATATCGCGTATACCGAGCTGCAGGATGGCAGCCTGCTGACAGATGACGATATCGATGCACTGGTCTGTTTCCTGCGCACCTTAACCGATGCCCGTTATGAAGATCTGCTGCCGGATGATGGTCTCTGTGATTAAGCGCGGTCTGCTGTTGCTGTCGTTACTGCTGGCCATAGCGCCGGCAGTGGCGGAAGAATATCTGTCGGATGAGGCGTTTTATGCCCAGGCGTTCGGCAACCGGGCGGGGCAAGAAAATAAGTCGGCGCTGTGGCTGAAGGCCGGACAGAAAGCGGTTGCGGAGCAGATCTTTGGTCATCCGTGGCAGGGGCTGCGCATCCGCTACCGGCAGCTGGGCGCTACCACGGCCTGGATTCTGGATGAGACCGGTAAAGAAAAACCGATCCGCATCGGCGTGATTATCGACGCCGACAGAATCCGTCAGGTCAGTGTTCTGGCGTTTAATGAATCCCGTGGCTGGGAAGTCCGTTACCCGTTTTTTACTGCTCAGTTTACCGCTGCAGCGCTGGATGATGATCTGCAGCTGACGACGCCGGTGGATGGTATTACCGGGGCAACCCTGTCGGTACGGGCGGTCACCGGCGTGTCACGCTGGGCGCTGTATCTGAACAGTCTGGTGAATCAGCATTTACAGACCGCCTCAGATCAGGCAAGTTTGCCCGCATCCTCCGCAGATTGATGGTTTCTGATGTTTCAGCGTCTGGCTTTATGGATCAAATGGCACCGCCGCGCCGGCCTGCTGGTGGCGCCGGTTCTGGTGATGGTGGCCGTGACCGGCATACTCATCAATCACAGTCAGGGCTTTGGCTGGCCGGCTGAACCTGTTTATTCCCCGCTGCTCGGCTGGCTGTACGGCATACCTGCACAGAACGTGGAGCAGGGTTTTCACACCACGGATGACCAATGGCTGACCCAGGCCGGGACGTCAGTCTATCTGCAGGCCCAGCCTTTTACGGATTGTGAGCAGACACTGAGTGGTGCTGTTCACTGGCCGATGGGATATGCACTGCTGTGCGGTCAGACACTGATTATGATGACAGCCGATGGTCAGCTGATTGAGCACCTGAATGGGTTGCCGGCGCTGGTGTCCTCTCTTGGACTGACGGCGGATGGTGAGCTGGCACTGAGGTCGGCGCAGCAGGCTTTCCGGCTGGATGAACAGGCCTGGGCATGGCAGCCTGCAGTAACGGAGATTCGCTGGTCGCAGCACCAGCCACTGCCGGCTGAACTGCATGACGCACTGAATGCACAGCTGCCATTACCGGGGCTGACACTGGAGCGGGTGCTGCTTGATCTGCACAGCGGCCGGCTGTTCGGCCACTGGGGTGTCTGGCTGGTGGATGCCAGTGCTGTACTGATGCTGTTTCTTGCCCTGAGTGGCAGCCTGACCTGGGGCATCCGCCAGTGGCGGAAACGCCAGCGTTCCTGATCCGCGCCGCACTGGCAGCCACAGGAGAAAGCGATGAAAGCATTATTGTTTGATATTGACGGTGTGCTTTTTCAGCAGGGCAGAGCCATTGCCGGCGCAGCTGACACCCTGCGCTGGGCGCGGCAGCAACAGATTCCTTTCCGCCTGCTGACCAATACCACGTCAAAATCCCGCGCCCGTATCTGTTCTGACCTGAATGACGGCGGCATAGAGGTTACTGAAGAACTGATCATCACGCCGCCGGTGGCGGCCCGACAGTGGTTGCAACAGGCGCAGATTGAGTGCGTGGAGCTGTTGGTGCCGGATGGCATCCGGCGTGAATTTGCCGGACTGGAAGGCGCGGCAGCAGAGGCTGTGATCGTCGGTGATATGGGGGCCGGCTTTACCTTCGCGGCGCTGAATCATGCTTTCCGTACGCTGATGGCCGGCAGCAATATCCGCCTCGTGGCACTGGGGATGACGCGCTATTTTCAGGCGGCGGATGGTCTGCAGCTGGATGTGGGGCCTTTCGTCAAAGCTCTGGAATATGCCAGCGGCAGAAGCGCGCTGGTGATGGGCAAACCGGCGGCGGACTTTTTTCAGCTGGCACTGGATGCACTGCAGACTGCCGCGGAGCACACCCTGATGCTGGGGGATGACCGCATGGGGGATGTGTTTGGCGCCCAGGCCTGTGGCATTCACGGCTGCCTGGTACGCACCGGTAAATACCGCGCCGGGGATGAGACGGCCGATGAGCAGGGCCGGCAAGCGGAATATCTGCTCGACTCGGTGGCCGGCCTGCCCGCGCTGTGGGCGCAGCTGAAGCTGTCGTGAGTGAAAGCACTGGAGCCTGACCGGGGGCAGGGTTACACTGCCGCGCCTGCTTGCCCGCAGACCGTTCAATCCCGGAAATCCCGTGTTCAGAAGCTCATGAAAGAAACCTCTGTCAGCCGTCTGCGCCGCGCACAACTGGCGCAATCCACCCGCGCTTTTCTGGCCCGCGGCGGCCGTCTTAAACGTTGCGAGCATTGCCTGTTGGGCGAAGCCCAGTGTATCTGCGGCCAGCGTCCGCAACCGGCGGCTGAACAGCAGGTGGCGTTTTTATTTCTGATGTATCAGGGCGAAGTGTATAAGCCGAGCAATACCGGGCGGCTGATTGCGGATGTGGTGGCGGATAACCATGCCTTCCAGTGGCAGCGTACCGAGCACGATCCCGCGCTGCTGGCGCTGCTGAATAATCCGGCCTATCAGCCGGTGGTGGTTTTCCCGCACGAATACGCTACTGATGCGTTGTGCATTCATGCGCCGCAGCAGCTGGCACCGGTGTCCGGCGGGGAGAAAAAACCCTTGTTTGTGATGCTCGACGGCACCTGGCGTGAGGCGCGGAAAATGTTCCGTTCGCCGTATTTGAAGGACTTGCCTGTGCTGGGTATTCAGCCGCAGCAGGCATCGGCCTATCAGTTGCGGGAAGCCTTCCATGAGCATCAGCTGTGTACCGCTGAGGTGGGGATCGAAGTGCTGAAACTGGCCGGGGAAGACGCCACAGCGGCGGCACTGGCAGAATATTTTGCCCTGTTCCGCCAGCGTTATCTGGCGGGGAAAGCAAACCGTTCCCGGTAAGCCTCTGAGTCAGCCTGCGCCGCGTCCGCAGCGGGTAACCCGGAAATCCTCAGCAGCATTCCTGCTCTATCTGCCATAACAGGTCATGCAGAGGCTGATCATGGTGCCGGTGTCACTACCGGCTTACAAAGGCGGCAATCTGCCGGGCTGCGGTTCAGTAGTCGCGCACTTTGCCACGCATATTTTTGACATTACTGCGCTGGGTTTTCCTGTCCATGCGTTTCTTCTGTGACGAACGGGTCGGCCGGGTGGCGATGCGTTTCGCCTGTACTTTATTCACGCTCTGAATCAGTTGCTGCAGACGCAGCAGCGCATCCTGACGGTTCTGTTCCTGAGTACGGTACTGCTGGGCCTTGATAACAATCACACCCTCGCGGGTGAGGCGCTGATCGCGCAGGGCGAGCAGCTTTTCCTTGTAAAAATCAGGCAGGGAAGAGGCTCTGACATCAAAGCGCAGGTGGATGGCCGACGAGACTTTATTGACGTTCTGGCCACCGGCACCCTGTGAGCGGATGGCGCTCATGTCGATATCGCTGAAGGGAATCTGTACGCTGTTGCTGATAAACAGCGGGTCCGTTATGTCGTTCATGGCAGCTGGTGGTTACGGATGGCCGGCCAAGGCTACCCCTTGTGCGGCGCTATTTCAAAGTGCGCCGCACAATGGCCTCAGCGGACCGGGACGTCGGCCAGATAAAAGGCAATGGCCCAGAAATGACAGAAACCACCGCCGATGACAAACAGATGCCAGATTTCGTGGAAACCAAACCATTTCGGCCAGGGGTCCGGCCATTTAGTGGCGTAAATCACGGCACCGATGGTGTAGCTGATACCGCCATAGGCGATCCAGCGCAGGGCATCGGCCGGGATCTGATCCACCACCGGCCAGACGAACACGACCAGCCAGCCCATCAGCACATAAATCACGGTTGAAAACCAGCGTGGCGCACTGATCCATACCACCTTAAGAATCACACCGGTGACCGCCAGTCCCCATACCACACCAAACAGCCACCAACCGGTGGGACCGTTCAGCGGTACCAGACAGATGGGCGTATAAGTGCCGGCAATCAGCAGGAAGATGGCCATGTGGTCGACCCGCTTCAGCCACTGAATCACTGCATCGGAGGCGTGAATCAGGTGATATACCGTGCTGCTGGTAAACATCACCAGCAGGGTGGCGCCGAAGATCATAAAAGACACCATATGCCAGACCCCACCATGGATGGCGGCCTGAGCGGCCAGGATGCACAGTGCCACAATGGCGAATACGGCTCCGGCAAGATGAGTCAGACCACTGATCGGATCGCGGAAAACTTTGTGCATACAGGGCTTAACCTCTTTATCAACAGGACGGTACGATACGGTTTTCTGTATTTTCAACAAGGTAGAATTATGTCCGCCACAGCAGCAAAGGCCGGACAGGCTGAGGATGATAGCTGGAACCTGTATCTGATCAGAACCCGTCAGGGCAGTCTGTATTGTGGCATCAGCAAAGATGTTGCACGGCGTTTCCGCGAGCATACCGCCGGTGGGGCAAAGTGCGCGCGGGCCCTGCGTGGACGAGGCCCGTTGCAGCTGGTGTTCAGCTGCCGGGCGGGCAGCCACCGCCGGGCGTTGCAACTCGAATACCGCGTCAAACAACTGAGTAAAGCGGCCAAAGAAGCCCTGATCCGGGGCGATACCGGGCTGCCTCAGCTGGATGTTTAGCACTGCAGTTGTTCCGTTATGGAAACAATTATCCTCTCCTTTCAGGCCAGGGCTGCGCGGTGACGCTATTCTGAAACTATGGTACAAACAAGGCGTGTCGGCCGGCGTCTGTCCGGTTGCCGGAAAAATAATAAAAAAAGGTATCCGTTCTCATGCGTCTTTTTCCGTTGCTGCGGCGGCTGTTGCCGGCCTGGTCGTTGCTGTTGTTATCTGCCTGTGCTGCGACGCAGGAAATTGTGGTAGAGCAGCCTGAGGCTGCGGCGCTGCCGGCGTCCGGCACCGCCACGGCCTGGGCCGTGGCGGTGGATATCACGCCGCCGCCGGGTATGCCGATGGGCGGTTATTCGGTGATGGCCAACCGCGGTAAGGGGTTCCGCACCCGCATCAAGGCGCGGGTGGTGTATCTGAATGATGGCCGCGGTCAGTCGCTGGCGCTGGTGCAGACGGATCTGACCGCCGCTTCTCTGCTGCTGCATCATGAGGTGGCGGCGCGGGTGGCGGCGAGCACGGGTCTGCGCCCGGCGGACATTGCCATTACCGCAAGTCACAGCCATTCGGCGCCGGTGAATTTCTTCGATAACGACTTTTATAACAAGCATACGTCCAGTGGTCAGTGGCTGGAGCCCGGTTTCCTGACTTTCGTCGCTGAGCAGATTGCTGATGGCATTGTACAGGCGTATGAGCAGCGCCGGCCGGCCATGATTGCCACTGGCAAAAAGGATATTTATGGCTATAACCGCAACCGCTCACTGGATTCCTACCTGCTTAACGACAATGTGCACGGCATCCGCGCCGAGGACCCGCAGGCCAAGTTCCGTGCGGTGAACCCATCCCTGTATATGGTGCGGGTGGATGTGCGTGACGATGAGGGCGAATACCGGCCATTGGCAGCCTTCTCCAGTTTTTCCGTGCATGCCACGGCGCTGACCGCACCAGTGGAGGTCTACAACGCCGACCTGTTTGCCTATGCGCAGAAAGATCTGGAATGGAAAATCCACGATAAATACCAGACCCCGTGGCCGGTGGTGCATGCCCTGAGTACCGGCACCCAGGGGGATATGGCGCCGGCACTGCCCGATCAGGGGGATAACTGGTTCAGCCATTTTCAGGTGAACTGGAAAGCGGCCAAAGAGGTGGGGCAGGGCATTGGCGCTGAAGCCATCAGCCTGTTTGAAGCGCTGCAGCCTGAGCTGACTGCCGATGTGCAGCTGGCGGCTGCTGCCAGAGAGGTGAATATCCGCGAACACAACCGCGCCGGAGACGTGGAGATCTGTCACGATGCGGCGGTCGGTAACCCGGTGGCGGCCGGTGCTTATGAACGGCGTACCCCCTGGCTGACGGCGCTGCCCTTCTTTCATGGCGGGAATCTGATGGCACGGCGCTGGTGGTTCTTTACCTCCGGCTGTCAGGGCAATAAACGTCATCTGGGGTTTTCATTCCTGCAGCCGTTACTGGAGCCGAAAGACAGCTTTCCCGATACCGTGCTGTTCCAGCTGCTGAAAATCAACGATATGGCCGTGCTGCCGCTGCCGTTTGAGGCCACCACCGAATCCGGCCGCCGTATCAGTGAACGGGTAGCGCAGACATTCCGCGATGCCGGTGAAGCCCTGCAATACGTCTGGGTGGCCAGCAATGCCAACGGTTATTTCGGTTACACCACCACCCCGGAAGAATACGCCCGGCAGAACTATGAGGGCGGGCATACCTTGTACGGCCGTAATTCCACCCCCTATCTGACGGAGCAGCTGGGCCAGCTGGCGGGCGATTATCTGCAGCAGGGGCCACTGCAGGAGCTGCAGCAGGAATGGCGCTATGAGCTGAAAGTGAATGATTTCCTGCCGCCACCTGTCCACAGTGAAGGCCGCCGCCACTGGCTGGGGCAGCCGCTGAGTTACCGTGCGGAAAAAGCCACAGAGGAGGATTACATCGCCCTGCGCTGGGTGGATGTGGCGCCGGCGGCTATCCGTCTGCATGAGCCGCTGGTGCGGGTGGAAAGCGACACTGACGGTGAGTGGCAGCTGCTGCGGGTTAATGGCGAGCCGGTTGATGATGATGGCTACGATATCGAAGTCCGTTATCTGCATGACAGCGGTGACGGTATGGCAGAGTATGAAGCGCGCTGGTACAACCCGCTGGCCGGTGGCAATTACCGTATGGTCATCGCGCCACGGGGCGGGCAGAGCGCGCTGATTTCAGCGCTGTTCCGCTGGCAGGAGGGCGCCGGTGGCAGCCTGGTCAGTCTGATACCGGCGGACTGAGCGTCCGGCAGAGCAGGCTCTGGCCGACAGATGCCTGCTTTGTTACAGGATTGTCATATTCTTCCTTTAATTTTGGCGCCCCTGTTAAGTAGAATGACCCGCTGATCAGATCAGGGACTACAAGCATCATCATGTTTAAAGCCATTTGGGCGGCCCGTTGGTATGTGTTACTGGGCTTCTTCACATTCGTTATCGTTCTCGCCGTTAATACTCCTCTGCATTTCGTCTGGGGCTACGTTAAACCGCAGCTGGGGCGACTGCCTGTCCAGGTTGACCAGATTACCGGCACCGTCTGGGACGGCTCTGCGCGCCTGCGGGTCCCCAGGCTGAACAGCCTGGGCCCACTGGATGTCCGCTGGCAGCTGAGCCCTGTGGGCCTGCTGGGCGGTCAGGCGGATCTGGATGTGCACCTCAGTGGCAATGGCGTACGGCTCGATAGCGCCGCGTCTGTGGGCCTGAATCAGGTGCTGACACTGAGCGATGCCAGTGGTTATCTGGATGCTGCGGTGATTGCCCCGTTACTGAAACGGAACCGCGTGAATATTGCCGGCAGTTTTGAACTCAGCCAGCTGAATACCACGCTGGACACCAGCGCCGGGAATATTCAGGCACTGAGTGGCCGGCTGGTGTACAGCGGTGGTGCGATCGGTTTTCCGGTCAATAACAAGCCGGTTTCTGCGACCATGCCGGTGGTGGTGGGTGTGCTGGGAATGGATGGTGATAAAGCCGTTATTGATGCCGCCACCACGGATAATCTGCCGCTGATGCAGGGCTATATGCAGGCCGATGGCTGGGGCGGCGTGTCTATCCGCCGACGTTTCCTTGATGTGCTGGGGCAGCAGTGGCCGAACCCGGCAGAAGAAGACACGGTTATTTTTGAAGTGTCTCATAAGGTTCTGTAACCTTGAGCGCCTTGTAAACGGAGTATGACGCTTTGGCTGAACAGTTAGCAGAGTTAACAGGCTGGCAGCGCTTGTCGCTGGTGCTGGGTAAGACAGTACTTACCCTGCTGATTGCCACCCAGCTGGCCTGGCTGACCTGGCTGATTATTGCCCCGGAACCCCTGGTTCTGCGCGCGCCGGCCAAAGGACAGGTGGCTGAGGACAGTGCGGCGACTGCCGGTACCGGTCAGTACCACCTGTTTGGTGATTACACGGCGGCACCGGTGGAGGAAGTACCACAGGAAGTTGAAGCACCGGATACCCGTCTGCGTCTTGAATTGCTGGGCGTTACCCGCTCCTCACGCAACGAATTGTCGTCTGCGATTATTGCGCCGAAGGGTGGCGCCGGTGATTTTTACCGGATCGGCGATGTGGTGCAGGGTCGTACCCGGCTGGCGGCGGTTTATGACGACAAGGTGATTCTGGATACCAACGGTAAGCTGGAAACCCTGAAGTTTGATGAAGAGTCCAAACGGGGGCTGGAAGCCCGGGCAGTCCAGGCACCGGAGCCGGACAGCTCCATACGTGACCGCTTCAAAGAGGTCCGTAATCCGACCGATTTTATGAATCTGGTGAATGAAGAAGCCGCGTCCGACCCGGAAGGGGCTCTGCGTGAAATGGGGCTGAAAGCAGCCGGGCCGGGGCAGGGTTATGTGGTGCAGAAAGGCTCAATGCTGACGGCGCTGCAGCTGCAGCCGGGCGATATCGTACTGTCAGTGAATGGTCAGCCGCTGGGGGATCCACAGTCGGATCAGCAGATTCTGCAGCAGGTGACAGAAGAAGGTAATGCCCGCATTGAAGTGCAGCGGGGTAACAGTCGTTTTGTCGTCAATCACAGTCTGAATTAAAAGGAAATAAGTGTGTTTAAGCAGTGGGCATTCCTGTTCTTAATGTTTATCAGCGCCGGTGTTCAGGCTGCGGCCAAGGATAACTGGCAGATCAATATGAAGGACGCTGACATCGGCGCCTTTATCAGTCAGGTAGCGGATATTACCGGCCGCAGTTTTGTCGTTGACCCCAGGGTCAAAGGCAAGATCAATGTGTTGTCCAGCGAGCCGATGGATCAGGAAGGTGTGTATGAACTCTTCCTGTCCGTACTGCAGGTGCAGGGCTATGCGGCTGTACCGGCGGGGAATGTCACTCTGATTGTGCAGCAGAATGACGTCAAACAGGCCGGACGTGACCTGAATGACAGTTACCCGGATGGCAGTCAGGAACTGCTCACCAAAGTCATTATGATCAAAAATACCCCGGCGCTGGATCTGGTGCCTATCCTGCGTCCGCTGGTGGCCAAATATGGTCATCTGGCCGGGGTGAAATCCGCGAATGCGCTGATTATTTCTGATCACGCGGCCAATATCAGCCGCATCGAACAGATTATTGACCGGCTGGATAAATCCGGCAGTGAAGAACTGGAAGTGATTCAGCTGAAGGAAGCCTGGGTCGGTAATGTAGTGACCATGCTGCAGAATCTGGACCCGTCCAGGGTGGCGCAGGGTGCTTCCGCCAATGCCGCTGAAAATACCGCCGGTTCCATCCGCGTAGTGGCGGACGAGCGCAGTAACCGCCTGATTATCAAAGGCGAGAAAAGTGCGCGTGAGCGTATCCGCAAGCTGATTGAAGAGCTGGATCAGCCATCCTATTTCTCCGGTGCCGCCAAGGTTATCCGTCTGCAGTATGCGGATGCCACCAAGCTGGCCGAAATGCTGAAAAATCTGCTTTCTGAAAGCACAACAACGGCTGAGAAAGAAGAGCAGCAGGTAAAAGGTTCGGTCGGGATTTATGCCGATGAAGAACTGAATGCGCTGGTGGTGCGTGCTGAACCGTCGGTGATGAAAGAAGTCGAGGAACTGGTGAATTCACTGGATGTACGCCGGGCTCAGGTGCTGATCGAATCGGCGATTGTTGAAATCAGCGGCGACATTAATGATGCCCTTGGTGTGCAGTGGCTGTTCGGTGATCTGGATAATCCGGTTGCGGCGACCAACTTCTCTGACGCCGGTACCTCACTGGCCGGTATTGCAACCTCGGTTGCCAGTGGCGATTACACCGATGCCATCAGCAATGGTCTGACGCTGGGCGGCTACAGTGAAATCAACGGTGAAGTCAGTTTTGGTGCCATCCTGCAGGCACTGAAAAGTAACTCCCATACGAACCTGTTGTCGACCCCGAGCATCATGACGCTGGATAACCAGGAAGCGGAAATTGTAGTGGGCCAGAATGTACCTTTCCTCACCGGCTCAACCGCATCCAGCAGCAACAGCAATCCGTTTACCACCATTACCCGGGAAGATGTGGGTATCACCCTGAAAGTGAAACCCCATATTCATGATGGTGAAGCCATCCGTCTGGAAGTGGAAGCAACGGCGGAGTCAGTTTCCTCGACTACCGTTGCCGGCAGTGCGGACCTGATCACCAATAAACGCTCCATCAAAACCATGATTCTGTCGGATGATCAGGAAACCATTGTACTGGGTGGACTGATCCGTGATGACGTGACAGAGACTGAAAGCAAGGTGCCGCTGCTGGGCGATATTCCGCTGCTGGGCTGGCTGTTTAAATCCAAGTCCAAAAGCCATACCAAAAACAATATGATGGTTTTCCTGCGCCCGACGATTGTTGATAACCCGGGTAAAGCGAAGGAACTGACGCACGATAAATTCAATGGTATCTGGGAATTCAGTGTGTCGGACCAGCTGGGTGCCGAGGATATCAACAACCGCCTGAATCTGTTGTTTGACGGCTTACCGATCAAGCGCGAAGACTGAGAATAAAAAAATCCCCGTCAGGGGATTTTTTTATTGTGCGTACTGCAGTGGTGGCATGCCGGCAGCCATCATCAGATCCGTCAGGCCGATCAGCGGCAGGCCAACCAGGCTGTTGATGTCGCGGCCTTCCAGTCGTTCAAACAGGGTAATGCCCAGACCTTCCACCTTAAAGCTGCCGGCACAGTCGAGTGGCTGTTCCAGTTCCACGTAGCGGCTGACCTGGGCGGCCGTCAGTTCGCGGAAATGCACACTGAAGGGCTCACACAGCGTCCATTGTTGTCCGTACGGCGCCTGCAGGCACAGCCCGGTCAGAAAGCTGACCGTCTGACCGCTGGCGGCCAGCAACTGGTTCACGGCATTTTCAGCATTGCCGGGTTTGCCACAGATACGGCCGTTGAGCACGCTGGTCTGATCACTGCCGATAATCCAGTAATCCGGGTATTCAGGCCGCAGTGCAGCCGCTTTTTCAGCTGCCAGACGCACAACATAGTCCTGCGCTGTTTCGTCCGGGTGGGGCGTTTCATCAATATCGGGTGAACGGAACGCAAACGGAATGCGCAGCCGCTGCAGCAGTTCACGGCGGTAAGGGGAGCCAGAGGCAAGAAGCAGTTTCATAAACACTCAAAAACAGTCATAAAAAAACCGGGCGCAAGCCCGGTTTCTTTTTACCACACCAGACAGGATCAGGCGGCGAAGTTTTCGTTCGCGAAGTCCCAGTTAACCAGAGCCCAGAAAGCTTTCAGGTAATCAGGACGGACATTGCGGTAATCGATGTAGTAAGCGTGTTCCCACACGTCAACTGTCAGTACCGGAGTCAGACCTTCAGTGATCGGCGTGCCGGCATTGGAGGTGTTAACGATATCCAGGGAACCGTCGGCTTTTTTCACCAGCCAGGTCCAGCCGGAACCGAAGTTGTTCACAGCCATGTCGTTCAGTTTGGCCTGGAAGTCAGCGAAAGAACCGAAAGAAGCGTTGATGGCTTCTGCGATGGCGCCGGTTGGTTCGCCACCGCCGTTAGGGCTCAGGCTGTTCCAGTAGAAAGTGTGGTTCCACACCTGAGCAGCGTTGTTGAAAACACCGCCGGAAGAAGACTTGATGATGTCTTCCAGGGATTTGCCTTCAAACTCAGTACCTTCGATCAGACCATTCAGTTTGGTTACGTAGGTGTTGTGGTGTTTGCCGTAGTGGAATTCCAGAGTTTCGGAAGAAATGTGCGGTTGCAGAGCGTCTTTTGCGTACGGCAGGGCTGGTAATTCAAATGCCATAGGTCATCTCCATTCAATGCTGAGTCGGGTTGCGTACAGTTGCATAGATCTGCGACCGGCTGTACTGCTGTGAGTTCAGGCCAGTCGTCTTTATCAGTCAGAGGATCATAGCACTCCGGGAAAAGTCGCGCTATTCATGAAGACTATAAGGAATTACGATGAAACGGTCCGTGCCGTCAGTTCAACGATAGCCTTCATAATTTCTCCTGACAGAGGTTGTCGTTATACTGGCCGGATAATAAAGAACGCCAGCCATTAACAGGGGCAACGATGGATAAAGAAAAAGAACCGATTGTGCCGGGTATGAAGCCGTCACAGGAAGATATTGCACTGCGTCAGAAGCAGCTGGCAGCCCGCCGTGCGGCGGCCCAGCGCGCAGCAACCTCGAAGCCGCGTGCAACTCAGGCGGCGGTTGTGGCGCAGCCGCAGAAGCAGACACTGGCCATCATCGCGCTGCTGATTGCGCTGGCAATGGGTGGGCTGGCGGCGTTCAGTTTTATGCAGTTGCAGAAGGTTCAGCAGAAACTTGGTAATGCTGAAGCTATCATCCGCGATCAGGCTGACAACCTGAAAGTCCTGAATGAAAAACTGTCGGTGACCGGTGAAAACGCCAATCTGTCGGTGGATGCACTGAAGGCCATTGTGAAAGACAATGCCAGTGAAATCCGCAAGCTGTGGGACGTTTCCAATAAACGTAACAAAGCGAACATTGCCAGCAATGAGAAAGCCATCGGTAGTGTGAAAGGCCAGCTCAGCAGTCTGCAGAAAGAGCTGAAATCCGGACTGGCAGCACAGCAGAAAAGTGTGGCCGCGGTGGAGAAAAAACTCAGTGAAAAAGAGCAGGCACTGACCAGCCGGATCGCCCGGGTGGAAAAGGATGCGGCAAGCATCCCGGCTGAGAATCAGATCCGTATCTCGCAGAACACTGAAAACCTGCAGTTGCTGGAAGCCTCAGTACAGAAGCTGCGCAACGGTGGTGATGTCGGCGATATGAAACTGGAGATTGAAGATATTCAGATCCGTCTCGACCGTATCCAGAATGCGCTGGGTGGTACCACCCCCTGATGGGTAGCGGAACGGTCAGCCTCAGCGCCGCTCCTGATGTGCTGCGCAGTGCGTTGGCTGATCTGCTGACGCAGCAACCTTCCCACCAGGCTGCCCGCCTTGCCGGGCAGCAGGCGGATACGCCGGGAACGGCATTTTTCTGTGGATATCAGGCGGCCATGCGCTGTCTGGTGCCGGCGCTGCCCGCTGATCTCTGGGCCGCTTTCTGTATTTCCGAGCGCGGGCTGCGCTCTCTGTCAGCGATGCAGACCCATTACCTTGACGGGCACCTGTATGGTGGCAAATCCCATGTGATGCTGGCCGGTCAGGGGCTGGATCGTCTGTATGTGGTAGCACTGGATGAACAGCAGCGGCTGGTGTGCGTGCAGGTGGACGCCACGGCCAGCGGACTGCGTGCGGAAGCGCCCGGGAAAGCGCAGTCGTTTCTGCCGGAAGTACCGCATTTCCCGGTGACATTCGATGGTGTTGCGGTCAGTGCGCTGATCTCCACCGATGCCCACCGGCAGCTGAACCGGCCTTTCCGTTACTGGGAAGATGTGCATGTCGCACTGGCCATGGCCGGCTGGATGAATGCGCGGACAGAAGCGGCGGCGCTGGCGGCCGCCGCTGATGAGCTGGCAGCCGCTTATGCCTCACAGCCCGGTGGCTACGGTCTGCCGGCTCTGGATCGGCTGGAGTCTCTGCTGCAACGTCTGGATCAGGCGGCAGCGGGGCTGACCGCTGAGGATAACAAGCACTGGCAGCGTGACCGCATGCTGTTAGTGCTGGGACAGCCGCTGCGCCAACGTATCCGGGCCGGTCTCAGCGCACCGTCACCCTGACTGATGCCGCCGCTGGCGGGGTAAAGGAAGGCAAGGGTTGCTCTGCTTCCTGTTGTTCTGTTTCCGGTGCTGGCCGGTAGCCGGCATTGTAACGGGCCGCATCGGTGGGGTTCAGGCCGGCAGCCTGGCCAGGCGTTGCGATCAGGGTGTCGGCCATTTCCTGATTCAGCAGCCGTGGAATGGGAATGCTCTGAGAGGTTGAGCGGTTATAACGCAGGGCATGGCTGTAGTCATAATGATGTGTGCGCTGACGGGCTTCTTCCACGGCAGTGAAAATATCCGCTGCATAGTAATTATCCTGTGGCGAAGCGGCGCCGGGCAGTGGCAGCAGTATCATCAGCAGGCAGGCTCTGAACATTATGCCTCCTCACGGACGGGCCGAAGCTTTGATGGAAACCGACGCGCGGACGTTACTCACACGGCTGTCTTTCGAACGTGCTTCGCGGATATAAATATCCGATCCTTGGCTTTCAAATTCGTCTTCGCTGTCCGGCTCTTCCTGATTGTTTTCATCGCTCAGCGTGCGTCGTACCTGGCGGCCGAGAGAGGCATCCCGCAATGGCTGCTGAGCTTCCACGGCGGCGGCTTCACCGGCTGCGGTGGGGCCCATGGCACCTTCGATCACTTCGTTATCCATTTCGGAATTCAGCATTCTGGGCAGGGCAAAACTGCGTGAGGTTGAGCGGTTGTACCAGGAGGCACCAACGTATTCGGTATCCACCGGATTGCTTCTGGCCGCCGATACGGCGTCATCAATATTCTGTGAATAGTAGGCGGTGGCAGACGTGTCGGCCTGCAGGTCAGGGCAGCAGGCGATGGCGGTCAGGGCGGTGAGAACACCCGTCAGCCGGGACCAGGATGTTTCCATATTCTGAACCCTTTTGTTTTTGTTATTTTTTGTAATTGTGTCATCATAGCAGCCGTCCCGGAATGTGTACACAGCCTGTAAAGGCCGGAAAATAATAATGATAAAAATACTCTCACTTTTGTCCGCAGCGGCCGTTCTGCTGCTGAGCGGATGTACAGTTCACCAGTCAATCGGCGACAGTTTCGGCTCCTATGTAGCGGAACCCGACGGCCAGAGTTTCCGCCCGGTCGGCCAGCGCTGGGACTATGAACATACCGCCCTGCTTTACGTCTACCGTCCGGCGACCGAATGGTCGATGGATGAGCTGGAAAGCCCCAGTTTTAACGTCGCTGATGAGCGCCTGTTCAATGTGAAGGGCGGTGGTTACACCTGGTATGAAATGCAGCCCGGTAGCTATGACATTGTGATGCGGCGCGGGCTGCTGGGTCTGGAAGGCATCGGCGGTTTTGACCTCAAGGTCATTGCCAGGCTGGTACTCGACGTGCAGGTGGGTAAGGTCTATTACCTGCGTTATTCCGAGGTGGATCCGCCGCAGATTGATCCTGAAGCAGAGACCGTACCGCTGGGCGATGGTCCACTGCAGCTGGTATCACCGGCGCTGGCGATGACGGAGCTGCCGCTGACGCATATGATTCACCACGGCCGGGGCATGCTGACGCCGGAGCAGGCGCCGCAACAGCAGGCTGCTGTGAGTCCGGAGCAGGAAGCGGACACGGCTGATGAAACGGATACGGTGAATTCCGGAGGTGGGACTAAAGGCGGGGACTGGTGGCCGTTTTAGAGCTGCCCCGGGTGAGGTACAATACGCCCCGCTTTTTGCGCCCACTGAGTGGGCGTTGTCACGCCCGCCAGCTGCCAGAGCCGGGCGGATGCCGGCCGCCGGCTTAATCCTGAGAGAGAATTCACCATGACTGTGATCAAGCAAGAAGATCTGATCCAGAGCGTAGCTGATGCTCTGCAGTACATCTCCTACTACCATCCGAAAGATTTTATCGACGCTGTTAACGAAGCGTACGAGCGTGAAGAGTCCAAGGCCGCCAAAGATGCCATGGCTCAGATTCTGATCAACTCCCGCATGTGTGCCATGGGCCACCGCCCGATCTGTCAGGATACCGGTATCGTGACCGTGTTCCTGACCATTGGTATGGACGTAAAGTTTGAAGGCGATATGAGCGTGGAAGATATGTGTAATGAAGGCGTACGCCGTGCTTACACCCACCCTGATAACGTGCTGCGCGCCTCCGTGCTGGCCGATCCTGACGGTGCCCGTAAGAATACCAAAGACAACACGCCGGCCATCATTCACATGAAACTGGTACCGGGTAATACCGTTGACGTCCATGTGGCGGCCAAAGGTGGTGGTTCTGAAGCCAAATCCAAGTTCGCTATGCTGAATCCGTCTGATGATGTGGTGGAGTGGGTACTGAAGCAGATCCCGACCATGGGTGCCGGCTGGTGTCCGCCGGGCATGCTGGGTATCGGTATCGGCGGTACCGCTGAAAAAGCCATGATGCTGGCCAAAGAATCCCTGCTGGAGCCGATTGATATTCACGAACTGCAGGCCCGTGGTGCACAGAACCGTGCCGAAGAACTGCGTCTGGAACTGTTCGATAAGGTAAACAAGCTGGGTATCGGTGCTCAGGGCCTGGGTGGTCTGACCACCGTACTGGATGTGAAAGTGATGGATTATCCGACCCATGCGGCGAACAAACCGGTGGCGATCATCCCGAACTGTGCCGCAACCCGTCACACCCACTTCACCCTGGATGGTACTGGCCCGGCGAAACTGGAAGCCCCGAAACTGGAAGACTGGCCGGAAATTACCTGGGAAGTGGGTGATTCCGTGCGTCGCGTGAATCTGGATACGGTGACGCCGGAAGACGTGAAAGACTGGAAAACCGGTGAGACCATTCTGCTGTCCGGTAAAATGCTGACTGGCCGTGACGCGGCACACAAGCGTATGGTTGATATGATCTCCAAAGGCGAAGAGCTGCCGGTGGATCTGAAGGGCCGCTTTATCTATTACGTGGGTCCGGTGGATCCGGTACGCGAAGAAGTGGTTGGTCCTGCCGGTCCGACAACGGCTACCCGTATGGATAAATTCACCCGCACCGTGCTGGAAAAAACCGGCCTGCTGGGCATGATCGGTAAATCCGAACGTGGTCAGATTGCGATTGATGCCATCAAAGACAACGAAGCCGTTTACCTGATGGCTGTTGGTGGCGCTGCTTATCTGGTGTCGCAGGCAATCAAGGCGTCGAAAGTGGTTGGCTTTGACGATCTGGGCATGGAAGCTATCTATGAATTTGACGTTCAGGATATGCCGGTGACCGTGGCCGTGGATACCAAAGGTGAGTCTGTTCACCGTACGGGTCCGCAGCAATGGTATGCCAAGATCAACGCTACTGAGGTGTAACGCCTCAGGGTGATAAGAAAGGCGCTGCGGCGCTTTTTTTGTGCCTGAAAGGCCTGCTCAGGTCAGTATTCTGGCCCGTTCTGCCTGTTCTGATATCCACCTGAAGGCGCATACTGTGCCTTCCGGTGAATGGGCGGAGAAAATAATGAATAACGATCTGATCAACGAACAGGAACTGGCCGTCTGGCTGGCTGAACACAGCGACTGGCAGGTTAAGGACAGCGACGGTGTTCCTGCCCTGTACCGGCATATTCTGTTAACGGATTTCAGCTGTGCCATGCATCTGGCCAACCAGATTGCTGTACTGGCTGAGCAGCAGGATCACCACCCACAGCTGCAGCTGGCGTGGGGCTGGCTCGACGTGTTGTGGTGGAGCCACGATGTGAAGGGAATTTCACGCCGTGACCTGAACCTGGCCGTGATGACCGACCGGGCGCTGGCGGAACTGAAACGCCGTATGCACGCCGCCTGATTCTGCTCAGCGGCGGATACCGATCCCCTCAACCAGCATGGCCGTGCCTTCGCAGCCGGCCGTGCTGACCCTCAGTGTTGCCTGTTGTGCAAACGCATCCCTGACCAGCTGGAATTTCCTTTCCGCAACCTCGCTGTAGCGGCTGTAGGCACGGAAGCGGTTGGATGCTTTGCCACCACAGCGGTGCAGTTTCTCTGAGCTGAAGAACTCAAACGGCGCACTTCTTTCGTCTTCTGTCTGGTAAACAGCAATAACTTTCACACTGACATAATCGCTGGCATATACCTCCGTAATCCCTCCTGCACTGAGCGCGAGTGATGAAAAAATATACGCTGTGGTTTTCAGCTTGCTGGCAATCATAACGTGTGCGTTCCTGAAGAGTTTTTTGGGTCCGGTTATCAGGCGCTTAGTGTAGATGAGACAGCGCTGCTTTTCTTATTGATAACTGTAATTTTATTGTCTTGTTTTTGTCACAAAACTGCACGCGGATTGTCATTTTCCTGCTCTAGCCTACGCGCTCGGGGAAATAAATCCTTTTTATAACCTATGAGAGAGATGGCTATGAAATTCCTGGAAAAGAATCGCCTGGCTCAGGCGGTCGCGGTTTCCACGCTGACAGCAATGCTGGCAGCCTGTGGTGGCAGCAGTAGCAGCAGTAATGACAGCACCAGCGGTGATAATTCAACCGTAACTTCAACAACTGCCTTTACCGCCAGCACTGCCTGCCCGAACGGTGGTATCACTGTTGAAAGTGGTATCGACGAAAACGGTAACGGTGTTCTGGACGCAAGCGAAGTCGATAACACTCAGGAAGTGTGTAACGGTTCTGATGGTGAAGACCTGACTGTTGCGGATCACACCACAGCAACTTACGGTACTGATCTGGTTTTCTCCGGTGTAAGTGCTCCGGCTACTGACGCTGAAAAACGTACAATCACGGCATCTGATGCTGTTATTAACGAGACTGTTTTCGGTGGCACGTACAACACTCTGGCCCGCTCCGGTACTGACTACAACGGTGTGACTTTCGGTCAGCTGGTAAACGAGTCCGGCACTGTACTGCAGAGCACTGATGGCAGCATCAATGTCACCAACTCCAACGAACACACTTCTCTGCTGCCGATCGGTGACAAACTGTTCTCCGTGTCACAGATGGAATCCACTCCGGGTGCAATGTTCCTGATGGAACTGAACCAGGATGATGAAACCGGTGCTCTGTCGGTTAAAAACATGACACAGATTGATCAGTCCGGCGTTAATGGTGGCTGGGTGCACTGTGCGGCTTCTGTGACGCCATGGACCACACACCTGGCTTCAGAAGAATACGAACCGAATGCCCGTAAACCGGACAGCGGTCAGCGCGGTATGCTGTCTTACTACGAAGACGAAGCTGACTGGAACCCCTACTTCTACGGCTGGAATATTGAAATTGAAGTCTCAGAAGATTCCTCAACTGAGCTGACCAAGCACTATGCCATGGGTCGTCTGGCGTTCGAACTGGCATACGTCATGCCTGACTCCAAAACCGCTTACATGACTGATGACGGCACCAATGTCGGCTTCTTTATGTTTGTTGCTGATACGGCCGGCGATCTGAGTGCAGGTACCCTGTACGCGGCCAAGTGGACTCAGACTTCCGGTGACAATGGTGGTGCAGCAGATATCAGCTGGATCGACCTGGGTCATGCTTCTGACGATGATATCCTGCCATATGTGGTTGGTACCGATACCCAGGCGCAGCTGGCCTTCACCGATCTGTTTGAAACAGAAGATGTTGTCAGCGGTGCCTGCAGCACTGACGGCTTCACTTATGTGAATACAGCGAGTGGTGGTGCAGAGTGTCTGAAAGTGGTTGACGGTATGGAAACTCTGGCTTCCCGTATGGAAACCCGCCGCTACGCTGCTGTTCAGGGCGCTTCTATTGAATTCAAGAAAGAAGAAGGTGTGACCTTCGATCCGGTACGCAGCAAACTGTACGTTGGTATGTCCAGTGTCGGCAGTGGTATGAGCGATACCAGTGGTGATATTCAGCTGGCTGAAGGTAATTCCTGTGGCATCGTCTATGAACTGGATGTGGCTGCTGACACCAATATCGGTTCCAGCTATGTTGCCAACAACATGAGCGCTATGGTTCTGGGTCGTCCGGTTTCTGCTGAAGATCCTCAGGTTGCCGGTTATGAAGATAACAACAGCTGCCACATTGATGGTATCGCTAACCCGGATAACGTTACCTACATGTCCGGTTACGATAAGCTGATTATCGGTGAAGATACCGGTGGTGGTCACCAGAATGACGTGATCTGGGCTTATGAGTTTGATGATGAGTCCCTGACCCGTATTCAGACTACTCCTTACGGTGCAGAAACCACGTCGCCATACTGGTACCCGAACATTAATGGCTGGGCTTACCTGATGTCTGTGGTACAGCATCCATATGGCGAGTCTGACTCGGATAAAAATACCGGTGCCGGCGAAGAATATGCTTACACTGGTTATATCGGTCCTTTCCCGGGTGTAACCGAAGAGTAATATTCTGGCAGTAACCTCAGAGGGCGGGATTATCCCGCCCTTTTTTATGTGTGAGAGGTTGTTGTGAGAATTATTTCCCTGATGTTTGTAGCCGCTGTTGCAGTATCCGGCTGCACAGCATCATCCGAGCCGGTCAGTGATCATCTGACGGCCGACCGCCTGCTTAATAAAACCCCTTATCTTTTACCTCAGTGTTATACCGATCCGGTGGATGACTCAGGAACATACAACCCTTGCTACGCCTGTCACACGGAAAGCAAAGAGCCGAATTATTTCAGCGACATTGATGTTCAGCTGGCTTACAACATGCCGGAACCCGGTGTTAAGCATTCCTGGATGAATGTGTATAAGGACCGTAGCCAGGCGATCAGCAATATCAGTGATGAAGAGATTCTGACGTATGTCCGGCAGGATAATTATTTAGGTGAAGATGGCCGTATTACGCTGGCAGATAAACTGAATGAGGTTCCGGCTGAATGGGACCGGAATAAGAATGGCCAGTGGGATGGTTATATCCCGGATGTGTATTTCAATTTTAATGAGGCGGGTTTTGATCTGTCACCTGCAGGCCAACCAACAGGCTGGCGGGTATTTGCCTATTACCCCTTCCCAGGTACCTTTATGCCAACCAATGGCTCCACCGATGATGTGCTGATCCGTTTACCGGAAGCGTTCCGTGAACTGGAAGCGGGTGTCTACGATCAGGAAACCTACCTGATCAACCTGGCCATTGTCGAGAGCATGGTAAAGGAGCAGGATGTCCGTATTCCGCAGGTTGATGAAACCCGCTATGGCGTTGACCTGAACAAAGACGGTGAATTAACAACGGCTTCTGTCATCCGCTATGACTGGGCACCACTGAAAAACATTTATATGAGTTATGTTGGTCAGGCCCGCTCCCTGCTTGAGCAGGGTAAGGTGCACCTGGCGGCACGCCTGTATCCGGAAGGTACCGAGTTTGTTCACACCGTGCGCTATGTCGATGTGGATGACTCAGGCAAGGCCGGTATTTCCCCCCGGATGAAAGAACTCCGCTATGGCCGTAAAGCCAGCTGGCGTAATTACTTTAATCTGCAGCGTTACGTTGAAAAAGAAGAGAAAGAGCGTCATGACTTTCCGGAGCGGACCAAGCAGGTTATCGGCAATATGGAAGAAGGACTGATTGTCGCTCAGGGCTGGGTATATCAGGGCTTTATTGAAGATAAAGAAGGTGAACTCCGGCCTCAGACTTATGAGGAAAACTATTTCTGTGTCGGTTGTCATACCGGTATCGGCGTGACCACGGATACAACCTTTGCCTTTCCCCGCAAGTTTAAAGCAGAAGGGACCTTTAAGGATGGCTGGTATCACTGGATGGAAAAAGGATTTGATAATATCCCGGATTCTGTCCGCGAAGATGGTCACGGTGAGTATTCTTACTATCTGGAACATAACCCGACCGGTAATGAATTCCGTACTAATGATGAAGTTAAAGCGAAGTTCTTTAATGCCGATGGCAGTAAAAAAGCCGGGGCATTTGCAAAACTGGAGTCGGATATCAGCTATCTTCTGCTACCGACAAAAGAACGGGCTCTGATGCTGAATAAGGCCTACAGGGTTATCGTTGAGGAACAGAGTTTCACCGAAGGGCGGGATGCGGTTGTCAGGCCAATGGATATTGTGCAGAAAGAGGTTCAGTTGAATGGACCTACCGGCATCAAAGAGGTGCTCAGCTATTACTGATTTTCTCTGAAGCAATAAAAAAGCGGCCTGTCGGCCGCTTTTTTATTTTACAATTTCATAACAGGGTTCGTACCCTCCGCTGATTTTCATCCTGCCATGATCGACCATGGCTGATAACAGGGTATCCATACCTGTCATGATCTCCTCATCGCCTTGCAGCTGATAGGGGCCGTGCTCCTGCACCCGTAATACGCCACTGGCTTTGACGTTACCGGCGACGATGCCGGAAAATGCGCGCCGCAGGTTTGCCGCCAGCTGGTGATGGGGCAGGGCTTTGCTCAGGTTCAGACTGGCCATGGCTTCATGAGTCGGATCAAACGGCAGCTGGAAATCTTCGGCGATCGTCAGTGCCCAGTTAAAGAAGAAGGCATCGTTGTTGGAGCAACGGTATTCTTCAACGGCTGTCATACCGGTTTTCATATAACGGGCTACCGCTGCTGCGTCATCAATAATCAGCTCATAACGCTGGCGGGCCTCATCCCCAAGAGTGGTGGCAATAAAATTATCCAGATCACGCAGATAGGCTTCTGACTCAGCCGGGCCGGTTACGACCACAGGGAAAGGGATGGCCTGGTTATCCGGGTGGGAAAGAACCCCTAACAGATACAGGAGCTCTTCGGCAGTGCCCGGGCCGCCGGGGAAAATCACAATACCATGCGCCATACGCATAAAGGCTTCCAGACGTTTTTCAATGTCCGGCAGAATAACCAGTTCGTTAACAATCGGGTTGGGGGCTTCGCTGGCGATAATGCCCGGTTCGGTAATGCCGATATAACGTCCTTCGCGGTTATGTTGTTTGGCGTGAGCGATGGTGCAGCCTTTCATCGGCCCTTTCATCGCACCCGGACCACAGCCGGTACCAACATTCAGGCCGCGTAAGCCCAGTTGGTAGCCAACATCTTTGGTGTACTGGTATTCGTGTCTGGGAATGGAGTGCCCACCCCAGCAGATCACCAGGTCGGGTCGTCTGTCCGGTTTCAGCAGGTTGGCGTTGCGCAGCAGGTGAAAAACGGCGTTGGTGATATCTTCACTGCGGTTAAGATCAAAGCGGTGTGCTTTTAATATGGATTCCTGTGCATACAGTACATCACGCAGAACAGAAAACAGCTGCTCGCGTACACCGCGGATAATTTCGCCATCGACAAAAGCGCTCTGAGGCGGATTGATCAGGTTAAGAATGATACCACGATCTTCCTGCTCAACGCGGATATTGAAATCGCGGAACTCAGTTTCCAGGTCAAGGTAATTATCAGACTGACTGCCGGCGCTGAGGACTGCGTAGCAGCAGCGTCTGACCAGTTCATGTGATTCGCTGCTGACATCTTTCAGCATCTGAATTTCATAGCGTGACAGAACACGCAGGTGGGTTTTCGGGTGAATCAGTTCGTAATGGGTTGTTGCCACAAACTACTCCTCAGACTGGCTCCGGATATCAGGCCCAGAGTTCCATCGGTCCGTAATGGCTAAGCAATTTGAGAATATCGCTGCGGGTAATAATTCCGCACAGTTCATTCTCTTCATTAATAACCGGCAGTGCGCCGATGTTGTATTCGTAAAGAATATTACTGGTCTGGCGGATGTCGGTTGTTTTACGGATACAGATAACCGGCCGGCTGGCGTAGGCGAGAATCCCGTTCTGCCAGATATCACCCTGTTTGACCAGTGCCTGCATGAGGTCGCGGTCAGACACAATCGCGAGAATATGACGGTTTTTATCAATCACCGGCAGATGGTGATAACCGCTGGATGATAGCAGGTTCCAGGCGCGCTGAATCGTGTCGTCAGATGACAGTGTGTGCACGGTGGTACGCATAATGTCTTCAGCGAAAGCGATTCGGTCAGGTTTTTTTTCATGCTGCCGGTAGGCTTCGGGCAGGGTGCTGCTGCCATCACCGTAGGTTCTGTCTTTCTGAACCGGTTGTATGCGTGCGGTTGCTTCGGTTGCGCGGACACGGAAACGTTCCGGTTGAACCGGTGTTTCAACCCGTCTGCCCATATCGAAAACAATCAGTGACATCTCTGAATCCGTAAAGAAAGTGATTCCATCTATCTGACAGGGACTATAGCAGCGCTGAATCAGACTTGTCAGTAATAAGCTGGTGCGTGGTGGGTCCGTCCTGCACAGCACTGGTGCTGTTCCCACTGGCGAATAATGTAAACGGCAGAAATAAAAGCGTTACTCAGCATGTTTATCTCCATGGCACATCCTTTGCTCCTGCTATTCAATGAATTGCCAATAAGGATGGGTGGGGTAGACATGATTAAGATTGCACAAGCATTGATTCTGATCTGCCTGATATCGTCAGCCGGGCAGGTGCTGGCTGACGATGCTGCGGCGACACAGGGACGGAATACACTGTGGGTGGTTGTGGCCGCCGCACTGGTGTTCTTTATGCAGGCCGGATTCGCGCTGCTGGAAAGCGGTATGTCGCGCGCCAAAAATGCCGTTAACGTGATGATGAAAAATTACATGGATGTGTGTCTCGGTAGTCTTATTTTCTGGCTGGTTGGTTATGGCCTGATGTTCGGCGAAAATTTTTCCGGTTTTTTTGGCAGTACTATGTTTGCCGTGTCGCATGCTGAGCCATGGGATTATACCGTGCTGCTTTTTCAGACTATGTTTGCTGCCACGGCTGTGACCATCTGCAGTGGTGCGATGGCAGAACGCACAAAATATGATGCCTACCTGATAGCGGCCTGTCTGATTACCGCGTTTATTTATCCGGTGTTCGGCAGCTGGGTCTGGGGTGGCCTTTATGGTGGCTCAGGCTGGCTGGCGAGACTGGGCTTTATTGATTTTGCCGGCTCGACGGTGGTGCACTCGGTCGGCGCCTGGTGCGCGTTGGCCGGAATTATTGTGCTGGGGGCCAGAACCGGCCGCTTTGACCGTCAGAGCGGTGCGCCGCGTCCGGTACCGGGGCACAACCTTTCATTGGTGGCACTCGGTGGTTTTATTCTCTGGCTGGGCTGGTTTGGTTTCAATGGCGGCAGTACGCTGGAAGCCAATGAACATGTCGGACTGATTGTGCTTAACACACAACTGGCAGCGGCGGCGGGTGCTGTCGGGGCACTGCTGTTCAGCCGTCTGACGCGCAAACCTGTGCTGTTAACGGCAACGGTGAATGGCAGTATTGCCGGCCTGGTTGGTATTACCGCCGGCTGTGCGTCGATGACACCGGCGTTTGCGGCATTTACCGGTCTGATTGCCGGTGTTATTTCCGTGTATGGTGCCGGCTGGATGGAACGCCGCCGGCTGGATGATGTGGTCGGAGCCATTCCGGTGCATGGTTTTGCCGGTGCCTGGGGCACGCTCGCTGCGGGATTATTTCTTGATGGTAATATGTTTGATCTGACGCAGGTCGCAGTACAGATCATCGGCATTGCTTCGGCATTTTTCTGGGCTTTCCCATTATCCCTGATTATTTTCTTTCTGATCGACCGCACACTGGGCTTACGTTCCACGACCCAGAACGAGCAGCTGGGACTCGATTTTACTGAACATGATGAGGTGGGCTATCCGGAATTTCACCAGCATGTTACTTACCACAGGGAATCGTAAGTAAATGAATATGACAACCGAAGGCAAGCGCCGCGCTGTCTTTACTGTGCTGTCTGAATTTGTGGATGGCCGTGAGCTGTGGCAGGCGATGTGGCGTTGGCAGAATAATTATTCTGATAAATCCCAGTTTGAGCTGAATGCGTTTTTATCAGATTGCCGTGATATTGAAGGTATTGCCGTTAACCGGCCCACGCTTTACCGACGGCTGATTGGTATTCTGATGAATAACAGTGCGGATATGAAGCCTGATCCGATTCAGGATATGCTGCAGTTCCGTGAACAAACCGCCATGGACAGCGGAGCGTCGGCAGCAGAGGATTGGTCAGAAACTTTCACTCTGGTGCTGCAGGGCATCTTTGCGCAACTGCGGTCTGATACCGCCAGAATGGTGAAGCAATACGCCACAGAGCAGGCAAGCCGGGACCATCTGGCCAAATCCCTGGTGTATGAATTTACCCTCTGGGAGGGCGATCAGCTGCTCGGCGTCAGCGGTGTGCCATTACAGGATCTGCGTCGCCTGCTGAATGTTATTTATATCGGCGTGTGTGAGTCGCTGGGGCCGGTTGCAGCAGACCGTATTCTCAGTACTGCGGTGACGGACGCGGCTGATGCGCTGGCAGCACAGAACGTCAGTGCACCAGAGCCGCGGCTGTTGCTGAGCAGGCCATGACGAACGGATTAAACAGGTGAGATACAGCCCACTTGCGGATACCATATTGTCCACTTTGGATCTTATGTAAACCCTGTGAGTAGTTATGGAACGTGTATACCGTTTAATCATTTCCTGCCCTGACCGGGTCGGCATCGTTGCCCGCGTCGGCGATTTTTTTGCCGGGCATGGCGGCTGGATCGTCGAGGCCAATCATTATTCCGATCCGGAAAGCGGCCGTTTCTTTATGCGTCACTGCATCCGTGCCTCGTCATTGCCATTCGACCTGGATGGGCTGAAAGAAGAGTTTGCGCCCATTGCGGCCGAGTTTGATATGGACTGGCAGGTCAGCGATTCCGGTCAGGCGAAAAAAGTGGTGCTGATGGCCAGTAAAGACAGCCACTGTCTGGTGGATCTGCTGCACCGCTGGCACAGTAAGGAGCTGGAGTGCGACATTCCCTGTGTGATTTCCAATCACGATACCCTGAGATCCCTGGTCGAGTGGCACGGCATTCCTT
Organism: Pseudomonadota bacterium; assembly: GCA_030145845.1. Lineage (GTDB taxonomy): Bacteria > Pseudomonadota > Gammaproteobacteria > Pseudomonadales > Oceanobacteraceae > Venatoribacter. Next base: position 115,494 of record JAIXHJ010000003.1, read on the forward strand.
TTTTTCATGTACCGGCCGACCGGGATAATAAAGCAGAGCACTTCAGCCGTGTGAACGCCATCGTGGAGGAACACAATGCCGATACCATAGTGCTGGCCCGTTATATGCAAATCATCCCGCCGGAGCTGTGTCTGCAATACCACGGTCAGGTCATTAACATTCACCACAGTTTTCTGCCTTCCTTCGTCGGAGCACGGCCTTACCATCAGGCGGCAGAGCGGGGAGTGAAACTGATTGGTGCCACCTGTCACTATGTGACTCAGGAACTGGATGCTGGGCCGATTATCGATCAGGACGTTATCCGTATCAGTCATAACGACAGCGTGGATGATATGGTTCGGCTGGGTAAGGATGTGGAGAAAATGGTGCTTTCCCGCGGCGTGCGCAGCCATCTGGAAGACCGGGTATTGCTGCACGGTAACAAGACCATTGTTTTCTGAAGCGGCCTGCGCCGGCGCAACCTTGTTAAAAACAGGCCAGGGAATAATCATCCGGTACTGGTAAGCCCGGTTTTTTTGGCCGGTATTTCCTTGTTCTGCTTGCCCGATAATGTTTCAGGAACAGCATCATAAAAAAACGGGAGTCGCTGCCAGGCGACTCCCGTTTTTTTGTGGCTCAGAATTTATCTGCTCGTCAGATCAGCTCAATCGCCACGGCAGTGGCTTCACCACCACCGATACACAGAGCGGCAACACCTTTGCTGCCACCGGTATTTTTCAGGGCGTTCATCAGGGTAACGATCAGACGGGAACCGGTAGACCCCACCGGGTGACCCTGGGCACAGGCGCCGCCGTAAATATTGACTTTGTTGATGTCCAGTTTCAGCTCATCGACCGGCATCATGGCAACCATGGCAAAGGCTTCGTTGATTTCATACAGGTCAACGTCATCCTTGCTCCAGCCGGCTTTGGCCAGAACTTTTTCGATAGCACCGACCGGCGCGATGGTGAACTCAGACGGATGCTGTGACTGAGTGGCGTGGGCAACGATACGGGCCATCGGTTTGATGCCTTTTGCGCTGGCAGCGGCTTCGCTCATCAGCACCAGTGCCGAGGCGCCATCAGAAATGGAAGAAGCGTTGGCGGCGGTGATGGTGCCGTCTTTGCTGAATGCCGGGCGCAGGGACGGGATCTTCTCAATATTGGCGTTGAAGGGCTGTTCATCCTGATCGACAACGGTTTCACCCTTGCGGGTTTTGACCGTAACCGGAACAATTTCAGCCGCGTTCAGGCCTTTTTCGATCGCATCTTTGGCACGGGTCAGTGACATGATGGCGTACTCGTCCATCTGTTCACGGGTATAGCCTTTCTTGTCCGCCATTTCCTGCGCGAACGCACCCATCAGTTTGCCGGTTTCGGCATCTTCCAGACCATCCAGGAACATATGGTCCTTGGCCTGGTCGCCGTGACCCATGCGGTAACCACCACGGGCACTTTCCAGAATGTAGGGCGCATTGGACATGGATTCCATGCCGCCGGCGACGGCAATGTTCACGGAACCGGCTTTGATGGCATCGAAGGCCATCATGGTGGCTTTCATACCGGAACCACACAGTTTGTTCACGGTGGTTGCACCGGTGGCATCCGGCAGACCGGCTTTACGCATGGCCTGACGGGCCGGGCCCTGCTTCAGGCCGGCAGGCAGAACATTGCCCATGATCACTTCTTCGACATCGGCGGCTTCAATGCCGGCACGCTTGACTGCCTCAGCAATGGCGAGGGAGCCAAGTTCAGTTGCGCCAACAGGGGCCAGGCTGCCACCGAAGCCCCCCATTGGGGTACGGGCGCCGGCAACGATGACTACAGAGTTCTGGTCAGACATGTTCTGTCTCCTGAATCAGATAACAAAAGGGTGGCTATTTTAGAGGAATGTGTTTGTGAATCACAATCACAGCTCTGTGGACTGAAAATGGCAGGTGCGACGGATTCTGCGACTAACGTCTTGGTTACATACAGATACAAAATGGGAGGGTGATAAGACAGGAATCATACTTTTGAGTGATGAGGGTGCGCTTCGGCCAGATTATAGTCATGGCTTCACTCTGGGGTGGGGAGACTCTCATTACTCTCCGGAGTGCACTAATAACCATAAAAACACAGACAGGTAGCAATATGGTGAAGAAGACCCTTCTCAGTCTGGCCATCGCAGCCACCGCAGCGGGCCTTGCCGGCTGTAATATCAGTAGCGTTGAAAAGTACAACGACGATGTCGATCAGACAGCTGTCAACTCCGGCTTGCCTGGCGCGACCCCTGGCCGGGTTGCACCGGTATTTTCTGCGGGTAATAAAGACCTGCCACTGATTACCGACTTTATCTTCAGCGAGGCGGCGGCGACGGATGGAACTGCAAGTGTTGATGACACAACACCTCCGGTCACGACCGCGATGAATTCCATTGAAGGTGCATCCGTTGTTGCACCTATTGATATTGAATTCAATGCTCCGCTGGACGCTGAATCACTGAACCAGCCTCTGGCGGTAAACCTGATTAAGTTGCGTAATTATCAGGATGACCCTGATATCGACGCGCTTGATATTGACACTATTGTTGCTAACTCTGATGTTGAAAATGGTATCCCGCAGGTCGTTGCGGATGACCAGCCTGTAGCTGGTGTAGATTACACGGTTTCTTTCCTGAACCTTGATAGTGGTGACACACCAACATTACGTATCAATCTTATCAACCCATTGGATGCACGTTCCAAATACATCGTTGCCCTGACGTCTAATCTGAAAGCTGAAAATGGGGAGAATGCAGGTCCATCGGCAGAATATGAGCTTCTTTCCGGCAGCCTTGAACTTCCATCTGATGCGCTGGAACCTGTGCGTACAGCGATTCAGGGATGGGAGCAGATTGCTGAGGGATATCTGACTCAGGTTGCTGCGCTGTACAGCATTGCTAAACCGGATGTCATTCTGAGTTATGCCTTTACGACCGGTGGTACCAATGAAGTCCTCAAAAGTATCGCGGCACCGAAACTGTATGTGATGGCCCTGGCTTCCCGGCCTGATACGGCGAAATCATTGTATCTGGCAGTGCTGAGCTCTTTAAATGGTGGAGATCTGACTGCTGTTCAGACTGCCTATATCACGAATATTATTGTGCCGGCAGCTACCGCTGAAAGTATTACTCTGAGCGGGACTCCGACAGCAGAAGAAATTGCTGCTGTTGAAGTGACTGATACCTATAAAACGATGATTGTCACTGCAGCCAGCAGCTCTGCGGTTATTGATGCTGTTGCTGCGACTTTGTATACACCTTCCAGTCAGACTTATAAGCCTATTATGAAACCTGCCAGTCTTGGCGGTGACGTCGTGGCGCTTTCTCCCAGCAATATCCCGGCGTTTACCGGAACCGCTTTTTCTGCCGATACCCTGACTCACTATGTTCAGGGGCAGCTTCAGCTTCCTGTGGGGCTGACCTCTCCGGCTTTAACAAATACTCAGGCTCTTGCTTCCGGTGATCCGGCGACTATCGCCGGAGCTGTTAAGCTAAGCATGGCTTCTGATAGCGTCTGGAGCGCGTACTCTGTTAATGGTGGGTTGACACCTCCATCAGATAATAAAATTTTTGATCCTGCGACGGGTACCCTGACCAGTGAAGGCGTGACTGTTGTGTCAACCGATGAGGATGGTAGTCCGGAAGAATACAGTGGTGGCATGACCAATGTAACCTATCGTTATCCGCTGGCGGACTTAAGTGAAACAGAATATGCGCCGGTGATGGTGACTCTTCCTGGCGGTGATTATACATTCGGTGGAGCAAACCCGGATACGACCGCTCAGGATTGTTCAGCTTATTCAAAATATCCGGTTCTGTTGTACGTTCATGGCATCACATCAGACCGTACATCCAGTCTTGCAATAGGTGCGGCAGCTGCATCCAAAGGGTGTTTTGCAACTGTTGCTCTGGATCTCCCTCTTCATGGTGTGGCTCCTCTGGTCTCCGATCGTGATGGGACTTCCGAGCTGAATGGCGCCATGGCGTTCAATGTTGAGCAGGCAACAGATCTGTCGTCTTTAACTGTCGGTAGCGCCGAGTACATCACAGCTTTTTCTGAGGCCCCTTATGCCAATGCGGCCGCTATTGATGGCTCGTTTGACCTGCAGGAGCGTCACTTCAATATCGGAGCCGAACCGGCCAGCAGTGCCCGGGTAAGTATGGTATATGGTGATTCAGCGGCGACTTCACTTGGTAAGTCCGGCGATCTGTTTATCAACTTAGCCAATATGGGGCGGCTGCGGGACAACATGCGTGAAGCAGTTGTTGATCAGATGCACTTACTGGCTTCCCTGGCAGATATGGATGTTGATGGCGACGGCGTTGCTGATCTCGATGCTGATAATGTCTATGTCGCCGGTATTTCTCTGGGGGCTATTGTCGCTTCGTCTTTGGTTGCAACCGTTAATGATCCTCAGGTTCAGGCGGTCAATGGTCTGGATAATGGTGGTACGCTTCCATTGATTAAAGGCGTTGTGTTGTCCAGTCCTGGTGGTTCTCTGCCGAAAATGCTGGAAAACTCTCCTGCTTTCTCCACTAAGGTTCTGGCAGGTCTGAATCTGGCTCAGGACAGTTCAGCACTGCAGAAGTATGAAGCAATGTTGCAGACTGCGCTGAACAGTGTTGATCCGATTAATTTCGCGTCTGCCATGAGTCAGCAGAATACGCCGGTGCTGATGTTCAGTATGGTTGGTGGCGGTGATTGCCCTGCTTTTGACATTGCTACTGCCGCCTGTTCGGACGGTTCTCAACGCTTACCATCGGATCTTACTCTGGCCTTCCAGGGGAAATATCCGGCAGATCATGTGGTTCCTAATTACGACTACTTCAAAGCTGCTGACAGTAATCCGTTTACAAATGTTATGCCTGGCCTGACTTATGAGTTAGGTGATCTGGGGGCAAAAACTGAAATTGCTTTGACGGAAATGACTTCTTCTGCGATGCCTCTGGCTGGTACCGCCCCTCTGGCAGAACAAATGGGTCTGAAACCAGTTGTCGGGGATAATATCGCTAGTGTATCCGGTAATAAATATGTGCTGCAGTTTGATAAAGGTACACATTCGACCTTTGCAGCTGCTGATGACACTGCTGTGTTTACTACCATGATGGCCCAGATGCTGACATTCTTCTCTGGAGGTACTGCTAATGGTCTTAACCCATTAACAACCGATGGCATTAAACCTGCTGCAGAATAAGATTGGGGCGGAGAATAAATATGAAAATAACAAATATGGGTTTGCGCTCAATGAAAAAATTACCTTTATCTCTGGCTGTATCTGCTCTGGCTGCGTCTTCAGTGCAGGCCGTCGAGTTTAATTTCGGAGACCTCAGTGCCCAGTTCGATAATACCGTCAGTTATGGTGTCGCATGGCGTACCTCTGACCGTGATAAAGGCCAGATCATGCCGGGTAATGGGGCGGCCATTGGCGAAACAACTTATGGCTCTTCTTACAACTATGACGACGGTACTCTGAACTACAGCAAAGGTGATATTTACACCAATGTTGTTAAATGGAGTGGGGATCTGGAGCTGAATTATCAGAATTATGGCGGTTTCTTCCGTGCCCGCGCTTACTATGATACGGCAATTATGGATGAAGATACTGACTTCAAACCACTGAGTGACGGTACCAAAGATGCTGCTGGCAAAGGTGCTGAACTGCTGGATGCTTATGTCTGGGCTGACTATGAAATTGGCTATACGCCAATCAACGTCCGTGTTGGTCGCCAGGTGGTAAGCTGGGGCGAAAGTACCTTTATTCAGGGTGGCATTAACAGCATTAACCCGGTGGATGCTTCTGCATTCCGTAAACCCGGAGCTGAAGTTAAGGAAGGTCTGCTGCCGGTTAATATGGTGTATACCTCAATCGGTCTGTCCACGGATTTAACACTGGAAGCTTTTTATCAGCTGCAATGGGAAAAAACCCGTACTGATCCATGTGGTACATTCTTTTCCACCGTTGATTTTGTCGCGGATGACTGTAGCCCGGTAATCCTGGGTGGAACGGCAGATGAGCGCGATATGCTTGCTTTCCGTGATGCGGAAATTGAAGCGGGCGTTCCGTTGTCTGATCGTGTTTCTCCGGTGACCGAACGTCTGCCGGATGATCAGCCGAAAGATTCCGGTCAGTATGGTCTGGCTTTGCGCTGGTATTCAGAAGCACTGGGGGATACAGAATTCGGTCTGTACTACATGAATATCCACAGTCGTCTGCCATATATTAATGGTGCGGTGACCAATTACGATACGCTGGGTACTATCACCGGTACCGTCGGTGATCAGGTTAATGCCGATGCAACATACGATACTTACCGCCCTCTGTATCAGATTGCTTATCCTGAAGACATTCAGATCATGGGTATCAGTTTTGCGACCAGTACCGAAGATGGTGCATCCATTTCCGGTGAAATCAGTTACCGCCCGGATATGCCGGTGCAGTGGAACGCTTTTGAGCTGATTCTGGCCGGAACCGGTACGCCGTGGAGCCGTCTGTATCAGGCGCGTGCTGCTGAAGCCGATGATATTACCGATCTTTATGGTGAGCTCACTAAAGGTTATGACGAACTTGATATCTGGCAGGCGCAGATGACGTATATCAAATTCTTTGACCGGGTCCTGGGGGCCGACCGCCTGGCTGTGGTGGGTGAAATCGGTATGACTTACGTAAACGACCTGCCGAGTACGGATGAAGCACGTTATGGCCGTTCCGGTGCTTATGGTATCGGTAATAATGGTGGCGTATATGATTCCGTGAACCACTGTGCGGCCAGCGGTGATGCAACGGCAAACGTAAATACCGACTACTGTACCAATGACGGTTATACCACTGAGCTTTCCGGCGGTATCCGTGTGCGCAGTATTCTGGATTTCAATAACGCCTTTGCCGGTATTAACGTCAGCCCGATGCTGTCTGTTGCCTATGATAAAGGGAATGGTCCGGAGCCGGGTGCGCAGTTTATTGATGATCGTCTGACCGTGGGTCTGGGGGTAACCTTTGTTTATCTGAACAAGACATCGGTGGATGTGACTTACACCAACTTCTCCGGTGGCGACTACAATCAGATGGTTGACCGCGACAACATCGCCTTGTCTGCGAAATATTCGTTCTGAGTTATTGGCTGATATAAGAATTACAGAGGTCTATGAAGCATGTTGAATAAACACAGTAAATTCTGGGGCAGCGCGCTGGCGCTGTCCCTGATGATCGGTACAGCAGATGCTGCTGTGTCTGAGGCAGAAGCTGCAAAACTTGGCAAAGAACTGACCCCGGTTGGTGCTGAAATGGCAGGCAGTGGAGCTATCCCTGCCTGGACCGGCGGTCTGACCAAACCACCGGCAGGCTATGTCGCGGGTGGTAAACCGGTTGACCCGTTTCCGGATGACAAAGTTAAGTTTGAGATTACGGCCAGGAATTATAAGCAGTATGCGGCAAATCTGACGGATGGTCAGAAAGCGATGTTTGAGAAATATCCGGACACCTACAAGATGCCGGTATATGAAACACGCCGTACCGCTGCCTATCCGCAGTTTATTTATGATGAAACCAAAAAGAATGCGACCACAACCAAACTGCTTGAGGGCGGTAATGGCCTGACTAACTATTCAGAAGGCACGCCGTTCCCTATTCCGCAGAGTGGTGTTGAGGCCATCTGGAATCACATTGTGCGTTACCGTGGTGGCAGTGTCCGCCGTATTGTTGGTCAGGTGACACCACAGGTTAACGGTGATTTTACTCTGGTCCGTTTCCAGGATGAGTTCACCTTCCGGAATAAACTGAAGGATTATAACCCTGAGCAGGATCAGAACGTGCTGTTCTACTTTAAGCAGGATGTTCTGTCTCCGGCGCGTCTGGCCGGTAACGTACTGCTGGTACATGAAACACTGGATCAGGTAAAAGAGCCGCGCAAAGCATGGGTATATAATGCCGGTCAGCGCCGTGTCCGCCGTGCGCCTCAGGTTTCTTATGATGGTCCGGGAACCGCGTCAGATGGTCTGCGTACCTCGGATAACCTGGATATGTATAACGGTGCCCCGGATCGCTATGACTGGAAACTGCTCGGTAAACAGGAAATTTATATCCCCTATAATTCCTATAAACTGAAAGATCCGAAGCTGAAGTACACTGACATCATCAAGCCGGGACATATCAACCAGGATCTGGCCCGCTATGAACTGCACCGTGTATGGAAAGTCGAGGCAACCCTGAAAGAAGGTAAGCGTCACATCTATGCCAAGCGGGTATTCTATATTGATGAAGATACCTGGCAGGCAGCTGAGATTGATCATTACGATGGCCGTGGTGAACTGTGGCGTGTGGCTGAAGCCTACAGCCTGATGTACTACGAGCAGCTGGTTCCGTGGTACGCCCTCGAAACCCTGTACGATCTGAACTCCGGACGTTATCTGGCTCTGGGTCTGGATAATGAAGAAGAAGGTTCTTACGTGTTTGGCTTTGAACGTACTTCTGCGGATTACACACCGGCCGCTCTGCGCCGCAGTGGTGTCCGTTAATATTCATACGGATACAGAATAAAAAAAGGGGCCATCAGGCCCCTTTTTTATGTCATTCTGCTGATCAGAAATTAAACACCAGACTGGCCTGATACACGGATGATGCGTCTTTGTTAATAAACTCTGCGCGGACGTCCACTTCTTTGCTCAGATGAAAACCACCACCGGCACCGAGCAGGATGCCATCATCATCGCCGAAGTCGAGGCCGATACGGGCAAGGGCGAACAGATTAGGGTTGATTTCCGGCAGGTTTTTTTCCACGACGCCGGCGACCCACAGGCCGTTAATATCATTGTCGCCACCACGGTAAAAATCATCCGTATCTGAATAGCCGAGTTCGGCAGTGGTTTTTACGCCACGCATATCGTTAGCAAATTCATAACCGGCAAAAACGGAAAAGCCGAGTGCATCTTCACTGCCGCCACCAAAGGGTGAGTCGACCACGTTTTCGGAAATGCTGCCACCAAGTTGCAGGCGGTCGGCGCGGAAACCGCTGCCGTTTTCTTCGGCCTGAACAGCAACCGGTGTCAGGGCGATGGCAAAAATAACAGGTAAGGTATATTTCATACTGAGTTCCTTTAACAGAGATATCAGGTCAGAAGACAGGCAGCTCCAGCGGAGGTTCCTGAAGGGCGGCAATCTGCTCCCTGAGTGAAAGAATATGTTCCGACCAGAAGCGGTGGCTGTTCAGCCAGGGAAAGGCAACCGGAAACGCCGGGTCTTCCCAGCGGCTGCACAGCCAGGCAGCATATTTCATGACCCGGATGGTGCGCAGCACCTCAATCAGAGGGAGCTCATTGACCGGAAAAGGCCTGAACATTTCGTAACCTTCTTTGATGACCAGTAATTGCTGCCGCTGTTCCTGAACCGTACCGCTGAGCAGCATCCAGATGTCCTGCATGGCCGGGCCCTGAATGCAGTCATCAAAATCAACCATAAAGAGTACGTCATCCCGCACCAGCAGGTTGCCGGGATGCAGGTCACCGTGCAGGCGCAGGGACGTGACATTCTCTGGCTGATAACGCTGCTGTGTCAGGCTGATCAGGGAGTCAGCCAGCGCACGGTAATTATGACGGTAATCGTCCGGCATCAGATCACTGCCCAGCACCTGTTCTGCCGCAAGCACCAGATCTTCTGCTCCGCGGATAGCTTGCCGGTGCTGAAATGGCCGGGCACTGCCGGTCTGGTGCAGGCGGGCAAGCCAGCGGCCGATCAGTTCCAGATCATCATCATTGGATAATTCCGGTGCCTGACCCCCGCGACGTGGAAACAGCGCAAAATAAAAGGGCTCGTCGTAAAACAGGGTCTGATCATTAATGACCATGGGTGCGACCACCGGCAGATCGTCTGCTGCCAGTTCAAGCAGAAAATCATGCTCTTCCTGAATGGCTTCGCGGCTCCAGCGACCGGGGCGGTAAAATTTGCCGATCAGTGGCTGGCCGTCTTCAACGCCGATCTGGTAGACACGGTTTTCATAGCTGTTCAGCGGAAAGACCCTGGCGTCGCAGATAAAGCCCTGCGCCTCGGTGGCATCCATAACCCGTTCCGGGGTGAGCTGGGAATAAGGGTGTGACGACGACATAGACAGTGCTCCGGACAAGTCCGCGCATTATGCCTGTTGTGTGGAATGGCTGCTAATGCTTATCGCTGCTGGCCGGTGTGCGGCACAGTGACCAGATGCCGACCAGACCGGCACCCTGACGTTTCAGCAGGCGTGCGGCTGCGTCGGCCGTCGCTCCGGTGGTCATCACATCATCCACGATGAGCAGGTGCTCACCACAGAACCGCCGTTGGCCATGGGTCAGTGACTGTTTCAGGTTACGCCGCCGTTCAGTGGCTGTCAGCCCTCTCTGATCGCGGCCGCCTGTGCGCACCAGGGCATCGGAATAAAGCGGCAGGCCGAGGTGGCCTGCGGTTCGGCGGGCCAGTATTTCACCCGGGTTATAACCCCGCTGCAGCATACGGCGACGTGACGAGGGGATATAAATCAGGGCATCTGCCGCTGCCAGTGTGGATGGCGGGGAGCGGGACATCAGCCAGGCCAGACGGTTCAGCCATACCAGCTGTTCATGATCTTTGGCTGCCTGAACCCACAGTGACAGCGGAGGCTGGTAAAGAAAGGTGCTGAAACCATAGTCGTAGGCCGGTGGTGAGGACTGACAGCGACCACAGCGGCCGGGGGATGCCAGCGGTTCCGCGCACTGGGAGCAGGCGCAGGTACTGTAAGGCAGTGCCTGAAGGCAGGCATCGCACAGGAATCCCGCACTGCCGGCAGGTTGCAGGCACAGTTCACAGCAGCCCGGAATGCGGAATGTCTGTTTCCTTTCTGTCCACCTGTTAACTAAAAATTTTATCAGGGTTGACGGCATATCCTTCGTCCCTAACATCCATGGCTTTGATTCTAATTGTCTTTGCGGAGCCGGCTATGGGAATAACTGCTGATTTGAACGTTGCTGTACGGCATGACTGGTCTGTTGATGAAGTCATGAGACTGCTGCAACAGCCATTACACGAGCTGTTGTTTTCAGCGCAGACGGTGCATCGGCAATATTCTGATCCGGGCCGGGTGCAGATCAGCACCCTACTGTCGGTTAAAACCGGTGCCTGTCCGGAAGACTGCCATTACTGCCCGCAGAGTGCCCGCTATGACACGGGTGTGGAAAAACAGAAACTGATGGCTGTGGAGGCTGTACTGGATAAAGCCCGCGCGGCAAAGGCGGCAGGGGCTGAGCGTTTCTGTATGGGAGCCGCCTGGCGTTCGCCGCATGAGCGTGATATGCCTCATGTTCTGGCGATGGTGCGGGGGGTGAAAGCACTGGGGCTGGAAAGCTGTATGACGCTGGGCATGCTCGACGCTGATCAGAGTCGTCAGCTGGCGGCTGCCGGGCTGGATTACTACAACCATAATCTGGATACGTCGCCCGAATATTATACTGGCATCATTACCACACGCAGTTACGCTGAGCGGCTGCAAACGCTGCAGCATGTCAGGGACGCCGGTATTCATGTCTGCAGTGGCGGTATTCTGGGAATGGGGGAAGCGCCCCGTGACCGGGCTGGCCTGCTGGTGCAGCTAGCCAACCTGCCCCGGCATCCGGAATCTGTGCCGCTGAACCAGTTGGTCCGGGTGCCGGGAACCCCGCTGGAAAGTGGGGATGATATTGACTGGACTGATTTTGTGCGGGTTGTCGCGGTCGCCAGGATAATGTTGCCGGCGACGCAGATCCGCCTCAGTGCCGGGCGGGAGAAAATGACTGAAGAGATGCAGGCTCTGTGCTTTCTGGCCGGGGCAAATTCAATATTTTACGGCGACTGTCTGCTGACAACCGCGAACCCCGAGGCAGACAAAGATCGCCGTTTGCTGCAGAAATTGGGCATAAGCAGTCAAAACGATGACACAGAACTACGATCTGAGGGTCATAAAAATGAACAACCGTTATTTTATAATGCAGCGGACTTTTGAATATAACGAATCTGTCTAATAATACGCGCGGATCTGCTGGTCAAAGCAGCTTTGGGTTGGTTAAATATTGAGCAATAGCCCTAAATCCAGATGAGGTGCTTATGAATATTGGTTCAACTACAGGGTCAGCGTTCTCTTCCGGTGCTTATGCCGTTGATCAGGGAACCACACAGGTTCGCCGTGCTGCCCAGGATGTGGCAGATGCCACGACTGAGCGGCCGGTCGAAGGGCCGGGAGAAACTGCGGATGCAATGGTGGAGCTGAAGCAGGGACAGGAAACCGTTGCGGCCGGCGCCAAGGTGCTGGAAGCTGCGGATAAACAAATGGGTACTCTGATCGATACCACAGCCTGAGCGAGATTTTATGCAGGTAACGCCAGTCATGACAGTCAGTTCCAGCAATGTACCGGTTTCTGCCGGGGCTGCTGCACAGCTGCTGATCAGTGACAGTGAACTTGCATCGTCAGGCTCATTCATGCCGGTCGAAGAAGTCACGGTGAGTGAAGAAGCCCGGAACCCGGATATGCGCCGGCCGAAACAGGATGATACTTATACGCCATCCGTGTCTGCGTTAACGGAAGACGCTGCAGAGGGGCAGGGTGCAGTGGCAGACGAAGAGGATCTGCTGGAAATCCGTCAACTGCAGCAGCGGGATCAGGAAGTCCGCGCACACGAACAGGCTCATGCCAGTGTGGGCGGTGTGCACGCCGGAACATCCAGCTTTACCTATGCAACCGGGCCGGATGGTGTCCGTTATGCGGTAGCCGGTGAGGTCTCCGTTGATGTCAGTCGTGTGACGGATGATCCGCAGGCCACCATTGATAAAATGGAGCAGGTCCAGCGGGCGGCACTGGCGCCGGCTGAACCTTCGCCACAGGATCGTCGGGTGGCGGCTCAGGCCGGACAGATGGCTGCTCAGGCGTTGACGGAGCTGGCAGAAGAGCAGCGTAGTGTGCGCGAAGCCGAAATCAGCCGGTTGCAGACGGAACAGGATGCAGTCCGTCAGGAACTGCAGGCGGCGAAAGATGAGCAGAAACAGGCAGAGGAAAAAGAAAACACCGAGGAGCGGATTTCCGCTGATGAGCGTTTTGCTGAGGCCAATGCCCGCTTACGCCGTATCAACGAGTTTCTGTTGGAGATCAGTCTTCCTCAGTCAGTGTCTGCAGGTCAGATATTCGACGATGTGGTGTGATGCTCTCCTTATCAGAAAACCGGCCCAGGCCGGTTTTTTTGTGCCTGTGATATAGCCGGATGGCAGGAGGCATGCTGTGGGACAGAATTTTTCGTAGTGCTGAGCGGCTGATGTCCCGTTACAGGGTTGACAATACTGTGTGGCGAACGTATGTTTCAAACACTTGTTTGAATCGGCGGCTGGCTATGCTGCCCAATATCCACGGCAGCTGAGGCTGCAAGAACATAACAGGCAACGAGGTTGTTCCTATGCCAGAGTACAAGGCTCCCCTGCGTGAAATTAAGTTCGTAATGGACGAACTGCTGGATATGCCAGGCCATTACGCCAGCATCCCGGCTTATGCTGAAGTTGCAACTCCAGACATGATCGATGCGATCCTGGCGGAAGGCGCCAAGTTCTGTGAACAGGAACTGGCTCCGCTGCAGCGTGTTGGTGATACCGAAGGCTGTACCCGTCACGAAGACGGTTCTGTTACTACACCGACCGGCTTCAAAGAAGCGTACGCAAAGTTTGTGGAGGGCGGCTGGCCTTCACTGGCTCACGACGAAGCACACGGTGGTCAGGGCCTGCCTGAATCACTGGGTACCGTTATGTCTGAAATGGTTGGTTCTTCCAACTGGTCATGGGGCATGTACCCGGGTCTGTCTCACGGTGCAATGAACACGATTGAGCAGCATGGTACCGATGAACAGAAGCATACTTATCTGACCAAACTGGTTTCCGGTGAGTGGACCGGTACCATGTGTCTGACTGAACCACACTGTGGTTCTGACCTGGGTATCCTGAAGTCCAAGGCTGAAGCCAACGCTGATGGTTCTTACTCCATTTCCGGCACCAAGATCTTTATCTCAGCCGGTGAACACGATATGGCTGAGAACATTGTGCACATCGTACTGGCACGTCTGCCGGGTGCACCGGAAGGTACCAAAGGTATTTCCCTGTTTATCGTTCCTAAGTTCCTGCCAAACGAAGACGGCAGCGTGGGTGAGCGTAACGCGGTAACCTGTGGTTCCATCGAACACAAAATGGGTATCCACGGTAACGCCACCTGTGTGATGAACTTTGATGGCGCCAAAGGCTGGCTGATCGGACCGGAAAACAAAGGTCTGAACTGCATGTTCACCTTCATGAACACTGCCCGTATCGGTACTGCTCTGCAGGGTGCCACTGCTGCTGAAGCGTCTTTCCAGGGTGCTCTGGCTTATGCCAAAGACCGTCTGGCGATGCGCTCACTGACTGGCCCTAAAGCCCCTGAAAAAGCGGCTGACCCGATCATCGTTCACCCGGACGTACGTCGTATGCTGCTGACTCAGAAAGCCTTCGCTGAAGGTGGTCGTGCACTGGTTTACCTGGCCGCACAGCAGAACGATATCGTTAAGAAAGCGGAAGACGAAGAAGCACGCAAAGCGGCTGATGAGCTGCTGGGCTTCCTGACGCCGATCGCCAAAGCCTTCCTGACGGAAGTTGGCTACGAAGCCACGAACCTGGGTGTGCAGGTATTCGGTGGTCACGGTTTCATCGCTGAGTGGGGTATGGAGCAGCTGGTACGTGATACCAAGATTGCCTGTATCTATGAAGGTACCACCGGTATTCAGGCACTCGACCTGCTGGGCCGTAAAGTACTGATGACTCAGGGTGCTTCCCTGCGTAACTTCACCAAAATGGTACATAAGTTCTGTCAGGCTGAAGAAGGCAACGAAACCCTGGCGCCGCTGGTAAGCACTCTGGCGGGTTACAACAAAGAGTGGGGCGACCTGACCATGAAGATTGGTATGGCCGCGATGAAAGACCGCGAAGAAGTCGGCTCTGCGTCAGTGGATTACCTGATGTACTCAGGTTATGTCACGCTGGCGTACCTGTGGATCCGTATGGCAAAAGTGGCTCAGGAAGCACTGGCCAATGGCACCACTGAAGAGGACTTCTACAAAGCCAAGCTGGCAACTGCGAAGTTCTACTTTGCCCGTGTTCTGCCACGCGCCAAAGGCCACGCTGAGTCTATGGTTGCCGGTGCAGACACTGTGATGGATCTGGACGCAGAACACTTCGCGTTCTGAGCCTGAACTGTCGCTTATGCTTAGGGCATACCAGTAAAAACCGCGCCCCGGCGCGGTTTTTTCGTATCAGTGACTGGGAATGCCCGCCAGAGTGAGTAAAATAGCGGCGTTTTTGTCATCCGGTGATTGTGTGACAGGCCCGGAAGACAGAAGACCCGAATAAACATGAGGTGAAACATGGCAGAATATAAAGCCCCACTGCGCGATATGCGCTTTGTGCTGAACGAAGTATTTGAAGCAGACAAACTCTGGTCATCCCTGGCCGGACTGCAGGGTGCAGTGGACACAGAGACTGCTGAAGCCATTCTGGAAGAGTGCGGTAAGATCGCCAGCCAGGTACTGGCACCGATTAACCGTGAAGGTGATGAAGTCGGTTCTACCTGGAAAGACGGTGAAGTCACTGCCGCGCCTGGTTTTAAGGACGCTTACCAGACTTACTGCGATGCCGGTCTGAACGCCCTCGGCGGTAACCCGGATTTCGGCGGTATGGGCATGCCTAAGACGCTGGTTGGTCAGGTAGAAGAAATGGTGCAGGGCGCGAACATGTCGTTCGGTCTGGCGCCAATGCTGACCGCCGGTGCGTGTCTGTCTCTGAACTATCACGGTTCTGACGAGCTGAAAGAGAAATACCTGCCGAACATGTACAGCGGCCAGTGGGCCGGTGCCATGGATCTGACCGAACCTCATGCTGGTACCGACCTGGGTATTATCCGTACCAAAGCAGAGCCACAGGCTGACGGTTCCTACAACATCACAGGTACCAAGATCTTCATTACCTGGGGTGAGCACGACATGGCGGAAAACATTATCCACCTGGTGCTGGCCAAACTGCCGGATGCGCCGGCTGGTCCGAAAGGTATCTCCCTGTTCCTGGTGCCTAAGTTCCTGGTGAACGAAGATGGTTCACTGGGCGAGCGTAACGCCATGGGTTGTGGCTCTATTGAGCACAAAATGGGTATCAAAGGCTCAGCGACCTGTGTGATGAACTTTGACGGCGCCAAAGGCTGGCTGGTCGGTGAAGAAAACAAAGGTCTGGCGTGCATGTTCACCATGATGAACTACGAACGTCTGGGTGTGGGCATTCAGGGTATCGGTGCTGCAGAAGCTTCTTACCAGAATGCGGTTGAATACGCCCGTGACCGCATCCAGAGCCGTGCGCCAACCGGTGCTGTGGCAAAAGACAAAGCCGCTGACCCGATCATCGTGCACCCGGATGTCCGTCGTATGCTGATGACTTCCCGTGCCCTGACTGAAGGTGGCCGTGCATTCTCTACTTACGTGGCGAAATGGCTGGATATTGCCAAGTTCTCTGACAATGCCGACGAGCAAAAACACGCGGATGCCATGCTGGCGCTGCTGACCCCGGTGGCGAAAGCCTTCCTGACTGACAACGCGCTGGAATCTGCCATTGCCTGTCAGCAGGTGTTCGGTGGTCACGGCTTTATCCGTGAATGGGGTCAGGAGCAGTATGTGCGTGATATCCGTATCACCCAGATCTACGAAGGCACCAACGGTATTCAGGCGCTGGATCTGATCGGCCGTAAAGTGGCTGCCAACAATGGCGCGTTCTACAAGCTGTTCGAAGCGGACATCAACGCGTTTATTGCTGAGCAGGACGGCAACGAAGCAGCGGCTGAGTTCATTGAACCGCTGAAAGCTGCTGTGGAAAACCTGAACGACCTGACCCAGTGGGTTATGGACCAGGCGGCTTCCAACCCGAACGAAATCGGTGCTGCTTCGGTTGAATACCTGATGGTATTCGGTTACACCGCACTGGCTTATATGTGGGCGAAAATGGCTGTTGTTGCACTGGCGAACAGTGATGACACCTCCGGTTTCTACAAAGCCAAAGTGGGTACCGCACGTTTCTACATGAAGCGTCTGCTGCCTCGTTACATTGGTCTGAGTGCTGCGGTTAAAGGCGGTTCTGAGCCTCTGTATGAGCTGGACGACGAGATGTTCGAAACAGCCTGAGGCCTTTGCCTCTGAAAAACCGCCTGCGGGCGGTTTTTTTATGCCTGCTGTTCTGGCAGGCTCAGGCAGGGAACCGGCAGACATGGATACGCAATGGATATCACGGCCCGTCTTCATCAGGCCCTGCTGCACTGCATGGCCGATACGCCTTATCAGAAAATTACTGTGTGCCGCCTCAGTACAGAAGCCGGTATCGCCCGGCAGACCTTCTATCAGCATTTTTCCGGGCGCGATGCGCTGCTGCTGGATTATGCCGATCACATGTTTGATGCCTTCTATCAGACCATCGCCAGCCCGCTGACGGCCTCTCCGGATCCGGGGGACGACATCAGCCGCTACCTGTTTGCCCAGTGGAGCGGGCAGAGAGAGTTTGCCCGTCTGATCTGCGCCAATGAGCTGGAATCCCTGCTGACCGGGCGTTTCCGTGCCTATGTTACCCGGGTGCTGGGACTGTATGTCCGCAGTCATGCGATTGCGGTTACGGACAGTGAGAAGCTGGGATTTATGGCGGATTATCTGGCCGGCGCTTTCTGGATGGTGCTGAAGCGCTGGGTGGCGGGCGGTTTTGCTTACGATGAGCAGATTCTGGCGGCGCTGTTTTCGCGCCTGACCCGGCCGGGCTTTCTGGCGGTGCTGGAGGAACTCTGACGACGCACCTTCTGACTGTCCTGCGTCTGTAATATGATCGGTCATGACCCTGAAACAATAACAACAAAAAACTGAGCGGGCATGCCCGTTATCGTCATGAATAAAGAACCCGATAAGCGTGTTGAGCGCACCCGCCGGCAGCTGATGAACACGCTGCTGGCGCTGATGGCTGAACAGCCCTATAAGCGGATTTCGGTGGCTGCGGTGTGCGAACGTTCCGGTGTGGCGCGGCCGACCTTCTATCTGCATTACCGTTCCAAGGATGATCTGCTGCGCGGCTACATTGAAAGCATGTTTATGCAGTTCTATGAGCAGGTGGATGATTACCTGACCCGTTCAACCAGTGCCGATCCGGTGATTGCCGAGATTATGTTCCGGCAGTGGTCAGATAATGCCGGCTTTGCCCGGTTGCTGGTGAGTGCGGATGTTGAGGCGCTGATGCTGAGTGAATTCAGAGGCTATGTGGCGCGCATCATGAACCGTTATGTCTCAGCCCATCACCTGCCTGTCGGCGACAGTGGCCGTCTGGACTATGTGGTGGACTTTATTGCCGGGGCCTCCTTTATGGTGATTATGCGCTGGATCCGTGAGGGGTTTCCGGTCAGTGCGACGGAGATGGGGCAGCTGTATGCCACGCTGGTGCGGCCGGGTCTGCTGCAGTTGCTGCTCGGCGGCCGTCTGTGAATGCCGGCCAGAGCAGAAAAAGAGCCCCGCAGGGCTCTTTCGTGTTGATTCAGAGTTCCGCCGGGCGGCGGTTCTTATCGATCCGTTTGTTATGAATCTGACGAACTTTACGCAGGGCTTTATCAAAGGCGTCAGAGACCGCCAGATACATATCTTCGTGTTCGGCAGCATCGTGTTTGTCACGGGTAATGGCGACGGTTTGTCCGGGTAGCCCGACTTCCAGTGATACATGGGCCAGTTTGCCCTTATAACTGTGATTGTGGGGCAGTCCGACCACTGCGCGGATGCCGGTAATCTCATCAAATGTCTGGGTTAACTTGCTGGCTTTATCGCGGATGTGCTGTTCAATCGCGTCAGAATGACTGATGTCGCGGAAGCTGATTTCCAAACCTTTCATAGTCTCTCCTCGTGTCTGATTGACTCTGGCTCCGGTGCTCCGGAACCTCCGGGTTTGCACTTTCAGACTACCCCAGCCTGTTGCCGGGTCAACCGGATTTACGAAATCTGCGGGAAAGACAGCGCTTCATTGACCTGTGACTATAATGAGTTTCAGGGCGTGTCAGAAGTCTTGAGAACCGCCCCGGGATATGTTCTTCACGATGGATAGTTTTATGCACCCTTTGATCGCTTTTTACTCAGGAACCGGGACTGACCACAGAGGGCGCACCCTGAGTGGTATTCTGGCGTTTTCCAATACCGAACTGGAAAGCTGCCATGACTACATTCAGTGGCTGTTTCCGCTGCGTGAGCCGAGCCCTTACAACCCGGAAGCGCCGGTGGTTACGGATGAAGTCACCGCGGCCTTCCGCGAGTCGCATGCCATGCAGGAAAAGATGCATCACGCCTGTCTGCGCATGCTGCAGTTTTACGGCATTGTCCTGCGTGAAACGCCGCAGGGTTTTGAGCTGCTGCTGCCGGCCGATGTTGACAGCCTGCACTGGATGACAGCGGATAATCACAATCACCGCCGCATCTGCCGCATGCTGGCGTCGATGAAGGTGTTCGGGCTGGATGCTCATGTGGCAGCACTGTGGCAGGGGCTGCAGAAACTGGCGCTGGCTTATCCTGACAAGATCAGTTCCGCGACCGTGACGCACTGGCGCCTGGCGGCTTTGGGGCATGAATCCCCATTGTGATAGTCTTGCGCTCTCTTAACAGGTGGCGGACAGTCCGGAGACAGAATGCAGGTCTATGATGTACCGGTGGTGTTTTTTGATCTGGATGATTCCCTGATCAACAAAGACGCCAACAGTCTGTGGATCCGCTGGCGCGTGCGGCGCGAGCGCTGGGCTGTCATCGAAGCCATTCAGGCACTGGCCTCGCTGTACCGGGCCTACAAAAAAGGGCGGGTCACCTACCGCCGGCTTTCCAATTATTACCGTACCCGTACCCGGGGCATGACGCTGGAGGATTACCGGCGTCAGGTTGAACGCTTCTTCCGTGAACGGGGGCAGCTGCATATTTATCCTCAGGCGGCGTCACTGCTGTTTGCTTATCAGCGCCGCGGTGCTGAGCTGGTGATTATTACCGGCGCGGATGATGTGGTTGCCCGGGCTTACGGCGATGCGCTGGGCATCCGTCATGTGATCAGTAACCGCCTGCGCACCGAAGGCAAGCGGATTGCCGGACTGGAGCGGCCGATGTGTTACGGGCCGGGAAAAGTGGAGCTGGCGCGAAAGTTCCTCGGCGAGCGCGGTTTGTCATTCAATGATGCTGCGTTCTATACCGACAGTCATGCCGATGTACCGCTGCTGGAGATGGTACGCCAGCCAGTGGTGCTGAACCCCAGTGCTGAACTGCGCGCAATTGCCGCCGCCAGACGCTGGCCCTGTCTGGACTGGCGGGCAGAGTGAATGCTTACCTTCTGCTTGCCGCCTGCTGGCCATGCCGTTATAGTTTGACTTTATCCACAACAGTTTATGTCTACGGAGCCCAGCGGTGTTTTTCCAATATAACCGCCCCCTGCAACAGGGTCAGCATCTGACCTGCCGATGGTGTTAAGCGCAGCCACTTCCTGTCCGGCCGCAAGGCCATGTTTTTACGCGCTTAACCAATGAAGGTAATTATGACTCCGCAACAATTTGCTGCCCTGGCAGAGCAGGGCTATAACCGTATTCCGGTCGCACGTCAGGTGCTGGCCGATCTTGATACTCCCTTGTCCACCTATCTGAAACTGGCGGCGGAACCCTACAGCTATCTGCTGGAGTCGGTGCAGGGCGGTGAGAAATGGGGCCGTTATTCGATGATCGGTCTGCCCTGCCGCGATGTTCTCAGCATCCGCGGTTATCAGGTGCAGCTGCTGCGCGACGGCCAGGTGATTGAAGAATCTGAGGTAGCTGACCCGTTGGCCTATGTCAGCGACTTTCAGCAGCGTTTCCGGGTGCCGGAAATTACAGGGCTGCCGAAGTTTGATGGGGGGCTGGTCGGTTACTTCGGCTACGACACCGTGCGTTATATCGAACCCCGCCTGCGTAACAGCTGCCCGCCGGATGAACTCGGCACGCCGGATATCCTGCTGATGGTGTCCGAAGAGGTGGTGGTGTTTGATAACCTGAGCGGCAAGCTGCATCTGATCGTGATGGCTGATCCGGCACAGGGTAATGCGTTGCAGCAGGCAGAGGCCCGTCTGGATGAACTGCGTGAACGTCTGCGTCAGCCTTATACCGGTCCGGTGGGTAAGCCACTGGCGGCGCCGGCAGACGTCACCGAAGACGATTTCCGTTCGTCTTTTGGTGAACAGGAATTCATGGACGCGGTTGAAAAAATCCGGGAATACATCTTTGCCGGTGACATCATGCAGTGTGTGCCATCCCAGCGTCTGACCGTGCCCTTCAGCGGAGACCCGGTCAATATTTACCGCGCGCTGCGGACCCTGAATCCGTCGCCCTATATGTACTGTATGAATCTGGGCGATTTCCACGTCGTGGGATCATCACCGGAAATTCTCGCCCGTCTGGAAGACGGTGAGGTGACCGTACGTCCGATTGCCGGTACCCGCACCCGCGGTGCTACCGAAGAAGAAGATCTGGCGCTGGAGCAGGAGCTGCTGTCCGATCCGAAAGAAATTGCCGAACACCTGATGCTGATAGACCTCGGCCGTAATGACGTTGGCCGGG
Organism: Pseudomonadota bacterium; assembly: GCA_030145845.1. Classification (GTDB taxonomy): domain Bacteria; phylum Pseudomonadota; class Gammaproteobacteria; order Pseudomonadales; family Oceanobacteraceae; genus Venatoribacter. The sequence continues at coordinate 137,137 of JAIXHJ010000003.1, forward strand.
TCTCGCAGACCGGCTCTGTACGGCTGACCGATCAGATGGTGGTCGAGCGCTACAGCCACGTGATGCACATCGTTTCCAATGTCACCGGCAAGGTGAAAGAAGGCATCGGTGCGATGGATGTCCTGCGGGCTGCTCACCCGGCAGGTACCCTGAGCGGTGCACCGAAAATCCGGGCGCTGGAAATTATCGATGAAGTGGAGTCCACCAAACGCGGCGTCTATGGCGGCGCGGTGGGTTATCTGAGCTGGAGCGGCAATATGGATATGGCCATTGCCATCCGTACGGCGGTGATTAAAGACGGCAGGCTGAATATTCAGGCCGGTGCCGGGGTGGTTGCGGATTCTGTACCGCGGCTGGAATGGAAAGAAACCATGAATAAGGGACGGGCTATGTTCCGTGCCGTTGCCATGGCGGAAGCCGGACTTGACCAGTAACCACAGAATTCACGCGGCCACATGCCGCAGGAGCCAGCTATGTTAGTCATGATTGATAACTACGATTCATTTACCTACAACGTCGTGCAGTATTTTGCTGAACTGGGTGCTGATGTACGCGTCTTCCGTAACGACGAAGTGACACTGGAAGACATTGAGGCATTAAAACCGGATCATCTGGTGATTTCCCCCGGACCGTGCACGCCGAACGAAGCCGGGATTTCCATGGAAGCGATCCGTTATTTTGCCGGCAAGCTGCCGATTCTTGGCATTTGTCTTGGTCACCAGAGCATCGGTCAGGTATTCGGCGGTGACATTATCCGTGCCGGACAGGTGATGCATGGCAAACTGTCGGATATTCATCATGCGGATACGGGGGTGTTCCGGGGGCTGTCCAATCCTTATAAAGCAACCCGTTATCATTCGCTGGTGATTGATAAAAAAACCTTGCCGGAATGCCTGGAAATTACCGCCTGGACGGAAAACCCGGATGGCAGTATGGAAGAAATTATGGGCGTCCGTCATCGTGAGCTGCCGATTGAGGGTGTGCAGTTTCACCCGGAATCCATTCTGACTGAGCATGGTCATGACCTGCTGAAGAATTTTCTCGAGCAAACAATGGAGGATAAATAATGGATATTAAAACGGCACTGGCACGTGTTGTTGAACGTCAGGATTTATCCACCGAAGACATGATTGATGTGATGCGTCAGATCATGACCGGCCAGTGTGACGAAGCTCAGATCGGTGGTTTTCTGGTTGGCCTGCGTATGAAAAGTGAAAGCATCGACGAAATTGTTGGTGCCGTTACTGTAATGCGTGAGCTGGCCAGCGGCGTAAAAATCAAAGCCGAACACGCGGTGGATATCGTTGGTACCGGGGGAGATGGTGCCAATCTGTTTAATGTTTCCAGTGCGTCGTCATTTATTGTGGCAGCTGCCGGCGGTACGGTTGCCAAACACGGTAACCGTGGCGTTTCCAGTAAGTCCGGCAGTGCTGATCTGCTGGAAGCGGCGGGTGTGAATCTGAATCTCACTGCAGAGCAGGTGGCACGCTGTATCGACGAACTGGGGGTGGGTTTTATGTTCGCACCATCCCACCACAGCGCCATGAAGTATGCGGTTGGCCCACGCCGTTCTCTGGGGATGCGCACCATTTTTAATATTCTTGGCCCGATGACCAATCCGGCCGGTGTTGCCAATCAGGTAATCGGTGTGTTCAGTCAGGCGCTGGTGCGTCCGGTGGCGGAAGTGCTGCAGCGTATGAATGCCGGTCATGTACTGGTCATTCATTCAAAAGACGGGCTGGATGAAATCAGCATTGCAACCGAAACCTACGCCTGCGAACTGAAAAATGGTGAGCTGAAGGAATTTGTGATCCGCCCGGAAGATCTGGGTGTAGAGCCTCAGGTGTTATCCGGACTGGTGGTTGCTGATGCGCAGGAAAGTCTGGCGCTGATTAAAGACGCACTGGGTAAGCGTGAAGGTGAGCATGCAGAAAAAGCGGCGGATATGCTGGCGCTTAATGCCGGTGCTGCGATTTATGTAGCCGGACTCGCCAATACCATGAAAGAGGGTGTGGCGATGGCTCAGGATGCTATTTATTCCGGCCTGGCGCTGGAAAAACTGAATGAACTGGTAAGCTTTTCCCGCTACCTGGCAGAAGATGAAGTGAACTAATGAATACTCCGACCGTCCTTAAAAAAATCCTCGCCACCAAAGCCAGTGAAGTGGCTGCGCGCAGTAAGGTTCTGCCGCTGGCAGAAATGAAAGCGCAGGCACTGGATATGGACCCTGACGCGCTGCGGGGCTTTTACCGGGCGATGAAGGCCAAGGTGGAAGCGGGCCTGCCGGCAGTGATTTCTGAAATTAAAAAAGCGTCGCCATCGAAAGGCGTGATCCGTGAGCATTTTGTACCGGAAGAAATCGCGGTTTCTTATGAAAAAGGTGGGGCTGCCTGTCTGTCTGTGCTGACGGATCATGATTATTTTATGGGGCATGAGGATTACCTGAAAGCAGCCCGTGCCGCCTGTTCGCTGCCGGTGATCCGTAAGGATTTTCTGGTTGATCCGTATCAGATTTACGAAGCCCGCAGCATTAATGCTGATTGTGTACTGCTGATCGTGGCAGCGCTGAGCAGAATGCAGCTGCAGGATCTGGAAGGGATTGCCCATGAACTGGGTATGGATGTGCTGGTGGAAGTGCATGATGAAGAAGAACTGCACACCGCTCTGACCCTGAATACGCCGTTGCTGGGAATCAATAACCGTAATCTGCATACCTTTGAGCTGACGCTGGAAACCACCTTCAGCCTGCTGCCACAGGTACCGGACAATAAACTGCTGGTGACGGAAAGCGGTATCCTGACGCCGGATGATGTCGCGGCAATGAGGGAACGCAACGTTAATGCTTTTCTGGTCGGAGAGGCCTTTATGCGTGCCGCGGAGCCGGGCGAAGAATTGCAGAAGCTGTTTTTCTGAGCCTTGTTGCAGCATAAAAAAGCCGGCCTTTCGTGCCGGCTTTTTTATGTTCAGTCATTGGTGTCGGGGTAGCGTTCACGGATGGCGATCACCTCATCCAGATGGTCCAGCAGCAGCTGTACCAGTTGCGGATCAAACTGCTTGCCAGATTCTTCTCTGATCAGGGCAACGATGTCGTCATCGGCCCAGGCGTCTTTGTAGCAGCGCTTGCTGCCGAGAGCATCGAACACATCAGCAATGGCGGTAATGCGCCCGGCAATATGGATTTCTTCACCTTGCAGGCCCCGCGGATAGCCGTTGCCATCCCAGCGTTCGTGGTGCTGAGCGGCAATAATGGCTGCCAGCTGCAGGATTCTGCGGTCAGATTTGTTGAGGATATCTGAGCCGATCTGGGAGTGATTTTTCATCACCTTCCATTCGTCGGCATCGTGTTTGCCCGGCTTATTGAGGATGCTGTCCGGAATCGCAATTTTGCCGACATCGTGCAGCGGTGCGGCGAGCTTGATCAGCTCGGCCTCTTCATCACTCATTCCGGATGCTTTCGCCAGCAGGCGGCTTATCTGGGCGACCCGTTTAACATGGCCACCGGTTTCTTTGGAGCGTTTTTCGACGGCTTCACCCAGCATGTAAACCAGCTCGCGCTGGGTTTCGATAATCTCTTCCCGCATCAGCAGGCTTTCATAGGTAATGGCCACATTGGTGGCATACAGCTCAAGCAGCTGCTTATCGAGGCCGGAAGGTTCGTGATGATAGGTGACATAGAGCAGGCTTTCGCTGCCCCGTTCGGAAGAAAAATAGCCAATGTAATGGTTGTCGTAGTACTGGCTCTGGCGCTGTTGCATGGCGCGTTCAAAACCCTCCCGGACAGCGGCCGGAATGCTGTCCAGCGAGTCGCCGTCGGTCAGCTGCTGCATCTCGCCGGTGGCGGCCAGGACGCGGAAACGTCGGCTGCCGAACAGGGTGTCGTTCTGATAGGTGGTCGAGCAGTACAGCGCGCTGTTCTCCAGCCCGAGCAGATTGGTCACCTGTGACAGAACCGCTGAAGCAAACTGGCTGATGGCACCGGTACTGAACACTTCGGCGGAGGCTTTGATGACCCGCTCGAGCCCGTGCCTGTGTTCGTTCAGGGTGCAGATGTCGCGGTAGCTGCGCAGGGTGGCGTACATCAGGGTGTTGAGTTTGGTGGTGGTCAGTTCCGTTTTATCTTTGTAGTCATTGATATCGTAGGTACGGATGACTTCGTGTTCCGGCGCCTGTCCGGGCTGGCCGGTACGCAGGACGATGCGGGTGTAGCGGTTGCGCAGTTCTTCGCGGATATAGCGGGCGACATCCAGGCCGGCATGGTCGTCTTCCATCACCACATCCAGCAGAATCATGGCAATATCATCGTTCTGGGCCATGATCTGGCAGGCTTCATCGCCACTGTAAGCGCTCAGTAACTCCAGCCGGCGGCCATCAAACTGAAAGCCGGAGAGAACCATGCGGGTAATGCGGTGAACGTCGGGTTCATCGTCAGCGATCAGTACCCGCCAGGTGTATTCAGGGGTGGCACTATCCTTGTCGTCAGCAAACAGATCATCGTCGGCAAACAGAGAATCTTCAGCCATAACCGGCTCCCTAAGAACATAACTATCTGATTATAGATCAGGACCGTTTGCTGTGCCGGGTCTGAGAGGGTTATTTACGCAGCGCTGGTGCGGGCCTGCGGGCGCCGAATACCACCATGGTTTTGCCTTTGACGGACACCAGACCTTTTTCCTCCAGATCTTTCAGTACCCGGCCGACCATCTCCCGTGAGCAGCCGACAATACGGCCGATTTCCTGCCGGGTGATCTTGATCTGCATGCCGTCAGGATGGGTCATGGCATCCGGTTCCCGGCTCAGGTCGAGCAGCGTACGGGCCACCCGGCCGGTTACGTCCAGAAACGCCAGATCACCGGCTTTGCGTGTTGTGCGGCTGAGACGGTTGGCCATCTGGCGGAAAATATAAAACATCAGCTTAGGGTCCTGTTCGACCAGTTCGCGGAATTTGGCGTAACTGATCTCAGCGACTTCGCATTCAGTCTTGGCTTTGACCCAGGCGGTACGGGGTTTCTGTTCTTCGTCAAACAGACCCATCTCGCCGAAGAAGTCCCCTTCATTGAGGTAGGCCATGACCATTTCACGGCCGTCATCATCTTCAATAATGACGCTGACTGACCCTTTTATCAGATAAAAAAGCGTATCACTCTCTTCGCCGGCGTAAATCAGCGTCGAACGCGCCGGATAACGGCGCTTGTGACAATGTGATAAAAAATCGTCAAGGTGCTGGTGCTTTGACGGCACTCTTGGAAGGCTCATAAATTGGCATCCGGTCCTGATTTCTGACCTGATTATCACTCATTAGGCGCTTAAGGTGAACCACTGGCAGAAACTATCAAACTTGTTAACAAGCTGGATTTTTGCTGCCAGGTGATTTATCCGGTTGCCCTCTCTGTGCTAATCTCCGCCACTTTTCAGTACTGACGTCAGGGGCAGCAATGAAAGCGACAGTGAAGTGGGTGGATGATGCTATGTTCCTCGGTGAGTCCGGCAGTGGTCACACCGTGGTAATGGACGGACCGGCGGATCACGGCGGCCGCAATATGGGCATCCGGCCAATGGAAATGCTGCTGCTGGGTCTTGGTGGCTGCACCAGTTTTGATGTCATGAGCATCCTGCGTAAACAGCGCCTCGATGTCATTGACTGTGTGGCGGAAATTGAAGCTGAGCGTGCCGATGCGGTGCCCAGTGTTTTCACCAGAATTCATGTGCACTTCAAAGTAACCGGCAGGGCTCTGAAGGAAACTGCCGTCGAACGTGCCGTTAAGCTGTCAGCAGAAAAGTACTGCTCTGCGTCCATTATGCTGGAACAGGGTGGGGTTGAAATTACTCACAGTTATTCCGTGAGTGAATTTGATTAATCCGGCCAGAGGCCGGTTTCCGAGGGTGAACTATTGAACAACAAATTGCGGCTGCATGGCTTTAACAATCTGACCAAGTCCCTGAGCTTCAATATTTACGATATCTGTTATACCAAGACAGACAAAGAGCGTCAGGAATATATTCAGTATATTGATGAGCTCTATAATGCTGACCGGCTGACCAAAATCCTGACCGATGTGGTCGATATTATTGGTGCCAATATCCTGAATATCGCCCGTCAGGATTATGAGCCGGAAGGGGCCAGTGTCACCATGCTGATTGCCGAGCATGAAGTGCCGCCCAGCGAAGAGCTGATGGAAGAAAAGCCCGGCCCGCTGCGTGATACCGTGGTTGCTCATCTGGATAAGAGCCACGTGACCGTGCACACCTATCCGGAAAGTCACCCTCACGGTGGTATTTCCACTTTCCGGGCGGATATTGATGTGTCGACCTGTGGTCTGATTTCGCCGCTGAAAGCGCTGAACTACCTGATTCACAGCTTCGATTCCGATATTGTGACGGTCGATTACCGCGTGCGCGGTTTTACCCGCGATGTGGATGGCGTCAAGCACTACATCGACCACGATATCAATTCCATTCAGAATTATCTGACGGAAGACACCCAGAATGCTTATCAGATGATTGATGTGAACGTGTATCAGGAAAATACCTTCCACACCAAGATGCTGCTGAAGGATTTTGAACTGGACCATTATCTGTTCGGTGAAGGTGTCAAAAACATGGAAAAATCCGAACGCGAAGAGGTGGAGTCCAAACTGCGTAAGGAAATGCTGGAAATCTTTTACTCCCGCAACATGCCCTGAGGAGTTTCCTTGCCCGGTCTGATCCGGGGATTAATGCTGGCACAGGCACTGGCTCTCAGTGCCGCGCCACTGCTGGTTTTTTCCGGTGGTATTGTCGGCAGTCAGCTTAATCCCGACCCCCGTCTGGCAACCCTGCCGGTTGCTGCCATGATTTCCGGAACGGCCCTGGCGGCCTGGCCGGTAGCCCGGCTGGCTGTGCTGATCGGCCGCCGTTCCCTGTTTCTGCTGGCGATGCTGGCCGGTGCCGTGTTTTCTGCCGGTGCCGGCTATGCCATTTATGCTGGTTCGTTCTGGTTGTTTACCCTGTTTGCACTGGGGTTCGGCGCGGTGAATGCCATTGTGCAGCAGTTCCGTTTTGTGGCTATTGCCAGTGTCCCTGCTGACCAGAGTGCGGTGGTGGCGGCGCGTCTGCTGCTGGCCGGCCTGCTGTCAGCATTTCTGGGTCCGGAACTGGTGCGCCTGATTGACTGGTATCCGCAGGCCGGTTTTGCGGCGGCGTACAGTGGTCTGGTGGTGCTGTATCTGCTGGCCGCAGCCGTATTGTTCCGCGTGATGCCGGTGCAGAGTGCAGAAACCTCAGCCCGGCATGACAGCGGCCGTTCCTGGACTGAATTACTGCGGCAGCCGGCGTTGCCGCTGGCGATGGCATCAGCAGCCTGTGGTTATGGGGTGATGGCGTATGTGATGACGGCCACGCCGCTGAGTATGACGCAGGGGATGGGGTATGAGCTGGAGGATGCCAAGTGGGTGATTCAGAGCCATATTGCCGCCATGTATCTGCCGTCGCTGATTTCCGGACACCTGATCCGTTTCGCCGGGCACTGGAAAATGGTCTTTGCCGGGCTGCTGGTGATGCTGTTATGTCTGCTGGTGGCGTGGTGGGATCAGCAGCTGATCCATTACTGGGGCGGTCTGGTTTTACTGGGGCTGGGCTGGAACCTGCTGTTTGTTGCCGGGACTTCCATGCTGGCTGGCTGTTACCGGCCGGAAGAAGCCGGCAGGGTGCAGGGCATGAATGATATGCTGGTGTTTACGGCGCAGGCGTTCGGTGCTCTGGCATCCGGTGCGGTGGTACTGCTGCTGGGCTGGCAGGGGCTGCTGCTGACAACGCTGCCGGCGCTGGTGCTGCTGCTGATTATACTGCTGCGTACGCCGCGCGCCGGACTCTGATCTCAGCGCCGGCGGCGCATCCGTTCATCCACTTTTTTCAGCAGAACTTCCTGAGGCAGCTGACGCTGGCCACTGCGGCGCAGCGTGAGCAGAAGGGCGCCGCCCAGCAACAGGGCGGCAAACAGGCTGTAAGTTATCATGGTCTTTCTCCTTGCTGGCATCTGCTGACAGACTAGCAGGCTGCGGCGGCAGCGGCCGGCGGATAACCGTCATCCCCCGGCTGCTGTTACTTCAGACTCTGCAGCTCACTGTTTCAGCAGGCAAAAGAGTTTTGTAACCGCCGCTCAGAAAGGTTTGGCCAGCACCAGTTGCCAGACCGGATCGGTGTCACGGTACTGGCGGATATCCTGCTGTTCCTGCCACGGGGTATTACCGGGCGTCAGATTGATGCTGGCCAGTGTGTACCAGCCACGCTGCCAGACGTATTCGGCAAACAGGCTGAGGCTCTGCATCTCACTGGTACGTTGAGCGATATAGCCGCCGTCGGTTGGCAGCAGCTGTTCACTGGGCCCCTGCAGCTGCCATTGTCCGCCATAACGGAAACCAGGAAACGGATGATGCTGAAAACCCAGCCGCGCCATGTATTCCGGCTGGTTGGTGAGCTGATAGCGTTTGGGCAGATTTTCAGTGGCCTGCATCTGTGAGCGGTAGAGACCGGCCCCCAGTTCGATACGGATATCCCTGGTACCGGGATAAAATTCAATGTCACTTTCCAGCCCCCGCAGAATGGCATTGCCATCACTGTTGACCGGCATCAGCACGGTCATATCACCGAGCAGCGGATCGTTTTCCGTACTGACACTCTGATACACCGGGTCGTTGATAATGCGCTGGAACAGACGCAGGTAAAAGCCACTGTGACGGTCGCTGAGTGCCGAGGTCGCGCGGCGGAAGTTCTGTTCATAACCGATATCTACATTGCTGATCAGCTCGGAGTCGAGGGTCTCGTTGCCGCGCCAGATGGTTGTGCCCTGGCGGAATTCATAAGGAATCCGGTCGGCGATGTCGGGCTCGCGGCTGCTCTGACTCATGCTGATGCGGATACGCCGCAGGCTGTTGAGGCTGTGCACCAGATGGAAGGAGGGCAGCCAGAAGGTGTCAGTGGCCACACCGGAATCACTGCCCGAAGCGGAATCCAGACTCATCTCATAACTGTCGATGTGCATGCCGGCTTCAAAGCGGGTGGACGGGGTCAGTTGCCAGCGGTCGAGCAGAAAAGCACTGACGCGGTTTTCCTTGAAGTCGTAGTTGTAGGGCAGGCCTGAGCGGTCACTGCTGCTGATCAGCATGGTGTCTTCAAGGCTGCCGTTGACCCGTTTCATCTGCTGCATACTGAGGCCCATGCTCCAGCGGTGCTCGTTGCGGGTTTCGTTCAGTTGCCAGCCCAGAACATAGCGGCTGTCGTCGATGCGTCCGGACTGGGAAGCGCTGTCCGGCAGCGTCTGGCTGAGGGAGGAATCCAGATCGAACTGCTCGGCGACAAAGAAAGTCTCCAGTGCCAGATGGCTCCAGTTCAGCTGCAGATTGCCGCCCAGCCGCTGGCTTAGCCGTTCCTCCCGGCGTTCGCCGTTACTGTCGCTCAGATCCGCAGTCAGGCCGGTGCTGGGACGGTTCAGCGGGTACAGGCCCTCAGTGTGATCCTTACGGTCGGCATGCAGCCACAGAGCATACAGTTGCAGCGGATGGCGGTCGTTCACCAGTGTGTTGTAGTTCAGGTGGATATTGCGGCTCAGCTCACGGCTGGAAGCCTGCCACTCTCCTTCTGTGCTGTCGGATTCCGTATCACCACTGGTTTCGTAGCGCTGCAGGCGTTGTTCGGCAGTCAGCCGCAGCGGCTGTTCATCATCGCTCAGGTGAGTGGCGAGCGCGACGCGGTTACTGAGCGTTTCACCGCCGGCACTGAGCATTAGTCCGTCGCTGGCATAGCTGTCATTGAGAACCACGTTGATGGTGCCGGCAGCACCGCCGCCCATGCTCAGATCGGCGCGGCTGTTACGGTCGATTTCAATATGATCAACCATGATGGCCGGAATCTGACGACTGGCAAGCAGATTACTGCCACTGGCGCCGAGCAGTGGCTGGCCGTTGATGAGGATGCTCAGGTAACGGCTGTCGAGACCGTGTAACTGGATTTCCTGCTGGCCATCCGACTGCCAGCCGAGCGTGACACCAGGCAGGTGTTTCAGCAGGTCAAACAGGGTTTCCGGCGCGTAATAGCGGTAGTCACGGCTGTAGTAGATTTCCTGCGGATAAGCGACGTTTTCCACACTTTGTGGCAGAGCAGCCGCCAGCGCTGGCAGGGCGGCCAGAACGAGAGTGGTCAGCGGGCGGTGGATTCTCACATGTTCTCCCTGAAACCGGCCTCAGTTGCGTATGCAGATCAGTTTGAAACCGTTTTCCTGAGCCATGACATCGGCCTCGCGGAAGGCTTCCCGCGCCCATTCTTCGTAGGGCAGGTGGCGGTTGGCCACGATCCAGATCTGGCCGTCGGCGGTCAGATGCTGGCGCCCCTGCAGGAACAGCTGGCGGGCAAAACGGTAGTTGGTTTCCTTGCCCTGATGAAAAGGGGGGTTGCTGATGATGTAATCAAAGCGGCCGTCGATATTCTGCAGACAATCACTGGGGCGGATGTCGGCCTCCAGGTTCAGGCGCATGCTGTTGAGCTGGCTGCTGCGGACAGCAAAGGCATCGACATCGGCCAGGGTCACCTGCAGCGCCGGTTCGCGGGCTTTCATACTCAGGCCGATGACGCCGGAGCCGCAGCCGAGGTCGAGCAGGCGTCCGTGGGCCGGAGCCGGCAGATGTTCCAGTAACAGGGCGGTACCGGCATCGAGGGTGCCGTGGTTGAACACACCGGGCAGGGTGAGATAAGCCTGCCCGGCAAACTGAAAGGAGCGCGCCTGTTTCAGCCAGTTGAAATCACCACCGGGTTTCAGATCCAGATGCCAGAGGCTGCAGTGGCGGGCACTGTCGGTTTTTTCGGCGCTGGCGGTGAGTGCTGCGCAGGCTTTGCCGATGCTTTTGCCGCCGGCATCGTTGGCTCCGGCGACCCAGCATTCGGGCTGGCTGCCGGCGATCAGTTCCAGCAGCGCCAGTGACAGTGGTTTCGATTTCGACCACAACAGAATCACGCGCCGGACATCCTGCAGCTGGGCGGCCTGAGGAACACCGAATGTGCAGCGTTCTGCCAGCGTCTGCCAGGCCTGAGCGGTCAGCCAGTCCCAGGTCAGAATGCGGGTACCGCTGCGGGTAATCAGGTCATACCAGCCTGCAGGCTGGCCGGCTTCGGCACCGATCAGCAGGGTGTGTTCATCGAACAGATCGGGGTGACGCATTAACAGTTCGCAGACTTCGCCGCTCATTGATCAAATCCTGTCAGCATATCGCGTATATTGAGGGCCGCCTGGTGGAGATCGTCCTGCAGACAGATCAGTCCCCGGGCGAGCAGGGTATTCTGTGCCGCCGGGCTGTGGCCGTTAACAAAAACCGGCAGACCACCATCCCGGGCCAGGGTTTCCAGCTGGTTGTACTGCATATCGCCGGGGTCGGAGCGGATGTGCAGCACCAGAGCCCGCCAGCGTGGCAGCGGCAGCAGTTCGCTGATCTGCTGCGGTGTCAGAGTGCCGCTGAACCAGACCGGGTTGAGTCCATGCTGGCGCAGCAGGATGGCCAGCAGTAACTGGTCGATATCATCGTCATGGGTACAGTTGGCGATGATGACGGATGGCCCGTCACCGCTTTCCTGTTCACTCAGGCGCCACGCCAGTCTGGCCTGCAGAAAGGCGGCATAAAAGCGCAGCCGGGCCATGCCCTGTGGCCGGGTAAGGGAATCCTGCAGGTGACGGTACAGAGGGATAAACAGGAAGCGCAGGGCAACATCAATGGGAAAGAACTGGCTGACTTCATTAAACAGGGCAGCCATCGCCTGATCGTCGAATTCCTGTACAGCCCTGTTCAGGTCTTCACGGTAGTGCTGCCACTGTGACGGCCGGTCCGGCGTGCGCAGTGGCACGTCGTCCGTTGCCTCACCATTGGCAATCATGGCCTGGGCCTGTGAAATCGGGATGCCACGGTTGAGCAGGGAGACGACCTTGCGGATCAGCTGAATATCCTGCTCGGTGTAGAGGCGGTGACCCTTGGCGGTGCGTTTGGGGGTGATCAGGCCATAACGCCGCTCCCATGCCCGCAGGGTAATGGCATTGACGCCGGTTTCACTGGCGACAATGCGGATGGGGTAGTACGCCATCTGGGATTCATGTGCGGAGTTCGGCATTGACCGGCAGCCCGTTATCATTATGCAAAGTTATCCAGATTCTATAAGTAGTTATACACAAAGTAAAAATCCGCTGGCAGCGTGTCTTGACCGGGTGCCATCAGGCAATTAACGTGGCGTCAGGCAGTGTCTGCAGGGCGGGGACTGTACACAGCAACGTTCAGGGGATAGCTGATGCTCTCAGATGTGAATGATGAACAGGGTCCGATCAGTCTGGAACTGCTGAAAAAGGCCGTGGATGCCTCCAATGACGGTATCGTCATTGCCGAACAGGAAGGCGATGACAATATTCTGATTTATGTGAATAAGGCGTTTGAGCGCCTGACCGGTTACCGCGCTGATGAAATCCTGTATCAGGATTGCCGTTTCCTGCAGGCCGGAGACCGGGATCAGACCGGACTCAGAAACATCCGTCAGGCGATCCGTGATGGCAATTCATCACGTGTCACCCTGCGCAATTACCGTAAGGACGGCAGTATGTTCTGGAATGAACTGAGTATTTCGCCGGTATACAACGAAACTGATCAGCTGACCTATTACATCGGTATTCAGAAGGATGTCACGGCTCAGGTGGAACTGGAACAGCGGTTGGCAGAGGCAGAAAAGCAGCTGGCGGCGATGCGCTGAGCGGCAGGGGAAGACAATAAAAAGGAGCCTGACGGCTCCTTTTTATTTCAGCAGCGGCAACGCTTATTTGTAAGCTTCTGCGGCTTTAACGATCATGCCGCGGGCTTCTTCAGCATTCCCCCAGCCCTGAACCTTAACCCATTTGCCTTTTTCCAGATCTTTGTAGTTCTCGAAGAAGTGAGAAATCTGGTCACGCAGCAGCTGCGGAACGTCGTCAATGTCGTTCACATCGTTGTACACCTGAGTCAGCTTCTGGTGTGGTACCGCGACCAGTTTGGCGTCGCCACCGGCTTCATCTTCCATGTTCAGTACACCCACCGCACGGGCACGGATAACAGAACCCGGCTGAACCGGATAAGGGGTGACAACCAGTACGTCCAGCGGGTCGCCGTCGTCTGCCAGAGTGTTCGGGATATAACCGTAGTTGGCCGGATAGAACATCGGCGTGGCCATAAAGCGGTCAACCAGCAGGCAGTCCATATCTTTGTCGATCTCATACTTGATCGGCGCGTGGTTGGCCGGGATTTCAATGACAACGTAGAAGTCGTTTGGCAGGTCTTTACCGGCCGGAATGGAGTTGTAGCTCATGAGAATTTCCTGAGATCACAAGGGTTAATGGTATTTGATTGGCCCGGATTATAGCCGCCAGCACTTGCTCTGTCAGTCTGCCATAAGTATAAAGCCCATCCGTGGTTTACCTGGATGCCGGTGCCGCCTAGACTCTCTTCTGTGGATACAGCGGTCAGTATCATGAATATCAGAATTTTACTTACAGGAATGGCCCTGCTGGGGCCGGCCATCAGCCAGGCAGAGGAATTTGCTGACTTTGAGCTGGGCGAACCTTTTGCACTGGAGGAAGATATCCCTGTGGTGCTGACGGCGTCCCGTCTTAAGCAGCCCAGAGCCGAAGTGCCTGCCAGTGTGACCGTGATTGAAGCAGAACAGATCCGGGACTGGGGGGTACGTACCCTGCCGGATCTGATGCGCTTTGTTCCCGGTATGTTTGTCGGTCACGTCGACGATGAAAATAATGCCTCCGTTGCTTACCACTCATCCAACCCCAGCCTGATGCGCCGCTTGCAGGTGCTGGTCGATGGCCGTTCCGTGTTCCGCGCCGGCATTGCCTCGGTGGCCTGGGATGATATTCCGGTGGCGATGGAAGATATCCTGCGGGTTGAAGTCACCCGCGGCCCCAACGCCTCAACCTACGGTGCCAACTCCTTTCTTGGTGTGATCAACATTGTGACCAAGCACCCGGGGGATACACTCGGTACCCGGGTCCGCTACCGCAACGGTTCCCAGGGGATTGATGATTCTTTTGTCAGCTATTCCGGGCAGAGTGGCCTGAACAGTTACCGCCTGACGTTCAACCTGCAGGCCGACGATGGCTTTGACGGTGCTGACACGGATGAGGGTGAGGATGAATTCAACGACAGCAAACGCCATGGCTATCTGGCCGGATATCTCAGCCGGCCGCTGGGGCCGTCAACCGTTCTGAACCTGCAGGCCGGTTATAAGGAAGGGCACAGTGATATCGGCTCCGATGACGAACGTTTCCGTACCCGTCCATACCGTGACAATCAGGCCGGCTATCTGTGGGGTAAGGTCAATCACGAATTTTCGGCGACTCATCAGTCGCATCTGCAGATTTACTGGCAGACCGATAAACGCACCCAGGACGGTTACGGCTGTGTGCCGGCGATCACACTCGACCCGGATCTGTACGCGCTGTACGGACTGAATCCGTTGCTGACCAATGCGCTGGTCAATCAGGATGATCTGACCCCTTATCTCAGCAGCCTGACGGCCGAAGAACAGGCTCTGCTGGTCAGTATTCAGCAGACACTGACAGTGAATGGTGCTGCAGCCGTGGAAGAAGTCTGTGGCCAGGTGGACACCAATGTGACGGAGCAGCGCGCTGATCTGGAATGGCAGGACACCATCGTCTGGAGTGACAGCCTGCGTACGGTTTCCGGTTTCAGCCTGCGTCAGGACCGGGTGGATTCCGAAACCTATTTCGGCGGAGTGGCCACCAATAATACCTACCGGTTGTTTTTCAATGTTGAATGGCGCCTGCTGGAATCCCTGACCACCAACCTGGGCGCCATGTATGAAGATGAAGACGCCAATAACGCGGAAGTTTCGCCGCGGGTGGCGTTTAACTGGATGTTTATGCCGCAGCAGAGCTTCCGTCTGGTATATGCAGAAGCGATCCGTTCTCCGGATCTGCTGGAACAGGAGCCGGATTACAGTCTGACCCTGACCGGCCTGACAGATAACTACCTCAATGCTGACAGTGCCAAATTTTATATGCACCAGAGCATCAGTCACCGCGGTCTGGATCCGGAGCGGATTGCCAGTACCGAGCTGGGTTATTACGGCAGTTTTCCGGATTACCGTCTGGCGCTCGATGTTAAAGTGTATCAGGATCGTCTGACCCAGCTGATTTCGAGTCCGATTAACCTGGCGACCACGACTGTGCGCTCAGACACGCGGATGGATATCAACGGCGCAGAAATGCAGCTGCAGTGGCGCCCGGGAGTGCGCGACAGTCTGTGGATGACAGCGTCTTATGTGGATACCGATGTCACACTCGGGGATACCTCCGATTTATCGGACAGCGCGATTGAATCCCTGTACGAAGTAGAAACCCGGCTCAGTGCCGAAAACAGTTTTGTCGTCAGCTGGTCGCATCACGGCAACAGCTGGAATACCAGTGTTTCCCACTTCTGGTACGACGCCTACAACAATGGCAAGAACGCCTACCGGCGGCTGGAAATTAATGGCAGAAAACAGTGGCTGATTCATGGAAAAACAGTCTGGCTGGGCGCTTTCTGGCAGCATCTGATTGACGATGGCCGGTTGAACTATTCAAACCAGGTATATTCTGAAGATAATGTTTATTATCTGCAGGGAGGACTGGATTTCTGATGAATCTTCCATGCATGGATGCAGGCAGAAAAATCCGGACGTCATTATGCTGGATGGCGCTGGTATTTTTTGTTCCGCTGGCGTGGAGCGGGGAGCTGGTTTTCGTCAGTCACGCACTGCTGCCATCGGTCAGGGAGCTGGCACAGCAGACGGCAGAGCGCAGCGGAAAAACAGTCCGCATTGCATTAACGGACGAAGCGCTGAATGCCGCAACAACCGATGCTGTGATCCTGGTCGGGCCACAGGCGCTGGCACAGTGGCAGGGAGTGGAAAATATTCCCGCCATCGCGGTGTTTGTCAGCCGTGAAGTGGTGCGGCAGAGCCGCACTGAACTGGCCTCGGCCGTCTACCTGGAACCACCACTGCTGCGGCAGCTGGAGCTGGCCAAAAATATTATCGGTACGGATTATCCGTTTGGTGTGCTGGTGGCGGACAACGAACAGTGGCAGTCGCTGGGGATTAAAAATCAGCATCTGTTAGTGCCGTATTTTACCGCGGATTATCCGTCACTGAATTATGCTCTGCAGGATCTGCTGAAAACCAGTCCGGCGCTGATCGGTATTTATGATCCTCAGCTGTACAGCTCGGCTAATATCAAAAATATTCTTATCACGGCTTACCGCCACAATAAACCTCTGATTGGCCCGTCCAGTGCTTATATCAAAGCCGGTGCCATGGCGACCACTTACAGTGATATCAGTGATATTGCTGCCCGCCTCAGTGATATTGTCAGTACCGGGCTCCGTAGCGGTCAGTGGCCGGCAGCGGATTACAATCCCTATTTCAAAGTTAAATATAACCAGCAGGTGGCGCGCTCACTGAACCTGTTGTTACCGGATGCCGATCAGTTGGCTGAGCGGCTGGCAGCACAGGAGAAGGCCCAGTGAAAGGGCTCAGGCAGCTGCCGATACGGCACCGGATGTTGCTGGTCGGGGCTGTGCCTGCGCTGCTGGTGGTGCTGGTGATGACGGCCTACCACATGCTTAACCGCTGGTCGGACCTGCGGCAGGAAAATCAGAGCATTGCGCAGGTTATTCTTGAACATATCGGCGCATCCGCTGAATACCCGATTGTTACCGGCAATTATGATCTGCTGCGGCCACTGATGGATGCTGCGCTGGCTCAGCCCGCGATTGTGGCAGTTGATATCTATGACGCCAGCGGACATGAAGTGCTGCAGGGCAGAACCCTCCATTATGACGAACTGACCGACAGCGATGTCCGCTGGCTGTCGGCAGACATCCGTCGTCAGGTTGCCGCGCTGGATGAATTTTCAGAATTCGGTGACGAACGTCTGGTCGACCGCAGCATCGGCAGTATCCGTCTCGGAATGTCGGATTACTTTACCCGCGACCGGGAGCTGGACATTATGCAGCAGTCGCTGCTGACCGGCCTGGTGGTGGTCGCGCTGGCCGTATTAATCAGTTACGCCGCCTCCGCCAGTATCCTGTCACCGCTGGAAAAACTGGCCGGCTTTATTGCCCGCCTGGCCGGTGGCCGGATACAGGAGCGGCTGCAGGTGGATGATGGTGCCGAAATCGGGCATCTGCAGGTCAATGCCAACACACTGGCAGAGTCGCTGGAGAAAGCGGACCATGATCAGCAGCAGTACACCGCGCAGCTGGTCGCTGAGCAGCAGAAGACCCAGCAGGCCAGCCGGGCGAAAAGTGATTTTCTGGCGATGATGAGCCACGAACTGAGAACGCCGCTGAATGGTGCCATCGGTATGCTGCAGCTGCTGGATAAAGATAACAGCCGCGAAGAATTTGAAGATTATAAGCGTACCGCGGATCAGTCACTGACCCATCTGACGCAGTTGCTGGAAGACGTGCTGGTGGTGGTGGACACCGAAAAAAACCGCATGTCAGTATCGCTGTCAGATGTCAGTCTGCCACAGGTACTGGACAATCTGGTGCAGTCGTTCCGTGGCCGGGCACTGGATAAGAAGCTGTCACTGGTGGTGGATTATGATGACAGCGTCAGCAGCGGGCTGATCCGCTCGGACCCGTCACTGGTGCGTCAGATTGTCCGCCACCTGGTCGATAATGCGCTGAAATTCACTGAAGACGGCATGGTGGTGGTGCAGCTTAGCCTGCTGCCTGATGACACGCAGAACTGTCTCTGTATCCGTGTCTGCGATACCGGGATTGGTATTGAAGCGGAAAAGAAACAGCTGGTGCTGGAAGCGTTTTCTCAGGCTAACTCTTCCTTTAACCGGCGTTACAGTGGCATTGGCCTGGGGCTGACGATTACCAGTCACATCTGTCGTGTGCTGGGCGGGCGTTTTGAACTGACCGATGCTCAGGGCGGTGGTACCTGTGCAACGGCGCTTATTCCGGCACTCAGTCAGGCTGCCATAACCAGCAGCGGGGAGCAGGACAGCGGTCATCAGCGGGCCCTGATCGTGGAAGATAACCCGGTCAATCTGAAAGTGCTGGAGAAAATGCTGCTCAGGGTGTGGCAGGGAATTGAGGTCACGTCGGTGACATCCGGTGAGGCCTGTCTGACGGTGACCGCACAGACACATTTTGATCTGATTTTTATGGATTGTCAGATGCCGGGGCTGGATGGTTTTGAAACCACGCGCCGACTGAGAGAGCAGGGTGTCGACAGTCCGGTTGTTGCCTGTACGGCGAATACGGCCGATGGTATCCGGGAACGTTGTCAGCAGGCGGGCATGAATGATTATCTGGCCAAGCCGTTAAAAGTGCCGCTGATCAGGCAGGTGCTGCAGAAATGGCTGGCGGGTAAAGAAAAATCAGGCCCGCCGCAGCAGGCCTGATTGTCCGGCGTATTACTTCTTGTGGTAACGGATCACGTTATCGACTTCTTCTGCAGAACCCATCACCACAGACACACGCTGGTGAATACTGGTCGGTTCCACTTCCTGAATATTTTCGTAAGCCGTTGAGGCTTTGCCGCCGGCCTGTTCGATCAGCATGCTCATCGGATTGCCTTCATACATCAGGCGCAGTTTGCCGGGCTTCTGTGGTTCACGGCTGTCGTACGGATACATGAAGATGCCGCCACGGGTCAGAATGCGGTGAATTTCTGCAACCATGGACGCAATCCAGCGCATGTTGTAACGCTTGCCCAGCGGGCCCTGTTCACCCAGCAGCAGATCGTTGACGTAGTTTTTCATCTCCGGCAGCCAGAAACGCTGGTTGGACATATTGATGGCGAATTCTTTGGTGGTGGCCGGGACCCGGACTTTTTCGCGCTGCAGATAAAATTCACCCACCCGCGGGTCCAGGGTAAAGGTGTACACGCCTTTGCCAACGGTCAGCACCAGAATGGTGGACGGGCCATACAGAACGTAACCGGCAGCGACCTGTTCACGGCCACACTGCAGGTAGGTGGCTTCGTAGGTCGGATCAGCCCCCGGTTCAGACTGCAGCACGGAGAAAATGGTGCCTACGGTCACGTTCACATCAATGTTGGAGGAACCATCCAGCGGGTCGAACAGCACCAGGAATTCACCTTCCGGATTGCAGGCAACGGCATCGGATTCTTCTTCGCTGGCCAGACCTTTCACCTGCGGCATGATGCGCAGCGCCTGTTTGATCAGGTCGTTGGCAATCACATCCAGCTTTTTCTGTGACTCACCCTGTACATTGATCTGTTCGGCACTGCCCAGTACGCCGGCAAGACCGCCGAGCTGAACTTTGTAGGCGATGTCCTTACAGGCGACCATCAGGCCGTCGATGACTGCCACCAGATCCGGGTTGTCGCAATGGTTATCCAGAAAGGTCCGTAAACGCTGCATATTGCTGTCCAGGTAAGTCAAATTGAAATCTGCCGGCATACTACCGCAATCCGCTGCTGATTTCAGCGATTGTTGACTTGGGCGGGATGCCCCTAACCAGTACACTACGCAGTTGTTATTATTCAGCGGTAAACAGCATGCGTCTGCACATTCTCGGTATCTGCGGTACTTTTATGGGCTCCCTGGCTCAGCTGGCGAAACAGCTCGGCCATCAGGTTTCCGGCAGTGATGCCGGCGTTTATCCGCCGATGAGTGATCAGCTGCAGGCGGCCGGTATTGCCCTGACCGAAGGCTTCGATCCGGCCGGTATTCCGGCGGATACGGAACTGGTCATTATCGGCAATGCCATGTCGCGTGGTAATCCGTCGGTGGAATATGTACTCGACCGCGGTATCCCGTATATGTCCGGGCCGCAGTGGCTGGGGCAGGAAGTCCTCAACGGCCGCTGGGTACTGGCGGCGGCCGGAACCCATGGCAAAACCACAACCAGCAGTATGCTGGCGTGGATACTGGAGTACGCAGGGATGAAGCCCGGCTTCCTGATCGGCGGGGTACCGCAGAATTTTGCCGTGTCAGCGCGCCTGGGGGAGTCGCCGTTTTTTGTCATAGAAGCGGATGAATACGACACGGCTTTTTTCGATAAGCGCTCCAAGTTTGTGCATTACCGCCCGCGCACGCTGATCATGAATAACCTCGAATTTGATCACGCCGATATTTTCCCTGATCTGGCCGCCATTGAACGGCAGTTCCATCATCTGGTGCGGACTGTGCCGGCTTCCGGGCAGATTATCCTGCCGCAGGGCGAGGCCGCACTGGAACGGGTGCTGACGATGGGCTGCTGGACGCCGGTTGTTCGCTTCGGGCAGCAGACGGACTGTGACTGGCAGTGGCAGACCGGCAGTGACGATATGTCGGTCTTTACCATCCGCAGCCGTGAACAGGATTTTGCCGTCACGGTAAACTGGCAGCTGAGTGGTCTGCATAATATCCGCAATGCGGTGGCGGCCATGCTGGCGGCACGTCATGTCGGGGTGGCACCCGGGGTGGCAGCGGAGGCACTGAGTGAATTTGCCTCGGTAAAACGGCGTATGGAGCTGGTCGGCGAAGCCGGCGGTATCCGTATTTACGATGATTTTGCCCATCACCCGACGGCCATTGCCACCACCCTGGAAGGGGCCCGCGCCAGCCTGCTGCAGGGCAGTGCAGCGGGCCGTATTCTGGCGGTACTGGAACCGCGTTCCAATACCATGAAACTGGGTGTGCATAAGGCTGAACTGGCACACTCGGTGAGTGCGGCGGACCAGGTGTTCTGGTTTCAGCCGGAGAATATCGACTGGTCGCTGGCCGAAGTGGCGGCGGCCGGCTCAGTCCCGGCGGCCAGTTTTACCGATCATGAGCAGCTGATTGCGGCTGTGGTGGCAGCGCTGCAGCCGGGGGATCAGGTCATCGTTATGTCAAACGGCAGTTTTGCCGGTATGCCACGGCGTCTGCTGGCTGCCCTGCAACAGGCGCCGGAGATTTAACATGACAGAGCGTATCTGTATTGCGGTTACCGGCGCTTCCGGCAGCCAGTATGCCCTGCGGCTGGCGGAGGTACTGCTGGCAGCGGGCAGGGATATTGATGTGATTGTTTCCAAAGCCGCTCAGCTGGTGATTGCCACCGAGACAGAGCTCAGCCTGCCGGGCAACAGCCGCGCGCAGGCTGAATTCCTGCAGCAGTATTTTAACGTCGGGGAATCCCGTCTGCGGGTGTTCGGCCGTGAAGACTGGATGGCGCCCTGGGCCTCGGGTTCCGGTCAGCCAGGACCGCTGGTGATCTGTCCGTGCAGCACCGGTACCCTGTCGGCCATTGCCACCGGCGCCAGTAATAACCTGATTGAACGGGCCGCGGATGTGGCACTGAAAGAGCGCCGCCGGCTGATTCTGGTACCGCGGGAAACGCCCTATTCGGAAATTCATCTGCAGAACATGCTCACACTGACGCGCATGGGGGCGGTGATTCTGCCGGCCAGTCCGGGGTTTTATCATCAGCCGCAGAGTGTGCAGGAACTGATTGATTTTATTGTCGCGCGCATTCTGAATCAGCTGGGGATTGATCAGAGTCTGATACCGGCCTGGGGAAAAGATAACTGAGCCATGCGGCAGTCGGGGGACGGCTGCGGCACTGGGTTTGATGTCATTGATTGGGGAAAGAGATGAAGGCAGATAGCAACACTGATAACAGCAGCAACGGCAACAAGCCGGATCTGGTGAAATACATCGGCCTGGGGTTTATGGCCGGGTTAATTGTGGCGGTACTGGCGCTGGAATATTACGGCTATATAAAACATCCCACCGAACAGGATGCGCTGGTGGTGGAAGAGTACCGGCTGCTGACACTGAAAACGGAGCAGGACCTGAAAATCTCGCCCAAAAGTTCCGGCCGGGAAGCCTTCTGTGTGAACGGCTACCTGCTGGTGCGGCCGCAGAACGGTCACAATGTGGCTGGTATTCTGGTGGATAAAAAGAACCGCGGCATTCACTGTGAAGTGAATATGCTGCCTTCCCGGGATACCGACACCGAGTAACACCGGCCAATGACAATAACAAAAAATACCCCACATTCTTACCGCACGGTGCTGCTGTTGGCAGCCGTGCTGTGTCTGCAGGTCAGCCCGTTGAGCCGGGCTGAATTAAACGATATTGACCGCGATGGTATTGCGGATCATCTCGACACCGACCGTGACGGGGATGGTCTGTCGAATATGCTGGAAACGGCGGCCGGCACTGATCCTGATGTCGCCGATCAGCATGATACCGATAATGACGGCATTCCTGACGCCATCGACGATGATATCGACAACGATGGCGTGCTTAACCGCAGTGACCGTTTTCCGGCGGACCCGCAGGAGTGGCTTGATACCGATCGTGATGGCATCGGTGACAATGCCGATCAGGACCGCGACAACGACGGCATCCGCAATGACCTTGAGCAGCAGCTGAATTACGACCCGCTGGATAATGCCTCAGTACCGGCTGACAGTGATGCTGATGGCTGGCCGGATGCACTGGATGAGGACATGGATAACGACGGTGTGGATAACCGCCGTGATGCCTTTCCGCTGAATGCTGAGGAGTGGTCGGACCTGGATAACGATGGTATCGGTGATCACAGCGACCCGGATCTGGATAACGACGGCATCAGCAATGCGCTGGAGCAACAGGCCGGCACGGATCCGCGCGATGCCAGGTCGCTGCCGCCAGACCTGGATGGTGACGGTATTCCCGATGTGCTGGATGACGATATTGACGGCGACCGGGTGGCCAATAAGGCCGATCAGTATCCGCAGAACCCGCATGAATCGGCAGACACGGATGGTGACGGCCTGCCGGATAATCAGGACATTGATGCCGATAACGATGGCATTGCCAATGTCTTCGAAATGCACCTCGGCACCGACCCGCTGGACCCGGCCAGCACACCGCCGGATCACGACGGTGATGGTATGCCGGACGCGTTTGATACCGACCGGGATGGTGACGGTGCCGCCAATAAAAAGGACGTATTCCCCGAAGATCCGGCGGAATGGGCCGACACTGATGGCGATGGTATCGGAGACAATGCCGACCCGGACCGCGACAACGACGGCTTTGATAATGACACCGAACTGAAGGCCGGCAGCAATGACCGGGAGCCGCTGGATCGGCCGGCCGATCTGGATCAGGACGGGCTGGCCGATGTGGTTGATCCGGATATCGACGGCGATGGCGTTCTGAACGGCAAAGACGCCTTCAGCCATAATCCGCTGGAATGGTCTGACGTTGACCGTGATGGCATCGGTGACAACGCTGATCCGGACGGTGATAACGATGGCATCATCAACCGCTATGAACTGCAGCTGAGTTTCAACCCGTTCGATGCGGACAGTGTGCCGGCCGACCTCGACAGCGATGGCATTCCGGACTCGCTGGATACGGATATCGACGGTGATGGCTTCGGCAATGCCATCGACCGCTTCCCGCTCGATCCGACCGAATGGGCAGATCTCGATGGTGATCAGCGTGGTGATAACAGTGATCCCGACCGGGATGGTGACGGCATCAGCAACCAGCATGAGTTACTGAGCGGCACCAACCCGGCGGACGCCTTATCCGTGCCGCCGGATCTGGACGCTGATGGTATCCCGGACCTGCTCGATGACGATATGGACGGTGATGGTTATCTGAACCGCGCAGATGCTTTTCCCCGCCTGCGTGCAGAATGGGCGGACCTGGATGGCGACGGTACCGGTGATAACAGTGATGAGGATGTGGATGGCGACCGTATCAGCAACCTGTGGGAGCTGGAGCTGGGCTTTGATCCGTATGACCCGGCCAGCACGCCGGCGGACCTGGATAACGACACCATTCCCGACGCCGGCGATGACGACATGGATGGCGATGGCTATCCCAACCGCGCGGATGTGTTCCCGCGTGATGCGGCGGAATGGGCAGATCTGGACGCTGACGGCACAGGCGATAATGCCGACCGGGATATCGACGGCGACGGCATCAGTAATCCGTATGAACAACGGCTGAATACGGACCCGCGGAATGCGGCTTCAGTCCCGCCGGATCTGGATGGCGATGGTATCCCTGATGCGCTGGACGATGACCGTGATGGCGACGGTTACCGGAATCTGCAGGACCGTTTTGCCGATGATGCCAGTGAATGGGCGGATCTCGACAACGATGGCGTGGGAGATAACCGCGACCCGGACCGCGATGGCGATGGTTTCAGCAATCAGAATGAAACGGCAGAAGGCACAGACCCCTGGTCGGCCGCCAGTTTTCCTGATCATGATGCACCGGTCATGGATTACGTTCAGTGGGTCGCCGGCCCGGCACTGCAGGGAATGGTGTACGACGACGGTATGGGCGTGGCGGCGGTCTGGTTGCAGAATCCCGCCGGTCAGCGCTGGCCGGCCACCATGCTGTACAGCAGCCACTTCCGTATTGATGCGGCTGCGGCGGCCGCCACAGAGTGGCTGCTGGTGGCCGAAGATAAGGCCGGTAACCGCACGACGCTGACGCTCAGGCCCTGAGCGGTCGTCAGTCGAAGTCGCTGTCGTCGATACCCAGATACTGCGCCAGTTCATCGCTGCCGCCGATCAGGCGGCCATCGATATAAATCTGTGGCACCCGGTCGGCGCCACAGATAGCCCGCAGGGCGCTGTTGCTGACATCGCGCCCGGTGTCGATCTCACTGTAGGCCAGATCTGCCTGCTGCAGTAAGCGTCTGGCCCGTGCACACCAGGGGCAGCCGGGGCGGGTAAACAGGGCGATGGCCGGCGGAATAACTGTCTGCGGGCTGATAAAACGCAGCATGGTTTCGGCATCAGACACTTCAAACGGATCGCCGGGTTTTTCGGCTTCGGCGAACATCTTTTCAATCACACCATCGCTGACCAGCATGCTGTAGCGCCAGCTGCGCTGGCCCATGCCCAGATTGTGCCGGTCTGTCAGCATGCCCAGCCGGGCGGTGAATTCAGCGTTGCCATCAGGAATCATACGGACCTGCTGAATGCCCTGTTCATCGGCCCAGGCCGCCATCACATGAGGGTCATTGACGCTGATGCAGACGATGTCATCGATACCGGCAGCGTGGAACAGGTCGGCCAGTTCATCGTAGCGGGGCAGATGATTGTTGGAGCAGGTCGGCGTGAAGGCCCCCGGCAGGGCAAACACAACGACCCGGCGGCCAGCGAAAATATCATCACTGTGTACGGTCTGCCATTCACCTGCGCTGCGTACCGGCCAGCTGACAGACGGCACCCGCTGACCTTCCAGTTTACGGGCGCCGGACTCTTCAGAAGTGGACATAGAGGTTCCTTTTACAACAGCTTACAACAGCGGATAACACGGGTTTTAACCCCGGGCTCAGTATGCCTGAGTCGCGGGCGGTTTTTACAGCCCGGACAGATGACTATAATGCCGGCCCAGCCGTTTGCGAGGAACTGACCATGCTGATTGAAAATTCGTCTGACCTGATTGCTGCCGTTGAACCGGTCACGCTGGCCAATGGCCGCGGGGCCGATGTGGCACAGCTGATCAATGGCGCGGTGCTGGTGATTGCGGAGGATGCCCTGGCCCTGTATCGCAGCCGGGCACAGGTCGGTGATGCGCTGGGCAACGGCCTGATCCGCAGTGTCGATCTGCCGTTGCCGCTGGTGGCGGAAAACGGACGTTTTCTGCTCGAACACCGCGCCGGTTATGTCGGTCTGTGCGGCGGTCTGGTACTGCTGATCACCCTCAATGATGTACAGATGTTCCGCAGCCGCGAAGACGCGCTGCGCAACCGCGGTGAACTGGTGCGCCTGCCGCTCGGTGAATGAGCGGCGGCGCAGCGTGGTTCAGGCTTCCGGCCGGGGTTCTGCCGGGGCTTATAAGGCCCAGCGTAAACCGGCGGCGAAGGAGTTCACCCGGGTGGTGACCTCACCCTGCAGATGGGCACCGGCGCTGGCCAGATCATTCTGATCAATATCGCGCTGCTGGGTCAGGGTGTGCTGCAGACCCACATCCAGCGTCAGCCGTGGCTGCAGGCGGTAACTCATACCGATGGAAATAGCCTGATAATCGTCAAAGGCGAAATCAACTTTGGTGTCGTTATCGCGGATCGGTGTTTTATCCAGCGCGATGCCGCTGCGCAGGGTCAGCTGCGGGCTGAAGTGCCAGCTGGCACCCACGGCAAAGCGATGGGATTCGGTCCAGTTGTAGGTCTGGGGCTGTGCGGCGAGGGCTGCGACTACGGCATTATCCGACTCAACCCGAACCTGATCGTAGCGTGACCAGCGGGTCCAGGAGTAATCGGCCTGCAGGGCAAGTGAGCCGAACGCCTGATAGTAACTGAGGCTGGCGTTTTCCGGGGTGACCAGTTTGACCCGGCCGCTGGCGCTGGTGTTATCCAGTCCGGCAAGGGAGGTGAAACCGCTGGCGACGGCCGGGAATGTCACCTCCGCAGACCCTGACAGCTGATGAGCGATGCGGGTGCGGTAATTCAGGCCGATACGGCTTGATGGGGTCAGGTCAATCAGGGCGCCGGCGCTGAAACCAAAGGCTGTATTGTGGCCTTCCATTTCAAACTGACCGTCGTAGGTATCGCTGCCCAGCTCACTGCTGTCGATACCCAGTGCATCACAGCTGTATGGGCCGAGATCGCCGGCATTTTCAGCAGCCAGACAGATGGCACTGGTATTGATGGCAACCGCGGTGCGGGCATTCACATACTGGGCGATGATACTGCCACCCAGACTGACCTGCTCATGGACCTGAAAGGCCAGTGAGAAGCCGGCATCAATACCGGTAATTTCACTTTCGGTGGTCTGGTAGCGGGCGATGGAATCGTCACCGAAGTCGGTGCCGGTGGCGTAGGGAGCGTTGATAAAGGCGCCCATCGCCAAGCCTTCACTCAGCTGATGCACCAGATAAACCGATGGCAGCAGGTCGAGATTGTCTGCTTCAGCGTCTTTGCCGCTGACAGGCGTTCCGCCGAGGGTTCCGGCGCTGCCGTCGAGCTCGGAACGGACCGATATCACGGCCAGGTTAATGGCTATTTCATCGCCCAGCTTCAGCATTGCCGCGGGGCCATAGAAGGCGGTGGCGGCATCGCTGGCAGAGGCGCCGCCACCGGAGAAGGCATCGCCCAGACGCAGTGCCGACTGTTCATCAACATAGTAGCCCTGCGCCATGAGCTGAGTAGCGCTGAGCAGCAGAAGCAGACCGCCACCGGTGCGGATCCGTGGTGAGAGTTTCATCGCCTTTCTCCCTTTACTTTATAGTTATTGGTACGAATGTATCGGAACTAAAGTACCCAAAAGAGCCGGCAAAGCCAATGTCCGGGGCAGGCCGGTGGAGAAAAGACTCAGATTGTCCTGTATGCACAAAAAGTGTTCAGTTACCGGCGTCTGTGCTGGCGGCACAGACACGGTTGCGGCCCAGTTCCTTGGCCTGGTAGAGGGCGCGGTCCGTGGCTTCATACAGCTCCTGCTGAGCTTCACGTTGTTGCGGAGTCAGGGCGCAGACCCCGACGCTGACGGTGAGTTTCAGTTCGCGTTCTTCATGCCAGATACGCAGACTGTCGACCCGGCGGCGCAGTTGCTCCGCCACCTGCAGGGCGCCTTCTTCGCCGGTATCCGGCAGCAGCACGGCGAATTCTTCACCACCATAGCGGTAAACCGCGTCGGCCGGGCGTCGGATCACCTGCTGCAGAGCCCGCGCTACCTGTTGCAGTACCTGATCCCCCAGCTGATGCCCCCAGGAATCGTTGAACTGTTTGAAATGATCAATATCAACCAGCAGCAGAGCCAGTGGCTGACGCCGGCGGTAGGCTTCCTGGTAGAGGGTATAGAAGCGCTGATCGAAGTAGCGCCGGTTGCGGGTCTGGGTCAGGGCGTCGGTGGTGGACTCTTCCTGCAGGCGGCGGTTGGCTCTTTCCAGATCGGCGGTGCGTTCACGCACTTTCTGATCGAGCATGGCATTGGTTTCGCGCTGCATGGAAATGATCACATCCTGCGCCGCAATACGCGCCTGACGTTCGCGGTTATGGCGCTCGGCCAGACCGAGCGCCAGCAGAATAACCTGAGAGACGTGGCCGATTTCGGCACCATGCAGGGTGATCAGGTTGGGCGGCAGCAGACCGAAGGTCTGCAGGGCATACAGCAGCAGACCCAGTATCAGCAGGGAAATGGCGAGCAGGAACAGAAACACATCGCGTGAGGGCGTCTGGCGCAGCAGTATGGCCCCCATAATCAGCGCGCCGATGGTCATCACCACCGACAGTCCGGTCAGCAGACGGATCATCACCGAATAGGGTGCAGCCAGAGACAGTACGCCGAGCATGGCCGCGACGATGATAAACAGCATAAACACCCGGTACATACCGGGACGCAGCTTCTGCAGGCGCAGAAACCAGAGCGCGAACAGCGCGGTAAAAACTTCTGACAGCGACAGGCTCAGCAGCACCATCACATCGTTCAGTGCCGGCTGCTGTGGCCACAGGAAAGCATAGGTCCAGCCATGCAGGCCGGCCATCATCAGCGAGATGGAGGCGATGCTGGCGGAGTACATCAGAAACAACCAGTCACGGGTCAGCGCGAAAATCAGCAGGTTATAGGCGAGCATGCACAGCAGCACGGCATGGAAGGCGGCATCGGCGGTGACCGGGCGGATCCGCGCCTGCCAGAACGCGGCTTCCGGTAGCAGGCTGAGGGACAGATTGACGGAGGATGAGGTGTGTACGCGGACATACAGGGTGTCGGCTGCGCTGTGTGGGGCGATGGGCAGGGCAAACACCGGCAGCGGCAGCGGCCGCTGCTGATAGGGGAGGTTATTACCGGTCTCGGTGGTCTGCAGCAGCTGCCCGCCCGCGGTGAGATAAAACGTCACGTAATCCAGCAGCGGATAATCCAGACTCAGCACGCGGCGGACAGACGGATCTCCGGCCTGTGGCTGTTGCAGCGGGATACGCAGCCAGTATTCACGGGTATCGAAGCCGCTGTTCAGACGGTCGGCCGCCGTCTGCTGCCAGAGGTTACTGTCACGGGCGTCGGGCAGAGTCAGTGGCTGGGCTGAAATCAGACGTTCTACCAGCAGACCGGTAGCCGGCTGACGGGCCTCTGTGCTGTGGCTCTGCTGAATGGCGGTTATGCCGCCGGCGAACAGCAGAATCAGCATAATGGACAGGTAAGATAACGGGATGCGCAAACCGGTTATAAGCCCACGATAAATATCTGTTATGTCAGTATAGACACGGCTTCGGGATTCGCGACGGAGCGGGTATGATGAGGGGCTGAAATTATTGTAAACAGGCCCACCGGTCAGTGATGACGGCCGGCGGCAGCTGAATCCGGAGATAGCGAATTTTGTCAGTCAGCAGTTTTCACGCGCTGGTTGTCGGTGCCAACCGACCGGTCGGACAGTTTCTGACCCGCAGCCTGAGCGATCAGGACCTGACCTATAAAGGGTTTGGTCTGGAACAGCGGGAACGGGTCAATGTTCTTTCAACAGGCCGGCCTTTTTTTGTGCTGGTGCCTTCCCTCTTCCACAGTGACGATTATGCGCATGTGCCATTCTGGCTGGAACAGGCCCGGGAGCAGGATATTCCCGTGGTGCTGCTGTCGTCGCTGGCGGTGTTCCGTGACCGTACGGATGCTCTGTGGAAGGAAGATGATGAAGACTATGCCGACAGTGATCTGGCTCATGATCTGCTGACCCTTGAGGACATGGTGCGCAGTCACCGGCGCCATATGATTCTGCGTATCGGCCAGGGCTTCTCGCTGATGTCGGATGATTTTGCCACCCGCATGCTCAGCAGTATCCGCGATGAACAGACCCTGACACTGGATATGCAGCGCCGTTTCTGTCCGACGCCGGCGGATGATGTGGCAGATGTACTGATTGCCATGCTGAAACAGGCTGCCTGCTGTGATGAGTTGTGGGGTACGTATCACTTCAATGGGGTGGAAGCCGTGTCTGCTTATGCCTTTGCCGAGGCACTGCTGGCTGAAGCCGGTCAGTATGAAAATCTGGCCAGTGTGGAGCTGAAATCCCAGGAAGGTGCAGCCGGTCCGGCCATCTGGGTGCCACCGGGTGACAATACCCATCTGTTCTATACCTTCGGTATCAAACCCAAGGCCTGGCGTAAGGGGCTCAGCCGTCTGGTACGGCGTTACTACCGCGCCGGTGATGAGGGTGTGTAAGGGGCGGGAATAACAGCGCTGCTGCAGGACGCAGCAGCGGATCAGGCGATATTAAGCGCTGACGATTCCTGATACAGCTTCATCAGCTTGTCCGTGATGGTGGTGCGGATACTTTCACGCTCCAGTCCGGACAGGGATGACAGTTCTTTCAGGCGCAGGCGGTGCAGGTGCAGGCACGGCAGCTCATCGTTGAATTCACGCAGGTCGCCTTTCATCAGCACCGGCAGAAACGGATCTTCACTGTTGGAACGGCGCAGGATCTGACGGATACCTTCCTGGAACGGAATCGGCACCGAACGCACGTTCTTATCTTTGTGCGAAATCACCAGATACAGGCCCTTCTTACCGATCAGGTTGCCGGGAATCACGTGCAGTCCGGTGGACTGTACGGCTTCCGATGCCAGATGGCTGAAGGTGTCGTGGAAAGCGTACGGGTCAGGCAGAATCACCATCTGACGATCCGCTTCTTCGGGAAAGAAGATACTGTAGTTGGTATACAGCTGGCGCACGGACGATGAAAAGACGCAGAAGCGGTTCTCAAACTGCTTCACAAACGTCATAGCGCGGCGGTGCTGATGAATCTTCTCAAGATCCCAGACTAAATCGGCATTCTGTTGACTGTTAAGAGCATTCATAACTCAAACCTCGTGACTCGCGCACCTGCGTTTCATGATCCCATAATAGGCGATCCCGTCAGATTAACTATGAAATCGCGCACATTTTGGCAATAAGTGACAAATTTTGTCACCTGTTGCTGCAGCTGTACGTCAGACCAGCCCGATCCGTTATGGATGACCCGTCTGCATGCTCAGTATGGCAATGAGGTACGGAAGGTTCTGTGCGTTGTGTTGCGCCAGAAGTGTTAACCCGTTGGCAGCTTTACACCTGTTAACACGACAGTCAACTCACTTAACAAAAGCCAGGGATTATCCCCGCTGCCTTTGACGGCAGCATCGGCCAGACCGGCTTTCTGCAGTGCCCGGTGCAGCTGTGCTGCGGACAGCCGCTGCAGGGCTTTTTTGTACGGGGGTTGCTGCTTGGGCCAGATGTTCTGCTTTTTGAAGGCTTCACTAAGTTGCTGTCCGGTCAGGCTCTGCATGGCGATCAGCTGACGTATCTTACGGGTCAGAGCGCCGAGGATCAGCAAAGGTTCCACACCTTCTGAACGCAGGTGGGACAGAATCCGGCTGGCCTCCGCCAGATTGCCCAGCAGGCAGCTGTCTGCCAGCCCGAAGGCGTCATAACGGGAACTGTCACCGATGGCCTCGGTGATCTGTTCTTCGCTGATAGTCTGGGTGCCGGTCAGGCGCAGTTTCTCGATTTCCTGTACTGCAGCCAGCAGGTTGCCTTCGGTCTGATGCGCGAGTGCGGCCAGTGCCGCCGGTTCGATCTGCAGGCCGGCCATCTGCACCCGGCGCTTCAGCCAGCCCGGATACTGACTGCGCTCGACCGGCCATACCGGTAAAAATACGCCGGCTTTTTCCACCGCTTTGAACCAGGCGCTGCGCTGGGCGGTTGCATCAAGGCGGGGGCAGACAATCAGCAGCAGGTTGTCGGGGTTGGGATGATCCAGAATGTCTTTCAGGGCATTGCCCTTATCGGACGGTTTGCCGTTGGGAATGCGGACTTCCAGAATACGGCGGCTGGCAAACAGCGACATGGCATTGGCTTCTTCCTGCAGCTGGCGCCAGTCGAAGCCGGCTTCCGCGTGGAACAGCTCGCGGTCTTCGATTCCCTGGGCACGGGCCGCCACACGGATCTCATCACAGGCTTCCATCACCAGCAGCGGTTCGTCGCCGGCCACCAGATAGCAGGTGGCCAGTCCTTTGCTGAGGGTGGACTGCAGCTGATCCTGACGGATCTTCACTGCGCCGCTCCTGCATTGCCCAGTGCCTGCAGGCGCAGCAGCAGCTTACGCACCAGCTCACGCTCGAGTTCCTTGTGCAGCTGGGCCGAGGCGGTGGCCGTGCCGGTGGCGTTGTTGACGTCGTTGGTGAGGATGCGGCGGGCGCTGACTTCCAGCGGAATGCTGCTGTCTTCGCCGCTGCGGGTCAGGGTAGCCTGCAGCTGACCGTTGAGTTCGTATTCCGCCACTTCACCACTGCTGCTGACTGACAGGGTCCGGCGTTCAATCTTCGCCGCTGACACGCTCAGACTGGCCGGTGCGTCGGCGGCGCGTTCGGTCAGCAGCACACCGTTGAATTCCAGCTGCAGTGTCAGCTGCTGGTTGATACTGTTGCTGGCCTGGCTGTTCAGATACAGCACCTGATATTCAGCCGGCAGCGGTGTCACACCGCGCAGGTGCCAGCCACAGGCGCTGAGCAGAGTGATCAGAAGAAAACCGACAACAGTACGTATAGCCATTCTATCTGCAGCCCTTTAAAGCCCGGAGCGTCAGCTCTGATTAATTTGCAACGATGTTCACCAGTTTACCCGGCACCACGATGACTTTACGGATGGTCAGACCATCAATATGAGAGGCGACGGCTTCTTTTGCCAGTGCTTCCAGTTCGTCTTTGGGGGCCGTGGCCGGTGCTTCCAGTTTGGCGCGCACTTTACCGTTCACCTGCACAATCAGCAGGATGCTGTCTTTTTCCAGCGCCTTTTCGTCCACTTCCGGCCAGGCCGCATCGATCACCAGACCGTCGTTGCCGAACGCATCCCACAGGGCCTGAGCAATGTGCGGAGCGATCGGTGCCAGCATACGGATGCTGGCGTCCAGACCTTCAGCCACTACCGCGCGGCCGCCGGCGGAAGACAGATCCACTTTCTGCAGCGTGTTCATCAGTTCCATCACCGCGGCGATGCCGGTGTTGAAGCTGTAACGGCGGCCGACGTCATCACTCACTTTCTGGATGGTTTCGTGGGTTTTACGGCGTGCATCTTTTTCTTCTTTATTCAGGGACGAAAGGTCACCCATATTTTCCTGCTGCAGCAGGTCATAGCTCAGACGCCATACCCGGTTGAGGAAACGCTGGGCTCCCTGTACACCGGAGTCCGACCATTCCAGCGTCTGTTCCGGGGGCGCGGCGAACATGGTGTACAGACGCACGGTGTCGGCGCCGTATTGCTCAATGGCTTCCTGCGGGTCGACGCCGTTGTTTTTCGACTTGGACATTTTGCTCATGCCCGCCGCCTGCAGTTCTTTGCCATCACTCTTACGTCTGGCAGAAATCACGCGGCCTTTGTCGTCGCTTTCGATTTCTACTTCGGTCGGGTTAACCCACTCTTTGGCACCGTTTTCGGTGACGTAGAAGAAGGCTTCTGCAAGCACCATGCCCTGCGTCAGCAGGTTTTTGAACGGCTCATCGCTGTTCACCAGACCGGCATCGCGCAGCAGCTTATGGAAGAAGCGCGCGTACAGCAGGTGCAGAATGGCGTGTTCAATACCGCCGATGTACTGGTCGACAGGGAGCCAGTAGTTGGCTTCTTCCGGATTCAGCATCTGCGTGTCGTCACGCGGTGAGCAGTAACGGGCGTAGTACCAGGACGATTCCATAAAGGTGTCGAAGGTATCGGTTTCGCGGAAGGCCGGCTGGCCGTTGTATTCGATGTTCTCGAATTGTGGGTTGTTTTTGATCGGTGAGTTCACACCGTCCATCACCACATCGGTCGGCAGAATCACCGGCTGCAGTGCTTCCGGTGCCGCAATGGCATCACCGTCCTGAGTACGGATCACCGGAATCGGCGCGCCCCAGTATCGCTGACGGCTGACGCCCCAGTCACGCAGACGGTAGTTGGTTTTGACTTCGCCTTTGCCTTGTGCAGCCAGTTTGGCGGCGATGGCATCAAAGGCAGCTTCAAATTCCAGACCGTCGAATTCACCGGAGTTAATCAGTGTGCCTTTTTCGGTGTAGGCGGCCTTGCTCAGGTCGCATTCTTCACCTTCTGCTGGTGTGATGACCTGCTGGATTTCAATGCCGTACTTCTGCGCAAATTCAAAGTCGCGCTGGTCGTGGGCCGGTACGGCCATCACGGCACCGGTACCGAATTCCATCAGTACGAAGTTAGCCACCCAGACCGGTACTTCTTTACCGCTCAGCGGATGAATAGCGGTGAAACCGGTCTGCATGCCTTTTTTCTCGGCGGTAGCGAGATCGGCTTCGGCAGTCCCGGACTGATTGCATTCTTCAATAAAGGCCGCCAGTTCAGCATTGCCTGCTGCGGCTTCCTGCGCCAGCGGGTGGCCGGCGGCGACCGCAACATAGCTCACGCCCATCACGGTATCCGGGCGGGTCGTATAAATTTCCAGCTCATCGCTGCGGTCTTTCAGGGCAAAACGCATCTGCACACCACGGGATTTACCGATCCAGTTGCGCTGCATGGCTTTCACCTGATCCGGCCAGCCATCCAGCTGATCCAGATCGTTGAGCAGTTCTTCGGCGTAATCGGTAATGCGGATAAACCACTGCGGAATATGCTTGCGCACCAC
The DNA here is from genome assembly GCA_030145845.1 of Pseudomonadota bacterium. Taxonomy (GTDB): domain Bacteria; phylum Pseudomonadota; class Gammaproteobacteria; order Pseudomonadales; family Oceanobacteraceae; genus Venatoribacter. The sequence continues at coordinate 171,731 of JAIXHJ010000003.1, forward strand.
CGGCGCACCGGAGCGCCAGCCGCAGCCATCAATCACCTGTTCGTTAGCCAGTACCGTCTGATCCACCGGGTCCCAGTTCACCACGGCGGTTTTTTTGTAGGCCAGGCCTTTTTCGATCAGCCTGGTGAAGAACCACTGTTCCCAGCGGTAATACTCCGGATCGCAGGTGGCGATTTCTCGGTCCCAGTCATAACCAAAGCCCAGTGATTTCAGCTGGCTTTTCATATAAGCGATGTTTTCTTTGGTCCACTTCGCCGGTGCCGTTTTGTTTTTGATGGCGGCATTTTCAGCTGGCATACCAAACGCGTCCCAGCCCATTGGCTGCATCACGTTTTTGCCCTGCATACGCTGGTAGCGGGAAATCACATCACCAATGGTGTAGTTACGCACATGCCCCATGTGCAGCCGGCCGCTCGGGTAGGGGAACATCGACAGGCAGTAAAACTTCTCCCTGTTGCTGTCGGCAACGGCTTTGAATACCTGATTTTCTTCCCAGTATTGCTGTACGGAAGGTTCAATGTCGCGGGGACTGTAGGTCTCTTGCATCATGGCGTAATGTTCGGTTCTGAGTGCAGGTTAGAAAGCGCAGCAGTTTACCTGAATGCGCCTGACCAGCCTAGGGGCGATCATGGCGCTGCGGTTATAACCTTATGAAAAATATTGGTATTGAGGCCTGTGGCAGGCCCCGGCGGAGAGCCGCTTGATTCAGGTCATCCTTTGTTCAGTAATCCACGCATAACGGCCTGATCCGGGCTTGGCGGGTCCGGTCCGGGTGAGTATGTTTACGCTCTTCATTTGCTTTTGTGCAGTATATAAACAGAGGGATATGCAGTTATGCTCCGGAAAGTGTTGTTCGTCCTCATGTCACTGGCGCCTGTGGTGGCAGTAGCGGAAAGTGTGGATGCCATGTTGCAGGAAATGACCATCATCGAGAACAACACCGCGCTGCTGCAGACTGCCATTGAGGATGGTAAGGAGCGGGCTGTGCTGTGTGTGCGCTGTCATGGCGATGACGGCAACAGCAAGCGCGATTACATTCCCAATCTGGCCAGCCAGAATGCCGCCTACCTGTTTACCCAGTTTGAACATTTCGCCAATGGCGTGCGCAAAGACTATGTGATGAGCAAGCTGGCCACCGGGCTGAGTACCAATGACCGCATTGATATTGCGCTGTTTTTCTCCCGTCTGGAAGTTAAGCCCCGGCCGCAGCCGGTCACTGCCGGTAAGCAGGGTGAAGCCATCTATAAATCAGTCTGTTTTGTCTGTCATGGTCAGGAAGGTCATGGCAGCGAACAGTATCCGCGCATTGCCGGTCAGCCGTATGAATTTCTGCAGAATACGCTGATGAAATTCCTCAATAACGATCCGGCACGCCAGAACTCCCCGATGATGGGGGTGATCCGTAATATGAATGAACAGCAGCTGGATGATGTTGCTGCCTATGTTGCGAATATGCCGTAACGCTCTGCTGGCGGCCGCCGTTCTGCTGACGGCCTGCGCCAGTCTGCCTGACTATCACCATCCGGCTTATGATGAACATCTGCCGGCGCCGGTGGTGCAGAATGGTGGCAGCTGGGCATCACTGCTGCAGAATCAGGACCCGCAGGCCAGTGGCCTGGCGCTGCTGGCGACAGGAACCGATGCGTTTGCCGCGCGTATGCTGCTGGCGGCGACGGCGCAGCAGAGCCTCGATCTGCAGTATTACCTCTTCCATAAAGACCTGACTGGCCAGCTGCTGGTGTGGATGCTGTTGCAGGCCGCCGACCGCGGTGTGAAGGTGCGCGTGCTGCTGGACGATATGGCCAGCCGCGGTGCCGACGACTATCTGCGCATTATTAACCGCCACCCGCATATTCAGATCCGTCTGTTCAATCCGTTTCAGCGCGAATATCCGCGGGAAATGCAGTTCCTGACCCGTTACGGTATCTCCACCCGGCGCATGCACAACAAATCGATGACAGCCGACAACACCGTGACCATTGTCGGCGGGCGCAATATCGGTGATGAATATTTTGATGCCGCGCGCAATGCCGTGGTGTTCGGTGATCTGGATGTACTGACGCTGGGCCCGGTGGTGGAAGATGTCTCCACGGAGTTCGACCACTACTGGAACAGTGAACTGGCACTGCCGGTGGAATACGTGCTGAAAGACAAACCGGCAAAAGACCCACAGGCGCTGGCGGAACTGCGCCGGGATCTGCAGGTGTGGGCGGAAAACCGCCGCGATCATCCGTATGCCGGTATTCTGCGTGAGCGCATCCCGCAGCTGCTGAGCAATTATGAACAGCGCCTGCAGTGGGGGCGCGCCTATGTGGTGTCGGACCACCCGGAGAAAATTTCTGCCAGCGGCCCGTACGTGTCCCCGGTGCTGCTGAATACCCTGCGCCTGATGGAGAATGCCGGCAAAGAGGTGCTGCTGGTGTCGCCATACTTTGTTCCCGGCCCGGACGGGGTGAAATATCTGAAGTCGCTGGTGAAGCGGGGGATCCGCGTGACCGTGCTGACCAACTCACTGGCCAGCACCGATGTGCCGGCGGTGCACTCGGCGTACAAACACTACCGTGAGGAACTGCTGCGTGCCGGCGTGGAGCTGTGGGAATTACGGCCGGATTCCGGCGCCGAACGCCGCGGCAGCAGCTGGCTGGGCTCATCATCGTCCAGCCTGCATGCCAAATTTGTGATGATCGACAGCCGTTATTTTTACGTCGGCTCAATGAATTTTGATCCGCGCTCGGCGCGGCAGAATACCGAAATGGGCATTCTGTTTGAGCAGCCGGAGGTCGGTGCCGAAGCCGAGCGGGTTCTGACCGGGCATCTGGCGCACGAAGCTTACCGGCTGTCGCTGCAAGGGACGGCGCTGCGCTGGCACGGTGAAAACGATGACGGCAGAACGGTGACCTATAACCACGATCCGGAAGCCGGCATATGGCGGCGCCTGCAGTCCTGGGTGCTGGGTGTGCTGCCGCTCGAGTCCGAACTCTGAACCGGACCGGCAGCGACGTTCCGGTTAATCGGTTAAGATGACGCTCCGATCAATAGCCGCTGAATTCTGTTATGCCGGACAACACTCCTTCTTCCCGCTGGCAGTTCTGGATTGACCGCGGGGGCACGTTTACCGATATCGTCGCCCTGACCCCGGCCGGGGAGCTGGTTACCCACAAACTGCTGTCCGAAAACCCTGCGCACTACGCCGATGCGGCGGTGGAAGGTATCCGTCAGCTGCAGCAGCGCCATGTCAGCCAGCCGGCGTTAACCGCCGCAGTGAAAATGGGCACGACGGTGGCGACCAATGCGCTGCTGGAACGCAAAGGCGCGCGCACGGCACTTTTTATCAGCAAAGGGCTGAAAGACCAGCTGCGCATCGGTTACCAGACCCGGCCGGATATTTTTGCCATACGCATCGACCAGCCTGAACCTCTGTATGAGCGGGTCTGTGAAGTGCCGGAACGGGTGCTGGCTGACGGTACGGTGGACTATCCGCTGGACGAAGACGCCCTGCTGGTGCAGCTGCTGGAAGTACGTCAGCAGGGATACACCAGTATCGCGGTGGTGCTGATGCATGCTTACCGTTATCCCGCCCACGAGCAGCGGATCGGTGCGCTGGCGCAGCAGCTCGGTTTTCAGCAGATTTCCCTCAGTCATCAGGTCAGCCCGCTGATCAAACTGGTGCCGCGTGGCGATACCACGGTGGCTGACGCCTATCTGTCGCCGGTCCTCGGCCATTATGTAAATCAGGTCAGTACGGCACTGAGCACGGAGTCGCTGCAGTTCATGCAGTCCAACGGCGGTCTGGCTGATGCCGCCGCTTTCCATGGCAAAGACGCCGTGCTGTCCGGTCCGGCTGGTGGCGTGGTCGGCATGGTACGCACCGCTGTTGCGGATGGTTTCCGTCATATCGTCGGCTTTGATATGGGCGGTACGTCCACCGATGTCAGTCATTATGCCGGTGAACTGGAGCGCGAAACCCTGACCGAAGTCAGCGGGGTCAAACTGCGCGTGCCGATGATGAATATTCACACCGTTGCTGCCGGTGGTGGCTCGGTCGTGCGTTATGCCGACGGCCGCTTTCAGGTCGGGCCGCAATCCGCCGGCGCCTTTCCCGGTCCGGCCTGTTACCGCAATGGCGGACCACTGACCATTACCGACTGCAATCTGCTGCTGGGCAAAATTCAGCCGGATTATTTCCCGCATGTATTTGGTCCGCAGCAGGATCAGCCGCTGGACCGGGAGACGGTGCGCGCGCAGTTTGTCGCCCTGGCGCAGCAGATAAAAGAAGAAAGCGGTCAGGCATTTACCCCGGAGGCCATCGCCGAAGGCTTTCTGGCGGTGGCGGTCGACAGCATGGCGGCGGCGGTGAAAAAAATCTCCGTGCAGCGCGGCTATGACATCCGCGGTTATGTACTCAATGCCTTCGGTGGCGCTGGGGCCCAGCATGCCTGTCTGGTGGCGGCGGCACTGAATATTTCCCGCGTCTACCTGCACCCGTTTGCCGGGGTTCTGTCGGCCTTTGGGATCGGTCTGGCGGAGCAGCGCTGGCTGGGTGAGCTGGCGGTTGAAATGCCACTGGATGACGGGGCGGCACTGACACAGGCGGCGTCGGCGTTTGCGGCTCTGCAACAGCAGGCACAGCTGAATGCCGACCAGGTTATCCGCCGTGCTTATCTGCGCTATGCCGGTTCCGATACCCAGCTGCTGGTGGATTACGGCACGGCGGCAGCCATGCAGCAGGCGTTTGAACAGCAGCACCGCCAGCTGTTCGGTTTTATTGCCAGCGGTAAGGCGGTTCATCTTGATGCCGTACAGCTGGAACTGATTCACGGTGGCCAGCAGCCCCCGCGTCTGCCGCTGCCGTCCCACAGCGGCACGGCGCAGCAGCAGGCGGACATGTATCTGGCCGGCCGCTGGCAGCCGGTGACGGTGCTTGCCCGCGGGGATCTGGCGGCTGGTTTCAGTGCTTCCGGTCCCCTGCTGGTAACCGATGCCAACAGCACCATCGTGGTGGAGCCGGGCTGGCAGCTTGAGGTGCTTGGCAGTGGTGCTCTGTTGCTGGAAAACGTGGCCGCTGCCACACAGCCCACGGCAGAACCGCAGCCGCTGAGTGCTGTGGCAGACCCGGCCAGACGAGGCCCGGTCAGACGAGACCCGGTCAGGCGAGACCCGGTCAGACTCGAGATATTCAATAACCTGTTTATGTCGGTTGCTGAGCAGATGGGCTTTGTGCTGGAAAAAACCGCCAGCAGTGTGAACATCAAAGAGCGGCTGGATTTCTCCTGTGCGCTGTTCGACCGTCACGGTGAGCTGGTGGCCAATGCCCCGCATATTCCCGTGCACCTGGGCTCGATGAGTGAAAGCATCAAAGTTGTCATGCGTGATCATCCGCAGATGGCGGCGGGTGACGCTTTTGTGCTGAACACGCCTTATAACGGCGGCACCCACCTGCCGGACGTGACCGTCATCCGTCCGGTTTTTATTGGCGGTGGAGCACAGGCCGATTTTTATGTCGCCGCCCGCGGACATCATGCGGACATCGGCGGGATTACGCCGGGCTCCATGCCGGCCGGCAGTACCCATATCGAAGAAGAAGGCGTGCTGCTCGACAGTCTGGTGCTGATGCGTGCCGGTGAACTGCAGGAGCAGGCCATCCGGGCAGTGCTGGCAGACGCCCGTTATCCGGCGCGTAACCCCGATCAGAATATCGCTGATCTGAAAGCGCAGCTGGCGGCCTGCGAAAAAGGGGCGGCGGAGCTGGAGCGTCTGTGTGCTGTGTATGGCCGGGATCAGGTGCACGACTATATGCAGTATGTGATGGACAATGCCGAAGAAACCCTGCGCCGTTGTCTCGTTGAACTGCCCGACAGTGATTATGATGCGGTGATGGATGATGGTACTTACTTTAAGGTAAGTATCAGGGTGGATCAGCAGACACAGAGTGCTACGGTGGATTTTTCCGGCACCGGTTACCGTCCGCAACAGAAACAACATCCGGGTAATTTCAACGCCCCGACGTCGGTGGTGATGGCGGCGGTACTGTATTGTTTCCGCGTGCTGGTGGATAAACCCATGCCTCTCAATGGCGGTTTTTTCCGCGCGGTTAACGTGATTGTGCCGCAAGCGTCAATTATCGCTCCGGTTTATCCGGCGGCGGTGGTATCCGGTAATGTGGAAACCGCTCAGTATCTGGTCGATGTGGTCATGGGAGCGCTGGGGCTGATGGCCGGCTGTCAGGGCACCAATAATAATTTTACCTTCGGTAATGAACAGCATCAGTATTACGAAACCCTGTGCGGTGGCAGTGGTGCTTCAGTGGCCGGTGATGGTGCCAGTGCGGTGCACTGTCATATGACCAATTCCCGTCTTACCGACCCGGAAATTCTGGAGCAGCGTTATCCCGTGGTACTGGATCATTTCCATATCCGCGCGCAGTCCGGAGGCGCAGGGAAATACCGCGGCGGCAACGGAGCAGAGCGACATATCCGCTTTTTAACGGCCATGCGGGCGAACATGATCAGTGGTCACCGCCAGGTGGCGCCGGCAGGGCTGGCCGGTGGTGGTGCCGGCCGGACCGGCTGTAATTTTATCCTGCGTCATAACGGCCGGCTGGAGTTGCTGGGAAGCTGTGCTGATATTGCGATGGAGGCCGGTGATACTTTCTGTATTCATACGCCGGGCGGCGGAGGATTTGGCCCGCTGCCAGACGATAATGACTATTGATAATATTCATGGGTGTAGGTCAACAGACTGCCGGCGGATAAATATTAAAAATAAAAATTAATACATAAATAAAATGAAAAGGATCAATATCAGTGCCTTTCAGGCACTGATATTGATCCTTTAAACATTACGAATAATAAGGGAATTGTTTTTTAAATAATCAGATTGTGCAGCTCTGTTATCCCTTTTATGTTTTTTTTGTTCGGAAATCTGATGTTCCGGGAAAAGCGGCCGATGAAGTCTATGCTTATAACAAACGAGTTATGTACAGATCAGACTTATGAGAAACAATCAGCCTGTTACCCAGAATGAGGTGACCTTTCCGTCAGGTCAGAAACTGATTTCGTCCACCGACCTGAAAGGCATCATCCGCGACTGCAATCAGGCTTTTATCGATATCAGCGGCTACAACCGCGAAGAGCTGATCGGTAAGCCACACAATCTGGTCCGTCATCCGGATATGCCGGAAGCCGCCTTCGATAATATGTGGCAGCATCTGAAAGCCGGCCGGCCCTGGCTGGGCATGGTAAAAAACCGCTGTAAAAACGGCGACTATTACTGGGTCAGCGCTTACATCACCCCGCTGATGGAAAACGGTAAGGTCACGGGTTATGAATCCGTGCGCATCTGCCCTGACCGTCAGGATGTTAAACGGGCAGATACACTCTACCGCCGCCTGCGCGAGGGCCATAAAGGCCTGCCACTGTTGTCCGCTGTGCCAGGGCAGTTGTGGGTGGTGCTGGCTGCGGCACTGATATCCGGTGGTCTTTACCTCAATGGTTATCCGTTACTGGCCTGGGCAACGATGCTGGCCGGTTCCGCGGGTGCTGTGTGGACCGGCCTGCGGGCACGGGTAAAAACCCTGAAGTCACTGCTGTCGCACATGGACCGCGCTTTCACTGATCCGCTGGCGGCCAGGGCTTACACCGATGATTCGCTGACCCTGGGGATGATCAAGGTCGCCATTATCAGTCAGCGCCGCCATCTGGATACGGTGCTGACCCGTCTTGAGCACTCGGCCGATATCGTCAGCCAGCGATCGGCGGAAGGTCTGGTGCTGGTGCAGGACACCTGCCGTGATCTGCAGATGCAGCAGGATGAAACGGCCAGTGCTGCGACGGCGGTACAGGAAATGTCAGCCACCATTAACGAGGTGTCCGGCAATATTCAGAACACTGCCCAGCATGCGGAAAGTGCCCGTAATCAGAGTCACGAAGGCCGTGAAGTGGTATTGCTGACCCGGGAGGCGATTGAAGGGCTGAAAAATACCGTGGATGAAATCCGTACTGCGGTGACCGAAGTGTCACAACAGACGCAGAAAATTGCCGGCTCGGCGGAAATCATTGAACAGATCGCCGAGCAGACCAATCTGCTGGCGCTGAATGCGGCCATCGAAGCAGCGCGGGCCGGGGAGCAGGGCCGTGGTTTTGCTGTGGTGGCTGATGAAGTACGCAGTCTGGCGATGCGCACACGGGAATCCACTGCCGAAATTCACACCGTGGTCGGTGATCTGGTGAATCGTACCGGGCAGGCCGTGCACGTGGCGGAGCGTGGTGTCGGAGCGGCTGAACAGGGGCCGGTGCGGATGCGTGAAGCGGAGCAGTCGCTGGGCGATATTGCCTCATCGGTCGGGCAGATTGCCGATATGTCGATCCAGATGGCGGCCGCGGTGGAAGAGCAGGTTCAGGTCTCGTCTGAAATCAGCAGTCAGGTTACCCGGATCAATGAGCTGTCACAGCAGAGTATGAGTTCCGGTAACCGTTCGGCCGAAAGTGTGCAGGAAATTCAGGATATTGCCCGTGAGCTGCATGAGCTGATGGTGCGTTTCCGCTGATAAATCCGGGCGCTGCGGTTGGGTATATCCTTGTGATAGAATGGCAGCAGACTGAACCATTCTGAGAGAGAAGTGCTATGGATATTATGGAGGTCATCAAAGACCAGGTTACCGGCAACCCGATTCTGCTGTACATGAAAGGGTCGCCCAACCAGCCAATGTGCGGTTTCTCTGCCCGCACAGTGCAGGCAGTGATGGAATGCGGACAGAAATTTGCCTACGTCGATATACTGTCCAATCCGGAAATCCGGACCAACCTGCCCAAATATGCCAACTGGCCGACTTTCCCGCAGCTGTGGGTTAACGGTGAGCTGGTCGGTGGCTGCGATATCGTGACCGAAATGCATGAAAAAGGTGAACTGAAAACTCTGCTGGAAGAAGCAGCTCCGCAGGAGTAATTTCCGTCACTGATAAAAAACCAGCCTCCGGGCTGGTTTTTTTATGCCCGCAGTATGACACACGCCGCAGGTGACCCACTGCGCTATGGTGGTACTATGTGGCTCACCTCAGGTGACGCACTCCGCAGGATATCCGTACAGAACATGGTCGTTAAAAGCAGAACCGACAGTCCCCAATCCCCCTGGCTGGAATCGCTGGATCAGCGCGCCGTGGCGGCCTGGGTGGCGCGCAAAGGCCGCCATCCGGAAGCTCCCGTGTGGGGACTCGACCGTCACCGCCTGCTGGAGAAACGCCTGCAGGACAATCAGGTGGTGTGGCTCAACGCCCCGGCCGGGTACGGCAAGACTGTGCTGATGGGGGATTATGTACGCTATGCCGAACAGAACGGCACGTCGGTGATCTGGCTGACGCTGGATAACCGTGATACCCCGGCAGAATATTTCCTGCTGCATTTCCTTGAGGCGGCAGAATACCAGTTACCCGGCATTGCCACGGATGCTCTGGCTCACTGGCATGAAACCCGCCGCCGTGGGCGGGTGGATACCGAACAGGTGCTGCTGCTGTGGCTGCAGGAACTGGCGGGCTTCGGGCGGGCACTGCTGCTGTGTTTTGATGATGTGCATAACCTGCATGAAAGTGACAGCTTCCAGGTGCTGAATCTGATTATTGAACAGTTACCGGCTGGTGTCGGTATGCTGCTGGCCTCACGCTATACCCCGGCCCATCTGGGCCGTCTGCGTCTCAATCCGCGCCTGAGCTGGCTTGGCAGTCAGGATCTGGCGTTCACCGACGATGAAACACAGAAACTGCTGCTGCAGCACGATGTGCCTGAACCGGCACGGCAGGTGCCGTCACTGATGCAGCGCCTGCAGGGCTGGCCGGCGGGGCTGGCAATCTGGCTGGCCTGTTACCGCGCCGCCGGACGCCCGCCGGAACCACCACCCGGTCTGGCACAGCAGGAACTGAGTGATTATCTGCTCGGCGAAACCCTGCATCGGGTGGAACCGGAACTGCAGCAGTTTGTACAGCAGGCTGCGGTCCTCGGCACCTTCAGTGAAAGTCTGCTGCAGCACTGTACCGGCAGCGCCGATTATCACACGCCTCTGCTGCAGGCTCTGCGGCTGAATCTGTTTATCGAACCGCTGGAGCACCGTTCCGGCTGGTTCCGCATGCATCCGGTGATGGGGGCCCTGCTGGCACATCAGCTGCCGGGCGGGCAGCGGCGCGGGCTGCATGAAAGCGCCTACGCCTGGCTCAGTCATCATCAGCAGCCGGTGGCAGCGCTGTATCACGCCCGTCAGGCCGGGCTGGGCGGGGAAATTCTCAGCTGGGTGGAACATGAAGCGGAACTGATTCTGGCCAATCTGGATATCGCCGGCCTGCTCGACTGGTTTGATATTCTCGGTGATGAGCTGCTGTACCGTTCCGCACGACTGATGGCAATTGCGGCCTGGGTCTGGCTGCTGACTCATCAGACGGAAAAAGCCGCGCTGCTGATCCGCCATCTGCAGGCGCAGGGAGCGCTGGCAGAGTATGAAGAAAATGCCCTGCTGGGCTATATGGCGCGCCTTAAGGGCCAGCTGGATGACGCCGGTCAGTACTGCCGCCAGGCGCTGGAACAGATACCGGGGGAACGTTTTACCCTGCGTATTCTGATGAGTTCAACGCTGGCCCATCTGTGTCTGGCGGAGCAGGATCCGGAAGGCGCCCGCATCTGGAACCGTCTGGCACAGGATCTGTCGCGCCAGCATCAGGTTCCGGCAATGGAAGCGCTGGCACTGTTTGATTATGCCCGTATTGAACTGAACCGCGGCCATCTGCAGCACAGTGCGACGCTGGTCGATCACGGGCTGGCACTGCTGCAGACCGAAGAAGGACAGGCCGAGCGTTTACCGCGCGGCCGGCTGCTGCTGTACCGTGCGATGCAGATGTGGCTGAGCAGTGATGATCTGCCGCGGCTGGAAGAAACCCTGCAGCAGGGCATCAACGCCGCCATCAGTGTGCACGATGTGTCGGTCTGTTACGGCTATGCGGTATCGGCCATCCGTCTGTCAGCCCGCGGTGAGCATGAGGCGGCGCTGGAAACCATCGGTATTGCCGAACGCCTGATGCAGCGCTGGCAGGTGGAAGCCGACAGTTATCAGTGGCTGAACATGATCAAGGCCAATGTCTGGATTACCCAGGGCAAGCTGCGGCGGGCGCAGAGCTGTATCGACCAGTTACTGAACGGGCGACGCTACGCTCAGTTGCCGCGGCCGGAACTGTTCCCGATGTTGCCCTCCTTTGTCATCCTGACTCAGGGCCGGCTGTGGCTGCTGGCCAATCAGGTGGCGGAATGCCTGGCGCTGGTGGATGAGGGGATGCGCAGCCATGGCGGCAACTTTGCCACGCTGCTGATGCAGCTGTTGCGGGCGGAAGCCATGCGCCGTCAGCAGGGCGGCAGCGACAGCCAGAAACTGATAAACCAGACCATGCAGATGCTGCGTGCCGCCGGCATCGGCAGTCATTTTCTCGCCTGGGTGCCGTTTATGGCCGGCGCGGATGGTGATAGTGGCCGTCAGGATGCGGAGCTAGACGATATCCGGGTCAGTCTGAGCGAGCGGGAACTGGAAGTGCTGAGCAAGATTGCCCAGGGCTTATCCAACCAGGAAATCGCCGATCAGCTGTTTATCTCACTGCATACGGTCAAAACCCACGCCCGGAAGATTAACGTCAAACTGGGGGCCAGAAGCCGTACCCAGGCCATTCACCGGGCGCAGGAACTGAACCTGCTTTAATCAATAATACTTTTATTAACAATGGCTTAGCGAATGTGATCCAGGTCGTATAAGTGGCCGTTGGGCTGGCATCTGTACGAATTCTGAACTAAATATGGGTACAGGCACACAGAATGGACAGGCTATGACAGAGGGATACAAAGCGGTGGTGCTGGGCCGCAGCAAAGACCAGCAGCTGGAGGCATTACTGGGTGAGAAGTATGACCTCCTGTTCACCGATACTGTCTCTGTGGTCGCGGAAAGCGCGGCGGCTGCCGGTGCCAAACTGATTCTGATTGATGTTACCTCGCTCGGTCCGGAGCGGACGCTGGAAGGTTGTCAGGCCCTGAAAGATGCTTCTGAACTGCCGGTGGTGCTGCTGGCTGACCGCGATACCCTGGATTACAAAATGCAGGCCTATGAGGCCGGCTGCGATGATTATCTGACGCGCAGCGATATGTACGAACTCAAGGCCCGGCTTGACCGTGTCCTGTTCAATCAGATTGCCAACGATCAGCTCAAAATGCAGCTGAAACAGGCCCATGAAATGGCGTTTATCGCCATGTCCGATACCTCGGATCTGGGGGTCAATGTTCAGTTTCTGCTGGACGTTAACCGCTGCTGCAATATTGACGAGCTGGGCATGCGGCTGTTCCAGTCACTGCGCAGTTACGGCATTAACTGCAGCCTGCAGATGCGCAGCCGTTACGGCGTTAAGAATATGGAAGCCAATGGCATGGCCAAGGAGATGGAATCTGCCCTGCTCGGTGCCTGTGCGGAACAGGGCCGTTATGTCGATTTCGGCCGCCGTTCGATCATGAATTACGGCCGTGTTTCGCTGCTGGTAAAAAATATGCCGCTTGAGGATGAGAAAAAATACGGCGCCATCAAAGACAATGTTTTTTCCCTGCTGCAGGGGTGTGATGCGCGTATCGAATCCCTCGATAATCAGCAGTCACTGGCACTGGAGAGTCTGCTGGTAAAGCGGCTGACCGGCCAGCTGCGGTCGGTGGTCGGGCAGGTTGAAGACGGCTATCAGGATGTGATGCGTGGCATCGCGGATGTGGTGGAAAATATGGCCGAAGGGGTGGAAAACAGCCTGCAGTATCTGGGCATGGACGAAACCCAGGAAGCGGCGTTGCAGGGCATTATGGAACGTGGGATTACCGACACCAACCGCGTCTTTAACGAAGGTATCCGGCTGGATGAAGGGCTGCGTTCATTACTGCAGCAACTGGATGATATTTTCTCTGCGGGTCAGATTGACCCGCAGAAGGTCAGCGAACTGCTGGAAAAAATGCCGGCCGGCAAACCGCCGGGCGGGGTTCAGTGAACCGCCGGCTTTTCTGCCGTGGCACAGGAGCTTTCCGCCACTTCCACTTCCCACGGCGGATTCGGGCGGATGCTGTCGATGACGAAATCGACGAAGCTGCGCACTTTGGCTGACAGGTGGCGGTTACTCGGATACAGCGCGTGAATCGGGCTGGCTTCAAACGGCCAGTCACACAGCAGTGGCACCAGATCGCCGGAACGGATTGCCGGTGAAGCAATCAGCAGTGGCAGCGGCGCAATGCCGGCACCGGACAGGGTCATGGCGTATAAGCTGGCGAAGTCGTTCACCTGCAGACGGGGTTTCACCTGAATATTGGCTTCCTGCTCTTCCGGACCTTTCATATTCCACTGCAGCCAGGACGAGGATGTGATCAGCTGATGATCATTGAGCTGATCCGGATTGGCCGGGATACCGGACTTATCCAGATAGTCGGGGCTGGCGCAGAGAATGCCGCGCACGTCGCCCAGATAACGGCCGATCAGCGAGGAATCTTCCAGCTGACCGATACGGAACGCCACGTCGATCCCTTCCTGTACCAGATCCAGACGCTGATCAGACAGCACCATATCCACCACCACCTGCGGATGCAGTTCCATATATTCGGCTACCAGGCCGGACAGTACGGTGGAACCGAACAGCACCGGAGCGGTGATGCGCAGGGTACCGGTCGGCGTGCTCTGCATCTGGGTTACGGCAATATTGGCTTCTTCGATTTCACTCAGGATGCGGGCGCACTGGTTGTAATACGCGTTGCCGGTGTCAGTCAGACGCAGGCTGCGGGTGGTGCGCTGAATCAGGCGTACGCCAAGGCGTTCTTCCAGCTGGGTAATCTTACGGCTGACCGTGGATTTCGGCAGACCGAGGTTTTTGGCTGCGCCGGTGAAACTGCCGGCTTCGACAACATGAACGAAGATAGCCATTTCGTTCAGATCAAATTCTTCCCGTTTACCTATCTGCATTGGGAACCACCATTACATTCATTTCAGACGCTGGTCAGTATGGCGCCTTTTGCAAAAATTTGGAAGTAAAATGGAACAATAGGGCCCTTATAGTTCAGATTGTCCGATTTATCTGTATGATTCGCAGGGTTAAAGAGACGGCAGGGGCCACTTATGGCCCCTGCGGATCAGATCTGTGCCTTGATTCCGAAGGACACGATCAGCGGCAGATCGGTGACTTCCTCGCGCCCGCTGTAATCGGCATTTTCATACTGATAGCCGCTAACATTGCTGCGGTTGTAGAGGTTCAGGATCTCGGCGTAGAGGTCGATTTTCCAGCCGTGGATTTCCGGCACCTCGCGGTCGAGGCGCACATCCAGCCGGTGGTAAGCGGGCAGGCGCTCTGAGTTCACGCTGCCATAGACCGGATTGTACAGCGCCGGGTCGTCAGTATCCTGCACGGCACCCTCCAGCGGAGTAATCAGCTGGCCGCTCTGATAGCGCCATTTGAAGCCCAGCTGCAGACCCTCACTGAGCTGATAATTGGCAACCGTGTTGACGATCACCGGCTGGTCGTAGTTGTAGCTGAAGCTGTCACCGCTGAGGGTATTCTTACGCAGGGTGCGGGCATAGGCGACCGACATCCAGCCGTACCAGCGTTCACTCAGATTGCGGTTGATAAAGAATTCGGCACCCCAGGCACGGCCTTCGGCGTCGTTGGTGTAACGCGGCAGGGCTTCGTATTCGGCATCAGTCAGACTGCTGTACAGCGGGTCTTTATCTTCGCGCGCAACAATAATGTTGTTCAGGTCTTTGTAGTAAATCTCGGCTTTCCAGAACAGATCGGGGCTGACCTGATGCTCAATGCCCAGTTCATAGTGGGTGGCCTCAGGCTGCTGCAGTTCCTCATTGCCGAACGGCTCAACGAACAGGCCGAAATTCTGCGGCATAATATGGTGTTCACCATAGGCTTGGGTAAACCACCAGGTATCGCTGAACTGCCAGCGGCTGTGCACTCTGGGTTCAGCGAAGTGCTGGTCGGTGTAATCATCCCACGACAGGGCAACTCCCGGCGTCAGCGTCCAGTCGGGGGTTACCGCCCAGGCATCAGCCAGGTGGGCGTCGTAGTTATACACCACAGGTTTGCCGGAACCTGTGATGGTCTCTGTACCATCGACGATGCGGCAGTCGGGATCAAACTCGTCACAGGGCGGACCGGAAAACACACCCTGATAACTGATATGGCTTTCGGTGATTTCTGCTCCCCAGCGCAGTTCGTGTTCATAGGTCAGCGGATAGGCGAACTGGCTGCGCAGGTTATAGTCGTCGACTTTGACATCGAGCCGGTTGCTGCTGCCGATATTGAAGCTGAATTTCTGCTCCATATGTGACAGGCCGATTTTATGGCTGAGGCCGCTGTTATAGAGTTTTTCCCACACCAGCCCCTGACTGTTGAAAAAGGCTTCGAAGTTAATATCGCCACTCAGACCGGGGTCCTGCAGAACCTGATCGGAATCGTCATCGAACTGAATACCGGCTTTATCCCGCGAGCCAATCGCCTGGAACCAGATTTTTTCGTTGTCGCTCAGGCGGATTTCATACTTGCCCTGATAGTCGTAATACTCCGGTAGCGTGGTCAGTTCAAAGTCTTCATCGTCGAGAAAATTCTCAATGTAATACTGAAATAAACTCTGTCTGGCAGCGATATAAAAGCTCTGATTGTCATTGACCGGCTGTTCGTAAAAAATACCGGCCTTCAGGAAGCTGGCATCAATAATCAGCTGACGGCGGTCGTAATAAGGCGAGCGTGAATCGGCTTCAATCACGGCTCCGGTAGCATTGTTGTACTGCGGCTCAAAGGCGGCGGTTTCGAGGCGGAAATTTTCAATCACGTTATCGCTGAGAATACTGCTGCTGTCGGAATGAAAAATATAGCCGACCGGCATAAAGTCGATAACGTACTGATTATCATCGGGTGATGAACCACGCACCGCGGGTTCCGATGCCCGTCCGGAAGCGAAGGTCACACCGGGCAGGGTGTTGATGGCGGCCAGTGGATCATTGCCGCTGCCCGGTACTTTCAGCAGTTTTTCGGTGCTGATGCGGGTCAGGGGTTCTTCCCTGCCGCTGATTTCGACCTTATCCAGCTGCACGGCTGCCGTGTCGTCTTCAGCAACGGCAGTCAGTGGCAGACAGCCGATCAGCAGCGCCGGCAGAGGTCCTTTCCGGAGTATTTTCATAGCGTGTTCCCTGATGGTACCGGGCGGATATTAGCAGCTTAAACTGAACAGAATATGAACTTTTTCCTGCAGCCGTAGTATGAACGGCTGCAGGTGCTGTTCACACGGCAGCCGCCAGCGGCTGGCGCCGGTTCAGTGGCTTGGCGAACAACAGCTGTACATCACCGATGACCCGTTCAGCAAAACCGCCTTCACAGTAGCTGAAATAAAAATCCCACAAACGGATAAAGGTTTCATCGTACCCCAGTGTACGGATCTGCTGGCGCTGCTCAAGAAAGCGCTGGCGCCAGAGTGCCAGTGTTCTGGCGTAGTGCGGGGTAATGTCTTCCAGGTTGACCAGTTTCATATCACTGCTGACCGCAACGGACTGACAGATGGCGCTGACACAGGGAATAAAGCTGCCGGGAAAAATATAGCGTTTAATAAAGTCGACTTCTTTTTTTGCCTGCTGATAGCGCTGGTCATCAATAGTAATGGCCTGGATCAGCGCCAGACCATCGTCTTTCAGTCGTTTACTGCAGACGGCAATATAGGTATCGAGATACTGATAACCGACGGCTTCAATCATTTCGATGGACACCAGCTTGTCGTATTGACCATCAAGTTCGCGGTAATCTTTTTTCAGCAGGGTGATTTTATCCTGCAGCCCGGCGGCACGGATTTTCTCTGCGGCCCATTCGTACTGCTGCTCAGAAATGGTGGTTGTGGTTACCCGGCAGCCATAATGGCTGGCGGCATAAATGGCCATGCTGCCCCAGCCGCTGCCGATTTCCAGCAGATGGTCACTTTCACTCAGCGCCAGCTTGCGGCAGATACGCTCCATTTTGTGCAGCGATGCCTGTTCCAGTGTGGCATCAGGCGACGGAAAAACAGCGCTGGAATACATCATGGTCGGATCAAGGAAAAGGCTGAACATGTCATTGCCAAGATCGTAATGGGCAGCAATATTGCGCCGCGATCCTTTTTCGGTATTCCGGTTCAGGGCGTGAAAAATTTTCAGTAAGGCTTTACCGGCGTTGGCCAGGCCGCCATCAATGCGGTCAACAATATCTTTATTGCGCGCCAGAATACGTATCAGCCGCGGCAGGTCATCACTGTCCCAGTCTCCGGTCATATAGGACTCGCCAGCGCCGACGCTGCCGTTCAGAGCAATGCTGCGGTAGGCTTCGCTGTCACGGATAATAATGGCCGCGGTTAATGCTTTTTCCTCCGGGTTACCGAAGGTGAGGGTATTGCTGCCTTCACATACACGGATGCAGCCGCTGTGCAGCTGGCTGAGCGTATTCAACAAACCCCGCCGGCAGATACGGTCCAGCCAGGGCATGGCGTCAGGCGTCAGTGTCAGGCTTTTCATGGTTGCGCTCCTTGCCCGGCCGGGCAGATGTATGAGTGTCTTGTTGGCGGCTGTGCGGGTGATCATAAAAACGGCAGCGCCGCAGCCACAGTCTGAGAGCATTCCAGTAAATGCCCCACCATACTTTCATTGTCATAAAGGGATACTGCCAGAGTACCGATGACATAATGCTGCGGCTGAACGGCCGGCGGCTGAGGCTCAGGGTGGCATCAAAATCGCGGTGACCGCCGTTGCTGTTGTTCAGGGTTTCCATATGAATCAGCAGTCCGTCACCGGGTTCGTTCAGAAGCCAGTGGTATTCCATATTCATCGGATTGAAGGGCGAAACATGAAAGCGTTTGGCAAAGCGGTAACGGTAGCGGCTGGTGTGGCGGCGCGGATACACAGCCGTGGCGGCAATGCCTTTACTCTGCTGACGGGTTGACAGCAGATAGTGAAAACGTTCACGCCATGGCGTGTTGGTAATCTCAGCCAGAATACCAGCCAGAGAACCGTCCTGGCGGTAACCAAAATAAAAACTGACCGGGTTCATAATAAAACCAAAATAGCGCAGGTTAGTCAGCAGGCGCACGGAGCTGATCTGTTCATCGAGTTGCTGATCAAACGCCTGGATAACCCGGGCTTTCAGATCGGCGGCGGTGTTTTCAGCCGCCTCTTTGGCGGCGTAAAAATCGCTGCGGCAGAAGCGTGCTAGAGCAAAACCTCCCGCCCTGCAGCGCCACAACGGATGCTGTTGCATCAGGGTTTCCGTTTCATCAAGGTCGAGCAGTACCATAAAAACCCGGTACTGCAGCTGATGTGACAGCGGTGCATAACGACGGTGTCTGACCCAGCCTTCATAAATGGCGCTGTTGTCCATCAGAGGGTGACTCCGAGCGTTTCAGTCACCCGCAGGGCGCTGATAACCCCGTCCTCGTGAAAACCGTTGAACCAGTAAGCACCACAGAAGTGACTGCGGTTATGGTTGCTGATTTCATGGTGGCGCTGCTGTGCAGCAAAGGCACGCAGACTGAAAACCGGATGATGATAGGTAAAGCGGCGGATGATTTTATCCGGATCAATACGCGCGGTTTTATTCAGGGTGACGCAGAAGTCCACCGGGCAGTCGGCAAAATTCTGCAGCCGGTTCATGTAATAGGTGACACCCACGGTATCCTGAGGGTTGGCAGCGGTGTGGTAATTCCACGCGGCTCTGGCCAGCGGGCGTGTTGGCAGCAGGCTGCTGTCAGTATGCAGCACCACGTCATTTTCCTGGTATGGAATCGCACCGAGAATATCGCGCTCAGCGGCTGACGGATCGGCCAGCATCGCCAGCGCCTGATCACTGTGGCAGGCAAAAATAATCTGATCAAAACGTTCAGCACCCGCTGACGAGAATACACTGACACCATCACGGTGGCGGATAACGCGGGTAACGGCGGTGTTGGTGTAAAGGCTGTCCTGTGGCAGATCGCTGACGATTTTCTCCACATAGCTGCGGGAACCATGGCTGACAACCCGCCATTGTGGCCGCTCATCCACACTGAGCATGCCGTGATTATTAAAGAAACGCAGGAAAAAGAATAACGGGAATTCCATCATGGCGGCTTCGCTGGCGGACCATATCGCGGCTCCCATGGGAATAATGTAATAGCGGCTGAAATAAGCGCTGTATTTTTTACGCTGCAGGTAGCTGCCCAGCGTTTCCTGTTTGTCGACCGTACCGAGAACCAGCTCTTCGCGGGTTTCGCGGTTAAAACGCAGTATTTCGCGGATCATGCGCAGAAACGCCGGGTTAACCAGATTACGGCGCTGGGCAAATAAGGTATTCAGTGTATGTCCGTTGTATTCCAGCCCTGATTGTTCACTGCGCACGCTGAAACTCATATCAGAATCTTCACTGGCGACGCCCAGTTTATCCAGCAGGCGGATAAAATTCGGATAGGTCCAGTCATTGAATACAATAAACCCTGTATTGACCGGCCATACCTTGTCGCCGACTGTGACGTCGGTGGTCTGTGTATGACCGCCGATGTAATCCTCTGCTTCATACAGGGTGATGTCATATGTATCTTTCAGCAGCCAGGCAGAGGTCAGGCCGGAGATGCCGGAACCGATAATGGCAATGCGTTCTTTTTTCACAACATATTCTCCTTCAGACGGCGTATGGCCCAGCCGAGCAGGGGAAGGTGTTCATAGAGCATGGCGCCGCCATCAAAATAATCCTGGTGACGGATGATCCGCTGGTTCTGCCACTGCAGTTCGGAGCAACCCTCCAGGCAGATTTCCTGTCCGCGGTTGATACGTGGGTGCGAGTAATACAGGGTCCAGCGTTCAATACTGAACTCCGCGGTGGTGATGGCAGGGTGGAAATCAAACCGTATGCTGTTCACATTGCGGTACAGGGCAGAGAAATAATCCGTCAGTGCCGCCAGTCCCCGGATGTCATGGAAAGGGTCGCGGAAATGAATATGTGCGGCATAGCATTCTGCCAGTAATGGCTGCGATATGTTGCTCTGGTTGAGTGTCCGGTACAGGTGTTGAAAATGCTCACTGTTCATTCTTTTTTCCCTGTGCTTAAAGCGTTATTACGCCCTTCCTGCAGTATCTTTTCCGGTACCGGATTCAGGTCGTGGATAATGCCGGCAAAGCTCATCAGCTTCAGCAGCAGCCAGGTGATATCCAGCTCCCACCAGTAAAAGCCCTGGCGTGCCGAGACCGGGAAACGGTGGTGGTTGTTGTGCCAGCCTTCGCCCAGGGTCAGTAATGCCAGCAAGGCGTTGTTGCGGCTTTCGTCGCGGGTGGCAAAACGTTGTTTGCCCCAGATATGGCCAAGTGAATTAATCGTGACGGTGGAATGAAACAGCAGCACGGTGGAAATAAAAAATCCCCAGACAACCAGCTGCAGGCCATTGGTGTGCAGCTGTGGCTGATACCGTTCCAGCAGCGCCCCGCTGAGATAGAGCACAATCAACAGCAGTACCGGGGCCGCCGTATCGTAGCGGTCAAGCCAGCGCAGTTCCGGGTAACGGGCAAAATCTTTGATGCGCTGAAACTGTGTGCGGAACGACGCATCACAGGTAAACCAGCCGGCGTGACTCCACCAGAAACCGCGTCTGACCGGTGAATGCAGGTCCTGTTCGGTATCGGCATACAGATGATGGCTGCGGTGATGGGCAGCCCACCAGAGTGGCCCGCGCTGGGCGGCCATGTTGCCCAGAAGGGCAAAAATAAACTGCCAGCCACGGGACGTTTTATAGGCACGGTGGGAAAAATAACGGTGATAAAAGGCAGTGATGGCAAACAGCCGTAACCAGTAAAGCATCAGGCAGGTGATCAGAGCCGTGCTGCTGACACCGGTCAGCAGCACCAGCAGGCAGCCCAGATGCAGCAGAATAAAGGGCAGCAGACGCAGCAGATTAAAGCGTGTACTGGTGAGTTCTTCTTCCGGCGCCGCCCAGGAGTCGGCCCAGCGGATAATATTGCGCCAGCGGGAGCGCTTGCTGATGCTGTTCACCGGATTTCCTCCGTGACTGCGTCTGCACGGCTGTTTTTAAAGGCATCCAGCGCCCGCTGGCGGGCAAATTTATGTTCCACCACCGGTTGCGGATAATCACACCGCTGGCGCTCCGCCGGCGCTGGCCATTGTCTGGATGATGCCGGCAGGGAGGCCAGCTGAGGCAGCATGGCGGCAATAAATTCTCCTTCTGCATCGAATCGTTCTGACTGGGTTACCGGATTGAAAATACGGAAATACGGCACGCCGTCGGCACCAGTGGAGGCACTCCACTGCCAGCCACCGTTATTGGCGGCGAGATCGGCATCAACCAGCCAGTAATTAAAAAAAGCTTCACCCCGGCGCCAGTCGATCAGCAGATGTTTGCTGAGAAACATGGCGCTGATCATGCGCAGCCGGTTGTGCATCCAGCCGGTCTGGCGTAACTGGATGATGGCGGCATCGACGATGGGGTAGCCGGTGCGTCCTTCACTCCAGCGGCGGAAGTCGTCCTCGCTGCTGCGCCAGCGTACGGATTCTGTGTCTTCTTTGAATGCGCGGTGTTTGCACAGCTGCGGAAAAGCGACCAGCAGGTGGCGGTAAAATTCGCGCCAGATCAGTTCACTGATCCAGCAGTCGGCACCGGCGTTACCACCACTGAGCTGACCATGATTGGCCTGCACCGCGCTGTACAGACACTGCCGTGGGGACAGGATGCCCAATGACAGTTCAAACGACAGTTGGCTGGTGGCTGGCGCTGAGGGAATATCGCGCTGGTTTTTATAGGCACTTAGTCTGCCGCCAATAAAGGCTTCCAGTTTTTCGTGGGCAGCATCCTCTGCCACCGGCCACAGTGGGTCCGGCTGTGCCGCCGGTAACGGATTTTCCTGCTGCCAGCGGCTGATGGCCTGCTGCAGTTGCGCCGCTAATGGTGGCCGTGGCACCGGCGCTGCCAGTGGCGCCGATAACTGACGCTCAGCCAGTGGCAGCCAGGCTTTTTTAAACGGGGTAAAAACTTTGAACGGCAGCTGCTGACGGGTTTCGACGGCGCCGGGTGGCAGCAGGCACTGATCATGAAAGCGGTTGCATTCCGTGCCCTGTTCACGGCACCAGCGTACAAACTGAATATCACGGTGCCGTTCATTCACTTCATATTCACTGTTGAACGACACAGATTTTACCGCCAGATCTGTACAGAGTGCCTGCAGCAGCTGCAGGCTGTGGCTGAATGTATCGCCGTGCAGAATCAGTAACGGAATACCACGATCTGCCAGCTCCTGTTGCAGTGTCAGCGCGCGGTTGTGCAATAACTGAATTTTACGCGGGCCAAGGCCATGCTGCTGCCATTGCGCCGGTGTCAGAAAAAAAACGGCCACCACCGTGTCAGTCTGCCGGCAGGCATGGCTTAAGGCCGGATTATCTGCACAGCGCAGATCGGTGCGGAACCATACTAAGTGCGTCACTGGGTTTCTCCTGCAGCGGAGCTGCCCGCTGCTGCAATAAAGTCGCGGATCTGCCGTGCGCAGTTACCCTGCAGATGGGTAATGGCGGCATGATGGTCAGGAACCGGCCCGGGGCCGGAAGGCGGTGTGCCGGATATCGCCAGCGGCAGGGGAGGGGTGTGGCAGAACGACAGCCAGCTTTGCTGGCGGCTTTTCGTCAGCGGATAAAAATGTCCCCATAAATACGCCGCACCGGTTATTGAGGCAGTGTCGCGGATATCCTCCGGGGTTAAACCCGTGCCGTAATATTCACAGCGGTAATCCGCAGCGGCGAGCGCGCAGGCACAGATCAGCAGTTCGGTTTCCGCCTGTTCATCATTACCGAAAAACAGCACCACCGGTCCGGTGTTATGACGCTGATGCTGCAGCAGCAGGCTGTTCAGTTTGCGCTGCAGTAAGCGGATAAAAATTTTAGCGGCCACGCTGGCCGGCTGCTCACTGCGCAGGTGGGTAATGACCGGCTGCAGGCAGTGCTGGTAATAAAACGCCAGTGGATAGGAGGCAAAGCCGGCATTCCATAACTCGTCCAGTGTGCGGCTGTTCAGTTGCCGCGCGGCCTGCAGCATCTGCTGTTGCTGACTCTGCCATTCCTGTTCCTGCGGGGCACTCTGTCCGCTGCCGTTTTTCAGCAGCAGCCGGACCTGGCGGATGGGGTAACCCTGATCCAGCCAGTACAGGATGTGTTTTACATGGCGGATATGCTCGTCGGTATAAAACCTGTGGCCTTTGGCGGTGCGCTGCGGGCGGATAATGCCGTAACGCCGCTCCCAGGCGCGCAGGGTTACCGGATTAACGCCGGTCAGGCGGGCAAACTCGCGGATCGGATAGCTGTTGCTGTCATCCAGCCGGTTCATAACGCATTCCGCAGGCCAAGCTCATACGGATGCGGGTTCAGGTACACCTGACGGCGGGCATAGGCGCTGGCTTCCGGATGATGGTTGAGGTGATGTTTCAGCAGTGTCAGCGGCACGATTAACGGCACAATGCCCTGATGATACTGACGGATCACTTCACTGAGTTCGGCCTTGTCGGCCCTGCTGAGCAGATTTTTCAGATAGCCCTGCAGATGCATCAGGGTGTTGGTGTGCATGGCGCGGCTGGCAGGGCGGGCCAGTGCCGTCATCAGCTGAGTGAAGTATTCGTTGGCGACGATCTGTACGTCCTGATTGCCGATGTCGGCCAGAATTCTGCCCAGCGCGCGGTAATGAGTCTGGCTGTGCGCCATCACCAGATATTTGTAGCGTGAGTGAAATTCGATCAGCCCGCGGGCAGTGATGCCCTGCCGGCTGAATTCCTGCCAGTCGTGGTAGGTAAATACCCGGGTCATAAAGTTTTCCCGCAATGCGGCATCATTCAGGCGCCCGGCTTCTTCCACCGGCAGTAACGGGTTGGCCTTGCAGAAAGCATCGGCAAATATGCCGCTGGCGGTGCCTTCCGGATGACCATTGGCCAGATAACGCTTAACGCTGAACAGACCACAACTGGGACTTTTCTGCATAAAAATGTAGCCGCACAGGTGGCTCTGGCTGGCGGCCTGCTGGCGGCCATAATCTGCCAGTGGGGCGGTGACATCGAGATCCGGGTTGTTGCTGCCGAGCGCGCGGACTTCGGATTCCGGCGTGGCGCTGACCAGACGGATGGCTTCGCGCGGGGTGCCAAGGCCGATAGCGGTTTCCGGGCACAGGGAAACAAAGTCGAAGTAGCGGCTTAGGGTGTCGGTGCAGAAGCGTGAGCGTTTATGGGAGCCGTTGAAGCGCACCGGCGCGCCCATCAGGCAGGCGCTGATACCAACCGGGATGCGTTCACTGATCGTGGGAGAGATTGTCTGTGTGGCCATTTGTATAACCCTTGCACCATTTGTTGTACAGGATTATTTAAACGGCAGATTCTTATACAAGTCAACCGGTTTTGTATAACTTATTGGTCGACATGTATAAGACTTATATGACAGCTAACGGCCTCAGCTCAGCTGACGGACAACCACCTGGCTGATGGCGCGGGCAACTTCGGGCTCCAGCCCGACCGGGCTGTGCAGGTGAATCGTCACCGCCAGGCCCTGCTGCTGCAGTGCGGCCTGCAGGTCATCGAGCATGGCCGGCACATCGCGGCGCAGATGGCGGCCGGCGGCAAAAAACAGCGGCAGCACATCGATATGGTTGCAGCCTCCGGCGGCCAGCCGGCGGATGGTGTCGCTCAGCGACGGGCTGGCCAGCTCCATAAAGGCCAGTTCGGTGCGCACACCGTCCTGCGGCAGCTGCTCACGGATATGGGCCAGCAGTTGGGTGAAGGGGGTAACCCACTGTGGGTCACTGCTGCCGTGGGCCAGCAGCACAGACGCCCGCTTGATCTCTGTCATATCCGCTCCTGCAGATGGCCTGATGAGGTGGCCAGATAATGATTCAGGTACTGGCCGGCACGGCGGCCACTGTGCCAGGCGCCTTCCACGCTGGGGTGATGGCACCAGTCGCCACAGACCGCCAGCGGCAGTCCACCGGCGGCCAGAAATTCTGCATTGCCGGTGCTGGCCGGCAGGGCGTACAGCCAGCGGTGCAGCCATTGTCCGGTAATGCTGATGGCGTCCAGTTTAAAGACCTCACAGAAAGCCTCAAGCAGCATCTGCTGCACCGCTTCACGCGGGCTGTCGTTGTGCGTGGCACTCCAGGTATGGCTGGCCTGAATCACCCAGCTTTCAGCGCCGCTGCGGCCGGGTTTGCTGCTGTTGCGGGCGATCCAGCCGAGTGGCCCCTGACGCACAAAAACCGCATCCGCGGTGACCGCTAATGGCTGCTGCACGCTGATCAGCAGTGTCCAGCAGGGCAGCATCGGCTGTTGCCGGCAGTGTGCTGCCAGCGGTGGCACCGTGTTTTCCAACAGTGCGGCACTCTGAGCCGGTGGGGCGCTGATCACCAGGGCATCGGCGCTGGCCAGGTGGGTGCCGTCATCGCTCTGCAGCTGCCAGCGCTGCTCTGCAAAGCGGACTGTGCTGATGCGTACGGCGGGGTGAAAGCCGGCCGCGGACTGCAACAGGCCGCGGCTGAGGGCGGTCATCCGTGGTACGCCGACGTAGCGGCTAACGGCATCCGGCGAAGGGGTCAGGCAATCGTTTTCATAGCGGCAGATCGTGGGTGACCAGGGCGCAATCCAGCCGGCCTGCTGCCACTGGCTGAGCTGATGGGCAAAGTCAGGGGAATGGGCGCGCAGAAACTGGGCACCCATATCCCAGCCACTGCCGGCCAGCGCTTTCGTCGCCATGCGTCCGCCGGAACCCCGGCTTTTGTCATAGACCTGCACCTGATGTCCGGCGGCGGCCAGTTCCTGCAGGGCGCTGAGTCCGGCCATGCCGGCACCGATGACGGCTATGTCGGCCATTGGTGGGTCTCCGTCTGATGGATTGTGTACAAAGTTCTGCCTTGTACGTCTTTAACTTGTTATGTATAACTATTGCATAGAAATTTGTCCGCGTCACACGGAGGTGACGGACCACTGCAGCGGAGAAGCCTATGACAAACGACTCTGTTCTTATTACCGGTGGCACGGGTTTTATTGGCCATCATCTGGTCAACCGCTGGCTGCAGCAGGGCATGGACATCACAGTGCTCAGCCGCCGCCCGCAATGGGTGCAGGCACAATGGGGCGGGCGGGTAGCGGCGGTTTCCACGCCGGAACAGCTTATTGGCCGGTTTACACTGCTGGTTAATCTGGCCGGAGAAGGGATTGCTGAGCGGCGCTGGAGCGACGCCCGGCGCCAGCAGTTATACGACAGCCGGGTCACCCTGACCCGCGAGCTGGCCGTTTGGGCGCGTAACAGCGGACAGCGGTTCCGCGCTGTGCTCAGCGGCTCGGCGGTGGGCTACTACGGCGCCTTCAGTGGTGAGCAATCGTCGCCGCTGGATGAGCTGGCGCCGGCCGGTGATGATTTTGCCGCCCGTCTGTGCCGCGACTGGGAAGAGGCCGCCGCACCGTTGGCGGCCTTATCAGAGCGGCTGTTGCTGCTGCGTACCGGGGTGGTACTGGGGGCGGATGGCGGCATGCTGAAAAAGCTGCGTCTGCCATTCAGTCTGGGCCTTGGCGGGGTCATTGGTGATGGCCGGCAGATCCTGTCCTGGATTCATCTGCAGGATTACCTGCGTGCTGTGGATTATCTGCTGCAGTCTGAGTTGTCCGGCGCGGTGAATATGACCGCGCCACAGCCGGTCAGCAACCGCGGGTTCACGCAGACACTGGCGGCGGCGTTGCAGCGGCCGGCACTGGTGCCGCTGCCGGCCTTTGCCGCCCGCCTGCTGCTGGGCGAGATGAGCGAACTGCTGCTCAAAGGTCAGTATGCTGAACCTGTCATTCTCGACCGGTCTTCCTTCCGTTTTCACTTTCCGGGTCTTAGTGCTGCACTGGCAGATCTTGTCTGAAGGTAAATATTCTGCACAGACGGGGTTCAGACGCTCCTTTCGGGCCATCTTGCTGGTAAGTTTGTAAGTTCCTGTAGCAATCCTGTAATCAAACAGAAAGTTGACACCTGTCATAACTGGCAATTCATTGTTTTTACAGGAAAAAATGACGGTTTTATTGCTGCCGGAGGGGACGACAGGAAAGTCTGTAGATTTCTGTTATCGGACATTGCGGGGAGGGATTCCAGCGACTAAACCTAATGTAAAGACGCCGGAACATTAACAGGTTTATTAAATAAGATGAGTATCAGCCGCCAAACCGTTGACCAGTATCTGTACGAATTCGATCAGGGTTATCAGGTCACCTATGTGAATTATTCCCGTGCCAATGAGCTGACCGATTCTCAGCTGGTGCTGACCCTGGAGCGGGGTTGCGAGCGCAAAACCTTTGCCTTTGCCCAGCCACATTTCTCTGATGTGGATAAGAATCTGATTGCCAGTCACGGACTGTATATTGCTGCGATCAAAAGCTCGCCGCTGTCACCTAACCGGGTGGAAGTGGGTGATATTGAAGGTGGTTTTTCTTACTTCTCAGCTAAAAACGTCAAAAACATCACGCCGACAGCGTGATTCTGCTTTCCGGCATTTTTCCGTTCTTCCCGTTTCAGAGCAGCGTTGGCTGCTCTCTTTTTATCTGCCATTCCTCTTTCTTCTGTCATGACATCAGTACGTTAAGCCATTAAGCTTGGGCAGCCTGCAGACTGGTCTGCGGGATGCTGACATTGGCTGGAGTATTGAATGACGGATCAGATTTTTATCATTGCCGCGTACGGCATGATTATTCTTCTCAGTGTGCTGGCGCTGGTGACACTGGGCGTATTTTTCTGGGCATTGGCCGCTTATATCGTGGATGTGCGTCAGACCCGGCATACTGTACGGCGCAATTTTCCGGTCATCGGCCGTTTCCGTTATTTCTTCGAGCATCTGGGTGAATTTTTCCGCCAGTATTTCTTCGCCATGGACCGGGAAGAAATGCCTTTTAACCGCGCGGAACGCAGCTGGGTTTACCGGGCAGCGAAAAAGGTGAATACCACCATTTCCTTCGGTTCGACCCGGCACCTGGAAATTCCCGGTACCGTCATTTTTGTGAACAGCCCCTTTCCGGCGCTGAAGCAGGATTTCGCCGAACTGCAGCCGGTGACCATCGGTGAATACTGCCGCACGCCTTACACCACCGCATCGCTGGTGAATATTTCCGGCATGAGTTATGGCGCGCTGTCGAAACCGGCGGTGCAGGCGCTGTCGCGCGGGGCAAAACTGGCCGGCTGCTGGATGAATACCGGCGAAGGCGGCTTGTCGCCTTACCACCTTGAGGGTGGCTGCGATATTGTTTTTCAGATCGGTACTGCCAAATACGGTGTGCGTGACAGCATCGGCGGACTGGACGATGACAAGCTGCATGACATCGCTGCCATTGAGCAGGTGCGCATGTTTGAAATCAAACTGAGCCAGGGCGCGAAACCGGGTAAAGGCGGCATTCTGCCGGCGGAAAAAGTTACTGCCGAAATTGCTGCCATCCGTCATATTCCGCAGGGTGAGGCGTCGATCAGCCCCAATGGTCACCCGGAAATCCGCTCGGTGGATGACCTGCTGGATATGATCGGTCATGTGCGGGCTGTTACCGGTAAGCCGGTGGGCTTTAAAACCGTGCTCGGTGACCTCGGCTGGATACGCGATCTGTGCCGTGCGGTACAGCAGCGCGGGCCGGAGAGCGCTCCGGATTTTATCACCCTGGACGGTGCCGAAGGCGGTACCGGCGCCGCGCCGCAGTCACTGATGGATTATATGGGGCTGCCACTGGCACAGGCGTTGCCGATGCTGGTGGACGTGCTGGATGAATATCACCTGCGGCCGCGCGTCAAAGTGATCTGTTCCGGCAAACTGATTACCCCGGACCGGGTGGCCTGGGCGTTATGCGTGGGCGCGGATTTTGTCGTCAGCGCCCGCGGTTTTATGTTTGCGCTGGGCTGTATCCAGTCGTTTCAGTGCAATAAAAACACCTGCCCGACCGGGATCACCACCCACAACCCGCGACTGCAACGTGGTCTGGTGCCGGCGGATAAAGCGCAGCGGGTTGCACATTTTGTCGACACCCTGGTGCAGGAAGTCGGCATGATGGCGCATTCCTGCGGTGTCGATGAGCCGCGAAAACTGACCCGTCATCATGCCCGCATGGTGCAGCCTAACGGGGAGGCAAAACTGCTGTCGGAGCTGTATGGCAGTGATCAGTTTCATCCCGGCAGCGAAATTCAGTTCAGCGAAGACTGAGTGCCGGCGGGCCGGCACTGTGCGGCGGCTGACTCAGAATTTGAAAATCATCCCCACGGACAACGCCTGCGGTGAACCGCCGGGGAGGGTTTTCAGTTCATCGCCATGGGTACCGTCAACGCCCTGAAAGGCGGCGTTA
This sequence comes from Pseudomonadota bacterium, assembly GCA_030145845.1. Lineage (GTDB taxonomy): Bacteria > Pseudomonadota > Gammaproteobacteria > Pseudomonadales > Oceanobacteraceae > Venatoribacter. The sequence continues at coordinate 201,122 of JAIXHJ010000003.1, forward strand.
TCTTCGTTATCGGTACGGGTATACAGGGTGTAAATCTTCGTCGATTTTGACAGGCTTTTTTCCACGCCGGCCGAGAACACGGTCGCGCCGGTATCATCGGTATCGGCATAACTGTCTGCCATCATAATCTGGCCGACGTAACGCAGTCTGCCCTGTTTCCAGGCCGCCTGCAGCGCTACTGCATCGCGGTCCATTTCACCATCCGTGCCGTCGGTCAGTTCATGGCTGATGCTTTCCAGAATCAGGTTGGTGGTCAGGTGTTCACCGGTTTCTTTCCACATTGCCCGCCACGCATTTACCTCACCAACTGTTGTGCTGATGATCTTGTTTGACCAGTGGTCATAAGCCACGGCGAAGGTGCGCGCCGGACTTTTCCATTCCACGCCGAAGGCCAGCAGATCCTCTTTGTTGTTATCCACAGTGCCGGCAGACTTGGTGGCGTCCGGTGAATACTGCGCCTGCAGTTCCAGGCGGCCGCTGCCCAGTGGCAGGAAATAACGGCCGAGGATCATATTCTCCGCCCGTCTGTCCATCTGATTACCGTGCAGGGCGCTGGCGCCCAGTATCACACCACGGTCAGCCACCGAGTGTTTGATCAGGGAATGGCGCAGGGCCAGATCCTTGAACAGGGTGTCATGGCGGCCGGCAAACAGCTGCCAGTTGCTGGTCTTCAGGCCGACGAAGCTGTTGCGGGTGGTGAAGGTATCGGAACTGCTGCCATCCATATTGATGCCCTGTTCCAGCTGGTACATGACACTCAGGTCGACCACATCGGTGGGCACCACACCACGGAAACCGATGTTGGAAGAGTTGAACGATACACCGACGCTGCCTGAGGTCAGGCCGTTGTCAGGGTCGGCTTCGTCTTCGCTGATGTCAGAGTCCATGTAGTCCAGTGACGGATGGAAGGTTCCGTACAGTTCAAGTTCTTTACCGTGCAGCTCAAATGCCTGGCCTGCAGCCGGCAGCAGCAGGGCAGCACTGATCAGAGTGCTGCCCGCCAAAGTGGATAAATTCATCGGAGGGTTCTCCCGGTCGTTAAAAATTGGTTATATACTTCGTTATATAGCGCCCTATATAGCGAATGACATTCACCGGGGTTTTGTCAATCCGGTGCTGAATCACAAACACGAGCAGAGGTGACAAAGATGTTACTGACACGACTGAAGCAAACCCTTATTGCCATCAGCGCCACGCTGATGGCGCTGCCGCTGTATGCGGATGAAGTCATGGTGGCCGTGGCCTCCAACTTTACGGCGCCGATGCAGGAAATTGCGGCGGCATTTGCGCAAAAGACCGGCCACAAGGCGACTCTGTCTTTCGGTTCTTCCGGTAAATTTCTGGCGCAGATCCAGAACGGCGCACCGTTTGAAGTCTTTCTGTCCGCCGATCAGGCGAAGCCGGTAAAACTGGAACAGGCCGGTACGGCGGTGGCCGGCAGCCGTTTTACTTACGCTCAGGGAACGCTGGCGCTGTGGTCAGCAAGCGCCGGTCTGGACCCGCAGGCGTTACTGCAGAGCGGGGATTTCAACAAGGTAGCACTGGCCAATCCGAAACTGGCGCCTTATGGCGCAGCGGCGGTGCAGACGCTGGAAAAACTGGGACTGGCGGAGAAAACCCGCAGCCATTGGGTGATGGGCGAAAACATCAGTCAGACCTGGCAGTTTGCGTCCACCGGCAATGCAAAAATTGGTTTTGTGGCGCTGTCGCAGATTATGAAAAACGGTGCTGTGACTTCCGGCAGTGCCTGGCTGATTCCCGCCACTTATTACCAGCCAATCCGCCAGGATGCTGTGCTGCTGAAAAAAGGCGAAGGCAATGCCGCTGCCGCCGCGCTGCTGGAATATCTGCAGTCGGATGAGGTGAACGCGGTGATTACCCGCTACGGCTACAGCCGCGGTTAACGGAGGTTGCCTATGTTGTCAGCGGCCGATTTAACCGCCATCTGGCTGACCCTGAAACTGGCAACCGTGGTAACGCTGTTGCTGCTGTTACTGGGGATACCGCTGGCCTGGTGGCTGACGCGTACGCAATCGCGCTGGAAAAGTACGGTGTCGGCAGTGATTGCTCTGCCGCTGGTGCTGCCGCCCACCGTACTCGGTTTTTATCTGCTGGTGGCGATGGGGCCTGATGGGCCGCTGGGCCGGCTGATGACAGCCCTGGGGCTGGAATTACTGTCGTTCAGCTTTACCGGTCTGGTGGTGGCGTCGGTGATATATTCTCTGCCGTTTGTGGTGCAGCCGGTCCAGAATGCGATGCAGGCGATGGGGACCCGGCCGCTGGAAGTGGCGGCGTCACTGGGCGCCGGTGCCTGCGACCGTTTTTTTACCGTGGTGCTGCCTCTGTCTTCGCCGGGCATTCTGACGGCGGCGATTCTGGGGTTTGCCCATACGGTAGGGGAATTCGGCGTGGTACTCATGATCGGCGGTAATATTCCCGGCGCAACGCGGGTGATTTCGGTGCAGATTTACGATCACGTCGAGGCGCTGGAATACGGTCATGCCCATACCCTGGCGGGCATTATGCTGCTGTTTTCGTTTGCCGTGTTGTTTGCCCTGTATACCTTTAACGGCCGCCGCCGTCATGCCGGCCTCAGTGTCGGAGGCCTGCCATGAACAGCACAGCTCCGGTCAGTCGTGGTGAGATGTACCTGCGCTTTTTTCTTGCCCGTTCGCGCTTCAGTCTGGATGTCGATCTGACGCTGCCGGCCAGCGGCGTGACCGCTTTATTCGGCCCCTCCGGTTCCGGCAAAACAACCCTTCTGCGCTGTATCGCCGGGCTGGAGCAGGCCGGTATCGGTGAGATGCGGGTCAATGATGAGGTCTGGCAGAGCGTGGATACGTTCGTGCCGCTGGAGCGGCGGCCGCTGGCCTGTGTGTTTCAGGAAGCCAGTCTGCTGCCGCATCTGTCGGTGCAGGGCAATCTGGATTACGGGCGCCGCCGGGCCGGACGCCGTCAGTGTGAAGCGCTGGCTGATGGCGAGGCACAACGCATTATTGAAATGTTAGGCATTGGCCATCTGCTGGCGCGGCGGCCGCAGGGATTGTCCGGCGGTGAACGCCAGCGGGTAGCCATCGCCCGGGCGCTGCTGGCCAATCCGCGCATGCTGCTGATGGATGAGCCGCTGGCGTCGCTTGATCAGGCCCGCAAGCAGGAAATCCTGCCGTATCTGGAGCGGCTGAAAGCCGAATTCAATGGCCCGCTGATTTACGTCAGCCATGCCACCGACGAAGTCGCCCGGCTGGCGGATCATCTGGTGGCGCTGGAAAATGGCCGCGTGCTGCATGCCGCCCCGCTGGACAAAGCGCTGGCCGACCTGGAAGCACCTTTACCTCTGGGGGAAGAGGCCGGGGTGGTGATTCAGGGCGAAGTCAGTGAACTGGCGCCGGAATGGAAACTGGCCCGGGTCAGTGCCGGGGTACCGTTGTGGGTGCACGACCGCAATTTTCAGGTCGGGGATACCCTGCGCCTGCGGGTGCTGGCACGGGATGTCAGCCTGTCGCTGGAACAGCACAAGGACACCAGTATTCTCAATATCGTCCCCTGTATCGTCGAAGAAATCCGCGATGATGAGCGCGCCGGTCTGATGCTGGTGCGGGTCCGGCTGGGTGGTCCGGGCGGGGCGCCGTTACTGGCGCGGCTGACGCGGCTGTCGGTGAAACAGTTGTGGCTGGTGCCGGGACTGCGTCTGTGGGCGCAGATCAAATCGGTGGCACTGGTTTACTGAGCGTGGTTATTCAACCAGCAGGATGACGCTGGACGATTTGAAAAAGGCGCAGACTTCATCCCCTTCATGCAGTTCAAGATCATCGGCGCTGGTGTTGGTCATCAGCAGGCTGAGGGATTTGCTGTCGCCGATATCCAGTACGATGTCACTGTTCACTGCGCCGGTGGTGATGCGTTTGACCACGCCGAGCAGTTTATTGCGCGCGCTGACACGGATGTTGCGGTCGCGGCTGAGCATCACGGCGTTGGCTTCCACCAGGGCAACCACCCGGGAGTCGGGCTCCAGCCCCAGTGCCTGACAGCTTTCATCGCTGACGATGGCAACGATTTCGCGGTTGGGGGAAATACGGATGCGGATTTCGTTATTCACCGTGCCGGGAATGACCTGGCTGACGATACCGCGGAACTGATTACGGGCGCTGGTTTTCAGGGTGCCTCCGGTCATAAATCCGGCCACATCGGTAATGGAGTGAACTTTGCGGCTGAGCTGGTGCAGAAAGGCGGCGTGTTCGTTCTGCATGGCAAGAAACCCTTTCACGATTTCCTGGCCATAGCCGGTCAGTGAGGTGCCGCCCCCCTGAGCGCCACCGGCGGCACGCACCACCAGAGGCTGAGGAGCCATGTTGTTGATGGCATCCACCCGGTCCCAGGCGGTTTTATAACTGATGCCGACCTTGCGGGCGGCTTTGGAAATGGAGCCGGTCTCATCAATGGCCTGTAACAGGCCGACCTGATCCGCGGCAAAGGCGGTCTGACTGTCGCTGTTCAGCCACAGACTGCCCTGCAGGCCGGGGGTGTCGTTGCCCTGTTTCTTTTTTGCCATAACCACAACCATTTCCGAGCGGATTTTTATTCTACTCTGCTGCCGTCAGGCGATCTATCCGGAGCGACTGACAAACTGGGCAGAGTGGCTGGAATATAGCCTCCTATCATCTAGCTTTAGATAAAAATATCAATTTAACCAGGCTCAGATCGGGGAGCCGGAGAGAAGCAGATGAATTTATTCCGCCGCACACCGGAGCCACAGCAGCCTGAGTGGCAGCTGAGGCTGCAGGAAGGTGACTGGGACGGGCTGAAGAAAAGTGAAGGCTGCCCGCCGGAACTGTGCCGGCTGTTGCAGGAACACGAGGAGTATCAGCAGCTGGAAGCTGTGGTACAGGGCCTGCCGGCGATGATGAAACGTGTCAGTCAGCTGCAGGGACACCTGCAGTCCGGGCTGGAAGCACTGGGTGGCAGTCTGGGCGAAATTAACGACCGCACCTCGGATCAGCACCGTTTTGTTGACGAAACCCAGAAACATCTGGCTGAAGGCGATCATCAGAGCCAGCTGCTGCGCAGTGAGATGGAACAGAAACTGTCGGAAGTGCAGGAATTTTTCTCCGGCCGTTTTGAAGAACTGAAACGCCAGCTGCAGGAAAAGGCGAGCAATTCCCGCAAAGTCATCGACACCATTGATGACATCGGTCAGACCGTACATCTGCTGTCACTGAACGCCACCATCGAAGCTGCCCATGCCGGGGATGCCGGCCGTGGTTTTGTGGTGGTGGCCAACGAGGTCCGCAATCTGGCGATGAAGACCCGTGAAAGTGCGCGTGAAGCCTTTCAGCAGATCGACCTCAGTCATATTGAACAACAGCTGGAAGACCTGCTGGAGCAGTCAGACAAGGAGCTGGGCACCCTCAATGAGCGGGTGGGGGGCACCATGACCTCGCTGACCACACTGCTGGCCAGCATGCACCAGCATCTGGAAGAAATTGAAGCCAACAACCGGGTGATTCAGGCGACGGTGGAACTGAGTGACACCACCCGTGAACGCATCCATAACCGCAGCGACTGGACGCGCAGCCTGAGCTGCGATCTGGCGCAGCTGATCAGTGCCGGCAACCTGCAGCAACAGCGGGCGCCGGCGGATTATGAAAAACTGCGTAAGGTGGAATACCTGCCGGCCAGCCGTGAAGACCGGCTGGCGCGTATCCGCCAGCGGGGTGAAATCCGGGTGGCGATTGAACCCAAATTTGTCGGCGTCTCCTTCCATCCGCATCCGGGCGATGAGCTGGCCGGTTTTGATGCCGATATGGCACGCGCCTTTGCTGCCTATCTTGGTGTGAAATGTACCTTTATCGAACACCCCTGGGATCTCTGTACCCAGCTGCTCGACTGTGGGGCTGCCCGTGGCGAGCCGCCGGCCGATCTGGTCTGGAGTGCGCTGCCACCGGACCCTGTGTATGACGATGTGGCTTTCTCGGTACCTTATCTGTATCTGCCGTATGTGCTGGCCCGGCGTAAGGGTGATGAACGCATTCAGGGTATCCACAGCCTGCAGGGACGGGTGCTGGGCTGTATCAATGACCCGGCCGCGTTCGCTACGCTGGAGGATGCCGGTCTGCGCTGGCGGGCCAATAAAGGTAAGTCCGGTGGCAAAGTCGAACTGGGGAATCTGCTGGCCTACACCGACCAGAGCTGGATTCATGATGCGCTGGCCAAAGGCGTGGTCGATGCCTTTGCCGTGGACCTGCCGATTTATTACTGGGCGGCCCACGATCCTCAGAGCCCCTGGTATGGCCAGCTGGAACTGCTGCCGCAGAATCTGGCCGACAGCCTGTGGCACTACACCGTCGGCGTCAAAGCCGATGCGGACAGCTATACGCTGCTGAAAGTGATCAACGAATTTATCCGTGATTTCCGCAGCAAAGACGAATATCAGCGCCTGTGCTCACAATGGGTGGGGGATGTGCTGGAAGATCCGTCCTGGCGCATGATGGATGGCGTGACGGATGAGACGGGTCTGAAACGTCTGTTCGAGGCCTCCCGCTGAGTATCAGCGGGAGACCCGCCTTACCATTCAATACCGGGCTGAGCCTTAACGCCGGCACGGAAGGCATGCTTTTCCATTTTCATTTCTGTCACCGTATCGGCCAGTTCGCGCAGGGCTGAGGGCGCACCGCGGCCGGTGAGGATCACATTCTGCTCGCGCGGCCGGTTGAGCAGTGCCTGTTTCAGTGTGTCGAAATCGAGCAGGTCATAGGCCAGCATATAGGTGATCTCATCCAGCATAACGGTGCGCAGCTGCGGATCCGCCAGCATGGCTGCGGCTTTCGGCCATACGGCATCGAAGGCGGCCTGATCTTTTTCCCGGCTCTGGGTTTCCCAGGTAAATCCGGAGCCCATAATTTCCGTCTGCAGGCCGTCCAGCTGACTGAGAATCCGGCTTTCACCGCAGTCCCAGGTGCCTTTGATAAACTGCACCAGGCCGGCCCGGTAACCGTGTCCCAGGGTGCGGATCAGAGTACCGAAACCTGAGCTGCTTTTGCCTTTGCCGGCACCGGTGAGCACGATAATCACGCCACGTTCTTCCTGCGCTTTACTGATGGCTGCGTCCACTTTTTCTTTGTGTTTCTGCATTTTCTGCTGGTGACGGTCAACGCCGCTTGCTGAAGTCATAGGCTGCCTGTATCCGTGATCATCCGTTCTTCCGGCACTGATCACGCCGGAATGTATCAATATGAGCCAGACGGGCGATAAAACGCCGCTGGCTGGCAGAATTGTACCCCAAAAGTATGATTCCTGTGGGCAGGGGAAAGCGGCTCAGCCGGCTCCGTTACAGAAATTACACAAGAGAGCGCAGAGAAAAAAACATCGGCATCAGTGGGTAGACTATCATTAGCGCAAAGGCGGACAGATTGTCCGCGGGAAGTCATGATCGGCAGGGAATTGCCGCAGCAGACAGTGGCTTCTGTAACCTGTTACCCCGCGCGGGAAATAACTATAAGCATAAGCAGGAGTATGAGGAGTCTATGCTGAAAGCTCTGATGTGGCCGGCAATCAAACTGATGGGACAGCTGAGCTATGCCGCCAAATTCGGCATTATCAGTTTTCTGTTCATGGTGCCTCTGGTGGTTCTCAGTGGCCAGGTTTTTCTGGCGGCCTTTGAATCACTGGAAAAAACAGCCGAAGAAGTGAATGGTCTCAGACATGCCCACCGTCTGATGCAGTTCGGTTACGGGCTGGAATCTTTCCGCGATATGGCGGCGGCAGCCACGTTTAAAAACGATGCTGAATTAACCGGTCGGGCCACGCAGCAGATGGAAGCCCTGCCGGCTGACATTCAGCAACTGATTGAAAGTGCCGTCAATCCGCAGCTGCAGACCTGGCTGACCGACTGGAGCCGCGAGTATGCCTCCCATCTGCAGATGAGTGGTGAACACCGGCAGCCGACATTCCGTGACCAGTTCAAATATTATCAGATGGCGATCGACGAATATTATCTGATCGTGCGTCAGTATATGCAGCTGAAAGGCATTACCCTCGACCCGGACAGCGATATCCAGCGTCTGACCGGTATTCTCGACACTCTGCCGGAAATCCGCGCGGCGGCCGGTATGGGGCACGCTTCCGGTATTTACGCCTTCGTTGAACAGTACCTGCAGTCAGCCACCTACGATCTGATGAACGTCACCTATGATCAGTTACTGGCAACGGAGCCGGATCTGCAGCTGGTGGTTCTGAATGCAAAAGCAGTCGGTAATGCCGACCTGCTGAGTGCGGCAGAGGCGGCCTCGAAGGCGATGGAAAATATCCGTTTTAAAATTGATGAAGAAATTATTGCTGCCGCGGCGATTGAATCCTCATGGCTGGATTACGATGCCTTTTATGCACAGCAGATCAAACCGCTGTATGGCATTTCAGAAAAAGCTTTTCCGCTGATCGAATACAAACTGAACGAACGCCATGACAGCCAGCGCAGCCGAATTATCGTGCTGACGTCTGTGCTGCTGCTGGTACTGGGTATTATTGTATACCTGTATCTGGCTTTCTTTATGTCCATCCGTTACACCATCAAGCGGTTTTCATCCGCCGCCAGAAGCATTGCCAATGGCGACCTGACGCATGAAATCCGCTTTGCCGGACGTGATGAAATGGGGCAGTTACGGGATGCGTTTAACGACATGATCCGTAATATCCGTTCCACGCTGACCGCGGTAAAAGATACGGCCGGTTCGGTCAGTCAGAACGTAAATGAAGTGGAAACCATCGCCAACCGCAGCCGTGAAGCCGTTGATATTCAGCTGGAGCAGACCAATCAGGTCTCACGCATTATCAGTGATATGGCGGAACGTGCCGGTCAGGTAACGCGGCTGGCGGAAGAGGCGGAAGAAGCAGCCCAGGCCGGACAGAGTAAATCGGATACTGCCGGTCAGGTGGTCGCGCAGGTTATGAATGAAATCCGCAGTCTGGCGGATGAAATGTCGAACTCGGTACAGGCGGTTAACCGTCTGGCGGAAAACTCTTCCAGTATCAGTAATATTCTTGAAACCATTAAAGGCATCGCTGAACAGACCAATCTGCTGGCCCTGAATGCAGCGATTGAAGCAGCCCGTGCCGGCGAGCAGGGGCGTGGTTTTGCCGTGGTGGCGGATGAAGTACGCACCCTGGCGAGCCGTACTCAGGGGTCGGCTCAGGAAATTGAAGGGCTGATCAGCGACGTGCAGAAAAATATCGTCAGTGCCGTGGAAACCATGGAAGTGAACCGTTCGATGGTGGAAAAAACGGTGGAAAACTCCGGCCAGGTCAGTACCACGCTGAGCGAAATTCAGACCAGCATGGGCGATATTCAGAAGAAAACCACGGATATTGTGGTGACGGCTGATGAGCAACGGCGCAATGCTGCCGATCTGGATAAAAATCTGGAGGCCATCCGTGACAGCGGCCAGCAGACGTCACGTAATGCGGAAGGAACGGTGGATGCGGTGCGTGGTACCCAGCAACTGACCGACGCACTGGCTCAGAGGGTGGAGCAGTTTAAAGTATAAAAAAAAGCCCGCTTACGCGGGCTTTTTTCTGGCCGTTAATCCTGTTCGCGGATATGACGGCTCTGCCATAAAATTTCCTGGCCGTTATCGCGGCGTGCCAGTGCCCGGGCCATCACAAACATCAGGTCTGACAGCCGGTTAAGATAACGCAGGCCAAGATTATTGACGGCTTCACATAAACCCAGCTCCACCATCGAACGTTCCGCACGGCGGCAGACAGTACGTGCCATATGAGCGTGTGCTGCCGCACGGTTGCCACCGGGTAGGATAAAATCCTTCAGGGGTGGCAGGGTTTCGTTCAGTGCTTCCAGGTTGTCTTCCAGATCCTGCAGCAGTTCTTCGCTGAGGGCCTTAAAACCCGGTACTGACAGCTCGCCACCCAGATCAAACAGATCGTGCTGTATCTGATTGAGCAGCGGCTGCAGCTCGTCACTGTTGCTCAGTTCAGCGCGCAGCAGGCCAATCCAGGAATTCAGTTCATCAACGTCACCAATGGTATGGATACGCTCACTGCCTTTACTGACCCGTGAGCCATCACCGAGGCCGGTTTCACCGCCATCTCCGGTACGGGTGGCAATTTTTGATAAACGGTTTCCCATGGTCTGCTCCTGAATACTTTATTCCACGCTGAGGAAGGTGACTTTTTTCGGCGGCAGCGGCAATGCGATGGCATCGCCATTCTGAGCATTAATATCAGTATCGATCACAATCAGTTCGGAATCTGTACTGTCAGCAACCCACAGCCGGTCATTGGCGTCATTATTGATATCAGAAATAACGGCATCTGTCAGCGCATCAATATTCAGCGCAGCACCAATGCTGTCAGTTGACGGATTAAAGGTATAAATCATGCTCGACAGTGTTGAGTAACCCTGTTCCAGATTAATGCTGACATAACCCTGGGTATCACTGACCACAGCGACGTCATAAACATGGAAATAGGTGCTGTTGGCAGCGTCGTTCAGGTCAGACAATGTATCGCTGTCAATCAGGTTGGTGACCGCGTAGGTAGTGGCATTAATTTTATCCAGACCACCGGTGTCAGTACTGTAGTTGCCACGGCCGGCCACATAAATCGTACCGTTTTCTTCAGCCATGCTTACCGGGTTGGTGACATTCAGGGCAATGCCCGGCAGACCGTCACTGGCGGTATCAGTATCCACTTCACTGTTATCGGTAAGATCGATTACCGCAATGTAAGCAGTCTGTGGTGCCCAGCTGGCATCAAGGCGCTGCATTACGACATACAGGTAGTTGTTATACACAACGGCATCGCTCATGCGTGGATAGGATGCACCATCGACGGTGTAAGCCGACAGATCAATACTGTCCACATAAAAGTCTGCGGCTGACGTTGCCTGAGGGTTAACCTGCCATACTTCACTGCTGCCATAGCGGATAACGTAAGCTGTGTCATCACTGCTGTGAACGATTTTGTATGGGTTGGAGGTTGTTGCGCCGTCTTCCAGCGTACTGTATTCCCATTCTGCGCTATTCAGGCTGACGGACGCATCATAACGGCTGACCAGGTCGATATTGTATTTACCGATATGGTAAAGGTAATTTTTCCAGCTGTTGACGGTGTAGTCAGACTGGTCACTGGTAAGTACCGTGTTCTGTACGCTGCGGTCGCCGGTAATATTGCCGGTCGCAACCTGACTGCTGGCATAATCGGCAGATACCATCTGTACGGCATAGGATGCTTCAGTGATTTTTGCTGCCGCTGTATCGCTGCTGTCATCGTCGAAGCAGCCGGTCAGAGCTGCAGAAAAAGGCAGCAGAAATAATATTTTTTTCATTGGTCTCTCCATTTTTATGTCTCTGTAATCAGAAATTCTTGGTTAAATAAATCAGCCATTCACGCCCGGTGACCGGACGGTTGGTGTAATCAAGAAAACGGTTATTGGTCAGATTGCTGATACGGATACCGGCGTCGGCGCTGGCAAAGGTGTAACGGTATGAAGCGCTGAGCAGCGCCCGTGTATCACCGGCAATCAGATTGCTGCGGTCGGTATACAGATCGTCGTCGTATTCTGCTGACATCTGCAGTTGCTGGGTGTGATAGCTGATACCGGCCGTCCACTGCAGACTGGTGTGATAGGTACCGGCAATTTTATTGCCATCAAACGAGGCGACATCACTGTTCACTTCACTGTCGTAATGGCTGCCTGACAGATCGGTAAAAATATAATCACCGCACCAGGAAAACTGCCATTCCAGTCCGGTTAATACCGCATCACTGACATTTTCATAGCGGCCAATGCCACGCGAATCGTAAACCGGCACCAGAGCATTGCTCAGCTGACGCTGGAACAGGGTTGCCTGCAGCTGTGTATTCTGCAGCAGTTGCACTTGCAGTCCGGCGCTGTAGGTATTGCTGATTTCAGTTTCGATGTCTTCGTTACTGAGAAACAATCCGTGATCACCATAGCGTTCATACAGGGAGGGAACCCGGCCGGCACGTTTGAACGCAGCAGACCAGGTGAACTGATTCCGTTTGTAATGAATAGCCGCGGAAAGGCCATTAAAAGCATCGCTGTAGGTGTCTTTTTCCTGTGTCGACTGTGGTCGGCTGAAGGCGTCAATACTGCGCCGGCTGATAGACATATCACTGCTCAGACTGTGGCTGGCATTATGCCAGCCGGCCTGCAGAGCGTAGTGTATTTCCCGTTGATAGGAATAGGTATCGCAATTACCTTCCGGTGTACTGCAGCTGCTGCTGTCGGCATCATTGCGGTAGCGGCTGCTGTAGTTCTGTTCCGATCCGTCAAGCTGGGCTTTCACTACCCAGGCAGAGAATGTTTTTTCCTGGCTCAGGGTCAGCTGATTATGGTCGTAGCGGTAGCGGTCATCGTCTTCACCGAGGCCGATTAACCCGGCAGTATCGGTGTAGGCTTCGTGAGTAATATGGCTGTTCAGCTGCCAGTGACTGATGCCGGCAGTAGTGTTGTGCCGGCCGCCCAGTTCATATTCATTAGTGCGGCTTTCGAGGCTGGCATTATTTTCCGGGTTGTTACGGAAATAGTCGGGAATTTCTTTTTTCTGCCGGTTCAGGCGTATACGCCCGTGCAGGTTACTGAATAGCGCATTCAGCTGTACTGAATTACGGTAAAAACCGGCATTATTGAGTTTTTCATCCTGATCCCTGACCAGGCTGTCATCCGACGGTGCCGGTACTTCGTACAGATAATTGTTGTCGCTCTGCAGGTGTTCTGCCTGTACCGAAACCGCATCAGTAAGCTGTGTGGCGGCGGCGACAGACCAGGTGCCATAGGAACCGGCCTGCAGATTGATGCTGCTGTCTGCGGACTGCTGACGGGTGGTGATATAAACAGTTCCGCCAATGGCGTCATCAATATGGTCACGGCTGACGCCATCACGCACGATTTCAATGCTTTCAATCTGACTGAGCGGAATGCGGTTAATATCGTAACTGCCGTACTGAGCGCTGCTTTCTTCGACACCGTTAATAACAACCCGGGTGTGCTGGCCGGATGCTCCGCGGATGGATAGCAGGGCCGGATTGCCGATACCACTCAGCTGTTGTACCTGAATACCATTAACGCGGGCGAGAAAATCGCTGAGCGTAAAAAAACGACCTTCAATGTCAGCGCGGGAGAAGTACAGGCTGCCGGAAACGGATGGGTCATCCTGAGCGGTGATGGTCACATCATCCAGTTCGGTTCCGCTGGCATAAACGCCGGCAGACAACAGACATAATCCGGGTAATAAAAAATAGCGCATAAAACTCTCAGGTTTTATACGGCAGACAAAGAGAACAAAAACGGAAGCGGTTCCGGCTGCAGGTTTTGCCCTCCGCCGCCCACCGCAACGTCAGTATCAGACACATTCGTGTATCAGGCCGGTATCCGGGCTGACGACCTGTTTCAGCTGAGCTGATCCGCTGACAACGCCTTCCCGTGCGGGGCACAGTGGCATGTTGCTGTCAGTATGGTCGATCACCGTTGCGGGGGCAGCGCTGGATTGGTATGAGCATCACCAGACTTCCCGTTTAACCCGTCAGCAGAAAGCATCAGGGCACCTGTTGGCGGCGAGAGTATCCGCTGCCGGCAAAGGGGTCAAGACGGATGTCAGGAAATCATAGCGTCGGCGGCAGTGGCCGGTGAAGCAGGCAGAACGATTTCAAACGCAGCACCGTGACTGAAGGATGACTGGCGGCAGCTGAGCTGGCCCTGATGATGGCTGGTGATAATAAAATACGAGACGAACAGCCCCAGTCCGGTGCCTTTGCCGACGTCTTTGGTGGTGTAGAAAGGTTCAAAGATATGGGCCGCCAGTTCCGGGCGGATACCACAGCCATTGTCTTCAATCACAATGCAGGGCGCCTGATTTTTCCGGTGAGTGCGGATGCGGATTTCTGCCTGCCAGCCGGGTTCCGCCACCCGGATCTGAGAGGCACACTCCAGCAGCGCCTGCTGGGCATTCTGCAGAATATTCAGCAGTACCTGTTCAATTTCACTGGCCAGAACATCGGCCCACAGCGGTTCTGCCTGCGGTTCGAACTGCAGGCGGATATCGCGCAGCCCGGAATCGCCCTGGGCAATGACCAGGCTGTCAGCAATCAGGCGGTTCAGATCGCGGCGCTGTTTATGGTGCTGATCAGGACGGGAAAACTGCAGCATATTGCCGACAATTTCTGCCGCCCGTTCACCGGCGCCCTGAATATTATCCATAAACTGCAGAATCTCGCGCTGCTGCAGATATTGCTGCAGCGCCGCCATACTGAGACCTGTGTTGTCGGCGGCCTGCTGGTTGGCATCCAGTCCCGGCTGCAGACGACGGCGGATATTCTGCAGGTTCTGCAGAATAGCCCCCAGCGGGTTATTGATTTCATGCGCGATGCCGGTGGCCAGACCGGCGACGGTGGCCATTTTTTCGCCCTGCACCATGATTTCTTCCATGCGCTGGCGCTGGGAAATATCGTCAATGCGCAATACCTGCCGCGCCTGCTGCTGACCATGCAGCGGATAAACAATCAGATCGGCTTTAAGCGGGCGGATAAAGCTGCTGATATCCACCCGCTCCTGTTTTCTGACCTCGCTGGCACCGGGACGGAACAGGGTACCGCAGCAGAAACCGAGCTCCGGCAGCAGCTGCAGCAGATCGCGCCCGGCCAGCTGCTGATGCTGGTGACCCAGCCATTCGCCGGCCTGCTGATTGCACTGCACGATATGCAGATCGTCATCCAGCGTGAACAGGGCAGAAGGCATGGCATTAATGATGGCATCGAGCAGCTGCTGGGTGTTGGTCAGCTGGGTTTCAATACCACGCCGTACTGACACTTCCTGTGCCAGATGTTCATTGATCTGCCGGGTTTCGGTGGACAGGCGGATGGCCCGCAGGCGCGCACTCTCAGCCTGCTGGTGAGCGTTACGCAGGTTGAGGGTGCGCTGATTGTGCTGCCACAGCAGATCATTCAGCGCCTGTACCAGCCGCTGCATATCCGGATCGGGCGTGGCGAGAGTGGCGTGCTCATCGTCGCCGCTGGCGCGGGTCGCCTGGTCGATATCCTGCAGCAGCTTCTGGTAGGGACGTTTCTGCCAGTAGCGGTTACCGGCATACAGAATAAAAATCAGCAGTGCCGACGCGGTGACCACAAACAGGGTCGTGGTCAGGGTGTCGAGCAGGAAGAAGCCGGGTAATGACAGATCACTGCGCAGCAGCAGGGTCATATCGCCCTGATGGCTTGCCAGCTCATAGGCCTGAACGGCGGGCAGGGTCCGGCTGCTTTGCAGGCTGCTGCTGAACCGGGGGCTATGGCGGTAACTGTGCACCAGCCGCTGACCTCCGGCGTTGTAAAGCGCGGCTTCATCAATCTGATAATGGCTGGTGATCAGGTTCAGTACCGACTGCAGTGTCGCGGGGTCGGTGGACTGCTGCGCCAGCTGAATACGGATCAGCCCGGCAAACGCGTCCTGGGTGGCTGGTGTCAGATGTTCACGGCCAATGCGGTCGGCGGCGAAAAAATAGGCACTGGCGCTGAGCAGCGTGATCAGCACACAGACCAGCACCGTCGCAAGCATGGTTTTCTGCCGGGCCAGTAACATAAAGGCTCCTTCAGGATGAACGGTCGCTGTGTTCCTGCAGCTGCTGGTAAATGCTGCTGTTCAGTGGTGCAGGAACACCGGCCTTGTGGGCACAGTGAAGCAGATAACCTGTGATCCAGGGAAGTTCGGTCGGCCGTCCGGCAAGAATATCCTGCAGCGTTGAGGAACGGTTGGCGGCTGTGGCGCGGGCAACGGCTTGGGCACGCTGTACCAGTGGTTCGCTCAGTGACCAGCCCAGCTGTTCAGACAGTGTGGCAGTTTCCTGCGCCAGTGCCAGCAGTTGCGTGTGATAGCGGCGGTTACTGACCAGTTCGCCATTGCGGCAGCGGAACAGTGCCGTGAGCGGGTTAATCACGGCATTGATGGCCAGTTTTTCCCGCATCGGCTGGCGGATATCCGCCACCGCGGTGACTGCCGGTGGCAGGGGTATCCCGCTGGCGTCTTCCTGCCAGGGGCCGGCCAGGGTATTGCCGGCGCCGGCGTGAACAACCCGTGGCGGTTGGCCGGCAGCGGTATCCAGATACGCACCTTCGGTGGAAATGCCGGCCCACAGGCGGCACGGCAGACCCTGCTGCTGCAGCCAGTCAGCACAGGCCTGCTGCTGACCCATACCATTCTGTAACAGCAGGATTCTGTCGACCGCCGGCAGTTGTGCCGCCCATTGTTGCAGCGCAGGCAGTGTATCGGCCGCCTTGGTGGTCACGACCAGCCAGTCGAGTCCGGTGCCCTGCCAGACCGGCAGCTGCAGCATCTGTTGCTGACCGTTGAGCCACTGCAGACGCCGTTGTTGTGCTGCGGCGTGGCGGCCGGCGCGGGGCAGGCAGACGGGTTGCAGGCGGTGCCAGTGGCCGGCCATCAGGGTACCGACCGCACCGAGCCCGAGCAGGCCGACACGGAGTGAAGGGGAGTTTGCTGTCATGCGTTGATTATAGGGGGAGGCAGGCTGAAGTTAACAGCCTGCCGGAATGGATCAGGGCAGGCTGGCGGTTGTCTGACTGTCTTCTGCGGTCGCGGTTTCGGTCGCGGCAGAAGTCTCCCCGCTGGCGGCTTCTGCATCGCCGGCGCTGTTTTCTTCCCCGGTTCCGCTGGCCGCCGCTGTCATGCTGCCCGGCAGGGGAAGCCACAGCTGATGCAGCTTGTTGCGTACATTGTCGGTGTGATCGGCGGGCAGGTTGCGCAGCCACAGACGCAGGCGTTCTTCGTCTTCATCGACCAGACCGGTCATGGCGTCCAGGGGAATGCCACGTTCGGTCAGCAGCCAGACCACCAGAGGCATCAGATGATGAAAACGGCGGCGCTGCAGTTTATCGGTCAGTTCTTCGCTGCTGAGTTCAAAATAACGGGCGACCAGACCGCAGGCATCGTCAAACAGGCGGCCGATATCGGCGCGGCTGTAGGCTGACTGCACCAGAGCCTCGCGTTTCATATGCTGATCAACCCAGTGATCACGGGCCAGTGCCTGATACAGAGGATGGCTGCCGTGTTCCAGATCGAGATGACTGCTGACGCGCTGCGACATCACATCAATGTAGTGCTGTGAACGGTTACGGCGGCTGTGTGACAGCAGGTTGAGCATGGATTCGGTATCAATCCACGACGGTGGCTGCGGCATGCGGTAGCAGTGATCGGAACTCCACGGCCAGAGGTCGGCATCGGCAACCAGACCGTTGCGGCGCGGCCAGTCGTGCAGTTGCAGGATCAGGTCGCAGAGATAGGCCTGTTCATCGACCAGCAGGATCACGCCCTGATCGGACAGCAGCTGACGGCGCTTATTCCAGCAGCGTTCGTGCATGCTGTCGAAAGCGCTCTGGATGTCATCCATTACTTCCGTCCAGTCCCGCTCACAGCGCAGTACAAACTGCATACGCTGTTCTTCCAGCACGTAGGCCAGCAGACGGGTTTTTGGAACCGAGGCAAGCAGCTGCCGGCCGTATTCATATTCGAATACAGAATTGAAAACCGGCTGGTCTTTCGCTCCGGTGACCGAGAAGTAATAAACTCCGGCCCCGTGCAGGGTCATTTTCGTTTGCATACAGATAATTTAGCTGAGTTTTCTGTAACTTCCAGTGGCGGCAGGTCTTGGCCTTCAGGCCGGGGCGCGGGTTAGAATAGCGCCTTTGCCAATCAGCCGGAGAAGTGAGTTATGCCGTCGTTTGACGTTGTTTCAGAAGTGGATAAGCACGAAGCACAGAATGCCGTGGATCAGGCTAACCGTGAGCTGAGCACGCGGTTTGATTTCCGTGGCGTGCAGGCCGGCTTTGAGCTGAACGATTTTGTTGTCACCCTGACGGCTGAGCAGGAGTTCCAGCTGGATCAGATGAAGCCGATGCTTACCGGTGCCATGGTGAAGCGCGATATCAAGGTTTCCTGTCTCGAATACAGCAAGCCGGAAGGCTCGGGCAAACAGATCAAGATCAGGGCCACGATGCGTCAGGGTATCGACAGTGATCTGGGCCGTAAAATGGTGAAGATGGTCAAAGACAGCAAAATCAAGGTTCAGGTGTCGTTGCAGGGGGATACCGTGCGCGTACAGGGCAAGAGCCGTGATGACCTGCAGAAAGTGATGGCCATGTTCCGCAGCGATGAAAGCATTGATATGCCGCTGGCATTCAAGAACTTCAAAGACTGATATCAGGCTGCCTTTGTCTTGACCTCTCTTAACTGGTGGCGTGAAGCCCTGCAGATCTACAGCCGCAAACCGGTGGTTGTGATCGCCTTCCTGGGCTTTGCCGCCGGCCTGCCGTTTCTGCTGGTGTTTTCCACCCTGACTGCCTGGCTGCGTGATGTCGGTGTTGAACGCACCGCTATTGGTTTCTTTGCCTGGGTGGGCATTACGTATTCGGTGAAAGTGTTCTGGGCACCAGTGGTCGACCGGCTGTCGCTGCCGCTGCTGGGGCGTTATCTGGGCCAGCGCCGCAGCTGGATTGTGCTCGGCCAGCTGGGCATCGCTGCCGGTCTGTTGCTGATGAGTACCCTGAACCCGCAGCAGTCGCTGTGGCTGATTGCCCTGGCGGCTCTGTTAGTAGCCTTCTCGTCGTCCACACAGGATGTGGCGCTGGATGCTTTCCGCATTGAATCGGCGGAAGAAACCCTGCAGGGGGCGATGTCGGCTGCTTATATTTTCGGCTACCGTCTGGCGCTGCTGGTGGCGGGGGCCGGGGCGCTCTACATCGCTGAATGGGGTAACTGGTCGCTGGCCTATTTCTGTATGGCGATGCTGATGGGCATCGGCGTGCTCAGTGTTCTGTGGGCTGATGAGCCTGCGCATCAGACCCGCGCCGAGCGTGATGCCAGTGAAGCGGAAATGGTGGATGCCGTTATGGGGCGGCCAATGCATCTGGCACAACGGCCACGCTGGCAGCGCTGGCTGCTGGGCGCGGTCATCTGTCCACTGCTGGAATTCTTTCAGCGTAACGGCCGTTTTGCTCTGCTGATGCTCGCTTTTATCGCCCTGTTCCGCCTCAGTGACATCACCATGGGCGTGATGGCCAATCCGTTTTATCTCGATCTGGGCTACAGCAAGGCGGAAATCGCCAGCGTGGCCAAGATCTTCGGCTTCTTTATGACCATTTTCGGCTCCGCGCTGTGCGGAGTACTGGTGGTGCGCTTCGGTATCATGCGGCCACTGCTGCTGGGAGCGGTGATGGTGGCCGCCACCAATCTGCTGTTTGCCGCGCTGGCCGTGGCGGGCAGTACCGGGACGCCGTCGCTGAACTGGCTGGCATTGGTGATCAGCGCCGATAACCTCAGCGGCGGTATTGCCAGTACGGCTTTCGTTGCCTACCTCTCAAGTCTGGCGAACCGGCATTACACCGCGACCCAGTATGCTCTGTTCAGTTCACTGATGACGCTGCCGGGTAAATTTATCAGCGGTTTTTCCGGCTGGGTGGTGGATGGCTTCGGCTACAGCGAGTTCTTCACGCTGGCAGCCATCCTGGGTCTGCCGGCGATTGTGCTGGTGCTGGTACTGATGCGGCACCAGCGGCTCCGGACGGTCTGATCACTCTGACCGCCAGGGCAGCGTCTGCTCAGGAGGCGCCTTTCAGCGCCGCCTGAATACCTTGCTTTTCCGCTTTCTGCAGCCATTGCTCTATGGTCTGTTCACTGGCTTTTATTACCGGTCCGAACAGTTCGGTGGTGACCGGCCGGAAACCACTGAAACCCAGTGTGGCCTTGCCCAGCTGATGTACCGCCGGCGCTTTCTGAAACCAGCGGAAATACCACGGCGGGGTATCCAGGGTGAACAGCAGCGTGGCGCGCCGGCCTTTCAGCAATTGTGTAGGCAGTGCCTGGCCGGCCTCATAATGGAAGGCGAAACCGGGCAGAAAGGTGCGGTCGATCAGGCCTTTCAGTCGCGCCGGTACACCACCCCACCAGACCGGGGCAACAATCACCAGATGATCGCAGTCCTGTACGGCCTGCTGAAATTTGAACAGGTCGGCTTCCGGTTCCTGAATCACCTGATAGCCGCGTTGCAGGTTGGCATCAAACACCATATCGGCCAGATTAAACCGGGTGACTCTGGCGTGTTGTTCCGCGCCGGCCTGAAAGCGGTCGGCGAGCGCGCCGCACAGGCGGTTATTATCGGGGTGGCCATTAAGAATCAGTATGTGTCCGGGCATCGCAGCGTTCCTTCCGACGGGATTAAGATCGCTGCAGTATGCACTTTGCCCTATGGGGCAGAGTCAAGAGGCTGTTGGGCAGGACACTGATGAATCTCCTGCAGACACTGGTCAATACTCCGCAGGCGCTGCTGCTGGTTGCGTATTGCCTGTTCGGCTTCGTGTCGCAACTCGGTGAGTAATGTCCGCACTGCCTGCCAGTCCGGATGGCGGGCATCCTGTATGGCGGACCGCAGACGGGACAGGGGAATCTGAATCCGGCGCGCTTCGGCAAGCAGCAGGAGCAGGTCGATGTCAGCCTGACTGAAACTGCGGTAGGTGCCTTTGCGCGCCGGCCGGATCAGCCCCTGTTGTTCGTACAGGCGGATGGCTTTGCAGCTGAGGCCGGTCAGCGCCGATGCTTCACCGATTTTCATCGTGCAGCTCCCAGCCAGGCGGCGCCGCGGACGCCGCTGGAATCACCGTGCACGGCCTGTTTCAGTGGGGTGAGTACGGTGTCTGAAAACACGTAGTCAGACCACAGGCGCGGCACCGCGTCATAAATACCAGGCATGTTGGATACGCCGCCACCGAGCACAATCACATGCGGGTCCATCAGGTTGATCACCGCTGCCAGCGCTTTGGCCAGCCGGCGGTAGTAGGCATTCAGCACGGCCACGGCCTGCGGATCACCGCTGATGGCCTGCTGCTGCCATTGCGGGGCGGGTCTGTCCTGACCGGTTTCCAGCAGCGCCTGGCGGCGCAGCCCGGTGCCGGACAGCAGGGTTTCCAGACAGCCACGCTGACCACAGTAACAATCGAACTCGCCGTCTTCTTCGCTGCGCCAGGGCAGCGGATTGTGTCCCCATTCACCAGCAATGGCGTTGGGGCCGCCGATCAGCCGGCCATTGATGACCCAGCCGCCACCACAGCCAGTACCGATAATGACGGCAAACACGCTGGCATAGCCGGCCCCGGCGCCATCACTGGCTTCTGACAGGGCCAGACAGTCCGCATCGTTGGCCAGAAAAACCGGGCGCTGCAGACGCTGCTGCAGATCGCCCTGAAAATCCTTGCCGATCAGGCAGGTGGTGTTGGCATTTTTGACCAGACCGCTGGCCGGGCTGACAGCCCCGGGAATGCCGATACCCAGGGTAAAATCGCTGACTCCCAGCGTGGCTGCCGCGTTGTCCGTCATGGCGCCGATATTGGCGACGATGGCGTCATAACTGTGGGCCGGAGTAGGGGTGCGCTGGCGCAGCAGGGCGCGGCCCTGTTCATCGAGAACGATGATTTCTGTCTTGGTTCCGCCGAGGTCGATTCCGAATTGCAGCATGTCTGTGATCTGGATAAGCAGGAGATGGAAACAGTGAGGAAGAGTGCCGGCCGGGCAGGAGAGCCACAGGCCGGCGGCTGGTCAGCCGGCAGGATGCTGGTAACTTTTCATCATGGTATCCAGCATGTCGGAGACATTGCTGATCCGGCAGCCGGTGCCGTACAGACTGGGCGTGATGCGGTCACACCAGATAACTTCGGCGTGGCAGTTACCGGTGCGGCGGCCGTTGATGTTGGGGGGAATGTCCACCATCGACAGCAGCAGACTGGTGCCGGGTTTGATTTCGTCATAGGTGGAAATCATGACCCCCTGCTCGGAGCAGTCGACCAGTAATCCGAGGTATTCCTTGCTGTGCTCATCGAATACACTCACGCTGCTTTTCAGGATCCAGCGTGGATGCATACGTTGTTCAGGTGTCTGGCTGCTCATAAGCAACTCCCTGTATTCTTCTGTTTTTCACCAGTTTAGACCCAAGGCTCAGGAAAACCTATGGCCCGTATTGAACTAATTCTCGGTGGCGCCCGCTCGGGTAAAAGCCGTTACGCCGAGGAACAGGCGCAGCAGAGCGGTCGTCCGGTGGTGTATATTGCCACAGCAACGGCACAGGATGGTGAGATGGCGCAGCGTATCCATCATCATCAGCAGCGCCGCCCGGCGGAGTGGCAGACGCTGGAAGAGCCGCTGGCGCTGGCACAGGCCATTCAGCGGGCCGGGCCGGACAGCCTGATTCTGGTGGACTGCCTGACCCTCTGGCTGACCAACTGTCTGCTGGATAACGATCCGGAGCAGTGGGCGCTGCAGCGTAAGCAGCTGCTTACACTGCTGGCATCCTGCCCGGCCGACCTGCTGTTGGTCAGCAATGAAGTCGGTGGCGGAGTGGTGCCGATGGGCGAGCTGAGCCGCCGTTTTGTCGATGAAGCCGGCTGGCTGCATCAGGCCATTGCCGCACAGGCCAGCGACGTAACGCTGGTGGTGGCCGGCATTCCGCTGGCGGTGAAACGTTCCGCGCATTCCTGAAGCAATTGTTAACTTTGTAAATAAAGAGACGATATGACTGTCGAAACCTGGTGGCAGGCGCCCACCGCTGAAATCTCAGAATCCATCCGTCAGCAGGCCCTTGAACGCCAGTTGCAGCTGACCAAACCACCGGGCTCGCTGGGTGAGCTGGAGCAGGTTGCGGTGGCTTTCGCCGCCTGGCAGGGGCAGGTGAAAGCGGAAATCCGCCAGCCGGCGTGTGTGGTGTTCGCCGGTGATCACGGGGTGGTGGCACAGGGTGTATCAGCCTTCCCGCAGGCGGTGACGGTGGAAATGCTGAAGAATTTTGTCGCCGGCGGCGCGGCCATTTCGGTGCTGGCCAGACACCATGATATGCAGCTGGCGGTGGTGAACTGCGGTACCGCCATCCCCTGTGATGAGCTTGAGGGCGTGATCCAGCGGGTGGTGATGCCGGGCACCCGCGACTTCTCACAGCAGGCGGCCATGAATGAAGCGCAGATGCTGGCGGCGCTGCGGGTCGGGGCTGAGCAGCTGGAACGGCTGCACGGTGAAGGCTGTGATCTGTTTATTGCCGGCGAAATGGGCATCGGTAATACCTCGGCTGCCAGTTGCCTGAGCGCGCTGCTGCTGGCGCAGGATGTGAATGCGCTGACTGGCCCGGGTACCGGCATGGCCGGGCAGGCCCTGAGTCATAAGCAACAGGTACTGGCAGCCAGTGTGGAGCGTGCCCGGCCATTAGTAACAACGCCGCTGGAGGCCCTGCAGCAGGTCGGCGGACTGGAAGTCGCGGCGATGACGGGGGCCTATCTGCGGGCTGCCCAGCTTGGTATTCCGGTGCTGGTGGATGGCTTTATTGCCACTTCGGCGGCCCTGCTGGCTGTGCGTCTGAATCCGGCAGTACGGGACTGGATGCTGTTCGGTCACCAGTCTGCTGAACCCGGTCACCGGGCGCTGCTGGAAGTGCTGAATGCACGTCCGCTGGTACAGCTGGGTATGCGTCTGGGTGAAGGCTCCGGTGCCGGTGTGGCACTGGCGATTATCCGCGAGGCGCTGGCTCTGCATAACGGCATGGCCACCTTTGCTGAAGCCGCCATTTCATCCGCTGACTGACCATGACCACGACACGCATTGATCTGATCCGTCATGGTGAACCCGAAGGTGGCAATGTCTTCCGTGGCCGGATTAATCCGCCGCTGACAGCTAACGGCCGCTGGCAGATGCGTGAACGGCTGCGGCGTTTTCCGGCACCCTGGCAGCGGGTGATCAGCTCGCCGTTGCAGCGTTGTGCCGAAGCCGCGGCGACGCTGGCGCAGCAGTGTGCCATTCCGCTGCAGCTGGATGAGCGCTGGATTGAAATAGATTATGGTCAGTGGGAAAACCGGCCGGTGGATGAGGTGTTGCGGGAGCATGCCGATGAGGCGCAGAGACTGTGGGCGGATCCGCTGAATTTCTGTGCCCCGGGCGGCGAAGCCGTCCGCCATTTTCAGCAGCGTCTGCTGCAGGCGTGGCAGAGTCTGCTGGAACAGTATGCCGGCGAACACCTGTTGCTGATCTGCCATGGCGGCGTGATGCGGGTGTTGGCGCAGCACCTGCTGGCACTGGAACCGCAGGCCATGAACCGGCTGGCGATTCCTTACGCCGGACTGATGCGTTACCGCATTGATCATAGTGACTATCAGGGCGGGGCTCAGCAGTGGGTCACGCTGGAAAGTCTCGACGGTTCGGAACTGATTTATCCCGCTGCGGAGACGGAGGCATGATGCGGGAGCAATGGTGGGCATTCTGGTATGCGATGGCTTTTTTAACCCGCCTGCCGGTGCCGTATTTACAGCGTACCGACGATAAGACCGCCGCCGCATCGCTGACGTATTATCCACTGGTCGGCGCTGTGCTGGGCGTGATACTGCTGGCGTTTCTGGCTGGCTGCCTGAGCTACAGTCCGCAGGCTTCCCCGCTGTTACTGGCGGTGCTGCTGACGCTGATCTGGACCGCTTTCAGCGGAGCCCTGCACCTGGATGGTCTGGCCGACAGTGCTGATGCCTGGGTCGGCGGGCTGGGTAACCGCGACAAAACCCTCGCCATTATGAAAGATCCGCAGAGTGGGCCGATGGGCGTGACCGCGGTGGTGATGATACTGCTGCTGAAAGCCGCGGCACTGGCGGCGCTGCTGAGCAAAGCCGCAGCCGGTGGCAGCTTTTATGGCTGGAATGTCTGGTTGCTGCTGGCCGCTCTGCTGCTGCTGCCGATGATGTCGCGCGCCAGTGTTACCGGTCTGCTGGCGACCACGCCGTATGTGCGCAGCGGTGGTCTCGGCAGTGCGTTGGTCAGTGGTGCCACGCCTGTGAAAATCACCGTCACCGGGCTGCTGCTGGCTTTGCTGGCCGGTGTGTTTCTGCAGGCGCAGGCGTTGTTTATTCTGCTGCTGTGGCTGACCATTCTGATGGCGGCGCGGCAGATGATGATGAAACGCATCGGTGGCTGTACCGGGGATACGCTGGGGGCGGTGATTGAAGTGCAGGAAGCACTGCTGCTGGCGGCGGTGGCGTTGTAATTCCATGCTGTGACACAGACATAAAAAAGCCCGGCACGGAGCCGGGCTTTTTTATGCACAGCGCTGTTACTTCAGCTTCAGTACGGAGAGTGTCTTCTCACGGATACTGTTCAGCAGTTCAGCGTTGGTTTTCAGATCTTCACCGTAAGACGGGATGATTTCTTTCAGGGTGGCAGCCCAGCCATTGTTCATTTTTTCCGGGAAGCAGCGTTCAAGTACTTCCAGCATGGCTTTGGCGGCAACGGAAGCACCCGGGGAAGCACCCAGCAGGGCGGCCAGAGTACCGTCTCTGGAGGCAACCAGTTCGGTACCGAACTCCAGCTTGCCTTTACCATCAGCGTCTTTCTTGATGATCTGAACGCGCTGACCGGCTTCGGCCAGGGTCCAGTCGCTGTCTTTACAGTCCGGGAAGTAACCACGCAGGGTTTCAACACGGTCTGAATGCGACTGCATCACTTCGCTGATCAGGTATTTGGTCAGATCCATATTGTGGATACCAACCGACATCATCGGAATCAGGTTGCTGACGCTGACGGATTTCAGCAGGTCCATTTTTGAACCGGCTTTCAGGAACTTGGTGGTGAAGCCAGCGTACGGGCCGAACAGCAGGGCAGGTTCGCCATTAATGATGCGGGTGTCCAGGTGCGGAACCGACATCGGCGGTGCACCGATCGCTGCTTTGCCGTATACCTTGGCGTGGTGTTTCCTGACGATGGCCGGGTCTTTACATACCAGCCACTGACCGGATACCGGGAAGCCGCCATAGCCTTTGGCTTCGTCGATGTCAGATGCCTGCAGCAGTGGCAGAGCACCGCCACCGGCGCCGAGGAAGACGAAACCGGCATTGAGGGTTTTGTTGCTGCCGGTTTTGCGGTCTTCAATGGTGACCGTCCAGCTGCCGTCTTTTTCGTGTTTAAAGTCTTCAACCTGATGTTCCAGCAGCAGCTCGAAATTGTCTTTCTGCTGCAGGCGGGCAACCAGACTGCGGGTCAGGGAACCGAAGTCGACATCGGAACCGTGCTGTACGCGGGTCGCGGCGACTTTTTCTGCCGGATCGCGTCCTTCCATTACCAGAGGCATCCATTCACGCAGAACTTCCGGGTCTTCGCTGAATTCCATCTCTTTGAACAGATGGTGGGCACTCAGTTTTTCGTAACGCTGACGCAGGAATGCAACGTTGGCCTCGCCCCAGACAAAGCTCATATGCGGTGTGCTGTTGATAAACTGGGAAGGTTCCGGCAGCGAGCCGTGTTCGACCATGTAGGTCCAGAGTTGCAGGGAGATTTCGAAGTTAGCGTTGATGGTCAGGGCGCGGTCGATGGTGACGTTGCCGTTTTCGTCCTGAGGTGTGTAGTTCAGTTCGCAGTAGCCTGCGTGTCCGGTACCGGCATTATTCCAGCCATCGGTACTTTCGTGAGCTACATGGTCAAGACGTTCAACCATGGTAATTTTGAGGGACGGGTCCAGCTTGGTAAGCAGTGTGCCGAGAGTGGCACTCATGACCCCGCCTCCGACAAGGAGCACATCGACCTTTTGTATAGTCATCGGGATTTCGCCTTTAAATCAGAATAAAAACATCTGCTGGTGCATGTTCCGCTGCCAGCGGGCTTGTGGCCCAGGGTCTGTGTCTCCCGGGTAAGGAGTCAGACACAGCGAAATGGAACGTCGCTTTATACACAGCCGGAAAGTGGCTTACAACTGTGTGGGCGGCGCTTACTACTAACGTATATTTCAGACCCGGAATGCTGATAGCACAAGGCCACCATACCGCACCTGAACCATCCGGGCCGGCTGCGGGTATGAAATCACGTTAAATCCTGTCAGTTATGTCAGTCCGTGGCCGGGCTCGCGCTGGAGACCTGAGGAGGGACGGGGGACTGATGTCGGGCGGCTGAGCTGTGTCTGTGTCCGGTGAGAGCAGAACCCGGTGCAACGGTGTAGGGGATCTGTGCCTGAGTGGCTGAAGGTCCGGGACAACAGGATTTACCACAAACTCAGCAATACTACTTAATGGCGCGAAAAATACCGGAAAAGGGCAGACCGGTCAAACACTGTTGGCCGCCGGGCGGGGGAAAGCCTGCTGTTTTTTTCTGATCAGTCTGATCCATTGATGAGCACTATCCGTCGCGGCTGAGGTGAATTTGCGCCAGCCCCGGCAAGCCGCTAAGGTGAGTTCTTTCTCTCTTGCTGCATGATGCTGTCCGGACCGGAGGGGTCGTCTTTATGTTGCCGCTGATTTTCCCGATTACTGCGTTACTGAGCGGTGCTGCGCTGCTGCTGCTGGGCACTGGCCTGCTGAATACGCTGCTGGCTATCCGCGGGCCGCTGGAAGGCTATCAGGACAGCAGTATGGGGATGATCATGTCCGGCTATTTTGTCGGCTTTTTCGTCGGTACTTTCCTTGCCCTGCGGCTGATTCAGCGCATTGGGCATATCCGTGCCTTTGCCTTCTGCGCGGCGCTGGTGTCCTGCTCAGCGCTGCTGCACGTGCTGTTCATTAATCCGCTGGCCTGGGGGCTGAGCCGGGTACTGACCGGCATGGCTCTGGTGATCCTGTATACCATCATTGAAAGCTGGCTGAACGCCCAGACGCCACCGGAACAGCGCGGACGGGTGTTTGCCATTTATATGGTGGTGAATCTGGGAGCGCTGGCGCTGGCGCAGCAGTTTCTGCTGTTCGGTGAGGCCTCCGGCTTCGCGCTGTTTGCGGTAGCGGCGATGCTGATCAGCATGAGTCTGCTGCCGGTGACCTGGACCCGTGTGCGCCAGCCGGAGGTGCAGGATGTGAAACGCTTCAGTACCCGGCGGCTGTTCAGGATCGCCCCGGTTGCCCTGTATGGCGCACTGCTGTCCGGTCTGGCCATGGGCGCTTTCTGGGGCATGGGCGCTGTGTATGCGGCGCGTCTGGGACTGGATGATCATGGGGTAGCCACCTTTGTCACCTGCGCCATTCT
Source organism: Pseudomonadota bacterium (assembly GCA_030145845.1). Classification (GTDB taxonomy): domain Bacteria; phylum Pseudomonadota; class Gammaproteobacteria; order Pseudomonadales; family Oceanobacteraceae; genus Venatoribacter. The sequence continues at coordinate 229,164 of JAIXHJ010000003.1, forward strand.
CGGCGGTGCGGTCTTCCAGTTTCCGCTCGGACGCTATTCCGACAAGCATGACCGGCGCCGGGTGGTAGCCGTGGTCGCCGGGCTGGCGGCACTGGCTGCGGCAATGATGGTACCGCTGTCACAGGCCGGCTGGTGGCTGATGGCGGCAATTGCGCTCTATGGTGGACTGGCCTTTGCTGTGTATCCGCTGGCGGTGGCGCATCTGGTTGACCATCTGGAAGGGGACGACATTCTGGCCGGGGGCAGCGCCCTGCTGCTGTTGCACGGTATTGGTGCGGCAGTCGGCCCGGCGCTGGTGGGCTGGCTGATGACGGTGACCGGCCCACACGCCCTGCCGGCTTACTTTGTCGCCGTTCAGGCCGTCCTGATGATGATGGCGGTGCAGAATTTGCAAGAGAAAACCACAGAATCACCGGAAAGCCCGGCGCAGTTCGTTCCCATGGTCCGCACAACCCCGACCGTTCTCGAAATGCTGCCGGAAGAGGCAGAAGAAGACTCTCCTGCCACTGCTCAAGGCGATTAACAGCGACCGGAAAAGGATTGTCAGTGCAATCCGACTGGCCAACCGCCTGCTCCTGACGGCAGCAGGCGCTGTCCCCAGCGGCCCGTCTCCGTCGCGTCATTCATCCAGAGTGAGGGGTGCCATACCCTGTATCTCTGCGTCAGAACCTGTGAGGAGACTGTTATGCTTTTGGCTACAGATCTTGATGGTACGTTTCTGGGTGGTGAAACGGAGCAGCGTCACCACCTGTACCAGCTGATTGCTGCTCATCCTGAGATCCAGCTGGTGTTTGTGACCGGCCGCGGCCTCGAATCCGTTATGCCTCTGTTATCTGATCCTGCCATTCCCAAGCCCGATTACATCATCAGTGATGTCGGTGGCACCGTGGTCCACGGTGATACGCTGCAACCGGTGCATGAAGTGCAGGGACCAATCGAAGAAAAATGGCCCGGTGAATATGCCATTGTCGAAGCTCTGCAGGGTTTTCCCGGGCTGACCCGGCAGGACGTGCCGCAGGAGCGCCGCTGTTCCTACTTCTGTGATGAAGACGCCGTGACCAGCGAAGTGTTTGCGATGGCAGAACAGCTGGGCTGCGATGTGCTTTATTCGGCCGGCCTGTATCTGGATTTTCTGCCCCGTGGGGTGAACAAAGGCTCTACCCTGACCGCGCTGATGAATCATCTGGGTATTGACGCCAAGGATGTGCTGGTTGCCGGTGACACGCTGAATGATCTGGCTATGTATGAGCAGGAGTTTGTGGGCGTCTGTGTCGGCTATTCAGAAAAAGGCCTGCTCGAAGCGACCGAAGGCCAGGCCAAAGTACTGCATGCCAGTGAGCCGGGTTGTGGTGGTATCCTGGAAGCCTTCAGTCATTTCGGCTTTCTGGGTGAAGCCGGTATTGAAGCCGAAATCGGCGAAGCGGCAGAGCCGGGTAAATCCGATCTGGTCATTGTGTATCACCGTCTGCCGTATGAAGAGTATGTCGAAAACGGCAAAATGAAACGCCGCCGGCCGACCTCGCCGAACGGTATCATACCGACCTTAATGAGTTTCTTTGCCGATGGTAAACCGGGTTCCTGGATTGCCTGGTCGGTGCATGATCCCAAACTGGGTGCTTTTGAAACCCACACCACCGTTGACCGTGAAAAATATCCGAATCTCGTTGCCGCCCGGGTCGGACTGAGCAAGCGCGATGTGGATATCTTTTACAAAAAATTCTCCAAAGAAGCCTTCTGGCCAACGCTGCACACCTTCTGGGAGCGTGCCAGTTTCCGCGAAGACCACTGGGAAGTTTTTCTCAAGGTTAACCGCCTGTTTGCAGAACGGGCGGCGGAAGAAGCGGCCGAAGGGGCAACGGTCTGGGTGCACGACTATAACCTGTGGATGGTACCGGCGTATCTGCGTGAAATCCGGCCGGACGTAAAGATTGCCTTTTTCCATCACACCTATTTCCCTTCTGCGGATGTGTTCAATGTGCTGCCATGGCGGCGTGATATTGTCGGCAGTCTGCTGCAGTGCGATTACATTGGTTTCCATATTCCGCGTCAGTCGGAAAACTTTGTCGATGTGGCCCGTGGAGTGGCACCGATTAAGGTGCTGAAAAAAGAAAACTGCGCGCCGCGTTTCCTCAGTTACGGCTGTGCGGTAGGGCTGGAGGAAATGACGACCGATATCGAAGTGCATGGCCGCCATATCCGCCTCGGTGCGCATCCGGTCGGCCTGGATATGAAGCGCGTGACATCGGCACTGGACGACAATGATATCCAGCAGCTGATGGCGCGTCTGCGCCAGGAACTGGCCGGGGTCAAACTGGTGCTGTCGGTTGAACGGCTGGATTACACCAAAGGCATTCTGGAAAAACTGCAGGCCTTTGAACGCCTGCTGGATGAATATCCGGAATTACGCGGCAAGGTTACGCTGGTGACAGTGTGTGTGCCGGCGGCCAAAGAAATGACCATTTACAACAAGCTGCAGAATCAGATTGAGCAGGCGGTCGGGCGCATTAACGGCCGCTTCGCCAGTATCGGCTGGACGCCGGTGCAGTTCTTTTTCCGGGCGGTACCGTTTGAACATCTGGTGGCGTATTACGCCATGGCCGATGTGATGTGGATTACCCCGTTACGGGATGGACTGAATCTGGTGGCCAAGGAATATGTCGCCACCCAGGGGCTGACCGATGGCCGCGGCGTACTGGTGCTGTCGGAGTTTGCCGGTGCCGCTGCTGAGCTGAAAGGCGCCGTGCTGTGTAATCCGCATGATCCGTTTGAGTTGATGAGCAGCTGTCATCACGCCTTAACCATGCATGAAAGTGAAGCCCGCAGCCGCCTGCGGGAAGCCTATGATATCGTCCGGCATTACGATATCGGCTTCTGGGGGCAGTGCTTCCTTGATTCGGTTAATGAAGCGTATCAGCCGGAAGAAGACGATACGGTGGTACGTATCGCCTGACTTCTGCGCTGACATTATGGCCGGGAAGCGGGGCGGTCAGAATTCCGCCTCGACTCCCAGCCAGACTGAACGGCCGACTTCGATGCCATCGTCGTCGGTTTCTTGTACTGTATAAGCGCGGGCATCAAACATATTTTTTATCTCTGCAACCAGCGTGAGGTCGTACTGCAGCAGTGGCTGCCAGCGTACAATGGAGTCGAACAGCAGGCTCACCGGACGGTTTTTATCGACATAGTTATCCAGATATTCACCATAAGTCGCGCCGTCAATTTCGGTGGTGCCGGTATAAGTGATACCACTGCCTTCCACCACGGTTTTGTAGCTGCCTCTGTAGCGCGCTTTCAATGTTGCATTCAGATGATCACCCACAGGGAAATGGGTATAAGCGGATGCCACCACCGGACGGGCGTAGTTTTCACGCAGTTGGTTAATATCGCTCAACGTACGCCGCTGGCCGTTGTACCAGACATCCTCATCACTGGTCGCCGCATCAACACCGTCATCATAAGTATCGTTACTGCTTTCCGTTTCTGAATAGGTGACGTGAAAGCCATAACCAAAAATTTCATTGCTTCTGTCCCAGCTGAGTGACAGGCTCTGATAATTGGTGTAACCATCGTTGGTCATACGGTAATACCTGTAACCATCAGGCTGTGTTTCTGTGGTTTCACGGGAAAATTCATCTTCGTTATTGCGCGTTAATGCTTTGATTTCACCGGTGCCCCCGAACAGAAGGGCTTTCAGGCCGATCACCACCTCATCACTGTATGGCGTTTTTACACCACTGAAGTCGTATTTGTAGGAACCGGTTTCAGTATCATATTCCCACTCATTCACCACATTCTGGGTGGTACCGCGGTATTCCTGATAATAAGGTTTGGCCGCCTGACGTAATTTATACGTCAGCAGTGGACCATCGTAATAACGGTTAACACCACCGGTCAGAATAATGGACTCATCGCCGGACAGGTCGTAGGACGCCCGGGTACGCCAGGCAAGATTGATATTCTGCAGAAAATTATCGTAATCCAGGCGCAGCCCGGCAGTCGCTTTCAGTTTCTGCCATTCAAGGGACAGCTCACTGAACAGGGCAGCCTGAGTCAGGTCAACACCGACAGAATCTTCCGGATATATCTGACGTTCGCGGAAATACTGTTCATTCTGTACGCAGTCGTCAGTCTGGTTAACACATTGAACTGCGGTATTGGATACAGGGCTTTTGTATATATAGGTATCCTCTGGCCGTTCAAAACCAGCATAGCTTTGTGACAGGCTGGTACCGTAACGGAGCTGAGTAAACAGCTGGTGACGCAGGGGGGTGGATATTTTCCAGTTGGCTGACAGGCTGCCCTGATATTTATCGAGGTCGCCGTACCCTCCTTGTTTACTGCTGGTTTCTCCGGCTTCCAGGCCCCACTGTCGACTGTTACTGTTAGCCCAGTTGTAGAAATTTTTTTCTGCAGCACGGGAATTAACACTGTAGCTGGCCGCCAGGGTAAGCTGGTGTTCACTGCTTCCCCGGTAAAATTCAATATCACTGCTGGCCATAATGCCACCGCCACTGAGGGTGTAGTCACCGTCCTTTACATCTTCAAGAAATGTGTTTTTTTCATAAGGTGAGACGCTGATGAAACTGGTCGCTGAAATGTCATCTCCCTCATAGCCATGAGTGACGGTGATATTCAGGTTCTGTTCCGTTACCTGTTCGGTTTCGTTGTAATTCAGTTCAGGTGTACTGGACTGGCTGCCATTAAAACCAAAACGCAGACTGTGCTCATCATTCAGTCCGCGTTCGTGAGACAGAGAAAAACGGTGACGGGAAAACTCCGGCTCTTGCGGAGGTTCATAAGTTGCGTCTTCATCATCATATTCATTGATAATGATATTGTAATTCACCCATTCTGAACGGGTGGTGTAGTAGGACATGCGGGTTTTGTTGTCAAAGCCTGGACGGCGGATGTCTGCATCAACTACCCCGCCGGTAAAACTGCCATATTCTGCCGGAACATTGCTGTCGTAGACTTTGATGGATTCAAGCTGATCCAGATCGAAGAAGATTGCCTGTTCATGACCGGGCACGTCGTCAATGGACGAGTCGCTGTTATCTGATCCGGCGGGATCAATCAGGCTGTTGTTGGATATGCCATTGATGGAAAAGTTGTTGTTGTAGTATCGGCCACCGGAAATGGAGACTGATGATGGTTTCAGCGACGACATTGAATCAGCACTGTCAGAGTCATCACTGAACTGAACATTGGGTACAGTATCCAGAATGTCGGTCAGGCTGCCACTGCTTTCACCATAGTGTTCAATAGCACTGCGGTTAAAGGAATAGCTGCCTTCGCTGCTGGTGTTGTCCGTTTTCTGAGAACCGGAATCTGTTGTCACGACTTCCAGTGAGGGCATCAGCAGTACTTCGTTCGCAGGGCTGCTCCCGCTGATGACTGAGGCTGGTTCTTCACTATCGTCAGCCAATACCTGACTGGCAGGAGAGCAAAACGCAAACAGCAGAGCCCAAGCTCTGCTGTGCGTCCCTTTGATTTTCAGGGCACTTTTTTTCACGGATTGATTACCTAGATTTCAGCATAGAAAGGTGTTGCATCCATGCTGTCATCGGTTCCGTCACCATCGACATCGGTATCACTGACGATTCCTGATGAAGAAATTTCATCGTCATCAGCATAGGCTTCATAAAAATCTGCCATACCGTCATTATCGATGTCTGTTGTGGCAACATCAGAGCCGGGGAAGGCATCCTGATTAATAATGTGTTTCGCGAGAGTCAGACGGTAGTTGTTAATAGAAGATGAAGATTCTGTTTCGGCCATTTCATCTAACAGAGTTTCCATCGTATCGTAGATACCAAGGTATTCAGTGGCTGAACTACAGGTGCCATAACCATATAAATTGCAGTAATAACTATCGCGTGAATCTTCGGAAACGATTTGACTGACCAGATTTTCAGCATCCATGATCAGTGCAGTTGCACGGGTTTGTACCTGCGCAACGTCTTCAGAAAATCCTGTATAGGTACCAAATTTCACTACGCTTGAGCGCATGCCATACAGCATGGTGTTATACGTTGCTACTATGCTACGGGCGATGTCCGAGGCGTCGTCGTATTCGTCCTCACTGGCGGCACTGGCTGCTAAGGTATTGTATCCACTCTCTGCACTGATCAGGGGGGCAATAACATCATCAAAGTCAACGCCTGCATCGGTCAAACCCTGATCCATAGTGTAGTAAACAGCATCCTGAAGTGCGTCAATTTTATCAATTCCACTGAGTAAATTGGCATATGCAACGGCTTTAGTGAACGCGCCGGCTGCCAGTGTGGAATAATTGATTTTCAGGGCATCAGTGGTCAGGTAAGTATAAGCATTACTGATAGCAAGCGATGAGCCGAGGGATTCAAAGTCAGTGGCTACATCGGCACAGGTATCCATACGGCTTTGTCCAAGGATAGTGTCAACATTTTCATAAGTCATGCGGGCGATTTTAGAACACCCGTTATACATCAGTTGGCTACCATCATCGCTCTGAGCGGTAATATAAGTATCAGATGTAACGATATTCCATGCCTCACTTAATGCCTCGGCACCAGCATCGGTATAACCTTGGTCAAAGAGTCTTACGGCCAGATAGGAATTGACGCTGCTTTCAGAGATACCAGCATTAGTCAGTAATTCCAGTCGGTCTTCCAGATCACTGGCATCGGTATCATCCGGATACAGTTCCGTAATGTTGGCAATGGCTTCGTCGATATTACCTTCTTTGGCCAGATCAAGGGCTACAAACACAGCGGCAGCATTCTCAGCCTTGGTCAGGTAAGTGTCAGACTGGATAGTGTCTTTGGCCATCGTAAGGAAACCATCAATATCATCCAGATAGGCGTATTCCTCAACCAGATAGCGGACGTACACATCGCTTCTCTGGGAAGTACAGGCATGTTCAGCACGCAGAGCGATAAAGTTGTTGATGGCTTCACGGGTTTTATCCGCCTGCTGCAGACGGGCGTAGAAACTGGCCAGACCGGTATAGCCATAAGCCTTGGTCATATAATGGTCGCCGCAACTGCTGGAGCTGCTTTGCAGGCCATAACCATCCAGAATGGTGGCGTAAAATTCCACTGCGTTTAGGGCATCAGCAAGGGTTGCGCTGCTGAGATTGGCAGCTTCGGCTTCTTCGATTAAGGCATCAGCGGTTTTGGAGGCGGCTGTGCCTATCCTGCCGTAAGCAGTAGAGTATGTACCGGCATTGGCTTTGATAAAAGCATAGAGAGGTTCCAGTATGGCTTCAGCCTTTTCAGTCAGCCCCTGTTTGTTGTAACGGGTGGCCAGAATCCGGAACATCTCAGCATCGTCAGAGTCCAGATTGGTGCTGCCTTTCTCTTCCATATAAGCGGTCAGTTTGCTGGCGGCGGTATCCAGGTATGTCAGACCAAGATCGGTTTTACCTATATTAATAAATCCGACGGCAGCCTGATAATAACCTTCAACCTGATAATAGGGCATGGATATCTGGGTTTTCAGAATGACATCCACTTCATCCTGCATGGAAGCCCGGGCGTAGTTACGGGCAATTAAAGCAAAGGCAGAATCCACATAATTGTCGTCGAGAACACCACTGAATAATTTCTGCACAAGGTACGCCGGTGACAAATCAGATGCATAAAAATAGGCTAGTTTTTCAGCTGATGTTGTAAGCAGATCTTCGTCGGTGAGGGCTATGGTGTGATCAATAACATCCAGCTCGGCAATGGAAGCAATCTGGCTGTCGGTGGAAATACCTGCGGGAATTGTCCAGCTTTCGGTGTCGAGATCGGTTGTACTGATGCTGTAGGTGTTAAATACATAGCGAATGAGATTGGCAAACTGGGCGCTGTCGGATGGCAGGCCGTTGTAGCCATTCGCCGACCAGAGGGCTTCCGCCAGGGTCTGAATATTTGTTTCACCATCACTGCCTTCGGCAGCGGTATAGCTCAGATAGTCTTCAAGAAATTCACTGACCCCGGTAATAAAAGACAGACGATTTGCTTCTGTCACCAGCTCAGCGGCTGACAGAGAGGAGCTGATGCTGCCGATGGCCGTCAGTTCTTCTTCCAGCTCGGCCACGCGTTCTTTAATGGTGTCAGAATAATCGTCACTGGCCTGAACATAGCTGCTGATCGCAGTCCAGTCGGTGCCGTTTTCGTTTTCAAGCAGCTCGTAAACGTGGTCAAAACCATCGGCGGCACGCAGGGCCGCACCGAGTAAGCTCAGCTGCAGGCTGAGCTTCTGTACTGCAGAATCTGTGTCCGGGTCAGCTTCCAGCTGGCTTTCTTCCAGCCCGAGCAGAGTGGCAACGGTGGTACGTGCGGTTGCATAGTCGCTGCCGCTGGCTTCCATTTCTTCCACGATCAGGGTGGTGAGCGGGGTAACAACCTCAGCGCTGCCATCGTCCTGATAAATGCCTTTCAGCTGCAGGCCGGTGAAATCAACGCCGGTTTCGGCATCTTCACCGCCGGAGGCGGTAATAACGGCGCCATCCAGGGCGGAAGCGGAGATGCCACTGAAGCTGAAGGCACCATTGTCATCGGTAACAACTACTGAAGCCAGGGCGTTACCGGCACTGTTATCAATCCGTACCTGGGCGCCACTGATGGCTGGGTCGGTGACCACGCCGGTAACGGACACGGTGCTGGCTGAGCTGCCGGATGATGAAGAACTTCCTCCACAGGCCGTCAGACCTGCCGTAACGGCAGCAGCCAGACCTGCTCCCAATGCTGACTTCAGCATGTGATTCATAGTGTTAACCTCGTTTAAAGTTCCAGATGATCACTGGTTGCTGGCTGTCCGCTGCCATGGAAAAGGAAAAGCTTCCGGCTTTCTTCTCATTCCCTGTTCTTAATAGGGGCTTAATTTTGTACAATAATATACGTAGTAAGAATTGTTATTAATTACATTAGCTGTTGTCATTTATGTTGTTTAGAAGTGTAAAAGTGCTTGTGTCGGGTCTGAAAACAGGGCCGCTGATGAATGTTCCTGCGGCCGTTCTGCTGGCTGGCCTGCTGTCCGGTTGTCAGCAGGAACCGGTTGCCGGGGTGGTGACACTGCCGGGGGCAGAGGCGGACTGGTCCGGCTTCCGCGCGCAGTGGGTGGTGGACGGTGTGCCCGGCGAATCCGTCCCGGTTACCGCTGACGGCCATTTCCAGCTGCCGCTGCCGCCGGTGGATGATGCGGACGCGGTTATCGTGGAAGTCAGTCAGGGGCGTTATCGTCTGCGCGCGTTACCACCGGCGGAACCACTGACGGTATCGGCTGAGACCACGGCCCGGCTGGCGCTGGCGGATACGAATAACGACGGTGTGATATCCGTGGCGGAAGCCGGCAGCTACCGCAGTATGCCGGCGACAGCGACGGCTGATATGACCATGATTGTGCACAGTGTGCTGTACACACCACTGGCCGCCGGCATGGATCTGAACCGTGATGCCCCATTGCTTGAACGTTATGCCGACAGCTGGAAGCTGGCCCGGGCAGTGGCTCACAGTCCGCAACACATGACGGCTTTCCGCCTGCGATACCATGATCAGCTGGCCCGCAGTTACGCTTTACTGCATAACGATCCGGAATTTGCCTCATCGGCAGATCCACTGAATCCTGAACAGACACTGATGCTGCGCCTGGATGACACGGGTAAGCCGCTGCCGTGGCAGCATCTGGATTTTGCCGCCGGCCGCTGGGCATGCGTGGATTACTTCGAAAAAGGCAAACGCCACCCGGAAATTATCGGTCAGTGGCCGCTGGGCGTGCGTCTGTGGGCCGTCGGAGAAGAATTACAGGGCGCGCTGCAGCAATCCCGTGCGCAAGCGATCATCCGTGCTTACAACAGCGCATCACGTTGCGGTTATCAGGGCTGGCGTCTGCCGACCCGGCTGGAGCTGAAGACCCTGACGGACCGTAAAAGCGGCGAGTGGGATTTTCCCCGTTCACTGCCGTTCTCAGGCGCCGGCCGCTTCTGGGTAAGCACAGAGCAGGGCGGAGCACAGGTCTTTGATCTGCAGAATGACACCATGGTTGAAGGTGCCGGTGAAGCCCAGGTGCTGCCGTTTTCTTTTACCGCCGATGCACCGCCACCGGTGAAAGAGCGTCGTACCACGCCAGTGGACCTGCCGGCGTTGCGTGCCATTTACAGCCGTCCGTCAGCGCAATGGCCGGCACCTGCGGTTGATGCCGGTGTGCACTGGCAGGAACTGGGATCACTGCCAGCGGTGCCGTTTCCGGCGGAGAATCCGTACAGTGAAGAAAAAGTCGCACTGGGACAGACGCTGTTTTTTGATACCGGCCTGTCAGCCAAAGGCAACACCGCCTGCGCCAGCTGTCACCTGCCGGATCAGCAGTGGAGCGATCAGCGTAAAGTGTCGGTCGGCAGCTTCGGCAAGGAAGGGGTACGGAATGCCATGCCGATTCAGAACACCGCGTACAACACGTCATTGTTCTGGGACGGTCGCGTGGTAACGCTGGAAGAGCAGTCGATTCATCCGATCCTTGATCGTCTGGAAATGGCGCTGACCCTGGACGAACTGCTGGAAAAAATTAAGGCCAACCCGGTGTATCCGGATTTATTCCGCGCGGCATTCGGGGATGCTGAGATTACACTGCAGCGTTATAAACAGGCTGTGGCGACGTTTGAACGGACCTTAATCAGCCGCCCGGCGGCGCTGGATCGTTTCCTGGCCGGTGAGCCGCAAGCCATGAGTGATCAGCAGATCTGGGGGATGCATCTGTACCGGACCAAAGCCCGTTGCATGAACTGCCACAGTGGTCCGGCGCTGACCGATTACACGTTCCGTAACACAGGTCTGACCTGGTACGGCCGGTCACTGGAAGATGAAGCGCGCTTTAATCAGACCTTTAATATTTCAGATATGGGTGCTTTCCGGGTGCCGTCACTGCGTGATATCACCTTCTCGGCTCCGTATATGCATAACGGTGTATTCCGGGTGCTGGCACGGGAGCGCAGCGATGGCAGTGTGGCCGGGGTGATTCCTATGTATAACGCCGGCATGACCAAAGGCCGTAATGCCAACTATCCGCAGTACCGGCACAAATACGACCCTTTCTTTCCGGTGGTGGACGATCTGATTCAGCCGCTGGGTCTGAGCAATCAGGAAATGCTGGCAGTGGGCGCCTTCCTGGAAGCGGTATCGGCCACGCCCCGCACGGCACCAGCCCCCTTCAGCGTTCTGCAGGAGCCGCGCTCAGAACTGACCGCCGGGCAGGCGACAGAGACGTCAGTCCGCGGGGAGTGACGGACGGCGGGTATATTCCGCTATAATGGTGGGGCTTTTAACAACCGGGGTGCTCAGCCACTCCGGTTCACGTCCCGCTATGTTCCGGAGCTGTAATGCCTGATCAGTTGCCTGTCGCTCAGATGACAGCCGAATGGTACGCCCACCTTCAACGCTACGATGACACCATCCACTCCCTGCTGCGTACGCTGGCCGGCAGTAACAGTGCCGCACTGGCGCAGTGCTTTTATCAGCAGATGCTGAATGACCCGTCTGCCGGTGCTTTTCTGTCGCATGATGACGTCCGTAACCGTCTGCACGGTTCCATGAGCCGCTGGATCACCGACCTGTTCAGCGTCAGTGATCAGGAGGAATTAAAAGCCGTGGTCGCGCATCAGGTCACCATCGGCCGGGTGCATGCACGGATTTCCATTCCGGTACATCTGGTGCTGCGTGGTGCGCGGGTGCTGAAAGAAGAATTTATTCTCTGCATCGCCGCACACGGCCCGCAGGACAGCGCGGTGCAGGCCCAGGCGGGACGCCTGGTGATTGATATCATTGACCGTGCCATGGAAATCATGAGCTACGCCTATTCGGCATCCCACGACCGTAATTCACGTGCGGAAGAGGGTTACCGGCTGTTTTCCCTGACGCAGAACCTGGCCAGTGAACGGGAACGTCAGCGTGGCTCTCTGCTGGACTGGGAAAATCAGCTGATGTTCGGGCATGCCGTCGGCATGGATAAACAGCTGCTGACCGGCATCAGTAACTCGGAATTTGGTCTCTGGTTCCGCCACAAAGGCGCACACGCTTTCGAAGGCACACGCGAATCTGAGCAGATTCTCGACACCATGATTCATATCGATAACGAGCTGCTGCCACAGCTGGCGGCCGGCGATAAATCGCAGCAGGAATACATTGATCACCTGCGGGAACTGCGTGATCAGGTGCGCAGCATTGCCTTTCATCTGGATGCGCTGTTTGAGCAGAATAACGAACTGGAAGCCGGACGCGATGTACTGACGCGTCTGCTCAACCGTAAATTCCTGCCGGTGGTGCTGTCACGTCAGATCACCTATGCCAACCGTCATCAGCAGACCTTCGCGCTGCTGGCCATCGATATCGATCACTTCAAACAGATCAACGACAGCTATGGTCACGAAGCCGGTGACGCGGTGCTGAAACAGCTGGCGGTGATGCTGATTGCCAACAGCCGGGCCGGCGATTATCTGTTCCGCATGGGGGGTGAAGAATTCCTGATGTTAATGGTCGACGTGGACCGGAACAGCGCGGTGCAGAAGGCCGAAAAAATACGTCGCCTGATTGCCGCTGAAGCTTTTGTGCTGCCGGATAACCGCTCGCTGAATCTGACCATCAGTGTCGGCCTGACAGTGTTTGATGGCCACCCCGATTATCAGCTGCATCTCAAGCGCGCGGACAATGCGCTTTACCGCGCCAAAAATAACGGCCGTAACTGTCTGATTGCAGACGCTGTCTGAGCTCAGCGGTCAATAAAGGAATAATCCACCGGCATCACCAGTGACAGACTGGTTTTGCCGGCATAAACCCCCTGCGGAACCGGTGGCAGCGGTGATGCCAGCGTCAGCACTTTCAGTGCTGCCTTATCCAGCGCCGCGTGACCGGAACTGCGGTGAATCTGTTTCGCCGTGACCGTACCGTCTCTCTGCATGGTGAACGCCACGTAAACCGTCCCTTCCTCGCGCCGGCGCCGGGCTTTGGCCGGGTAACGTTTGTGCTGGTTAAGCCAGCCCAGCAGCTGCTGCAGATAATCATCGCTGGCGCCCTGATGGCCGCCACTGCTCTGATCGGCCGCTGCGCCGGTGGATTTTTCCCGGGCCTGCGATGGCGCTGCCGCGTCGGCGCGCGCTTCGTTTTGCGTCTGTTCTGGCTGTTCTTCTGTTGGCTGTTCCGTTGGTTGTTCTGCTGACTGCGTTTGCTGCTCCGCGTCGTTCACGCTTGCCGCTGTTGGCTCAGGGTCTGACAGGTCTGCGCTGTCCTGCGGCTGGCGCAGCTGACTGTCGCGGCTGGTGACATCGCTGATTTTCAGTGCCTGACTGTCTTGGCTGGAGGTGGTTTCCGGTAGCGGTTCGGTTTTTACGGGCGGCGTTTCCGGCCGGGTTTCCGCTTCCGTCTTGGCTTTTGCTTCTGTAACCGGTTCCGGCTTGCTGACGGTTCGGGGTTCGGCCAGTCGCTGCAGGGTTGCTTCGTCGAATGCCACGGCGCCGAGACCGACGTTCAGACCGCCGCTTCCGGCCTGCAGGGCATTGCCCTGTACGCTGTCTGAGCGGTCAAAAAACGCTGCCGCCAGCGCCAGGTGCAATACCACTGCCGCAGCAATGACCGCGCTCCACTGTACCGCGCCTGGTCTGAGCGTGGGCAGAGTCTCCATCTCAGTTCCCCGCTTGTTCGCTGACCAGCTGCAGCTGGGCAAAACCACTGCGGCGTACGGCGGTCAGGACCGGGTCGAGCACGGCAGCGGTGGTGTGCTGGTCGGCGTGCAGCAGAATGCGGCTGGCGGGAGAATAGGCGGCCAGCAGGTTGCTGAGCTGTGCACTGGTGGTGGCCTGCTGGTTCAGCCACAGACCGCCGTCAGCGGTCAGCTCCAGCTGGATATCACCTTGGGCCGGCTGCTGGCTGTCGATATCCGGCAGACGGATATCCGCCGCCATCGGCCGTTGCATCTGGCCGGCGACCATAAAGAAAATCAGCAGCAGAAAAACGATATTGATCAGCGGAATCAGATTGTCATCGGAGGCCGCTTTGCGCCGCGGGGTTAACAGCGGATTCATGGTGCCTCCGCCGGCAGGGTTTTACCCAGTGATGCCGGGATTCCGGCCTGCTGCAACTGCTGCAGGATGGTGAGAATACGCTGCAGCTGAACCTGATCCTGCGGCAATACAATCAGCGGCAGTGTGCTGTCGCTGGCCTGCTGAATCTGCTGCAGTGCTTCGTCAGCGCTGGCGGGGTGGGTCAGCGCTGAGGTTGCGCTGGCAGAAAAACGGAAACCGCCGTCATTGGTCAGGACTAACAGGCGTGGCGTCTGTGCTGAACCGGTGCCATCCGCGGCGGCCGGAATATTCACTTCCAGCATTTTCCGGTGGATAAAGCTTGAGGTCAGCATAAAAAACATCAGCAGAATAAACACCACATCAATCAATGCGGTGAGGCTGATGGTGCGTTTCCGGCGCGGGCGGAGCAGTCCGTTGCTGCTGGCGGTGAGGGCGTTCATGCAGTCAGTCAGGCGCGGCGGATGCCCTGTGGCTGTTGCATACGACGCTGACGGCGGGCGTGCTGGCCGAGCATATATTCCAGATCGTTCTGCATGGCCGCGGCTTCGGTTTCCGCTTTGCGTTCCAGGGCGCTGTGAATCATGGTCACCGGAATGGCAACGGCCAGACCCACGGCGGTGGTCAGCAGCGCCTGCCAGATACCACCGGACAGAACGGCCGGGTCGACCTGGCTGCCGGCAGCTTCCATGGCTTTAAACGCTTCGATCATACCCAGTACGGTACCGAACAAACCCAGCAGCGGCGCCAGCATGGCAATCACTTCCATCGGGCGCAGATAATTTTCCAGCGGGGCAATCAGCAGGCGGGCGCGGCGGAACAGCTCAGTACGCAGTTCGTCACCTTTCAGCTCGTTCTGATCCATCAGCTCGCGGCTCTGGTCGATCAGCTGAATACGGCCATTACGCTGGCCTTTGACCAGCAGTCTCAGCTGTGAGTTTTCGCCTTCGGCAAAGTAGCGCAGCAGATCGTCCGGGCGCACATTGGCGGCCGGACGCAGGCTCCAGTATTGCCAGATTTTCAGCAGGATGAGGCTGGTTGCGGCCAGTGAAAAAAGCACCAGAATGGCGACAACCGGGCCGCCGATGTCACTGATCAGCGATGATATCAGGTCCACGACTTACCTCCGGGCAGATGCCCTGTGTCAAACCGGGTCAGAATTTGGCCTGATTATATTGTAAATAGGAATCTATATCAATTTCGATTGTGTTTGCTTCTGGCGACTATGTCAGCAGGTTGAGCGGCGGGAGGGAACAGGGCTGCTGCCGCAGCCCGGGTTATGGAGACAGAAGACTCAGGCGATCCAGATCTGTTTGATGTTCACAAACTCCTTAATGCCGTGGGGGCCGAGTTCACGGCCATAACCGGATAAACCAATGCCGCCGCTGGGCAGGCGCGGATCGGTTTTAACGATGCCGTTGACCGCGACCTGGCCGGCCTGCAGGCGTTCAGCGGCGCTGGCCGCCCGGCTCTGGTCGGTGGTCCAGATGCTGGCTCCCAGACCGTAGTCGGTGTCGTTGGCCAGTTGCAGCGCCTGATCAAAGTCGGCGGCGCGGCTGACGGCCAGCACCGGGCCGAAGGTTTCTTCGCTGAACGCGGCCATGCCGGGGGTTACGTCCACCAACAGGGTGGGCGGATAAAAGAAGCCGGTAGTGGAGGGCAGGTCGCCGCCCGTCAGACAGCGGGCACCGGCCTGAATGGTGCGGGTGACCTGATCGTGCAGGCCAAGCTGCAGATCCTTGCGTGCGATCGGCCCCAGCGCCTGTGAGTCTGCCTGCAGCGGGTCGCCGGTGGTCAGGGCGCGGAAGCGCTCATACAACCGGTCGCAGACCTGATCATAGACGGCGTCTTCAACGATCACGCGCTTGGCGGCGATGCACGACTGGCCGGCATTGATCATGCGCGACAGGGTAATCACGTCGCAGGCTTTTTCCAGATCGGCATCGGCCAGCACAATACAGGGGTCGGAGCCACCCAGTTCCAGTACGGCCGGTTTCAGCCCGGCGGCGGCCCGTGCCGCCACCAGTCGGCCGGCCTTGCCGGAACCGGTGAACGACACCGCTCTGACCGCCGGGTGGTCAATAACGTCGCCCACCTGTGGCGTCGCCAGCGGCAGGTTCAGCATGACACCCTCCGGCAGACCGGCGGCCTCAAAGGCTGCGCTCAGCGCTGCGGCTGTCGCCGGCACGTTGGGGTCCGCTTTCATCACGCAGGTATTGCCGGCCATTAACGCCGGGGCAAGAAATCTCAGCGCCAGCCAGACCGGTGCATTCCACGGCAGAATACCCAGCACGGTCCCCAGCGGCTGGTAGCAGACATAACTGTGACTGGCGTCCGAGGCCAGGGTTTCGGCGGCGAGAAACTCGGCCGCGTGATCCGCATAATATTCAGCGCACACGGCGGCTTTTTCCACCTCGCCCAGACCTTCACGCCAGGGCTTGCCCATTTCTTCGGCCATTAAACGTGTGAGGGTTTCTTTATGGTGGCGCAGCGAGGCGGCCACTGCCCGCAGTTTTTCTGCCCTGACGCTTATCGGGGTATCGCGCCAGCCAGGAAAGGCCGCCGCCGCCCGCTCAATCATGTTGCTGGCCCGGGCATCGGTCAGTGGCTGCACCGGTGGCAGTGGCAGGCCAGTGGTTGGGTTAACAGGAGCTAACATTGGTTACCTCCTCTTTTTCTGTGGTGCCGGTGGTGGCGGCTTTTTTCGGTTTTTTACGGGCGCTGTGCAGATCGACGCAGGCATCGTTTTCTGCGCCTGTGCGGACACCTTCTTCCGGCTTGACGGTAAAGTCCCGGTCGAGGGAGAAAAAGGAGCGGCAACCCTCGTCGGTAATATAAATGGTATCGGAAATACCACAGGTTTTATCGCCGTCGATGCCCCACATCCACGGAATCAGATGGAAGGTCATGCCTTCTTTCAGTACCGTCGATTCCCCCTGTTTCAGGCTGACGATATAGCCTTCATCCCAGCTGGGCGGAAACGCAATACCGATCGAATAACCGGAGCGGGTGATCAGCCGGGCACCGACATCATTTTCAGAAATAATATTGCGCACCAGATTATCGACATCGGAAACCGTCATGCCGGGCTGGACAATTTTATGCACTGACGCCAGCGCGTGTTTCATGATTTCCTGGGCTTTATACATGGAATCACTGATTTCCCCGAGAATCACGGTGCGCATCATGGCAGTGTGGTAACGGCGGTAGCAGCCACCGACTTCGAGGAATACGTGCTCGCCGGGCTGGACCACCCGGCCTTCCCAGGTGGCGTGGCCGATCATGGTTCGCGGGCCGGAGGTGACATAGGGCATGACCGCCGGCGTTTCACCACCGGCACGGAACATGCCGGCACTGATGGCAGCACCGATTTCATTTTCCGTCGCCCCGGCGCGGCAGGCGTCAATGCCGGCCTGCATACCGGCTTCGGTGGCAATGGCCGCTTTTTTCATCAGCTCAATTTCGGCTGCAGATTTGCAGATGCGCCCCTCTTCGACAATGCCGAAACAGTCGAGTAGTTTGCCGTCTTTCAGGGTGGTGTGAATCACATCCTGATGGTAAGCCGGGAAAAAATAACTGTTGCGCTCATAACCGATGCGTTTATCGGCCAGGCCGAATTCACGCAGCGCATCGACCAGCATCTGCATGGCATCACCGGTATCCGGGTAGGGACGGGTGACGTCAACCCAGGTGCGGGCAATCACATTGGATTCTTCCAGTGCGCGGGTAATCATAAACGGCTCTTTTTCCAGCGGGACGACCAATGCCTGAAAAAAGGAATAACCAGTAGTCTGATAATCGGTTAAATACATAATATTTTCCGGATCAGAAATCACCACCGCATCCAGATGACGTTCGGCAATGCGCTGGCGCAGTTCATTGATACGGCGCTCGTATTCTTCCGGCGGGAAGGTCATATCATCACGTTTGATCATGCGGCTTCCTCCATCACCCGGCGGGTGGCGTTAATCAGAATATCGAGACCGGCAGCGAGGTCAGCCTGTGGAATGGTGAGCGGCGGAATTAATTTAATAACCCGGCCACCGGTACCACAGCCGGCGATGATCAGGCCGTCTGCAAAGCACTGTTTGACAATGGCGGCGGCGCGTTCACCGTCCCCGGTATCCAGCCCCATAATCATGCCTTTGCCGCGCAGCTGCAGTGAAGGATCAGAATTCAGCAGCGGTTGCAGGGCCTGCTGCATAAAGGCGGTTTTGTTTCTGACGTCGTCCATCAGGCTGGAATCGGTAAAATATTCCAGTGCCACTTTGCCGGCGACGAACGATAAATTCTGGCCGCGGAAGGTGCCGGTATGCTCACCCGGTGACCAGTGCTGATCGAGGGCGGGATGCACCAGATTCATCGCCAGCGGTGTGCCGATGCCACCAATGCCTTTCGCCAGGCAGATAATATCCGGCTGGATATCCAGGTCATCAAAGCTGAAGTACGAACCGGTACGGCCGCAGCCGACCTGAATGTCGTCAATAATCAGCACCGCGCCCAGTTCCCTGGCCAGCGACGCGACCGAGCAGAGCCATTCCTTACCCGCTACGTTCACCCCGCCTTCAGCCTGAACGGTTTCCAGAATAAAGGCGGCCGGTTTTTCCAGACCGGAGGACGGGTCGCGGTAGCGCGCACGTAAGGCTTCCAGTACCGACAGACTGTCCATTTCATCGTATTCGGTATCAAAGGCTTCATGGCTGACGTGCAGCAGCGGCACGCCGGCGGCAGCGCGGAAATATTCATTGGCGGTGGCTGCCAGCGCGCCCAGCGTCATACCGTGAAAACCGTGACTGAAGGCCACCACCTGTTTTCTGCCGGTAGCGCGGCGGGCCAGCTTCATGGCAGCTTCCACCGCATTGGTACCGGTCGGTCCCATAAACTGCATACGGTGCGGCATATCACGTGGCACCAGAATGGTATCGGTAAACGCCTGCATAAATTCTGCTTTGGCGGTGGTCTGCATATCCAGACTGTGCAGCACACCATTATTCTGCAGATAATCAATCATGGCGGCGGTCATGCGCGGATTATTGTGGCCGAAATTCAGTACGCCGGCGCCGGCAAAAAAGTCGATATATTCCTTACCGTTCTCGTCGGTCTGGCGGGCATTTTCCGCACGTTTAAAAACAACAGGGTAAACGCGGCTGTAAGCGCGGATCGCAGATTCGCGCTGCTCAAAAATAGTCATAGGATATGTCCTGTTAAACTGAAAAAAGAAAATGATTCAGGCAGGACAGGGGTTACGGTGGCGTTCTCATACCGGTAAGGCGGCAGAACCAGCGGCAGACATCTTCGATCAGGCGATCGTTGAAGTCATAGTGCGGACTGTGGCACGGGGCATCGTGACCATGGCCGTCATCGGAACCGATCAGGGCAAAAGCGCCGGGCAGGGCTTTCAGGTAATAACTGAAATCCTCGGACGCCATAATCGGCATGCTGTGACCATGCATTAAGGATTTTTCACCATAGAGTTCAGACCACGCCGCACGCGCATTGGCAGCCTGACGCGGGTGATTGATGGTGGCACTGTATCTGGGTTTATGTTCCACCTCACAGCTGACGCCATAAGCGGCGGCTGTGTGAGACGCAATATCGCTGATCAGCTGATTAATCTGGTGACGGGTGTCATCGTCCGGCACACGGATGCTGCCGGCCATACGCACATTCTGTGGAATAACGGTCGGTGCATCACCGCCGTGGATGCTGGCAACACTGATGACCGCCGCTTTCTGTGGTGCCAGCCGGCGGCTGGCGATCTGTTGCAGGGCCAGATGAATGGCACTGGCGGCGAGCAGAGGATCGGCACAGGCTTCCGGCTGACTGGCGTGGCCGCCACGGCCGTGAATATGAATATCAAATGTACCGTTGCCGCACATTACCAGATCATCCGGGCAGGCAAAGGTGCCGTATTGCAGCGCCGGCCAGTTATGCCAGCCATAAATTTCGCTGACGCCGTCCAGCGCTCCGTCGGCAATCATTTCCCGGGCACCGTGACCGCCTTCTTCTGCCGGCTGGAACAGCAGCACAATTTTACGCGGCAGTGACGCTTCGTGTTTTTTCAGCCAGCGGGCGGCGGCCAGCAGGGTGGCGGTGTGGCCATCATGGCCACAGGCGTGCATGCAGCCGTCGCGGGTCGACTGCCAGTCTTTTCCGGTCTGTTCATGAATCGGCAGGGCGTCAATATCGCCGCGCAGGGCAACCGCAGGATCGCTGCCGTCAGGATTAATCCAGGCGAGGGTGCCGGTGGTTGCACAGGGGCGCCACGGGATGTGCATATCATCCAGCTCGGCGCGTATGGCGTCGGCGGTTTCATACTCCTGCCAGCTCAGTTCCGGCCGGGCATGTAATTTCCGGCGGAATGCCTGGGCATACGCTACTGTGTCCTGCCAGTCGTTCGACATAAACGTCTCCTGCCTGGTGTGTATTCATCCGCTCCGTTATTCCCGGGCGGACCACAGTATCGGGCTGCTGCCTGATAAAAGGTTGGTCTTTAACTCAGGGCAAGGAGCGTTCCAGTCACGGAAAAACAGCAGAATTTTTTTATCGGGCGGAATAAAAAATGAAGAAAATCAGCGCATTAAAAAATTGTAATGCTGCTGGTTTTACCGCCGTGCGGAGAGAAATCCGGACAATAGTCAGCCGGATTAAAAAACGCTGACTGCACCAATGTGATGCTGCTGAAATATTCTGGTGCACGATTGCTGCGTGAAAGGGAGTGGCTGTGGGAACAGCCGGACGTACATCAGGATGAAGATAAGAATAAGTGCTCAGCAGGCTGCGTTGTGCACAGCCCGCTGAGTTATTGCCGTAACATCAGAAAGGCATGACGGCTTTTATCCACAAAGCATCGCCTTCGGCGCGGTTACGTACGGCCATTTCGCGGCTGTATTTGGCGCTGATAAACCAGCCTTTGCCACTGTCGTAACGGACATCCGGGCCGACAGCGAAAGCACGCCCGCGGGCATCGTCAACCGTATCGCCATTCTGTTGGTCATCGGTGATCTGCTGATAAAAATAACCACCAACACCGGCAATAAAGCCGTTGCCGAGGCCCCAGCCCAGCGCGTAGTCAAAAATCAGTTCCTGGCCATCTTTGTAATCGGTGGCACTGTTTTCGAAATTGTACGTCCACATGCTTTTCAGACCGTAGTTCAGGCCGGCATTATCGATACGCGATACCCCATACACCGCCTGCATTGCCCAGTGGTTGCGGCCGATATTGGCAATTTCGTCTTCATCGTAGGAGCCGGTGGGTGCCGTGACATCAAACACCGCCACGGTGTGCAGCTGCGGACTGTGATGCCAGCCGAGGGCGGTGCCGAGTACAATATCACCGACGCCGCTGTCGGTATCGCTGACGCCCGGTGCAATATCCACTTCCAGATCGACCAGCGGCACAATGGTATGGAAGGCCAGTGAACCACCGGCGATTTCTTCGTTGGTCACCCACACCACACGCGGCACGACGGCATTGACGCTGACTTCAAAATCAGCGGAGGGTGATGCGTCCTCGCCATCGTTATCACGCAGGGAGTCTGCGCGGTAGCTCTGACCGTAGACCATGCCATAAACGCCGGGAGGCGGCAGAGCGCAGCAGGTATAGTTTTCAACACCAACGGGGTAACTGGAACCACCGCCTTCGGTTGCCAGTGCCGGCATGCTGGCCGCTGCGATACTCAGGGATAACCACGCCAGGTGGGATTTGTTCATCATCAGTCTCTCCATTCTTATTGTTTTGGCAGACTGCGGGTTCCGCTTGCTGACAGCACGCGCAGCCGCTGGTAATACACCGCTGTGCGGCCATTACGCTGAGGTTATGGTCACCGGAACAGGGGATGCGGTCTAATATGTAATAAGCGCTGTTCTGATACTTTTAAGGTATGGGATGGCCGGCGCCCGCGGCAGCCGGACGGGGGAGAGGCGTTAAACCCTTGTCGTGAATTGCCAATGTGTCATGCCTCTGCGCTTTATAAGATGGGGCTTTGTCTGTCGGAATTCTTAGTCTTCAGGCAATATTGATCTATAGTGACAATATTAATAATACAAGGATGCCTCATGGAACCGGATTCCAATCAAACTGTTGCTCTCGTAATCGTCTTACTTATTTTTGTACTGCCACTGGTGTTCGCATGGTTATCCAGATTACGGCGGATAAAAATGCAAAGGGAGAAAGATGAAGCCCTTAATGAGCTGAACGCGATCAAAGAAAAGTATGGTCCCGTCATCAATGCCGATAATCAGGCTCAGGATATTCTCAATCAGGCCAATCTCACCAGACATAAAGCGGAAACCTTTCTGCGTCAGACAGAGCTTGCCAGACAAGGGGTTTTGGATGAGGCGCGCTCCCGGGCCAGTCAGGAAGCTGCCGACATTGTTGAAGCGGCGAAGCAGAAGAAACGCAGAGTGGATGCCCAGGCGGAAAAGCTGGAATCAACCCGTGACGGGATAATCTCCCAGGCCAAAGAACAGGCGCTGTCGTTGGTAACGTCTGCCCGTGAAGAAGCGCAGCGTATTGCCGGCGATGCGCTGGAGGCAAAAGAAAAGTCCGATACTTACAAGGCTGCAATTACTGCGATGCGTAACCAGATAGAAGGTTACCGCGACGATTACATCATTCCCAACCACACAGCGATTGATGATCTGGCTGACGATTTTGGTCATAAGGCAGCCGGTGAACAACTGAAAGCCATCCGTGCCAAAATCAAAATGCTGGTGAAAGAGCAGCAGGCTGCGACCTGTGATTATGCAGAAGCACACCGGCGCACCACAGCCATCCATTTTGTACTGGATGCTTTTAACGGCAAAGTCGATTCCGCGCTGGCCAAAGTTAAGCACGATAACTACGGCAAGTTAGAGCAGGAAATCAAAGATGCCTTCGCACTGGTGAATAACAATGGTGCTGCCTTCCGTAACGCCCGCATCGAACCTGTATACCTTAAAAGCCGGCTGGAAGAACTGCGCTGGGCTGTCGCGGTAAAAGAGCTGCAACTGCAGGAACGGGAAGAACAGCGCGCTATCCGCGAACAGATGCGCGAAGAAGAAAAGGCCCGCCGTGAAATGGAAAAAGCCATTAAAGAAGCAGAAAAAGAAGAACGCATGCTGGCAAAAGCGCTGAAAGAAGCCAAAGCCCAGCTGGCTTCTGCCCACGACGACGAAAAAGCTGAGTACGAAGCCAAGCTGGCAGAACTGCAGGATCAGCTGATGGCCGCCGAAGAGCGTGGTCAGCGTGCCATCTCAATGGCCGAGCAAACCCGTCGGGGCCATGTCTATGTAATCTCCAATATCGGTAGCTTTGGCGAGAACGTTTTTAAAATCGGCATGACACGCCGTTTAGAACCGCTGGACCGGGTAAAGGAACTGGGCGATGCCTCCGTACCGTTTGAGTTTGATGTACACGCGATGATCTTCAGTGAAGACGCGCCGACACTGGAAAAAGAACTGCATCGGCACTTTGATCAGGATTCAGTCAACAAAGTGAATCCGCGCAAAGAATTCTTTGGCGTATCCCTGCCGGTTATCCGTCAGAAAGTGGAGCAGATGGGCATGAAAGAAGTGCACTGGACGATGAAGGCCGAGGCAGCGGAGTATCGGGAGAGTTTGGCTATTTCGCGGGAAGTTGAAGAGGTCAGTGCTTAGGGTTAATGCTTAGCACATAGACGGGTTTTCCTTCGAGCTTCAGCTAACTGGGTCCAGCGTACACTTAGCTCCCATTCTTAGTGGGAGAGAAAATGCACGTAACGAGTTCTTTGGTGCGGCTGAGTATCAGGAGAGTTTGGTTGTAGCACGGATGTGTGAGTATGATGTGGTTTGATTAGTTATCAATCATTCACATGTTAATTGATGTGGTTTGAAAATTGTAGGAATTATATTGAAATTCTCTGAGTATAAGGTCAATTCTGGAAAGCATAGGACTCCACCGGCAAAGTCTAACAGGACTCAGTGGTTAGTAGATCCATGGCAGGAGCTCTCCTTATTCTGCTCGGCCTATGATAATGAATGGGTCGATTCATCTGGATGCTTGTGGGCGGCAAAAAAAGGTGTGGGAAGTAAACCAGCTGTTCTAGGGACAACAGGCTCACAGGAAGTTTATTTGGCTAAGTATGTTCAAGGTTCAAACGATGATTGGCATGGTTATCCAGTTTCAACTTCAAGGCAAGGTGATCGACCTCCAGATGAAGTAATAAAAGATTTTATTGAAAAAGGGATTATCGATAAAAGTTGTAGGCAAAAAATACTGAAAGGAAAGCTTTGATGTTTTGTACTACGGTAAGAATTGAAGGTGATTATGTAGAATCTTTCATATATAGCGGAACGCTTTTTCTTTTTGATTCTGACGCAAAGGTAATTCTTGTCGATTGGCAGGCGCTGGTCGAGTTTATAGTTGATTATGAAGATCTTCTAAAGAATCATGAAATATCTGGGTATATCATAGGTGGTGAATCTCTTAGTTGGATTCCGGATGAGGATGTTGAATACTATGTGGATATTGAAACTCTGCGGAGTTTCATTCGCCAGACGCTTGATCTTGGGTCAATGGCCTCTGATGTAGAGTTGTATAGTAACAAGATGTATGTCACTTCTGAACGAGGGGTTTCTCGTTGGGATTTTGATTGGAAGTCAAAAAATATTAGAAATAATAAGTTCATATACCAGGGGCTTTGTTTTTCTGTGTCGGCTAATAGTTATAATAGGGTTGCCTTTTCAGCTGGTCATAATGGTGCTTTTTATTATTCGGATGTTAAGGGTAAAGATATTTTCGAATTGTCCGACGATGTTTGTGTAAGTCTTGATTGGCTTGAGAATAGAGCTGTTGTTAAGTCTGAATCAAAATGCCATGTTTTTGATTTTCAGCCTATTCCTAGTAAAAATAGATTTAATGATAATAATTATTGGGAGTCTGTTAATGATAGTAAACTAATTTTTAATGAGCGCGAAGACTTTAGCCTGATTGATTCAAGCGGAGCTTTTTTGTTAGGTGATCAGTTGTGTGAGTTAAGGGATGGGAATGTTTGGGATGTTGGGGCAAATTCTTTGCTCCATCAATTTAATCGTGATTTCGATAGAGTGGATGCAGTGAAAGCTTTTGCGCTTGGAGTTGCGATTGAATCTTCTGGTGGGTTGTATGTACTGAATGATCAGATATTATTGTTAGAAGAATTTATTAATTGGAGAGTTTTTCCAAGAGCTAAGAATTATGGGAATCAAATACATTTGATCTGTGAGGATTGTTTGTCGGTGAAGACCTTTCCTTTTATTGAGGGTGTTAATTTTAGGTATAAGCCAAAATCCTTTAGTTGATGTTAATCGAAATAATTGGTTATTTTCTAGCAATAAAAAGCCCGCAATCGCGGGCTTTTTATTTGGCTTAAATTACGAAAGAAATTAGTCCTCGTAGTTTTCAATCGCCGGACACGAGCAGATCAGATTGCGGTCCCCGTACACATCATCAATGCGGCCAACGGTCGGCCAGAATTTGTGCGCGCCGAGGTTTTTCACCGGGTAAGCGGCCTGTTCGCGGCTGTATGGACGATTCCATTCGCCGGCGATTACTTCAGCAGTGTGCGGGGCGTTTTTCAGCGGGTTATTGTCCGCATCCAGTTCACCCCGGATCACGGCGTCAATTTCACCTTTAATGGCGATCATGGCGTCGGCGAAGCGGTCGATTTCCGCTTTGGATTCTGACTCGGTTGGCTCAATCATAAAGGTGCCGGGCACGGGGAACGACATGGTCGGCGCGTGGAAGCCGTAGTCCATTAAGCGTTTGGCAATATCCACTTCGGTAATGCCGCTTTCGGCTTTCAGCGGGCGCAGGTCAACGATGCATTCGTGCGCTACCCGGCCGTTCTGACCTGAGTACAGAATCGGGTAATGAGCGGATAAACGCTGGGCCAGGTAATTGGCTTTTAACAGCGCGTTCTGAGTCGCGCGGCGCAGGCCCTGAGCGCCCATCAGGGTAATGTACATCCAGCTGATCGGCAGAATGGATGACGAACCGAACGGCGCCGCCGATACCGCACCATTACCTTTGGAAGCATCGTTAATAGGCCGCACCGCGTGGTTGGCAATAAACGGCGCCAGATGTGCGGCTACCCCAATCGGGCCCATGCCCGGCCCGCCACCACCGTGAGGAATGGCGAAGGTTTTGTGCAGGTTCATGTGGGTAACGTCGGCACCAATAAAGGCCGGCTGGGTAACACCCACCTGAGCGTTGAGGTTAGCGCCGTCCATATACACCTGGCCGCCGTGCTGATGAATTAATTCACAGATTTCACGCACGCCTTTTTCATACACGCCGTGGGTCGACGGGTAGGTGAGCATCAGGCAGGACAGCTGCTCTGACAGTTCTTCGGCTCTGGCCTTCAGGTCGGCAAAATCAACATTGCCCTGTTCATCACAGGCGGTGACCACCACACGCATACCGGCCATCTGTGCCGAGGCCGGGTTGGTACCGTGAGCCGAACGCGGAATCAGACAGACGTTGCGGTGACCTTCGCCGCGGCTTTCGTGATATTGACGGATGGCCAGCAGGCCGGCGTATTCACCCTGTGCGCCGGAATTCGGCTGCATACAGATGGCAGGAAAACCGGTGATGGCCCGCAGATAATCATCCAGTTCGGCAATCATCTGTTCATAACCGGCTGTCTGTGATGACGGTGCGAAGGGGTGAATATTGGCGAACTCAGGCCAGGTGACCGGAATCATTTCGGTGGTGGCGTTGAGTTTCATGGTGCAGGAACCCAGCGTAATCATGCTGTGGTTCATAGCCAGATCTTTTGCTTCCAGACCTTTCATATAGCGCAGCATTTCATGCTCGGTGTGGTAGCGGTTAAAGGTCGGGTGGCTGAGGAACGCGGTGTGGCGGACCAGGGTTTCACCGATGCTGTTGGAGCCGCTGGCGACAATTTCCGCATCCAGTGCATAAACATCCAGTCCGTGAGTGTCACCGAGAATTACATCGAACAGCTGCTGCACATCGGCGGCGGACGTTTTTTCACTCAGGCTGATTCCCAGGGTGTCACTGCCCAGACCGAGCGCCGCATCATCGCGCAGATTGATGCCGGCCGTGGCTGCCCGCGCGAGCACGGTAGCTTTATCGCTGACACGGATGGTCAGGGTGTCGAACCAGCTGTGGTTGAGCAGCTCAACCCGGTTTGCTTTCAGGCCGGCGGCGAGAATATCCGTTAAGCGGTGGATGCGGGCGGCGATGGTTTTTAATCCCAGCGGCCCATGATAAACCGCGTAGAAAGAACTCAGGTTCGCCAGCAGTACCTGTGCGGTACAGATATTGGAGTTGGCTTTTTCGCGGCGGATATGTTGCTCGCGGGTCTGCAGTGCCATACGCAGGGCAGGCTTGCCCTGAGCATCAATGGAGACGCCGATAATACGGCCGGGAATGGAGCGCTTGAAGGCGTCACGGGTGGCAAAAAATGCCGCATGAGGGCCACCGAATCCCATCGGTACACCAAAGTGCTGGGCGTTGCCGAGCACAATATCGGCCCCCATTTCACCAGGGGATTTCAGCATGACCAGCGCCATTAAGTCGGAGGCCACCGCCGCCAGGGCATCTTTGGCGTGCAGGGCGGTAATCACATCCGTGAAATCCTGTACGTCGCCGTTTTTACCCGGGTACTGGAACAGGGCGCCGAATACGTCGTGATCCGCTGCCTGTTCTGCCGGGCCGGTAATAATGTCCCAGCCAAAGGCTCCGGCGCGGGTTTTTACGACGTCGATGGTCTGCGGCAGGCAGTTTTCATCGACATAAAATGCGTTCGCTTTATTTTTTCGTACCGAACGTTTGGCCATGGCCATGGCTTCTGCCGCGGCGGTGCCTTCGTCGAGCAGGGAGGCGTTGGCCAGTTCCATGCCGGTAAAGTCGATGACCATCTGCTGGAAATTCAGCAGCGCTTCCAGACGGCCCTGGGCAATTTCCGGCTGGTAAGGTGTATAGGCTGTGTACCAGCCCGGATTTTCCAGCACATTGCGCAGAATAACCGGCGGCATAATGGTGTCGTGATAACCAAGACCGATGTAACTTTTAAACACTTTATTTTTCGCGGCCAGCGACTGCAGATAGTTCAGTGCTTCCGGCTCGCTTCTGCTGTCGGCTATGTCCAGAAAAGGTTGACGCAGGATATCGGCAGGAACAATTTCTGCGGTCAGTGCTTCCAGCGAGTCGGCACCAATGGCAGACAGCAACGCGGCTTCTTCGTTGTTATCCGGGCCGGCGCCATTGCAGGCAATATGACGGCCAATAAAATTATCGCGTTGTTCCAGTTCAGACAGGGTGAGTGTGGTCATGGGCGGGGACCTGTGGGTATAAATCAGTCTTCCATGTGCCCGGCAGGACGCCGGGCACAACCGGTATGATGCAGTGAGGGTACGCTGTTATTCGCAGGTGGCAGCGTAAGCGTCGGCATCCATCAGGCCATCCAGCTCTGAGCTGTCAGCCAGTTCCATTTTAAAGAACCAGGCGTCGCCGTACGGGTCTTCGTTAACTTTTTCCGGCGCATCGGTCAGGGTTTCGTTAACGGCGATGATTTTACCGGCCAGTGGGGCGTAAATATCGGAAGCCGCTTTGACTGATTCGACCACGGCGATGTCCTGTTCGGCTTCGACTTCAGTACCGACTTCGGGCAGTTCAACAAATACCACGTCGCCCAGTTGTTCCTGAGCAAAGTCGGTAATACCGATGGTAACGGTACCGTCCGCTTCGGTACGGATCCATTCGTGAGAGGCAACGTATTTCAGATCAGCCGGGATATTACTCATAATTATTCTCCAGTCTTAATTTACACAATCAGAATTTGTCAGAACTGCTTTTTACCATGACGTACAAACGGCAGTTTTACCACCTGTGCCGCAACCTGTTTGCCACGTATTTCCACCTCGCACTGGTCGCCGGTGGCCAGTGGTACACGGGCGATGGCAATGGAATTTTCCAGCGTTGGCGAGAAGGTTCCGGAGGTGATTTCACCCTCGCCGGCCGCGGTCAGCACAGTCTGGTGGGCACGCATTACCCCGCGGCCTGTCAGTACCAGTCCGACCTGTTTCATGGCGTTATCCGGGCTGGCGCTGCGGGCGGCTTTTTCTTCTTCCAGCGCGTCGCGGCCGATAAAGCGGCGTTGTTCCGGTTCCCAGGCAATGGTCCAGCCCATGCCGGCCTGCAGCGGTGAGACGTTTTCGTCCATATCATTGCCGTACAGATTCATGCCGGCTTCCAGCCGCAGGGTATCGCGGGCGCCGAGGCCGGCCGGTGTAACCCCGGCATCCAGCAGTTGTTGCCAGAAGGCTGCGGCTTCTTCTTCCGGCAGCATGATTTCCAGTCCGTCTTCACCGGTATAACCGGTGCGGGCAAAGAACCAGTCGGTTTTCGGCAGGCCCTGGAAGACCTGAAGCTGCCCGATCAGTTCTGCCGCTTCGGGTTTTACCTGCTGAACGCTGGCAATGGCCTGTGGCCCCTGTACGGCAATCATGGCCAGTTCCGGGCGTTCGGTGAGGCTGATATCAAAGCCTTTACTCTGGGCTGACATCCACTCCAGATCTTTTTCACGGGTGGCACAGTTCACGACGGTGCGGTACCAGCCGTCCATGCGGTAAACAATCAGATCATCAATGACGCCGCCGTTGTGATTGAGCATGGCGGTGTAAAGGGCTTTACCGGTTTGCTGCAGGCGGGCGACGTCGTTGGCCAGCAGTTTCTGCAGATAGGCGGTGGCGTCCACGCCACGGACATCGACAATGGTCATGTGCGATACATCGAACATCCCGGCCTGCTGGCGCACGGCATGATGTTCCTGAATCTGGGAACCGTAGTGAATGGGCATATCCCAGCCGCCGAAATCGACCATTTTGCCGCCGGCTTCGATATGTTTGTTATACAGCGCGGTTTGCTTTCCCATAGTCCATCCTGCTGGTGTTAATCCGGTAGCGGAAGAGAGCGGAGTATAGCGTTTACAGCGATAACAGGCATCCCTCTTCTGACTGATAGCTGAACCATCGTACCGTTTTTATAAAGGGCGCCTGCCGTGGTGCCGGAGTAGCATAAAATCCGGCTCAGAGGCTGGCCGCCGGGGCGGCGGTAATGGCGCGTATGGTGAGCCGTACCTGTGAGCGGATCATGTCATCCAGCGGCCAGGAATGCTCAATGCGGTCAAAGATACCGTCGATGCAGAGTGAGGCAAAACCGTGAATGGATGACCAGCACAGGTTGGCCAGCAGGCGCGGTTCGGCACGGGTGAATTCACCGCTGCGGATGCCGCTTTCAATCAGTTCCACCAGTACCGTAAAGGAGCGGTTGCCGCTGTCACACAGCTGCGGGTAGCTCTGGCGGTTGGCGATGGTATTGCCGAACACCAGCCGGTATTTTTCCGGGTTGCTGATGGCGTAGCGGATGTAGGCTTCACCGGCACTGAACAGATTGTCTTCGGCACTGGTGCCGGGGGAAATGTGAGCGCTGGTGACCGCGGTCAGCTCATCAAAGGTCTGCCGCGCCAGTTCGGCCAGCAGATCATTTTTATCGGCGAAATGGCGGTAAGGGGCGGTCTGGGAAACGCCGACGCGGCGGGCTACGGCCCGCAGGCTGAGGTTTTCCGGGCCTTTCTCACGGATCGCCAGTACCGCAGCGTGCAGCAGGGCTTCTCGCAGGTTGCCGTGATGATAGTTGCCAGTGTGATTGGTTTCGCTGTCGGGCATGCAGGGTTTTTCCGGCCGGTGTATCCGGCGCTATTCAACCGGGATTGGTTGACAGCGTCAACCAATCCCGTGGGCTGAGACGTCAGGCCGGTGTGGTATAGCGCTGCAGGATATTTTCCTGCTGGCGGATAGCGGGCACGCCATGACGCACCTGGCTGGGTGAGTAACCGCACCATTTTTTAAAGGCTTTGGAGAAGTTGGCGACGCTGGAATAACCCAGCATGCCGGCAACGGCGGTCACGTTATACAGCCGGCTCTGCAGCCAGTAGCTGGCCTGGATCAGGCGCAACTCTCCCAGCAGTTTCTGGTAATGGGTGCCGCAGTCCTGCAGGCGCCGCTTGCAGGTGCGTTCACTCAGACCCAGGCGACGTGCCAGTTCATCCAGCGGCGGTGCATCACTCAGTTGCGCGCGCAGCAGGTTGGCCGCTTTGTGGGCGATCAGCAGACACTGATGGTGATCGCAGCTGCCTTCGATACCGGGCAGACGGCGTGGCTGATTGCGGTTTTCCAGCCAGTCAGTGGGAAAGCACAGGCCGGTAAAGGGCTCTGAAGTACGGACTTCCACCGGCAGCCAGGCCGCCAGTGACTGCGCCACGCTGGCCGCCGGCAACGCCAGATACATCTGCCCGTGGCGGCCGGAAATATCCGCCAGCCAGCGCTGATGCAGCCAGGCCAGTGCCATATAGGTGGCCTGCGGGCGCAGCGCCGGTTCCAGCCCGCTGAGTTCGCGCCAGCGCAGCTCAACCATGCGGGTGGCGCTGTCGCGCTGACGCAGGTGCAGGTCGAAGGCCAGCAGGGCTGTGGGTTTGTCACCGAAGCCGGGATTCAGATAGCGGTTCAGTTCAAACGGCTGGCTGCCTTCTTCAAGGGCCAGCGCCATGCCGAAATCCAGTGCCAGATCCTGACACCGGAGTTCTTCCTGAGCCCATTGCAGCAGGCTCAGCAGGGATGCCAGCGGCACCCGGGCACGGCGGTTGAACAGAGCATCGGCCGGCAACTCAGTGCGCGGCAGCTGCGGTGTTTTCAGTCCTCTGCCGGCCAGCAGGCGCAGCAGGGTATGCAGGGACTCTGCGGGGCAATGTAAAGCATCCATAAGTATTTATTCATTATTATGTGGTGAGATAAGGGCCTGTCCTTCAGGCCTTATTGGAATGTACGTGACTGAGCGGCCGGGACAATGTGCTATCTGGCAAAACTTTTCCCCATTTTGGCGTTAATTAACCCTTGGGCATTATTCCGTACGAGTTGACACTGCTAACATTCGCTGGATAGTATGTTTTCACTGTAAACATATGCCGCCCGTCACCAGAACAAGAGGCCTGCCATGAAACTCCGTTATCTCCCTGTTATCCGGGCCTTATGCCTTGGCGCAGCACTGCTGGCGGCACTGCCGCTGCGCGCGCAACCGGCACCGGTTCCGGTGGAAGTCACTGCCGTGCACTGGCAGGACTATGCGCGGCCGGTACGCCTGAGCGGTGTGCTGGAAAACAAATCGGAGCAGAACCTGGCGTTCAAAATCGCCGGCCTGGTACACCGGGTGGCCGTGGATGAGGGGCAGTGGGTCAGTGAAGGCCAGTTACTGGCAGCTCTGGACCTGGAAGAAATTGATGCGCAGGTGGCCAAGGCCGGGTCAGTGCTGGCCAATGCCGAACGTAACCTGCAGCGTTTCCGTTCGCTGCAGGATCTCAACGCCTTATCCATCGACCAGCTGCAGCAGGCCGAAACGCAGGTGGATGTGGCCCGTTCTGATCTCACTGTGGCCCGTTTTAATCAGCGTCATGCCGTGATCCGCGCTCCGGCTGACGGCCGGGTGCTGAAGCGCTTTGTCGAACGCAATGAAATGGTCGCCAATGGCCGGCCGGCCTTTCTGTTCGCGGCGCGTAAAAGTGGCTGGGTGCTGCGTGCCGGCGTCACGGACCGGGATATTGTCCGCCTGAGTATGAACGACCGCGCCAGCGTAACCTTTGATGCCTGGCCGGGGCGGACTTTCCGGGCAGAAATTACCGAGCTGGCCGGGCGGGCTGATGCCAGCCAGACCTTTGAAATCGAGTTGCGCATTGCGGCGCAGGAACAGACGCCGCTGCTGGCGGGTTTTGTGGGTCATGCGGTGATTACTCCGGCGGCGGCTGAACAGGTGGTACGTCTGCCGGTATCAGCCATGGTGCGTGCCTGGCCGCTGGCCGATGGCAGCAGTGAGGTGGAAATTTTCGTCGTCAGTGAACAGCAGCGGGCGCAGCGGCGGCGGGTTTCTGTGCTGCATCTGGATCACGACGCCCTGATAGTCCGTGCCGGACTGGAGGAAGGCGAGCAGGTAGTCACCAGTGGTGCCTCCTATCTCAGTGATGACCGTGCGCTGCTGCCGGCGCAGACCATCAGCGCAGAATAAGGAGGCAAGTGATGCAACTGCCGGAAATTGCGGTGCGTAATCACCAGTTTACCTGGGTGATGTTTCTGTTGCTGGTGCTGCTGGGCGTGGTGTCATTTTTTACCATGCCGCGTTCAGAAGACCCGCAGTTCGATTTTTCTGCCGCCATGATTAAAGTGGTGAATCCGGGCACTACGCCACTGGATATGGAAAAGCTGGTGGTCGATCCGCTGGAAGAAGCCATTAATGAGCTGGACGATCTGCGCGAAATAAAAACCTCGGTGGAAGACGGGCTGGCGGTTATCCGGGTGGAATTTTTGTACGGTACTGATCCGGACGATAAATACGATGATGTGGTCAGTGCGGTATCCCGGGTACGTGATCAGCTGCCCGACAGTATTGTGGCGCTGGATATCGATAAAATTTCACCGTCGGATGTCAGTACCCTGCAGCTGGCGCTGGTGTCTGATCAGGCCGGTTATCAGGAACTGAAAAAACACGCCGATACGCTGGAACAGAAGCTGGAACGGGTTGGCGGGGTGAAGCGCGTCGATATTGCCGCCCTGCCGGAACTGGAAGTGCAGATTCAGGTGGACCAGCGCAAAGTGAACGGCATGGGCATCAGCCTGGATGAAATTTTTGCCGCGGTGCAGAGTGCGGCGCAGAACCTGCCCGGTGGTCACGCCAATGCCGGGGACCGGCGTTTTACCGTGCGCACCAGCGGCGATTATGAATCGCTCAGCGCCATTGCCGATACCGTAATCCGGGCGCAGGGACAGCGGCTGATTTATCTGCACGATATTGCAGAGGTTTCCCTGACCGAAAGCCTGCCCAGTTACCGCGCTCATCTGAACGGTGAAAAAGCGGTTTTTCTGTCGCTGGTACAACGCCAGGGCAGTCAGATTTTTCAGATCCGCGAAGCCGTGCAGCAGGTACTGGATCAATACAGTGAAAAACGCCTGCCGGACGCGATTAAACTGCAGGTGGTGATGGATCAGTCACTCAGTGTGGAGCGTCAGATTGATGGCTTTTTTGATAACCTGAATCAGGGTCTGATTCTGGTTGCGGTACTGTCGCTGATCGTGCTCGGTCTGCGTCCGGCGCTGGTGGTGGTGGCGGCCATTCCGCTGTCGATTTTTATCGCCATTGGCTGGGTGGATCTGAGTGGTTTCGGTCTGCAGCAGATGTCGATTGTCGGGCTGGTGATTGCTCTGGGGTTGTTGGTGGATAACGCCATTGTGGTGGTGGAAAACGTGGCCCGTCACCTGCGTGATGGTGATAACCCGACGCAGGCAGCGATTAAAGGCAGTGCCCAGGTTGCCTGGGCAGTAACGTCCGGCACGCTGACGACGGTGCTGTCATTTCTGCCGATGCTGCTGATGCAGAATGGTTCCGGCACCTTTATGCGGGCCATGCCGGTCACCGTGGTACTGACCTTATTTGCGTCGCTGCTGATTGCACTGATGCTGACTCCGCTGCTGGCCAGCCGGCTGGGTAATGCGGCGAAAAAAACCACCCGCGTGCAGAGCGCACTGGAAAGTTTTGCTGCCGGTTTTTATCTGACCTGGCTTAACCGTGCGCTGAAATATCCGTTGCGGGTCATGCTGTTGTCTGTACTGATGCTGGCCGCAGCGCTGTCGCTGTTCCCGCTGATTGGTGTCAGCCTGTTCCCGAAAGCGGAAAAGCCCATGATTCTGGTGAATATTGATATGCCGGAAGGCAGCAGTTTTGCCAGAACCAGTGCCATGGCTGAACGCGTGGAACAGTTGGTGCGCCGGCAGCCACTGGTGGTGGATATTGCGCGTAATGTCGGCCGTGGTAATCCGCGGATTTATTACAATACGTTTCCCGCCCGCCAGACAGTGAATTATGCCCAGCTGTTTGTCACCCTCAGTGCGCATGAATTAAATAAAGTGGAACCACTGGTGGCGGAACTGCGTGAGCAGGCGGCAAAAATTCCCGGCGCGCAGATTACGGTGAAGGAATTTCTGCAGGGGCCACCGGTGGAAGCGCCGGTGGAAATCCGCATTATGGGTGAAGAGCTGGATGAAATTCAGCGTGTATCGCACGATGTGGCAGCCATTATGGAGCAGACGCCGGGCGTTGTTGGTGTCGATAATCCGGTCGGCAAATATAAGGTCGATCTGCATGTGCAGATTAACCGCGATAAAGCCGCCATGCTGGGCATTCCGCTTGACCGTATTGACCGCACCATACGTACTGCGCTGGTGGGGATGCCGATGGGGGTATACCGCGATGATGACGGTGAAGAATACGATCTGGTGCTGAGGCTGTCGGAATATCCCCGTCCTGAGCTGGCGACCTTCGATGATATTCAGCTGGCGGCGGCCAGCGGTCAGCTGGTGCCGCTGCTGCAGCTGGCCAGTATTGAAGCGGAAACCAGTATTGCCCGTTTCCAGCATTTTGATACCGAGCGTATGGCGCGCGTCACCTCCGATGTTTTACCCGGCTTTACCACCGAAGCGGTCACCAATGATGTGGTCAGCCGGCTGCAGGCTTATGACTGGCCGGACGACGTACACTTTTCGGTCGGTGGTGAACAGGCGAACCGTAAAAAAGCCTTCGGCGGAATGGCGAAAGCCCTGCTGCTGGCGGTGTTTGGTATTTTTGCCGTGCTGGTGCTGCAGTTCCGTTCTTTTATTCAGCCGTTAATTGTATTCGCCGCCATTCCGTTCGCCCTGACCGGGGCACTGGTGGCGCTGTACCTGACCGGTTATACCTTCAGTTTTACCGCCTTTATCGGCCTTACATCGCTGGTCGGGATTGTGGTGAATAACTCCATTATTCTGGTGGATTACGCTAACCAGATGCGCCGCGACGGCATGGAAAAACTGGAAGCCGTGGCTGCCGCCGCCCGTACCCGCTTTGTGCCGATTGTGCTGACGACTTTTACCACCATTGGCGGTCTGTTACCGCTGACGCTGTCGGGTTCCAGCATGTGGTCGCCGATGGGTTGGGCCATTATCGGTGGCCTGCTGGTGTCCACCTTACTGACCCTGATCGTGGTGCCTGTGCTGTACCGTTTTCTTGGCCGGATGCCGGATGCGGACAACTGAGTCAGGGGGCGCTGTGTTCCGTGACGATGGTCGGGCGGAACACGTAACCGGCCGGCAGTGAGGCCGGCACCGGTGGATAAGGGTTGGCAGCAATGGCAGCGCGTACTGCCCAGGCATCCAGCGCGGCATTGCCGCTGGAGCGGATCACCTGCACATCGGTGACGACCTGGCGGTAACGGAAGGTCAGACTCAGGCGGACACTGCCGTTCAGGGTTGCCGGTGCGCTCATGTGTTCACGCAGGTGGGCCAGAAGCCGTTGCTGATAATCCCGTTCCAGCGGGTCGGATGACAGATCTGCCCGGCCCTCTGCGGTACCGGCGGTCTGCGGTTGTGATGCCGCTGGTGGTTGCTGCTGAGCGGCGCTGGCGGACGCTGTTGAGGCGGATGCTTGTCCGTCCGT
Organism: Pseudomonadota bacterium; assembly: GCA_030145845.1. Classification (GTDB taxonomy): domain Bacteria; phylum Pseudomonadota; class Gammaproteobacteria; order Pseudomonadales; family Oceanobacteraceae; genus Venatoribacter. The sequence continues at coordinate 265,730 of JAIXHJ010000003.1, forward strand.
CCGGCTGGCTGCTCGCTGAGCCGCAGGGACTGGCGTTGCTGCCTGGGCCTGACTGGCCGGGGCAGGCGGTGGGGCGGTCTGCAGTTGCGCCTGTTGCGGTTGTGGCTGGCGCAGTTCGGCATTGATTACCGCTGGAGTGGATGGTGGGGTTTTCTGATCAGGCCATGAAATAAAGAGCAGTGCATGCAGCCCGGCGGACAGCAGTATCGCGGTCAGCAGGGGCAGGTAACGGGCAGCGGTCAGATCCGGCCTCATGGCTGCATGCAAAGCCTCCGTCGGCGCTGTGGTTATTCGTCGGTCAGTACCTTCGCCTGATAACCGGCTTCGGTCAGAATGTAAGCGGCAGCTTCTGCCCGCCCTTCACCACAGACCACGTAAATAAAGGTTTTCGACAGTTCGTTCAGGCGGCTGCGCAGTTGTCCCAGCGGAATACAGCGGGCGCGCGGCAGCGGGCTGACACTGGCTTCGCGCGGCTGACGCACATCCAGCAGGATGGTGCCGGTATCGCCTTCATCAATCAGACTCTGCAGATCCTGAGCGCTGACGTATTCCAGCACCGGGCCTTTCAGCAGGGTATTGAAGTCTTCTTTGGTGAGCACCATCAGGACGCCGTCACTGCTCATGGTTACGCTGGCATTGCGCGGCATGTGACTGATCAGGGCATCTTCACCAAACAGGGCGCCATGACTGAGGGCGGCGAGTATTTCAGCTTTGTTATGGGTTTTGCGGGTCACCACGGCTTTGCCGCTTTTGATGACGTAGCACTCGTTGCCTTCTTCGCCTTCGCGCACGATTTCTTCCCCCAGACTGACTACCCGTTCGCTGAAACGGCTGAGCAGTTTCTGGATGTTGGCCGGCGGCACGCGGTTGAACAGATCGGAGGTCAGCAGGGTTTCCAGCCAGTCGGCTTCACTTTCGTCCAGCTCATAAGACTGACGCAGTTCGGACCAGGTGGTGATCAGTTCCAGGTGCTGGCGGCGGATCGCAAACAGCAGGCAGGGGCTCTGAGTGACAGCGGCACAGCGGTGAATGGCGTGGCTGGCGTCCAGGGCGAGGAAGTTTTCATCGTCATCACCCTGAATGCGGGTGATATTAAAGCGCTCATCCGCCAGATCAATTTCGCCACTGAGCAGAAAATGGCATTCACTGTCTTCGGCGCCACGTTTAAACAGGATTTTGTTGGCATCCACACGATAAGGGCGGAAATGCGGCAGCAGTTCACTGACTGTCCCGGCGGACAGCTCGTCAAAAGGGATAAAGCGCTGAATCTGTTCCGGCGTGAGCTGAATGCCGGTGTTCTCTTCCATGTGATGAAAGCCCGTCTGTCGGTTAATTAAGAATTTTATAAGTCTGGCACAATATAGCAGACGCTGCGGATAAGATGAGTGACTGCACTGACAGCGGGGGCGGGCACGGGAACCTGATGCGCCCGCGGCAATCGGATAAACAGAGTATCCGATTGCTGTGGAGGCATTGATGAACACACAGACCCTGATCCGTAAGCCGGCCGCTGATACGGCGTCAGCAACACTGGTATCCCGTTACCGTATCGGCCTGGCGCTGCTTTTTTCCGGCATATTTCATGTTCTGGCGCTGGTGCTGGTGGGAATGTCGGTCACTACGTTTGTTGGCGGCCTCGGCGATCCGGCGGTGGATATGACGACGCTGGTGATCAAGTCAATTAATGCGCTGGTGATAGCTCTGGCCATGTACGAGCTGGGCATGGGGGTGGGGAAGGAGTACACCTCGGAAGAGGCCGGAGAGAACATCTATCAGAATATCCGCCGTACCATCACCCGCTTTGTCGGCACTGTGTGCATTGCGCTGGTGCTGGAAGCGCTGATTATGATCATTAAATACAGTCAGCTCGAACTGGCCGGCAATCTGTATTATCCGGTCGCCATCCTTGGTGGCTGTGCCCTGCTGCTGATTGCGCTGGGCGGATTCCTGGCGCTGACTCAGCGGCTGGTGCCGGAATCTGCTGCTTCAGAGGCGTGACGCGGCCTGGCCTGACTCTGGGAGACGCCGGCGGTAAGGGCAAAGCGCATGGCATCCTCAAATGACCAGTCGAGCAGGGTCAGGCGCTGGCGGGGCACGAAGACGGTGTAGCCGCCGACCATGTAGCTCATCGGCAGATACACGGCGACCAGTTCTTCATCCGCGCTCACCGCTTTGACCGCCGGCGGGATTTTGCTGGCGGTAATAAATCCCACCACCTGCCCCTGACCGGGGATGTCGACCAGCACCACTGGCTGACCATGCTGTTTCTCCTGATCAAACATGGCGGCGAAGTCTTTCACTGCGCCGTACAGGGTTTTGACCAGCGGGAAGCGCAGCAGGGCATCTTCGACATACTGATACAGCCAGCTGACCGGGTTGAACTGGAACAGCAGGCCGACAACCAGCAGGGCTGCCAGCATAATAATGAGGCCCATCCCCGGAAACAGGCTGTCGACACCGATCTGGGCCAGGGCGTTGACGCCCAGCCGGTTGAGCCACAGCAGGGCTGACCATAACAGCCAGACCGTGACTAACAGCGGCAGTACCACCATGGAACCCTTGATCAGGGGCTGCAGCAGCAATCGCTTCATGCTTATTCCTTGTTGTTCTGCTGCTGGTGCAGCAGGGCTTTCAGTTCGCGGATTTCCTGCGCCAGGTCGTCGAGAGTGGCCTTGCCTTCGGCGGCATCCTGCTCTGCCCGGACCCGGGCATGCTCATCTTCCAGTACATTGACCACGATGCCGATGACCATGTTCAGAAAAGCGAACGTGGTCAGGAAAATAAAGGTCAGATAGTACAGCCATGATATCGGATAGACCGCCATGGTTTCGTACATCACATCGGTCCAGTCCTCGAAGGTCATCACCCGGAACAGCGTCAGCATGGACACCGAGATGTCCCCCCACAGGGTGTCATTGATGGCGGCGAACAGGGTGGTACCGATGGCGGCGTAAATGTAATAGATGATAAACATCAGCAGCAGCACATAGCCCAGCTGCGGCAGGGCACGCAGCAAAGAATTAAGCAAAGTGCGCAGTTCCGGAATGATCGACACCATCCGCAGCACGCGGAAGATCCTGACCAGACGGCCGATGACCGCCGTTTCGCTGTGTTCAACCGGGATCAGACTGATGACCACCACTGCAGTGTCAAACAGGTTCCAGCCATTATGGAAGAAGCGCATCTTCTGTGGTGAGGCCAGGAAGCGGATCAGGATTTCCACCAGGAAGATCACGGTAATGCCGGTATCCAGTACGTTGAGTACCGTCATCCACGGCCCGCCGATGGTGTAGCTGCGGGCGCCGATCAGCAGGGCGGAAAAGATGATGATAGTGACCACAAACAGCTCGAACGCTTTGTTGTCACGGATGGCCTCGGCCCGGGCCTGGAATTGCTGGATGTTCATGCTCAGACATTATGTTCGGAAGGTGCGCGAAGTCTGTCACAGGCCCGCGGGTTCGCCAAGATTCACTGACGCATTTATACATTGCCCGCCGGGCCGGCAGCCGGCGGTGCGCAAAGACGTCCGCTGCTGGCCGCTAAGATCTTTTTCTGAGAGTTTGTTAGTGGTCACTTATTATGACAAAATTTTATATAAACAAATGTAAGCGGGTACTAACTTAACAAGTTACTTTAACTTTCGGTCGCATTCGCATTGTCCTGTGCAGAATTTATCCCCCACTTTCCCCCACCTTTCTTCGATGGCGACCTAAGTGCTTGTGAAATAAAGCAAAAACCGAGATATCCACACACGGAGAGTGCTTGCAAAAGAACTTAGCGCTTCCTATAGTGTCGTAAAGTGGAAAATAGTGGGTAATAGTGGGTTTTTTGGATGTTAGTAAATACCCACCTTCACTCACTGAACTGACAGGAAGGACGCATGTTCCGGGGGCTGCACACGATCAATCTGGATGCCAAAGGGCGTCTGGCGATCCCGACCAAATATCGGGAGACGCTGGCGGAGCTCTGTGGTGCCCGTCTGGTCGCAACCATCGACACGGAAGAACGCTGTCTCCTGATTTACCCCGTTAATGAGTGGGAAGAGATCCAGGCCAAGATCGAGGCGCTGCCGAGTTTCAATCCGGCAGCACGCCGTATTCAGCGCCTGCTGATCGGTCACGCCACTGATCTCGAACTGGATGGCAGCGGCCGTATCCTGCTGCCGCAACCGTTGCGTGAATATGCCGGACTGGAGAAAGAATCGGTGCTGATTGGTCAGGGCAAGAAGCTGGAGCTGTGGAGTAAAGGCATGTGGGAAGGCCGTCGGGATGAATATCTGGATATGGTCAGCCAGCCGGAGCAGTTGCCGGAAGAACTGCTGAGTCTGTCGTTATGAATCTGGCAGATTTTGCTCATACCACCGTGCTGCTGCAGGACACCGTGGCCGGTTGTATCAATGATCCGCACGGAATTTACGTGGACGGCACCTTCGGCCGCGGTGGCCACAGTCGTCTGTTGCTGAGTCAGCTGGCGGACGATGGCCGGCTGATCGGCTTTGATAAAGACCCGCTGGCGATCCGCAGCGGTCAGGAACTGGCGGCTGAAGACAGTCGTTTTCAGATTGTGCAGCGCAGCTTTGCGGAGATGAAAGAAGCGCTGGCGGAGCTGGGCATTGAGCAGGTGAGCGGCATTCTGCTCGACCTTGGCGTGTCCTCGCCACAGCTGGATGACGCTGAGCGCGGCTTCAGCTTTATGAAAGACGGTCCGCTGGATATGCGCATGAACCCGGATGCCGGTCTCAGTGCGTCGGAATGGTGTATGACCATGCCGGAAGCGGAAATCGCCCGGGTACTGAAAGAATATGGTGAAGAGCGTTTCGCCAGACGGATGGCCAGAGCCATCATTGAGCGCCGTAAGGAAGAACCGATCACCCGCACGCTGCAGCTGGCCGAGCTGATCAAAGCTGCGAATCCGGCGTGGGAAAAACACAAGCACCCGGCAACCCGTGCCTTTCAGGCCATCCGCATTGCTGTGAATAACGAGCTGGGTGATCTGGAAAAAGTCCTGGCTGACAGTGTGGATCTGCTGCTGCCGGGTGGGCGCCTGGCGGTAATCAGTTTCCATTCGCTGGAAGACCGTATGGTGAAGCGCTTTATCCGCGCCCAGGAAAAAGGCCGGGATCTGCCGCCGGGGGTGCCGGTAACGGATGACATGCTGGGACGCACGATGAAGAAAATCGGCAAAGCCATTATGCCGGGTAAAGAAGAAATTGAACGCAACGCCCGGGCGCGCAGCGCCGTTCTGCGGATTGCCGAGCGGCTGGCGTGATGGGAACGCGACTGCTGACCGGGCTGCTGTGGCTGGCGGTGCTGGTCTCGGCGCTGGTGCAGATCGGTGTGGTGAACTGGCAGCGCGATCTGATCCAGGTGTGGCAGCGTGAAGATGGCCGCCGTGCCCAGCTGCAGGAAGAGAACAGCCGTCTGCTGCTGGAGCGCAGCACGCTGACGGCTCATGGGCGCATTGATCAGCTGGCCCGTAAAAAACTGAATATGACAGAACCCGATAAGGTGCAGGTGCTTTCACAATGAACGCCAGTCCGAACGAGCAACCGGTAACAGCAACAGGCATTGCCCGCTGGCGTTTTACGCTGGTGATGGCGGTGTTCGGCTGTCTGCTGGGTGCGGTTCTGGTACGGCTGGTGATTCTGCATACGGTGGAGCAACCCTTCCTGTTTGAGCAGGGCGAAAAGCGCACGGTGCGAGAAGAGGTGCAGCCGGCCATGCGCGGCATGATCACCGACCGCTTCGGTAAGCCGTTGGCGGTGAGTACCCCGGTGGTGAATCTCTGGCTCAATCCGCAGCAGGTCAACATACAGCAGCTACCCATCATTGCGCAGGATCTCGGGCTCTCCGCGCGGGAGCTGGTCAGGAAAACTGAGCGAGCGGCCAATCAGGGTCGCTCTTTCGTATATCTGCAGCGTCAGGTGGAGCCCGAGCTGGCACATCAGGTGCTCGACCGTCGTGTGGCCGGGGTGTACGGCGATGACGATTTCCGCCGCTTTTATCCGGCGGCAGAAGTGACGGCGCATACGGTGGGCATCGTGAATATTGACGGCAAAGGGCAGGAAGGCCTGGAGCTGGCGTACGACGGTTATCTGCAGGGTGCCGACGGTTCCCGGCAGGTGGTGAAAGATCTGTACGGCAATGTGGTGAAACAGCTGAAAGTCAACTCGGTAGCCCAGCCCGGCAATAACCTGACCCTGACGCTGGATCTGCGGCTGCAGTATCTGGCTTACCGTGAACTGAAAGCGGCCGTAGCCCAGCATCATGCCCGCTCCGGCGCCGCGGTGCTGCTGGACGCCCATTCCGGCGATGTGCTGGCGATGGTGGGGCAGCCGTCTTACAACCCCAACAACCGTTCCGGGCTCAGACCTGAGCATATGCGCAACCGCGCCATTGCCGATCTGATTGAGCCGGGCTCGACCATGAAACCCTTCACCGTGGCCGCCGCGCTGCAGTCCGGGCGTTTCCGTCCGGAAACCGAAGTGGATACGTCGCCGGGTTATGTGCGGGTGAAAAACAAAACCATCCGTGATCACCGCAATTACGGTGTGCTCGACGTGACCGGCATCATCACCAAGTCGAGTAACGTTGGCGTGACCTATCTGTCCCGCGAAATGGGCGCGGAAGCCATCTGGAGTTTCTTAACCAAAGCCGGTATCGGCCAGGCCACCGCGCTGGGTTTCCCCGGGGAAGCGGTTGGCAGTCTGCCGTATCCGGAACAGATGGATGCCCTGCGTCTGGCCACCGTATCTTACGGTTATGGTCTGGCGGTTTCGCCGTTGCAGCTGGCGCATGCCTATACCGCGTTTACCCAGCGTGGCTGCATCCGCCCTTTGCGTCTGATTATGGAAGACCAGCCGACCGAGCACTGTGATCCGGTGATGTCTGCTCAGGTTGCCCGTCAGGTACTGGATATGCTGGAAACCGTTACCTCGGATTTCGGCACTGGCCGCCGTGCCCGCGTGGCCGGTTACCGTGTCGGAGGGAAAACCGGTACCGCGCACGTGGTAGGTCAGCAGGGTTATGAAGATTCTGAATACACCGCGGTATTTGCCGGGGTGGCGCCTATTTCCGATCCGGATCTGGTGCTGGTGGTGGTGATCAGTGAACCGCAGGGTAAGGAATATTACGGCGGTGAAGTGGCGGCACCGGTGTTCTCACGCATTATGGAGCAGGCGCTGCGTCTGCGTCAGATTGCCCCGGATGACGGCAGTGTGCCGTCGCTGCAGATGGCAGCCGGAGGTGTGCAATGAAACTGAGCCAGCTGCTGGGCAGTGATGTGTTTATGCCACCGGAATGGGACCGTGAATTCAATCATATCGTGGTCGACAGCCGTGATATTCAGCGCGGTGATCTGTTTATTGCCCGCCGTGGTCAGCAGGCGCATGGCGAGCAGCACATCAGCGACGCGGTGGCCCGCGGTGCGGTGGCGGTGCTGGCCGAAGGTGCACAGGGGTTCCGCTGCGAATGGAATGAGGACGGAGATGGCGTCCCCGTTTTTGTGCTGCCACAGGTCGGCACTGAGCTGCAGAACTGGCTGCACCGCCGTTATGTACTGTCCGCTGTGAGTTTAACCGCCGTGACCGGCACTAATGGCAAAAGCTCCGTCAGTCAGTATATCGCTCAACTGGCGAATGGCTGTGGCAGTGCCTGCGGTGTACTCGGCACGCTGGGCAACGGCCGCTGGCCGGAGTTAAAACCAACCCGCAATACCACGCCGGATTTATCCGTTGTGCTGCGCGAACTGGATGAATTGCAGCAGCAGGATGTCAGGTACGCGGCGCTGGAAGTTTCCTCGCATGGGCTGGACCAGCAGCGTGTGGCCGGTATCCCGTTTAAGGTCGCGGTGCTGACCAATATTTCCCAGGACCACCTGGATTATCACGGCAGCATGGACGATTACTATGCCGCCAAGCGCCGGCTGTTTACCGAATATGCGCCGGCCTGTGCGCTGATTAATATTGATGATGAATATGGTCGCCGGCTGGCAGCCGATGACGCTGTGAGCGCTGAGGTTATTACCTTCGGTAACGCCGCGGATGCCAGTGTGCGTTATCAGGCACTGGCGCTGGATGCTGAGGGGATGCAGGCGCGTCTGACGACGCCGTGGGGCGAAGCCGATATTCATATTCCGTTAATTGGTGAATTTAATCTGGCCAACGTCTGCGCCGCGGTTGCCGCGCTGGCGTTGCAGGGGTTCAGTTTTGCTGAGTTGTGTGCCGCGACTGAAAATCTGCAGCCGGTGGCAGGTCGCATGGAATTGTATGTCAAGGCACAGGCGCCGCTGGCGGTGATTGATTTTGCCCATACACCGGATGCGTTGCTGAATGTGCTGCAGGCTCTGAAACCCTGGCATAAACCCCTGACCTGTGTGTTCGGCTGCGGTGGTGACCGTGACCGCAGCAAGCGTCCGCTGATGGCAGCGACGGCTGTCCGGTATGCGGATCAGGTATGGCTGACGGACGACAATCCCCGCAGCGAAGACCCGCAACAGATTTTTAATGATGCCCTGGCCGGTGCGGCGTCTGTACATGCTGAGCATGACCGCGCCAGCGCCATTCAGGCGGCACTGCAGGCAACGCCGGCGGACGGCATTGTAGTGATTGCCGGCAAAGGTCATGAGGATTATCAGGAAGTGCTGGGCGTAAAACATGCCTACAGTGATGCCGCAGAACTGATGGCGCTGGGCTACTGCAAAGCCGGACTGGCTGCAGGAGGCTGGCATGATCAGTAACTGGAGCCTGCCACAGGTTGTACAGAAAGTGCAGGGCACGCTGCAGGGTAGTGATGCTGCGGTGGTTATTACCGGTGTCAGTACTGATACGCGCACCATCCGCCCGGGCGACCTGTATGTGCCGTTAAGCGGTGAGCATTTTAACGGCCATCATTTTATTGCTGATGCGGCGGCCAAGGGGGCAGTCGCCTGTCTGGCAGATCAGCCGGTGGACGCGGATATTCCCGTCATCGAAGTGCCGGATTGTCTGTTGGCTCTGGGCCAGCTGGCGGCCTTTAACCGGCAGCAGTTTTCCGGCCCGCTGGTGGCGGTAACCGGCAGTGCCGGCAAAACCAGTGTTAAACAGCTGATGGCCAGTGTTCTGCAACAGAAATTCAATACCTGGCTGACGCAGGGGAACCTGAATAATCATATCGGTGTCCCTCTGACCCTGCTGGCACTGAAGCCGGAACACGAAGCCGCAGTGATTGAACTGGGTGCCAGTGGTGCCGGAGAAATTGCTTACACCGCGCAGTGGGTCAGACCTCACGTGGGCATTATTACCAATGCCGCCGAAGCGCATATCGAAGGCTTCGGCAGTATAGAAGGTGTGGTGCAGACCAAAGGTGAACTGCTCGATTTTATTCAGCCCGGCGGCACGGCAGTGCTGAACGCCGATGATGTTTATTTCCGCGACTGGTCAGCACGCGCAGCCGGTATTCAACAGCTGAGTTTCGGCCTCGCTGAGCACGCTGATGTGCGGGCAGAAAATATTCATACCGGTCTGGATGGCAGTCGTTTTGAGCTGGTTTTCCGTGGTCAGCGTCAGGCGGTGGTACTGCCACTGCTGGGGCTGCACAACGTGCGCAATGCGCTGGCGGTGGCTGCTGCCGGGCTGGCGCTGGATATGAGTCTGACAGATGTCATTGCCGGACTGGCAGCGGCAGAAGCGGTGAGCGGCCGGCTGCAGTGGCTGCGCGGTAAACAGGGGCAACGGATTTTAAACGATGCCTATAACGCCAACCCGGCATCCGTGCGTGCCGCTGTGGATGTGCTGAAAGCGGCGGATAACAGCTGGCTGGTGCTGGGGGATATGGCGGAATTGGGGGAAAACGAGCTGGCCCTGCATGCCGGGGTTGGCCGTTACGCCAGAGAGCAGGGCATCAGACACCTGCTTGCCTGCGGTGAACGCAGTAAAAAAACGACGGAGGCTTTTGGTGCAGGAGCGCACTGGTTTGCTGACCGCAAAACGTTGGCAACGTATTTACAACAACAGACTCAGGATCAGGATGTCATCCTGGTGAAAGGGTCGCGCAGTGCCGGAATGGATGAAGTGATCCGGCTGCTGCAACAGGACACAGAGGAAGACTGAACATGCTGCTATGGCTGGGAGGCTGGTTGGCACAGTATCACTCCGGATTCGGAGTGGTGAACTATCTGACATTACGGGCGATTCTGTCGGTAATTTCTGCGCTGCTGGTATCCCTGATGCTGGGGCCACTGGTGATCCGCAAACTGCGTGAATATCAGATTGGTCAGGCGATCCGTGAAGTGGGGCCGAAGTCTCACCTGAGCAAAGCCGGTACACCGACCATGGGTGGCGTGCTGATTCTGCTGTCTATCGCTGTCAGTACGCTGCTGTGGGGTAACCTGGAGAACCGCTTTGTCTGGGTGGTGCTGCTGGTGACGCTGTTTTTTGGTGCCATTGGCTGGGTTGATGATTACCGCAAAGTGGTGGAAAAAAATTCCCGTGGTCTGCCCGGGCGCTGGAAATATTTCTGGCAGTCACTGTTCGCGCTGATTGTCGGCGCTTATCTGTTTTATAGCGCACAGAGCCCGCAGGAAACTCAGCTGGTGGTGCCTTTTATTAAGGATGTGATGCCGCAGCTGGGACTGTTTTTTATTCTGCTGACGTATTTCGTGATCGTCGGTTCCAGTAACGCGGTGAATCTGACCGACGGTCTGGATGGTCTGGCCATTATGCCGACTGTGATGGTCGGGGCAGCGCTGGGTGTCTGTGCTTATCTGGCGGGTAACGTGAATTTTGCTGCTTATCTGCATATTCCTTATATCGCCGGCGCCGGCGAACTGGTGGTGTTCTGTGCGGCGATTGTTGGCGCCGGTATCGGTTTTCTCTGGTTCAACACCTATCCGGCCCAGGTCTTTATGGGCGATGTTGGCTCGCTTGCGCTGGGGGCTGCGCTGGGTGTGGTGGCGGTGATCATCCGTCAGGAAATCGTGCTGTTTATTATGGGCGGTATTTTTGTTGCCGAAACCCTGTCGGTCATTCTGCAGGTTGCGTCTTTTAAACTGACCGGCAAGCGTATTTTCCGCATGGCGCCGCTGCACCATCACTATGAACTGAAAGGCTGGCCGGAGCCGCGGGTTATTGTCCGCTTCTGGATCATCACCATTATTCTGGTGCTGGTTGGTCTGGCAACGCTGAAGATCCGCTGAGGAAAGGTAATGACTGAAGCCCGTATCGACAACAAACGCCTGATTATCGGTCTTGGTATGACCGGTATTTCGGCTGCGCGCTGGTGTCAGCGCCGCGGTCTGGCGTTTGATCTGTGCGATACACGCGCAAGCCTGCCGGCACTGGATTCACTGCGGGCGGAATTCCCGGCAGCGGAAATTTATACCGGCCCGCTGGATGGCGATCGTCTGTCAGCTTATGAGCAGCTGATTGTCAGCCCGGGAGTGGCGCTGGCCGAAGCGGCGATTCAGCAGGCGATGCGTGCCGGGGTGGCTGTGAGTGGTGATATTCAGTTATTTGCCGATCATTGCCAAAAGCCTGTGATCGCCATTACCGGCTCCAATGGCAAAAGTACCGTCACCACCCTGACCGGCGAGCTGCTGCAGGCCGCGGGATTAACGGTTGCGGTGGGCGGTAATATCGGTGTGCCGGCACTGGATCTGGGCGATGCCGATGTTTATGTGCTGGAAGTCTCAAGCTTCCAGCTGGAAACCACCGCAGCACTGGCTGCGCACGCCGCGGTTATTCTGAATCTCAGCGAAGATCATATGGACCGTTATCAGGGGATGGCGGATTACCTGCAGGCGAAGCAGCGTATTTTCCGCGGTGCGGCAAATATTATTGTTAACCGTGACGATGCGGCGACCCGTCCACCAGAGGACGGTGAGTTCGTGTCTTTCGGGCTGTCAGCCCCGATTGCGGGAGAATTTGGCCTGCTTGAAAGCGATGGCCAGCGCTGGATCTGTTACGGCGCGGAAAAACTGGTCAGCAGTGCGCAGCTGAAAATTAAAGGTCTGCATAACCTGGCCAATGTGATGGCGGCGCTGGCGCTGATCCGTACGCTGGATATCCGTCCGGCGCAGGTGATGACAGCGCTGAAGAATTTTGCCGGTCTGGAACACCGTTGTCAGTGGCTGGGTGAAAAAGACGGCGTGGCTTTTTACAACGATTCCAAGGCCACGAATGTGGCATCGGCGCTGGCTGCGATTAATGGCCTGGGGCCGGAAATTAACGGCAGGATTTATCTGCTTGCCGGCGGTGATGGTAAAGGTCAGAACTTTTCGCCACTGGCGCCGGCCTGCCGCGACTATGTGGCGGAAGTGCTGACTTACGGCCGTGATGGTGAGCAGATCGCTGGTGCGCTGGGTGACGCCTGCCGGGTATCGCACTGGTCAACCCTGCAGGACGCTTTTGCCGCAGCGGCAGCAATGGCAGGCGCAGGTGATGTGGTGCTGTTGTCACCGGCCTGTGCCAGCTTTGATCAGTTCAGCGGTTACGCTCAGCGCGGTGATGTTTTCCGTGCCCTGACCATGGAGGTGCTGTGATGATTGCCTGGCGTGAGCACCTCGACTGGCAGAGCCGGCAGACCGTCTTTATGCCCTGGCTGGCACTCATGTGTCTGGGCTGGCTGATGGTGACGTCGGCATCGACCGGTATTGCAGAATTTTATACCAATAATGCGGCTTATTTTTCTATCCGCCATGCGATTTATGTGCTGCTCGGAATTGCTGTGGCGTACACGGTGACGCAGATTCCGATGCGCCGCTGGGCAAAAGTGGATGTGCTTTTCCTGCTGCTGTCACTGGTGGGGCTGGTGCTGGTGTTTGTGCCCGGTATCGGCCATGAAGTGAACGGCAGTCAGCGCTGGCTGAACCTCGGCATTATTAAAGTGCAGGCATCAGAGCTGGCCAAGCTGGCGGCGGTGTTTTATGTCTCCGGTTATCTGGTCAGACGCCAGGAAGAGGTGCAGCAGCAGTGGTCCGGTTTTATCAAACCGCTGGGGATTCTGGCCTTTATGGTTTTCCTGCTGCTGCTGGAGCCGGACTTCGGTGCCGTGGTGGTGCTGATGGGGGCGGTGCTGATCCAGCTGTTTCTGGGTGGGGTCAAAGCCGGTCAGTTTTTCCTGCTGTTAATTGCCACCCTGATTCTCAGTGTGTTTGTGCTGACATCAGAAAGTTACCGTGTTGAACGTCTGCTGGCGTACCTCGACCCGTGGGCGCCGGAGCATGTATATGGCACCGGTTATCAGCTGACACAGTCGCTGATTGCTTTCGGTCGCGGTGACTGGTTTGGCGTGGGTCTTGGTGAAAGTGTACAGAAACTGTTTTACCTGCCGGAAGCGCACACCGATTTTGTGTTCGCGATCTGGGCGGAAGAAACCGGGCTGATCGGTGGTATCTGTGCGCTCGGACTATTGGCTTTTGTGATCGGCCGTATCTGGCAGGTTGCCTGGCGGGCACAGCAGAAAGGTCTGCTTTACAACGCTTATATTGCCATTGGTATTGCCTCTCTGTTTGGTCTGCAGGCGGCCATTAATCTGGGCGTGAATATCGGCCTGTTACCGACCAAAGGTCTGACGCTGCCGTTTTTCAGTTACGGCGGCAGCAGTCTGCTGATCTGCAGCGCCATGATTGGAGTGGTGATGCGGATTGCTCACGAGACGGAACTGGCAGACACGGAGGGTCAGCATGATGACGGCGAATAAAACCGTTCTGATGATGGCCGGTGGTACCGGTGGCCATGTCTTTCCGGCGCTGGCCGTTTCCCGTGTGCTGCAGCAGCAGGGTTATCACATCGAATGGCTGGGCACTGAACGGGGCATTGAAAAAGAGGTGATCCCGGCGAACGGTATTCATCTTAATACCATTGATATTGCCGGGCTGCGGGGCAAAGGAAAACTGGGTCTGCTGAGCGCGCCGCTGCGGGTCAGCCGTGCGGTTATGCAGGCGCTGAAAATTATCCGCCGTCTGTCACCGGTGGCGGTGGTCGGCTTCGGTGGTTATGCCACCGGACCGGGCGGGGTGGCTGCCAGACTGGCCGGGATACCGCTGTTAATTCACGAGCAGAATGCCAGAGCCGGAATGACCAACCGTCTGCTCAGCCGTCTGGCGCAGTGTGTAATGCAGGCTTTTCCGGGAGCACTGGAACAGGCGTTAACCACGGGAAACCCGGTACGCGAAGAAGTGGTTAATCTGCCGCAACCGGCGCTGCGTAAGAAAGACAATGATGGCCCGCTGAAAGTACTGGTGATCGGTGGCAGTCAGGGGGCGGTGGCACTGAATAATGCAGTCTTTGCCGCGATGTCACTGTTGCCGCCTGAACAGCGTCCGCTGCTGATTCATCAGGCGGGAAAAAATAATATTGACAAGGTGCAGGCGGAATACCGTGAAGCCGGCATCGATGCTGACGTTAACGCATTTATTGATGATATGGCCGCGGCATATGGCTGGGCTGATCTGCTGATCTGTCGTGCCGGGGCATCCACGGTATCGGAAGTGGCAGCGGCCGGCTGTGCGGCACTGTTTATCCCGCTGCCGTCAGCCGTGGATGATCATCAGACAGCGAATGCCAGATATCTTGCCGATCAGGATGCGGCCATTATCTGCGCACAGAAAGAATTAACACCGCAATGGCTGAGTGAGCTGTGGCAGACATACGCCGCAGATAAAGAACAATTAACTGCGATGGCAACCAGAGCACGTGCGCTGGCCATGGCAGATGCTGCCGACAGGGTAGCTGAGCAGGTAAAGAGGTTTGCCCGTGACTGAACAGAGTCAACAGAATAATCGCCACTCGATTCCGGAAATGCGCCGGATTCACTGCATACACTTTGTCGGTATCGGTGGTGCCGGTATGTGTGGTATCGCGGAAGTGCTGCTTAATCAGGGCTACCGTATTTCGGGCTCTGACCTGAGACATTCCGCTGTCACTGAGCGCCTGAAATCACTGGGCGCTACGGTGTTTATCGGCCATGCCGAAGACAATATTGCCGCGGCGGATGTGCTGGTGGTGTCGTCTGCGATTGACGAAACCAACCCGGAAGTAAAAGCTGCGCTGGAAGCACGGATTCCGGTGGTACGCCGCGCAGAAATGCTGGCGGAGCTGATGCGCTTCCGCCATGGCATTGCGGTGGCTGGTACGCACGGTAAAACCACGACCACCAGTATGGTGACGTCAGTACTGGCCGAAGCCGGTATGGATCCGACCTTTGTGATTGGTGGCAAACTGAACAGTGCCGGTACCAATGCGCGCCTGGGTGCCAGCCGTTATCTGGTGGCGGAAGCGGATGAAAGTGATGCGTCTTTCCTGCATCTGCAGCCGATGGTTTCCATTGTCACCAATATTGATGCCGACCATATGAGTACCTATGGTGGTGACTTTGAAAAACTGAAAAGCACCTTCCTGGATTTTCTTTCCAATCTGCCGTTTTACGGTCTTGCCGTGGTCTGTATTGATGATGCTACGGTGCGTGAAATTCTGCCATCAATCAGCCGTCAGACCGTGACTTATGGTTTTTCTGAAGATGCTGATTACCGCGCTGATCATCTTACTCAGAACGGCCTGTTTACGGAATTTACCGTACACCGTCCGGGTGGCCGGGCGTCACTGAATATCCGTCTGCGTATGCCGGGTAAGCACAATGTACTGAACGCACTGGCGACGATTGCCGTGGCCGACGATGAAGGCGTACAGGATGCAGCCATTATCAGCGCACTGGAAAAATTTGCCGGTGTTGGCCGCCGTTTTACCGTCTGTGGGCAGTTTGAGCTGGGTGACGGGGATGTCATGCTGGTCGATGATTATGGCCATCACCCGCGCGAACTGGAGGTCACTCTGGAGGCGATCCGCAGTGGTTTTCCGGAACGCCGTCTGGTGATGTTGTTCCAGCCGCATCGTTATTCGCGTACCCACGATCTGTACGAAGATTTTGTCCGCGTTTTATCGGCAGCGGATGTCTTGCTGCTGATGGAAGTATACCCGGCCGGTGAAAAACCGATTGCCGGTGCCGATGGCCGTTCACTGTGTGGCAGTATCCGTCAGCGCGGATCGGTGGATCCTATTTTTGTTGAACGTGATGAATCACTGGAGCAGCCACTGAAAAGTGTGCTCAGACCGGGTGATCTGTTACTGACACAGGGGGCCGGTGATATCGGCAATCTGGCCGTCAGTCTGACCAGTCAATTACCTCAGTGGCTGAAAGAGGTGGACGCATGAGTGCAGCTTCGCTGGGAAAAATTGCCGTACTGATGGGTGGTACATCTGCTGAGCGCGAAGTATCACTGAAAAGTGGCGCCGCAGTACTCGCTGCGCTGCAGTCAGCAGGGGCTGATGCATTTGCCATTGATATCGGTGCCAATGCTGTTGAGCAGCTCACCGGGGCAGAATTTGATATGGCCTTTATCGCACTGCATGGCCGGGGTGGTGAAGATGGCACCATTCAGGGCGTGCTCGAATGGTTAGCCCGGCCTTACACCGGCAGTGGTGTGATGGCATCAGCACTGGCCATGGATAAATGGCGCACCAAACTGATCTGGCAGGCGGCGGGTTTACCGACGCCGAAAGCCTTCCTGCTCGACGGAAACAGTGACTGGGCTGAGCTGATCGGTGAACTGAATCAGGATGCGATTGTGAAACCGGCGCGCGAAGGTTCCAGCATCGGTATGCGTAAAGTACACGATGCGGCTGAACTGCAGCAGAGCTATGAATTCGCGTCACGTTACGACGCACTGGTACTGGCTGAAAGCTGGATTCAGGGCGCGGAATTTACCGTTGCGATTGTCGACGGTAAGGCTCTGCCACCAATCCAGCTGAAAACCACGCATGAATTTTACGATTACGACGCCAAATATCAGGCCAGCGATACCCAGTATCTGTTGCCCTGTGGTCTCGATGCGGAAAAAGAAGCTGAACTGAAAGCGCTGGCTTTGCGCGCATTTGATGTGCTTGGTGGTCAGGGTTGGGGACGCATTGATGTGATGCAGGACGGCGCCGGTAATTTCTGGTTGCTGGAAGCCAACACGGCACCGGGTATGACAGATCACAGTCTGGTACCGATGGCGGCCCGTGCTGAGGGAATGGAGTTCCCACAGCTGGTGGTGAAATTACTGGAAGAGGCCAAAGGACGGAGTCGTGGCTAAAAAGAAAGAAATACCACGTGGGGCAACGCCGCTGGTAACCAGAGAAAAACGGCAATGGCAACTGACGCTGCCGTCAGTGCCGTGGCAGTGGATCGTGCTGCCGCTGCTGGTTGCGGGTGTGATTGCCGGCGGGCGCTGGGCTTACCAGAGCTGGCCGATTACCGGCGTGGAAATCAGCGGACGTCTGACGGTCTGGAAGGCTGAAGATGTGGCGGCAAAAATCAGCTGGGTAAAAGACGAGAATTTTTTCTCACTGGACCCGCAGCAGGTCTATCAGGACGTTGCCACCATGCCGCTGATCAGACAGGTCGTGGTAAGAAAACGCTGGCCGGGGACGGTGGAGCTGACGCTGACCGAAGACCTGCCGATGGCGGTCATGAACGGCAATAAACTGCTGAGCGTGTCAGGTGTGATCAGTGATATTCCGGCCGGACTGAGTACAGAGGGGCTGGCACACATTGATGGTGATGAGACGCAGGCAGAAACGGCCATCCGTTATTTCCGCCGGATTCAGCAGAGCCTTAATGGCCGCGAGCTGAAAATAGATCAGTTAGCGGTGAACGCGACCGGAGCAGTTACGGTCGATCTGTCGAATGGCTGGAAAATACATTTTGGCCGCCAGTATTTTGAAGAGCGCATTCAGCGTCTGGCAATACTGCTGGCAAAACTGCCACCGGAGGCGGTGGACAGTCTGGATTTACGTTACGGAAAAGGCGCAGCGATACGCTGGCGGTCAGTGCAGGAGATGGGGTGATGAGTCAGGTACAACAAAAAAATATGCTGGTTGGCCTGGATATTGGCACATCCAAGATCGTCGCCATCGTTGGCGAAGCGGATCAGGATGGAAATATTGAAGTCGTCGGTCTGGGTTCGCATCCAAGCCGCGGTCTGAAAAAGGGCGTGGTGGTGAATATTGAATCGACCGTGCAGTCGATTAAGCGTGCAGTGGAAGAAGCCGAACTGATGGCTGGCTGTACCATTCATTCGGTGTATGCCGGGATTGCCGGCAGCCATATTCATTCCATGAATTCGCACGGCATCGTAGCGGTGCGTGACCGCGAAGTAACGCAGATGGATATCGACCGTGTGATTGATGCTGCACAGGCCGTCGCGATTCCACAGGATCAGCGCATTCTGCACGTACTGCCACAGGAATACGTGGTCGACAATCAGGAAGGCATCCGCGAACCGGTGGGAATGTCGGGTGTGCGTCTCGAAGCCAAAGTGCATCTGGTTACCGGTGCGGTGAATGCAGCACAGAATATTGAGCGTTGTGTACAGCGCTGTGGGCTGGAAACGGATGCCATTATTCTTGAACAACTGGCGTCCAGCTATGCGGTACTGACGGATGATGAGCGTGAACTGGGTGTTTGCCTGGTGGATATCGGCGGCGGCACTACGGATATCGCCATATTTACCGAGGGAGCAATACGTCATACAGCCGTTATACCGATTGCCGGCGATCAGGTAACCAACGATATTGCCATGGCGCTGCGGACCCCGACCCAGCATGCGGAAAAAATTAAAATTAAGTACGCCTGTGCCCTGACTCAGCTGGCCAGGGCGGACGAAACCATTAAGGTTCCGAGTGTTGGTGACCGTCCGCCAAGGGACCTGTCCCGGCAGGCGCTGGCGGAGGTGGTTGAACCCCGCTATGACGAATTATTTACCCTGATTCAGGCGGAATTACGCCGCAGTGGATTTGAGGATATTGTGGCTGCCGGTATCGTTTTAACCGGTGGCACAGCAAAAATGGAAGGCGTGGCAGAGCTGGCAGAGGAAATATTCCATATGCCGGTGCGGCTGGCAAAACCGCAAGGGGTTTCCGGTCTGACTGACGTCATAAATAACCCGATTTATTCAACCTCTGTCGGCCTGTTGTTATATGCCGCCAGACAACATACGAATAAATCCGGAAATAATCCGGTCGAAGAGGCAAATGATGGCATATATGCCCGTATAAAAGATTGGATTAAAGGCAATTTTTAAGATTAAATATTACCAGCGCGCGGCTAAGGAGATACGCTATGTCTCAGCAAAGAGAAGGGGATATGTTTGAACTCGCAGACGACCTGCAACAATCTGCAATTATAAAAGTTGTAGGTGTTGGCGGTGGGGGCGGAAACGCTGTTCAGCATATGGTTGAAAATAATATCGAAGGTGTTGATTTTATCTGTGCCAATACGGATTCACAGGCACTGCGTAACGTCACCTCACGTTCGATTATTCAGTTGGGCTCCGGACTGACCAAAGGTCTGGGTGCCGGTGCCAATCCGGAAGTTGGCCGTCAGGCGGCACTGGAAGACCGTGAACGCATTGCCGAAACACTGAAAGGTGCGGATATGGTCTTTATTACTGCCGGCATGGGCGGTGGTACCGGAACCGGTGGTGCGCCAGTGGTGGCTGAGATTGCCAAAGAGCTCGGTATCCTGACGGTGGCTGTGGTTACCCGTCCGTTCCCGTTTGAGGGACGTAAGCGGATGGCGGCTGCGGAACAGGGTCTTAAGCAACTGGCAGAGCATGTTGACTCCCTGATTACAATTCCGAACGAAAAATTACTCTCTGTACTTGGCAAGAACACCTCTTTGCTGGATGCTTTTAAAGAAGCTAATAACGTTCTGCAGGGTGCTGTGCAGGGTATCGCTGATCTGATCACCCGCCCGGGTATGATCAACGTCGACTTTGCCGACGTCCGTACTGTGATGTCCGAAATGGGTCAGGCGATGATGGGTACCGGTGCTGCTACCGGTGATAACCGTGCCCGTGAAGCCGCGGAACGCGCAATTGGCAGCCCGCTGCTGGAAGATGTTGACCTGCAGGGTGCCCGCGGCATTCTGGTTAACGTAACCGCAGGTTTCGATCTTTCCCTGGGTGAATTCAGCGAAGTCGGCAGCGTGGTGGAAGAGTTTGCTTCCGATAACGCTACTGTGGTTGTCGGTACCGTTATTGATCCGGACCTGTCAGATGAACTGCGGGTGACCGTTGTTGCCACCGGGCTTGGCCGCCGTGATGCGGTAGAGGAACCAAAGCCAACCAAAGTGGTCGATAATACCGCTGCCCGCAAAGCAGATGGCACCACTGACTACAGTCAGCTGGATCGTCCGACAGTTACCCGTCAGGCAGGTAACGCCGCTAAGAAAGTAGATGTCGCAGATCGTCCTGATATGGATTATCTGGATATTCCTGCTTTCCTGCGCCGCCAGGCTGATTAGGGAATGCGCTATGGCGCATTCCCTAATTGTTGCTATAATGCGGCCTGATGAATTTTGTATGAAAAATGCTCAACATTGGCAGGTTTGCTTAGATGATTCCACAACGTACGCTTAAAAATACTATCCGGGCAACGGGAGTTGGCCTTCATTCCGGGGAGAAGGTGTATCTCACCCTGAAGCCTGCCCCGGTGAATACGGGTATTGTATTCCGCCGTACGGATCTGGACCCGGTGGTTGATATTCCGGCGAATGCCCTGAATGTGGGTGAAACCACGCTGTCGACCACGCTGGTGAAAGAACACGCCCGCGTTGATACTGTGGAACATCTGCTGTCTGCCATGGCCGGCCTTGGTATTGATAACGCCATTGTCGAACTGAGCGCGCAGGAAGTGCCGATTATGGATGGCAGCTCCGGCCCGTTCGTGTTCCTGGTGCAGTCTGCCGGTATTGCTGAGCAGAACGTACCGAAGCGCTTTATCCGTATCAAACGTAAGGTTGAAGTGAAAGAGGGTGATAAAATCGCTTCTTTCCTGCCTTATGACGGTTTCAAAGTCAGTTTTGAGATCGACTTTGATCACCCTGTGTTCAAGCAGAGCGTACAGAAAGCCAGTCTGGACTTTTCTTCCACTTCCTATGTTAAAGAAGTCAGCCGTGCGCGTACTTTTGGCTTCACCAAGGATCTGGAATACATGCGTTCCAAGAATCTGGCTCTGGGCGGCAGCGTCAAAAACGCCATTGTGGTTGACGATTACCGCGTTCTGAATGAAGACGGTCTGCGCTATGACGATGAGTTTGTTAAGCACAAGATCCTTGATGCTGTCGGTGACCTGTACCTGCTCGGACACAGCCTGATCGGTGAGTTTATCGGTTACAAGTCCGGTCACGGTCTGAACAATAAGTTGCTGCGCGAGCTGCTGCAGCAGGAAGATGCCTGGGAATTTGTCGAATTTGCTGAGGAAAGCGCGCCAATTTCCTATATGCGCCCTGCGGCTGCCGGTTAACTTATTGAAACAGGAATCCGTTTGAGTATCTTCATACAAAGGCCATAATTGAATTATGGCCTTTGTTTTGTCCGTTGTGGGCAAGGCGAAGTACGGACCGGAAGGCAGGTGCCTGCTCAGGATGTGAACCACAGATTATGAATATCATTATTGTTGGCAGACGACATGGTGAATCCCGGACTTATACATTAGGTGCCTCAGCGCGCACTATGATGTTCGGATTCCTGTTTGTGCTCCCCTTTGCGATGGGAGCGGCTGGCTATTGGCTGGCAGAGCGTCTGGCCGATGAAGGTATTCTGGATCTCAATGCCGCCAAGGCCTGGGAGCGTGATCTGAGCATGCAGAAGCAGGAACTGCAGCAGATCCGTAAACAGACCGATCAGGAACTCGAAGCCCTGACCCTCCGCCTGGCTGAATTACAGGCCAAATTACTCCGTCTGGATGCTCTGGGTGAGCGTCTGGTTGATGTCTCCGATGTTCAGTCCGAAGAATTCGATTTCAGTGTGGAACCTGCCGTTGGTGGCCCGGGTGGTACGCTGGGCGAAGCTTATCAGGCTCCGGAAATCAACGAAGTGCTTGATGAGCTGGCAGAGCGTATCGACAGCCGCGAGCAGCAGCTGGAAGTGCTGGACGACCTGATGTCGGCCAACAAACTCAGCTCAGATACCTTTGTTGCCGGCCGGCCGATCAAAAAAGGCTGGATGTCATCCCGCTATGGTAAGCGTACCGATCCTTTTACCGGCCGTCTGGCCTGGCATGCCGGGGTCGACTTTGCCGGTAAGATGGGCGCCGATATTGTGGCGGTGGCTTCCGGTATCGTTACCTGGTCCGGCCCGCGCTATGGCTACGGTAATCTGGTCGAGGTCAATCATGGTAACGGCTACAAAACCCGTTACGCTCACTGTAAAGAAATCAAAGTTTCCCTTGGCGACGTGGTGCGCAAAGGGGAAGTTGTCGCCCTGATGGGCAGCACCGGTCGTTCGACCGGGCCTCATGTTCACTTCGAAGTCTACAAAAACGGCCGTACGGTCGATCCGGCAGCCTATATTCACCGCAAACCGCGCTGATCTTTCCCGTCAATATGCTTGTCATCATTCTGGGTTATAAGTAGCCTTTAGCACTTTGGCCCAGCGCCCTCTATTTGTGTCCGGATAATGATAAAACCATGATTGGTAACCTCTTTCGCAAGATCTTCGGCAGTAAAAACAGCCGCGAACTGAAACGCATGGGCAAACTGGTTGCCCGTATTAATGCCCTCGAAGAAACAGTCAGTGCCCTTTCTGATGACGAACTGAAAGCGAAGTCGGCTGAATTCCGCCAGCGTCTGGAGCAGGGAGCCACCCTCGACAGCCTGCTGCCGGAGGCCTTTGCTGTCTGCCGTGAGGCCAGTCAGCGGGTTATGGGGATGCGTCACTTCGATGTGCAGCTGATCGGTGGTATCACCCTGCATGAAGGCCGTATTGCTGAGATGCGTACCGGTGAAGGTAAAACCCTGGTGGGTACTCTGCCGACGTATCTGAACGCTCTGACCGGCAAGAGCGTTCACGTGGTTACCGTGAATGACTATCTGGCCCGGCGTGATGCTGAGTGGATGCGCCCGCTGTATGAATTCCTGGGTCTGAGCGTCGGTGTGGTGGTTCCCGGACAGAACTCACTGGAAAAACGCGAACAATATAAAGCCGATATCGTTTACGGTACCAACAACGAGTTTGGCTTTGATTATCTGCGCGACAACATGGCTTTCTCGCTGGAAGATAAGGTTCAGCGTGATCTTTACTTCGCAATTGTTGACGAAGTGGACTCAATCCTGATTGATGAAGCCCGTACGCCGCTGATTATTTCCGGACCGGCGGAAGACAGCTCTGAACTGTATAAAGCCATCAATCAGCTGATTCCGCGACTGGAGCGCGGTGAAGAAATTGATGGCGGCCAGGGCGGTATGACCGGCCATTTTGTGGTCGACGAAAAGCACCGCAGCATTGAAATGACCGAAGAAGGTCATGAATTTGTCGAGCAGCTGCTGGCCGAAGCCGGCATTCTGAAAGAGGGTGAAAGCCTGTATGCCGCGGCCAACCTGAATCTGCTGCACCATGTGCACGCGGCGCTGAAAGCCCATGCGGTGTACCAGAAAAACATCGACTACATCGTCCAGAACGGGCAGATCGTGATTGTCGACGAACACACCGGCCGTACCATGCCGGGCCGCCGCTGGAGCGAAGGCCTGCATCAGGCAGTAGAAGCGAAGGAAGGTGTTCAGATTCAGGCTGAAAGTCAGACGCTGGCATCCACAACCTTCCAGAATTACTTCCGTCTGTATGAAAAACTGGCCGGTATGACTGGTACCGCGGATACAGAGGCGTTCGAATTCCATCAGATTTATGGTCTGGATGTGGTCGTCATCCCCACCAACAAGCAGGTGCGGCGGATTGACTATAACGATGTTATCTACGCCACGCAGAAAGAAAAATACGATGCGGTCATCGAAGAGGTCCGTGAAATTATTGCTCAGCAGCGCCCGGTTCTGGTGGGTACAGCGTCCATTGAAGCTTCTGAATACCTGTCGCAGCTGCTGACCAAAGCCAAGGTTCCGCACAACGTGCTGAACGCCAAAGAGAATGCGCGCGAAGCACAGATTATTGCCGAGGCCGGTAGTCCGGGGGCTGTGACCATCGCCACCAATATGGCCGGTCGTGGTACGGATATTATGCTGGGCGGTAACTGGGAAGCGGAAGTCGCTGCTCTGGAAAACCCGGATGAAGCACAGGTGGCGGCGATCAGAGCGGAATGGCAGAAACGTCATGATGCGGTACTGGAAGCCGGTGGTCTGCATATTATCGGTACCGAGCGCCACGAATCCCGCCGTATCGATAACCAGCTGCGTGGCCGTGCCGGCCGCCAGGGTGATGCTGGTTCAACGCGCTTCTTCCTGTCGCTGGAAGATAACCTGATGCGTATTTTCATGTCCGAGCGTATGCGCGGCATGATGCAGGCACTGGGTATGAAAGATGGCGAATCCATTGAGCACCGCATGGTCACTAATGCGGTGGAAAAAGCACAGCGTAAAGTGGAAGGCCGTAACTTCGATATCCGTAAACAGCTGCTGGAATACGATGATGTTGCCAATGATCAGCGTCGCGTAATTTACAACCAGCGCAATGAACTGCTGGAAGCTGATGATATTTCCGATGTCATCACCAATATCCGTAAGGATGTGGTGCAGGAAGCGATCGACGGCTATATCGCGCCGCAGAGCCTGGCTGAGCAGTGGGATATTGACGGTCTGGAAAAACACCTGAAGGCTGAGTTCGATATTGAACTGCCGGTTCAGCAGTGGCTCGACAACGAAGAAAAACTGTACGAAGAAACGCTGCGTGAGCGGATTCTGGCTGAAATTCAGCAAGCTTATGAAGCCAAGGAAAGTGCGCTGGGTGAACAGGCACAGCGTATGCGTCTGTTTGAAAAACAGGTGATGCTGCAGATCGTCGATAATCTGTGGAAAGAACATCTGGCAACCATGGATCATCTGCGTCAGGGCATTCACCTGCGTGGCTATGGTCAGAAGAACCCGAAACAGGAATATAAGCGCGAATCCTTTGGCCTGTTCCAGGAACTGCTGAATAACATCAAACGCGAAACCATCCGCATTCTTTCCCATGTGAAGGTGCAGAGTGAAGACGAAGTGCGCGAGATGGAAGAGCGCCGCCGTGAAGCTGCAGAAGCTCAGGCCCGTCTGGCTCAGTATCAGCACGAGGCTGCTCAGGCGATGGGTGGTGAAGCTGAGGAAGACGTTGCGGAAGGAGAGGATGCCGTGCAGCCTTTTGTCCGTGATGAGCGTAAGGTCGGCCGCAATGAGCCATGCCCGTGCGGTTCCGGTAAAAAATACAAACATTGCCACGGCAAACTGTCGTAAGGCACAGAGAGTCAGAACAGATGGCGGTTAACTTTACGGTTTTTGAAGAGTTTAAAGCGGTTGATGGTGTGCGGCTGGGCGTGGCTCAGTCTCATGTGCGTTATGCCAACCGTGACGACATGGTTGTGGTTGAGCTGGCTGAAGGTACTTCGGTGGCCGGTGTCTTCACCACCAACGCTTTCTGCGCCGCACCGGTTCAGATCTGTAAACAGCATCTGGCAGAAGCCGCTCCGCGTTACCTGCTGATCAACACCGGCAATGCCAATGCCGGCACGGGTAAGCAGGGCTATGCGAACGCGGTTAAAACCTGTGAATTGCTGGCTGAAAAAACCGCGCTGGCGGCAGCTCAGATCCTGCCGTTTTCTACCGGTGTGATCGGTGAGCCGCTGAATATGCCGGCCTTTGAGCGCGGGATTCCGGCAGCGCTGGAGAACCTGAGTGCTGATAACTGGGCCCGTGCCGCCAAAGGCATTATGACCACAGATACCCTGCCGAAAGGTTTCAGTACCCAGTTTGATGTGCATGGCCAGACCGTAACCATTACCGGTATTTCCAAGGGCGCAGGCATGATTATGCCGAACATGGCGACCATGCTCGGCTTCATTGCCACGGATGCCGGCATCTCTCCGGCACTGCTGCAGTCCTGGTGTAAGGAACTGGCTGACTGTTCCTTCAACCGTATTACCATTGACGGCGATACGTCCACCAACGATTCCTGCATGCTGATGGCCACCGGCCGTTCCGGGGTGCAGATCAGTGATGTGGCATCACCGGATGCCGAGCTGGTATTCAGCAAACTGAAAGAAGCATTTCAGCTGCTGGCGCAGGCCATTGTGCGTGACGGTGAAGGGGCGACTAAGTTCGTGACCATTGATGTCAGCGGCGCTGCCAGCCAGAAAGAAGCACTGGATGTCGCTTACACCGTAGCGCATTCGCCACTGGTGAAGACCGCGATGTTTGCATCCGATGCCAACTGGGGCCGTATTCTGGCCGCTGTCGGCCGTTCCGGGGTGCAGAATTTCGATCTCGACCGGGTGCAGATCTATGTGGATGATGTGCAGATTGTCGAAAATGGTGGCCGCTGTGACAGCTATACCGAAGCGGCCGGTGCTGCAGTGTTTGCCCGGTCTGAGTTCAGCGTCCGGATTGAGCTTGGCCGTGGTGATGTCCGTGAGCAGCTGTGGACCACCGACCTGTCACACGACTACGTGACCATTAACGCCGATTACCGTTCCTGATGAAACAGGTACATGTTGCGGTGGCTGTCGTTGCCGTGAACGGCAACGACATCCTCATTGCCCGCCGTCCGGATGACAAACATCAGGGCGGCAAATGGGAATTTCCCGGTGGCAAAGTGGAAGCCGGGGAAACGGTGACGGCAGCACTCCGCCGCGAGCTGGATGAAGAAGTGGCACTGGCGGTGCGTGAGGAGCAGATGTCGCCATTGCTGCAGATTCCCTTTTCTTATCCGGATAAAAGCGTCCTGCTGGATGTGTACTGGGTTGAGGCTGATATCAATGATGCCCTGCTGGCCCATGGTGCAGAAGGTCAGGAAGTCCGCTGGATTCCTTATAGCCGTCTTGCTGAATTCGAATTCCCGGCCGCCAACGTTTCCATCATCGAGGCCGTCAACCACCGGCTGGTCGTCGCCTCCGACAGCTGAGTCCCTGCGGGAGAAAACGGTGAGGCTTCACCATCTGTCTGTTCAGCGTCTGCTGATTATCATCTTGCTGTGCTTTGCCTCCCAGGTATCTGCCGGCCGTCTGGTCGGCAGTGATATTCCGGCCAGCTGGTATGTCGATCAGAGTGCAGCAATGACGCTGGACGATTTTATTGCCCTGCCGGATGCCGCCTTGAGCGGCCGTGACAGTGTCCGGGCTATTGGCTATACCCGCGCGGCGCTGTGGGGAAGATTTTCTTTGCCGCCTGACGAATTCAACGGCAGCGAGCGCTGGCTCAGGCTGGGGCCGAATTATGTGGATAAGCTGACGCTGTTTTTCCGCCACTCAGACAGTGCAGGGCCGTGGACAGAAAGGGAGGCGGGCGACCTGCATAAAGGCCAGCGCGGTGATATCCGTTACCGTTTTCCGGTATTTATTCTGCCTCCGCCGGAAAGAGCGGGCTATGACGTTGTTATCCGCGTGGAAAGCACCAGTGCGGTATTGCTGGATGCTGCACTCTGGTCGGCGGAGGAATTTGTACAGTATGCGGCTGCAGAAACGAGTTTCTGGAGTTTTTATCTCGGGCTCGGTGTTTTTTCCAGTCTGCTGGCGCTGGTGCTGGCATTGCTGCTGAAGCGCCGCCTGCTGTGGTCGGTATTTGTTTTTTCATTGTCGTTTCTGCTGGTCGCGAGTGTGCAGGGCTATCCGGCCTGGCTGTTGGGTAATAACAGCGGGCATCTGCAGCATTACCTGACCGGTATAACCACTTTACTGACCTATGCTGCACTGCTCTGGGCCTGTACCGAAGTGCTGGACCTGCGCCACAGCCTGCCTCTGGTTCACAAAATTGTGCTGGGCAGTTCAGTGTTAATTGTGTTGCAGCTGTTCAGTATCCCGTTTGATTTTTATGGTACAGCGATCGGTCTGGTGGGGATGGTGGTCGTCGTCGCGGTGTTTATTTTTGCTGCCGGTGCGGCTTTTCTGTGGTGGCGTAAAGGTTTCAGCGTGGTGAATCTGCTGTTTGGTCTGGCGCCATTGCTGTACGTTGGCGCAGGGATTCTGGCGCTGATGTCCCTGTATGGAACCATTCCATATTACGACGGCATTTACAGCATCTGGCAGTATGTGCTGATGCTGAACATGGTACTGGTTATGCTGCTGGCGCTGCTGCGTATCCGCGAAGAGCATCTGGCGCTGCAGGAAAAAGAACAGCTGGCGCGGGATCTGCGGATTGAGCGTGAAGCCAGTTTTAACCAGCGTCAGTTTATGGGCATGGTATCGCATGAATTCCGTACGCCGCTGTCAGTTATTTCCGCTGCACTGGAAAACCTGCATCTGGGGGGGAGCGAACAGCAGCGCCAGCAACGTTATCAGAAAATTCAGCGGGCAACAGACCGTCTGGTGGTGCTGACGGATAACTGTCTGGCGGATGCCCGTCTGTCAGCCGACAGCCTGTATGTGGATTTACAGCCGACGGACCTGCTGGAGCTGATCCGCAGTGCGGCTATGGTGGTGGATATATCGGACAGGCATCAGTTTGTCCTGACTGTTGACCGAAAGCCGCTGGCAGAAGATGAAAATAAACAGATAGTCGCGGCCGTTGACAGTGGACTTTTACGTATCGCGTTATCCAATATTCTGGATAATGCGGTGAAATATTCTGGCGGCGGTAAAATCCGGTTGGATGTCAGTTGCTGGCCGGGAGAGTACAGCATTACCGTCACGGATGATGGACCGGGTGTTCCGGGCAATATGTCAGAGAAAATCTTTGAACGTTACAGCCGTGGTCATGTTGCGGATAATGCCGCTCAGCGCGGAACCGGGCTGGGACTTTATGTTGCGCGTCAGATTGTCCGCGCACACGGTGGTGAAGTCCGCCTGATGACGGAGTATAGTCGTGGCAGTTGTTTTGAAATGATTATTCCGTCCGCACATGAATTTACCCGAAAAGAGCAGTATTAACGCGCGCCTGGCGATTATCGAAGATAATGAAGACCTGCGTGATGAGCTTATTTTCTACCTGAGCGCCAAAGGTTATAACGTCTGGGGAGCGGACAGCGCAGAAGCGTTCTGGCGTCAGTTACACCGCAGTCCGGTCGATATTGTTCTGGTCGATATCGGCCTTCCGGGTGAAGACGGATTTTCCGTTATTGAATATCTCAACTCGATCGGCCATTTCGGTGTGATTGTTCTCTCTGCCCGCGGGACGACGCAGGATAAAATCCGCGGGCTGGATCTGGGGGCAGACGCTTATCTGATCAAGCCGGTTAATTTCTCCGAACTGGCCGACACTATCACCCGTTTATACCGTCGTATCTGTTCTGAAAAGGATGCCCGGCAAGCCGCTGCTGAGCCCGGTGCATCCCACTGGCGGTTAACGGCAGAAGCACTGTACTGCAGTGATGGTATGGCACTTGACCTGACGCCCAAGGAATATGGCCTGCTGACTGTGCTGTATAAACATAAAAACACGGTCTGTAAAAAAGAGCAGGTGCATGATGCGCTGTTTGGCTTTCATGAACAGGCGGACATGCACCGGGTGGATGTCATTCTCAGCCGTCTGCGGCGTAAGGCCCGGGAAAAGAGTATGACATTACCGGTCAGGGCAGTATTTGGTCAGGGGCTGGTGTTTACCGACGCTGATCAGGAGGCTGAGGCTCAGATCTGAGGCGGGCTCAGCAGCTGTCCGCAGTCATTCCCCCGACTGAAAAAAATGGCCAGATCATCAGCCCCAGTACCACAGCGATCGCCAGTACGGCCAGCAGCAGATCAGCCGGCCGTTCCTGTGCCCGCTGCCAGAACGTCTGAATATTTTCTGCCTGCTGCTGCAGTCGTTCCCGGCGTTGTTGCTGGTAATCGTCCAGCAGTGCCCGGGCGCGTTCAAAATCTTCATCGTGGCGCAGCCAGATAGCCGCCACGGAGATACGCCAGCGACCGGCATCGGTTTCATAAAACTCAATCTCTGCCTGCTGCAGTAAGTCACGTACCTCGTTGGCTTCGTCTTCTTCAACCTGATTCAGACGGAAAAGCAGTTTAGCCATAAATTCTGTTCCTCGAGCGGTAGCGGTGCAGACCGGCGGCGACCATCACCAGCAGGGTAAGACCATATAATGGCCACAGTTCCCAGCGCATATAAGGGGTCTGACCGCGGCGCATTTCCGCACTGCCGGTCAGGGTGGCGCGCTGTTCGTAGGGCAGGCGAGACAGCAGGTTACCTTTGTTATCAACCAGTGCGGTGATACCGGTATTGGTCGCCCGTAACAGATAACGTCCGGTTTCCAGTGCCCGCATCTGTGCCAGTGCCATATGTTGTTTAGGGCCGAGAGAATCACCAAACCAGGCGTCATTGCTGACGGTGATGAGGAAATCAGCATTAACGGCCATGCGGCTGACCAGTTGCGGATAGGCAATTTCATAGCAGATATAAGGCGCAACCAGATAAAGCTCATCGCTCTGTTGCGTATGACGGCCGACCTGCAGCAGCGGCTGTCCGGGAGGGCCGGCGAGGAAACTCGACATATCAAGATTAAAGAATGGCAGCAGACCGCGGATCAGGCTGGCCAGTGGCACATATTCACCGAACGGTACCAGATGCTGTTTATGGTATATGCCGGCACCGTTGCCGAAGGCGATGACGCTGTTATGGAATTCCCCGGCCAGTGCGGTGCCGCGTGGATATCGGTAGGGAATGCCGGTAATGACGGTGGTGTGAGTCTGCTGTGCTTCGGCACTCAGTTCTTCTTCGTAAGGCCGGAACTGATCATAGAGCAGGGTGATGGCGGTTTCCGGCCATACGATCAGATCACTGTCCCAGTGTTCACTGGTCTGCTGATAGTAGGCATTGATGGTCGGGCTGACCATTTCCCGCTTCCATTTATCATTCTGCGGAATATTGCCCTGCACGGCGGCAACGCGCAGTTCACCGGTTTTTTCCGTCCAGTCGATGTTCTGCAGTGCCAGTCCGGCCGGCCACAACAACAGCGGCAGCAGCCAGCGCGGCTGACGTGTGAGCAGCAGCTGATACAGGCCGCAGACGCTGAGCAATACAATGACAGATATGCCGTAGCTGCCGAACAGAGGGGCCCAGCCGGCCAGCCAGGTGTGCAGGTGGGCATCACCGGCAAACAGCCAGGGAAAGCCGGTCAGGAACCAGCTGCGGAACCATTCGTGCAGAAACCAGAATACCGGAATGGTGGCCCAGCTCAGGTGCTGGCCGAACAGGCGCAGACGCAGGGCAAACCAGATGGCAGGAAACGTGGCGAGGAAGGCTGCAAACAGGGTAACCATCACCACTGACAGGGCAGCTGAGGTGCCACCATGATCGTGCATGCTGACGTATATCCAGGAAATGCCGCTGCCGAACTGGGTCAGGCTGTACAGCCAGGCGCGGAAAAAGGCGCTGCCTGCTGACGTGGCAGTGACCTGGCTGTGAACAAAGATCAGCAGGCTGAGGATACCCAGCGGCCACCAGAACAGGGGCGCCAGCGCCAGCGGGAACAGCCCGCCGGCGATAAGGAGAAGAAGGGGTAACATCCGGGGTGTCATAGTGGGTTCCGCTCAGGGTTCAGAAAAACAGAGACACCCGTGGATTAACCGTCGGCTGCGGTAACTTCCAGCAGGTTGATCTGGCGGCTGGTGCCGTTCACGACCTTGAAGCGCCAGTTACCGATGCGGATGCTTTCATTACACTCCGGCACGCGTCCGAAATGGTGAATGACGATGCCGCCGATGGTATCGAACTCGCCGCTGATCAGTTCTTCGCCGAAATGTTCATTGAAGTCGTCAACCGGCGTCAGAGCTTTCACCATATTGATGCCGGGTTCCACTTCCTTGATCATGCTGTCCTCTTCGCTGAAATCGTGTTCGTCTTCGATTTCACCGACGATCTGTTCCAGCACGTCTTCAATGGTTACCAGTCCGGCCACGCCACCGAATTCATCCACCACGATGGCCATATGATTGCGGGTCGCACGGAAGTCCCGCAACAGCACATTCAGACGTTTGCTTTCCGGCACAAAGGTGGTCGGACGCAGTATCTCTTTCAGTGAGAATTGTTCACGGTTTTCATTAAGGATTAATGGCAGCAGGTCTTTGGCCAGCATAATGCCGAGCACTTCATCCTGGCCTTCACCCAGTACCGGAAAACGGGAGTGGGCAGAATCAATGATCTTGGGCAGGTAGTCTTTGAGCGGCTCATCGATATGGATAGAGGTCATCTGTGAGCGGGGGATCATGATGTCCCGGACCTGCATTTCCGACACCTGCAGGGCGCCTTCGAGAATGTTCAGGGTGTCCGTATCGACGATGCTGCGTTCGGCAGCTTCACGGAGTATTACTTTAATGTCCTGCCGGCTCTGCGGGTCGTCGGAGAACAGGTCAGTCAATCTTTCCAGCCAGCTTTTATGCTGGCCCGATCGGTCTTCGCTCATGGTGCCTCATCAAGGTAAGGATCCGGATACCCCAGGCTGGCCAGAATCTGCCGCTCCAGGTTTTCCATAACGTCTGCTTCGTCGTCCTTTATATGGTCGTAACCCAGTAAATGCAAGCAGCCGTGCACAACCATATGGGCCCAGTGAGCCTCGGCGGTTTTACCCTGTTCAACGGCTTCGCGCTGTACCACCTGAGCGCAGATGATCAGGTCACCCAGCAGTTCCAGCGGGACTTCGGGCGGCGCTTCGAACGGAAAAGACAGGACATTGGTGGGGTAATCCTTACCACGGTAATCGCTGTTCAGTGCCTGACTTTCATCTTCCGCGACCAGACGAACAGTGAGTTCCGGCTCAATAAAGGCGGTGCGGCCCTGCAGTGCGGCCGAGGCCCAGCGTGTGAGCTGGGCTTCTGAGGGCAGAAAATCACTGCAGCCGTCGAGTTCGTCGGCGAGCTGGAGATCCAGCAACAGATTCATGATGTGGCATCCTCATCGCCGGCATCGCGTTCCTGAGCGGCACGGATGGCGGCCTTACGTTCTTCCTGCACCTGCTTTTCTTTATCGTCAAAGCGGTCATAGGCTTCGACAATGCGCTGGACCAGCGGGTGGCGCACCACGTCGGCGTTATTGAAGCGGGTAATGCCGATGCCCGGCACACCGTCGAGCACTTCCAGACCGTGTTTGAGGCCGGAATAGACGCCGCGTGGCAGGTCGACCTGAGTGATATCACCGGTGATCACGGCTTTGGAACCGAAACCGACCCGGGTCAGGAACATCTTCATCTGTTCTTTGGTGGTGTTCTGGCTTTCATCCAGAATCACAAAAGAATGACTCAGGGTCCGGCCACGCATGTAGGCCAGCGGAGCAATTTCAATCACATTGCGTTCAATCAGGCGGCCGACCTGCTCAAAACCGAGCATTTCGTACAGGGCGTCGTACAGCGGGCGCAGGTAAGGGTCGATTTTCTGCGCCAGATCACCGGGCAGGAAGCCCAGTTTCTCACCGGCTTCAACCGCCGGGCGGACCAGCAGGATGCGCTTGATTTCATCACGCTGCAGGGCTTCCACGGCTGCCGCTACGGCGAGAAAGGTCTTGCCGGTACCGGCCGGACCGACGCCGAAGTTGATATCAAATTCACGTACGCGCTGCAGATATTCGAGCTGATGCGGACCGCGGGGCTTGAAGGTGCCGCCCGGGGTTTTGATGGCACGGGAATCGTAATCGTGTTTTTTACCACCGGCAGCATCTTCAGAGCCTTCTTCCTGCAGGAAGAGGTGAATCAGATCCGGGGTGATCAGGGTGCCATTACCGGTTTCACGGTAGAGACGCTGAATCAGGTGCGCGGCACGCTGACCCAGTTTGACGTTGCCTTCGACGGTAAATTTGTTGCCACGATTGTAAATGGACAGGCCGTAATGGCCGGCGATCTGTTCGATGTGACTGTCGAAGTGGCCGCACAGGTTGGCCAGGCGCGGGGCGTCATCCGGCTCCAGGGTAAAACTGGTGCTGTGCTGGCTGGTCTGGGCTTCGTCTGGGTTGTTCTGTTCAGTCAAAAAAGACTCTCCGTTGAGCGCGGATGGCGCCCGGTCAGTAGGCCAGTTCCGGATTGAGCAGCAGGCCCCGCAGACTGTTGGGGTAAGCGTCTTCAATCCGGACGCGGACAAATTTTCCGATCAGGCTGTGATCGTCGGCTTTGAAGTTAACCACGCGGTTGTTTTCGGTACGCCCCTGCAGTTCACCAGGGTCTTTTTTCGAGACGCCGGTCACCAGGATGGTTTCTTCACGGCCCACCATACGGCGGCTGATCTGCTGTGCCTGCTGGGTGATACGGTCCTGCAGGATTTTCAGGCGCTGTTTCTTCACCGCTTCCGGGGTGTCATCTTCCAGTGACGAGGCCGGTGTGCCGGGACGTGGGCTGTAGATAAAGCTGAACGACACATCAAAGCCGATACGGTTGATCAGGTTCATGGTGTCTTCGAAATCTTCGTCGGTTTCACCCGGGAAGCCGATAATAAAGTCAGAAGAAATCGAAATATCCGGGCGCAGCTTTTTGATGCGCTCGATTTTGTCGATGTACATATCGATTTCGTGGCCACGTTTCATGGCTGCCAGAATGCGGTTGGAGCCACTCTGTACCGGCAGATGCAGATGGCTGACCAGTTCCGGCACTTCGGCATAGACATCGATCAGGCTGTCGCTGAACTCCACCGGGTGTGAGGTGGTGAAGCGGATGCGGTCGATGCCGTCAATATCGGCCACCTGGGTGATCAGCTCTGCCAGATCGGCGATGTCACCGTCAGCGGTGGCGCCACGGTAGGCATTCACGTTCTGTCCCAGCAGGTTCACTTCGCGTACACCCTGATCGGCCAGGGTCTGCACTTCTTTCAGAACGTCAGCCAGTGGACGGCTGACTTCCTCACCACGGGTATAAGGCACGACGCAGAAGGTACAGTACTTGGAACAGCCTTCCATAATGGAGACGAAAGCACTGCAGCCCTCGGATTTCGGCGCGGGCAGGTGGTCAAATTTCTCGATTTCCGGGAAGGTCACATCCACCACCTGAATGGCGTTGGCGGACTTGTTGACCATGTCCGGCAGGCGGTGCAGGGTCTGGGGGCCGAAGACCATATCCACAAACGGCGCCCGTTTGATGATGGCATCGCCTTCCTGCGAGGCAACACAGCCACCGACGCCGATCTTCAGATCCGGGTTTCTGGCTTTCAGCGGTTTCCAGCGGCCCAGTTCATGGAACACCTTTTCCTGCGCTTTCTCGCGGATGGAGCAGGTGTTGAGCAGGATCACGTCGGCTTCTTCCGGGTTATCGGTCAGTTCCATCTTATGACTCTCGCCCAGCATATCCGCCATGCGCGATGAATCGTATTCGTTCATCTGGCAGCCGTGGGTTTTGATGTAGAGTTTTTTCACCTGTTCAGTCATAAGGAATCGGATTCTTCGTGCCGGAAATAAAAGGGGCAGCATTATACTGCTTCTGCTTACTTTATCGCCAGTACTGCCGGCCGCTGCGTGCTATAATCCGCCTCCCGCCGCAGTCTGTGCGGTCTGTCAGTATTACCCGGTCGTCTGGTCATTATGAGCAAAGAAAAGCAGGAACCCATTTACCGTATTGTTTATCAGCAGCAGGGCGAAGTCTGTGAGATTTATGCCCGCTATCTGTATCAGAGTGATCTGTATGGTTTTGTCGAGCTGGAAGAGCTGCTTTTCGGTGAGAAGTCGTCACTGGTGGTGGATCCGGGCGAAGAGAAACTGAAGTCGACCTTTGCCGGTGTGAAGCGCACTTTTATTCCCATGCATGCGGTGATCCGCATTGATGAAGTGGAAGCCCCGGGCACGCCGAAAGTCAGTGATCTGCCGGATCCGGAGCTGAAATCGAATATCAGCCATTTCCCGCGCTCCTTTATGCCGCCACGGCAGGAGGACTGAGCCGGAGGGCGGGAGGGGCTGCTTCCTCCCGCACTGTGCCTTCAGCGGTTACGCAGCAATTCCTCAATCGCCTGTGCATATTCCGCCGACTGCTGATCAGGGGGCAGGTGGCGGATATCGTCATGTTTCAGCGCCACACTGATTTTGTACAGCCAGCGTTCCATCTTCAGGGCAAGGGCTTCGGCATCGCTTTTGTCGGCTGCCAGAATCTGATTGGTCAGATCGGTAATGACTTCCGCGTGCTGGGCTGCCCGGGTGGCCGCCACGGTGGCTTTGGCGATGGCGCCGCGCGCGCGTGGGGTTTTGCTGATCAGCGCCTGAGCCTGTAACAGGGCTTTCTGCGCAGTCTGCCAGCTCAGCGGCGCAACGGATGGGGCGCCTTTGTCCTCAATCTGCTGCAGGTGGTCTTTCACGGCCTTGAGCTGAATGTATTCGATGGTATCGGCTTCAACCTGATGCATGTCGGCCAGCAGTTGTTTCTGTGCAGCGTCGGCTTTGACCGTCTGCAGGTCTTCCAGCAGTGACATCACCGCGGTCAGAGAGGCTTCTGTTTCCGCATACGCCGCAGGGAAATACTGATCGGCACCAATGCTCTTCAGTACTTCCCGGTGGTCAAATGCCGGCTTCAGCTGACGCAGGATATCTTTTTTGATCGCCAGACCGGCATCCAGCGTTTTCTGTGAGGTCATGGCCATGGTCTTGACGGCATTGTCCTTTTCCCCGGCGGCCAGCATGTCCTGTGCTTTTAGCAGCTGTTTCTCCGCCAGCGCCAGGTGGCGCGGGGCGTAATAGGCCAGATTTTCGCTGCGCCCCAGTTCCACCCGCGACTGGGCCTGCTGAATGGTTCGGGCGGCGGATTCATCGGCCAGTGCCGCATCGCGCCGGGCTTCGGCTTCGATGGCATCGTAGTTAGCGATTTTTGCTGAGCAACCGCCCAGAAGCAGCAGGCTGCAGCCTGCCAGCAGGGTATTTCTGAGTAAAAGATTCATGGTACTTCCCGGTGTTGGCATCATTTATTATCAGAACTTTGGCCGATACTACCATCTAACGAAGACAGAGGTGAGTCTGTGCGCGGTGCCGCTATTGTCGTCTCTGTGACCCGTTTGTGATGCCGGCGAGCTTGTTTCCGTCATATTGCCCTGCTATATAACGGTTAAGGTCTCTCAGAAAGGAGGAATCTCAGGCAGTTGTCTGTTAGGCACCATCAATCCTGGCGAATACGGAGTGATCCTTATGAATGCAGAGATGCAACCACTGTTCTGGCGTATCAGTGATCAGGACAGCAGCGGTTTTGAAGC
This sequence comes from Pseudomonadota bacterium, assembly GCA_030145845.1. Classification (GTDB taxonomy): domain Bacteria; phylum Pseudomonadota; class Gammaproteobacteria; order Pseudomonadales; family Oceanobacteraceae; genus Venatoribacter. Next base: position 302,790 of record JAIXHJ010000003.1, read on the forward strand.
CGTCAGCCTGCTGATGCCGGCCGGCCCCGCGGGCGAAGATGCCGCGGTCTTTCCGACGGAAGTCAGTTTTCCCTCCAACCGTTCAACCACCCACCCGGTCGATCTGCGCTGGTCAGAAGAGGATTCTGATCTGTTTATGCAGTTACTTGACCGTCTGATGGAAGCGGACGACGAACAGGAAATTGAAGTTGATATCAGTGATGGTGTGATTCAGGGAATCGTACAGCTGGTGGCGCTGGCCAGGTTTAAAACCCCGTGGCCGACGGACGAACTGGTGGGTGAGGATATTATCACCGAGCGTGAGGAGATTGAGGTCGGGGATCTGGTGGCACTGAATACCTGCCACGGCTACGCACTGGCGATTATCGTTGGCCTGGATTCCATTGATGCAACCTGCGTGCTGCTGGATTCGCTGATGAATGAAGAGGGGCAGCTGGTCGTGCCTGATCACAGCCTGCTGGTGATTAACCGCCATTATGTACTGCCGGCGGCCTTTGCGCCGTCTGATCAGGGAGAAGATGCTGTCTTCCACTGAAGACAGCAGAGGCGCCCGTGTTACATCGGGCGCTTGGCTGTTGCGCGCTGGCGGCGGCGGTTCAGGGTCAGTTGTGTCAGTACGCTGACAAATGAACTGTCCGTGGCCGGGCGTGCTGCGGCTTTCTGTGCGGCTGCAGGTTGAGTAACAGATGCTGTGGTCATTGAAGTCGCCATGTGTTCCTGCCTCTTGTCTGATAAGTTAGAGTGAATGTTCATTCACTTTTCTGCGTAAAATTTTTTCTTTATGTTCCTGCTCAGGCCTTGATCGCGTCCCAGCAGAGATTAATCAGGTCGTTTGCATCCACCTTGGTGGTGAATTTGCCCGGCATCAGGTGCTGCTTGCGGCATACGGTCATCAGGGCACCGAATGTCATGGTGGCCAGAATCTCGTTGGGCAGGTTCTTGATCAGTTCCTGTTCCTTGCCTTCTTCCAGAATCCGGTAGGGCTCTGTCTGCAGACACTGCATCGAATTTTCGCGGTGGTTCTCACAGATGGCCGGTGAGGACCCCAGCTGCTCCATTAACGCACGGCTGCGCGGACTGTTGTGCATAAAATGGTAAAAATTGCCCCAGTAAACGTAAAAGCGCTGCTTGATGCCGGCACCGGCATCATACTGCTGCAGACAGGCTGTCGAAACTCTGTGGGTCAGCTCACGGAACAGCTCCTGAACCAGTTCTTCCTTGGTTTCAAAATAACGGTAAATCGTGCCGGCGCCACAACCTGCATGGCGGGCAACCATCGACATCGGGCTGGACTGCAGGCCATGCTCTGCAATCAGGTCGGCGGTTGCCTGGAGAATCTGTTCGCGCTTATCCATTGTCTTTCATAATCTGGACTGAATGTTCATTCTGCTCCGGAGCGGCAGATTCATCAAGGCAAAACTGTTGCTGTGATGGATCAGTCTGTTTTCAGAGGATTTATTGATGTGAATTATGGAACATCAGGACAGGAAGGGCTGGCAGCGGACAGAAGGCCGCTGCCGGTCGGCATCAGACGTTGAAGCGGAAGTGAATCACGTCACCGTCTTTGACGATGTATTCCTTACCTTCAAGACGCCATTTGCCGGCTTCCTTGGCGCCGGCTTCGCCCTGGTACTGAATAAAGTCGTCATAGCTGATTACTTCAGCGCGGATAAAGCCGCGCTCGAAATCAGTGTGAATGGCGGCGGCGGCACGCGGTGCTGTCGCTCCCACTTTTGTCGTCCAGGCGCGGACTTCTTTCACGCCGGCAGTAAAGTAGGTCTGCAGGCCAAGCAGTTCGTAACCGGCACGGATAACGCGGTCGAGGCCGGGCTCTTCCATACCCATCATTTCCAGGAATTCCATTTTCTCGTCATCTTCGAGTTCGGAAATCTCGGCTTCGATCTTGTTGCAGACGGCCACGACTGAAGCACCTTCAGCGGCGGCGATCTCGCGGACTTTGTCGAGGTGCGGGTTATCCTCGAAACCGTCTTCAGAGACGTTGGCGATGTACATGGTGGGCTTGGTGGTCAGCAGGTGGAAACGGCGGGCGACCACTTTTTCGTCATCGCTCATATCGAGCATGCGGGCGGTTTTGCCTTCCTCGAAGTGAGGAATCAGGCGTTCCAGCAGGGCTTTCTGGGCAATGGCGTCTTTATCGCCGCCTTTGGCGACACGCACCACGCGCTGCAGCTGTTTCTCGCAGGACTCCAGGTCCGCCAGTACCAGTTCGGTATTGATGATGTCGATATCTTCGGCCGGATGTACGCGGTTGGCGACGTGAATAACGTTGTCATCCTCGAAGCAGCGTACCACGTGGGCAATGGCATCGGTTTCACGGATGTTGGCGAGGAACTGGTTACCCAGACCTTCGCCTTTGGAGGCCCCGGCTACCAGGCCGGCAATATCGACGAACTCCATGGTGGTGGGTACCACACGTTCCGGTTTGACGATGGTTGACAGGGCATCCAGGCGGGTATCCGGCATAGGCACGGTGCCGGAGTTCGGCTCAATGGTGCAGAACGGAAAGTTTTCTGCCGCAATGCCGTTTTTGGTCAGTGCGTTGAAAAGTGTGGATTTGCCAACGTTGGGCAGGCCAACGATACCGCATTTAAAGCCCATGGATGTGTCCTGTTCGTGTTCTGGTCGTCAAATTGGCGGGTAGTTTACCCGAATTCAGCCTTTAAAGGAGTGCAGGCGGTTCATGGCTCTGGCCATGTCGCCGGAAACCGCATCCGGCAGGACGCGCAGCGCTTCGTCAATGGCATCGTCCATCGCTTTCTGTTCGGCCTGGGACGGCTTGCCCAGCACATGTCCGGTGACCCGGCTTTTATCGCCGGGGTGGCCGATACCGATACGCAGGCGATGGAAGTTTTTGTTGTTACCGAGTCTGGCAATGATATCGCGCAGCCCGTTCTGGCCGCCGTGACCGCCGCCGGTTTTGAAACGTGCCTGACCAGCCGGCAGGTCCAGCTCATCGTGCACCACCAGAATCTGTTCCGGCGTAAGTTTGTAGAAGTTTGCCAGCGCCTGGACAGCCTGACCGCTGAGATTCATAAAGGTCGTCGGAATCAGCAGCCAGCACTCGTTGCCATTGATGCGGCCTTTGCCGGCATAACCATGGAATTTTTTATCAGGGTTCAGGCGGATGCCTTCGCTGCGGGCGAGTCGTTCGACCAGCCAGGCACCGGCATTGTGGCGGGTATTTTCGTATTCGGCACCTGGGTTGCCCAGGCCGACAATCAACTGGATAGTGTTACTCATAAGCGGCTTACCACAGTGTGAATAACCAATAAAAAAGCGGGGACCAGCCCCGCTCTTTTGTTCTGCTCAGTAAGAATTACTCAGCAGATTCTGCTTCGCCTTCTTCGTCAGCAGCTGCTTTCGGAGCAGCGGCAACGGTAACAACGGCAGTGTCGTGCTCAGCACCGTGAGTCAGAGCCTGAGCTTCAACGCCTTTAGGCAGTTTCAGGTCAGACAGGTGAACAACAGTACCGACTTCAACGTTGCTCATGTCGACTTCGATGAACTCAGGCAGGTCGCCGGCAGAACATACGATGTCCAGGCTGGTCAGCTGGTGAGTGATCTTACCGCCACCCAGTTTCACGCCAACACAGGCTTCTTCGTTAGTGAAGTGAACCGGTACTGTGGCTTTGATTTTGGTGGACTTGTTAACGCGCAGGAAGTCCGCGTGCCATACCAGGGCTTTGGCCGGGTGGCGTTGCAGATCTTTCAGGATAACCTGCTCATCTTTACCGCCAACGTTCAGCGTGATGATGCTGCTGTAGAAAGCTTCGTCTTCCAGCAGTTTGTTCAGCTCGTTGGCTTTCAGGGTGATAGCAGTTGGTTTGCGGTCGTTACCACCGGCTTTACCACCGTAAACGATGGCCGGTACGCCGTTTTCGCGACGCAGGCGGCGGCTCGCACCTTTCCCCGCATCTTCGCGAAGTTCTGCTGACAGAGTATATTCTGACATGGTTTTTCCTCTTGGTTTTGACGTAAAAACCGCCTGAACTTGCGACCAGTTCAGGCGGCCATAATAATTCTGTGCTGCTGTGTTGTTTCCGTCGTCAGCAGACCCCTTATGGGTCTTAACGGAACATCGCGCTGATGGATTCTTCGTTGTTTACACGACGAACCGCTTCGGCCAGCAGGCCGGCGATGGTCAGCTGACGGATGCGGCCAATGGCTTTGGCTGCTTCTGACAGCGGAATGGTGTCGGTAACCACCAGTTCATCCAGTTCAGCATTGGCCAGGCGCTCAACAGCGGGCCCGGATAGTACAGGATGTGTACAGTAAGCGACAACCTTTTTCGCACCAAACTCCTTCAGAGCCTTGGCTGCGTGGCACAGGGTGCCGGCGGTATCCACCATATCGTCAACCAGAACGCAGGTACGGCCGGATACATCACCGATGATATTCATAACTTCAGAGACATTGGCTTTCGGACGACGCTTGTCGATGATGGCCAGGTCTACGTTCAGCTGTTTGGCGATCGCACGGGCGCGGACCACACCACCGATATCCGGCGATACCACAATCAGGTCTTCGTAATTCTGACGTTCCAGATCGTCGATCAGAACCGGGGAGCCGTAAACGTTATCCACCGGCACATCGAAGAAGCCCTGAATCTGGTCAGCGTGCAGGTCAACGGTCAGCAGGCGGTCGATGCCGGCAGTGGACATCATGTCGGCGACAGCACGGGCGCTGATCGGTACCCGGGCAGAACGCGGACGACGATCCTGACGGGCGTAGCCGAAATAAGGAACTACGGCAGTAATACGGGCGGCAGAAGCGCGGTGCAGACAGTCTGACATGAGCAGCAGCTCCATCAGGTTGTCGTTGGTTGGTGCACAGGTGGACTGGATAATAAAGACGTCTTTACCACGAACATTTTCATTCAGTTCGATGGTGATTTCTCCATCACTGAACTTACCGACCATCGCATCACCCAGAGGGATGTCCAGACGTTCAACAACTAATTTAGCCAGTTCAGGATTAGCGTTGCCGGTAAATACCATCAGCTTAGACACGGCGATTGTCCTCTAGATGCAGTTTTCAGTATTGATGAAGAATAGAAGAATTGGCTGAGGTGGCAGGACTCGAACCTGCGAATGACGGGATCAAAACCCGTTGCCTTACCACTTGGCGACACCCCAGCATCTTTTAAGACGGTCTGAATAATACCTTATGTGCGGGTGAGCGGTTAACTCCCCTGGCCACAAAGGCCACATATTCAGCCGGTAACTGCTCAGAAACACTGATGGCTTCTGTTTCAGAACCGAAGCTTGAAAATATGCAAGCTCCAGTGCCCGTCATCTTAGCAAAGGAAAATTTATTTAGCAAATTCAATGCTTTACCAACTTCAGGGTAGAGCTCTGAAACAATTGCCTGGCAGTCATTTCTGCCCCCTTGCCTCAACGCGGTGCGAATATTAATGGCGGCCGTATCGCGGGTCAACCCCTCATGTGAAAATATTTTTGCAGTATTAACATGCACTTGCGGACAGATAACCAGATACCAGGGTTCGGCCAGTTGCGGCACCGGGGTGAGGAGTTCACCAACCCCTTCGGCAAAGGCTGCTTCGCCGCGGACAAAGACGGGCACGTCAGCACCCAGCGACAGCCCCATGGCTGCCAGCTTATCTGTGGAGAGTCCGAGCTGCCACAGCTGGTTCAGCGCCAGCAGAGTGGTGGCGGCGTCGGAGCTGCCTCCCCCCAGACCGCCACCCATCGGCAACTTTTTCTCCAGCCGGATGTCGGCCCCGCAGGGGCGGGTGGCTCTGGCCTGTAACAGACGTGCAGCGCGGATAATGAGATTGTCTTCAAATGGTACGCCGGCAACGGCGGGCTCCAGTGTCAGCACATCATCCTGGCGCGGGCGGAAATGCAGTTCATCGCCATAATCGACAAACTGAAACAGCGTCTGCAGGTTGTGATAGCCATCGGCACGGCGGCCGGTGATGTGCAGCATCAGGTTGAGTTTGGCGGGGGCCGGTACTGTCAGCCACTGGCTGTCAGTGGGATTGCTCATCGGGCGGTCCATTCCTTGATTGAAAAGGTGAAGCGGAAATCGTGGCCGCGGATTTTAATCAGACCGGGCAGCCAATAGCCATCCTGCTGCTGGTAACGGGAGTAGGACACGGTCCAGCCGTGTTGCTGCAGCGATTGCAGCAGGCCATATTGGTCGAATTCGGCACTCGCACCATTGCCGGGGGTCGCCTGCCCTTTAACCCAGTAGCGGATATCTGAGACCGGAAAATTCCAGCCCATATACTGCAGCATCAGCTGCTCGGCAGATGCGGCGCGCTGCGGTTTATCCCAGCCGGGCAGGGTCAGTTCGGCCTGCCGGCTGCTGCCGCTCAGGCGGGAAGCGCCGGCACCGAACGGGCCGGCAATAAACAGATCGTAATCGTCGTTATCCTGATTCCAGGTGAGATAGCCGGTGGCACTGTCATCCGGCGAGACAACCGACAGTTTGCCGCGCACCTGCCAGTGGGTCAGGTCGCTGAGGTTGTCCTGCAGCGCAGCCCGGCCGGCATCCGGGGTCAGACTGGCACAGGCGCTCAGCAGCAGGGTGGCCGCGGCCAGTGGCAGCAGGCGCAGAAAGGTCATGGTCATAGCGGGCCCTTAATTCTCTGTCACATCCGGCAGTTGGGCACTGTCGACGTTCAGACGTTCCAGGGTGCGCTCAATTATCGGGCTGTCAGGGGTCTGCTGCAGGCCTTCTGCCCAGACTTCCAGTGCCCGCTGCTGCTCGCCGGTCAGCCACAGCAGCTCGCCGTAATGGGCGGCGATTTCGTGGTCTTTCATCATGGCGAAGGCTTTTTCCAGCAGAGGCCGTGCCTGACCGAAGTCGCCCATGCGGAAGTAAATCCAGCCCAGGCTGTCGACCACTGCCGGGTTATCCGGGGTGAGTTCCAGTGCCCGACGGATCAGCGGCAGGGCTTCTGACCAGCGGTCGGTGCGGTCGGCCAGGGTATAACCCAGCGCGTTCAGGGCTTCGGCATGATCCGGCTGCAGGCGGATGACGGTGCGCAGGTCCTGTTCCAGTATGGCCAGGTTGTCCATGCGTTCCGCCAGCATAGCGCGGGTGTAGAGCAGATCGATATCTTCCGGCATCACTGACAGGGCGGTGGTAACCAGCTGCAGTGCCTGTTGCTGCTGACCGGCCGCGGTCAGCAGTTCGACTTCGATACGCACCAGTTCGCTGGACTGCTGCGGGTGGCTGGCGCGCACCCCATCGAGGTAAATACGTGCCTGTTCCAGCCCCTGATGTTCGCTGATCAGGTAGGCGGTTTTCAGCTGGGCGGTGAGGAACTCACGTCCGCCATCAACCTGTGAGTACTGATGGATGGCTTCACGGATGTCACCGTTCTCCTCGGCGATCTGGCCCAGATAGAAATGCGCTTCATCGGTGTGCGCATTGCGGTCGAGTAACTGGTGAAAGTGGTCAGTGGCGGCTTCCTGTTCGCCCAGTTCGTGCTCGAGCAGGGCCAGGGACAGCAGAATGGCGGCATCCGCGGGGAAGTTTTCGTGCAGTCCGGTAAAGGCTTTGAGGGCCGCCGGAATGTCACGCTGCTCCAGCAGAATGCGTGCGCGCAGCACCTGAATGCCTTTGTGGCCGGGGTTCTGTTTCAGCAGCTTTTCCAGCCAGCGGATGGCCTGTGGATAATCCTGCATCATGGCCAGCACGCGGGCTTTCTGCAGGCCGGCACTGAGGTAGTCCGGCGCGATCGCCAGTGCTTTTTCCATATAGTTCAGGGCTTGCGGAAAACGCTGCAGATGCTGCGACATAATTCCCCGTGCATACCAGAGCGACGGGTCCTGCGGATGCTTTTTGCTCAGTGCGGACAGTTCTGCCGCCAGCTGTTCCTGTTGCTGTGGTGGCAGGTGGCCGGCGTTGGCGGCCAGGTAGTCATACTGACTGATACCGGCCAGTTCCTGCAGGGTTTCCAGATGCACCAGGGCATCGCTGAATTTCCCCTGCTCCATCAGCAGCTGGGCAGCGGCCTGATGGGCAGCCGGGTTATGCGGATCTTCATCCAGCCAGATACCCACAGCTTCCAGTGCGTATCCGTCACTGCCGATGTACTGGGCGATGCGCGCTGCGCGTTCGGCAATGGCCGGATCACGGGTGCTGCGGGCCTGATCCATGTAGTTGTACAGCGAGATGTCAAAGCGCTGGCGCTGGCCCGCCAGTTCGGCAACCAGCAGGGAATACAGCGTCGGGGCCGGGATCGGGCGGTAAACCGGCGCTGCAGTCGTGTCCTCAGCCTCTGCGGGCGCAGCCGTGGCAGAGGATGGCTGTTCACTGTGTTCAACACTCTGTTGTTCCGCGGCATCACTGTCAGAGTGAGACTGCAGTGAGGAGCAGCCGGCCATGCTGATGGCAGTCAGCAGCAGCAGGGAGCGGCACGGGAGCGTCGGGATCTGGGCTTTCAGGGCACTGAACGGGCTAAAGAATCGCGGCATAATGCTGAATAAATCCGGGGAATCGATTGTTATTTAGGGTGATATGGGGATTTAAGTCAAAGATTTCAGCAGCAAAGCGCCGGCCAGACGTTTATAATCCCGCCTTTTGTCGGCCTTCAGACAAGTTTTCAGCGGAGTAGTTTTCGTCAGCATGGGTATCTGGGCACTGGGAATCAACCACAAAACAGCACCGGTGGCTGTGCGTGAACGGGTTTCATTTGATCCTGCGACCATGTCTTCGGTACTGACGGAGGTGCAGTCCCTCGATCCTGTCTCTGAAGTGGTGATTCTCTCCACCTGTAACCGCACCGAAATTTACTGCTCTGCCGATGAGCTGCAGGAAGACGTGATTGTCGACTGGCTGGCCCGTCATCATGGCATTGAACGGCCGGAACTGAACGGCGCGCTCTACTGCCTCAATGCAGAACAGGCGGTACAGCACACCATGCGCGTGGCCAGTGGTCTGGATTCACTGGTACTGGGCGAACCGCAGATTCTCGGCCAGATGAAATCCGCCTTTGCTGTCGCGCAGGAAGCCGGTACCGTGGGCTCTGAACTGGGCCGGCTGTTCCGGCAGACGTTCTCCATCGCCAAGCGCGTACGCACCGATACCGCCATCGGTGAGAATCCGGTCTCTGTGGCGTTTGCCTCGGTGCGTATGGCACAGCATATCTTCGCTGACATGGCCAACAGCAGTGCGCTGCTGATCGGCGCCGGTGAAACCATCGAACTGGTGGCGCGCCATCTGCATCAGGCCGGTGTGCGTCAGATTACCGTGGCCAACCGTACCCTGGCGCGGGCACAGAATCTGGCGCAGGAATTTCATGCCGAAGCCGTGTTGCTGGAAGATATTCCGGCGGTGCTGCCGCGTGCGGATATTGTTATTTCCTCCACCGCCAGTCCGCTGCCGATTCTGGGCAAAGGGATGGTGGAAAAGGCGCTGAAAAAACGTCGCCACAAGCCCATGTTTATGGTCGATATTGCCGTTCCGCGCGATATCGAAGAAGAAGTCAGCAAACTGTCAGATGTCTATCTGTATACGGTTGACGACCTGCGCAGCATCATTGAAGAGAATGTACGTTCACGGCAGGATGCGGCGCGTCAGGCAGAGGAGCTGATTCTGGCGGGCGTTGATCATTTCATGCGTGAACTGAAAGCACTCAACGCGGTGCAGACGCTGACCGATCTGCGCGCCAGTATTGACGTGCTGCGCGAAGAGCAGCTGGTCAAAGCGATGAAGCAGCTGAGCAACGGTGCCGACCCGGAAAAGGTACTGCGTCAGTTTGCCCACACCTTCGGTAATAAGATGCTGCACGCGCCGACCACCATGTTACGTAAGGCCGGCTCTGAGGGGCGGCTGGAAGTCCTCGACTGGACCCGTGAACTTTTTAACCTTAACAGTGCTGAGCCGCCGGCCACTGACAGCACTGCCGACCCTGAATAATTCATGAAAAGCTCAATCCTTACCAAGCTCGAACATCTGCGCGACCGCTATGAAGAAGTCGGACATCTGCTGTCGGAGCCGGATGCGGCCAATGATCAGGACCGCTTCCGGCAACTGTCGAAAGAGTATGCCGAGCTGGAAACCATCGCCGCCGCCTACAGCGCGTTTGAACAGGCCGGCGCTGATCTGGAAGAAGCCCGGCTGCTGGCGGAGGACAGTGATCCTGAGATGCGGGCCATGGGTGAGGAAGAAGCGGAGTCGGCGCAGCAGACGCTGACAGAGCTGGAACATCAGCTGGAGATTCTGCTGCTGCCGAAAGACCCGGATGACAGCCGTAACGTGATTGTCGAAATCCGTGCCGGTACCGGTGGTGATGAAGCCGCGATCTTCGCCGGCGATCTGTACCGTATGTACACCCGCTATGCCGAGACCCGTGGCTGGCGCACCGAAATGCTCAGTGCCAGTGACGGTGAGCATGGCGGCTTTAAGGAAGTGATTACCCGCATTTCGGGCAGCGACGTCTATTCGCAGCTGAAGTTTGAATCCGGCGCTCACCGTGTGCAGCGGGTGCCGGAAACCGAAAGCCAGGGCCGTATTCACACCTCGGCCTGCACCGTGGCGGTGATGCCGGAAGTCGGTGAGGAAGAAGCCATCGACATCAACAAAAATGACCTGCGCGTGGATACCTTCCGCGCCTCCGGTGCTGGTGGTCAGCACGTTAACAAAACCGATTCAGCCATCCGTATCACCCACCTGCCGACCGGGTTGGTGGTGGAGTGCCAGGACGAACGCTCACAGCATAAGAACCGCGCCAAGGCGATGGCGATGCTGGCCACCCGCCTGCGTGACGCGCAACTGCAGGCAGCGCACGCTGAACAGGCCGCCACGCGTAAGAGCCTGGTCGGCTCCGGTGACCGCTCCGAGCGTATCCGGACTTACAACTACCCGCAGGGCCGGGTGACCGATCACCGCATCAACCTGACCCTGTATAAGCTGGATGAAATCGTGCAGGGCGATCTGAATCCGGTGATTGAACCTCTGATCCGCGAGCATCAGGCCAATCAGCTGGCGGACATGGTAGGGCAGCAATGACGGGCGGGCCTGCCGCTCAGACCATCGACGGCTGGCTCACTCAGGCCCGGGCGGAGCTGGAAGCGGTCAGCGACAGTGCCCGTCTGGACGCGGAACTGCTGCTGGCGCATACGCTGCAGCAGAGCCGCACCTGGCTGTACACCTGGAACGATAAAGCGCTGAGCGCCGGGCAGCAGCAGATGGCAGAGCAACTGTTGCAGCGCCGCCTTGGCGGTGAGCCGGTGGCCTATATTCTCGGCCAGCGCGATTTCTGGTCACTGTCACTGGCCGTGGCGCCCTCCACCCTGATTCCCCGCGCCGATACTGAAACGCTGATCGAATGGGCGCTGGAACTGCCACTGCCGGCCAACAGCCGGGTGCTGGATCTGGGTACCGGAACCGGCGCCATTGCGCTGGCACTGGCCAGTGAGCAGCCGTCATGGCAGGTCAGCGGCGTTGATTTCCAGCGGCAGGCGGTAACGCTGGCGGAAGAAAATGCCCGCCGCAATCATCTTGAACGGGTCACGTTTCAGCAGTCCGACTGGTTTTCAGCCGTGCAGGGCCGCTTCGATCTGATTGTCAGTAATCCCCCTTATATTGATGAAGCTGACCCGCATCTGAATCAGGGCGATGTCCGCTTTGAGCCGCGCACGGCACTGGTGGCCGGCAATCAGGGACTCAGTGATCTGGCCCTGATCATTGATCGTGCGCCGGATTTTCTGCAGCCTGACGGCTGGCTGCTGGTTGAACATGGCTGGCAGCAGGCGGAGACGGTCTGTGAACTGCTGCGCCAGCGTGGTTTTACCGACGTTGAAAACCGTCGCGATCTGGGTGGTAATCCGAGAATCAGTGGCGGGCGCTGGCCTGCTACAGCCATTGTCTGAATCAACTCCCGAAAGAGTATGCCGATGAACGACGAACAACTGCTGCGCTACAGCCGGCATATCCTGTTGCCGCAGATGGATGCGGAAGGGCAACAGCGCCTGCTGGACGCGCACGTGATGATTATCGGCCTCGGCGGTCTGGGCAGCCCGGTGCTGCAGTATCTGGCCGCCAGTGGTGTGGGCACGCTGAGTCTGGTGGATGATGATCAGGTGGAACTGTCCAATCTGCAGCGCCAGGTTATGTATGGTGAAGCGGACTGTGGCCGACCCAAGGTCAGCGCTGCTGCCGCGGCAGCAATGCGGCTGAACAGCGCTGTACGGATTCATCAGTATCCGCTCAGGGCAGACGAAGACTGGCTGGAGCAGCACCTGCCGGGTGTCAGTCTGGTGGTCGACTGCAGCGACAACGCCGGCGTGCGTTATGCCCTTAATACGGTCTGTCTGCGCCATGGTATCCCCTGGCTGTCCGCGGCTGCCGTCGGCGTCAGCGGGCAGATCACTTTTTTTGCCCCGCAGACGGATAATTCTCCCTGTTACCGCTGTCTTTATCCCCAGCTGAGCCCTCAGCAGACGCTGAACTGTGCTGAATCCGGAGTTCTGTCCCCTCTGGTCGGTGTTATTGGAGCGATGCAGGCACTGGAAGCGGTGAAGGTGCTGGCCGGAAACGGCAGTAACCTGAACGGCCGTCTGCTGACCTTTGACGCCATGGCAGCTGAGTGGCGCAGCTGGAACCTGCCGGCGAATCCGGACTGTCCGGATTGCGCAGGGCGAAAATGTGGCTGACAAAAATGGCAGTCGACTGACACAGGGTGTGTCAGACGTTGACGGTCAGGCCGTGCCCGGCGTCCGGGCTCCTTCCGAAAAAACCCACAATTTCATAGGGTTGGATACTTAATTAGTACTTTATGACTATGCAGTAATGTTTGGCATCACCTTTGCTCTCCTTATTTTCTGTAACCGACAAAAAAACAAAGCACAACAGACAGAAAGGGGCAGTTATGGCGAGAGTCATCGTTCTTGGCGCTGGTACCGGTGGTATGGCAGGCGCTTATGAAATCCGAGAAATTCTGAGCAAGCAGCACAAAGTCACCGTGATCAATGATCGCGAAGATTTTCAGTTTGTACCTTCCAATCCCTGGATCGGCGTTGGCTGGCGTGAACGCCCGGAAGTCAGCTTTCCGATCCGTCCGTACCTGGAGAAAAAAGGTATCGAGTTTATCGCCTCCGCGGTGGTGAATATCAATGCCAAAGAGAACCAGCTGACCCTGGCCAATGGTGAAGTGGAAGTTTATGACTATCTGGTGATCTGTACCGGTCCGAAGCTGAACTTCGGCGCGGTTGAAGGTGCAGGCCCGCACGGTGGTTTCACCCAGTCTGTCTGTACTCTGGATCATGCTGAGCACTGCTACGACAACTTCAAAGCCCTGGTTGAAGAGCCGGGTCAGGCGATTGTCGGTGCACTGCCGGGCGCTTCCTGTTTCGGTCCGGCCTACGAATATGCCTTTATTCTCGACCGTGAACTGGCCAAGCGTAAGATGCGTGACAAGGTGCCCATGATTTACGTGACCAGTGAGCCTTATATCGGCCATCTGGGTCTGGGCGGTGTCGGCGATTCCAAATCCATGCTGGAAAGTGAACTGCGTAAGCGTCACATCAAGTGGATTACCAACGCCAAGGTCACCAGAATCGAAGAAAGCACCATGTATGTGGATGAAATGAACGACGACGGTACGCTGAAGAAACAGCACGAACTGCCGTTCAAGCATTCCATGATGCTGCCTTCATTTGCCGGTGTTGATCCGGTGGCGGAAGTCGAAGGTCTGGTGAACCCGAAAGGTTTCGTGATCATTGACGAATACCAGCGCAACCCGACCTTTAAAAACATCTTCTCTGCCGGTGTGTGTGTGGCTATCCCGCCAGTGGAAGAAACCCCGGTTCCGACCGGTACACCCAAAACCGGTTATATGATCGAATCCATGATGACCGCCATTGCGCACAACCTGGCGGCGGATCTGGACGGTAAAGGTGAACCGGATGCCAAGGGCACCTGGAATGCCATCTGTCTGGCCGACATGGGGAATACCGGTGCGGCTTTCGTTGCCATTCCGCAGATTCCGCCACGCAACGTTGCCTGGTTCAAACAGGGTAAATGGGTGCACTTGGCGAAAATCGCCTTTGAAAAATACTTTATGCGTAAGATGAAAACCGGTTCCAGCGAACCGATTTATGAAAAATATACGCTTAAGGCGCTGGGTATCAACCGTCTGAAAGATCACTGAGCAGACGTTATTACCCACATAAAAAAACCGGCCTCAGCGCCGGTTTTTTTATGTCTGCCGTCCGGCGTTTATTCTTCGCCGAACAGTGAGCAGTCAATCAGGTCGCACAGGCAGTGAATGACCACCAGATGGACCTCCTGAATACGCGCGGTGACGTTGGCCGGTACGCGGATTTCCACATCCTCTGCGGTCAGCAGCGAGGCCATATGACCGCCATCCTTACCGGACAGGGCGACCACCACCATATCGCGTTCGTGAGCCGCCTGAATGGCCTGTACCACGTTGGCAGAATTACCGCTGGTGGAAATGGCCAGCAGTACATCGCCGGGGTTGCCGAGGGCGCGGATCTGCTTGGAAAACACTTCGTTGTAGCTGTAATCGTTGGCAATGGAGGTGACGGTCGAGGAATCTGTGGTCAGGGCAATGGCGGGCAGACTCGGCCGTTCACGCTCAAAACGGTTCAGCAGTTCCGAGGAAAAGTGCTGGGCATCACCGGCAGAACCACCGTTACCACAGCTCAGGATTTTGCCGCCGCTGAGCAGGGCATTCACCATCATCTGAGCAGCCTGCTCAATATAGGGTGGCAGCATTTCTGCTGAGATGGTTTTGGTTTCAATGCTGGCGCCGAAATGGCCGATGATACGATCTTGCACAACCAGTCTCCGGGAACATGGCGGATAAACGGGCAGCCATCATAAAGGAGCTGTCAGACAAAGCCAAATAACAGCCATTCTCACAGGAACAGTGAATCCAGAAGCGGGTGCACATAATGGGTAAACAGGCCCACCTGTGCCGCCAATAGCAGGGCCAGCAGCAGCCAGCCGTCGGCACTGCTGCGTTCCGGCCCGCTCAGCTGTTCAGCACGCCGGCTACTGCACGGCTGCTCACTGGCGGAGTGGCTGAGCCGGTTCAGCACACGGCTGACATCCGCAGGCCGGTAGCCCTGCTGACAGGCATAGCGGTCACATAACTGTTCGGTGGCAAGACTGTACGCCTCATACAGGCGCCGGCGGGAGGCGGGCAGCCACAGAAGTGTGGCCCAGTGCAGAATCTGCTTACGCAGATTGTCGCGGCGCCAGACATGACAGGATTCATGCAGCATCACCAGGCGGACCTCATCGGCATCCAGCTGTTGCAGCAGCCCGCTGGACAGATAAATCTGCGGATGCCACAGGCCGGCACACCAGGCCAGTGGCAGTGGTGAGTCGATCAGGCGGTAGCGCGGGCCGGTGATATCACTGCTCAGCTGCTGCATGGCCAGCAGACGCAGGCGCTGATGCTGCAGCCGCTGGCTGAGGATCAGAACCACCACCAGGCCGGCAAAGGTGACCAGTGCGGCAAGGATGACACCGCTGAGTGACGAGGCGCCGATTTGCGGGATATGCGGGCCACAGACATCACCGTGGCAGTGGTCATGAAACAGCACGCCGGCCAGCTGCGGGTTCAGCAGCAGGAAAACCACCCAGAAAGTGACAATGACCGGTGTAGCCGCGCTCATCATCAGCAGACGCGTGCGCGGGTGTGGAGCGCAGCCGTTCATCAGCCGCAGCAGCAGCGGCAGTAACAGCCCGGTCAGCCAGCCGGAGGCGAGCAGGGTAAACGCGCCGGCGAGGGCAATATCGGTCAGTTCAGGAATCACGCGGACCGCCGTCACTGTGCTGGTCGTCCTGCAGGGCTTTGCTCAGGCGGTCGCCGACGTCCGGGGCGGTGTCGGCCAGATAATCCATAAAACCCGACACCATAGGCGCCATATCACCAGCACTGAGGTCGGCGGCGATGTCGTGCAGCAGATTGGTAATGATATCCGTCTTGCTGATGGCCGCCCGGTAAACAAAGGCGCGGCCCTGCTTGTTCCGGCTGAGCAGGCCTTTGCGGTGCAGCCGCTCCAGCGTGCTCTGTACGGTACTCAGGGAAATATCCCGGCCCAGCTGCTGCTGGGTCTGCTGGGCTGACTGCGTGCCCTGAGCCCATAACACCTCAAGGACGGCCAGCTCGCGCTGACCGAGAGCCGGGGTGCGCGGACGGGCCGTGCCCAGTCCCAGCCAGCGTTTCAGGCTGTCGGTATGTTTCATGTGTGTATTCCGGTCATGCAGGCAGGCCCAACACCGAGCTGTTATCGGTTTTGGCGGGCACTGTTAGGCTGATTAGCTGATATTTTCATTAATAATCAGCCGGCTGGCAATGCCCTGACGGGGAAGCCGGTGGTTTAAGCGGACACTGAGGAGAAACCATGAAGCGTCTGACAGCGGGTGTGCTGTTCATGAGCCTGCCGGGACTGGCACTGGCAGAAGAGGTAACGACGGCTGAGGACGCCGTTGAACGTCAGCTGGATACCCAGGTCGTGAATGGCCGTGGCCAGCTGATCGGGGAAGCGGTTTCGGCTTCTGAAGGTTATGTCACGCAGGAAGAAATTGCGCTGCGGCCACTGCTGCGGACCGGTGAAGTACTGGAGCTGGTGCCGGGTATGGTCGTGACCCAGCACAGTGGTACCGGTAAGGCGAACCAGTATTTCCTGCGCGGTTTCAACCTTGACCACGGTACCGATTTCGCCACCTTCGTCGACGGTATGCCGGTGAATATGCGCACCCACGGCCACGGCCAGGGCTACACCGACCTGAACTTTATTATTCCGGAAACCATTGCCTCACTGGCTTACCAGAAAGGCAGTTACTACGCCGATGTGGGCGACTTCAGTGGGGCCGGCAGTGCCTCGCTGCAGACCGCCAGCCGTCTGGATCACGGCCTGATTCAGCTTACCGCCGGCGAAGACAACTATTACCGTGCCCTGCTGATGGACAGTGTGAATGCCGGCGGCGGTGACTGGCTGTATGCCATTGAACGCAATACCTACGATGGGCCGTGGACAGACATTGACGAAGACCTGGATAAAACCAGCCTGTTACTGAAACACAGCCGGCCGCTGGCCGGTGGTGACTGGAGTCTGACGCTGATGGCGTATGACAACAGCTGGAACAGTGCCGATCAGATTCCACAGCGCGCGGTGGACGCTGGTCTGATTGATGAGCTGGGCTCGCTGGACGATACCGTCGGCGGTGAATCCAGCCGCTACAGTCTGAGCACCCGCTGGGCCCGTGACGGCCTGGAAGTGTCGGCTTATGCCATCCGTTACGATATGAACCTGTGGTCCAACTTCACCTATTACCTGGATGACAGCAGCAACGGCGACCAGTTTGAACAGGTTGATGAGCGCTGGATTTACGGCGGTCAGCTGAGCTATCTGTGGCACAGTGAGCTGGGCGGGCTGGCGATGACCAACCGCATCGGTGCCGACCAGCGTTATGACGATATCGGCGAAGTGGGCCTGTACCACACCAAAGCGCGTCAGCGTCTGGGCACGGTGCGCAGTGACGAAGTGGGCGAGCTGAGCAGTGGTCTGTTTGCTGAAAATACCCTGTACTGGACTGAGCGTCTGCGTTCCGTGATCGGTATCCGCTATGACTATTACGATTTTGACGTCGACAGCCGCATCAGCACCAATATGAATGGTGTCGATCTGAGCCCGAACAGCGGCACAAACAGCGACGATAATATCGCCCTCAAAGGCAGCCTGATTTACGCCCTCAGCCCGGAATGGGAAACCTATATTGCCGCCGGACAGGGGCTGCATTCCAACGATGCCCGCGGTACCACCATTGAGGTTGATCCTGCAGATGGCAGTGCCGTAGCGCAGGTTGATCCGCTGGTGGATTCGATGGGCTATGAGCTGGGCGTGCGCGGTTTCTGGGATGAGCGCCTGAACACCTCGCTGGCGCTGTGGCAGCTGGATCTGGACAGCGAACTGCTGTTTGTCGGCGATGCCGGCAATACCGAAGCCAGCCGTAAATCCCGCCGCACAGGGGTTGAGCTGACCGCGTATTACCGCCTGACGGATGCCTGGAGTGTGGATCTGGAATACGCCTGGACCGATGCTGAATTCACCGACCATTCGGCGGATGGCGATGACATTCCTGGCGCGGTGGAAGACGTACTGCAGGCCGGTGTCAGCGCGCAGCTGGGTAACGGCTGGTCGGGCAGTGTCCGGGTCCGTCACTTCGGTGAGCGGCCGCTGGTGGAAGATGGTTCAGTCACCTCAGATCCGACCACCGTGGTGAATATGCGCGCCGCGTATGAAGTCAGCCGCTGGCAGTTCAGCGCCGATGTGCTGAACCTGTTCGACAGCGATGATCACGATGTTGATTACTGGTACGAATCACAGCTGGCCTCTGAAGCGGCCGCGGTTGAGGATGTGCATTACCACGTGATGGAACCGCGTACCGTGCGTCTGTCAGCCGGTTATCAGTTCTGAGCGCGGCTGCAGCATCAGCCGAACACGTTTTTCAGCCACTCGAACTGCACTGGTTCGCCGCTGGCTGAAATCACATCGAAACGGCAGTCAGGCAGCTGACTGCCGTATTCTTTCTGCAGGTAATGCTCAGCGGTTTTCATTAACCGCTGCTGTTTGCGCCAGGTAATGGACTCAGCGCCACTGCCGTGACCTGCGTCTTTGCGGTAACGCACTTCCACGAACACCAGCACCTTGCCGTCGCGCATAATCAGATCAATTTCACCACCACGGATGGTGTAGTTGCGGCAGACTGCTTTCAGCCCCTGCTGTTTAAGAAAGGTTTCTGCCTGCTGCTCAATGCCGGCGCCTTTGGCGCGGGTGGTTCTGGCTGCTGGTGACGGAGGTTGTTTGCTGAACCACATGGCGTCCCTGCCTGAGGTTGGTGGTTGAAGGGCTTACGGCATCAGTTGCTGCGGCTGGCCAGATTCGCCGGCCGGCCACCGCGGAAGCGGGTGCATTCGGTTCGGCGGTGAATACGCCGCCCGCTGTCGAGCATCAGCGCGCCGGTGCTGCCGAACATCTGGCTGTGCGGGAACACTTCCAGCTGGCGGATACGGGCCAGCAGGCGGAAAGCATCCACGCCCATGGCGTACAGGCGGGTATAGGCCCCCTGTCCGCCCGGCAGGGCCTGTTCCACGCTGTCGTGCAGGCTGCTGCTTTCCAGCAGCCAGGGCACATCGCAGAAGGTCACGCCGTTCAGGTCAGAATCTTTCTGGCGGTTAACCACCCCGGAAAAGACGTGTGAGGTAGCATAAACCGGCAGGTCGGCGGCGAAGTTAAAGGCCAGCGCCGGTTTGATCATCCGGCCCTGTTGCGGCAGCGCAACCATAAAGACCCAGTCGGCGTCCTGACGGCGGCGCGGTTCAAATTCGGTCGGCTCACCCAGCAGGCGGCGCATGGTGCGGTAGCGGTTCTGGCTGTCGTCGACATTCAGCAGGGCTTTGATTTCCGGGTTGTAGTCATCCAGATTGGGATAAAAACGCGCCTCGGCAATATCGCCACCCAGCGACAGCCAGTGTTCGCGGAAGGCTTCAAAAATACGTTCGCCCCAGCTGCCGCGTGGCACCATCACCAGCGCGCGGCGGTGGCCGTCATTCCAGGCCTGTTCGGCAATCTGTACGGCTTCGTCTTCGGCCGCCAGACCATACTGATAAAGATTACTGGCGCTGCTTTCGCTGTCGCTGCGGTCGCCGTAGTTGAGGGCCAGGGTCGGCAGTGGCAGGGCTTCCTTATTTTGCAGTTCCTGCACCTTACTCTTGTTCACCGGACCGACCATCCACTGAGCACCATCCAGCTGGGCTTTCACGTAGGCCAGCTGAGTATCTTTATAAACCTGGCTGTCGTAGATGTTTACCTGCGGCGTGGCATAGCCCTTATTCAGCGATTCGTAATAGGCGGCCATAAAACCATCGCGGATGGCCTTGCCGGTTTTTTCCAGCGGTCCGGATAACGGCAGCAGCAGACCAATGTTGGTCGGACGGCTGGCGGCCAGCTCTGCCAGCAGGCCGAGGCCACCGGGCAGTTTCTGCGCGGCCGGATGCGCCGGGTGCTGCTGCTGCCACTGGCTGACGGCCTGCAGATGTTCATCCAGTGTCAGGCGCGGGTTGCGGGAAATGGCTGCCAGTTGCAGCCACTGACCAAACTGGCTGTCCTGTGGTGTTTTTTCGGCCCGTTCCAGCAGCTGCAGTTCACTGGTGGCCATCAGATCCTGCCAGATCATGTCGTGGTTCTGCTGCCGGCGTTCGTCGTCCAGGCCGCCGGAAAGAAAATCCCGCTCCCGGGCAGCTTCCAGATATCGGCCACTGGCTTCATAAACGCTGGCGCGCAGCAGGCTGGTACGGATTTCCTGCTCCGGGCTGGCGTACAGCATCTGTTCATTCAGCTGTGCCAGATAGTCTTCACTGATTTCCGGTTCGTGGGTGGCCAGATGCAGGCGGGCTGACAGCAGCAGATACTCCACCAGATCCTGACGCTGCAGACCGCGTTCGTACAGGAGTTGCAATTGCAGGGCTGCGTTGCGAAACTCGCCGGCATCAATATCGCTGCTGATCTGCGCGAACAGCCCGGCTTCACTCTGGCTCATGGATTCCATGGCGGTGCTGTCCGGCAGCTGATCCGGCACGGTGGAACAGCCGCTGAGGCCGGCACAGGCGCCGGCGAGTAACAGCGATAAACCGCGGAACATTCCGCTTAACCAGGCTTCAGGTACGTTTCCCCGCATGACTTCCGCTTCCAGACTTCAGGCCGGCACGCTCTATATCGTGGCGACACCCATTGGTAATTTGGCTGACCTCACCGAGCGTGCAAAGCAGGTGCTGAACAGCGTTGATGTGATTGCCTGCGAGGATACCAGACATACCCAGAAATTACTGCAGCATCTGGGCGTGCGTAAGCCGCTGCTGTCGGTTCATGACCATAATGAGCGCGAGCGCACAGAACAGGTCATTCACCATCTGCGCCAGGGGCAGACGATGGCGCTGGTATCCGATGCCGGCACGCCGCTGATCTCTGATCCGGGCTTCCCGCTGGTGCAGGCATTACGGGCGGAAGGGCTGACCGTCAGCCCGGTGCCCGGCGTCAGTGCCATTATTACCGCGTTAAGTGCCGCAGGCTTACCCACAGACCGTTTTACCTTTGAAGGGTTCCTGCCACATAAAGCCGGCGGCCGGCGGGAAAAACTGGCGGCGCTGATTCAGGAACCACGTACGCTGGTATTTTATGAATCCAAACACCGCATTCTGGAAACCCTGCAGCTGATGACGGAAGCCTTCGGCAGTGAACGCAAAGCCTGTGTGGCCCGTGAGCTGACCAAAACCTTCGAGAGTTTTTACAGCGGTACGCTGCCGGACATTATTACCCAGCTACAGGCGGATGAAGATCAGCAGAAAGGTGAATTTGTAGTGATGGTAACCGGCAATTCAGACCCGGCCCCGGCCAGCGAAGTGGATATGGATAAGCTGTTTAAACGGCTGCTGGAAGAACTGCCACCGAAAAAAGCGGCAGCGATTGTCGCAGATCTGACCGGCGACAATAAAAAAGCGCTGTACCAGAAAGCGCTGGAGATACAGGGAAAAGCGTGAGGCTGAGTTCTGTCCGGATTATCTCCCCTTGTGCCCGGAGCTGATGTCATAGAGTACAGGAAGCTGAGCGGTTTGATTTTTTTGACGGTTGAAATGGGAGAGGATCAGGAACAATTTTAAATGCTTTGTTAGGTGCGTTCCGATTATGACGGCTTTGGGTCGTTGTGCACTACTTCGATAGAGCTTATCTGCGCAGGATCACAAGTATATGCAGACTCACCAGACCAGTCTGCACTATGACTGTCAGGAGTACCTGGAATTGCCTCAGGTGCAACTTTCTCGCTCAATAAAACACCACCAGATTCAATAGCATTCAGACCACGGGCAAACATTACTGCCACCTGCTTTTTTGGCGTCCAGCAAAAACCAATCAGGCTTTGTTCATAAAGAAACTCTTCGCCGGCCTGACGGGTTCTGACTGTATCAGCGATGCGGGGGAGCTGCATGGCAAACAATATCATCAGGGGGATTGCCCATCTGCTCAAACGGGCCTGCCAGTGGGCGCTCCGGCAAGCGGTGATCTGCCGCGGTAACGGAGAAGACTTTTCTGCTGCATTGGTATAGACTCCGCGCCGGAGATCGCCAGACAGTCGTCGCCTGCGTCAGCAGGGGGAGGAAAGTCCGGGCTTCACAGGGCAGGGTGCCAGGTAACGCCTGGGGGGCGCGAGCCTACGACCAGTGCAGCAGAGAGCAGACCGCCGATGGCCGCTTTGCGGATCAGGTAAGGGTGAAAGGGTGCGGTAAGAGCGCACCGCGCAGCTGGTAACAGTTTGTGGCACGGTAAACTCCACCCGAAGCAAGACCAAATAGGTTCCCTACAGGCGCGGCCCGCGCTGGGAACGGGTAGGTTGCTTGAGCCTGCGAGTGATTGCAGGCCTAGACGAATGACTGTCCACGACAGAACCCGGCTTACCGGCGATCTCCACTTTTTACATAAAACCCCTGACGGTTAACTCCGCAGGGGTTTTCTTTTATGCAGCGGGTAAAAGCCGGTTCTGCGGCCAGTGACTGTCCACGACACCTCTGAGGCAGATCAGGGCTTAGCGGCGATCGCCACTTTTTACATAAAACCCCTGACGGTTAACTCCGCAGGGGTTTTCTTTTATGCAGCGGGTAAAAGCCGGTTCTGCGGCCAGTGACTGTTCACGACACCTCTCAGGCAGATCAGGGCTTACCGGCGATCGCCACTTTTTACATAAAACCCCTGACGGTTAACTCCGCATGGGGTTTTCTTTTATGCAGCGGGTAAAAGCCGGTTCTGCGGCCAGTGATTGTCCACGACACCTCTGAGGCAGATCAGGGCTTAGCGGTCTCAATATATTAAAGCCCACTCATTACACACTGAGTGAACTTTTCTGTTGTTTTAATACAGATAAACCGCGCCTGAATTCGTTGCAGAATTATCGCTCGGGTCGCCATTAACACCGCTTGATTCGCTGTCATCTGCTGGTGCTTCGATCACCAGAACCGATGCATCATCACTCAGCGCCGGGCGGCCAAACCAGTCGCCTGCACCGGAGGATTTGGCTTTAAGGTAGGCAAGTTGCGACCACTGGCCGTCACTGCGGGTGAACACATAAGTGGCACCGGATTGATCTGCAGAAAGATCAGTTTCGCTGCCATTGATGCCGCTGGCTGCGCCGTCTTCGGCATAGGCATTAATGGCCAGTGTGTTACCGTCTGCACTCAGCTCAATCGTATCGCCAAAATAATCTTCATTGCCGGTATGGCTGGCTTTGATATAGGCCTGCTGACTCCAGTCGCTGTTTGCGTCCTGAGTGAAAACGTACACTGCGCCGGTGTTGGGGGCCGTGTTATCGCTCTGATCGCCATCGATACCCGTCGCTGCACTGTCTTCAGAGTTCGCGCCCACAGCCAGCGTGGTGCCATCGGCGTTAAACGCAACCGCGTTGCCAAACCAGTCGCCGCTTCCGGTGTTGCTGGCTTTGATATACGCCTGCTGGCTCCAGTCACCAGAGTCATCCTGAGTGAATACATAAGCCGCACCTGAATTACCAGCGGAGTTATCTTCCTGGTCGCCATTAATACCGGTACTGCTGCTGTATTCACCCGGTGCACCAACGGCCAGCCCGGTACCATCGGCAGTGAGTGCGACGGCATAACCAAAATAATCCGCATTGGCATCGGTGTTGCTGGCCTTAAAATAGGTCTGTTGACTCCAGCTATCCGTGCTGTCACGGCTGAACAGGTAAACGGCACCGGAATATTCAGCTGTGTCATCATTCTGCTCGCCGTTAATTCCGGTTGCGCTGCTGCTTTCGTATGGCGCACCGATACTCATCACCGAACCATCTGAACTGAGACTTATTGCATAACCGAAATGATCGCCAGCACCGGTATTGCTGGCTTTGATGTAGGCCTGCTGACTCCACTGGTCGGCGGTATCGCGGGAAAAAACGTATACCGCTCCGGAATTTTCAGCACTGTTGTTGGTCTGGTCACCGTCGATGCCGCTTGCTGCACTGTCTTCATTGGATGTCCCAACGGCCAGTGTTGAGCCGTCGTAACTCAGAACGACGGGAAAGCCAAAATAATCCTCTGCGCCGCTGTTGCTGGCTTTAAGATAAGCCTGCTGGGTCCATTGGCCGCTGTCAGTGTGAGTAAAAATATAAACCGCGCCTGAGTTTTCAGCGCTGTTGTCGCTCTCTTCACCATTAACGCCGCTTGCTGCACTGTCTTCTGAATCGGCGGCGACGGCGAGTGTTTCACCATCACCACTGATTGCCAGATAGATTCCGAAAAAATCGCCGGCTTCGGTATTACTGGCTTTGATAAAGCCGATGGCATCATTAATGCCGTCGCTGACCGCCAGGGTATCAGAGTCCGTACAGCCGCCGCTGTTGCAGGCCTGCAGAATATATTGGGCGTTGGTACGGGCGTAGAGTGGCACTTCTAAGGCAAAGGTTTCTGCGCCAGCGGCGATATCATCACCGACCTGTGAGAAGCCGGATGTACCATCCGGGTTTTCCAGCAACTTATAGGAGGTCGCGCTGTCGACGTCGGTCCAGTTAAAGCGGAAGACTTTCGTGGTCTCAAACGACAGGGTTGCCGCGGGTGCCAGTGGTGCGCTGACCTGTTCGCTGCCGGAGCCGCCAGAACCTCCGCCACAACCATTCAGTAAAGCAATCAGAACTAACGTAACGCCTGCGCTTACAGGGGATTGACAGTTTTTCATTTTTACCGACCGGTCAATTAATATTGTGTCATACCGTAAAAACTCAGCAGAAAACTGACAACCCGACAGATGTCGGGTTAAATAATGCGGTGCTCTCCACCACAGTGGTTTCAGTATCCGTTATGCACCGGTACAGTAGCGTTTTATGCTGCTGGTTGATGAGTCTGAGGGCCAGGGATGATTGTGATAGTAAATCGATTAAGGTCCGGCGGGGTGCTGGCTGCAGGCTTAGGTCTGCTGTTGCTTCTCGCGCTTGTGCTGCCTGTCAGGGCAGAGACAACGTCGACAGCCTCACTGCTAACGGATCATGGTGTTCTGGCGCTGCAGCGTTCTGATCAGCGTTATGGCCTGGCTTCACTGCAACACTCGTCCGGATTTATGCCGGTCGCTGAAGGGCCTGAGCTGAAGGATGCCCTGCAGCAGGTACCTGGCAGGCAATATGATCTGACCCCGGATTTCCGTCAGCATCACCGTTACTGGCTGTATGCCACGGTGGTGAATAACACCGGCAACAGTGACTGGGTTCTGCATATCAGTAATTCCGGTTTTCAGCAGCCGCGGGTTCTGGTCCGCAGTCAGAGCGGTACGCTGCTGCAGACCATCAGTAATCAGGGTTACGCCGCCGGTACCGATATTAATGTTATCGGTCGTGCGCTGCGTGTACATCTGCCGCCCGGAGAAACCAGTCAGATTGTGGTGGAACTGACGGCTTATCATTTTGTCTGGCACCCTTATATCGCTCTGATGAGTGGCACTGAATATGACGCCTGGAGCCGGCAGATGAGTGCCGCTTTCGATGTGGCCATCGGCATGAATCTGGGCATGATTATTCTGGGTTTTATCTGCTGGCTGCTGGTTTCTGAAAGGACATTTTTCTGGGGGGCGCTGTCCTCTCTGTTACTGCTCGGTTATTACCTGGAGCACAGCAGTCTGCCAGCTCTCCTGTGGCAGTACGACTATGAAAAAAACACGCTTTTCTGGGCACTGGTGAGTGCCTGTCAGTTGTCGATGCTGGCATTCGCCGGCAGCTTTCTGCAGGTCAGCCGTGACACAGGACGCTGGTATCAGCTATTCAGGGCTTCTGCTGTACTTACAGTGGTGGTTTTCCTGCTGGCACTGCCATTTGAGTTCAGCATTAAAAGCCTGCTCTACAGTTTTAATTACATGGTGGTGTGGATTGTTATTCTCAGCTCCGGCATCGCTAAAGTAAAAGCGGAAGGGCGCTATTACATTATTTATATTCTCGGCTGGCTGCCGCTGATTCTGTCCACGCTGCAGGTGATTGTTGAACTGGTATTTTCCAGTGAGGGCGTGGATGAGGTCACAGTATCGTATAAGATGATTTCCGTGCTTTATGTGCAGGCGCTGCATGTTCTGATTCATGCGGTTGCCCTGATTCTGCGTGTTAAAGCCCTGCGGGAAGAAAAGCTGTATATGGAGTATCTCAGCCAGGCAAAATCCCGTTTTATGGCACAAAGTAGCCATGACCTGCGCCAGCCACTGCATTCCATGAAGCTGTATCTGGATTCCCTGCGTCCTTACATCAGAGAAGAAAAAGCGGAAGCGCTTTTTTCTGGCCTGCAGAAAAATCAGCAGCAGATGAACGAAGCGTTCACGTCCATTATGGATCTGAATAAACTGGAAGCCGGCGCGGTGAGCGCGGATATCCGGCCGGTGCCGCTGAGTGAGATTTTCAGCCGTATCGGCGATGAGTTCCAGCTGCAGGCGGCGGAAAAAAACCTGCGCTTTAATCTGCACCAGTGTTCCCTGCTGGTCTGTACTGACCCGGTTTTACTGGAACGGCTGCTGCGCAACCTGATTTCCAACGCCATTAAATATACCGACAGCGGCCGCGTGGTGGTGGGTTGCCGGCGGCGGGGTAAACAGGTGGAAATACAGGTGATGGATACCGGCCGGGGGATCCGCCCGGATGAGCAGGGACGGATTTTTGATATTTACCAGCGGGCCGCCGGTGCTGAGCAGGACAGCGGCAGCGCCGGTATTGGTTTATCTGTGGTCAAGCATATTGCTGATCTGCTGGGACTGCCGGTGAGCATGGTATCCCTGCCGGATAAAGGCAGTACCTTTACCGTAGCGGTGCCGCTGGCCGGGGGGACCGATAAGGTACAGCCGCTGACGGTCAGTAAACAGCCGCTGAGTGTTGTGTTGATTCTGGAAAATCAGGCGCTGGCGCAGGAACTTGCCCAGCGCCTGCAGCGTTGGGGCTGTAAAGCAGAGATTTTAACTTCGCTGGCGGAAGCCTGTGGCCGTCATACCGGTCTGCTGTTGTGTGATTACCACCATCTGAAGCGCACAGATCTGTCGCCGGATGACAGGCAGGGCTGGCAGGTGGCTGCCTGTATCTGCCCGGCCGGTGAGGAAGCTGCTGCGCCCTGGGTCAGTCTGACAGAGCCGGTGCTGCCTGCCCGTCTGCGGGCACTGCTGAACTTTGCGCTGCGGCAAAGTAAAGCCGGTGATAAGGCTGTCACATAAGCTTATGTGGTTTAAGTGTTAACAAGCTGTTAGATTAAGCGGACTTTGCAATACGGTCAGATTCTGCTGCTGACCGGACCCGCTGACCGGATAGCCCCATGACGCTTAAAGTACTGATATCGGAAGATCACGAACTCTACCGCGATGGACTGCGGCTGTTACTGGCAGAAGCTTTTCCACAGGTTCATATTCTCGAATCCGGCAATTTTCAGCGCACTGGGGAATTGCTGGCTCAGCATCCGGATATTGCGCTGGTTCTGTTTGATATTCATATTCCCGGCACCAAAGGCCTGGAGGGGCTGCGCGATATTAAAGGCTGTTATCCGGCGCTGCCGCTGGTGGTGGTTTCAACACTGGATTATCAGGCCAGTATTCAGAATATGCTGGCGTTGGGGGCGGATGGCTTTATTGCCAAAACCAGTTCGCGTGAGGTAATGATCCGCGCGCTGCAGGATATTATGGATGGTGAACTGGTGATTATCAGTGGGCAGGAGAATGACGACACTGTCACCCTGTCACCACGTCTGATCGATACGCTGGAATTACTGGCTGAAGGCTTATCGAATAAGGAAATTGCTGCCCGGCTGATGATATCCCCGGCGACGGTGCGGGAATATGTATCCGATCTGCTGCAGCAATTCGGGTGTGATAACCGTACACAGGCGGTGCTGAAGGCCCGCCGGCTGGGTTTTATTCTCGACTGATCCGGACGTGTATAAAGCGGAAACGCTTTTATTCTTTTACCGCAATAGCCTGTACCACAGCACCATCACCGGTATGCCCGATTCCTTCCACAATATTGCGTTTCAGTTCCAGCAGATGCTGAAAATGCAGGGGTTTCAGTTCTTTCTCCAGCAGCGGCACGCTCATCATCATGGCTTCGTCTTTCGGGCCGCCGGTTGCGTACTTCAGCTGATTGGGGGTGTAGGCTTCGAGCAGCAGCACACCACCGGGTTTCAGTGCCCGGCAGAGGCGCTGGTGCACACTCTGGCGCAGGGCCGGGGGAAGGTGGCAGAAAATGGAAACCACGCCGTCCCACTGTTCAATACCCAGATCAAAACTGGTCAGATCCGCGACCAGATAGTTAATATTTACATTATGTTCAGCAGCCAGCTTCAGGGCTTTTTCGCGCGCCACTTCTGAACCATCGACGGCAGTCACATTATAACCCTGACGGGCGAGAAATACGGCGTTACGTCCTTCGCCTTCGGCCACACAGAGAATGTTACCGCGCGGCAGGCGGTTAACATTTTCTGCCAGAAAAACATTGGCTTCGGTACCGTAAATATAATGTTCGGAACTGTAGCGATCGTTCCACATAAAGCAGCCTCTGACTCAGAAAAAACGTAAATACCAGCGTAAATGATACCAGTAATCCCCTGTGTATATCCGGGCCGGAGGGGGATCTTTTTGCCTGTTTGCATGAAAGGACTGTTCCATGCTGTTGCGGGAATATCAGCCAAGTCGTTGATTATTTAGTTATTTTTATTGACCGCCTGACACAGATAAAGCGGGGCAATCACAACAATAAGAATATTTGATGAAGCGGAGTCTGGAGTTTTCTCATTCATCCTGATTATTCTGTTTACGCACCGGCACTGGCCGGTCTGCCACTGCTGTGCCGTGCATTGTTGACATTCTTTATGCCCACGGTGAATAACGGCCTCCGGGCTAACTGATCTGGTCTGAAACTGCTGTATGCCTGCGGCAGAAAGGAGATGTCATTATGGCTTATACCACCCCCTCTGCCGGGACGGAGAGTAACCCTGCTACACGTACTTCATCGGCAGCACCGCAGCCGGACAGGCTGGCGGCCGCCGGGGCTGAACTGTGGCTGGCAGAACAACTGGAAAAAGCCGGCATTACCCTGAACGGGCCCCAGCCCTGGGATCCGCAGGTGCATAACACTGACGTTTATCAGCGCGTTTTCCGTCATGGCTCGCTGGGCGTGGGTGAAAGTTACATGGATGGCTGGTGGGACTGTGAGCAGCTGGATGAACTGTTCAGCCGGGTCATGGCGGCGGAGCTGGAGCGCAAAATTACCGGTAAATGGACGTTTTTCAAGCATGTCATGCTGGCCCGCCTGTTCAACCTGCAGACGGTCAAACGTGCGTGGCAGGTCGGTGAGCAGCACTACGATCTCGGCAATGATCTGTATGAAGCCATGCTCGATGACACCATGGCCTATTCCTGCGGTTACTGGAAAGACGCGCAGTCACTGCACGACGCGCAGCTGGCGAAACTGCAGCTGATCTGTCGTAAACTCGATCTTAAGCCTGCGGATTCGGTGCTGGAAATTGGTTGTGGCTGGGGCAGTTTTGCCCAGCTGGCGGCGCAGGATTATGGCGTCAGCGTTACCGGTCTGACGATTTCCCGCGAGCAGAAAGCATTGGCGGACAAACGCTGTGCCGGACTGCCGGTTGAGATACAGCTGCAGGATTACCGGCTGGCGGAAGGGCAGTACGACAAACTGGTATCCATCGGTATGTTTGAACATGTCGGCCGAAAAAATTACGACACGTATATGAAAACCGCCCGCGGCCTGATCAAAGATGACGGCCTGTTTGTGCTGCACACCATTGGCAGTGATGTCTCGCAGGGTGTTGGTGACCCCTGGATTCACAAATACATTTTCCCCAATGGCTATATCCCGTCGCTGACCGAAATCAGTCAGGCCTGTGAACCGTATTTTGTCATCGAGGACGTACAGAATTTCGGTAAGGATTACGACCGTACCCTGATGGCGTGGTTTGATAATTTTGATGCTGCCTGGCCACAGCTCAGCAGTGCCTACGATGAACGTTTCCGCCGCATGTGGACCTATTATCTGAAAATGTGTGCCGGCGCATTCCGTGGCAGTTCGCTGCAGCTGTATCAGCTGGTACTGCGTCCGCGCCTGATCCGTGACGTACCGCGTTACGATGCTGCCCGTTAAGCGCGGCCGGCACTGAGCGCTGCACTGGCCCATGGGCCGGTGAGCCACTACAATCGGCGTTTTTCCCGGCCGGTTGCCTATGTCCGAACAGAGTCTCAGTCAGCATGTGCAGCAGCAGCTGCAGGCCCGTCTGCATCCGGCGGCGACCGTCTGGGTCGGCTTCAGTGGCGGGCTGGATTCCACCGTGCTGCTGCATCTGCTGGCCAGTGATCCGGCGCGGCGGGGCCGGCTCCGGGCTGTGCATGTCAATCACGGCTTATCTGCCAACGCCGGGGCCTGGCAGGCACACTGTGCGGCGGTGTGCCAGACGCTGGGGGTGCCACTGACCGTTGAACAGGTCAGTGTGGCGGCCGGTGCCAGTGTTGAGAATGCCGCCCGTCAGGCCCGCTATCAGGCGTTTTCCCGCCACCTCCGTCAGGGCGATCTGCTGCTGTTGGGTCACCATGCTGATGATCAGAGTGAAACCTTCTTCCAGCGCCTGTTCCGTGGCGCCGGGCTCAGCGGTCTGGGCGCGATGGCTGCGGTCAGGGAGCTGAGCCCGGGCATTATGCTGCTGCGGCCGTTGCTGGCGTGTCCCCGCCGGCAGCTGGAAGAGTATGCCCGGCAGCAACGGCTGCACTGGGTTGACGACGAATCCAACCTTGATCCGCGCTACGAACGTAACTGGTGGCGGCACGAGCTGCTGCCGCGCATTTTTGCCCGTTATCCGGGTAAGCAGGCGGCACTGCTGCGTTCGGTGCAGCAGCTGCAGCAGGATCAGCAGTTGCTGAGTCATCTGCTGCAGCCGCATCTGCAGGCCTGCCTTGTCAGCCACCAGTGGCCGGCAACCGCATCACCGGCCTGCAACATCATTTCCCTGAGTGAACAGGAAGCCCGGCTGCAGCCTTATATCGTGCGCGAATGGCTGCAACAGCTGGGCTATCCGTTACCCTCTGCCAGCTGGCTGGAAACCCTGATGCAGGACGTGATTCAGGCCCGGCCGGACGCCCGTCCGCAGCTGCAGCTGGGAGAGGCGGTGATCCGCCGTTATGGCCAGCTGCTGTGCCTGACCACGCCGCTGGCGGCGGACGTTAGGCAGACGCTGACAGTGGCAGACGGGCTGACTCTGCCCTGGGGCGGCGGACTGCTGAGGGCGGTGGCCGCCGGCACTGCTGGCCTGCAGCCGGGAAGCTATCAGCTGCTGCCGGCAGCAGAACTGAGCAGCCGGCGCCTGCAGCCTGCGGGCCGGCCGGCCAAAACACTGAAAGCCCTGTTTCAGGAAAACCGGGTGCCACCGTGGCTGCGTGCCGGCTGGCCGGCGCTGGTGCAGGATGGCCAGCTGGCAGCACTGGCCGGACTGGCCGTTGCTGAAGATTTCAGCACTCCGGAAGGCGGTCTGACGCTGAGCTGGCAGCGCTGAAATATGAACTTCTTCAAATTCTGTGGTCTTACTCTGTTGACTGTCGTTTAAGGTCTGAGACCAGAGTCGGAGACTGCGCTGGAGTCTGTGACCACACCGGATTAGAGTGATTGCTGCTGTTATGACATTGAAGTTACCCGTTGTTCTGACCATTGTGCTGCTGCTGAGTGCCTGTGATTCTGAGGGCACGCCGATTCTGCGCGGTAAAAAAGCCGCGCAGCCGGCTGCCACGGCCACTGTACCGGCTGTTGTGGCGGCGACTGACGATCAGCAGCCGGCTGAGCCGCAGGATATGGCGGCGGAGGAAAAGCGCACCCTGAATCTGACCCTGCCGGATCTTGGCTGGGAAGGGCCGGCGGGTACGTATGATGCGGCGGATCTGCCGGATGTATTCCGCAGCTCCACGGCGCCGGAGAAGTACAACTGGTCGGGTCGTCTGCATCTGGACGAATCGGAAGAAGCCAGAGAACGCCCCATTACGGATAACATCCGTGGGGCAGAGATTGAGTTCCAGGTCCGCCTGCCCTGACGATCGCTGCCGGGTCAGGCCGGCCGCAACAGTGAGGGACGTCATGAGCATGGAGCTTTATCAGTTTCCGCTGTCACACTACTGCGAAAAAATCCGCTGGGCACTGGATTGCAAGGGTGTCCGTTATCAGGCCATCAATCTGATTCCCGGCCTGCACCGCCGGCGTATGCAGCGTTTCTGCGGCCAGACGGCGGTGCCGGTTCTGCGTCACCGTGGGCGCATCATCTGCGGTTCTTCCGCCATTCTCGATTATCTTGATGACGTCGTGCCGCAGCGTCCGCTGGCGGTTGCCGATCCGTTGCTGCAGGAACAGGCCCGGCAGTGGGAGCAGCGTCTGGATCAGCAGGCCGGGCCGGATATTCAGCTCTGGTGCTATCACCATCTGTTGCAGGCGCCGGAACTGATGATTCCGCTGCTGGCCGGTGGTGGTCCGTTTTACCGGCGCTGGCTGGTCCGTGCGACCTGGCAGGAAATCGAAAGCGGCATGCGCCGGCGGATGAATATTTCCCCAGCAGCGGCGGCGGCCGCCGAAGAAAGAATGCTGGTACTGCTGAGCGATCTGCAGGACGCTTATAACCGTTCGCATTTTCTGGTCGGCGAGCAGCTGTCGCGGGTGGATATTACCGCCTGTGCACTGTTTTCCATGCTCTTCCGGCCGCGCGCTTATGCTGTGCGCTGGCCGGAACTGCAGTGCCTGCCACCGGCGATGCGCAGCTGGCTGAGCAGGCACGAAGCGCTGCTGGAGCCGCTGCAGCTGCGTTATGCCCAGTACCGCTGAGGGCGGACCGGGCGGGCAGTCAGAGAATGGCGCGGCCGAGCAGCAGGGTGCCGCTGTAGCCGGCGCTGTAGGCAATCATCAGCGCAATAAAGAACTTCAGGTAACTGCCGAAGGTCAGTTCATCGATTTTGCTCATGGCGACAATACCGGCCGCCGAACCGATAATCAGCAGAGAACCGCCAACCCCTACGGCATAGGTCAGTGCCATCCACTCCTGCAGACTCATGCTGACATCTGCTTTCAGCAGTGCAGCGGTCAGCGGCACGTTATCAATCAGGGATGACAGCAGCCCCATCAGGTAGTTGGCCGCCCAGGCTGGCATATGCTGGTACAGCGCGACAAAACTGTCGAGCGCATGGATTTCTTTCAGTGAGCCGACCAGCAGCAGGATGCCGAGGAAAAACAGCAGCGTATCGAACTCAATCTGGCGGATATAGTTCAGGATCGGATGGTTCTCCGTATCTTCGCCATAAACCCGCGCCAGCAGGAACATAACGGACAGACCGGTGAGGAAGCTCAGTACCGGCGGAATATCAAACAGCACGTTGCCGGCGATGGTCGACAGAATGGTGAGAATAAACACCACCGCCACGGCCAGATCCACCGGCGCCAGATCGTTATCTTTATGGTTGATCACAGCGTGATCACGCAGTGACCACGACAGCATAATGGCAAGCAAGAGTACCGCGCCCAGCGCCGGAATGGATAACAGCAGCAGGTTAATAATGCTGACCTTACCGGCCAGGAAAATCATCAGCGTGGTGACATCACCGGTGATCATGGCAACACCACCGGAGTTCACGGCAAAGACCGCCACGGTGGCGAAGCGCAGGGTTTTCGCTGCCGGCAGATTCAGCGACAGAATCAGTGCGACTGAAATCAGGGTGGCGGTGATGTTATCGGCCAGTGAGGAGAAGATGAAAGCAAACAGCGCGGTCAGGATCAGCAGTTTGCGTTCACTGATCTGCTGCGGCAGAAAACGGTAAATCAGGCTTTCAATCAGGCCTTTTTTGTTGAGGTAAGCAACGAAGGTCATCGCCGCCAGCAAAAACAGCCATAAACTGGCAATTTCGCCGATATTTTCCTGCAGTCCCTCCTGCACCAGCTCATGGGTGTGTTCATCGGCTGAAAAGGCAAACAGCAGAACCCAGGACAGGGCACCGAGAAACAGCACGACCTGTGCTTTGTTTACGTGGATAACTTCTTCCAGAACCACAGCGAGCAGACCCAGCAGAGCGAGCCCTATCAGAAAATACGGCAGAATTTCAGGCATAAAGAACCTCGGAATAAACCATCGGCAGAGGCAGCGGTCCAGACAGACGGCTGCGAGCGGGACGCGGGCATTGTAGGACTGCAGCGCCTCAGGGCAAAGTGCTTTTTCGGGCGCAGAGGTAAGACCATGGCCTCAGGCGGGGAAAATCAGGGCTGTGAAACAGACTGTTTTTAACGCCGCGGCAAACGCCACGTTTCAGAGGCGTTCCGACGCGGATGGTTCCGGCCGGGTCAGAATTCCTGCCAGTCACCCTGATTGAGGGATTCGTTCCATTCACACAGCAGTTCTGCCAGCGCATGGGCCTGGCGGTGCAGAAAGTGCAGTTCTTCCATGGTGTTTTTTTCGCCTGTGTATAACGGCAGGGTACGCAGTTTACTGACCAGCGGATGATCCGGCAGCTGCATTTTATTGCGTTCCAGCGTCCAGCGGATGTTGTTGGTCAGCATGCGGAAAAAACTGATTTTGGTCTGCAGGGTAAAGAGGGTGAAATCTTCCAGATCGTTGAAGTGCTGATAATCAATGCCGGCCAGCAGTGCCGTACGGCCACTGACCTTGATTGAGGCTGAACGTTTAAAATTCAGCACCATGGCCATCACACCAAACATCTCACCGGGATTAATTTCGTTGATGATTTCGCCACTGTCATCATTGGCGAGAACGGCCAGTTGCCCTTTCAGCAGGAAATACAGCACATTGGCATCGTCGCCGTGGTGCAGAATGATTTCGTCCTGATCAGCGGCAATAAACTGGGTCACGCTCATCAGCAGTTCGAATTGCGTCGGATCGGTGTGAATCAGGTCTTTGAAAAAAGTGACACCATTGACGATACGCTGCAGGGTATCGATGGGGTACTCTTCGCGGGTGATTCGGCGCATGTTGTCTCCAGCAACGGAAAATAACTTAGCAGAAATATAGCACGACAGACGGACCTTGAAAGACAGAGCCGGCCAATAATTAATAAAGTTATTGATCTGTGTGATGGGGATCGCAGGATTATGTAAAGGGGAAAAAACAGGGAACTCCGGTCATATCCCTGTCACGGCGGGCTGTATGCTGATGGTTAGTGATAACAGGCCAGCCGCTGACCACCTGTCTGTGGTCAGCGGGCGGCAGAGGGACTTATTCGACGCCCTGGGATTTGAGGTATTCGTCGTAACTGCCGTGGAAGTCAACGATCTGGTTATCGCGGATTTCGATAATCCGGGTGGCCAGTGATGATACAAATTCACGGTCGTGGGAAACGAAGATCAGGGTGCCTTCGTACATTTCCAGCGCCAGGTTGAGCGACTCAATGGATTCCATATCCATGTGGTTGGTCGGTTCGTCCATGATCAGCACATTGTGATTGCCCATCATCAGTTTACCGAACAGCAGGCGGCCTTTTTCCCCACCGGAGCAGACCTTGACCTTCTTCTTGATGTCGTCCTGGTTGAACAGCAGACGGCCGAGGGTGCCGCGCACAACCTGATCATCGTGTTCCTGGGTTTTCCACTGTTCCATCCACTCGAACAGGTTCATGTCTTTGGCGAATTCGTATTCGTGATCCTGGGCGTAGTAACCCAGATCGGCGTTTTCAGCCCATTTGATGGTCCCGGCGGTGGGGGTGATGTCATCCACCAGACACTTGAGGAAGGTGGTTTTACCCACGCCGTTGGCACCGATTACGGCGATTTTCTCACCGGCTTCGATCAGCAGGTTGGTGTTTCTGAACAGTGGATCTTCACCATCATAAGCGTGTGTCAGGCCTTCGATCTCCAGTGCCAGGCGGTGCAGCTTTTTCTCCTGGGTGAAGCGGATAAACGGGTTCTGACGGCTGGACGGTTTGATGTCGTCGAGCTTGATCTTCTCAATCTGCTTGGCACGGCTGGTGGCCTGCTTGGATTTGGAGGCGTTGGCCGAGAAGCGGGAGACGAACTGCTGCAGTTCAGCAATCTGGGCTTTCTTCTTCGCATTCTCGGACTGCAGGCGCTCACGGGCGGCCGTGGAGGCGATCATAAAGTCGTCGTAGTTACCCGGATAGATACGGATATCGCCATAGTCGATGTCTGCCATGTGGGTGCAGACGGAGTTCAGGAAGTGACGGTCATGCGAGATAATGATCATGGTGCACTT
Source organism: Pseudomonadota bacterium (assembly GCA_030145845.1). GTDB lineage: Bacteria > Pseudomonadota > Gammaproteobacteria > Pseudomonadales > Oceanobacteraceae > Venatoribacter. Next base: position 339,079 of record JAIXHJ010000003.1, read on the forward strand.
CATGTTATTCAGGATACCTTCCAGCCAGCGGATGGTGTTGATATCCAGGTTGTTGGTCGGTTCGTCGAGCAGCAGGATATCCGGGTTGGAGAACAGCGCCTGCGCCAGCAGCACCCGCAGTTTCCAGCCCGGGGCGACTTCACTCATCGGGCCGAGATGCTGTTCGGTCGGGATGCCGGCACCGAGCAGCAGCTCACCCGCACGGGATTCGGCGGTGTAACCGTCCATTTCGGCAAACTCGCCTTCCAGCTCAGCGGCGCGCATGTAATCGTCTTCGCTGGCTTCCGGGTTGGCGTAGATGGCATCGCGCTCTTCTTTGACCGCCCACAGTTCTTTGTTGCCCATCATCACGGTGTCGAGCACGGTGAATTCTTCAAAGGCGAACTGATCCTGATTCAGTTTGCCCAGCCGCTCGTTCGGCGTCACGCTGACGTTGCCGGCGGTAGGCTCCAGGGTGCCGTCCAGAATCTTCATGAATGTGGACTTACCACAGCCGTTGGCACCGATAAGACCATAACGGTTGCCGTCGCCAAATTTGACAGAGATGTTTTCAAACAGCGGCTTGGCACCGAACTGCATGGTGATATTTGCGGTGGAAATCACGGCGGAATCCTGAATGCTGAAGGTTTACAGAAGGGCCCGGATTATACGGTGTTTGCCGCACAAACACGACTGGCGGCTGTGGGCGGCGATCATATTAACTGAGCAAACCGAGTGGTTTTTTGTATACATAAGCCGGCTGTGGTGGTTTTAAATCAGTGCCCCTGACCATAAGGAGCCACTATGACCATTGATGACACGCTGGTGAACCGCCTCGGCTGGTTCGCTTCGCTGATGGGGATTCTGATGTTCTCATCTATCGACCAGATCCGCCTGAACCTGCAGGGGCAACCGGGTTCTGTGATCCTGCCGCTGGCAACCACGGTGAACTGTTTTGCCTGGATGGCGTATTCGTTTCTCCGGCGGGAGCGTGACTGGCCGCTGTTCTGGGCCAACAGTGTGGGGGCTGTGTGTGGCTTTGCCACGGCGCTGACTGCGCTGGTGATGTGAAGGAAAACCGGGCAGTTGCCTGCCCGGTGCGCAATCATTTGCCGCCGGCACGGCCGACGAAACGGCGCTCTTCCACGTTAATGCGGATCTTGTCACCGGTAGAGATGTGTTCCGGAACCTGTACGGTCAGGCCGGTGGTCACGGTGGCCGGTTTGGTACGGGCGGTGGCGGAGTTGCCTTTGACGGATGGCTCAGTCTCAACGATTTCCAGCTCAACGATGGATGGCAGGTCGAGACCAACCGGGGCACCGTTGACCAGCAGCACCAGTACGCCTTCGGTCTGCTCGCTGACAAACAGCATGTCGTCGGCGATGGCGTCTTTGTTCATGTGGTACGGGGTGTAGTCTTCGTTGTCCATAAAGACAAATTCGTCGCCGTCACTGTAAGAGAACGTGGCCGGACGTTTGATCAGGTCAGCAAAGTTCAGCATGTCCGAATCTTTGAAGGTCTCATCGATTTTCTGACCGGTAACTACCTCGTACATACGCATGCGGTACAGGCTGCCGCCGGCACGGCCCTGAGGCACGGAGCGCTCGATATCTTTTACAAAGTACACCTTACCGTTGTACTCAATGGCAGCGTTCTTTTTGATTTCACTCGCTTTTGGCATGACTGACTTGTCCTCTTGGTGATGCAGGCAGCGATACAGGCCTTACGGCCGTGCCGGATAATACGCGCTTTGGCGGATGAAAACGACTGTCCGGCAGTGATATGACAGCGGCCGTAGTCCGTGTTCTTATAGCAGGAACTGAGATAAGCACGGCGGGAGTCACAATGGATTATCAGACGGTCATGGATTTCTGGTTCCGCGAGCTGCAGCCGAAGCAGTGGTGGGTCAGGGATGCTGCGCTGGATGCACAGATACGGCAACGTTTTACGGCGCTGCATGCCGCGGCCGCGGCGGGGGAGCTGTTCCACTGGCGCCGTGCGGCGGCAGGGCGGCTGGCCGAGGTTATCGTGCTGGATCAGTTTTCACGCAATATGTTCCGAGATACGGCGCAGGCGTTCGCCACTGACGCGCTGGCACTGGTGCTGGCGCAGGAGGCCGTGGCCGCCGCGGCCGATCAGCAGCTGCCGGTGCAGCAGCGGGTGTTCTTTTATATGCCTTATATGCACAGCGAATCACTGCGCATTCATGACGAGGCTCTGACGCTGTTCAGTCAGCCGGGGCTGGAAAGTAATCTGGACTTTGAGCACCGGCACCGGACGATTCTGGAACGCTTCGGCCGTTACCCGCACCGCAACGCCATACTGGGGCGGGACTCCAGCGCGGCAGAAACGGCGTTTCTGACACAACCGGGTTCATCCTTTTAACCCGGCGTCATCCGCTGTCGTCTGCCTGGGCTCAGGGCTTTTTCAGGCTCAGGGTTGAGGCGCTTTTCTTCTTCGGATTGCGGTATACCTTTTTCGCCGGCTTCGGCCCGCTGCTGTCTTTGCCACTGTCTTTACTGCTGATGGCTGCGGCCGGGCGCGGGGCTTTTTCCGGCCGTGGCTGCCGCTGGTCAGCGTCGGTGGCGAGGCGGATGCCGTTGTCTTCAATCACGATCTTACGTTCTTTGAACAGCTTGCCGATGGCCATTTTGAACGTCCGTTTGCTGACGCCGAAGTGCAGTTCGATCAGGTCGGCCGGTGAGTAATCATTCAGGCCCAGCGTGCCATTGCCTTCTTCCAGTTTTTTCAGAATACGTTTCGCCAGCGGATCGGCTTTGCCGTGGCCGGCCGGTTCCAGCATCAGATCAAGACGGTGATCGGTACGTACCCGTTTGACATAGCCCTTTACCTGCTGACCGACACGGATGGCTTTGCGCACATCATCATTGTGCAGCACGCCCCAGTACTGATTGTTGACCACGGCTTTGTAGCCCAGCTCGGTGCGCTGGGTAATCAGCAGGCTGACCTTGTCCCCGGTCTGCAGCGGCATGGGTGCACCGGGCCAGGAGGGGGTGATTTCATCGCGGATAAAGCGGTTCAGACGCGTGCTGCCGATAATGCGGCCGGTGTTATCGAGCGTGACATACACGGCGTAGCTGTGGCCTTTTTCCAGGCGCTGTTTCTGTTCGGCGAACGGTACAAACAGATCTTTGGCCAGCCCCCAGTCGAGAAAAGCGCCCATGCTGTTAACGTCCACCGCCTGCAGAAAGGCGACTTCACCGACGGCAGCCCTGGGCTGCTGGGTGGTGGCGATCAGGCGGTCTTCCGAGTCGAGATAAACAAACACCGTCAGCTCATCACCGATGGCGGTATTGTCCGGCACCTGCCGGCGTGGCAGCAGAATGCGGCCACCGTCGGTATCGTTGAGGTAGAGGCCCTGTGGTTGTTCATCAGCCACGGTCAGGGTGTAAAAGCGTCCGGGTTCGGTCATGGAAATCTCTGCGGTGTGAATAGCTCAGCTATGGTAACGGAAAGGCGCTCAGCCGGCATCAGCTGCGGTAAATGGTTTCGATCAGATGCCAGCCGAAGCGGGTTTTTACCGGGCCCTGCACTGTCAGCAACGGGCCTTTGAACACCACATCGTCAAATGCTTTGACCATGTCGCCTTTGCTGAACTCGCCCAGGCTGCCACCGTTCTTTTTGCTCGGACACTGTGAATATTTCTGTGCCAGACGGCTGAAATCCGCGCCTTCTGCCAGTTGTTGTTTCAGTTTTTCGGCCTCTTCCCGGGTTTTCACCAGAATATGGCGGGCACATGCTCGTGGCATAAGCTCTCCTTTTTTAAGAATTTATCTGACCATCCGGTCACATTTGGCGTCGCGCAGCGCCGGTCTCTGTGAGAAAATCGCCGCCGTTTGAATTATACCCGTAAGTCAGAGAGGTAAGCATGAGCGTCCACGAAATCCGTCACCCCCTTGTCCGCCACAAACTTGGTTTGATGCGTAATAAATCAATCAGCACCCGTGGCTTCCGCCAGCTGGCGGGTGAAGTCGGAAACCTGCTGACTTACGAAGCAACCAAGGATCTGGAACTGGAAGAATACAACCAGGATGGCTGGTGCGGCCCGACCAAGTGTGAGCGTATCCGTGGTAAGAAAATTACCATCGTGCCGATTCTGCGCGCGGGTCTGGGAATGCTGGATGGCGTACTGGAACTGATTCCAAGCGCAAAAATCAGCGTGGTCGGTCTGTACCGTGACGAAGAAACGCTGGAACCAGTGAGCTACTTCGACAAGCTGGCCGGTGATATCGACCAGCGTATGGCGCTGATTGTTGACCCGATGCTGGCCACCGGTGGCTCCATGGTGGCCACCATCGACCTGCTGAAGAAAACCGGTTGCAGCAGTATCCGTGCGCTGGTGCTGGTCGCGGCGCCGGAAGGCATCAAAAAAGTTCAGGAAGCGCATCCGGATGTGGATATCTATACCGCGTCTGTCGACAGTCATCTGAATGAAAACGGTTACATCATCCCCGGTCTGGGCGACGCCGGCGACAAGATTTTCGGCACCAAATAATAACAATCCGAGGGGAGAAGATTTCATGCAAAGCAATAACGATAACCTGTACAGCGGCTGGCGGATGCTGCTGGCCGGTGCGCAGATGCTGTTTGTGGCATTCGGCTCACTGGTACTGGTTCCTCTGATTACCGGACTTGATCCGAGTGTGGCGCTGTTCACGGCGGGTATGGGAACACTGATTTTTCAGTTCACCACCAAACGCTCCATTCCGGTGTTCCTGGCGTCTTCCTTTGCCTTTATTGCACCGATTATTTTCAGCATCCAGACCTGGGGGATGGCGGCCACGATGGGCGCGCTGTTCTGTGCCGGTCTGGTGTATGTGGCACTGTCTGCGCTGGTGGCCCTGCGTGGTCCGGGCTTCCTGCACCGCCTGCTGCCGCCGGTGGTGACCGGCCCGATCATTATGATCATCGGTCTGGGACTGGCGCCGATTGCGGTTAATATGGCAATGGGGAAAACCGGTGATGCATCGGCAGAACTGTTTCCTTATGCCGATGCCATGTGGGTATCCATGCCGGCACTGATCACCACGCTGCTGGTGGCCACCATGGCCAAAGGGATTTTCCGTCTGGTGCCGATTCTGGCCGGTGTGGCGGTGGGTTATGCCATTGCTGCTTTCAGTGGCATGGTCGATTACAGCGCCGTGACCGGCAGCCCGTGGATGCGTCTGCCGGGTTTTGTGATGCCGGAATTTCATCTGGCTGCCATCCTGTTCATGATTCCGGTGGCCATTGCGCCGGCGATTGAGCACGTCGGTGACGTCCTGGCCATCGGCAGCGTTACCGGTAAAGACTATGTACAGAAGCCGGGCCTGCACCGCACGCTGCTGGGTGATGGTCTGGCGACTTCAGCCGCATCGCTGTTCGGTGGACCGCCGAACACGACCTACTCGGAAGTGACCGGCGCTGTGATGCTGACCAAAGCCTTCAATCCGGTGGTGATGACCTGGGCGGCGGTGTTCGCCATTCTGCTGGCGTTTGTTGCCAAATTCGGCGCCCTGTTGCAGACCATTCCGACGCCGGTGATGGGCGGTATTCTGATTCTGCTGTTCGGCTCCATCGCCGGCGTGGGTATGAATATCCTGATCAAGGGTAAAGTGGATATGAGCGCCCAGCGCAATCTGGTGATTGTCGCGACCACGCTGGTGTTTGGTATCGGTGGCATGGCCATCGGTTCCGAATCCTGGCATCTGCAGGGCGTCAGCCTGTGCGGTGTGGTGGCGATCGTGCTTAACCTGATCCTGCCGCATGCGGACCCGGTAACGGATCTGCATGAAGAAAAAGAGATTGTGGATGATATCGTCGAGCACGGACGTTAATTCCGCTTCGCTGACAGAAACGGCCGCTTTGTGCGGCCGTTTCTGTTTCCGGCGTCTGAAAAGCGCCCCGACCGGGCACCTTTAATTTGCACCTGTGGTCACAGCCGTTAAGGTAAAAAGAAAGAATCCGGCAGCTGGAGACCCTTATGGCCCTGAACAATGGCGTGCATCTGATCTGTTACCCCAACCGTCTGGGGGATAATATTCATGATCTGCATCAGACCCTCAATACGCATTTCCGCGACGCCGTCAGTGGCGTGCATCTGCTGCCGTTTTATCCCTCCAATGCCGATAATGGTTTTTCTCCGCTGACCCATCTGGAAGTGGATGCGGCGTATGGCAGCTGGGAAGATGTCAGCCGTCTGGCCGCGGATTACGATCTGTGTGTGGATCTGGTGATCAATCATATCTCCGACGAATCCCGGGAGTTCCGCGATTTTCTGCAGCATGGCTACGCGTCGGAGTTTGCGGATCTGTTTATTCATGTCGATGAGCTGGAACCCATCAGCCACGATGATCTGGCGAAAATTCATATCCGCAAAGAGAAAGAACCCTTCCGTGAAGTGACCTTTGCCGACGGCGGCAAAGGCCGGGTCTGGTGTACCTTTACCGAGCATCAGGTCGATCTCAATTATGCCCGGCCGGCGGCGCGGGAACTGATGGCGCGCTATATGAAATTCCTGACGGCGGCCGGGGTGAAACTGTTCCGTCTGGATGCTTTCGGTTATCTGACCAAAGAAATCGGCAGCAGCTGTTTTCTGGTGGAGCCGGATGTTTACCGCCACCTCGACTGGTTCAATGAACTGGCACTGTCGCTGGACGCCGAACTGTTACCGGAGGTGCATGACCACACCAGCTTCCAGTACGCCATTGCCCGCCGGCATATGCATTGTTATGGCTTCGCTCTGCCACCGCTGATGCTGCATGCCATGCTGTCGAATAACAGTAAGCACCTGAAAAACTGGCTGCGCATGTGTCCGCGCAATATGGTGACGGTACTGGATACCCACGACGGCATCTGTATTCCGGATGTGGAAGGGGTACTGCCGGACACTGAAATTGCCGCACTGGTGGAAAACCTGAACGAGCGCAGTGCCGATCCGATTCTGCGCCGTTCTGCGTTGAACCCGCATTCAGTCGGCGCCATCTATCAGCTCACCTGTACGTTCTATGACGCCATGATGCGTAACGATGACGCCTATATCTGCGCGCGGGCGATCCAGTTTTTCTGCCCCGGTATCCCGCAGGTGTATTACGTCGGTCTGCTGGCCGGGGTTAACGATGATGCCCTGAGCGATCTGACCGGCGAGGCACGTGATATTAACCGGCACTACTACGGGCTGGACGAAGTGGATGAAGCCATGCGGCAGCCGGTGGTACAGCGCCAGCTGGAACTGATGCGTTTCCGCAATAATTACCCGGCTTTTGAGGGCCATTTTGAACTCAATTCATCCGGTGATGACAGTGTCTGTCTGGCCTGGCGTCACGGCAATTACTATGCGCGGCTGTTTGTTGATCTGAATTACAAAACCGCGCGTATCAGTTATCTGAATGAAAGCAATCTGAAGGAAGTGCACTGGCAGTGCTGAGCCGGGCGTTACTGCCCGGCGGCATTTTTCAGCAGGCTGTTTTCCACCACACTCACTTCAACACGGCTGCCGGCGGCAACGTCCTGCAGCAGGGTGACGTCATCCAGCGCATCGGCCCAGATAACCGCCGGGTGAGCGAGGCGGATCTCGTTATGAAAGGACAGCGGCGTCGGGCCATAGCCGATGACAATGCTGCTGCCATCGACCCAGAAGGCAATGTCGCCGGGCTGGACCACTTTGCTGGTTTCCGCGACTGGCGGAATAAAAGGAATGGGGCAGTCAAACATCAGTGTCTGACCCCAGGTATGAACGCTGGCCGCGAAGGGCGCAGCATCGCTGATAACCTGAGCCAGCGGCGTATGGCGCAGCGCCAGACGCAGCTCGGCCGATTCAAAACGCAGTGAAAGCAGAAGCATAAAAGACCCTCCGCAGCGGGCTGAATACCTGTCACCGGATGCTGGCAGGTATTTAAGGAACCTCTGAATAACTCTGCACAGCTCTGCGCGAATCTTTCCGGGCTGCAGAGCAGGGCGGCGAATGCAGGGAATGGCGCGCCCTTTTCAATTTCGCCAACGTCGCTATCCGGGCCGGAAAGTCGCGCCCTGCAGGGATGGCAGGCAACCCCTGACTCTGTGTCGCCGGTTCTTGCCAGAACCCGCTATGCCTGCAAACCGGCTTCGTGATTCAGAGCTTGCCTGCCACCCAGAGCGGGCACCGGGTTATTCAGATGTTCCTTAGATTATCAGAGGGACATGCTGGCTGCCCGCGCTTTTTCCATCCGTCAGGCAACCGCCTGACTGTCAATCATAGATTTATTAATAGTGTTCAGAATGGCATTCAGACTGGCAGACAGAGTGTCCTCATCCTGCGCCGCCGCGGTAAAGCGTTTACCGTGGATACTGGCCTGAACAAAGGCCATGGCGCTGGCGTCCGAACCTTCCGACAACGCCTGCTCGTCAAACTGAACCACCTGAATATCACTGCCGGTGGCCTTGTGCATGGCGTCGGCAAAGGCGCTGATTGCACCGCTGCCATGGCCGTGAATCAGTACCAGCCGGGAACCATCGTTGATGGACGCCTGCAGGTGATATTCGTTGCCCTGTTTATCCACCTGATAGCCGGCCAGTGAGTAGCGGCCTTCAGCCGGCATAAATTCACGGCGGAAAACGTCAACGATGTCAGCGGTGCTGAGTTCACCTTCGCGGCGCTCACTTTCAGCCTGAATCGGCTGGGCCAGTTCAATCTGCATCCAGCGCGGCAGGGTGGCACCGATGGCCTGTTCAAGCAGGTAGCTGGCGCCGCCTTTGCCGGACTGGCTGTTGACCCGGATCACCGACTGATAATTGCGGCCAAGGTCCTGCGGATCAATCGGCAGGTAGGCAACGTCCCATGGCTCATCGTCCGGCTGTTGGGCCAGACATTTGCGGATGGCATCCTGATGGCTGCCGGAGAAAGCGGTGTACACCAGTTCACCGACCCAGGGATGGCGCGGGTGGGTTTTGATGTTGGTACAGGCTTCCACGGTGGCAATAATGTCGTCGGCAATGCTGATGTCCAGCTGCGGGTCGATGCCCTGGCTGTAGAGGTTCATCGCCATGGTGACGATGTCCATATTGCCGGTGCGTTCACCGTTGCCGAGCAGGGTACCTTCAATCCGGTCTGCGCCGGCGAGCATGGCCATTTCCGCGGCGGCCACACCGCAGCCACGGTCATTGTGGGTGTGAATACTGATGACGAGGCTGTCGCGCTTATCCACGTTATCGCAGAACCATTCCACCTGATCGGCAAATACGTTCGGCATCGCGCTTTCCACCGTGGCCGGCAGATTGATGATGGCCTTGTTTTCAGGCGTCGGGCCCCAGACATCAATCACGGCATTACACACCGCGGTGGCGAATTCCACTTCGGTACCGGAAAAGCTTTCCGGTGAGTACTGGAATACCCATTCGGTCTGCGGATATTTCTTTGCTACGTCCCGGACTTTGCGCGCACCGTTGACGGCGATATCAATGATGCCCTGTTGGCTGAGGCCAAAGACTTTTTCCCGCTGCACCGGTGATGTTGAGTTATAGACGTGCACAATGGCACGACGGGCGCCTTCGAGGGACTGATAAGTACGCTCAATCAGCTCATCACGGGCCTGAACCAGCACCTGAACCGTGACATCGTCAGGAATCTGATTTTCTTCGATGAGCCAGCGGACAAAGTCATAGTCCGGTTGCGAGGCTGCAGGGAAGCCGACTTCGATCTCTTTGAAGCCCATCTTCACCAGCAGAGCCCACATGCGCTGCTTCTGTGCCACCGACATCGGTTCGATCAGCGCCTGGTTGCCGTCACGCAGGTCAACTGAGCACCATGCAGGGGCTGTGGTCAGTGTCTGGTCCGGCCAGCGGCGGTCGGCTTTGGCGACCGGGGTGAACGGACGGTATTTACGATGGTCGAAACGGGCGTTGGCAGAAGTGCTCATGATCATTCCTTGCGATGATATTCAGCTGGTTAGCGATTTATTGCTCATCAGTCGGGTTGTTTCTCACTGTTGTTGTCCGGCTCTTGTGAAGCTGGCTGCCTGAGCGTTCCCGGGTGGGGAATGTCGGCTCTGGTCCTCGGACCGGCGGCGCAGACCGCTTTGGGATAGAAAGCGGAACTGGTTAACAGTATGTGCACAGTATATGCGTAATATGAGCAAATATGATTGCAAACTTGCTATTATATTCGGCTCATATTGGTGTTTAATTTTAAAAACAGACTCATTTAAGGCTTTTTTAGCCAAAAGAGATAAGTGGCTTGTAATGTCTGGGCTCCGGCCAGGGTTCAGGCCAGGACGGAGGAAGCGCAGGTGACCACTGACAGGCCCAAGCTGGATCGTATCGATCTGCATATTCTTAAACTGCTGCAGGAAGACGGCAGCCTCAGCAATCTTGAGCTGGCCGATAAAGTCGGACTGTCACCATCCCCCTGTTCACGCCGGGTCAAAGCACTGGAGGACAGTGGTCTGATTCAGGGTTACCGCGCGCATCTGGATGCCCGTGCACTGGGCCTGGATCTGCTGGCGCTGATTTCCATCAGCATGGACCGCCATACCCCGGAACGTTTCGAGAACTTTGAAACAGCGCTGGCTGCCTGCCCGGAAGTGCTGGAGTGTTATCTGATCACCGGCCAGTCCGCTGACTATGTGGTGAAAGTAATCGTCCGTGATATGAACGCTTACCAGCAGTTCCTGCTCGGCACCCTGACCCGGATTGATGGGGTGACCGGTGTGCATTCCAGCTTCGTGATGCGTAAGGTCGTTGACCGCACCGCGTTGCCACTGAGCTGATCCCGCCAGCGCTGAAAATGCAACAGCGTCTCATTTATTGACCGGCTGTTTATCTGTTGGGCATTGTCTATACTGCTGATTAGCCCAGATTGGCCGGGATTCTCCGGCCATGTTAATCCGCATGAGGAATTGCCTTGTCCGCCGGCCGCCTGTCATCCATCGAGAGCAAACTGACGCTCTATGTGCTGCTGTTCAGCATCCTGTTCGGGGTGCTGTTCAGTGCGGTGCAGATCGGGGTGGATTACGCCGGTGAGAGCCGCCGCTTCTTCGAAAATACCGCCCAGCTGCTGGAGCGCCAGAGTGGCCCGGCGGCCTTATCCCTGTATAACTACGACAACAGTACCATGCAGACCATCCTCGACAGTCTGCTGCTGAACCAGGCCATTGTGGCAGCAGCCATCGTGGAGGAGTCCACCGGCTTTGAAAAACGGGCCGGCCTCGGCCAGGAACAGCTGGCACAGAAGGGGCAGGCCTTTTATTACCGTGCGCAGAGTGTGTCGCTGCTGGAACCCAGTATTTACAGCCATAACCACCGGCTGATCGGGCGGCTGGAAGTGTGGGTTGATACCCGTCTGACACGGCAGGGGTTTGAACGCCGTGCCATGCTCACCCTGGCACTGGATGTACTGCGTAATGTGGCGCTGGCGGTGGTGCTGATTCTTGTGTTCCGCGTCCGCCTGACCCGCCCGGTCAAACGCCTGATGAACCGGTTAATGGAGATTGATCCGCGCAACCCGCAGCGTGGTTCGCTGGTGGTGGAAAAACCATTGCGCCATTCCGAGCTGGATGATCTGGTCAGTAAAATGAATACCCTGCTGCTGGCCATGCAGCGTGAAATCGGTCAGCGTCAGGACGCGGAAAACCGCGTGCGTCAGCTGAATGAACAGCTGGAAGAAAAAGTCCGTGCCCGGACACAGGCGCTGCACGACAGCAACAGCCAGCTGCAGAGCAGTATTGATGAGCTGCAGCGTACTCAGGATCTGTTACTGCAGGCGCAACGCATGGCATCGCTCGGGCATCTGGCTGCCGGGATGGCGCACGAAATCAATAATCCGATTGCGGTGGTGTATTCCAATATTGCCACCCTGAGTGAGTATCTGACCGAACTGATCCGCCTCGCTGATCAGTACCGCGAAGCCGAACATCAGATTGCCGATAAAGCACTGGTCACCGCACTGGTGGCCATGCGGCAGGATATTGATATGGATTTTGTGCGCGACGATGCCCCGGATCTGGTGCGTACCTCGAAACAGAGCCTCGAGCGGGTACGGAAAATCGTCAGTGAACTGAGAACCTTTGCCGACAGCGAAAACCAGCATAAAGAAACAGTATCGCTGGATGACATTATGGACGAGGCCATCCGCGAACTGGATCTGAACAACAACCGCCGGGTGAATGTTTACCGTTATCTGCAGCAGCTGCCACAGGTGGTCTGTATTCCGGAACAGGTACGGCTGGTGTTCCGCAATATTCTGCACAATGCGCAGGATGCGATGCCGGAAGGCGGTACCATTGAAGTTGCCGGGGAAGTGCACGATGACTGGGTCGATGTGATGGTCAAGGACTCCGGCACCGGCATGAGCTCAGAAGATATGAGCTGTGCCATCAATCCATTCTTTACCCGCAAGGAAATCGGCGAAGGCACCGGGCTGGGGCTGACGGTGGCTTACAACATTATGGTGAATCATGGCGGTGAGCTGCATATCGACAGCAGCCCGGGCAAGGGCACCATGATCACCCTGCGTTTCCCGCGTCACTGATTCTCCGTTATTTTGCCGGCGTTTTTCTTTCTGCTGCCGGCTGATAGTATTTCTGCACGACGGATCTGATAATAATAAGTGGAATTTCTTTATGTGTGCTGAGCATTTCCCCATGGTGGCAGGACGCAGCCCTGACTCAGCAGTGAGCGGAGGCCGCGGGTGAAAAGACTGTTTATTCTGGCGGCGCTGACCGGCGCGCTCTACATTCTGTTGTGGCCCCTGCATCCGTATCCTTTCAGTTATGCACTCAAGGCCACGCCGGTGATTCTGCTGGGGGTGATGGCGCAGCAGTTACTGCATGGCCGTGAGCGCTGGCTGTACAGTCTGGCGCTGCTCGGTTCAGCGACCGGTGATATGTTTCTGGATATCGACCGCGTTACCTATCTGAAACCGGCGTTGATGGCCTTTTTGCTGACTCAGCTGGCGTATATCGTTTTATTTGCTGCCCGGCGCCGCCTGACTGCGGCACAGGGCAGCCGTTTCTGGCTGGTGCTCAGTCTGCCGCCACTGCTGGCGGTGCTGTTACTGTGGCAGTTTTATCCGGCGACCGGTGCCATGTGGCGGCCGGTAGTGATTTATGTGATCTGCCTGACGGCGATGACGGTACTGGCGCTCTTGTCCGGCGAGCGGATACTGGCAGCAGGCGGGGCATTATTTATGCTGGCGGATTCCCTGATTGGCGTGAATCGTTTCTGGTTTTCCTTTGAAAATTCAACACCGGTGATTGTCAGTATTTATATCACTGCCCAGTTGCTGATAGGCTATAGCCTTCTGCGCCCGTGGCGCAGAACCTGATGCCGGCGGATACCCTGTTATTGGCCGCGCCGGCAACGCAATGATTCATCCGCCCCGCAGTCAGCGGGGCTGTTTTCTTAACTGGATTCAATATGGCGAAGAAATCCTCCTCCGGTGGTCTGGTCTATTCCACCGAATTCGGCCGTGCCTGTCCTGAGTGTGGTCAGCCCATCGATCAGTGCATCTGTGATGAAGCGCAGCTTCCGGCCGGTGATGGCATCGTGCGTGTCAGCCGCGAAAGCAAAGGCCGGGGTGGTAAAGTGGTGACGCTGGTCAGTGGTATTCCGCTGGTGGGTGCTGAGCTGAAAACCCTGGCCAAGGAACTGAAAAAGAAATGTGGTGTCGGTGGTGCGCTGAAAGACGGCATTGTCGAAATTCAGGGCGACCAGCGCGATCTGCTGGTCAGTGAACTCAGCAAACGGGGTTTTACCGTTAAAAAAGCAGGCGGTTAATTACAGTGGCCAGAGCACTGATTGTTTATGCTCATCCCCGTCATCAGACATCCCGGGCAAACCGGGAGCTTCTTGAGGTGGTAAAAGACCTGCAGGAAGTCACCGTCCGTGACCTGTACGAAGAGTATCCGGATTTTTTTATTGATGTTGCCTGCGAGCAGGAGCTGGTACGTCATCACGACATCATTATTTTTATGTTTCCCTTTTACTGGTACAGCGCGCCGTCCTTACTGAAGGAGTGGCAGGACCGGGTACTGGATTATGGTTTTGCCTTTGGCATCAATCATCAGTCACGCAAACCCGGGGATACCAACCGCACCGACCTGAGCGGTAAAACCCTGTGGGTGGTGACGACCGCCGGTGGTCCGGCTAACGCCTTCAGCGAAAAAGGTATTCACCGTCATCCGCTGGAACATTTCCTGTTGCCTTATGCGCAGATTGCCAACCTGTGTGGCATGCGCTGGCAGCCGCCGCACATTATTTATCACGTGCGCCAGCTGACGCAGAATTATCTGCATCAGAAGGCGGAAGGTTTCCGGCAGAACCTGCTGACGCTGCTGCGGGAGGTGGACCATGCATGATTCCGGTCTGCTGACCCAGGCCTTTGTTTTCCTGCTGTCGGCGGTGGTAGCGGTACCGCTGGCCAAACGCGCGGGGCTGGGGTCGGTGCTGGGCTACCTGTGTGCGGGGGCTGTGATCGGTCCGTTCGGTTTTGCCTTTGTCGGTCAGAATGTGGATGGCGTGATGGCCTTTGCCGAATTCGGCGTGGTGCTGATGCTGTTTCTGATTGGTCTCGAACTCGACCCGTCGGTGCTCTGGCGTATGCGGGTGTCGGTGCTGGGGCTGGGGGGGCTGCAGGTGGTTATTACCAGTCTGCTGATTCTGGCCGCCGGGCTGGCGCTGGGGCTGGCATGGCAGGAAAGCCTGGCACTGGGCATGATTCTGTCGATGTCTTCCACCGCCATTGTGCTGCAGAGCATGAGTGAAAAATCGCAGCTGAAAACCGCCGCCGGGCAGTCGGCCTTTTCGGTTCTGCTGTTTCAGGATATGGCGGTGATTCCGATGCTGGCCATTCTGCCGCTGCTGGCAATGGATGGCTCACTGGTTGAGGCCACGGCGCACAGTGGTCTGTCCGGCTGGAAGAAAACCCTGCTGGTACTGGTGGTGGTGGCCGGTATTGTGGTGGTTGGCCGTCTGCTCAGCCGCTGGCTGTTCCGCATTATTGCCGAGACCCGGCTGCGCGAAACCTTCACTGCCACGGCGCTGGTGCTGGTGGTGGGGATTGCCCTGCTGATGGAACAGGTCGGCCTGTCGCCGGCACTGGGCACCTTCGTTGCCGGGGTGGTGCTGGCCAACAGTGAATACCGCCATGAACTGGAATCTGAAATTGAACCCTTTAAAGGACTGCTGCTGGCGGTGTTCTTTATTTCGGTCGGCGCCAGCATCGACTTCGCGTTACTGGCGGCCAAACCACTGCTGATTATCAGTCTGGTGCTGGCGCTGATGGGCGGCAAAATGCTGGTGCTGGCCATTCTGGGGCGGGTGTTCGGACTGCACGGTCAGAGCAATGCCATTTTTACCTTTGCGCTGGCGCAGGGCGGTGAATTTGCCTTTGTGCTGTTCACCTTTGCCACCAATAACAGCATCCTGCCGCCGTCGCTGGTGGAGCCGCTGGTGCTGGTGGTGGCGCTGTCGATGGTGATGACCCCGCTGCTGATGACCGCCAATGAGCGCTGGATTCTGCCGCGCCTGTCGGGCAATAAAGCGCGCCGTGAACACGATGTCATCGACAGCGGTGATTCACGCGCGATTGTCGTTGGCTTCGGCCGCTTCGGCCAGATTATCGGCCGTCTGCTGCGCATGAACGGTTTCAATATCACGGTTCTGGAACACGACGCCACCCAGGTGGATACCGTACGGCGTTTCGGCCATCAGGTGTTTTTCGGTGATGCCGGGCGGCTGGATCTGCTGGAGTCTGCCGGCATCAGTCAGGCCGAACTGATCGTGATCGCCATTGATGAACATTCGCGCGCGCTGCAGATTGTCAGCCTGGTGCGCCGCCATTATCCGCAGATCCGCATTCTCGCCCGTGCCCGGGCGCGCCGTCAGGCGGCGGAACTGCTGCGCGCCGGTGCTGATCATGTTGAGCGTGAGACGTTCCGTTCAGCGCTGGCGCTGGGACGTGAAGCTCTGTGTGCCCTCGGTTACCGCGCCTATCTGGCACGCCGGGCGGCGGAAATTTTCCGTCACCGGGATGAGCTGAATGTGTATGAATTACGCGATGTGCTGGATGATGAAACGGCGTTCTTTAACCGTGCGCGGCAGCATGCTGAGGATCTGGAAAAGCTGATGCAGGAAGATATGCAGCTGGATACCGAAAGCCGCGAAAAAAGCTGGGGCCGGGATTAACCCGGCCTGTGCTTACAGCACTTCCATATGGCGCGTCAGCTGTTCGCGGATATCATCCGGCACTGGCACTGACTGTTTGGCGTCGTGATCAAAATGCACCATCACGGCGCTGCCCTGAGCACCCATTTTGCCTTCCTGCCAGGCTTCATGATGAATGGTCATGGAGCTGTTACCCAGCTTGCTGACAAAGGTACGGATTTCCACTTCTTTGCCGTAAAACAGCTCGCCGACGTATTCCACTTCAATTTTGGCAATGATCAGGTGCCAGTCCTGCGGATTCAGATCCGGTGTAAACAGGCGGAACAACGGGGTTCTTGCCTCTTCAAACCAGACCGGCAGTACGGTGTTATTGATATGGCCGAGGGCATCGGTATCACCGAAACGGGGATTAATGGTTAAGGTCCACATAACTGACTCCTGTGTTATCAGCCCCGCAGTGTACGGGCAAAAGGCCATGTTTGTTAACACCGTTGCTGTCTGACCAAAGTCCTGTTGCCGGATTGTCATCTGCCGGGCTTAGTCTGCCTGCAGGGGCTGGCAGGGGGCCGATATGGAAGCAGTCATACTGTTCGTGGAACGCGGCGGTGACATCATTTATCCGATTATGCTGGTGGTGTTTCTGCTCTGGGTATACCTGTTCGAACGGATTTTCTATCTGCGCTTTGTGCATCCCTTCCGCGCCTGGGAAAGCGGGGTGGAATGGCGTAAGCGGCGCGACAAAACCTCATGGTGGGCACGGCAGATCCGCCAGGATCTGCAGACGCAGCTGGAAATGGGGCTGCAGGCCGGTTTTCCGGTTATCCGCATGCTGATCAGTCTCTGTCCGCTGCTGGGGTTACTGGGGACGGTGACCGGCATGATCGAAGTGTTTGATGTCATGGTGCAGATGGGCGCCGGCAGTCCGCAGGCCATGGCCTCCGGTATTTCCAAGGCCATTCTGTCGACGGTTGCCGGCATGACCGGTGCTATCAGCGGTCTGCTGTCGCAGAGTATTCTGCTGAAAGTGGCCGAGCGGGAGCGGCGTAAGATTTCTGCCATCCTGAGTTTCTGAACCCGGCGCGGATCGCTTATCATGCCCGCATCAGGCGGGGGAAATGCTCAGTGACGATAACAGGCCAGACAGTTCATAACGATAACGAAGCCATGCAGCTGGCACTTAAGCTGGCGCAGCAGGCCGCCGCCGCCGGGGAAGTGCCGGTGGGCGCGCTGGTGGTACTGGATGGCAAAGTCATCGGCAGCGGGTTTAATCAGCCCATCACAACCCTCGACCCCAGCGCACATGCAGAAATGGTTGCCATCCGCGACGCCGCCAGAAATATCGGTAATTACCGTCTGCCGGGTGCAACCCTGTATGTCACCGTGGAGCCCTGCACCATGTGCACCGGGCTGATGATTCACAGCCGCATCGCGCGACTGGTTTACGGCACGACTGAGCCGAAGGCCGGGGCGATTGAAAGTGCCATCTGTCTGCCACAACAGCCGTTTTATAATCACATCATGGACATTCAGGGTGGAGTACTGGCCGCGGAATGTGCGCAGGTTATGTCGGATTTTTTTGCCGCGAGGCGTGAGGCGAAGAAAAAACTGAAGCGGCTGTCGCCGGCGGCAGATACAGAAAAAGAATAAAAAAAAGCGGCAATCAATGCCGCACAGAAACTCTCAGAGGAGTGGAGGAATAACCGTGACCATGGCGGATGACAACTGCAGCTCCTGACCATCGTCGATAAAGTTGTGGTTCTGTTCTTCGTTCCAGACCAGAACGTCGTAGTAGCGGCGGATATTCTGTACATAATCCACCGGCTCCTGACCACGCGCATAGCCGTGGCGGGTGTAGCGGTAATAACGTTTCTGACTCAGCAGCGGCAGCGATTCCTTAACATCCATCCACAGGTCAGGATTGCCGCCGGTTAATTCGGTAATTTTGCGCGCATCGCGCAGGTGACCATAGCCAACATTATAGGAAGCCAGCGCCATCCAGGTGCGGTCAGGTTCCTGCACGTTTTCAGCGGCCAGACGTTCGCGCAGTTTCGACAGGTACTGGGCACCGCCCATAATGCTTTGTTTGGCATCCAGACGGTTGCGGATACCCAGTTCGCGGGCCGTGTTGCGGGTCAGCATCATCAGACCGCGCACACCGGTAAAGCTGCGGGCAGTCGGATTCCAGTGACTTTCCTGATAACCCACGGCGGCCAGCAGGCGCCAGTCGAAGCCGTTTTTATCTGCGGCTTCCTGAAAATGCGGTTTATAGGTATCGAGTTTTTTGCCGGTCTGACGCAGGAAGCGGCGGGCACCGACATAATCCAGCTCGTTGAGGTGGCCGTAATAACGCTCCGACAGACCGGCCATCAGGGCAGAATCTTTCTGGGCGGCGAAAAACTCGTTGGCAGCCTGGTGCAGACTGTCGTCACGGCTGTGACTGAAAGCCCAGCCAATGTTTTCGCTGCCGCTCAGGTCAAAGGCAATGGCCAGCGTCGGGAAGTAGGCCTGCAGTACCTCAAATTCGTTGGAATCAATCACGGTGTAGTCGATGCTGCCGGACGCCACCATCTGCAGCAGATCGGAGACTTCGAACTCAGAACTTTCGCTCCAGGTCAGTTCCGGATGAGCCGCCTGAAACTGGCGCAGGTGCTCGGAATGACTGGAGCCGGAAGAAACCACCAGTTGGCCGGATGCGAGATCGGCTATCTGTTCCGGTTTCAGGCTGCCGCGGCGGTACACCACCTGTTCGGTAACCTGCATATAAGGGAGCGAGAAACGCACCCAGCGTTCACGCTCCGGCGTCTGGGTGAGACCGGCCGCGGCGAACGCGGCCTCTCCTGTCTCTAGGGTGCTGAAAATGTCATTCAGGTTGTCGGCGACCTTAACGGTCAGGCTGACGCCCAGATAATCGGCGAAGGCCTGGGCCAGCTCGTATTCATAACCGGCGGCGCCACTGCGGTCCTCGAAATAGGTGGTGGGGCTGTTGCGCGTCACCATCACGATTTCGCCGTGCATGCGGATCTGTTCCAGTTTATCCGGGCGCACACTGCCGGTCAGTGCGCCGAGGCACACTGCCGAGAGCAGTACGGTAACGAATAGACGGGTTATGCCAGCCAGCATGCAAAATCCTGTGGTTGTGCACCATATTGGTGCATTTTTAATCAAGTTGGGCCCATTTTGCATGGCGGTTGCATAAAAAACAACCTATGACTGTGATAGATTTCTCTAAATCAGTAACAGCGGTGACAGTAATGTGATAACTGTGTGACATAAGTTATTGAAACTAAATGAGATGTTTGAGGTCGCACTTTTTTGCTGCGGAACAGACGAAACGCATTGTTGCTGCACAAGAAACAACCGCCCGCCAAAACCTGACCAAATCTGGTGTGAACCGGGTCTCTCCGGTATCATTCGCGCTCATTTTGATCACTACCTCCCGAACCGGAGTTCTTCCTGATGCTCGAGCTGCGTGGCGCACCGGCGCTTTCTCCTTTCCGTCAGAACAAAGTCCTGAACAAACTGCAGCAGGCGCTGCCGCACATCAGCGGCGTGTACGCTGAATTCATGCACTTTGCTGATCTGTCAGCGGAACTGGCTGACAACGAACGACTGGTACTGGAGCGCATCCTGCGTTACGGGCCAAAAGCGGAAGTGAAGCAGCCGGGCTCTGACAACGGGGCGGGGCTTTTTCTGGTAGTACCACGGTTCGGCACCATTTCGCCGTGGTCTTCCAAGGCAACAGATATTGCGCATAACTGCGGGCTGAGCAGCATCCTGCGTCTTGAGCGCGGCATTGCCTACTATATAGAAGGAGCAAAAAGCGAAGATCGCGACATTATTGCTTCCTTATTACACGACCGCATGACCGAAACCGTGCTGGATAACAGCGCCGCTGCCGAAGCGCTGTTCTCCCACGCAGAACCGGCACCGCTGAGCACTGTGGATATTCTGGCCGGTGGCCGTGACGCACTGGTGGAAGCCGATAAGACGCTGGGTCTGGCGCTGGCCGAAGACGAAATCGATTATCTGGTGGAAAACTTCAACAAGCTCGGCCGTAATCCGACCGACGTTGAGCTGATGATGTTCGCCCAGGCGAACTCAGAACACTGCCGCCATAAAATCTTCAACGCCAGCTGGACCATTGATGGTCAGGATCAGGACAAATCCCTGTTCCAGATGATCAAAAACACTTACGAGTGCTACAGCGAAAACATTCTGTCGGCGTATAAAGACAACGCCTCAGTGATTGTTGGTCACCAGGCCGGCCGTTTCTTCCCGACCCCGGAAAACCGCGAATACGCCTACCATCAGGAAGATATGCACATCCTGATGAAGGTCGAAACCCACAACCACCCGACTGCCATTGCCCCGCATTCCGGTGCCGCCACCGGTTCCGGCGGTGAAATCCGTGACGAAGGCGCTACCGGTCGTGGTTCCAAGCCCAAAGCCGGCTTAACCGGTTTTACCGTCTCCGATCTGAAAATCCCAGGCTTCGAACAGCCATGGGAAAGTCAGTACGGCAAGCCGGACCGCATCGTCTCGGCACTGGATATTATGATAGACGGCCCACTGGGCGGTGCGGCCTTTAACAACGAATTCGGTCGTCCGAACCTGTGCGGTTATTTCCGTACCTTCGAGCTGGAACACGACGGGGAAGTGCGCGGTTACCACAAGCCGATCATGATTGCCGGCGGTTACGGCAACATCCGTGGCGAACACGTACAGAAAGGCGATATTCCGGTCGGCGCCAGCCTGATCGTGCTGGGTGGCCCGGCGATGCAGATTGGTCTGGGCGGTGGTGCGGCGTCGTCCATGGCGTCCGGCCAGTCCAATGCCGATCTGGACTTCGCTTCCGTACAGCGCGAAAACCCGGAAATGGAGCGCCGCTGTCAGGAAGTCATCGACCGCTGCTGGCAGATGGGCGATGCTAACCCGATTGCCTTTATTCACGACGTGGGCGCCGGCGGTATTTCCAACGCCTTCCCGGAACTGGTGGGCGATGCCGGCCGCGGTGGTGAATTCGAACTGCGCAAAGTACCGAACGACGAACCGGGCATGAGCCCGCTGGCGATCTGGTCGAACGAATCCCAGGAGCGTTACGTACTGGCCGTGGCACAGGAAGATATGGCGGCATTCGATGCCATCTGTGCCCGTGAGCGTGCGCCTTATGCGGTGGTGGGTTACGCCACCGAAGAAGAACACCTGACCGTGACCGACGAACACTTCGGCAATAAGCCGGTGGATATGCCGTTACAGGTGCTGCTGGGCAAACCGCCACGCATGCACCGCGATGTGAAAAGCCACACGGCGAACAGCGGGCCTTTCCTCAGCGCCGGTATTGATCTGAACGAAGCGGCCGCGCGCGTACTCAAGCTGCCAACCGTGGCCAGCAAATCCTTCCTGATCACCATCGGTGACCGTTCCATTACCGGTACCGTGGCGCGTGATCAGTTCGTTGGCCCGTGGCAGGTGCCGGTGGCCGACGTTGCTGTGACTACGTCTTCTTACGACACCTACGCCGGCGAAGCCATGGCCATGGGTGAACGTACGCCGGTGGCCCTGCTGGATGGCCCGGCGTCAGGTCGTCTGGCGGTGGCTGAAGCGATTACTAACTTAGCCGCTGCGCCAATTACCAAGCTGGCCGACATCAAGATGTCCGCCAACTGGATGTGCGCCGCCGGCCATGACGGCGAAGACGAAAAACTCTACGCCACGGTTAAAGCCGTGGGTATGGAACTGTGCCCTGAGCTGGAAGTAACCATTCCGGTGGGTAAAGACTCCATGTCGATGAAAACCCGCTGGCAGGACAATGGCGCGGATAAAGCTGTGACCGCGCCGATGTCACTCATCATTACCGGCTTCGCGCCTGTGTCTGATGCGCGCAAAGTGCTGACGCCGCAGATAAAAAGAGAAGCCGGTGGGGTTGAGGTAGAGAGCGACCTGATTCTGGTCGACCTCGGCCGTGGTCAGAACCGTACCGGTGCCTCCTGTTTTGCCCAGGTATTCGGCAAAGTCGGTGACGTACCGGCCGATCTCGACGACGCCGAAGACCTGAAAGCCTTCTTCGCCGTGGTGCAGGGCCTGAATGCCGATGGCAAACTGCTGGCCTATCACGACCGCGCCGACGGCGGTCTGTTCGCCACCGTGACCGAGATGGCCTTTGCCGCGCACTGCGGTGTGGATATTTCCATGGACCTGCTGGCCGACAGCCAGGAGGGTCTGGCTGCTGCCCTGTTCGCGGAAGAACTGGGTGCGGTGATGCAGGTGAAACGTGACGATCTGGAAGAAGTCCTGGCGCAGTTCGAAGCCGCCGGACTGGGTGACTGTACCGCCGTGATCGGTTCACCGAACGATGACGACCAGATTACCTTCAGCTTTCAGGACGAAGAATTCCTCAGCGAATCCCGTGTGAACTGGCAGCGACTGTGGACACAGACCAGCTATGAAATGCAGGCCCTGCGTGACAACGCCGACTGTGCGCAACAGGAATTCGACGCGCTGCTGGATGCCGCTGACCCGGGTATCCACGCTGAGCTGAGCTACGACATCAACGAAGACATCACATCGGATTTGCCGGATTCCACCTCACAGGATGCACCGAAAGTGGCGATCCTGCGGGAGCAGGGCGTGAACGGCCAGATTGAAATGGCCGCTGCCTTCGACCGCGCCGGTTTCCGTACCGTTGACGTACACATGAGCGATATTCTGTCGGGCAGCGTCACACTGGC
The DNA here is from genome assembly GCA_030145845.1 of Pseudomonadota bacterium. Classification (GTDB taxonomy): domain Bacteria; phylum Pseudomonadota; class Gammaproteobacteria; order Pseudomonadales; family Oceanobacteraceae; genus Venatoribacter. Next base: position 361,923 of record JAIXHJ010000003.1, read on the forward strand.
CGGCTTCCGCGGCCTGGTAGCCTGTGGCGGTTTCTCTTACGGTGACGTACTGGGTGCCGGTGAAGGCTGGGCCAAATCCATCCTGTTCAACGAACAGGCCCGTGCCCAGTTCAAAGCCTTCTTTGAACGTGCCGATACCTTCGCCCTGGGTGTGTGTAACGGTTGTCAGATGCTCTCCAACCTGCATGAACTGATTCCGGGTGCTGAGCACTGGCCACACTTCGTGCGCAATATGAGCGAACAGTTCGAAGCCCGGGTCGCCATGGTGGAAGTACAGGAATCCGACTCTGTGTTCTTCGCCGGTATGGCCGGCTCACGTATGCCAATTGCCGTCGCCCACGGCGAAGGCCGTGCCGAATTCGCCAGCGACGACGATATTGCCGAACTGTCTGCCGGTCAGATCGCCCTGCGCTATGTGAATAACTATGGCGACGTGACCGAACAGTACCCGTTCAACCCCAACGGCTCACCACAGGGCATTACCGGCCTGACCGCCAACGACGGCCGGGTGACCATTATGATGCCGCACCCGGAGCGCGTATTCCGTGCCATCCAGAACTCCTACGTGCCAGGCGAATGGGATGAGGATGGCGCGTGGATGCGGATGTTCCGTAATGCACGGGTTTGGTGTGAAGAGAACTAAGGAGTAAGCCAAAGTTGGCTCACTCGATCTGGCGTTGTTAAATGTGACCTCAAAATGCTCATTTACGACTTGTAAACTGCGCTTTTTCGGTCACATTTGTCTAGCCAGCTCATCGCCGCCGACGCTTTGGCAGTACTCCTTTTCTGAAAACTAACTGGTTAACGTTTTCGGTGTTAGTGCTTAGCTGCATTGTAGGGTGGGCCCTGCCCACCAAATGGTTTGACAGATAAGCCGCTGCTCAGAGATGAGGAGCGGCTTTTTTATTGCCGTGATGAGTTTTGTGATGCATTATTACATCATTACCGCATCAGATTCGTACAGAGGAGCAGGCTATGGCAACCAGAGCAAGTCTGTCACTGACTGAGCCGAATGAACGCTGGATTCAGGCTCAGATCGACAGCAAAGAATTCAGCAGCCGCAGTGAAGTGATCAACGACCTTATCCGTAAAGTGCGGGAGGTTGAAGACATTCGTGCCCGCTTAATCGCAGCAGAAATGTCAGTCGCTGAAAAAGGTTGGGTAACAACATCTCAGGAAGAGATGCTTAACAGGTTCAGGGAACGGGCGGGCGGAGATGGCAAGTTATAAACTTTCACCTCAGGCCGAAGATGATCTTTATCTTATCTGGCTATATGGATTGAATAACTGGGGCATGGAAGCCGCCGATCAATATATCTCAAATATCTTCCATTCCTTCGATCAGATCTCAAAGAGCCCTTTGCAATACCCGCTTGTCGATGAAATCCGGCCGGGATACCGACGGTGTGTTACAGGAAAAGAAAGTATTTATTTTCGGGTGACAGATGAAGGTGTGGAGGTAATGGCGGTGATTGGAAGGCAGGAGTGGTGAGTAACAGATAAGCTGGGTGGCTTGATAGTTTCTCTGGTTGTTCGACCAGCTTCAACTGCCTTTAAAATTTTGATGATCCGTTTTTCGCTAAAACAGGATTTACGCATAGGAAAATCTCCTGTAAATATTGATTATGTCGGAAAATTTGCAGTTATGAATGGCCCAGCTTTTGGGGATTACAGTCTGCTTTTCAAGAAGCAGTCTGGAACATAAGTCAAGACGAGGAGCCAGAACTGAACAATCACCTGACTTTACTTATCTGAGATCAATCGAACGACAAGGAATGCCATGAGCCTCGCCGGAATAAGATCTACCCGTGGAGATTATTATCAAAAGCTGATTGCTCTTGATTGGGTGCTGGATACCTTAGCCAGCAATGATATTGAATCACTGGAAGTCGACTCTGTTCATCATCAAGTCGACGATATCGTTATCAAAAAAACGAATGGCCCTCTCATCTGCTGCCAGTGCAAGAAAAACCAGAAAAATTTTAATACATGGTCTATCGCAGATCTGGGTGACGAGCTTGAGAAAGCAGCCAAAGAATTGGCTAACTCACCGACCACTACCCTCATTTTCTATTCCCGAGGCGCATTCGGAGATATAGCCAAACTCCAGGAATTCGCAACCAACTACGAAGATGACCTGCAACTCATCCAAAACTTGACAAAAGGCCACCAAAAAAGTTATGCAGCAGTTCAAAAGATCATCGCAGCAGCCAAGGTATCCCTAACGCCATTTGAACTACTAGAGCGAACGACTTTTGAAACGACACCAGCTGACTTTGAACGCCATGAGCAGCTTCAAATCGAGCGACTGGAAAGACTGGCCTCAAATTCAAAAATTGCTTACGAATCGCTCTGGCTAACACTAGAAAAACTCGGTGGTCGAGTACCGACTGGTGGAGTCGCAACCAGTAAACATCGGCTAACCCGCAATGATCTATTAGCAGTGCTGAATCAATCAGGCGCAATGCTGGTGCCACCTATTTCAGAGCAGGAGGTTCGAAACTCCTTTCAACAAACTTCCCTGATTGGCAGAAGCTGGAAAACCGATATCGCCGGGAAGCGTCTTGATAACCCGATACTGCATGGTGTGCTTGAGGCCATAGAGGCCAAAGCCTCATCTATCTTGATCACAGGTCAGCCAGGATCAGGTAAAACCTGTTTGATGTTTCAGCTACAGGCAATACTGGAAGAAAGAGCTAAATCCCAGAACGGTTTTATTTCTCTGTTTATTCAGTCCAGAGAATTTGCCGAAGCGACAAACACGGAGGAAAGACATCATCAAGGGTTATCGAGTCAGTGGGTTGAACAAGCGGCTCGTCAAGCTGAGTTCTCCAGAGTGGTCGTCATTATCGATTCTCTGGACGTGCTCTCGATAGCTCGCGAGCACAATGTGTTGTCCTATTTTCTGGCGCAAATAGATCGTCTGAAAAATATTCCCAATCTTACAGTCATCACCGCTTGTAGGGACTTTGACCGCCAATATGATCGACGCATCAGCGAAAAGGACTGGGACAAGGAACTGAAAATACCACCGCTGGATTGGGAGAAGCAGGTCCAACCTTTTCTCACCGATCTGGATATTGATACTTCAACGATTGATCAAACAACGCAAACGCTTGTTACCAACCCCAGAGAGCTGGATCTTTACGTAGAACTAGCGAAGCACTCTGGCAGCTTCAACGTGATCACCAGTCAGGATTTGGCCCAAAAATATCTCACTGTTTTTGTACAGAGTGATACTGCTCTTGGCGACGAAGCCATGGTCGCCGTGGAGAATGCGGCTCGCCGAATGCTGGAAGCCAGAGCGCTATCTATTCCTTATCAGCAATTCTCAGGATCAGAAGCCGTTTTAAGGCGGCTACTGAGCCTCGGCTTGGTCCAGAAAACTCATGACAACGGACTGACCTTTGGTCATCAAACCCTGCTGGATGTTTTGGTTATCAGTAATGCGATTCGTGAAGATGTTTCTCTGAAGGAATTTATTACCGGATTACCACCGGTTCCTTTTGTCAGACCCAGTATTCGTAGTTTTGTTAACCAACTCGCATTAGGAGAGAAGAAGGTTTTCAGGGGACAACTTCGCGCGGTATTAACCGGACAATTTCCTTTTCATCTTCGTCGCTTGGTCGCCGAAATCTTCGCACAGCAGCCTGTTGATCAAAGCGATTGGCCGTTGTTACGGGATTTGCGGAACCAGAACAAGGATGTCTTTCAGGTTATTTATAGCCATAGCGCACACATCAGCTGGTTCCATATGTGGCAGCAGAACCTTTTACCAAACTTGAAACAAGCGAAAGATCAAGAAGGGTTGGAAGGATATCTCTATCGAATCAGCCAATGGCTGAATGAGGCTACTGAAGCCATTGTTCTTCTTTGGACAGAAGCAATGGATTGCAGCTGGATAGAAACTAATAACCTAGCGAGGAAGGTCTCTTTCTACTTGCAAGATCTCAGGGCTGAACACTTACATTTAGCCAAACCACTGGTGTTGAAGCTACTTAAAAACCTGAATAGTGATCGAGATTTTCTTGGGGAAACCATAGCCCAATGCGTAGAAGCGGAAGTTTTGACGGATCAAGAGCTGTGGGCATACATCACCGGAGCAGTGAAACCTGAGAATTTACTCCATTACCGACTTGAAAACACATTGAATTGCCGACCGTACCAGTTTGGCAACAAAAATATGGACTTCCTGAAAAACCGAATGGCAAAGTCACCGACGCTGCTCACTTTGGCTATAAAGACAATCAATAATTGGGCCGATATACTATTAGATGAGTACAAGTACGAAAGGCCTCGATTGTTCAGCCATTTCCTCGACTACACCTCCTATGAAAAGGCTCACTCCGAGAGAGGAACAAGTCCATACGATGATGTAAACGTACTGTTTGATGCCATTGAATATGGGATCATGGTGAATACCGAAAATCACACGCGATGGTGGCAAGAAAATCGACTTCCATTATCTGAAAGCAACGAATTAGCCATAACTTATTTTTTGGTAAAAGCTCTTTCCGCAGCCCCAGAAAAAAACATAGATATTACCCAGCGAATTATTCTTAATGAAAAAATACTGAGATCCAGAATATCTTTTGAAGTAGGAACTCTGACAAACATATCCTCCATCTACCTTAATGAGAAGGCTATAACTAGCTTTAACCAGGTGATTGAATCACTCTATGAAGATGAAGTCCATCCGGACAGCAATATTACATGGATATCGAAAGAAAAGATTTCCTATATCTCAGCTCTGCCTAACTTCCTTCGTACCGACTCGAATCAGAAAACTCTTGATGCGTATGAGAAACTCAATGGGAATTACATTCGCGAACCAGATATTCACTGCAGAGGCGGTTTTGTTAGAGCACCATTTTCTTATGAGTTGATCATTGATACCTCAGATGGGGCATTACTAAAACTTCTGGCACACTACTCAGGCTATGCAGGTCGATTTGATGATTTTCTGGTCGGCGGAGAAGAGGAAGTTCAGTGCCAATTAGAAGAAGCTTCTTCCAGGCAACCCATCAGGTTTATCAATTATCTGATTAGATACTGGCACTGCTTAGCCTCAGCGTTCCGAAAATCCATCCTTGATGGGCTCTCCAGCCATCTGAGATACCTCTACGGCAATCTTAGACCAGACCAAAATTGGGAGGCCATCGAAAAACCTGATAAGCACTGGCTTGCTGAAAAGGTGTTTGAAGAATTGGAAAGGCATCCGAGTCACTGGCACCGGACAAGAAGCAAAGCCAAGGCACTGGAAGCCTGTGCATATGTGATCAAGGATGCACACCTTGTAGGCAAGCTTGTATTTCAAATGCTGGAGTTTGCTTATATCTCCGAAGACAGGTTCCACTCGAATGACTCCAGATTGGGATTAATTCATGATGGAATTAATATGAAATCTGGCACTGTAGCCGATGCGATTATGGTTCTTGCGACCGAAATTTCTGAATCAGGACGTGATAACTCTGAGCTGACAATCTCTGCATTGAAATTGTTTGCACAATCAGAATCTTCTGCTGTAAAGGCAATGATTCTTCGCCGCTTGCCTTACCTGAAGAATGATGCACCGGAACTGGCATGGGAAATATTTGAACGTACTATGCAACACTGCCCCGAATTATGGCCTTATGCAGAATCATTCCTCTATTACAGTTATCATAATGAGTTTGTGAAAGTTGAACCTTATCTGAGCCAAATAAAGTCCAGCTCAGATGCGGAATCACGGGCTACATGGGGGCGCATATCTGCTCTTTCAGGGTTAAGCGGATTTATTCAATCTGAAGAATTTATTAAGGAACTTATAGAACTCAACAGCACCAGTGCCTGGGAAGGTGCGCTGGATGTATGGTCCCATCGAGAAAACTTCAACCTTCATCCAGACATATGCCTGAAAGGGATAATTGCTGCCTTTGCTCAAAACGACAACATACAAATACTAGCCAGTGATGATTTTGCAGGGCTGCTAGGTGATAACGAACCCGCTATTAACTTCAGCGAGTCGACATTCAATAGCTTTATTAACTCGTTGGAGCTAGGGATGGATCAAGACAATAATACGAGAGACCATTTTCAAGAAATTAACGAATGGCTAAATCTCATAGCCCAATCCGACCCAGCTAAAGCTTTAAAGTGCGCTGAGATATATATCCCAAAACTGAAAAAATGGAAGCCCCACTTATATGACCAAAATAATAATCTTGTTCAACTAATGAACCAACTATTTGCTTACGCCGAAGAGCTGGAAGGGTCCGATGATGGAGATTTTCTGAACCGAGTTGTCACTCTTCAGGATGCTTTATTGTCTGTTGGTGTTAGTGAGATTCAAACATGGCTTGAGGCAGCGGAAAGACCATAAGTAGTCTATCGATGGGCGCCTATTTACGATGTATTATAAACCAGAATTCGATACTAATGGGGCAATTATAAATTAGCCCAGAGTTCATACTTAGTAAACGATTATGGCGACACGTCCTGCATTGAAAATAAAAAAAACTCTTCAGATTGACGTGCGGTTGTATGCATATGATGCGATTAGTAGGTTTTTTTGTAGCTAACTGTGCCATATGAAATTAGCATGACTAATAAGAAACCCACCTTAAGAGTCGTGGCAGTAATGACTAATAGCAAGATTAATAGGACACCCATTCTAAGAGCCTTTGATTTAAAGGCTGAAGTTCCCGCTATGGGAATACGAAAAGATGTCTGTCGGTGTGGCACAAGCCTGGTTGGTGCTTACTAATGAAATAAGGCCTTGATCAGCTGATTTTCAGGTATGCCTTGTTCTCAGGATTGCCTGATCAGTTCCTGAATGAGGGTGCAAGTAGCTTCAGCCGAATGCTGTTTTGCAGCGGTTTAATCCGGGTGGTCGTCGGTAATTCAATCTGTCACAGGTATGGCGTAGCTGCTGTTCGTTTCCGGCGAAGGTGCTGAAGCACTGTTCGGACTGTGCGTCATGGTCAGCCACTGATCCTCATTGATTTCCATCCTATCCGGAATTTTGGTGCTTTCCGGCGGAATATAGCTACGTTTATCGTCGAGGATAATAAATATCAGAGCAGCTGGTTCAGTATTTTTATGGTCTTTAAAAAGAAAACGGGCCATCAGGCCCGTTTTTATTTTCTGCTTCAGTATTTCACGGAAGACACTCAGGCATACGCCTCTTCACGTCCGCCGTCATCCATCAGGCTGAGTTCCAGTCCGGAGGAAGATGGTGCAGCCGCTTTCGGTACGGCTTTCTTCACTGCAGCCGGTTTGGCTTCCTGCTTGTTATCGCCCAGTTTAATGCGCAGGCGCAGGTTGTTTTCTGAGTCGGCGTTTTTCAGTGCCTGTTCAAGGGTGATTTTGCCCTGTTTGTAGAGGTGGTAGAGGGCGCCATCAAAGGTCTGCATACCGAGGTTTTCGGATTTGTTCATAATTTCTTTGATGGACGGGAAGTCACCTTTGATAATCAGGTCTTCCACGGTTTTGTTGCCCAGCAGCACTTCCACGGCGGCGGCGCGTTTGCCGTCTTTGGTCGGGATCAGGCGCTGCGAGACAATGGCGCGCACGTTCTGACCTAAGCCCAGCAGAATCTGGTTGCGGCGTTCTTCCGGAAACATATTCACAATCCGTTCGAATGCCTGATTGGCGTTGTTGGCGTGCAGGGTCGAGATCGCCAGATGGCCGGTTTCCGCAAAGGCGAGGGCATGTTCCATGGTTTCCGCATCGCGGATCTCACCAATCAGAATCACATCGGGAGCCTGGCGCAGGGTATTTTTCAGTGCCGCGGCATAGCTTTTGGTATCGGTACCGACTTCACGCTGGTTAATCACGCTTTTCTTGTGCTTGTGCACAAACTCAATCGGGTCTTCGATGGTAATAATATGGCCGTAAGAGTTGGCATTGCGGTAATCAATCAGCGCCGCCAGTGAGGTGGATTTACCGGAGCCGGTACCGCCGACAAACAGAATCAGACCACGTTTGGCGGTAATCACGTCTTTCAGTACCGGCGGCAGGTTGAGTTTGCTGATATCGGGAATTTCGGTATTGATATTCCGCGCCACCATCGACACTTCGTGCTGCTGTTTAAAAATATTGATACGGAAACGGCCGGAAGAATTCGACATGGCCATATTCAGTTCCATTTCTTCTTCGAATTCCTGCCGTTGTGCTTCCGACATAATGGAATAGGCAATTCTTTCGATATCGCCGGCTCCCAGCACTTCACGGCTGATCGGTTTTAACTGGCCCTGGAATTTGGCGCAGGGCGGAGCACCTTTACTCAGGTAAAGATCAGAGCCATCGTGTTTTGCCAGAAGATGAAGCCAGTTTTCGATGCTCATGAGCACTCCTTATCTGCAACGCTTTGTATCTTTTGTTTACGGATTTTTACCTGCGCCGGGCCTGCCGGAATCATCCGCCGGTAAAAAATACTAGCAGCTCAGCTGAACTTTCATTCAGCTATTATTGCGGCCTTGCTCACAGAATTACGTTGTAACAATGACAATGAATTCACAGTAATCGCTGCACTGGCGGGGAAGGCTTGTCTGTGCAGCTTTGATCGCTGACGGAGTGGTCATTTCCTGCGTATTTTGCCTGGGCTGGCGCCGGATTGTGCCGGCTGCTGCAAAACAATGGTCAGGCAGTCACAATCCGTTGCTTTGTGGTAAGGTAGCCTTACTGAATGACATCATTTCCTTACCTTGTAAGGCATCGTATTGAAGGAAATCCGGATATGAAATTGTCCTCTGCCGTTATCTTTGCCATGGCGCTGTCAGCCGGCGCTCAGGCTGCGCAGGAAGTGGCCATTGTGCCTGCCGATAAAGCGGCCGCCTGCCGCCATATCAAACATGAAGTCTGCAGCACCACCAGTATGGACCCGCAGAAGGCCTGTCATGCCTGGCATCAGGAGCATGCGGCTGAAGCCGGTGCGGACGCTGTGGTGATGGGTAAAGTGGATGAGAACCGCCGCAAGCGGCCATCGCTGTCCGGTATGAAAACCGTGATCACCACCCGCATGGAAGCCGATTACTACCATTGTGGTTTTATGCCGGCCCAGCCGCAGGGCAAGCCCATGCATGAAACCGGTGCCGGTAAAACGGTGGAAGAGCGTCTGCGCCGTCTGGATGCGCTGAAACAGAAAGGCCTGATCACCGGGCAGGAATATCAGAGCAAACGTCAGGATATTCTCGACGACCTCTGATTTCCGTATCTGACTGCACTGTATAAAGGCCGCTTCTGCGGCCTTTATTGTTTTTATGTCTGCCTGGTTATTTTTTTGCCCGGCCGGGCAACATGCTCTGCAGCACCCCATCCTGACGGATCAGCGCATGAAACAGCGCCGCTGCCAGATGGGCGAGTATCAGCAGCAGCAGGGCATAAGCCAGCCAGCGGTGCGCCGGGCGCAGCAGGGCGTACAGCGTATTGGATTTCTCCAGCAGCGGTGGCAGCTGCACTTCCCCGGCCAGAATCAGCGGATAACCGCCGGCGCTGAGGGTTGCCCAGCCGACCAGCGGCAGAACGATCATCAGACTGTACAGCAGAATATGTGAGGCCTGCGCCGCACGCTGTTGCAGGCGTGGCATATCCGGCGGTAATCCGGGTTGTCTGGTCATCAGCCGCACGGCCAGACGCAGCAGCGCCAGCAACAGAATCAGCATGCCCAGTGGTCGGTGCAGTCCGGTCAGCCAGCTGTGACTGCCGGCCACGCTGCTGACCATGGCAGCGCCGATGCATAACATGGCAAACACCGCGATGGCCATCAGCCAGTGCAGGGTACGGATAAGCCAGTGAAAGTGGTCAGTCATGAGGGTGCTCCTGTGTGGCCTGTTCAGTAATGCGACGGGTGAAGGAATCCGAATACACCGCCGAGCGTGCAGCCAGCAGTGGGTCACCGGACGGGCGGATGCCGGCTGGCAGGATCAGCGGGTCGAAATTAATATCGCGGCATGCTCCCTGTTGTTGCGGCCCGGCAGCGTTAATGACCAGCGTGCCGGCATTGACGGTCGGGCGTTCTGCCGGCCAGGCGCGGGTGGCATCGTTAACCGGGTCACCGTCGGCGGCGAGTTGCAGCTGCAGTGTCCAGCGCTGTGGCTGCTGCGCAACGCGGCGCCGAAAATCGGCGGCCAGAAAATCGGCACCATTGTCAGCGGCCTGTGGCTGATAGGCCTGCTGCGGAATCAGTGACCAGCGCAGGTAGCGTTCTGTGCCGGCGTTGTCGGTAAAAACAAAACTGTTCAGGCTGTTATAGCGGCTGTTGGCAAAGCTGTCTGACGGTGTGTGCTGACTCTGCCACTGACGGAAGGCAGCGGTTTCCGGATGGCGGTTAAAAAAGGCGCGGAGTTTTTCTTTATCGCGCCGGCCGCTGACCGGGTCGGGTTGCTGCGCCTGCAACAGGGCATAAAAATCTTCCGGCCGGGCGACCACAAACACGGCAGAAGAATTCAGCGCCATACGCCATTCATGAGCACTGCCGCCATCAATCTGCAGGCCCAGCGAACGCAGTGGCGCTTTATCGTCAGCGCCGTAGGGGTTGCCGCCGGGAATGGAAAGGCGGCCGTTGACGCTATGCCTGCCGGCAGCGAAGACGCCGGCGGTGGATAAACGGCGGGCATCGGCGCTGGGTTCAAAATATCCGCTGACACACAGGCCTTTGGCATGATTACGGCGGAAGCCGGCGTGCCGGCCACCGTTCTGTTCCAGCTGATCGACAAACTGCTGCGGGCTCAGGCGGCTGCTGAGCCAGCCGGCCGACCAGGCAAACAGCAGGGCCGGCAGTGCGGTAAGCAGGGCTATCAGGGTGAAGCGGCCGGTTCTGCTGCGCAGTCCGGCAGCGTTGTGGCGGGTATGCGGGTGTTTCATGGGTTTTCCTTCAGCGAACGGTATTGTATGACAGGGGCTGGACGAACGGCTGGCCGGTTTTATTCCGTGGCCAATGGAATAAAAACCGCGGGCGCTCGTCTCACCTCTGTTCTTGGTTGCAGGAGACAGGCGTTCAGGATGCAGGACATCAATGATCTGGATACGGTGCTGATCCGCGAGTTGCCGGTGCTGAAGCGCTTTGCCATGGCGCTCACCCGTGAGCGTTACGCGGCGGATGATCTGGTGCAGGACACGCTGGAAAAAGCCATTCTGGCCTGGCCGTCGCGGCGCCGGCAGGAAGCGGCACGGGCGTGGCTGTGTGCCATTCTTTACCGGCACTTTCTGGATGGGCAGCGCCGCAATGGCCGGCTGCGCAAACTGCTGCAGCGTTTCAGTACTGCGGAGCCGGAAACGGTCACGCTGGAGCAGCAGTTACAGGACCAGCAGGCGCTGGGGGAATTCGCACGCCTGCCGGAAGCCCAGCGCAGCATCCTGATGTTAATTTCGGTGGAAGGTATGAGTTACGAAGAAGTCAGCGACGTTCTGGGGGTTCCGCTGGGAACTGTGATGTCACGTCTGGCGCGCGCGCGTCAGGCTTATCGTCAGCTGCTGGCAGAACAGCCGCCGGCCGTCGCCACCAGTCTGAGGGTTGTGAAATGAAAGTGGATGAACAACAGCTGCACGCGTTTCTCGATGGTGAACTGGCAGCGGCGGAACGCCGTCAGGTGCAGGAATATCTGGACGCCCATCCGCACGAAGCCGCCCGGATCGCGCAGTTCCGTGCCGATGCGGAAACTCTGCGTCAGACCATGCTCAGCCTGCCGCCGGAGCCGGCCACGCTGTTTTCCCCGGCGGCTGTACGGCGCAGCCTGAGGCATCAGCGCCGCCAGCGTTATGCATCGGTGGCGATGCTGTTACTGGCGGTCAGTCTGGGCTGGGGGGGAGGCTGGCTGTGGCATCAGCCGCCTTCTGTGCCGGCTGAACTGCCGATGCGGGATGCGCTGGAAGCCTACCGCTTATTCAGCAACGAGCCGGTGGCGCACACCGGTCAGCAGCAGTTGAGCGACTGGTTCCGTCAGTATTTCAGTGGCGCGGCCCTGCCACCCCTGCTGGAGGATTACGGCCTGCAGCGTGCCGGTGCCGAACTGATGGCAACCGCCGACGGGCCGGCGGCGATGGTGCTGTACCGTGGCTCTGGTGGTGAGACGCTGGTGTATTTTGTCCGTCCGGGCAACCGCCATCAGCCACTGCCACAGGGGCAGCGAGAGGAAGGTGCACTGCTGGCGCGTTACTGGTCGGACGGGCGCTTCAATTACGCGCTGGTCAGCCCGTCAGACAGTCCGCTGGTGCCGGTGCCTGGTCCGTTCGGTGGCGCCACTCTGTAAGTCGGCATCAGCCCTGCCGGTTCAGCTGCTGTGACAGTTTGCTGAGGACACTGAAGGCCGTTTCCAGCTCTTCCCGCGTTAATCCCCGGGCGTGTTCCTGCGCCCAGGGTATCTGTTTTTCATCCAGCCGTGCATAGGCGTCCTTGCCTGCGGCAGTCAGATTAACCAGCTTCGCCCGTTTATGACGCGGGTTTTCCACCAGTTCCAGCAGGCCGTCTGCCACCATGCTGTCGACCAGACGCTGGGTCGCCTGCCGGCTCTGGCCCATATAACGGGCAATGTCTGATGTGGTCTGCGGCGCCTGCAGCAGGCTGATGGCGCCCAGTACTTTCCAACGCGCGCTGGTCAGGCCGAGTGGCGCGGTGAGCTGATCACCTTCCGCATTCAGCTGGCCGCTGACTTTGAATATTTCCAGCACCAGGCTGGTGAAGATCTGCCCTTTGTTCATAGCTGCCTCATGTCGCTGAAAATTAACTTGACAATATGTTGTCAATATTAAGAATGACAGTATGTTGTCAACTTGTGGAGGTTACTATGATTCAGCGTGTTCATAAAGTCATGGCGCTGATGGCCATGCTGTGTGTGGCCGTATTTTTTTCATCCACCCTGATGGTGGAGCTGGCAGGTGATGCGCAGGCGGTGGCGCTGGTGAAAAGTCTGATTGTGATGCCGGGGCTGTTTATTCTGATCCCGGCCATTGCCCTGACGGGTATTACCGGCAATGTGCTGGCGAAACAGCGCAAAGGCCGGCTGGTAACGGCAAAGCAGCAGCGCATGAAGAGGATTGCTGCGGCCGGTATTCTGCTGCTGGTTCCCTGTGCGCTGATACTGAATCACTGGGCCGCCGCCGGGGAATTCAGCGGCGGGTTTTATGCCCTGCAGGCGGTGGAGCTGCTGGCTGGTGCGACCAATCTGTTGTTGATGCTGATGAACGCCCGCGACGGCCGCCGCCTGAGCCGCGCGGTCAGCGGCTGAGATAGTTCAGCAGCACGGCGGCTTCCGGCGCCGAAATGCTGTGGCCGAGGTCATCGAACAGATCCAGGGTCACGCGGGCGCCCAGCTGTTGCAGTTGCTCGTACGCCTGTTGTGTCAGCCGCCAGTCCATAACGCCATCCTGTTTGCCGTGCAGCAGGTGCAGGCTGACGGCCGGGGCTTTGTCCGGCAGCGTGGCAAAACGGCCCGACAGGGAAACGACCCGGCAGGCGGGAATGTCGCCGTCCTGCTGCGTCAGGCTGAGGCTCATAATGGCTCCCTGGGAAAAGCCGATCAGCGTGGTGTTCTGTGCTCCGCAGCCGGTGGCTGACTGCCAGTCGCGGATGGCCTGAATAAATTCCGCCAGCACCGCCTGTATCCGCTGCGGGCGGTGTTCTTCGCTCACGCCCCGTACCGAAAACCACTGGTAACCGGCACTGCTGAGATCGGAAGGGTAAGGTGCACAGACGCTGATCACGGCAGCCTGCGGCTGCTGGCCGGCAATCTGTTCTGCCAGCGGAATCAGGCTGTCGGGCGTGGCTCCGACGCCGTGAAATAACAGGAACAGGTGATCCGCCTGCTGCGGATGGCTGACAATCAGGGATGCAGACACGGGCACTCCTTACGCATATTCAGATAATGATCCGCCCGGCAGACGCCGGGCCTGTTGGTTACTGCTTCCGCTGCGGCAGCATGGCTTCCATGGTGCCGTCTTTATCGATGACTTTGTGCTTGATGGCAAAGGCCACGTGGCCGGCGATCACCACCAGCATCAGCCAGGAAATCCAGCGATGGAACGGACCGATGAGTTCCACCATGTCCGCCGATTTATCCAGCAGGGGTGGCAGGGTAAACAGGCCGGCTACCGGAATCGGATAACCCGCGGCTGAGCTGTAAGCCCAGCCGGTCACCGGCACCACAATCATCAGCGCATACAGCAGCCAGTGGCCGGCGTGGGCGGCTTTTTCCATCAGCGGGCTCATGCCGGCCAGTTGCGGTGGCCGGTGGGCAAAGCGCCAGACCAGGCGCAGCACGATCAGGAACAGGGTAATGGTGGCAATGGATTTATGCAGGGTAATCAGACCACCTTTGTAGTCATTCAGAGCCTGATCGGCGCCGTATTCCATCGATGATGAATACAGCCCGATGGCGCTGGCGGTGAGAATCAGCACGGCCATCAGCCAGTGCAGGGCTTTGGCGGTGGCGGTGTAGGAGCGGTTGTTGTGATCCATTGTGGTCTCTGTTGCTGCGGTTGAGGGATGGCTCATCATAGGCTCTGGGGCGGTGCTGAAAATCGCAATTAATGGAAGCTGTTTATCGGAATTTTCGAAAATGGACACTGACCGCCGGGCAGGGAACGGAAGCGCCGTCGTTGCTGCGCTGGCACTGTGATCAGGCTGCTCTGGATACGGCCGTCCGGGAAATATTCCATTAAGGCCAGAGAGCCATCGGACCCGCTGCGCCGCTGCAGTCCTGATTCTGCCAATGCTTAAGGTCAATCCGCAGCGATTGGTCGGCATGCTGAAACAGTTTGACCATCAAATTCGTGTTTACACTGCTCACATCCCCGGTAGACTGGGCGTTTTTTATCCGTTCCGGGGCTTTTCTGTATGCCTAAGCAAGTCAAACTCATCCTTGTTCTGGTTATTCTGGCGCTGGCCGGTGGTGTCTGGTGGTGGTCTCATCAGGGCAAAGAGGACACCGATAACGCCTACGTCAAAGCGGATATTGTGCCGGTCATGAGCCGCGTCAGTGGCAGTGTGGCAGCCATTCATGTGGCCGAGAATCAGCCGGTCAGTGCCGGCGATCTGCTGCTGACGCTGGATGACAGTCCTTACCGTGCGCGGCTGGCCAAGCAGCAGGCCTTGCTGGATGAAGCCACGGCCAGACTCGATCATCTGCACGACCGCGTGGCGGCGCAGCAGGCGCTGGTAACGGCGGCCGAAGCCAGTGTGGCGGCGGCAAAAGCGGAATGGCAGCGCAGCGTGCAGCAGGTGAACCGGCTGCAGCAGCTGCAGGGTAAGCAGTACGTCTCGCAGGATGATCTGGATGCGGCGGAACTGAACCGGGCGGCGGCGCTGGCGCGCTATAACCAGGCGAAAGCACAGCGGGTTTCACAGCAGGCCAATCTGGTGACACTGCAGGGTGAACAGCCACAGCTGAAAGCGGCGGTGGACGAAGCGCAGGCCGAGCGGCAGAGTGCCGGGCTGGATCTGGGTTACACCAGCATCCGTGCCGCCCGTGATGGTGTTATCACCAACCGCATGGTGCAGCTGGGGCAGATGGTCAGTCCGGAAATCCGTCTGATGAGCCTGGTGACACAGCCGGTCTGGATTTACGCCAACTTCAAGGAAACCCAGGTGGCGGATATACAGGTCGGGCAGAAAGTCGACATTCATCTGGATGCACTGCCGGATACGGTTTTCAGTGGCCATGTCGACAGCTTCTACGCCGCCACCGGTTCGGAATTTGCCCTGTTGCCGCCACAGAATGCCACCGGCAATTTCACCAAAGTAACCCAGCGTCTGCCGGTTAAAATCCGCTTCGATGAGGGGCAGGATCTGGCCCGCGTCCGGGCGGGCATGTCGGTGGTTGTCACCGTCTTTACCGAGTAACCCTGCATGAGTAAGGGTGGCGTTCCGGTCAAAAACTGGCTGGCCATTGCCGGCGCTCTGCTGGGCGCCTTTATGGCGATTCTGGATATCCAGATTACCAATTCGTCGCTGAAGGATATTCAGGCGGCGCTGGGGGCCACGCTGGAGGAATCCTCCTGGATTGCCACCTCCTATCTGGTGGCGGAGATGATTGCCATCCCGCTGACCGGTTTCTTTGCCGCCTGGCTGTCACCGCGCCGTTATCTGTTATGGAACGGTGCCGGCTTTATCGCTTCCTCGCTGTTGTGTTCGTTCGCCTGGAATCTGGATTCCATGATTGTGTTCCGCGCCATGCAGGGGTTTACCGGCGGTGCGCTGATTCCGATGGCCTTCACCCTGATTCTGCAGTTGCTGCCACTGGATAAACGGCCGGTCGGTATGGCGCTGTTCGGGGTGACGGCGACCTTCGCGCCGAGTATTGGCCCGACGCTGGGGGGCTGGCTGACGGAAGCCTTCAGCTGGCATTACATTTTTTATCTCAACGTCCTGCCGGGGCTGGCGGTGCTGTGGCTGCTGGCCGAAGGTCTGGATAAGGAAGAAGGCGACGACAGTCAGCTGAAACGCATCGACCTGATGGGCATGATTACCATGGCGCTGGGTCTGGGCTGTCTGCAGATTATGCTGGAAGAAGGCGCCAAGGATGACTGGTTTGATGCGGAATATATCCGTTGGCTGGCGGTGATTTCTGCCGTCAGTCTGGTGCTGTTTGTGCGTAAGCAGTTACTGACGGAATTTCCGCTGGTGAATCTGCGCCTGTTCCGCAGCCGCGATTTCAGCCTCGCCTGTGTGACCTATGTGGCGCTTGGCGCCGGTCTGTTCGGTTCGGTATATCTGGTACCTCTGTATCTGGCGTCGGTGCACGATTACACCGCACTGGATATTGGTCTGGTGCTGATGTGGGTGGGTTTTCCGCAGCTGCCGTTTTTCCCGCTGATTCCACGCATCATGAAAAAAATCGACGCCAAATATCTGGTGGCGTTCGGCTTTTTTGTGATGGGCGCCAGCATGTTTATGAATATTCACATGACCACCGAATTTGATGGCAGTTATCTGATTCCGGCACTGCTGGTACGGGCACTGGGGCAGCCGTTTATTATGGTGCCGCTGTCGGTGATGTCGTCGCAGAATCTGAAAGCGGAAGATACCGCCTCCGCCTCGACGCTGTTTAATGTGATGCGTAATCTCGGTGGTGCGGTGGGGATTGCGTTGCTGGCGACCCTGCTGGATAAACGCACCGATGTTCATCTCAGTCAGATCAAGGAAACCCTGACCGCCGGCAGTCAGAACCTGCAGGATTATATGCTGCAGATGGGGCAGGCCATGCTGCCTTATGGCGGCAGTGAAACCCAGGCTTACGGGGTACTGGCGCAGGAGCTCAGTCAGCAGGCGATGGTGATGTCGTATAACGAAGCGTTTGCCGCGCTGGGCTGCATGCTGCTGATTGCATCGCTGGCGTCACTGGCGATCCGGCCGGCGCCGAAAGCCGCTGCCGGCGACGCTGCTGCGGTTCACTGAGGTTCTGAGCCGTCCTCAGTGGCCTTAGTTGAGCTGGTAGTGGATGTTCATGCTGTCCAGAGCTTCCTGAATTGGGATCAGGAAGTTCATATTCAGTGAGGCACCATTGTCAGTAAACATCCCGGCAACAGCGATCGCTACTATTTCACCTTTCTCATTAAATGCCGGGCCACCGGAATTACCGGGGTTAACTGCCGCATCTGTCTGAATAAACTTCATACTGTTCTGCATACGTATGCCGGATATGATACCCCGGGTGACAGTATGGTCGAGTTCTTCAGTCAGTGGTGTACCTATGATATACACGGATTCACCTGTAAATACTTCGGGATTGATGGCTGAAATCGGTTGGGAAAAATTTCTGCTGTCGGTTTTTAGTAAAGCCAAATCACGGACTTTATCTTTATATAACACGGTAGCATAGGCCTGTTTATCACCATTAATTAACAGCACCTGCTGGTTTTCACCGACGACATGATAGTTGGTCAGGGCGTGGCCCTGGTTACTGATAATAAAACCGCTGCCATGACCGGATGAGGTTCTGACTGTTACTATACTGTCTTTCAGGTTATTCACGCTTTTTACAAAGTTATCCCGTGGTTTCGCACGGTGTAGCGACAGTGAAAGTTCTGAGTGGTATTTACTGACAGGTTGTTGGGGAAGCGTGGCGTAAAAGTTTTCAATAAATGCCTGATCGGAAAATAAACGTTTGAGGGCATCGTCAGTAGCCGCAGCCATACTTTCCTGGCCACCGTGTGTTCGTGGTGTATCTCCCCAGTTTTCGTTGTAACCTCTGGTTGTGGTTTTATATACAACCCGTCGCTCCAGATTACTGAATAACTGCCATTCAATTTCTACATAGGTTTTATTGAACGTCTGGTTTATCCCGCAATTTTCAAGAAAGACGTCTTTAATGACGCCTCCAAGGCTGAGATCGGTACTTTTTGATTGTTGGTTTTTGAATAGTGCCTGATCGTAAATGGAATCTGAATATCCGAGCTGACTGATGGTATTGAACATTGCCCGGTAAATTTCTTTAACTGAGGTTTTGAACAGAACGCTGGCGTTGTGTGCGTCCAGAGTACGGCCCTTGAACTGGCAATAAGAGGCGTAGCTTTTACCGCCATAACTGGAACTCAATGACAGATTCCTGCCAAGTTCCTGATCAGGGTCGTTACGGACAGATTCAGGGGCAAATACCAGATTTTCGATACCCAAAGTTTTTACTCTTTTCCCTTCTTCTGCCAGAATGGGGTATGCGGTCGGCAAAGGTTTTCTTAACTTATCCGACATCTCCCTATGTCCCTGACTGCGGGCAGTACTATTGACATTGACTGTGTCAACTTTGGCTTTCTGGTTTGCCGGTGGTCGGTCTGAGAATCGTACATGACCATTTTCGTCAGTCCATTTGTAAATTTCAGCCTGTGCGGGGATGACCACAAAGTTGAGCAGTAGGGCGGCCAGAGGAATAAGGGATCGGGCATTCATACGTACTTCCTGTAACTGTATCAGAGGCAATGTTTTCAGAGGTTTCTGTACAAAGCTTCTGGGAGTATAAACACAGAAGCGTATCAGCAGGGATTCAGAACAGAGCTACCCACGATCTTCTTCCCTGAAACCGTGAGGGGATTAAACGTCAAATAGTTGATAATGGCAATTTTAAGCCAGATATTATTCGCCTTTCATATACAGCGGAATGCTGTCGAACAGGGCACGGATACCTTCCGACCAGGCGCTGCGCAGCTTCATAAACGGCTCGGTGGTTTCATCCACACGGCGGATGCCGGGATTTTCCAGCAGACCTTCTTCATAGGTAATCAGATCCAGTGGCATGCCCACGGACAGATTGCTGCGCAGGGTGGAATCCATTGAGATCAGGGCACACTGCAGGGCTTTGTCGAGGCCGGTGCTGAAGGTCACGACGCGGTCGAGAATCGGTTTGCCGTATTTGCTTTCACCGATCTGGAAATAAGGGGTGTCTTCGCAGGCTTCGATAAAGTTGCCCTGCGGATAGACATGATAAAGACGGGGTTCGTCGCCTTTGATCTGGCCGCTGACCAGCATATTGCAGCTGAAATCCACGCCCTGATTCGGGCCCTGATTCTGGTATGAGTCACGCTGAATAACTTCACGGATGGTTTTGCCCACCAGTTCCGCCACATCAAACAGCGTCGGTACATTCAGCGCATGGCGCTCTGAACTTTTGATCTGGTGCTGCAGCAGGCTGATCACACTCTGAGTGGTGGCCAGATTGCCGGCGCTCTGAATAAAAATCACCCGCTCACCCGGGATTTCCAGCACATGCAGTTTGCGGAAGCTGGCGATGTGGTCAACACCGGCGTTGGTGCGTGAGTCTGATGTCAGAACCAGTCCGTCACGGACTTTCAGAGCGACACAATAGGTCATGGTGATTTTCCTGCTTTGGCTCTCGGCAGCATAGGCTGAAAAGGATGGCGAAGCGTGCATCAGCCTCCTGCTTTTGTCCAGTAGGTCAGACCATTTTTAAAAAACCTTCATCTGTCAGAGCTGACTGGATGGTCAGTTTTTTGTGATTTTTTATATCGGCCTGATAGTGCTTCTCTGATGGACTCCTGATGGCCTTCTATTAAAATGAGACAAACCTTATACATCAATGGCAGGAGAACAGCCGGTGAATACCCAGAAACGTCCGCCTTTTGGCGTGTTGCTCGCCAACCTTGGTACCCCGAAAGCCCCAACGACTGAGGCTGTACGCGAGTATCTGGCCGAGTTTCTGTGGGATAAACGGGTGGTCGATGCACCGCGGCCGCTGTGGTGGCTGATCCTGCACGGCATCATTCTGCGCACCCGTCCGGGCAAGGTCGCGCATGCCTATCAGGCGGTGTGGACCGACGATGGCTCGCCGCTGATGCGTATTTCCCGCCGTCAGCAGCAGGCGCTGCAGGAAGAGCTGTCGGCCCGTTATGGATTTGAGGTGCCGGTGGCGCTGGCCATGACCTATGGTGAGCCGTCGATGGAGCAGGCCGGCCGTGAGCTGCGTGCTGCCGGGGTGAAAAATATGCTGGTGCTGCCGCTGTATCCGCAGTATTCCGCCACCACCACCGGCGCGGTGTTTGACCGTCTGGCGAAGGGGCTGCAGGCCTGTCCGCACCTGCCGCAGATGCGTTTTATCAACGAATATCATGTGCAGCCCGGTTATATCCGCGCACTGGCCAATTCGGTGCGCGAATACCGCGCCGAGCATGGCAGTGGTGAGCGGCTGCTGATGTCGTTCCACGGTATTCCGGAGCGCTATGAAAATAACGGCGATCCGTATCCGTCGCAGTGCCGCGCCACCGCACAGGCAGTGGCGGCTGAGCTGGGTCTGAACGATGAGCAGTGGCTGTGCTCATTCCAGTCGCGTTTCGGCCGCGAAGAGTGGGTCAAACCCTATACCGATGAAACCCTCGAAGCCTGGGGCAAAGCGGGGGTCGGCCGGGTGGATGTGATCAGCCCGGCGTTTGCCGCCGACTGTCTGGAAACGCTGGAAGAGCTGGATATGCAGAACCGTGAACTCTTTACCGCCGCCGGCGGCCAGAATTATCACTATATTCCCTGCCTCAACGACCGCCGTGACCATATTGAACTGCTGGCGGATCTGGTACAGGCCAATACCAGCGGCTGGGGTTATTCAGAAGTTCCTTAAGTTTCTCTCCTGGTCCGTACGCCTGCGGGTTTACGGATCTTTTTTGTCATTAAACTGAAATTCGTGCTGGTCAGTATGCAGGTTGTCTTTTCACCTGACGCAAGGTACGGATCTCAGCATGAATATCTATGTCGGTAATCTTTCATACTCAGTCAGCCGCGATGAACTGAAAACCCTGTTCGCTGAATTCGGCGCGGTTCGCCGCGCAACCGTGGTAACCGATAAGGAAACCCAGCGTTCAAAGGGCTTTGGCTTTGTTGAAATGGACGACGACACGGCGGCAAAACGGGCAATGGAAAAACTGCATGGTCATGAAATTAACGGCCGTCCACTGCGGGTTAATGAGGCCAATGCACGGGATGAGCGCCGCCGGCCACAGCTGGCCTGAGCGCACAGCAGTAAACTTCAGCTACTGATCTGTTGTATCTGATCATCGTCACCTGAGCCGCTCTGTGGAATGATGCGCGCAGACATTCTGAGGTGACGATAATGAACAGTTCTGCTGCCCGTGTACTGTGCGAAGTACGCGACCATATTGCCTATGTAACCATGAACCGGGCCGATAAACTGAACGGTCTGGATATGGCGATGTTTAATGAAATGATCGCCACCGCGAAAAAAATCCGCAAAGACCGCAGTGTGCGCGTGGTGGTGTTAGCCGCCAACGGCGATTCTTTCTGTGCCGGGCTGGACTTTAAAGCGGTCAGCAAAAACCCGTCGATGATTGCCAGAATCTTCCTCAAATGGCCGTGGACCAAGCAGAATATTGCCCAGCAGATTGCCCATTGCTGGCGGGACCTGCCGGTGCCGGTGATCTGTGCCATTCACGGTAACTGTTTCGGTGGCGGCATGCAGATTGCGCTGGCCTGTGATTACCGCATTGCCACCCCCGATGCCAACCTCTCCATTATGGAAATGAAATGGGGCCTGATTCCCGATATGAGCGGCATGGTGACCCTGTCGCGCCTGACGCGGGTGGATATTGCGCAGGAGCTGACCATGACCGGCCGCCAGTTCCCGGCGACGGAAGGCCATGAATACGGCCTGATCAGTAAACTCGCCGCTGACCCGCTGGCCGAAGCCACCCTGCTGGCACAGCAGATTGCAGCTAAATCACCGGATGCAGTGGCGGCCGCCAAGTATCTGTTTAAGAAAACCTGGAAAGCCGACAGCTGGAAAGCCCTGCGCTGGGAACGCTGGGTACAGGCGCGTCTGCTGGGGCGGAAAAATCAGAAAATTGCCATGGCCAACGGTCTGGCGGGGAAAGATAAACCCGCGCGTCCTTTTGTTGAGCGCACGTCGTTTAAATAACGCCGGGCCGGCCAGCGGCAGCACATCACTTGCTGGCGCGGGAAAATACCCGCACAGTCATGGCTGGTTCTGACCGCAGGTGGGCTCTGTGTCTCCGCTACCGATTACGTTATTCACGTCCCTGGCGATGCTGGCCTTTGCCGGCAACTCCCTTCTTAACCGCCTGGCGCTGACCGGCAGCACGCTGGATGCGGCCGGCTTTACTCTGCTGCGGCTGTTGTCGGGGGCGGTGTTTCTCTGGCTGCTGCTGCGTATCCGGCGACGCTCAGTGCCGCTGGCCGGTAACGGCCTGTCAGCGCTGGCGTTGTTTCTGTATGCCGCCGGATTTTCCTTTGCTTATCGTGATCTGACGGCATCGACCGGTGCCCTGCTGCTGTTCGGCGCGGTACAGGCGACCATGATCCTGGCCGGCATTGTGCGCGGTGAAAGGCCGGGCCGGCTGCAGATTGCCGGTTCCGCGCTGGCGCTGGCCGGGCTGCTGTATCTGCTGTTGCCCGGTGCCAGTGCACCGCAGCCGCTGGCAGCGGTGCTGATGATTGCTGCCGGTATCAGCTGGGGCGTTTATTCGCTGCACGGACGCGGCAGTGCCGACCCGCTGGCGGATACCGCCGGTAATTTTATCCGCGCTGTGCCGCTGGCGCTGCTGACTGTGGCTGGTGGCTGGCTGATTAATGGCGAGCTGATGTTATCTCAGGCTGACTGCCGTGGTGTGCTGTATGCGCTGTTGTCCGGCGCACTGGCGTCCGGGGCCGGCTATGCCCTCTGGTACCGCGTGCTGCCGGCAATGCAGGCGGCGACCGCGGCGACAGTACAGCTGACCGTGCCGGCGCTGACCGCCATTGCCGGGGTCTGGCTGCTGGCGGAACCGTTAACCATGCGGGTTATTCTGGCCTCGCTGCTGATTCTCGGCGGCGTGGCGGTGTATATCCGCTGCCGCCCGCCCGCGCCCTGATAGAGGTTATTGAGATATTCCGTAATATAAGCCAGTATCTGGCAGATCAATGACAGGGACGGAGAACATCAGGGATGCATACCCATCCGCTTGCGGCTAGCGCAATCTGCTTATTTGCTGCCGCGCTGTTTCTTTATGCCATGCGCCATCGTTACCACCTGGGGGATAGGCGGCATGACGTGAGGCAATATTCTGTATTGATTACCGGGCTGAATTTTGTATTGCCACTGGCTGTGGCCTGTCAGCTGGTCGCGGCGTTATTTCTGCTGGCGAAGAACCATGTGATTGCTGCGCAGACTTTAACAACTTTCCGTTATGCTCAGGCAGGTGAAACAAATGATGATGCGCGTTAAGAAAACTGCCCGGGGGCTGGTGTTAAGCCTGCTTGTGCTTCAGTTAACGGCCTGCAGTCTGACTTCACAGCAGTTAAAGGACACCGGCAGTTACGGTTCCTCCACCCGTGTGCTGGGGGAGTTCAGCCAGACGGAATTCACCACGCTGCGCAGTGAGCTGACGGCGATGAACCAGATGCTGTTTACGCTGGATAAAAAACGTCGTGTGCAGGATGCGGATTTCAGCCGCAATGTCCGGGCCGGGGATATTCAGCTGCGCATTGCCGCGGCAGAGGCACTGGCGGCTTACGGTGAACTGATCAGCGGGCTGGTCAGCAAAGACCGCAGTGACGAGCTGGAAGATGCGGCGGAATCTTTTGCCGACAATACCGCGGCGGTACTCGGCGACGATTTTGACGATGATAAGGAAGAAGCTCTGGCCAAGGCGGTGGAAAATCTGGGCGGCCTGTGGCTCAGCTATCGGCGCTCGCAGGCGCTGAAAACCATTATTCCCCGCTATCAGCCGGAAGTTGCGCGGCTGGCGGATTATCTGGCTGCCGATCTGACGCTTGCGGACGGTGGTCAGGGGCTGATGAAAGCCTGTCAGCAGACGGCAGGGCGTCTTAAAAATGCCTCTTACCGGGTTCTTAATGCGGGAGATGAATACTCTTATGCCGAGCGCGAGGTGGCCGTGCGGGCACTGGTGATGGCTGAAGAGGCACTGGAACGCAGCCAGCGTATCGGTGCGCAGGCCGGGAAAACCCTCAGCGCACTGAAAAAAGCCAACAGCCATATCAGCCAGGTGCTGGAAGAAAAAGAATACGCCAGGGATGATATCAGCGGTTATGCGCAGGATATCCGTGATCTGGTGAAAATCTATCGGGCGTTTGCACAATAACGGGGAGCCAACATGGCGGATCTGCTGCAGGACCTTGAGGCGACCATCGCCCGACTGGAAACCATACGGGATAACCACCCCGGCGTTGACGGACAGCTGCTGGATCAGATTGATGCGTTATATGATCAGCAGTTACGGCTGATTGAGGCGTCGGTCAGTGCCGCTACGGCCGGTTACCGTGAGGCAACCACGGCCATGAATAAAGCGTCGGCCAAAGCAAAGCAGGCCATCGCAGATATTGAAAAAGTGGATGATCTGATTGATCAGCTGGCGTCGGCCATTGAACTGGTTGAAGGCCTGATCAGCTGAACACCGGCGGTAATTGTCCTGCCGGCCAGCGGCCGGCAGTGTGAATCAGTGGCTGCGGATGCCATTTTTATCCAGTCTGAAATGTTCCTCACGCACGGGTTTACCCTGCACATCTTTCAGTGTCAGCGTCAGGCGGCTGTCAGCGCGGTCGAGCAGAATTTCGCCGTAATTCACCTGATGGGTATAGGCACCGACCCGGTACTGGTTGGGGCTGACCTCTTTCCATTCTTCGGTCAGACCTGAACTGGTTACGTCCCACAGTTCATAGCCATTATCGAGCGTGACGCGGCTGAATTCGCCCCAGTGGGTATCACCGCTGATCAGCAGAATATTATTCAGATTATTGCGGTTGATGGTGTGCAGCAGGCGCTCACGGTCATAGGGAAAATTCGCCCAGGATTCCCAGCCGGTAGAATCAGCCAGTGTCTGCAGACTGGAGCCGAGAATAATCAGGTCGGCGGGTTGCTGCAGTTGCTGTTCCAGCCATTGCCACTGCTGTTCACCGAGAGCCGATTCGTTGCCCTGATGGGGCAGGTAGGGGCCCATATTCTGTGGTGCTTTTTCCTGCTGATATTGCTCACGGCTGACGCTGCGCAGTGGCGGCCGGTTCCAGCGCAGGTCGGGCAGAATAATATGAATACGGTAACCATCGGCGATCAGCCAGTCGCTGGTATAAATACCATCCGCCCGCTGGCGGCGGGGTGAGTCACCGGCAACCTGCCAGAAATCGAGCATAATCTGGCGTGAGGCTTCTTTCTGCGGGTAATCGCTGCCGCCATCGTTAACACCGAAATCATGGTCGTCCCAGATGGCCAGGGTGCGGGTGTTATCGCGCAGCTGGCGGAACGACGCACGCGACAGCTGCTGCTGATATTTTTTCTGCAGCAGCTGCATATCTTCAGTATCACCATAAATATTGTCACCGAGAAAAATAAACAGGTCGGCCTGTTCTGCATTGACTGCGCTGAGGATCGGCGCGTCATCGTCCTGATGAATGCAGGAGCCGAACAGTATTTTTACCGGCTCGGCGGCCAGCAGGGTCTGACTGATCAGGGTCAGGGTGATTAACAGGTATTTCATTGGTTTACCTTATTCAAAAATCTGTTGTAACGGCGGAGCAGCCTTGCGGCTGAACGCTGCCGGATCGAGTGCCAGTGCCTGTACGGCGGTTGCCGCGACCTGACTCAGTTCTGCCGGTTTTTCCAGTGCCAGTTCACCCTGATGACGGATGCCGGGGCCCATGGCGGCAAACCAGGTCTGTTCCGAACCGATAATGCCTTTGGCGAAGGCTGACAGGCTTTGCAGATAGCCCTGTACTGCGCGGCCGGAAGCATGATGCAGCCAGTCGTCGGCGGTCTGGCCACGGCCATGATCGGTGGTAATCAGCAGCACGGTGTTATCGCGGTAGTGATCCTGCTGCTGCAGGAAATGCCAGAGTTCGCCGATAAAGGCGTCGTCGCGGTGAGCCGAATGCAGATAAGCGGAGTAGTCACCGTCATGGGCGAAGTCATCGGTTTCCCCCAGACTGACGTAAATAATCCGCGGTTGCTCGCTGCGGATATATTCTTTGGCGTACTGATAGGTGAAGACATCCAGCCGCACGCTGCTCCACGGGCTGGGGGTCTGTGGCTGTAATTCGTTCAGGTAACGTTCGCGCTCACTGAGATGGGGCCGTTGCGCACTCATAAAACCGGCATTCACCGGTATGCCGCTGCGTTCACTGTTAATGATGTAGGGAAATACATCCCAGCTGCCAAATGCGGCCACCCGTCCCTGAAAACCGGGCTGCTGATTGGCCCATTCAAGAAAGGTGATATTGGGGTTGGGAATTTTCTGATTGGAATTAATCAGCGGATCGGCATAACCGGACAGCATTTCGTTATAGCCGGGGTAGGAAAAAAACCAGGGGTTGGCAACCTGCATCGGACTGTTGTTATTGCGGTTACCGATCAGCACGCCCCGGGGAGCCAGTTCGTTCCACAGAAACGGCATCAGCCGGCTGCGGCGCTGCTGTGCATCGTCTGCCCAGAACAGCGTTTTCAGCGTGTCTGCATCTTTGACATAGTCCGGATGGCCGATCAGTTGCGGGTCAGCACCGCTGAAGACTTCCTGCCAGCGCAGGCCATCAAGAGAAATCAGCAGCAGGTTTCCGGCCGCCGCGGCACTGTTGCAGTACAGCAGGGTCAGACAGACAAATAAAAAGCGGGTCATGGATGGCTCCTTATAGCTGGCGCATAAAAAAGCAGGCCACAGGGCCTGCTTTTCTTTTACCGGCTGACGGTCAGAATTCGACGGTCAGATTGGCAGTGGCGGTACGGGCAGCACCGATAAAGTAAGAACCTTCAACACCGCCGCCGAGATAACGTTCATCCAGCAGGTTGTTGATCACCAGGTTCACTTCAGCGGCACGGAACAGACCGGCATCCACTTCTTTACGGTAACCAAGGTTGAAATCCACCACGGTGTAACCGTCCAGACGGTCTTCGTTGGCGGTATCACCATAACGGGCAGCGGTGTATTTACCGCTCAGTGACGAGTGGTAACGACCGTTGTCATAGTTCAGGCTGATAACGGCCATTTCTTCCGGTGCTGCAGCAACCATGTTGTCTTCTGTGATGTCGGCATCACCGTCACCGTCGGTATCAATATCTTTGGTGTATTTGGCGCTGTTGGCGGTCAGCGAGCTGTACACTTCCCAGTAGTCGGTCATATTGAAGCGCAGGCTGGCTTCAATACCGTGGGATTTGATACCACCGACGTTGATGTAGCTGTAATCCGCAGCGTTCAGGTAATCAATACCACTGAGGGTACTGTTGCTGACCTGGGTAATACGGTTGGAGAAGTCCACCATGTAGTACACCAGAGTGGCATTGATGCCGGTGCCGTTATAACGCAGACCCAGATCAAAGTTGTCGGATTCTTCGCCATCAACATTGTTTACGGCGGTCTGACCGTCATTCAGCATTTCATCTTTAATGGCAGCAAAGTTGGTGGAGAAGCTGGAGTGAATTTCCATTTCATCGCTCAGCTGATAAACCACACCCACGTTCGGCAGCACATCCGAGTCACTGTCGGCAGTCACTTTGTCGGTACCGTACAGATCGTCTTCACGTTCCAGATCGACCAGATACTGTTTAACACCCAGGCTGACCTGGAGATCGCCCAGTTCCAGTGTGTCCTGCAGATACCACATCAGGGTATCGGTGTTGTAGCTGTATTCGTACTGAGTGAAATACGGGTCATTTTCGTAATACCAGTACACGGAGGAATCCAGCACTTTGTGCCAGTCACGGCTTTCCGGACGTTCGGATGTTTCGTACCAGAAACCGGCTTTCAGGGTCTGCAGGTCATCCAGTTTTGATTCCACGTCGGTTAATACGCCGTAACGTTTTTTCTTGTAGTGGGTATGACGGTAGGAAGATACCCGGGTGGCATCACCGGTATAGGAATAGCAGCTCAGGTCGCTGCCACAGCCAGTGGTATCGTCAATCGGGTCACCGTTATCGTCAACGTAGTAATAGGTATAACCGGTGTCAGTGTTGTACTGATACGGGGGAGACCAGTCACCGCGGCCTTTCATCTGATGGTAATAAGGCTTGACGGTAACGGTGGTGCTGTCGCCGGCGAAATATTCCAGGCTGCCGTACGCCATCAGGTTTTCGCGCAGGGTGCCCCAGGTTTCAGCGTAGTACTGGTCGATATCCGGGTCGCCGGTCCACTGCCAGGTCAGGTGATCCCAGTCGTTGTTCTGTTCGAAGGCATCCAGAGTGACGCCCTGATAGTTATTTTCGCTGCTGTCGTCAAAGGAGATACGGCCCATCAGACGCATATTGGTCTGGTTGGAGACAATCTTGGCTTCGTAATGGGTGCGGTCAGTATGGCCGTTGGAACCATCGCCGATCCAGCGGTTGTTATAGCTGTCTGACATTGACACATAGGCATAGGTGTTGGCACCCAGATCACCGGTGTCAGCACGCACGAACAGACGGCGGGCATTATAATCGCCACTGGTCAGACCGACTTCCAGATTTTCTTCGGTCAGCGGATCGGCAGAAATAAAGTTGAAGGTACCGCCCAGCGCTTCCAGCGATGCGGAAGAGATATCACCAGCCCCCTGGTAAACCTCAACCTTCTCCATATTTTCACCGTCAAGGAAACGGTTGGCTTTGGCACCGCCACCATAGTTGGAACCGCCATTCGGAATCCCGTCAACGGTAATCCCCAGCTGCTGTTCATTCAGGTTAATGCTGTAGCCGCGGGCTGAGATGCTGGTGGACCAGTCATCGGAGCCGAAGGTGTCGCCTTCGCTGATGGAAATACCGGGCAGGTTATCAACCGAAGCGAATACGCTGGTGATGGCTGACTGCTGGCTTTTCATGGCGTCGGTGGTGATGTTGTTACCCTGAGCGACAGGCTTACCGACAGCCACCACTTCTTCAATAACATTCTCGTTGCTGTTACCGGTGGCCGTGTCGGCGGCAAAACCAGGAGCAGCAGCGGCCACGGCAAGCGCGAGCAGTGACAGCTGACTGACGGTCGGTCCTTTCATAATTTCCCCCAATAATTGTGTTTGATTAAGCGGGGAAAGGATCAGCTGAAAGGGTTACAGCGGCGTGAACAGATTCTGACACTTTCATGTGAAATCTGTTGCAGAAAAAGGTCAGATTTATGTCAGTGGAAAAGGTGCTGTTATTAAATAAAAAGCGTACACAAAAATTAATGAACTCTTTAAATCCGGGTCAATTAATCCGTGATTCAGTGTGCAGGCCGGCGCAGTATTTTGGGCAATAATGCGCTGGCCGGGCGCTAGTGGCGGATCAGATGGCCTGATCCAGATAGAGCTGGATACCGGTCAGCTGACTGACCTGATTCAGGTATTCACGGATGGTGGGCGGAATTTTCAGCTCGGCCACCATGGTCAGATTGCGCAGGGTGGGGAAAATCATCACATCATCCCAGCTGATGGTGTTTTCATGGTGGGAGGGCAGGGACGGTGCCGGCAGATTGGCCAGCATGGTTTCCACCTGCACTTTATGCTGCCGGGTATCCGTCATCGCCTGGGAAAAGGACTGACCGATAATTTTTTCTTTTTTCGTGCGGAAATAGCCCCGCGCGTCTTCGGTCATAAACTCCGGCAGGCCAAGGGCAATGTTGCGCGGAAACAGCAGACAGTTGATAGGCATGCCACTGTCGCTGAAGGCTGCAGAAAAGGCACTGCAGTCATCGGCCGGGCGGATAACCCGTCCGCCGTCGCCCAGTTCATCAAAGCGGGCTGCAATATCCAGACTTTCGGCGATGGCGCCACCCTGATCGAATTCCAGAATCGGCACCTGCTTGGCATTCACCAGGCGGTAACAGGTTTCCTCATCATCATTGAGCAGAAATACGGTTTCGTAGCTTATGTCTTTGTAATTGGCCACCATCATGGCACGGATGCAGTAAGGGCAATGGTGGTATACATACAGTTTCATCGTATCTCCTCAGCAGACAATAACAGCGTGGCTGACGGTTTCAGTCTTCCCCGATAAATCCACCGGTCTGATGGTTCCACAGCTGGGCATAAATCCCGCCCCGGGCAATCAGCTCCTGATGCGTACCCTGTTCGGCGATACGGCCGTTATCCAGCACGATCAGGCGGTCCATGGCCGCAATGGTCGACAACCGGTGGGCAATGGCGATCACCGTTTTGTTTTCCATCAGCCGGTACAGACTTGCCTGAATGGCGGCTTCCACTTCGGAATCCAGGGCCGAGGTCGCTTCGTCGAGGATCAGGATCGGGGCGTCTTTCAGCAGAACGCGGGCGATGGCAATGCGCTGACGCTGGCCACCGGAGAGTTTAACACCGCGCTCACCGACCTGAGCATCATAACCGCTATTGCCGTACGGGTCGTGAAGTGTGTCAATAAATCCTTCTGCTTCGGCCTTGCGGCAGGCATCGCGCATCTCTTCTTCACTGGCGTCGGGGCGCCCGTAGAGAATGTTATCGCGTACGCTGCGGTGCAGCAGCGAGGTATCCTGGGTCACCATCCCGATCTGATGGCGCAGGGAATCCTGCGTGACCTCACGGATGTTCTGGCCGTCGATCAGGATGCGGCCACTGTCGATGTCGTAGAAGCGCAGCAGCAGATTGACCAGCGTCGATTTACCGGCGCCGGAACGCCCGACCAGACCCACTTTCTCACCCGGGCGGATCACCAGACTGAGGTCGTCGAACACCTGCCGGTCCTGCTCGCTGTCACTGCCGCGGTAATGGAAATCCACGTGTTCCAGACGGATCTCCCCCTGACTGACCTGCAGGCGGCTGGCATCGTCAGCATCGGTAACCTGCGGCGCTTTGGACAGGGTGTTCATACCATCGGTCACGGTGCCGATGTTTTCGAACAGGGCGCCGACCTCCCACATAATCCACTGCGCCATGCCGTTGATGCGCAGTGCCAGTGAGACAGCAATGGCGATGGCGCCGGCGCTGATGGCGTGATCCATCCACAGCCAGATGGCCAGTGCGGCGATGGAAAAGACCAGCAGGTAGTTCACCATGTTCACGGTTACGTTAAGGCCGGTTACCAGCCGCATCTGGCGGTAGACGGTATCCATAAAGCCTTCCATCGACTCTTTGGCATAGCCGGTTTCGCGGTCAGTATGGGCGAACAGCTTCACTGTCTGAATATTGGTATAGCTGTCGACGATGCGTCCGGTCATGGTGGAGCGGGCGTCCGCCTGCTCGGTGGCGATGCGTTTCAGTTTGGGAACAAAATACAGCTGAGTCAGGATATACAGGCCCAGCCAGGCGAGCATTGGCAGCATCAGACGGATATCGGCCGAGGCCGTCATCACCAGCACGGCGCCGAAATAGACCAGGATATACACCATCAGGTCCATCAGTTTCATCACGGTTTCACGCACCGCCAGCGCCGTCTGCATGACCTTGGTTGCCAGCCGGCCGGCAAAGTCATCCTGATAGAAGGACAGGCTCTGATTGAGCAGATAGCGGTGCGCCAGCCAGCGGATTTTCATCGGATAATTGCCGAGCAGGGTCTGGTGCACCAGCAGGGCATGCAGATAGACCACCAGTGGCATCACCACCAGAATCATAATCGTCATCATCGCCAGCCGGGTGCCTTCTTCGGCCAGCAGGGTGTCCGGATTCTTCTCTGCCAGCCAGTCCACCAGGTCGCCCATAAAACCGAACAGCATGACTTCCAGAATGGCCATGGCGGAGGTCAGCAGTGACATCGCCAGCAGCGGAACTTCCAGACCCCGGGTGTAATGACGGCAGAAACCGTACAGGGATTTCGGTGGCTGCTGCGGGTGTTCCGGCGGGAACGGGTTGATCAGGCGTTCGAATAATCTGAGCATTGAGTATGAAACCGGGGGATAAATCAGGTCGCACACCTTAACCAACCCCTGCGGCGAATGTAAGCTGGCCGGGTGATTTTCTCTGTTCGTCCGATGGAATGGCGGCTGCACAGGGTGGGGTGACAGAGCGCTTCAGCTCAATCAGGAAGTCTCATGGTGATTCATGTTACGATCTGCAATTCTTATCGACAGGACAAGGAAAAATCACTGTACTGTCGTGAAAATGAGCCTATCTTTGCGCCACTTTTATTCACCGCTCCGGACCCAAGAAGGAGGTAGCGAGCCCAATGGTTGTGAAACCTGAAGATTACTACGACGCCGACACATTTGCCCGCCTGAAAGCCTTTGCTGACCAGCAGGAAACGCCCTGTCTGGTGGTGGACAGCCAGACCTTCACCCGTCAGCTGGATGATCTGATGGGCTGTTTCCCATACGCCAAAACCTATTACGCCATCAAAGCGAACCCGATGCCGGAACTGCTGACGATTCTGCGTGACCGCGGCTGTAATTTTGACGTGGCATCCCGCTATGAGCTGGATAAGGTAATGGCACTGGGCGTGAGCGGTGATCGTATCAGTTTCGGGAACACCATTAAGAAGGCAGCTGATATCCGCTACTTCTATGACAAGGGTGTGCGCCTGTTTGCCACGGATTCAGAAGCTGACCTGCGTAATATCGCCAAAGCGGCGCCGGGGGCGAAAGTGTTTGTCCGTATTCTGAGCGAAGGCTCCGAGACCGCAGACTGGCCACTGTCACGCAAATTCGGCTGTCACAGTGATATGGCGCTGGACCTGTGCATCACCGCCCGTGAACTGGGGCTGGAACCTTATGGTATTTCGTTCCATGTCGGTTCCCAGCAGCGGGACATCGGTGCCTGGGATGCCGCCATCGCCAAGGTGAAAGTGATTTTTGAGCGTCTGGCGCAGGAAGATGATATCCAGCTGAAGATGATTAATATGGGCGGTGGTTTTCCGGCCAATTATCTCAGCCGTACCAATGACCTGCAGACTTACGCTGAAGAAATCACCCGTTTTCTGGAAGAGGATTTCGGCGACAATATGCCGGAAATTATTCTCGAACCGGGTCGCTCGCTGGTGGCCAATGCCGGCCTGCTGGCCAGTGAAGTGGTGCTGATCAGCCGTAAAGACCGTACCGGTCTGCACCGCTGGGTGTATGTGGATATCGGTAAATTCGGTGGTCTGATTGAGACCATGGATGAAGCGATCAAATATCCGCTGTATGCGGAGAAAAAAGGCGAGGCAGAAGAAGTGATTCTCGCCGGCCCGACCTGTGACAGTGCCGATATTCTGTATGAAAATTACAAATACGAACTGCCGCTGAATCTGGCCATGGGTGACCGCCTGTATTGGTTCAGTACCGGTGCTTACACCACCACCTACAGCGCTGTGGAGTTTAACGGCTTCCCGCCGCTGGCGTCTTACTGCATCTGATCCTGCCCGCCGCCCGGCCCCTCTGGCCGGGCGTCATTCCCCGTGTTGTAAAAACCGCCGCAATGGCGGTTTTTTTATGCCAAATGCTTTTCCGCGTCATATTTTGTCGTTAGTCTCGCTGCTGGTGCTGATACAGGGAGGTAGGTTATGCAGACCGTACCACTGGAGCTTTTGATTAATGGCCTGACGGTGGCGGCGGGTGCCGCGCTGACGGTTGAACGTTTTACTGAAGTACTGAAACAGATCAAGGAACGGGCTAACCGTTATTTTCTTGAACGTGAAACCGGCCGGGCGCAGCAACAGGTACTGCAACAGGCCCGCGCGCAGCTGGATGCCATTGATCTGCAGCGCAGTCAGGGGGTGGCCGCCGCGGATGCCGTTCTGGCTGCAACCGATGCGCTGAATGCCGGGGCTGGCGCGGCGGCTGTGCCGGCAGCGGACAGCGAAACACCGGATAATTACGAACAGTACAGCGCCGTCCTGCACGTACCGCTGACGCCGGTTTCCACCACCACCGCGGCGGTGAACCTTTTTATCCGCATTGCGCCGATGGCGCTCGGCGTTATTCTCGCCGGCGTATTCAATCTGCATTTTATTGCCCTGTTTACCGGTCAGGAAGTGCTGGCTGTACGCACGCTGGCTGAGCAGCAGGCCTGGGGCAGTATTGCCCTGCAGACACTGGACACCTTTTTTACCGGCATTCTGATCGGCGGCGGCAGTCAGCCGGTGCATGTGCTGCTGCGGTTCCTGACCACGCGCAAACTGACCGATGCCGAGCGCCAGGCGCTGCAGCAGGTGGCTGATCCGGGGCAGGAAGCAGTCGCGGTCAGTGCGCCGGCCGCGGCGGCAGAGAACCCGCTGGCGTGGCAGGATATCCGTTACGAAGGCGGCGTTAATCCGCAGACGCTGGAACAGGTTCACCGCCGGGATGCAGACCCGGAACGCATCGTGGTG
The DNA here is from genome assembly GCA_030145845.1 of Pseudomonadota bacterium. Classification (GTDB taxonomy): domain Bacteria; phylum Pseudomonadota; class Gammaproteobacteria; order Pseudomonadales; family Oceanobacteraceae; genus Venatoribacter. The sequence goes on from JAIXHJ010000003.1 coordinate 396,521, forward strand.
CATCACACCGCCATGCACAGCGATCTCGGTTTCCGCGCCATCGTGGATGAATTTCTGCAGCACAAACAATGGCTCACCGGTTATCACTGCATCATCATGCCGGACGGCAGCATCCGCCCCTTCTGTCGCTGGGACCGCTGTGGCAATCACGCCAGAGACCACAACGCCAGCACGCTGGGCATCGCGTTTCACGGCAATTTCCATCAGCACGACGGCGACCGTTATTCCAATCATGATGGCCGCTACGGCAACACCCGGCCGACAGAAGCCCAGTTGCAGGCCGGCGCGCGGGTGATCGCTCTGTGGCGCTCGCTGTATCCCACGCTGGTGACGGATATTCAGCAGGGGGTGGTGCCGCACCGCGCCCTGAAAGGCGCGGCGACCGCCTGTCCGGGCAATCAGTTTCCGCTGACGCCGCTGCACAACCGGGTGATGGCCTTTGAACAGGCCTGGCAGGCATCGGCGCAGGCACAGCAGCAGCTGGCGCTGTTCCAGGAAAAACCCTTTATTTATGCAGCCGGCTGAGGAGCGGATTTATGGATATGTTTAATTCATCACTCACCATGCTGGCAGCGGCGCTGTTTTTTTCCCTGCTGATTGAACGTCTGCTGGAACTGCTGAAAGCCATTTATGATTTCTGTGAAGTCACGCTGGGTTTTCAGGATTACTGGAACCGCAGCGCCCGACGTCTGAGTCACCTGCTGGATGAGCAGATGCAGGGCGGTAAAGTCAGAGCGGAAGCAGCCAAAGCCATCCGTGATTATCTGCGCACGGATTTTCCCGGACTGGAAGGTGTTAAAGCCGTGTCGGCTGACAGCCTGCGTTCCCTGGCGATTAAAGCAGGCAGTAAGGTGCTGGCATTATTGCTGGGTCTGACGCTGGCGCTGGCGATGGATATCAATTTATTTGCCCTGATTGAACAGCTGAACGATCAGGTGGCGCTGCTGAATAATGCTGACCCGCAGGATTACCGCGGTTATTTTTCCAGCCAGTATATTCCCGGCTGGTTGGGCGAAATTGCCACCGGCGTTGCCATCGGTCTGGGCAGCAGTCCGGTGCATAAAATTATTTCGTCGCTGGAACAGTCGCGTAATAACCGTACCGATAAAAGCACTGCCGGTGAAGGAGAAGCCTGATGGAAAAATTGATCTGGTTGCTGGAGCACGCTGATATTCTGCTGGGGCTGATACTGTTGCTGGTGGCCTGTCTGATTTTACCGCGCCATGTCCGCTGGTATGTACTCACCGCCGGTATTGCCCTGCTGGCGATGCAGGTCTGGCAGGCGTACCGGGCGCGGGAAAAAATGCGCGCACTGGATGAACAGCGTAAAACATTGCAGCAGCGTCTGGCGGGTCTGGAAGACACCGCCGAAGAACTGAAAAAAAATAATGAACAACTGGCGGCCAATGCCGCCGCACTGGAGCGTGAGCGGCAGAGTCTGCAGCAGCGGTTGCAACAGCTGCAGCAGCGTGACCGCGACATTGATGCCGAAAAAACGGACGTGGAACAGCAGCTGCAGGATCAGCAGCAGAGTATTCAGGATGCCCGGGAACAGATCCGCCGCGGACTGGAAGCCGCGGCCCGGGTACAGGCGATTCAGTCGGCCGTCAGTAACGGAGGGCAATAACATGCGCAGACAATGGCTGAGTGTACTGCTGCTGTCCGGCCTGAGCCTGGCGGCAGAGGCGGACAGACGCTGTGAGCTGATCATCAGCCGCGATAATCTGGTGGTCGCCGAAGTGAATGGTCAGCCGGTTTATACGCTGCCGAAAGCGGCGGTGGATGCTGAATTATCCCGGGACTGTATCTCTTATACCGATATTCTCAGGGGCAATGATCAGCTGCTGGCGCAGACGCAGGCGCTGCTGAAAACCCAGCAGGAGCTGAATCAGAAAATGTCAGAGCAGCTGGATGCCTACCGGGCACTGGTGGCGGACAGCAGTAACCTGAATAAAAATTACAGTGACCTGAGTCAGGGCTACAACGAGCAGCTCGGCCGCTATGTCACGCTGACCGGTGAGCTGCGCAGCGTCGCGCACGATTTTGATGGACTGGCCGGGGAATACCGCAGTATTGCTCAGAGCCTGTTACGCGAACGGCGCATCGGTGCCGCGGTCGGCGATGACGTGTATATGCTGCACGGCGGATACCGCTATATGAATCTGTTTTATCTGAATCAGGACGGTGATGATAAGGTGCTGATCGGTGCAGAAATGAATTTCTGACCGATCAGCCCAGCGTTCAGTGGCGGCGCGGGAAACTGACCTGAAAGGCCTGCTGTACGGCACCACTGCCGTCATCCGGTGTGGTGATCATGGTCACGTCGGCCTGCTCACCATTCAGTTCAATGCGGGTAAAGCCCCAGCTCATACCACGCAGCCAGATTTCCCGGTACTGCGGATAATGACTGCGCTGATATTGCTGGAATGATGTATGCACCGGACGCTGTTTTGACGCAGCACCGGAGACGATAACCGGCAGCGGCGGCTGATTTTCCCCGCAGGCGTCGGTGTGAATTTCCAGATCGTGTTCGTGCCCGGCAAGGTACATATCCGCATAGTCGCACAGGGTCGGCAGCAGCAGGCGGCGCAGAGCCCGTGCCTGTTCAAACTTGGTGCCGCCGGACGTCCACAGCGGGTGGTGGCCGGCAACAATTTTCCAGCGTGCCGGCGATTCGCGGATGGCCTGTTTAAACCAGCTCAGCTGTTCCTGTTCGCGGCCCTGCGGCAGCAGCCAGGGGTCAGCCTGTTCGCGTTGTGCATGCTGCACTTCACTGCCATCCGGGTTGAGGCGGTCATCGAGTACGTCGGTGGCGGCCAGCAGCAGATTGGTATCGAGAATAAAAAATTCGGCATCGCCGCGGGTAAAGGAATAGAAACCGGGTTCCGGCAGCACCATCTGCGGGTTGTCCGCGGCATTGAACCATTGCACCTGCGCATCGCGTCCGGCACGGGAGGTCTGCCAGTCGTGGTTGCCGAGCATGGCATAAATGCGGAAATCGTCATCGCTGGCCAGCAGCGGGCGGAAAGGCTGATCCAGAATTGCCTCGAAACGCCGGGCATCGGCAGCGCTGCCGTCGGCGCCGGCAGGATAAATGTTGTCGCCCATCATCAGCGCCAGATCGCAGCCCTGCTGCCGGCAGTGGCTGGTCATGGCGGCCGCTACCGGGTACAGACCACTGGCTTCAATCACCTGCTGTTCATTCAGCTGGTGCGCCGGTGGCGGGGTGAAATCCGCGGCTGGCAGGCCTTTTTTCAGCCAGGAATGTTGTTCGTCGGCGAGATAGGCGGCCATATCCTGCGGGTTATTACGGATCGTGTCTTTCAGGTAGTCATAGTGATAACCACTGTCCCCGAACAGGATAAAGCGTACGGCGGACGGGGAGGTGGTAACGGTTTCACTGGCTGGCTGATGGCTGCAGCCCAGCAGGGCGGCGCAGCACAGGCTGCCGAGCAGGGTGGATCTGAGCGGGAATGGCATGCTGTACTCCGGGTTTCAGGACTGGCCTGCTTTGTAGCACAGCGCTGTGGCTCCCGGTGTGACAGTGGGGGTCAGATCAGCTCAGCCGCAGCAGATGTTGCGGGCTGCACCTCGGCTGGCGTGAGAGTGCCAGCCTGCAGTTTGAAACCGGCAACAACCAGCAGCACCAGCAGCGCCAGACGGAATGCCATCACCATAAAATCACCTCATTGCAGATTCTCTGATAATAGCCCGTAAAGTGTATGGTTATTGCGTCATTCGGTATCTGGCAGCGGGTTACAAACGCTCCGGTAAGCGCTCAGCCGGTAAAAGGGCAGGCGTCCGGCTGGCGGCGGTAAGCCGATGGTGAGACACCAGACCAGCTGCGGAATGCGGTGGCAAAGTTGCTGGCATCACTGTAACCCAGCCGCGCGGCAATCTGCTCCACCGCCAGTGGGCTCTGTAATAACTGCCGGGCATGGCGGAAGCGGACCTCATCGCGCAGCTGGCGGAAGCTGCTGCCTTCGTTGCGCAGGTGGCGGTTGAGGGTGGCCGCTGACATACACAGCATGCTGGCCACCTGTCCGGCGGCGGGCATTTGCGCAAGATGGTCATCCAGAATCTGCGTGACCCGGTCAGACAGCGGCTGCTGCCGGTTCAGATCGTTGAGTGCGCTTTCCAGGCGGCTCTGCGCCAGGTTTTCCAGTTGTGGATTAAAGAAGGGCAGCGGATGCTCAAGGGCGGATTCTGGCCAGCTGAGGCGGTTGCCGGACTGGCCAGTCAGCACCTGACAGTGCGGCAGGGTGGTCTGCTGCGACAGGTCGGCGCTGACGGTGCTGTGGATGCAGCTGCAGGCCTGCTGACCACGGGGCCCGGTCAGGGTACGGCAGATGGTTTCAATGCTGCTGAGAAAAGCCAGCGTCAGAAAAGGGCCGGCCAGTTCATGGCCGAATCTGGCTTCAATAATCAGATGCCGCTGGCCGTGGCTGGCGGCGCGGCGGATGGCAAAAATCTGCGCCCGGGTTTCAACATAGCGCATCACTTTCTGCGCCGCATCGGCCATGGTGGCACTGTACTGGGCGGCGTAACCCAAAGCGCCGTGACGCGCCAGGGTCATGCGTTTGCCATAATCCAGTGCCAGTGACATATCCCCGGTCAGCTGACAGAAACGATCCACCACATGCAGGCAGGATTCATGGCCGACACTGACGCCGGGCTGAAACAGAATGTCTTCGGTCAGCCCGGAACCGGGCAGCAGGTCGCCGGCGGACAGGCCCTGCTCGAAGGCCAGTTCGGTGAGCAGAATCAGGTAATCTGAGGAGATGCGGTAAATACCCGTACCCAGTGTGTTCATCGGCGGCTTCTTATTGTTATGGCTCCGGGGCCCGGTCCGGATTGCCTGAATGGCACCGGCAAATGCGCTGAACTCACCGGACACTGACCCCGTCAGTATGTCATATTGGTTGCGGTGGAGGCATGTTCTGTGCGGCCTTCCCTGTCTGCAATAAGCGCTGCCGGTGGCGGCGATGACCATACAATCCGGAGTTCCTATGACTGATTATAAAAATAAAGCGCAGTCACATGAGATCAGGCCACGGCGCATGGCCTTCGATACTGACAGCCCGATGCGCCGCTATACGTTTGATAACAACGCGCTGATCAGCACCTTTTTCTACGCACTGTCGGCGATGTTCCCGGACGGGGAGCGCTTTTTCATTCATTCCGTGCGTAACTACCAGAAAGACATTGATGATCCGCAGCTGCTGGCACAGATCCGTGGCTTTATCGGCCAGGAAGCTCATCACGGACATTCCCACGAAGCCCTGAATGAGGCCATTCAGGCCCTGGGCTTTCCCATGGACGAAGTCACGGCACATATGAAAAAACGCATTGAGATGCTGAAACGGGTATTCGGCCGCGGCCGCCAGCTGGCGCTGACGGTAGCGATGGAGCATTTCACAGCGTCACTGGCGGAGTTTCTGCTGAAGCATCCGCAGGTGCTGGATGACACCGATCCCACCATCCGCAAAATGCTGATCTGGCACGCGGTGGAGGAGATTGAACACAAAGCCGTGGCCTTTGACGTGTACCGCCTGCAGGTCGGGCGTGAGTTCATGCGCAAGCGGGTGATGGTGGTGGCCATGATCAGCCTGTTTGCCCGCATCGCTTACTTCCAGTACCGCATGCTGCGGGTACAGCGTTACTGGCCGTCGTTACGTGAATGGCTGGGGGCCTGGCGTTTCTTCTGGGGTAAACAGGGCATTCTGCGTGAGAACCTGCGCTCGCTGCGGCTGTTCTTCCGCACCGGTTTTCATCCCTGGGATATCGACCAGCATGATCTGATTGAGAATTGGCAGGAACGTCATCCGGATGTGGCAGCCCTGCAGAGCAACTGATCCCGCCATCAGTGTCACACCGCCGGTGTGGCACTGAACCTCCTGTGACAATCGTTTTCATACTCCGCAGAGGCTTGTAATCGGCTCAGACGAGCCCATATAGCCTGTAGTCCCGTGGCCGCGAGGTCACCTGATGCACCACAACCCGGAGTTGACCGTGCCTTTATTTCTGATTTTTATCTTGGTTCCCGTGATCGAGCTGGCTGTGCTGATCAAAGTGGGTTCCCACATCGGCGTACTGTGGACCCTGGCGCTGATTTTCCTCACCGCCGTGATCGGCGTCGCCATCCTCAGGGCGCAGGGCCTTGCCACCCTGATGCGTGCCAACCGCAAACTCGAAGAGGGGGCAATTCCGGCCAAAGAACTGGCGGAAGGTTTCCTGCTGGCGCTGGCCGGTGCCATGCTGCTGACCCCCGGCTTCGTGACCGATGGCTTCGGCTTTATTCTGCTGATTCCTGCGGTGCGTTCGGCGCTGGTGGGATCGGTGCTGAACGTGCTCAAAGTCCGTACCGTGGGAGGCATGAGCCGTACGGTCTACCGTGAGCGCGAAGTCTATGAGCAGCCACCGGAAGAGCGTATTCACCACAGCAACCAGCGCCCGGAAACAATTGACGGCGACTATCGCCGCGAAGATTAAAAAAATTTTCACCGGGGGTGTTGAAAAGTTCTGCCGTCACCCCCAGTAAGCGAAACACAAGATTTTGGGCGGCGGGACTGTGAGTCCTCCCCCGGTCATCAGCAAACAACATTGCTTAAATACATTGGAGATAACCTCAAATGAAAATCCGTCCTTTACACGATCGCGTCGTTGTTCGTCGCAAGGAAGAAGAGCAAACCACCGCAGGCGGTATTCTGCTGCCGGGCTCCGCTGCTGAGAAACCAAACCAGGGCGAAGTGGTAGCCGTCGGTACGGGTCGTATTTCCAACAATGGTGAAGTCGTTCCTATGGCTGTCAGCGTCGGCGACACCGTCGTGTTCGGTAAATACTCCGGTTCCAACACCATCACTGTGGATGGTGAAGAGCTGCTGATCCTGAACGAAAGCGAAATCTACGGCGTACTCGAAGCCTGATTACCCGCGTCAACGACGTTCCATTGGTTTAAGAATTGTTAAAGGAAACGAAAAATGGCTGCTAAAGAAGTTAAGTTTGGCAACGATGCCCGCGTAAAAATGCTGGCGGGTGTAAACGTTCTGGCGAACGCTGTAAAAGTTACCCTGGGGCCTAAAGGCCGTAATGTGGTTCTGGAGAAGTCTTTCGGCGCTCCGACCATCACCAAAGACGGTGTTTCTGTTGCCAGAGAGATCGAACTGGAAGACAAGTTCGAAAACATGGGCGCACAGATGGTGAAAGAAGTCGCTTCCCAGGCCAACGATCAGGCCGGTGACGGCACCACCACCGCGACCGTTCTGGCGCAGGCCATTGTTAACGAAGGTCTGAAAGCGGTTGCCGCGGGAATGAACCCGATGGACCTGAAGCGTGGTATCGATAAAGCGACTGCGGCTGTGGTTGAGTCCCTGAAAGCCCAGGCCAAACCCTGTGAAGACAGCAAGTCCATTGCTCAGGTTGGTACTATTTCTGCCAACTCTGATGAGACCGTCGGCAAGATCATCGCCGAAGCGATGGAAAAAGTCGGTAAAGAAGGTGTGATCACCGTTGAAGAAGCCAAAGGCTTCGCCGATGAACTGGACGTTGTGGAAGGTATGCAGTTTGACCGCGGTTACCTGTCTCCTTACTTCATCAACAACCAGGAAAAAATGACCACTGAACTGGAAAGCCCGCTGATCCTGCTGGTCGACAAAAAAGTCGACAACCTGCAGGAACTGATTCCGGTTCTGGAAGCGGTAGCCAAATCCGGCCGTCCGCTGCTGATCGTTGCCGAAGACGTTGAAGGTCAGGCGCTGGCGACTCTGGTAGTGAACAACCTGCGCGGTACCTTCAAAGTCGCTGCTGTTAAAGCGCCTGGTTTCGGTGATCGCCGTAAAGCCATGCTGCAGGACATCGCAGTGCTGACCGGTGGCCAGGTGATTTCTGAAGAAGTGGGTATGTCTCTGGAGACCACCACTCTGGAAATGCTGGGTACAGCGAAGAAAGTTGTGATCAGCAAAGAAAACACTGTGATCGTTGACGGTGCTGGCCAGCAGGCAGAAGTGAGTGCCCGTGTTGAACAGATCCGTGCTGAAATCGCAGCATCCACCTCAGACTACGACAAAGAAAAACTGCAGGAACGTGTGGCCAAACTGGCTGGCGGTGTTGCCGTCATTAAAGTTGGTGCCGGTTCTGAAGTTGAAATGAAAGAGAAAAAAGACCGCGTTGAAGACGCCCTGAACGCTACCCGTGCTGCGGTAGAAGAAGGTGTGGTTGCCGGTGGTGGTGTGGCGCTGGTACGCGCACTGTCCAGCGTCAGCGTGGAAGGTGACAACGAAGATCAGAACGTGGGTATTGCTCTGGCACTGCGTGCGATGGAAGCTCCGATCCGTCAGATCGCTGCCAACGCCGGTGCAGAAGGCTCCGTTGTGGTTGATAAAGTGAAAGCAGGTTTAGGTGCCTTCGGTTACAACGCCGGTACCGGTGAGTACGGCGATATGCTGGAAATGGGTATTCTTGATCCGGCTAAAGTAACCCGTTCTTCACTGCAGGCGGCTGCTTCTGTGGCGGGTCTGATGATCACCACTGAAGCCATGGTTGCTGAACTGCCGAAAGAAGACGCTCCGGCAATGCCTGATATGGGCGGCATGGGCGGCATGGGTGGCATGGGCATGATGTAAGCCCGCAGCTTCCGTTGCTGAAAAACCGGCCTTGTGGCCGGTTTTTTTATGCCCGCCATCCCTGGCGGTCACCCTGCGGGCCGCACTCAGTGCGTTAAATACCGTTCCCGACGGTATTGTGTTGCCCGCCATCCCTGGCGGTCACCCTGCGGGCCGCACTCAGTGCGTTAAATACCGTTCCCGACGGTATTGTGTTGCCCGCCATCCCTGGCGGTCACCCTGCGGGCCGCACTCAGTGCGTTAAATACC